>NZ_JBNZCI010000005.1:0-147225 GCF_050880385.1 Ammonicoccus luteus
GCAGAAAAGGTCCCAAAAAAGTGCATATGACGTAAAAACACGCTGTTGAGTTCTCAAAAACCGTACACACACCGCGCTCAACACGATCCATACGAACCGAATCTCGCTTGGGGCAACTTGGCTAAGTTTACCGGAGCTGGTCCTCGGTGTCAAATCCGATTCTTGCTCCGATTCCCCGGAACGTTACCTCCGAGGCGCCTCCACCACGCCTTCCGGCGTTGTGGCGACTCGATCTAACTTACGCTCTCTCCCCTGGCGAGTCAAATCGGGCGGCTGCCCGGCTCGATCCGACCGGGATCGGGAGCCCTGCCCCTCTCGGGACAAGACCCCCGATCTTGCCAGACCCCCACACCGCGCCGCAAATCGAGCTCGGAATCGGTCCTCACCGGGGTCGGCGCTCAGGCCCGAATGAAGTCGGCGATCACCGCCGGCGCCGACGCATCGAAGCCGACCACGTCCAGCATCCCGCCGTCGTTCGGGTCGGCGATCGACGACCCCGTGGCCGTCAGACCGACAACGATCAGCTTGGCCGGGATGCCGGTGCGCTTCCGGTAGTGGGCCAGTGCCTGGTGCGGATGCTGGTGTCCCGCCCAAGTCTCGTTGTCGGTATAGACCACGAATGCATCGACGTCGCGACCGCGCGCGAGGGCGTACTCGATCGGCTTAGCGCAGTCGGTCCCGCCCATCGGGACCCTCCGCATGGTGGCGACCACATCGTCCAGCCGCTGCCGCGGGGAGATGCGCAGCGGAACGAGCTCGTGGCTGAAACCGACCATCTCGTAGGTCCGCTCCGTGGCTGCGGTGACGAGCGACATCGCTGCCGCCCCCTCGCGAGGGGTCATCGCCGAACCGGCGACCGTCCCCCAGTCCATGGAGGCCGAAACGTCCACGGCGAGGAGCAATCGCTTTCCGGTCGGCACCACCGAGGTGAACGCCAGCCGGAACATCTCGTCCAAGGCGTCGACCAGACGCGGTATCGGATCCCACGTCATGGAGCCGCGGAGCCCGCGCCCGGCTGCGTACGTCCGCTGGGCCATCAGGACCTGGAGCGGATGAATGCGCGCCCGGCGGACGGCCTCCGGGTCTGTCAGCCGCGCGACCACCCGATCGAGCTCCGGGGCCGACGGCGACAGGACGCAGAGCCTCGTCAGCCGGTTGAGCTGGCGCAGCAGCGCGGTCATCGGCATCCCCTTCGCCAGCAGGGCCCGCCAGACGGCCGGCTCGGCCAGCGCGCGGTCAGGCAACATCTCCCAGGTGAGGGGGTACGCCGCCACGAGGCGGGTCACCTCCGCGGCCGATGCACGCTGGGCCTGTTCGAAGCCGCTGACAACTTCGAGTCCCCGCCCGTGGGGCACCTCGGCGCGCCGGACCACCCACTCGAACAACGCCCGCCGAACCGGATCGTCGGTGTTCGGGTGGGACAGCCGCAGCAGATCGCGATGGGACCAGCCTTCCCGCTGGGCATACTTCACCGTCTGGAGGGCGACGTGTGCGACATCGGGTCGCAGGTACCAGTCCGCGACGGCCCGCCGCAGCCCTCGACCCCAGCCACGGAACTGCTCGACGTAACCCGCGAACAGGAACAGGTGCGTACCCGTCCGGGCGATGTCCGGAAGCATCCGCAGCGCCTGGGCACGGTGCGCGTCATCCGCCAGCGACGCGGCCGCAGCCAAGGCGAAGAGCGTCGGCTGCTGCTTGGGCGCGAGTCCCGCGAGGGAGACCTCCCGGATGGTCGCGAGCAGGGTCGCCGGGTCCTCGGTGCACATGCGCTCGACGACCGCGGCGTTGTCGATGGTGAGCTCCAGCGGTCGCGTGTAGTAGGTGCCACCCTCGGTCCCGAGGATCAGGAAACGCCGCAGCCGTGCCGCGTCGTCAAGCTGAAATGTCCAGCCGCCCGCTGCGTTGGGAGCCTGATCCGGGTGCGCCGGCAGGGACTGCGCCGTGGTGCGCCGGTTGATGAATCGGAGAATGTCGGGGGTCATGGTTCCCTCCTTCCAAGAAGGTCGACGACGGGCCGGGTCGAACGGGCAGGTTGTGAAATCCGGAAATGCGGTGCTCTGCCCTTGAGCTACGTGCCCGAAAGCACAACGGGAATCGAACCCGCAACCTCCGTCGGAATGGTGATAACCGAATCTCTTCGGCCCGTTCGACTGCGACAACAGTGACAGATCCCTTGGCTCACCGCATCCGATTTATCGCGATCAGCCGCGCACTCCACCCGCGGGCGTCCAGGCCAACGTGCCACCCGTGAAACGCTGCGTGCACATCCACCCGCCGGACGAGGCACCGCACTCCTCGTCGCTCACCGGATAGCCGAGTCGCCCGTTCTCCCAGCCACGACGGCCCCATTCGTCACGGATCGCCCCTCGGACCCAGTGCGCTCCCGAGCGCGGCGACCAATAGAACGAACCACGCTGAAATGTCTGGAAGCAGCCGCCATCACGCAGTCCGCAGAATTCCCCGGACGTGGGATAGCCGAGCAGTCCGCGTTCATAGCCGGTGCCATTCCAAGCGGCCCCGATTGCACCACGCAACGGGTGTGCGTCGGACGCCGGTGACCAATAGAGCCGGCCGCCCTGATAAACCTGCCAACAACCACCTGCCACGAGACCGCACATTTCCGGCGAGGTCGGATAACGCAGCCAACCATTCTCCCAAGCGAGGCCACCCCAGCGCTCAAGGATGCGGCCCCGCACGAGGTGTTCCCCGGAAGCCGTCGACCAATAGAGCGACCCACCGATGAAGACCTGGAAGCAACCGCCGTCGCGCAAGCCGCAATAGCGGGCGGTTGAGGCGCTGCCATAGCGCGGGTCGAAGTCGACCGCGGTCGACCGCGAGTGGCCGCTGGCGATCACCAACCGTCCAGGAAGGGCGGGTGCAGCGACAGTGAAGGTGCCGTCAGCGGCCACGTCCGCCGTCGTGGTGCCCGACTCCGCTTCGATGCGCACGGTCGTCCCGGGCGGCAGGGAATCGTCCACCGCCACCCGACCCCGGACGCGTCCGCCCGCCGCTGCTCCCGCGGTCGGGGTGTTGAGCCACACGTCGAGGCTATGGCCGGCGGGCAGTCCGGTCAGGGCCGAGCCGAAACTGCGCCCCACGCCGTGCACCCCGGCCGAGAGGATTCCGACCGCTTTGAGGCCCGTCACCATGCCGGCACCGGAGTCACCCGCCTGTGTGGGCAGCAGGGTGCTGAAGCCATGGATCCAGCGGATATCAGCGGGGCCGTCGGGTCCACGGACGGCGTACGGACCCACCTCATCGATCGTCGAGCACTGCCACGCGCGGCTGGTGCGCCCGCTCGTGCACACCGGCGCACCCACGATCGGCGCCGCCATCCCGGTCACTCGCATGCTCCCGGGATAGCCGGCCAACGCCGGCCGCAGTCCGGGATCCGCGCCCGCATAGACGCTGAGATCGGTGCCGGGATCGGCGGCCGAGTTGGTCGGACGGCCGAACTCGGTGAAGGTGAGGGTGCCGAGGGAGTACGCGGGGTCGGTCTCCCAGCGCGCATCGCGAAGGGTCCCGTTGTCGCTGCAGTGGCCGGCGGTGATCATCGACCGGCGCCCGGCCGGATCGAATGCCGCGAAGCCGATCGAGCAGCGGGGCATGCGTGGCCCGGAGCCCCATCCCTCACCACCGAGGATGTCGGCGGTGCTTGTCGCGAGCGCTCCGGGTCGCACCTCGAGCTCGGGATTCGCGTCGGCGAGCTCGCGTGGCGTGCGGCCCGGGGACCCGTCGGCGAGAACGCCACGTGCGTCAGGGTCGACGACCGTGACCACCCAGCCGTCCACTGTCCAGGCGACCGCCAGCAGGCCGGTGCGACGATGGTCGACCTCGTCGATGAACAAGCGATCGATCCGATCGGCATCGAGATGCTGGGCGGGCCGTTCCGAGCGGGCGCCCTCGGCCACCGCGGCTCGTTCAACGGCGGCACCAGAGCCGGTCACCACCATCTCCGCGCCCTCGAGGGCGACGCCCTGATAGCCGGGGACGGTCGAGAGTTGCGCGTCGAGAACGGCGGCTTCTTCCGCCTGCCGCCCGAGCGCCAGATAGTCCGTCCAGGACAGCCCGAGATCACGCTCCACGGCTTGCCGCAGTTCTTCAGGCGGCTCCGGCGGAGTCGTGGAGGTGGTGGGCTCGTCCGCAATCGGTGGAGCCGCTTGCGCGACCGGGCCCGGCACCAGCGCGGCACCCAATCCCGTCGCGGCGCTCAACGCCGTCGCGGCAGCGACTGCAGCGAGCCGACGGCGCCACGGGAGCTGCCACCGGGCTTCGCGGGGGGAAGAAACCACGCGGCGATTCTGCCCGACGCTCCGCCGGATCCCGGGGAGGCGCTCAGGTCCGCAGAGCTGCCAGTCCGACCATCGTCTTGGCACCCACCTCGAGGCACCGCTCGTCCACATCGAACATGGGCCGGTGGAGATCGGGCCACTCGGCGACATCGACAGGACGCACGCCGAGTCGGCCGAGCGCACCCGGCACCTGCATCAGCATCTCCGAGAAGTCCTCCCCACCGAGCGACTGCTCGGTGTCGACGACGCTGCTCTCCCCGAGCAGGGCGCGACCGACCTCGGCGATGCGGCTGGCACCCTTCGGGTGGTTGACGGTGGGCGGGATGCCCTCGGCAAGTTCGACCTCGACATGCACCCCGAACGGCCCGGCCGCCTTGCGCACGAGGTCGGGCACCAGGTCGCGAGCACGGTGCCAGCCCTCGAGATCCAGCACCCGCAGGGTCCCCTCGAGAAGCCCGGTCGCCGGGATCGCGTTCGGGGCGCTGCCCGCGTCGACGTGACCCCACACGACGGAAGCGCCGGCCCGCGGGTCAGCGAGCCGCGACAGCAGGAGCGGCACCTCGGTGATGACCGCGCCCATGGCCATGACCAGATCTGCCGTGAGGTGCGGTCGTGAGCTGTGTCCGCCCGGACCGGCGAAGTGCACTTGGATCCGGTCGCACGCCGACGTGATCGGGCCGGGCCGGACGGCCACCTTCCCCACCTCGGTCCGGGGGTCGCAGTGCAGCGCGTACACCTCCCGCAAACCCAACATCCCGCCGTCGCGGATGATCTGACCGGCGCCGCCGGGGCTGGTCTCCTCGGCCGGCTGGAAGAACAGGCGCACTGCCCGCGGCAGGCGGTCCTGGTCACGCAGGCGGGACAGGACCGTGGCCGTGCCAAGGAGCAGCGCCGTGTGCACGTCGTGGCCGCAGGCGTGGGCGACGCCCGTGTTGACCGAGCGATAGGGCACGTCCTTGGTGTCGGTCAATTGCAACGCGTCGATGTCAGCGCGCAGGCCGATGCGCGGTGGGGTGCGGCGGCGGGGCGGCATGATGTCGACCCACAGCCCGGTCGGCCCCGACAGTTCCCGAGGGGTCAGCCCGAGGGCTTCGAGCACGCCCCTGATCCGGGCTGTCGTGCGGTGCTCGGCCCAGCTCGGCTCGGGGTGACGGTGCAGGTCGCGCCGCCACATGATCATGTCGTCGGCCACCTCAGCGGTTTCGGTCGCGATGAGGTCCGCCAACGATTCCTTCTCTGCCGCCAGCACCGCCGCTCGTTCGGCGGCCGCGGGATCAGAACGCGTCATTCGATTGCCAATCGGTCCACACTCGCCGCACGCTCATGACCGGAAACGTTACCCCGCCCGCTCGGAACGTGCGGAGGGCTGCTCCGGATCCGGGTCGCGAAGCGGCATGGGCACCGATCACTCCACCGCTTTCCAGGCGCCATAGCCACCGGCCAGGTGCCGGAGCGTGACCTCGAGACCGGCGAACGCGGGCCGAAGTGTTTCGAGGGCGCGACCGGACCGTACGCCGGCCGCGCAGTACAACACCACGTCACGGCCCCGCGCCTCCGGCGGCAGCGCTTCGATCCCCCGCTCCTGGATGTCGCCGAGCGGGGCGGCGATCGCCCCGGGCACCGTGCCGAGCTGTCGCTCCCAGTCCTCCCTGACATCCACGACGGCGAGCGCCAACTCACCGCTGTCCCGTCGCGCGATCAATGTCTTGAGCGCCGGCACGTCGAGCGTCTCCGCCGCGGTCGGACCGCCGACCGCACACACGAACTCCACCGGTCGGACCTCGGTCACCGGGGCGCGCTCCGGGTCCGGGAGGATCCGCATCGACCGGAAGTCCCCGGCGAGCGCGTCATGGACCAGGAGTCGCCCCAGCAGCGGTTCGCCGCGGCCCAGGATGAGCTTGAGCGCTTCGGTCGCCATCAATGTGCCGATGGTTCCGGGGAGCACACCCAGGACCCCGGCCTCCGCGCACGACGGCACGCTTGCCGGGTCGGGCGGCTCCGGGAACAGATCGCGATAGGTCGGCCCGCGACCGGCCCAGAACACCGCGAGTTGGCCGTGGAACCGCAGGATCGCGCCCCAGACGACGGGCTTGCGGAGGATCTCCGCGGCATCGGACACGAGATAGCGGGTCGCGAAGTTGTCGGTTCCGTCCAAGACCAAGTCATAGCCGGCGACGAGGTCGAGCACGTTGTCCGCGGTCAGCCGCTCGTGATGCTCGACCACTTCGACCAGCGGGTTGAGCGCCCGGACCCGGTCCGCCGCCGAGGTCACCTTGGGACGACCGATATCCGGTGTCGAGTGGATGATCTGGCGCTGAAGGTTGGACAGATCGACATCGTCGTCGTCGATCGTCCCGAGGGTCCCGACACCGGCTGCAGCGAGATATTGCATCGCCGGGGACCCGAGCCCGCCTGCCCCGACCAGCAGGACGCGGGCGTTCTTGAGGCGCCGCTGACCCTCGACGCCGACATCGGGAAGCCCGAGGTGACGCTGATAGCGCGCGATCTCGTCGGGGGTCAGCTCCGGACCGGGCTCGACGAGCGGGCCGATCGGTCCCTGCCCGCCGGCCGCGGACTCGACGGGCGGGGAAACCTGCGTACTCACGAAATCCGACCCTCCATCGGCGACGACGCCAGTGCGTGGCGGCGGCGTGGGATGCGCCCGGCACGATGAGCGAGCCGGCCGGCGGCCACTGCCTGACGCATGCCGTCGGCCATCAACTCCGGCCGCTGCGCCCGGGTGATCGCGCTCGCGACCAGGACGGCGTCACAGCCGAGTTCCATCGCCAACGCAGCCTCCGAAGCGGTCCCGATCCCGGCATCCAACACGATCGGCACGGAAGCACGCGCGCAGATCAGCTCGATGTTGTGCGGGTTGAGCACCCCGAGACCGGTGCCGATCGGCGACCCGAGTGGCATCACGGCCGTCGCACCGGCGTCTTGGAGGCGAAGGGCGGAGGCGGGGTCGTCGATGGTGTACGCGAACACCTTGAACCCTTGGTTCGCCAGTTGTTCGGTCGCCTCGAGCAGCTCAATGATGTCCGGCAGGAGCGTGTCCTCGTCGGCGATCACCTCGAGCTTGATCCAGTCGGTCTCCAGCGCCTCCCGGCCGAGTTGGGCCGTGAGCACGGCATCGCGGACCGTATAGCAGCCGGCCGTGTTCGGCAGGATCTTGATGCCGAGGCGCGTCAACATCCCGAACAGCGACTGGCCCTCGGCCGGCGAATATCGCCGCAGGGCGACGGTCGTCAGCTCGGTGCCCGAGGCGACCAGCGCGCGTTCGAGGGCCGCGAGGTCGGTGATGCCGCCGGTGCCCATGATCAGGCGCGAGGACAGGGTGACGCCGTCGATCGTCAGGGAGTCGGTCGCCACGGAGTCGGTCGTGTGGCTGTCGGTGGCACCGGTGAGAACGTCGGTCATCCGCCCTGCACCGCCTCCACGACCTCGACCTCCGCACCCGGTTCGAGGGTCGTGGTCGCCCAACGGCTCCGGGGCACGACGGCTCCGTCGACCGCCACCGCCAGTCCCAGCGCGGCGCCGTCGGGCGTGCGCCCGTCCGCACCGACCTCCTTCGCGGTGAGCGTCCGCACCAGGTCGCGCACGGTCGCGCCCTGGGTGAGGTCGGCGGGTTGGCCGTTCACTGTGTACGTCATCGTGCTTCCTTCCTACACCACGCGACCCGTCGGGAACGCGTTCTCAGGCAGTGCGGTCGTGACCGACCGCGGTGGTCAACAGGCGCGCGGGGTCCACCGCGGCCAGATGGTCGTGGTCATCCACAGCGGTGGTGCCGCAGACCAGGTCGGCGGTGAGCCGCGAGCCGAGCGCGGTGAGCAGGATGCCGTGGCGGAAGTAGCCCGCCGACAGCACCAACCCCGGCGCGACCTCGCCGATCAGCGGGATGTCGTCGGGTGAACCAGGCCTCGCCCGGGCGACCGCTTCGACGAACTCAGCCTCCAGCAGCCCGGGGACCAGCGTCCCGCCGTCGCGGAGCAACCGCCAGATCCCGCCGGCGCTCGGAGCGGCGAGACCGTCCTCTCGGCTGGTCGCACCGATGACGACATGGCCATCGCTGCGGGGGACGAGATAGACCGGCACGCCGTGGACCAGCCCGCGGATCGTGTGCCCGAGCAGGTGGGTGTCGCTGGGGCCGAGCAGGTGGGGCGGAATCGCGACCTTGAGCACGTCGCCGAAGACCGGGCGGACCGGGGCGTACGCCTGGGGCGGGAGCCCCTCGATTCCGCTCAGGCCGACGCCGGGTGCGAGCACCAGCTTGTCAGCGGACTCGGCTCGCCCGCTCTCCAGCCGGACCGACCAACCATCGCCCTGCGCTGCCACGGCCGTGACCGGTTCAATAATCAGACGCCGAGGATCGTGACGAAGGGCGGCGTCGAGCAGCGTCCGGACCAGCTGCCGCGGATCCACGCGATGATCGTCCGGGGTCCGGAAGCCCGCCGCGATGCGCGGGCCGACCGCCGGTTCGAGCCGGCGTACCTCCCGGCCGCTCAACTCCTCCACCGCCATCCCGTGCCGGTGCTGCACCTCCGCGAGCAGCGCGAGGGTGTCCCGGTCCGCACGGTCCGCGGCGAGCACCAGCGTGCCGACGGTCTCGTGGCCGGTGGGGAGTTCGCTGTCCCCGGCGAGTTCAGTGATGAAGGTCGGATATTCCGCAGCCGAGGCGAGCATGAGCGGATAGAGGGCCGCCTGGCCGTGCTGCACCTCGCTGATGGCCGCCAACATCCCGCCCGCCGCGTGGGTCGCGCCCATGCCGGGGGTCGGGTCGCAGAGCACGACATCGACTCCGCGCCTGCGCAGACGCCACGCGGTGGCGGCGCCGATAACGCCTGCCCCGACCACGATGACTCGCACTGGATTCCCTCCTTGCGTCGGCATGACCCGCATCAAGTTCGAGTGGTCGGTGCGGCGTGCACCCTCTCAGCCCGCGCCCGGGCTCCCACGGAAAACCCCAGTGTAGGCGGAGCAGGAAACGGGTCGGGCCGCCACCGGGGATACTGCTGGGTATGGCAGACGATCACCACGGCGGCGAGCTCGACGAGATGACGGCACGCACCAAGGCGCTCGAGGAACAGTTGGTCGCCCGGGGTCTGGTCGACCCGGCGGCACTCGACCGGATCGTGGAGCGCTATGAGCACGAGATCGGCCCACACAACGGCGCCCGCGTGGTCGCGCGGTCGTGGCTGGATCCGGAGTTCCGGGCGTGGCTCGAGCGGGACGCGACGGCGGCGGTGGCGTCGATGGGGTACGCCGGCCGGCAGGGCGAGCACCTCGTGGCCGTGTGGAACACCGACCAGGTCCACAACCTCGTGGTCTGCACGCTCTGCTCCTGTTATCCGTGGCCGGTGTTGGGGCTGCCGCCGGTCTGGTACAAGTCCCCCGCCTATCGGGCGAAGGCTGTGCGGGACCCCCGCGGGGTGCTGGCGGACTTCGGGCACACGCTGCCGGACCACACCCAGATCCGGGTCTGGGACTCCACCGCGGAGGTCCGCTATCTCGTGATCCCGGAACGCCCCGCTGGCACCGACGGGCTCGGCGAGGAGGAACTCGCGGCACTCGTGACCCGGGACTCGATGATCGGGACCGATCCCCTCACGGGAGGCGGCTCGTGAACGGCGTCCATGATCTGGGCGGGATGCACGGCTTCGGACCGGTTATCCCCGAACCCGACGAGCCGGTGTTCCATGCCGACTGGGAACGACGGGTGCTGGCGCTCGTCCTGGCCATCGGCGCGTTGGGGCGCTGGAATATCGACCAGAACCGGCACACCCGCGAGTCGCTGCCGCCGGCGACCTATCTGGGCAGCAGCTATTACCGGATCTGGTTGCTCGCGCTGCTCGACAATCTCGCGGCCACGCGCCTGCTCGACGACGACGCGACCACTGCTCTGTCGTGGTCGCAGATCGATGCCGGTCTGCGCTCGGGCACGCCCTATGACCGCCCGACCGAGCGGCCCGCGAGATTCTCGATCGGCCAGACCGTGCGTACGCGCACCATCAATCCGCCCGGACACACTCGCCTGCCCCGGTATGCCCGCGGGAAGGTCGGCCGAATCGTGCTGTGGCACGGCGGACATGTCTTCCCAGACCGCAACGCCGTGCCGGTCGGCGAACGGGGGCCGGGGACGGGTGAGCAGTTGTACACGGTCGAGTTCACCGGCACCGAGCTCTGGGGGCCCGACGCGGACCCGCGGCTGCGGGTGTCGATCGATGCCTTCGAGCCCTATCTGGAGGCGCTGTGACCGACTGGACGACCGATCGCCCGACCTTCGACGAGCCCTGGCAGGCCAGGATTTTCGCGCTCGCCGTGCAGCTCAACGAGACCGGCGTCTTCGAGTGGTCCGAGTTTGCCGCGGCGCTGGGCGCCCGACTCGCCGGCAGCGCGGACAGGACGGGCGCGGACTACTACCGGTGCTGGCACGCGGCGCTGACCGACGTCCTGGGAGTGCGGGGTTTGCTCCCCGGCACCGAGTGAACCGGTGACCGGCGTGGCGGGGTGGGGCATCGACGGTGCGCGGTGATCAAAGAACCTGAGCGACGAGCGTCTCGGCAGCGTCGACGATGCCGACGGTCTCCGCCTGCCAATTCGGCTCCTGGGAGCGATAGGGCCCGGTGGCGAGCGAGATGATGACGGCGGCCGCCCGCAGGCGCAGCTCGATCGGGTTCACTCGTTCGTCGAACACCGGCACCCAGGTCGCGAGCAACTGCCGGACCCGTGCCGCCTGCTCCGCATTCATGCGCTGGACCGTCGACAAGTGCGCGATCAGGCACGCGAGATCGTCGGCGCGGTTCCCGGGACCGGCCGTGTCGACGTCCAGCAGCCCACAGATCTGACCGCCGGCGACATGGACCTGGCCCTCGTGGAAGTCGCCATGTGTCGGCTCATTGCCATGCGGGATCGGCGCCAGACCCTGTTCGATCTCGCGGCACAACCAGCTGAGCCTGGGCTCGAGCGTGGGCATGGCTGTGCTGACGATCCGCGTGTAGTGCCGCACCGCATCCGACCACGGTGGCCGTCGCGGCAGCGATGCCACCTGTCGAGGCATCGAATCGAGCACCCAGATCAGCTGCTCGGCCGTGCAGGGCGGGACCGGGTCGAAGATCGCCCGACTCAGCGGCTTCCCGGGCAGCTCGTCGAGCACCAGCAGGCAGTCAGGCGTAGCGAGCGCGACGCGCGGGGCCGGCACCCCCGCCTGTCGCAGCAACTCGTGGCGCCGCTTCACCTCGCCGAACAGCGCCTCACGCAGGACTTTGATATAGAACACCGTCCGCCCGAACCCCTGCCCCGGGTCCGGAAGCACCGTCGCCCGCAGGACCGCACGGCGCCGCGGACGATAGCCGATCATCCTGAGCCGCACCTGGTCGGGCCGCAGACGCAAGCCCAGCACAGGCGAGAGCAACTCGGCCACGGACTCGGGATAGGCCGCCCGCGGCAGACCTGGCAGGTCGGGATCCTTCGGATAAAGCCACACCACCGCCTCGCGGTCACCGTCGCCGAAGATCTCGGCGCGCTCGTCGGTTCGCGTCCGGCCGTGTGCGCGCGCACTCACCCCCAGCAGCTCGTTGCGCCGCCCGAACGGCCAGTCGACCACCGCGCCATAGGTGGCGGTGGTCGACCGGTTCGGGTTGGCATCGACGTGATCGAGGGACCAGGACACGAGCCTGCCGCCCGCGTGCTGGACGGCGGCAGCGAGCAAGGGGGCCACTTGGCCTGTGGTCAACAGACGTGATCCGTCGGCGTCCGGCCCCATGCCCCCCATGGCCCTCCTTCAGATGAGCATGCCGATCTTGTCATAGACGGCCTTCGTGGTGGCGTACGCCACAGTGCGCGCCTTCTCGGCTCCGCGGTCGAGGAGGCGTTCCAGCTCTGCGCGATCATCGAGCAACTCCAACGCCCGCGCCCGGATCGGTGAGACCTCATCGGCGACCGCCTCCGCCACGGCGACCTTGAGGTGACCGTAGAGTTTGCCGTCGAATTCCTCGACCAGCTGCGGAACCGGCGTACCCGAAATCGCCGACAGAATCGACAGCAGATTCGAGACCCCCGGCTTGTTCTCGAAGTCGTAGGTGATCTCCGAGCCCGAGTCCGTGACGGCGGACTTGAACTTCTTGGTGTTCTTCTTGGGGTCGTCGAGGAGGTTGATCAGGCCATTCGGCGAGGCCGCCGACTTCGACATCTTGGCCGTCGGCTCCTGCAGGTCCTGGATCTTGCCGACGGACGCAAGGATGTGCGCGTCGGGGACGACGAACGTGTCGCCGTAGCGCGCGTTGAACCGCTCCGCCAGGTCGCGCGTGAGTTCCAGATGCTGACGCTGGTCCTCGCCCACCGGAACCTTGTCGGCCTGATAGATGAGGATGTCGGCCGCCATGAGGATCGGATAGGTGAACAGCCCGACGTTGGTGGTGTCGACGCCGCGCTTGGCGGACTTGTCCTTGAACTGGGTCATGCGGGATGCCTGACCGAAACCGGTCATGCAGGCGAGCGTCCACATCAACTGGGTGTGCTCGGGGATCTGCGACTGCACGAACACCACCGACCGGTCCGGGTCGATGCCGGCCCCGATGATCTGTGCTGCCGTGGCGAGCGTGCGCTCGTGCAGTTCCTCGGGTGAAGGCCATTCGTTGTAGGAATGCAGGTTTGCCACCCCGAAGAACGCCTCGAACTCGTCCTGCATCCCGACCCATTGCCGCAGCGCACCGAGATAGTTTCCGAGGTGCATGGAATCGGCGGTCGGCTGGGCCAGGGACAAGGCACGGGGTTTTGCGGTCGCAGTGGACGAGTTAGGCATGGGCGTCATTGTTCACCGTCGGCGTCCGACTCCGCGACCGAGTTCATCCTCCGCAGCCGGATGCGGGCCGCCCGCCGACCGTCGAGTTCCGTCACGCGCAGGGAGACCGGCACGGGTTCGGCGTCCTCCGGCGCCTCGCCGCGCGCCAGCGCGACCTCGATCTCGTCACCCTCGGCCGGGAGCCGGCCCAGCTGGGCCATCACATAGCCGGCGAGGGTGTCATAGGGCCCCTCGGGCAGGACATAGCCTGTCTCGTCGCCGAAGTCCTCCAGGGACACGAGCCCCTCGAGTTCGACCGTGTCCACCTCGACCGGCACGGGGTCGCTCACGACGTCGTATTCGTCGGTGATGTCACCCACCAATTCCTCGACCAGATCCTCCATGGTGACGATGCCGGCCGTCCCGCCGTATTCGTCCCGCACGATCGCCAGATGCGCCGCGCCCCGGCGCATTTCGCTCAGGGCCCGCAGCACCTTCACGGTCTCGGGGAACGCGAGAATGGGGCGTACGAAATCGATGACGGGTGTGGAGCGGGTCGCAACCTCGGGGTCGAAAAGGTCCCGCACGTGCACGAAGCCCGCGATGTCGTCGGCGGAGTCCCGGGTCACTGGATAGCGGGAGTGGGGGGCGTCGACCATGATGCGCACCGCCTTGTACGCCGGCAGGTCACCATCCAGAAACTCCACCTCGGTGCGCGGGATCATCACCTCCCGCAACGAGCGCTCACCCGCATCGAATACGTCGTCCACGATCCGGCGTTCCTCGTCCCCGAGGGTCAGCGACGACGACACCATCGACCGGATCTCCTCGTCGGTCACCTCCTCGCGCGCTGCCTTCGGGTCACCGCCGAGCACGCGGACGACAATGTCGGTCGACAGGCCCAGGAACCAGATCACCGGTTTCAGCGCGGTCGCGATGCCGTTCACCATCGGCGCGAGCGCGAGCGCGAAGCCCTCTGCCCGCTGCATGGCGAGCCGCTTGGCGGTGAGCTCGGAGAGAACGATCGAGAAATAGGAGATAACGATCGTCACGAGCACCAGCGAAAGCGTTCCGGCCGCGGGGACTCCCCGGTCGTGAAGGACCTCACCGAGCCGGGCCGCGATCGTCGCCCCACCGAACGATGCGGAGAGGAAGCCCGACAGGGTGACGCCGATCTGCACGGCAGACAGGAAGGTGTTCGGGTTGGCGGCCAGCTTGGCGACCGTGGCTCCGCGTTTGCCACGTCCGGCTATGCGGCGGATCTGGCTTTCCCGCAGGGAGACCAGCGCCATCTCCGCACTGGCGAACACCCCACCGATGATGATGAAGAGGAAAATCAAGAGAACGTCGGTCACCATGTGCGGCAACCTCGCCCTTCAACGCGGGCGCTGCGGCCCGCCCACTCGATGCGCCCGGACCCCGGTGGGTCGACGGGCGAGGGACTGTCGGGCTCCGGTCTGGCAGACGGCATGCCGACCAGCCTAAAGGACTTGGTGCTCGCGCCCCCTTGCGCTTCAATTCCGGGCCATGACGACGCCCACATGGCCGTGTTCGGGATTGCGGTGGCCCGACTCTGTGCCGACGCTCATCGATCCGGACCGCAGGGTCCAGTTGCGAGCGCATCGAGCCGACGACCTCGCGCGCGTTGTCGAGATGTGCACCGATCCCGAGTTCGTGCGATGGACGACGACTCCGCACCCTTACAGCGCCGTCGACGGCAGAGTCTTCCTCGGGACCTTCGTGCCCACGGAGGTCGACGCCGGTCGATCGATGATGTGGGCGGTGGCAGCCATCGACTCCGCGTCGACCCGGGGTGACGCTGCAGCCCGTTTCTGCGGCACGGTCGAGATTCGCCTGCAGGGAGACGGTGTCGGGGAGATCGCCTTCGGTCTCCACCCGGACGCCCGCGGTCAGGGGCTGTTGCGGCGGGCGGGCCGGCTCGCGCTGGACTGGGCGTTCGATGTTGCGGGCCTGCGCGCCGTGCGGTGGCGTGCGGTTGTCGGCAACTGGGATTCACGGCACCTGGCGGCGGCGCTGGGGTTTCGGTTCGAGGGCGTACGCCGCGCCGGACTCGCGCAACGGGGCGTGCTGACCGACTGCTGGACCGCCACGGTGCTGTCGACCGATCCGCGCACCTCCGTGGCGCCACCCCGGCAGCCGACGCTGCGGGGAGCGGGAGTCATCCTGCGTCCGTTCGCCGAACGCGACCTGCCACGGATTGTCGAGGCGTGTGCCGACCCCCAGAGTCAGCATTGGCTCGGCGGACTACCGCGCGACTATCGCGCGGCGCACGCCCGCGACTTCCTTGAACACTGTCGCGAGACCGCTGCCAACTTCACCGACTGGACCTGGTCGCTGACCACGCCGGAAACCGACGAATGCCAAGGCGCCCTCACGCTCTTCCACCTCCGGGACGGCTCCGAGGCCGGCGAGCTGGGCTATTGGACCCACCCCGATGCGCGCGGCCGGGGGCTCACCGGCGCCGCCGCGCGGGCCGTCGCCGACTTCGCCCTCGGCGAGCTGGCGGACCGGACCGCGGATGGCCCGGTTGGGCGGGCCTTGACAAGCCGGGGGATCCACCGATCGCTGACGGTTCGCGTCGCGGTCGAGAACCATGCCTCCCAAGCCGTTGCCCGGCGCACGGGGGCGGATCTGGTGGGCCGGCTCCCCGAGGCCGAACGGCTCGGCAATGACCGGTGGACCGATCTGTTTCTGTTCAGCCGGACGCGTCGATCAGGTGCGGTTGAGCCCGGACCCGCCGATGGTCACTCGGCGGTTCGGACTTGAGTGTGCGGGACACTCGGAGAGTGGGTAGATGGAGTGGTGTCAGCGCGGTGATCGCGACAGTCGTGCTGGTGTCGGGCTGTGGCGGCACGACGGTGAGTGGGACCGTGCCGACTCCCTCCGCCACTGCCGCGCGCACCCCGACCCCGAAGCCGCCCACCCCCTCCCCCACGCCCGAGGAGAACCGCGTCTTTGTCCCGGGCCCCCCCGGCGTCGTGACCCGCGCCCAGGAAGGCACCGCGACCGTCTCGGTGAATCGATATTCCTGGCAACGCACCGGCAATGGGCCGGATTCGCGGCCGCCCGAGGCTCAATACCTGGTCCTCGATGTGACGGTGCGGGCGTTGGCGGGAAAGGTGCAGATCAATCCGCTGTATTTCTCGCTTCGAACCGCCGGCGGACAGCCGCTGTCCCCTGTGCTCGGCTTGGACGGAAACGAGCCCGTCCTCGCATCGATGGAACTCAACGCACCCGATTCGGTGAATGGTCTCGTTGCGTTCGACACCCTTCCCGGACCGGTCGTGGTGGTGATCACGGACGAACTGGGCAACCAGGCCGGACAGATCCCCATCGGCCACCAAGGCGCAGCTCCCGAACAGCGAACCAGACAGGCATCCGGCACACCGACGCCCCGTCCGGCAGACTGACCGAATGATAATGACCCCCGCGCAACTCGACCGGGCCGCCGGCGTCCTGGTCGGCCAGGCCTGCGGTGACGCTCTCGGCGTGCCCTATGAGTTCGCGGTGCTGCCCGACGGTGAGCCCGAGATGATCGGTGGCGGTCTGGGCCCATATGCGCCGGGCGAATGGAGTGACGACACCCAGATGTCGATCTGCATCGCCAGGGTGGCCGCGACCGGAGCCGACCTCACGAGCGTCGCAGCCCAGGATTCGGTAGCCAGCGCGTTCGAGGAATGGCTGGCCGGCGGCGCGAGCGACGTCGGCGTCCAAACCGGCACGTTGCTCCGCGGAGTGGGTCGCGTGCCCGGTCCCCGGGGTGAGATCCTCCGGGCCGCATCCCGCGCCCTGCACGAGGAGACGGGGCGAAGCGCGGGAAATGGAGCCCTCATGCGGACCGCGGTGGTCGGGTTGACCCGATTGCTGGACCGTGCCGCCACCGCCACCGCGGCACGGGCCATGGCGGAGCTGACCCACTTCGACCCGCTGGCCGGCGATGCCTGCGTGCTGTGGAGCGAGCTGGTGCGCAGCGCCGTGCTCGATGGGCCCGGAGACGGCACGCCCGAGCTGGCGCTCGAACTGTTGCCGCCCGCGCGCCGCGACCAGTGGCAGCGTTGGCTCGCGGACGTCATTGCGGACCCGACACCGGCGCGCTTCCCGAACAATGGCTACACTGTCGCCGCGCTTCAGGCGGCTTATGCCGCGGTGGTCTTCGCCCTGCGGGGCCGCCCGGACACAGCAGTGCGGGCCGGGCTCGTCGCCGCAGTCCGCGCCGGTCATGACACCGACACCGTGGCGGCCATTGCCGGCGGTGCGCTCGGCGCACTGTTCGGGCGTTCCGCGATCCCGGCCGAATGGCGAGCACGGATCCACGGTTGGCCCGGTCTGCGCGCCGCTGAACTTGCGACACTGGCCACCGACACCGCCACGCGCGGACTGTCTGCCTGAACACGGTGTGGCCCGTTTCCGGGGCCGGACTAAGGTCGTTCCCCGTGACTTCCGAGACCGACCAGTGGGTTGTGACCCTGACCTGCAATGACCGACCGGGCATCGTCCACGCTGTTTCGGCGGCCGTCGTCGCCGCTCAGGGCAACATCACCGAGTTGCAGCAGTTCTCCTCGGACACCGGACGCTTCTTCATGCGCCTGCACGTGGAGACGGCCGCGACCGAGACAGCCTTGCGTACGCTCCTCGGCGAAGCCGCCACCGGACTGGACGCCGACTGGCGACTCGACCGGGTGGGGCGCCGGATGCGCACCCTCGTGCTCGCATCGAAGGCCGGTCACTGCGTCAATGACCTGCTCTTCCGGCAGCGGTCCGGGCTGTTGCCCGTCGAGATCCCGCTCGTGCTGTCGAACCATCCGGTCCTCGGTCCGCTGGCGGACTTCTATGGTGTCCCCTTCGAGCACCACGCGGTCCTGCCCGCGACGAAAGCCGCCTTCGAGGACCGCATCATCGAGGTGGTGGAACAGCATGACGTCGAGCTCGTGGTGCTGGCCCGCTATATGCAGATTCTTTCCCCCGGGCTCTGCGAGGCACTCACCGGCCGAGCGATCAACATCCATCACTCGTTCCTGCCCGGGTTCAAGGGCGCGAATCCCTATCGCCAGGCGCACGCCCGCGGCGTGAAGCTGATCGGCGCGACGGCACACTTCGTGACTTCGGATCTGGACGAGGGCCCCATCATCGAGCAGAACGTGGTCCGGGTGGACCACAGCAACTCCACGCAGGAACTGGTCGCCATCGGTCAGGACGAGGAGTCGCGGACGCTCACCGAAGCCGTGAAGCTGTTCGCCGAGCATCGGGTGCTCCTGGACGGGGCCAGAACGATCATCTTCCGCTGACCGCGCCCGGCTCACAGGTCGAGGTGACCGTCCTTCATCGCCTCGCGCACGACCTCGGCCGCGGTGCCGACACGGCGCCCCAGCTCCGCATATCGCTTGGTGGCCCGCGCAATGTAGGTGTTCACGGTCGCCTCCGCGACCGGAGGCCGCATTCGACCCCCCACTGCTTTGCGTGGAATACCCTGCGCCAGGAGCTGCAACGCCTCCAGCTCTCGAGGCGGGAGCTGGGCCGCCAGCGTTTCGTCCGTTGCCAGCAGATAGGCCAGCTCGCTGCTGACGGCGATCTCCCCTGACACGGCCATGTCGATCGCGTCCAGCAGCGCCTCCTCAGGGTCGGCCTTGAGCACGACTCCACGCGCTCCGGCCGCGAGCGCAACCCTGATCGGCACGGGACGCAACTCCGAGGTGAACAACAGACATGGCACCCCTCGTTCCACCAGTCTGGCCACCGTGTCCCCGGCCCGGCTGTCGTCCGCCAGGTGAAGGTCCAACAGAGTCAGGTCCACCGGGACGCTCTCGAGTGCATCGAACAGGTCTTCCGCTTCGCTGACGGCAATGTCGAGGCGCACCCGGTCAGGATGCTCTGCCGCGATCGCGCCCAGCCCCCGCAGCATCACCCGGTGGTCGTCGACGGCGGCGAGGCGCACCGGCCGCGTCAGTTCCCCCGCAGTGGCACCAACGGCTCCGTCCGTTCGCTCACCGACGTGGTCGCTCCCCTCGGCGCCAAAGCCCTGACTGTCAACCGACACCATTGGTCCCCCTCCTCCAGGTCGATCTCCGTGTGCTCACGCCACTCGCGCAGCTTCTCCTCCGCAGGGTTCCGAACCACCAGAGCCACCTCCCCGAAGGCGCTCAGGAAAGCGGTTCCGGATTCGCTGCCGTCCGCTCCCAGCGCCAGGAGCAGCACCTTCGCGCCGGTCGTGACAGCACGCCGCTGGGCCGGTCTGACGCGGATCTCGAGCTGCCATCCGGCCCGCCGAGTCTCATCAACCGCCGCCGCCAGCAGGTCGTCCGGTCCACCGAATCGCAACTCGTCGCGGACCGTCGCCTCCAGGCGAAGCGCCGCCTGCCGAACGGCCGGGTCACGCAGATCCACGCGGTCCTCCGCAACCGCTCGCAGGAAAGGCACGACTCTGCGCCGCGTGCGTCCCAGGCGCGCATCCTCGGCGCCATGGCGCTGGGTCAGGTGCTCCACCCGCAAGCGCGTGCGCAGTGTCTCGTCCCGAGCGCACAGTGCGCGTCGCACGAAGCGGCTCAGGACGGCCCGCGGCAGCAGAATGCCCAGCACCGTGGTGGGCGCTGTCAGCGCGCCGAAGAGGTCACCGGTGATCGCATCCAGACCGAATCGGGTGGCGCCGAGCCCGAACAGGGCGAGCCACAACACTCCCATCGCAAGCAGCGACCAGCCGAACCGATGCTGGATCGCCACCATCAGCAGAAGGGCCGAGCTGCCTCCGGCCAGGAAGAGTTGATAACCGTTGTCGATGTCCGGCGAGACCGCGAGAACGTTCAGCGCGAAAGCGATCACCCCGGCCGCGATGAGAAGCGCGTAGGAGCGCATGGGGTTTTCTCGGGTGCCCCGAACGAGTGCCCACGAGCCGCTGGCCGCGAACACCACGAGACCGGCAACGGCGAGTGCGGGCGTCGCGAAATAGGGGAACATCAGCAGACCGAGCAGCACGGTCCCCACCAGCCCGGGAATCACCATCGGCGTCATTTCCCGTGTGAGTTCCCGCCATGTGCCGTCGACCCGCTGGGTCACGCCCGCGGGCGACCAGCTGAACTCGACCGTGGTGCCCGCACCACTCGACCGGATGGCAACCGCACCACCGATCTCACTCATGCGCCCGACCATCGACTCGTTGATCCCGACTCCCCAGGTCACGTCCTCGGGCATCCCTCGGCCGTGGTCGACCACGGCGACCACCACACCCGACCGCACGGTCCGCACTCGGATGCTCGCCGTGGCGGTGCCGGCATGGCGCGCCACGTTGCGGAGCGCCTCCGCGCAGGCGGAGACGATGGCCTCGGTCACCTCGAGCGGAAGCCGGGGATCTCGACCGGTGACCTCCGCCCGCACACCGGTGATCCCGTCGAGAAGCTCCAACCGGTCGATCAGGCGCAGGTCGGCGGCGGGCTGCGCCGACCCGACCCGCAGGTCACCGGACTGAAGCCCACCCACGGCCCTTCCTGCCAGGGCCTGCACGGCTGGGTCGTCACTCACGCGTGCCTGGGCCACAGCCCGCAACGCATGGCTCACATCGTCATGCAGGAATCGCGCAACCCTCCGGGCTTGGTTGGTCGCCGCGCTGCGCGCGGCTTCCTCGCGCAACGCTCTGGCGTGCTCCTGCTCGGCCTCATCGCTGGCATCGGCCACCCGGCGCACGGCAGCGAGTCCCAGGATGACCGTCAGGACCAGTTGGTTGCTGATCACCAGATCCGCGACGCTCATGCGCCAGGAGTCACCGCTGAGGAGGCCGGCCCACAGGCGGACGCCGGCGAACAGAACCAGCGCCACCCCGCCGGTCCACCAACGAAACCGACTTCCGAAGGCCAGCACCCAGCACAGGACCATGACCATGATCGAGGTAGGCCACCAGTGCGCATCCCAACCAACCTGCTTGTGTGACAGCGCGAACGCGAACATCGCGGCGGCAGTGGCGAAGGCGACCACGGCCTCCACGACCCAGTTGCGCACCGAAAACAGCAGGAGCGCCGCGACCCCGAAATGCAGCGCCCCGAGGAGGAGGAGTGCCGACTGGCCCGAAACGTCCAGATGGACGAACTCAGCAAGGAAACTGCGCCAGGCACCGAGGAAGGTTCCGAGCCCAGGAACCACCACCGCCCAGCGGACGCCCTTGTCGAGCACCCGCGCCCAGCCACTTCGGGGCACCTCGTCCTCCATGCACCAGACCCCGACGGAGCCGGAGTTCCCTGTCCATCAAACCAAGGCGCACCGACACTACCTACCAAATGTCATGAATTTGTCCGATCCGCACTCCCGCCACGCGGGCCCAGCCCTCGCTGGTAGCGTCGGGGCGGAGTTCGGACAAAGGAGTTAAACCGTGACAAAGACCCCCGTCAAAGTGGCCGTGACAGGCGCAGCCGGCCAGATCTGCTACAGCCTGCTCTTCCGGATCGCGAGCGGTGAGCTGTTGGGCAAGGACCAGCCGGTGGCTCTGCATCTGCTGGAAATCACGCCCGCACTGAAGGCGCTCGAGGGCGTCGTCATGGAACTGGACGACTGCGCGTTCCCTCTGCTGCAGAACGTGGTGACCGGCGACGACGCCAACAAGGTGTTCGACGGCGTCAACATCGCCCTCCTGGTCGGTGCGAAGCCGCGCGGCAAGGGCATGGAGCGGGGCGACCTGCTCAAGGACAACGGTGGCATCTTCGCCCCGCAGGGCAAGGCGCTGAACGATCACGCCGCGGACGACATCCGCGTCTTGGTGACCGGCAACCCCGCCAACACGAACGCGCTGATCGCGATGCACAGCGCGCCCGACATTCCCAACGAACGCTTCAACGCCCTCACGCGTCTGGATCACAACCGTGCGATCTCGCAGTTGGCCGCCAAGCTTGACGTCGACGTCACCGACATCAAGAAGATGACCATCTGGGGCAACCACTCCGCGACCCAATATCCGGACCTGTTCAACTGCGAGGTGAACGGCAAGAACGCCGCCGAACTGGTCAACGACCAGGCCTGGCTCGCCGACAACTTCATCCCCACCGTGGCAAAGCGCGGCGCCGCCATCATCGAGGCCCGCGGACTGTCGTCTGCGGCATCCGCCGCCAACGCCACGATCGACCACATGCGCGACTGGGTTCTCGGCACCCCGGCCGACGACTGGGTCTCCATGTCGGTGCCCTCCGACGGCTCCTACGGGGTCGCCGAGGGCATCATCTCCTCGTTCCCGTGCACGGTGACCAACGGTGAATACGCCATCGTGCAGGGCCTGGAGATCAACGAGTTCTCCCGCGGAAAGATCGACGCATCTGTCGCTGAACTCGTCGAGGAACGCGACACCGTCAAGGACCTCGGGCTCATCTGAGCCGCCAAAACCCCCGAAAGCGGACAATTCACGTCCAACAAGCGAACTGCCCAGGATTGGGCAGTGACACCCCACCACCCGGCCCATTAGGGTCGGGGCCACATGCAAGGAGGCTGTTAACAACTATGAGCGACGAGCGCAAGCCCTTGGTCATCACCGGCCGCGACGAGCTGATGGAATACGTCGGCAAGGATCTGGGCACCAGTGACTGGGTCACCGTCAACCAGGAAGACATCAACACCTTCGCCGATCTGACCGGCGACGATCAGTGGATCCACGTCGATCAGGAGCGCGCCAAGGCGGGCCCCTACGGCACCACGATTCAGTACGGCTTCCTCACCCTGAGCAAGTCCACCGGCCTCCTCTGGGAGGTCTGCGTGGTGGAGGGCTTTGAAGTCATCCTCAACTACGGCCTCAACAAGGTCCGCTTCCCGTCTCCGCTGAAGACCGGACAGCGCTACCGGATGCACACCAACCTGGCCGAAGTGAATGACATCAAGGGCAACGGGGTCGAGACGATCTACAAGCTGACCTACGAGGTCGAGGGCGAGGACAAGCCCTGCTGCGTGGCCGATCTCGTCTTCCGTTACTACAACTGATCACTTGAACCCTGGGCACTCGTCAATGATGCGGGTGCCCAGGGCCGCTCAAGCACGACACAAAAAGTTCCGCACAGGGGAGGAGGGTGCCCATGGCAACCCGGAAACGAACGAGCACGCCCCCGGAGAAGGAGGCGACTTCGTCGCCCACCCTGGCTCCGCCGGTCGCCAAGGATCTCGCACCGGAGGTCTTGGCAGCACTGGATATCACCGACACCAGCGGCAATCCGCCGGCGTCGCTCGATGGGCGAGATCCGGAGTTCTTGAAGAAGCTCTACGAGGGCGTCGTCCGCGCACGCGCTTTCGAGGACCGCATGCACTCGATGTATCGTGCTGGCGATCTTCTCGGCTCCTATTACTCGGGCAACTGGCACGAGGCCATCAGCGTCGGCACCATGGCCGCGATGACGCCCGAGGATTACTTCGCGCCGCTGCACCGCGACGTGGGTGCGCACCTCATGCGCGGCATGCCGCCGGAGGAGATCATGGGCTCCTTCATGGGCAAGGCGATCGCTCCCACCGGTGGGCGCGACGGCACCCTGCACTACGGCCGTCTCGACCTCAACACCTACAACCCGCCCAGCCACATTCCGGCGAACTACCCGGTGGCGACCGGAATGGCGTTCGCGGCGAAATACCGCGGCGACGACCGGGTGGCGGTCGCGATCTGTGGTGACGGCTCCACGTCGCGCGCCGATTTCCACGAGGCCGTGAACATCGCTGGTGCGATGCAGCTGCCGATCGTGTTCCAGGTTCAGAACAACCAGATCGCAATGGGGACCAAGCTGTCGATGCAGACCCATTCGTCGAGCTTCGCGATCAAGGCTGTCGCCTATGGCATCCCCGGCATCAAGTGTGACGGCACCGACGTGGTGGCTGTCTATGACGCCATGAAGGAAGCCGTTGACCGCGCCCGCGCCGGCGGTGGGCCCACCCTCGTCGAGGCAGTCACCATGCGCATGCACGGGCACGCCGAGCATGACTCTGCCGACTATGTGGATCCGGCCCTCATCGAGGAGTGGGGCAAGAGGGACCCGGTCGAACTCTTCGAGAAGCGTCTCCTCGACGCGAAGATCATCACCGACGAAGAGGCCACAGCGGCTCGCGAAGATGCCCGCAAGTGGGCGATCGCAGCCCGCAAGATCGCGGTATCCGCTCCGATGCCCGACCCCAGCAACATCGAGGAAGGTGTCTATGCCAACTGAAGAGAAAACCTCCTACACCTACCTTGAGGCGATCAGTGCCGCGCTTGATCACGAGCTCGAGCGGGATGAAGATTTCTTCATCATCGGCGAGGACGTCGGCGCCTTTGGCGGCCCCTTCAAGGTGACCAAGGGCTTCCTGGAGAAGTTCGGGCCCAAGCGGATCATCGACTCACCGATCGCCGAGACCGGCATGGCCGGTCTGGCGGCGGGCGCGGCGCTGGTCGGCTTGCGTCCGATGGTCGAGTTCCAGTTCGCGGACTTCATCTCCTGCGCCTTCGACCCGATCATCAACACGATCGCGCGCCACCACTGGCGAACCGGCGATCCGATGCCGCTGACCATGCGGGCACCGTTCGGTGGCCGACTGCGGGCGGGCCCCACCCACTCGCAGAGCATGGAGTCCTATTTCGCCCACGTGCCCGGCCTGAAGATCGTCATGCCCGGCACTGCAGCCGATGCAGCCGGTCTGTTGATCTCGTCGATCCGCGACAACAACCCGGTGATGTTCTTCGAGAACAAATATCTGTACCGGCGTCTGACCACCCCCGGCCCGCTGTCGCTCGACCCGATCGAATTGGGCAAGGCGAATGTGGTCACGCAGGGCACGGATATCTCGGTGATCACCTATTCCGCCGGTGTCCATCAGGCCGTCGAGGCTGCGGAGGAGCTCGCCAAGGACGGCATCTCGGTGGAGGTCGTCGACCTGCGCACCATCAAGCCGCTCGACACCGAGACGGTCGTCGAGTCGGTCAAGAAGACCTCCCGCGCCGTCGTCCTGCACGAGGCCGCCGAGTTCCTCGGAATGGGTGCCGAGATTGCTTCGGTCATCCAGAAGGAGGCGTTCTGGTATCTGGATCAGCCGGTCGAGCGGATCGCGGCACTGAACACCCCGACTCCGACCAGCCCCCCGCTGGAGGACGCGGTGATTCCGCAGCCGGCTCAGATCGTTGAGACCATCCGGAAGGTGGCCAAGGCATGACTCAGTACGACATCTGCGTCCTTGGCGGAGGCCCTGGCGGCTACGCCTCGGCTCTGTATGCGGCATCGGCTGGGCTCAAGGTCGCCATCGTCGAGAAAGACATCTTCGGCGGCACCTGCCTCAACCGTGGTTGCATCCCGGCCAAGGGTCTGCTCCAGGCAGCCGAGGTCTATCGGGCGGTTGGTCATGCCAACCAGTTCGGCTTCGAACTGCCCAAGGGCGAGACGAAGATCGACTGGCCGGCCGTCAACAAGCGCAAGGGCACGGTCGTCAACCAGCTGGTTCGCGGCCTCGAGGGCCTGATCAAGAAGCGCAAGGTCGACATCTTCCGTGGCAAGGGCACGATGAACGCCGACGGCAAGATCGTCGTCGACGGCCAGACCATCGACTCGAAGAACACGATCATCGTGTCGGGTTCGGTGCCCAAGTGGTTCCCGGGCATGGAGCCGGGTCCGCGGGTCATCACCTCCGATGAAGCCACCAACTCGACCTGGGAGTCCCTGCCCAAGTCCATTGCGGTCATCGGCGGCGGCGTCATCGGTGTCGAGTTCGCGTCCGTCTACATCGACATGGGCGTCGAGACCACCCTGCTGGAGTTCATGGACGACCCGATTCTGCCGCTCGGCACCGACCGCGAAGTCGCGGACACGGTCGCCAAGAGCCTCAAGAAGCGCGGTCTGAAAGCCATCGGCGGAGCCAAGGTCGGCCAGCTCAAGGACAACGGCAACACCGTTACCGTGCCTTACGAGAAGGGCGGCAAGCAGGAGTCCATCGAGGTCGAGCAGGTGCTCGTGGCAGTGGGCCGTCGTCCGCTGTCGGAGGATCAGGGCTTCGAAGAGGCCGGCGTGAAGCTCGACGAGCGTGGTTTCGTCGAGGTGAACACCGACACGATGCAGACCTCCAAGTCGAACGTCTACGCCATCGGCGATGTCGTGAACACCCCGGGGCTCGCCCATGTGGCGTACGCGGAGGCCATCGTCGCTGTCAAGCACATCCTGGGTGAGAATCCGGTGCCGGTGGACTACGGCAAGGTGCCGAACATCGTGTACGCGCACCCGGAGATCGCTTGGTCCGGAATGAGCGAGGAGCAGGCCAAGGAAGCCGGCATCGACTATGAGGTCAAGAAGCACGGCTGGCCCGGCAATGGTCGGTCCATGATCGTTGGCGAGACCGAGGGCATGGTCAAGATCATCGCCGAGAAGAACGGTCCGATCATCGGCTTCCATATCGCCGGTCCGTGGGCTTCGGAACTGATGAACGGCGGCTACTACGCGGTCAACTGGGAAGCCACCCCGGAGGACCTCGGCCACCTGATCCATGCCCACCCGACCCTGGCGGAGAACATCGGCGAGACCGTGATCACCTTCTCCGGCCGTTCCTTGCACAACTAACCCACGCGATACACCACGCCCGGCCCGCACGGTTGCGGGCCGGGCGCCAACACAGGAGACGATCAATGGCAGACGAAACCTGGGTCGTGACAATGCCCAAGCTCGGTGAGACCGTCACCGAGGGCACGATCGGCTCGTGGCTGAAGAACGTGGGTGACACCGTCGAATTCGACGACCCGTTGTTCGAGGTCTCGACCGACAAGGTCGACTCGGAAATTCCCAGCCCCTATGACGGGGTCATTCTCGAGATCTACGTTCAGGCCGGCGAGACCGTGCCGGTCGGCACCGACGTCGTCCGGATCGGCCCGCCCGGGTCCACCCCGGGCGCTGCCCCCGCAGCCGACGCTCCGGCTGCCGAGGCAACCGAATCAACTGCAGCGGCCGACGACCCGCAGGCCGGCCAGTCGGCCATGGCCGAGGGCGCAGGCGTCGTCCACGATCTGACGATGCCCAAGCTCGGTGAGACCGTCACCGAGGGCACCATCGGCTCGTGGCTCAAGAATGCCGGGGACACCATCGAGTTCGATGACCCTCTGTTCGAGGTCTCGACCGACAAGGTCGACTCGGAAATCCCCAGCCCCTATGACGGAGTGCTGCTGGAGATCCTGGTCCAGGCCGGCGAAACCGTCCCGGTCGGCACTGTTGTCGCCCGCATCGGTGAGCCCGGCGCAACTCCGAGCGGCTCGGGCGCGGTCGCACCGGCCACGCCGGCCTCCGGCCCGGCAGCTCAGCCCACAAGCTCTGCATCCTCGGCCACCCCGGCCGCGGCTGCCGGCAAGAACTACTCCCCCATCGTTCGCCGGTTGGCTGCCGAGAACGGCATCGATCTGGGCACTGTCACCGGCACCGGTGCGGGTGGTCGGATCCGCCGAGAGGACATCCAGGCCGCGATCGAGAAGCGTCCGGCCCAGGGTGCGGCCGCTCCCGGCGTCACCCCGTCCGCTCCGACCGGAGCGGCTCCGGCTGCTGCTCCTGCAGCTGCGCCCGCAGCTCAGGCGCCCGCAGCAGGGATGGGCCCGCAGGCCGTTCCTGCGGTTCCCGGGGTCCCGGACGAGCGTGACGAGATCCAGACGCTGTCCAAGATGCGTCTGGCCGTCGCTGCTGGCATGGTGCAGTCCCTCCAGATCTCTCCGCAGGTCTGGACCTCGATCGAGGTGGACTACGAGAACGTCGAGATCGCACGGCGCAAGCACAAGGATGCCTATCGCAAGGCAACTGGGGCTTCGCTGTCCTACCTCACGTTCGTGTCCAAGGCCGCCTGTGAGGCTTTGCTGAAGTTCCCGGCCGTGAACTCCAGCATCGACGTCCCGAACAAGACCCAGACCTTCCATCCCTATGTGAACCTGGGTATTGCTGTCGACCTGGACCAGAAGGGCCTCATCGTCCCGGTGGTCAAGGACGCTGATCAGCTCAACCTCAAGGGCATCGGCATCAACATCAAGAAGCAGGCTGAGAAGGGTCGAAACGGCCAGCTCGGGATCGACGAGATGAAGGGCTCCACCTTCACCATCACCAACGTCGGTCCGTTCCAGAGCTACGCGTCGGCGCCGATCATCAACCAGCCGAACGTGGCGATCCTGTGCACCGACGGGGTTGCGCGCAAGCCCGTTGCCATCGGCGACACCATCGCGATCCACTCCGTGGGCATCATCGGCATGGTCTATGACCACCGTGCCTTCGACGGGTCGACCGCTTCGATGTTCCTGTTGGAGCTGCGGAACATTCTGCAGACCCGCGACTGGGACGCCGAGCTCGGTGGCTGATTTCCGCCGCTGCATCGGCTGAGACGGTGCAGCACGGCCAGAGGGCCGGTTCTCCTTCAGGGGGACCGGCCCTTTGGCATTGCGCGCTAGGGTCGAAACCTGTGACGGCCAGCGCGATAGGCGCAGGCGACAAGCGGATGCCAGAGATGGAAGGGATCCATGACGGGACAACACGAGCCGGACCCGAACAATCGGTTCGAGACCTGGGCGGACGGCAGGACGCCAGCGGGCCAGGAACCGCCGTTCAGTGCCTCCTCGGGGACCGAACCGCCCGACTGGTCCCCAGGGGCCGGGGACGAGCCCGCGAGCGGCCCGTCGGCTTCTGATCCGCCCTGGCAACCGGAACGCAGCGCCGATCCTCTGCGCCAGGACCCGGACTTCCCGACCTACCCCTACGCCTCGACCTATGGGGATCCGCAGCAGGACGAGGCCTACTCAGCGTTCCGGGGCTATCAGGCCGGCACCGGCGGCTATCCCGGCCAGTCCGTTCAGCCATACCAGCCCTATCAGGGCCCTTACGCAACAGGCGCCAACGCGTTCCCTCGCCCTGCGCAGAATGCTCCGTTCGCCGTTCCCTCCCTCGTCCTCGGCATCGTTTCCATGTTCTGCGGCGGAGTCACCGGACCGATCGGATTGGGGCTTGGCATAGCCGCGCTGAAGCAGATTGAGGCCCAAGCGGGACTCGGTGGACGTGGCATGGCGATCGCCGGCATCATCACCAGTGCGCTGGGCACGCTGGTGATGCTCATGTGGCTGATGGGCCTGTTCTTCGCCTGAGCCCGCGCTCGGCTCAGGGGGCGGGAACGTTCATCGCGAGCACGATGATCCCGACTCCACACCCGAGCAGGAACGTGACATCGAACGCCCTTCCCCGCACCTGCAACAACCCCGCGACGTCCCGGGGCAGGAGCGCCCGGAGACCAGCCGCGAGGCAGAGGGCCGCTCCCATCAGCGCCGTGCCACGGCGCCAATAGCCCAGCACGACCAAGACCAAGCAGATGGCCACCAAACCGAGCACCAGCAGCAACGGCCACTGCGTCAACGACGACGCCTTGGCCCGAGCGATGGCCTTGAAGCTGCCGGTGTTGTCCGGCTCCATTTCAGCCACTATGGGCCGCGAGACTTTCAGCCCGTTCAACCACGTTCTCCAGCAGCATCGCGCGCGTCATCGGACCGACCCCTCCGGGGTTGGGAGTGACCCAGCCGGCCTTCTCCCAGACCTCCGGCGCGAAGTCCCCCACCTGTTGCCCGGCGGCGTCCCGTGTGATGCCAACATCGACGAGCGCAGCCCCGGGTTTGATCATGTCCGCCGTGATCAGTCCGGGCACTCCGGCCGCACCCACCACGATGTCAGCTGCCCGTGTGTGCGCGGCCAGATCACGTGTTCCGGTATGGCAGAGGGTAACCGTCGAGTTCTCCGACCGTCGAGTCAGCAGCAGTCCGAGAGGTCGCCCGACCGTTGTGCCACGCCCGACGACGCACACCTCGGCGCCGTCGAGTTCCACTCCGTGCCGCCGCAGCAGTTCGACGATGCCGCGGGGTGTGCAGGGCAACGGTCCGGGGTCGCCCAGAACCAGTTTTCCGAGACTCATCGGCGCCAGACCATCAGCGTCCTTGTCGGGCTGGATCAGCGTGAGTGCTTCGTTCTCATCCAAGTGCTTCGGCAGTGGCAGTTGCACGATGTATCCCGTGCAGTCAGGATTCTCGTTCAGGGCCAGCAGTTCCTCGCGGAGCCGGGCGGGACTCGTGTCGCCGGGCAGGTCCACCCTGATCGAGGCGATCCCCACCTGCTCGCAATCCCGGTGCTTTCCGTTCACGTAGATGTGGCTGCCGGGATCGTCGCCGACGAGCACGGTGCCCAGACCGGGAATGATCCCGTGGCGCTCACGCAAGGTCGTCACTCGGGCGGTCAACTCGGCCTTGATGGCGGCCGCTGTGGCCTTGCCGTCCAGCCTCTGCGCGGTCATGGAGTTCCTTTCGATGTGCCGCGGTGGATCAGTGGAAGAAGTGTCGGGTCCCGGTGAAATAGAGGGTGACTCCTGCTTCCTGGCAGGCGGCGACGGTGTCCTCGTCACGAACCGAGCCACCCGGCTGGACGATCGCCTTGACACCTGCATCGATGAGGATCTGGGGCCCGTCGGAGAACGGGAAGAAGGCGTCCGAGGCAGCCACCGAGCCGGCGGCTCGCTCCCCCGCCCGTGACACGGCGAGCCTGCAGGAGTCGACGCGGTTGACCTGCCCCATCCCGACACCCACCGATGCGCCGGCGCTGGCGAGAAGGATCGCGTTGGATTTGACCGCACGGCAGGCGCGCCAGGCGAACTCGAGGTCCGCCAACGTGGCCGCGTCGGCCGCATCGCCAGCGGCAATCGTCCAGTTGGCCGGATCGTCGCCCTCGGCATCAATCCGGTCGGGGGCCTGCAGCAGCGCCCCTCCCGAGATGGGGTGCAGATTGCGACCGCGATGCGTGTACGCAGGCGCGGTCAGCAATCGGATGTTCTTCTTGGCCGTCAGGATCTCCAGCGCGCCGTCCTCGAAGGCGGGCGCAATCAGGACCTCGGTGAAGATGTCCTTGACAGTCTCCGCCATCGCGACGCTCACCGGGCGGTTCGTGGCGATGACGCCGCCGAATGCCGACAGCGGGTCACAGGCGTGTGCCTTGGCGTGGGCTTCGGCGATATCGGCGCCGACGGCGACGCCGCAGGGATTCGCATGCTTGATGATCGCGACGCAGGGCTCGTCGAAGTCGTAGGCCGCCCGATAGGCGGCTTCGCCGTCCGTGTAGTTGTTGAAGCTCATTTCCTTGCCGTGCACCTGCTCGGCCTGGGTGATGCCGGCCGGACCCGGCGGATAGGAATAGATGGCCGCCGGCTGGTGGGCGTTCTCGCCGTAGCGCAGAGTGCCCTGCTTCCGCCAGGCCGCACCCAACCAGGCCGGATAGCCGTCGCCGTCCGAGCTGTCGGTCAACACCGACCCCATCCAAGAGGCCACAGCGATGTCGTATTCCGCCGTGTGCTGGAACGCCGAAGCAGCCAATTGCTGACGCTCCGCCAGGGTGAACCCACCCTCGGTGAGCGCGTTGCCGAGTCGTGCGTACTGGTCGGGGGACGTGACGATTGCCACGCTGGGGTGGTTCTTGGCCGCCGCGCGCACCATCGTCGGCCCGCCGATATCGATCTGCTCGACGCACTCGTCCGGCGTCGCGCCGGAGGCGACAGTCTCCGAGAACGGATAGAGGTTCACGACGACCAGATCGAACGGAGTCACGCCCAGCTCTGTCAGTTGGTCCCGGTGGGTCTCGAGACGGCGGTCCGCCAGGATCCCGGCATGCACCATCGGATGCAGCGTCTTGACGCGGCCATCGAGGCACTCCGGGAAACCGGTGACCTGATCAACCGGTGTGACGGGCACACCCGCGTCCGCCAGCCGCTTCGCCGTGGAGCCGGTCGACACAACCTCGACACCGGCTTCCGTGAGCGCTCGACCGAGGTCCTCGAGTCCAGTCTTGTCGTAGGTGGAGACCAGCGCGCGCTTGATGGGCAGACGGTCGGACATGGGGTCAGTTCTCCTCAGGTTGCTCGCGCAGGTTCGACGCGAAATCAGTGACGGTATCGATCAGGAGTCGTCGTTCGACCACCTTGATGCGTTCGTGCAGGGACTCCACGGTGTCGTCAGGCAGCACCCGCACGGCCTCTTGGGCCAGAATCCGCCCGGTGTCCACACCCGCATCCACCTGGAACACCGTGGCTCCGGTGACCTTCACCCCTGCCGCGAGGGCGTCACGCGGTCCGTGCATCCCCGGAAAGGCCGGCAGGAGCGCCGGGTGGGTGTTGATCATGCGACCGCCGAAGCGGGCAAGAAAGGTGCCCCCGACGAGCTTCATGAAACCGGCGGAAACCACCAGGTCCGGGTCGTGCTCGGCCACGCGACGCGTCAGTTCCGCGTCCCAGACCGCACGATCACTGCCTTTGACATAAGGGTGGCTGAATGTGGGGATGCCGCGACGCTCGGCTCGCGCCAAGCCCTCGATCCCAGTCCTGTCGGCGCCGACGGCCACGACTGCGGCCGGCACCTCGCCGGCGTCGATCGCCTCCAGCAGTGCCGCCAGCAGGGTCCCTGAACCGGACACCAGAACGACCACCCGACAAGTCACGGATTCGACTCTATCGCCCCGTGATAATCGTGGGTTCGTCATCGTCCATGGCAGACACCGCCGGGTTGACACGCGAGGTTTCGAGGACTCGCGTGGGTTCGGCGACGGGATCCTCTGGCGGCTCGCCGTCCTCGCCATCCACTTGATCGGACCTGTTGCCCCGCACCTGCCGGACCAAGCCACCGATCAGCCCGACCGTCACCGCAGGGAGGGTCAGCAGCGGTCCCGCCAGCAACAGCAGCTCGGGAATGCGCGGACCGAGGCCGGTCAGTCGGGCCACACCCAGATCGCCGCGGGCGACCAGCGACAGCAGAGTCACGGCAATGAGCGCCGCCAGTCCGGCCAGAAAGCTGACCCCGGCAGTCTCGTCCAGCCGCGCTCCGGAGCGCCGTCGGAGGACGACCCAGCCGGCCAGCGCACCGGCCACGACTCCGATCAGCAGCCACGCGAGCATCCAGTTCCCGCCGGGCTCCACCGGCATCGCGCCGAGCACGGGGATGGACGGGACAAGTCCGACATCGGTGGCGGGGGGCGAAACGACGGTGCCGTCGCCGAGCGTGAAACCCGCACCCAGCGCCCAAGCACCCGCCCAGATGAGCAGATTCGGCCAGAACGCCGCTTGGGCCAGGACCAACTGGGCGGTGCTGCCCGGGTCAGCGCCGAGCCCGTCGGCAATCGCCGTGATCCGTTCGCGATGCATCACGATGCCGGTGGCCAGGACCGCAGCACCGCCGGCGAGCACCGTCCAGACCGCAGCAACCGCGGCTGCGGGCACGGGGCGCGCCCACTCGGGCAGCAACCGAACCAGCCCAAGATCGACAACCCGACCTGCTCCCCAGAGGGCGGCCACAACGACAAGGGCGACCGCTCCCGACACCGCTCGGGCCGTTTGTTCCCACGAACCGAAAGCGGCGGCCGCACCGCCGACGACAACCACATAGCCCGCCCCGACCAGTGCCAACAGTCGCAGCACGGTGCGCCGACTCAAGGAGTCCGCGCTGACGGCTCGATGCACGAGTCCCGAGATCAACCCGACGGCGACGAGCAGAATCAGTGCGGTAAGCCCCAACGGAATCAGCGTCCACCGGACGCCTCCGATGCTCAAGCCGCCGCCGTGGGCGAGGAGCCAGATCTGGGTCGCGGCCCCGAACACCGGGCCGATGTCTCCCGACAGGCTGGTCAACCAGTTGATGACCACGACCAGACAGACGATGAGCCAGCCGGCGACACCTGCGCCGGCACCGGTCAGGATCGCCGCGGCCCAAGCCGGCAACCGAGAACCCGGCCGAGGGGGTTCAGTGCCGGAATCCGGAACCGCGCCGGCCGTGCGTACCTTCAACCTGAGCCGATTGCGGGTGCGTCGCCTGAAATCACTGGACATATCTCTGAGCATCCTCACCGAAAGTCGGGACGCAGGATCGCCGGACACGCGCTGGCGAGCTAGATTTGGCCTCTGTGACATCTGAGGCGCGCGGTGCGCGCCCAGATCCTTGGGAGGAGTGAGCTTGACCAACGACGCGAACGACGATCGCTCTCGGCGGGACGCGGACTCCGCCCCGGAGGACGGTCTCCCTGAACCGAAAGCCGTCGACAGCGAGCAGCCTAGTGCTCGCCCCCGTCAGGGCTGGTCCGATTCCGCGGCGGAAGATTCCGCGCCCACACCGAGCGACGCCGAGCACCTGAACGTCGGATCCGACGACGACTCCACGATCAAGGGCACGCCCACACCGGGCCACCAGACGCCGACCGGGCGGCGGGAGGAGGGCCCCTCGATCGTGGCCCGCCCGCTGACCGGGACCACCCCCAAGGCAACGAACGAACCGCCTCAGGCACCGAGCGGTGCAGGCAGCCGACCGACCGCCCCCAAGCCGATCGAGGACGGCCCGCGCGAGGTGGTGCCGGACTTCCGCCCCGCCGCTTCGTCATCGACCCCGCCACGGGCGACTTCGTCCGCGGCCGCAGCGCACGACGCGACAGCTGATGAGTCGTCCGCGGCAGACACGTCAGCAGCAGCTGCAGGAAGCGGTGACGGCGAGCCCCTGACCCGTCCCGACAACCCGTTCGCGCCGAAATCGGAGCATGAGCCGGAGTCAAAAACCCGCTCCCAGAAGCGGCGCAGGACGCCCGACGAGGAGACCACCACCGGGAAACGCGCGGCTGCGCGACCCAAACGCTTCGGCCGCAAGGCGGATGCCGCGCCTGACGAACGGGGCCCACTCGGCGGCCGGAACGTTGTGGCTCTTGCCGTGGCTGGGGTCGCTGTCGTGGCCATTGTCGCGCTGATCGTCAGCACCGTCCTGTGGTGGTTCACCAGGGACACCGACATGGCCGGCAACGCCGCGCCCGATGAGCAGACGACTCCGGGCCCGGTGCTCAGCGCCGAGATGATGCTCAACCGCGAGATGGCCACGCTTATCGATCCGAGCAGAACCTGGACCCAGACGCTGGATCAGGCCGGGGTGAACGATTCGTCACCCGGCATCGCCTGCATCGGCCCGCTGGCTGCCGACCAGCCGATCCCGGAGATCACCCAACTGCGCGGCCTGACCGCCAGCGGCACCGACCGCACAGGCGCCCTGCACCGCGCTGATGCGTACGCGACGAACGAGGAGGCTCAGAAGGTCTTCGAGTTCCGCAGCGCTGAGCTCGGCTCCTGCACCGACACACCCCTCTATGTCGAGAAGGGGCTGGACGTGACCGGCCTCGGCGATCAAGCCCTGGGCGTGCGGCTCGTGCTCCACGACAACAAGCCGGAATATCACTCGGTCCTGCTCGTGCGCACCGGCAAGGTCGTGAACCTGCTCGACGTCGCTCGCGTGGACGAGCCGGCGGACATGGAGGCCCAGGTGACCGCGCTGGGCGAGTCCATCAACCGCCAGTGCGGCCCTGCAGTCGGGCTGTGCACCGCGCCCACCACCTCCGTGGAGATCGGCGTGCCGCCGGCCGGCGGTGAACAGCCGGGCTTCCTGACCTCCGGAGACATCCCCCGTGTCAGCCCGGGCGTCGGGACGTGGCGCGGCAACCCCCCGGCCACGCGGGTTGACGTGCAGGACGGCTCCAGCTGCGAGGCCATCGACTTCGCCTCGATCGGCGGCACGGGCGTCACGCGGCAGCAGCGCACCTATCTGCTGCGCAACGACGCTGCCGCCCCGCCGCAGTTCGGCATCGACCAGGTGGTGCTCACCCTGGGCTCGCCCGAGGAGGCCAGCGAACTGGTCGGGCGCATCAATGGCAACATCACGAGTTGCAACACCCGCACGCTGACCTCCCAGATGGTGAAGGAAGCACCGCTGATCACGCCCGGCCAGGACGGAGTGGAAATCCGGGGCCATTGGTACATCGTGGATTCCAAGGTCGATCAGGCCCAGACGCAGAAATACCGGGTCGGCATCTTCAGCGCCGGCAACAAGCTGGTCTATCTGCGGTCGAACCCGACCGAGACGTTCGACTTCACTGACGATGCCTGGATCGGAGTGAACCTCCGCGCGGGCGAGCGCATCACCCAGGTGGAATGAGCGCGATCTCGAGACACATGAAAAACCCCGGACACCATCGTCCGGGGTTTTTCAGTCCAGCTGCTTGGGTCACCCCTGAGATGGGCAACCCGCAATCATCAATTGGCGAGTGACTCCATGATCTCCCGCATCAGCGCGGCCGTCTCCGACGGAGTCTTGCCGACCTTCACGCCCGCGGCCTCGAGCGCCTCCTGCTTCGCTGCGGCGGTGCCGGACGAGCCCGAGACGATCGCGCCGGCATGGCCCATCGTCTTGCCTTCGGGCGCAGTGAAACCGGCCACATAGCCGACGACCGGCTTGGTGACGTTGGCCTGGATGTACGCCGCCGCGCGTTCCTCGGCGTCGCCCCCGATCTCACCGATCATGACGATCGCATCGGTGTCCGGGTCGTCCTGGAACGCCTGCAGGCAGTCGATGTGCGTGGTGCCGATCACCGGGTCGCCACCGATGCCGACCGCGGTCGAGAAACCGAAGTCCCGCAGTTCATACATCATCTGATAAGTCAGCGTGCCGGACTTGGACACCAGGCCGATGCGACCGGGGGTGGGCGCGATATCCGCCGGAATGATGCCGGCGTTGGACTGTCCCGGAGAAATGATGCCGGGGCAGTTCGGGCCGATGAGGCGCGTCTTGCTCCCCTTGGTGAGGGAGAAGAACTCCGTGGTGTCCTTGACCGCGACGCCCTCGGTGATGCAGACCACCAACGGCATCTCGGCCTCGATCGCCTCGACCACGGCTGCCTTGGTGAACTTCGCGGGCACGAAGACGACCGACACATTCGCGCCGGTGGCATTCATGGCTTCCTTGACGGTGCCGAAGACGGGCACCTGGACTCCGTCGGGAAAGTCGACCTGCTCCCCCGCCTTCCGCGGATTCACACCGCCCACCACGTTGCTGCCGGACGCGAGCATGCGGGTCGTGTGCTTCATGCCCTCCGAGCCGGTCATGCCCTGGACGATGATCTTGGAGTCAGCGTTCAGAAAGATTGCCATCTTGTCGTCGTCCCTTTCACTTGGCCTGGTCGGCCAGTTCGGCAACCCGGCGGGCTGCACCGTCCATGGTGTCCACCCGCTCGAGCTTGGGCAGGTTGGCGTCGTCGAGGATCTGGCGACCCAGATCGGCGTTATTGCCGTCGAGGCGAACCACGAGGGGCTTCGGGTGCTTGCCGTGGTCGCTGAGGATCGAATAGGCCTGCACGATGCCGTTGGCGACCGCGTCACAGGCGGTAATGCCGCCGAACACGTTGACCAGGACGGCCTTGACCTGTTCGTCTTCGAAAATGACGTCCAGGCCCGCGGCCATCACTTCAGCGTTGGCTCCGCCGCCGATGTCCAGGAAGTTGGCCGGGGAGGGCTTGCTCGGGAACTCCTCCCCCGCATACGCGACGACGTCGAGGGTCGACATCACCAGACCCGCGCCGTTGCCGATGATGCCGACGTTGCCGTCGAGCTTCACGTAGTTCAGACCGCGCTCCTGGGCGATGACCTCGAGCCGGTCGGTAGCAGCGATGTCCTGCAGTGCGGCGTGATGCGACTGCCGGAAGCTGGCGTTGTCGTCAAGGGTGACCTTGCCATCGAGCGCGACGATTTTTCCCTCGCCGGTTTTCACCAGCGGGTTGACCTCGACCAAGGTGGCGTCCTCGGCCTGATAGACCTCGCCGAGCTTCACGAGGACCTCGGCGATCTGATCGCGGTCGGCCTCCTGGAAGTTCGCAGCGGCCACGATCTCGTCGGCCTTGGCCCGATCGATGCCGACCAACGGGTCCACCTCGACCTTGGCCAACGCCTCCGGGCGCTCCTCGGCGAGCTGCTCGATGTCCATGCCGCCCTCGACCGAGCACATGGCCAGATAGGAGCGGTTGGCCCGATCGAGCAGGAGCGAGAAGTAATATTCCTCGGCGATGTCGGCGCCTTCGGCGATCATTACCCGGCGCACGGTGTGACCCTTGATGTCCATGCCGAGGATCTCCCCGGCCTTTTCTGCGGCTTCCGCCGGGCTCTTGGCGATCTTCACGCCACCCGCCTTGCCGCGCCCACCGGTCTTGACTTGCGCTTTGACGACCACGACGGGGGTGCCGAGCTGCTCGGCGGCTGCGCCGGCTTCCTCAGCGGTAGTGACTGTGATGCCCCGGAGCACCGGGACGCCGTGCGACTCGAAAAGGTCGCGCGCCTGGTATTCGTAGAGATCCACGACGGCTCCATCCTTGGTTGCGTGTCCGCCGGAAGCCCGACGGTTCTCCATGCCCGCCCAGCGGGCGTACGCCCCGGGTGGGCGCACAGGCGCGACGCTTGCGCCCACGACGTGACAGTAGCGGACCCTGAATGAGAACACCGAAAAAGCACTGGATCCGGACGAAGCAGAAACGCTGCGGCGGCTGGGAAATCAGGCCAGCGCGGAGGACGGTTTCACATGGGCCCGGGTCCACTCGACGATCTCGGCCATTGTCGCTCCGGGAGTGAACACTTGGGCCACGCCGAGATCTGCGAGCGGTTGCCGATCATCATCGGGAATGATGCCGCCACCGAACACGACGATGTCCGAGGCGTCCGCTTCGGCCAAGAGTTCGATCACGCGGGCGAACAGGGTCATGTGAGCCCCCGACAACACCGAAAGCCCGACCGCGTCTGCGTCCTCAGCCAAGGCCGTCTGCACGATTTGCTCGGGAGTCTGGTGGAGGCCGGTGTAGATCACCTCCATGCCCGCGTCACGCAGCGCTCGCGCCACAACCTTGACGCCACGGTCATGCCCGTCCAAACCTGGCTTGGCGACAACCACACGAATCGGAACCGAGGTGCTCTCCACCCTCACCAGCCTACCTGTGGACACCCTCCCTGAGAGGAATCGGCTGACTATAGCCGATCCGCACCGCGCGAAATCCCGGTGTCCACGGGGTTCCACGAGATGGCACAAGGCGTGAGACTGGGGCGGAAGTTTGCGATCCTAAACATGTAACGAACTACCTGAGAAGGCTTCAGGTGCAAAGCCGCACTCAGCTTGAGCGCCGGTTACCTATCCGTTATCTTCAATAAGGCGATTCCGCAGAGGACCGCCGGATCGCAGTCATAGGAGTTCACACGTGTCGAAGCGCTTGTTCGGCAAGGCCAAGGCCCGGCGGGCCCTGGGCGTCGAAGACACCACCGACGTCCTGGCTGGCAACAGCGCCACCATCGACGAAGACCTGAGCGTCAAGGGCTTGGTCGCCCACGGTCTCGCCGCGTTGGCCATCTCTGGTCTCGGACTGGCTGTTGCAGGATCTGTCGCGCTGACCGCCTCCGCCCAGGCCACCGAAGTGACCAAGACGAGCGCGGCGGTGCAGGGCAGCCAGGACTACTCCCAGGCCGTCCCCGCCGAAGAGTCGAAGCGGATCGCTGAGGAGCAGGCCGTCATCAACGAGGTCCGCAACGCCCAGGAACAGGCCGCCAGCGAGGGCCAGTTGGACACCTTCGGCCGCAGCGCTGACGGCGTCAGCCGCAACGCGGTGCGCAACGAGATCGACCGCGCGGTTGCCGACCAGATCGCCAAGGAGCGAGGAGCCTCCCTCGAAGCCACCGGCGAAAAGGCGACCGAGACCTCCGGCGAGGCCCTCGACGAGGCCCGCAGCTCCAACCTGCAGAATGCTGCCGCCGCCACCCAGCGTGAGCAGGACCGGCTGGCCGAGGAGCGCCGCAAGGCCGAGGAAGCACTCCGCGCCCAGCAGCAGCAGGAGGCCATCGGCGGCACCCTGCAGGCAACCACCCCGAACAATGCGGCCGCTGCCCAGCAGCCCGGCGCCCCGGCGTCGGCACCGGTTGACGCCGCATCCATCTCCTCCGGCGGCGCTGCGTCGCCGCTGCCCGCCGGTCGTTACACCGTGGGCGCCCGCTGGGGTGCTGTCGGCGCTTGGTCGCGCTATCACACCGGTCAGGACCTGGGCGCCCCGATCGGCACCCCGATCCGCGCGGCTGCCAATGGCGTCGTGGTCTCCCCGAATGCGGGGGGCTGGGCCGGTGTCCACGTGATCGTCCAGCACAGCAACGGCTCGACGCTCTATGCGCACATGGCGTCCACCACCGTGCGCCCCGGCCAGCAGGTCACCGCCGGACAGGTCATCGGCTATGTCGGCATGACCGGCCGGACCTTCGGCCCGCACCTGCATCTTGAGTACTATCCGGTCGGCGCCTCGACCTCGAATCCTTACTCGACCTCCGATCCCTATCGGTGGCTGCTGACCCAGGGCGTGCGCATGTGACACCCCCAGCCGCCATGGCTGCCTGAACGACAGAAAAGGGCCCCTGCCGAATCCGGCGGGGGCCCTTTCCATGCCCGCGCACGGGGCATGGCGGCTGGTCCACTCAGAGCTTCTCCAGCGGCGCGAACTGCAGGGCCAACCGCCGCACGCCACCCGATCCGAAGTCCACGTCGGCCAGTGCCTTCGCACCCGATCCGTGGAGAGCCACCACCGACCCGAGACCGAACGCGTTGTGGAGCACCCGATCCCCCACCGTCAGCTCGGGGACATCCCGTTTCACGGGCACCGTGTCGATCCGAGTGCCGAACCCGTCGCGCTTGTTGCGTTCTCGATAGCGCGCGGTGGCGCTGGTATTGCGCCAGGTCGTCTGCGCCGAACCCAGCCGTCGCCAGTCCAGCAGCCGGTCGGGGATCTCGGCGAGAAAGCGGCTCGGCGGATTGTGTTGCGGCGCACCCCACGCCGACCGACTCACCGCCCGGCTCAGATAGAGCCGTTTGCGGGCTCGGGTGATGCCCACGTAGGTGAGACGTCGTTCCTCGGCGAGCTGGTCGAGGTCGGTCACCGTGCGCTGGTGGGGCAGGATCCCGTCCTCACAACCGGTGAGGAACACGGTGTCGAACTCCAATCCTTTGGCGGTGTGCAGAGTCATCAGCGTCACCACCCCGACCGACTGCGACTCCGCCCCGTCCGTTGCCTGCCCGGCCGACCCCAGTTGGTCCGCGTCCGACACCAGGGCGATCCGCTCCAGGAAGGCCGCCAACGACGGATCGGGTTCAGGTGCGCCGAGCAGCCCGTCCTCGGTCGCCAGGTCGAAGCCCGGCTCGGTCTCGTCGAGTGACACCGCCGACGCCGATGTGACGAACTCCTCGGCGACCGCGAGGAATTCGGCCAGATTCTCCACGCGCGTCTGGTCCTGCGGGTCGTTGGAGGCTTCGAGCTCCGCCAGATAGCCGGAGGCGCCCAGGATCGACGCAACCACCTCGTGAGCCGGCGTACCCCCCGCCACCAACTCCTCATGCTCGTCCATCATGTCCGCGAACGCCTGGAGTCGACGCACGGAGGCTGCTGCGAGACCCGACTCCGACGCCCGCCGGAGGGCATCCCCGAAACTGATGCTCTCGCGCTGGGCGAAGGCCTCGATCGCCGCCTCGGCCCGGTCACCGATTCCCCGCTTGGGCACGTTGAGGATGCGGCGCACCGAGACGTCATCGGCACGGTTGACGATCGCCCGCAGATAGGCGATCACGTCGCGGACCTCCTTGCGCTCATAGAACCGGACGCCCCCGACGACCTTGTAAGGCACGCCTCGCCGGATGAACACCTCTTCGAACGCCCGGGACTGCGCGTTCGTGCGATAGAACACCGCGGTATCCGCATAGGTGCTCGTCCCTGCCGCAGCCAGATCCTGAATCTCGCCGGCGACGAACTGGGCTTCGTCGTGCTCGGTGTCCGCGACATATCCCACCACCCGGTCGCCGTCCCCGGCAGCCGACCACAAGTTCTTGGCGGGCCTCCCCTCGTTGTGGGAGATCACGGCGTTGGCCGCAGACAGCACGGTCTGTGTCGAGCGATAGTTCTGCTCCAGCATGACCGTCCGCGCGCCCGGGAAATCGGTCGCGAAGTCCAGGATGTTGCGAATCGTCGCCCCACGGAACGCATAGATCGACTGGTCGGAATCGCCGACCACCATGAGCTCGGGCGGATCGATCTCGTCTGCCGCCAACTCCCCCTCGCGTACGCCACAGAGCTCACGGATCAGCACATATTGGGCGTGGTTCGTGTCCTGGTATTCATCCACGAGCACGTGTCGGAACCGGCGCCGATAGTGCTCCCACACCTCCGGGAAGGCCTGGAAAAGATGCACGGTGAGCATGATGAGGTCGTCGAAGTCGAGCGCATTGGCGGCGCGGAGACGGCGCTGATAATTCGCATAGGCTTCCGGATAGAGTTCCTGCCCGGCTGCCGCCCGGGAACGGGCTGCCTCATGGTCGACCAGATCGTTCTTGCAGTTGCTGACCCAGTTGAGCACCTGGCGGACCGGATGCTTCTTGGGGTCGAGCCCGAGCTCCGAACACACCAGCTGCATGAGGCGCTTGGCGTCGGCGTCGTCATAGATCGAGAACTGGCGGGCATAACCGAAACGGTGGATCTCCGCGCGGAGGATCCGCACACAGGCCGAGTGGAACGTCGAGACCCACATGATGCGCGCGCGGTTGCCGATGATCTCGGCCACCCGGTGTCGCATCTCGGCGGCCGCCTTGTTGGTGAAGGTGATCGCGAGGATGGACCCGGGATGCGCATCGCGCTCGGACACCAGATACGCGATCCGACGCGTCAGCACGCGGGTCTTGCCGGACCCTGCTCCGGCGACCACCAGCAACGGCGAGCCCCGGTGCAGCACGGCCTCGCGCTGGGGGTCGTTGAGGCCCGCGAGCAACTCCTTGGCGCGGCTGCGTTTCCGCGGTCTCGGCGCCGGCTCGTCGGTCAGGGTGGGCTGGTGGTTGTGCTCGCTCATAGGGGCTCCACCTTAGGCTCCCGCCCCGACAGTTGTCGGCGGTCGCGGCGGGGCGGGCGTGGTTCGCCGGCAGGGCTACATTGGTCCCGTGTACTGGCGCCAGATCAAGCGAATCGTCCGCCGTGTCGTTCTGGCCGTCTTCGGAGTGCAGCTGGCCACAGCGATCACGCTCCTCATCATCGACAGCCGCCGCAAGAAGGAGCGCGCTCCGGTCGTCTTCCCCAAGTCCGATCCCGTGCCCGTCACGGCCGGCGACTCGGACATCACGGTCTACACCTATGGGCAGGACCTCTACACCGACATGCTCAGGGTCATCGACCACGCGTCCGACCGGATCTATTTCGAGACGTTCATCTGGAAGAACGACCCCATCGGTCGCTCTTTCAAGCGGGCGCTGATCCGGGCGGCCAACCGCGGCGTCGCCGTCTACGTCGTCTTCGACGAGTTTGCGAACCTCGTCGTCCCGCGCCGGTTCTTCCGTTTCCCGCCCAGCATCCACGTCAAGCACCATCCGCTCATCGTGGGCGGCTGGGGCTTCTGGCATCCGCGCAACTCCGGGCGGAACCACCGCAAGCTCATGGTGGTCGACGGCCGGGTGGCGTTCACCGGTGGCTACAACATCGGATCGCTCTATGCCACCGACTGGCGCGACACGCACGTCCGCGTGACGGGTGAGGCCGTGGGCGAACTGGAGAACGCCTTCGTCGACTATTGGAACCTCTGGGGCAACCGCCGCCATCCCGAGCTGGAGGACCCCAAGCACCGCACGTGGGACTCGCCCATCCGCGTGCACCGCAACGTGCCGCGGCAGCTGATCTATCCGATTCGGTACATGTACCTCGACGCCATCGACCGCGCCCAGGCGCGCGTCTGGCTCACCCACGCCTATCTGATCCCCGACGACGATCTGCTCGGGGTCCTCATCGGGGCGGCCCAGCGCGGGGTGGACGTGCGGATCATCGTTCCCGAGCGGTCCAACCACATCGTCGCCGACTGGGTGTCGCGGGGTTACTACCGCGGCCTGCTGGAGGGGGGCGTACGCTTGTTCCTCTATCAGGGCGCCATGGTGCACGCGAAGACCGCAGTCATCGACGACCAGTGGTCCACGGTCGGCACCGCCAACCTCGACCGGCTGTCGCTCATCGGCAACTATGAGATCAACCTTGAGGTCACCGACCATGAGATGGCGGAGAAGATGGCCGAGGTCTTCCGGCTCGACCTCACCAACTGTCGGGAGTTGACCCTCGACGAGTGGGTCCAGCGGCCCATCATGGTCAAGTTCTCCGAGGCGATCCTCAAGCCGTTCAGCCCGTTCCTTTGATCAGTAAGCACCCTCCTGGCCCGGGTTCAGTACGCCCCGCCTCGCACGTTGCCCGGGTTCGGTCACGTCCCCCGGGTTCATAGAGCTCCTTGCCCTGGTTCAGTACGCCCCGCTCGCACATTGCCCGGGTTCGGTCACGTCCCCCGGGTTCATAGAGCTCCTTGCCCGGGTTCAGTACGCCCCGCCTCGCACGTTGCCCGGGTTCGGTCACGTTCCCCAGGTTCATAGCTCCTTGCCCAGACTGGAACCTGAGCAAGGAGCCACGTAAGTGGGGAAAGTGACGAAACCCGGGCAACGTGGCCTCAGGGCAACCGTGGGATAGGGACCCGAGCAGAGCGCCCCGAACGGAGGGGGCCCGAATCCGGGCCAGCATGGGCTCGCCCCACGGGCAAGACACCACCCCCGGGCGTTCGTCCGCGTGGACCCTCGGTTGGGGCAAGAGGTGGCCGGGTTGCGTGGCAGCAACATCCTGCTGCTCCCGTCCTGGATGCCTGTGCGAGCCGCACGCAGCCCAATCGTTACCCGAAATTGTCGACATAGCGTCGATCTGTTCAGAGGCTGCCGCTAAATTGATCACATGGGCATTATCTTTTGGATCATTATCGGCCTCCTCGCCGGAGCAATCGCCAAGTTCATCATGCCGGGCAAGCAGGGTGGCGGCATCATCGTCACCATCATCCTGGGCATCATCGGCGCCTTCGCCGGTGGCCTCATCACCAACCTGCTCATGGGCAACGGCTTCCAGTTCACACCTGAAGGTGGCTTCTTCTGGACGCTCCTCGTAGCTGTCATCGGCGCGCTGATCGTCCTCTTCATCTATGGCAAGGTCACCTCGGGCAGGGGCCGCGCTGCCTGACCCTTCGACAACCAGAACAGCCCGTCCCCGAAAGGGGGCCGGCTGTTTGCTTTCCACCGGGCTGCCAAGCAACCCGACCTGTTCACACCAAACGCCGGTCCGTCGCCCACCGCGTCAGCTGATGGCGGTTGGACAACTGCAGTTTCCGCAGCACGGACGAGACGTGGGTCTCCACGGTCTTGATGGAGATGAACAGTTCGCGCGCGATCTCCTTGTACGCATAGCCCCGCGCGATCAACCGCAGCACCTCCCGCTCCCGGTTCGACAGCCGATCGAGGTCCTCGTCGATCGAAGCGACCTCGATCGAATCGGAGAACGCGTCGAGAACGAAGCCCGCCAGCCGCGGTGAGAACACCGCGTCGCCGTCGGCGATGCGCCGAATGGCATCCACCAACTCCTCGGCGCTGATGGACTTCGTCACATAACCCCGTGCACCGGCGCGGATGACCCCGATGACATCCTCGGCCGCATCCGACACCGACAGCGCAAGGAAGCGGAGATCGGGCATGGTCGCGTGCACCTGCTTGATGACCTCTCCGCCACCGCCACCCGGCAGATGGACGTCCAGGAGGACGACGTCCGGCGTACTCCCCTTGATCGCCGCCACCGCTGTCGCGACATCCTCGCCCTCCCCGACGACTTCCACGGCTTGGCCGATCTCCGCTTTCACACCCGATCGGAACATCGCGTGGTCATCGACCACCACGACACGCAGGGGGCGGTCGGTGGACGGGGCGGTCTCTCCGGGGCCGAGCGAATCTGGCTGGGGCAGGTCGGTCGTCATCTCTTCATCTCCAGTCGTACTTCTGTGCCGTCCTCCGCGGACGAACGGATCCGGGCAGTGCCGCCGTGACGTTCCATGCGCCCGATGATGCTGCCCTTGACACCCATTCGATCATCCCCGATCTCGTCGAGGTCGAAACCCTTTCCGCGATCCCGGACGAAGATCTCGACAAGTCCCTCGTCAACCTCCGCAAAGACGTCGATCCGAGAGGCACCCGAATGCTTGGCCGCGTTCATCATCGCCTCACGGGCGGCGCGGATCATGGCGGCGAGGTCCTCGGTCAGGTCACAGTCACCGACGCACACGACCTCGACGGGCACGCCCCGCTCGTCATCCACCTCCGCGGCCGCCGCGGTCAGCGCCGCCTTGAGAGTTTCCTCGCGGAGAACGTCGCCATAGAGATAGGTCCGCAGTTCCCGCTCCTGCTTCCGGGCCAGCGTGGCGACCGTCCGCGGATCGTCCGAACGCTTCTGGATCAGCGCGAGAGTCTGCAGGACCGAGTCGTGGAGATGAGCGGCCATGTCGGCACGCTCATCGGCCCGCACCTTCTCCTCGCGGGCCTGTTGGAGGGCTTGGCGCGACCGGTACGCCCACGGGGCCACCACCAGGCCTGTCCCCGCCAGCGCCAGACCGGTCATCCCCAGAACCCGGGGCAATTCGGCCAGGCCGGCCTGGGAGGCGATGACCATGCCGACGGCGGCGCCGACGAGCCCCAGTCCGAGGATCGTGCGCACCAGGGTAAGCAGGCGTCCGCGGGCGACGAACGGTCGCAGCCACGCGGGCCCGGCGGTTTCCTCCCGCCAGTTGGCGTCGGAGTTGTCGGCGGTACGCCACACCAACGCGACCCCGGCGCCCGCGAACGCGATCGGCCAGAAGATCCTCGCCGACAGGCCCATGCCGCTCGCCTGCACGAGCCAGATCAACCCGACCGAGAGCAGGCCGAGCGCGGCGACCGCGCCCAGATCGGTGGCCCGGCGGGACTTGTCGACGGTGCGCATCTGCGTGCGGTCGTGCGACTCCAGTCCGGGTGCAGCCTCGGGTTTCGGCGCCGCCGGCATGATGAGCCACAGGACCGCGTACACCACCAATCCCACGAACTGCACCAGCGCCAGGGCGACGAACCCCACGCGCAGGACCATGACCGGCCAGCCGAGGTGGTCCGCGAGGCCGGTGCAGACACCGCCGACCCACGCACCCTCAGGAATCCGGTGGGCGCGCGCCCGTTTCGGCTGGTCGTCCTCCGCGCTCGCCGGGCGATCGGCGGGGGGTGTCGGCGGTTCCGCCGCTTCTGCAGGCACGACCACGCGCGCCGGCAGCCGCTGATCGAGTTCAGCGCTGCCGACGACGTCGGAATCGTCAGGAGCGGCCATGGTGCTTCAAGCCTCACACGAGACAGGTCACCGGCCAACCGGGACCTCCCTGGTGAACCCCTGATCCGCCGGGGCGAATCGGAGGCTCGGGCGCCAATCGGGGTCTCCCCCGATGGTGTCGGTTGACCGATGCGGGGAGGATGGTGGACATGGAGCCCCTGACCGAGCTGCGACGCAGCGTCACCGACCGCAAGGTCGCCGGTGTGTGCGTCATGCTCGCCGACCGATGGCGGGTCGACCCGCTGCTGGTCCGTGTCGCCGCCCTGCTCCTCGCGCTGTCGAGTGGCATCGGGCTCGTGCTCTATGCCGCTGCTTGGGCGGTGGTCCCGCCCGAGGGAGCCGAGCGTGCTCCGATCGACTCGATTGTGCCGGGGGTGCGCCGCCTCGGCCTGAAGGCCGGCATCGCGCTGTTGGTCGTGGCCTGCATCGTTGCCGCTGCCCTGGTGGGGCACGTGGCACCCTTCGGCATCGGCCCGGCATTGGTGATCGGTGCGGTGTGGTATTTCGGGTGGTATCGGCCAGAACAGCAGCGGCGTGCCGTCGCACCGAGGACACCGGAACCGCCTCAGCTCTCGGCCCGGCCGTTCGCTGCGCAGACGCCGTTCACGGAGGCCGCCGCCGCCTGGCAGCTGCGCATGCAGCAATATCTGGCGGAGCAGGCCGGACCGGCCAACCCGTCACCACCGACCACCGAGCATGACCCCGGCTATTCCCTCCAGGCCTATTTGGCGCATCCGGATCCGGTCGGGCTCTATCAGCCCACTCCGCCGCCGGCGCCGCAGCAGCCTCTTCCCCAGCAGCCCCCGGCGCAACCGCAGCCCGCCGCAGCGCCGTCGCCCCACGAGCCTGACAAGGTCGCTGTGGTCGCGGCCCAGCGGAAGCGCCGCGGACGACGCACCTGGCGGCTTCAGCTCGTGGGCTGGGCCTTGGCGCTGGCCGGCATCGGCACGGTGGCCGCACTCGACCAGTCCATGAACCTGCCGTTCTTCGCCTATCCGGCCGCGGTGCTGCTGGCGGTCGGGATCACGATGATCATCGGCGCTTGGGTCCCGAGGCCACGGGGGCTCGTCGTGGTGGGCGCGCTGCTCGCCGTGCTGATCGGTGGTGCTGCCGCACCGGTCCCCGAGACCCCCCAGTCGAGCGTCGCCTATTCGACCGTCGCCGAGCTGCCGGCAGGGGTGACGGCCCACGACGCCGGTGAGCATGTTGCAGACCTCTCCGCGGTGCTTCTCGATGGTGACGCCACCTATGCCGCAGCGGTCGATGTCGGCCGTCTGACGATCGTGGTCCCGCCGGACACCAACGTCCGCGTCGTGTGGGCCGTCGACGTGGGCGAGGCCGACGTGCTGGGTCTCTATGTCGGCAATGGCTTCGACCTCGGTGACACCACGATCAGCCAGGGAACCCAGGCCAACGGCCCGACCCTGACGATCGAGGCCCGCGTCGGGCTGGGCCAACTGGAGGTGAAACGATGAAGGAGAAACAGCACACAGCCTCGCAGCGGCCGGCTGTCGACAGGTTCTCGCTCGTGGTGGGTCTCCTGTTCTGCAGCTTCGCCGGTGGCGCGCTCTATGCGGCCCTCGGCGGAAACCTCGACCCGCGCGTGTGGAACGTGGCGTTACCCGTGTTCCTCGTCGCACTCGGGATCATCGGACTCGTTTTGGCCCGACGCACCTGACCCCAAACCCGAACCCCCATCCGAAAGGAACCATCATGAACAAGAAGCTCGAACGGTCCACCACCGACAAGATGCTGGGTGGCGTCTGCGGCGGCCTGGCCGAATATCTCGGTGTCGACGCGACGATCGTCCGCATCATCACGGCGGCCATCGTGCTGCTGTTCACCGGCGTCGGCCCGATCGCCTACATCCTCGCCTGGGTTCTCATCCCTGCTGCCAGTGGCAAGGCCATCGCCGGGGACTGGACCCAGAAGGCGACGAATTGGTACAACACCCAGCAGGCCAACAAGCAGGCCGGCCAGCCCTATGGGCAGAACCGTGTCCACAACCCGGAGGACCTGCGCTGATCCACGTACTAGCGCAGGGCCGACGGACCAAAGGTCTATTAGGCCCGCGGCAGTGCCATTAGGCCCGCGGCAGTGCCATTAGGCCCGCGGCAGTGCCATTAGGCCCGCGGGGGCTGCATCGAGCACGCGTTGCAGGGCGTGCCCATTGCGGCTCCCGCGGGCCTACTGCGGCTCCGGCGGGCCTATCGCGGCTCCGGCGGGCCTATCGCGGCTCCGGCGGGCCCAACCCGGCTCCCCCGGGCCCAACGCGGCACCAACGGACCTCTCCACTCACTCCCACTCGATCGTGCCCGGCGGCTTCGAGGTCACGTCGAGGACGACGCGGTTGATGTCCCGGACCTCGTTCGTGATGCGGGTGGAGATCCGTTCCAGCAGTTCGTAGGGCAGGCGGCTCCAGTCGGCCGTCATCGCGTCCTCGCTCGAGACCGGACGCAGGACGACGGGGTGGCCATAGGTACGCCCATCACCCTGCACGCCCACCGACCGCACATCGGCCAGCAACACGACCGGGAACTGCCAGACGTCGCGATCGAGACCGGCTCGGGTGAGTTCCTCCCGCGCGATGGCGTCGGCATCGCGCAGCAGGTCCAACCGCTCGCGGGTCACCTCGCCGATGATGCGGATCGCGAGACCGGGGCCCGGGAACGGCTGGCGCCAGACCATGGCCGCCGGCAGACCCAGCTCTTCGCCGACCGCGCGTACCTCATCCTTGAACAGCGTCCGCAAGGGCTCGATCAGCGTGAACTGCAGGTCGTCCGGGAGGCCACCCACGTTGTGGTGGGACTTGATGTTGGCGGTGCCCTCTCCCCCGCCGGACTCCACGACATCCGGATAGAGCGTGCCCTGCACGAGGAAGTCGACCCCTTCGTGAGCCGCCACGTCGCGCGCAGCGGCCTCGAACGTGCGGATGAACTCGCGGCCGATGATCTTCCGTTTCGTCTCGGGGTCGGTCACGCCGGCGAGATGGCCGAGGAACTGATCCGCCACGGACGCCACGATCAAGCGCACGCCGGTCGCCGCCACGAAATCCTGCTCCACCTGCTCGGCCTCGCCCTTGCGCAGCAGCCCGTGGTCGACGAAAACACACGTCAGCTGGTCCCCGACCGCCCGGTGCACCAGGGCCGCGGCGACCGCGGAATCAACGCCACCGGACAGGCCGCACAGCACGTGCTTGTCGCCGACCTGCTCCCGGATCGCCGCGATCGAGTCCTCGACGATGTTCGCCGCGGTCCAGTCGGGACGGAGTCCTGCAATGTCGAACAGGAAGGCCTCCAGGACCGCTTGGCCGTGCTCGGAGTGGCCGACCTCGGGATGCCACTGCACGCCCGCCAGACGGCGCTCGACGTCCTCGAAGGCCGCGACAGGCGCCCCGCCCGTGCGGGCGAGCACGGTGAACCCCTCGGGCGCGGCCGCGACGGCATCGCCGTGGCTCATCCAGATGTTCAGCGTGGCGGTTGCGTCCACTTCCGCTGCCGCGAGTTCCTCGGGCACGCCGGCCAGCAGGGTTCCGCGTTCGGCGACGACCGCCGGCGTCCGCCCGAACTCCGACAACCCTGTCTTCGCCACCTCGCCGCCGAGGGCGGCAGCCATCGCCTGGAAGCCATAGCAGATCCCGAACACGGGGACGCCGGCGGAGAACAGCGCCGGGTCCACTTGCGGTGCCCCGGCGGAATAGACCGAGGAGGGCCCACCGGACAGGATCACGGCCGCGGGCTTGCGGGCCAGGATGTCTGCCACCGAGGCGGTCGACGGCATGATCTCCGAATAGACCCGCGCCTCGCGGACGCGGCGGGCGATCAACTGGGCGTACTGGGCTCCGAAGTCGATGACGATCACCCGGTCGTGATCGGCCACCACTTCTGCAGCGAGGTCGGACATGACGGGCAGTCTAGAGCGCCCGCCGATCCTCACCGTGGGCTGCGGAATCGTGGACTCACCCGGCGGCACGACGCCCGGTGCTCAACTCGACCACGAAGGCCGCGTCACCGTGTCGGATCGTCCAGGCCTCGTCCGTCGAGGCGGTGACCCAGGGGCTCGCGATGCGTTCGGCGAACCGTTGGTCGACCTCGTCCGCGTCCTGGGTCAACGGCCCGTCGGTGGCATAGGTGAGCACTCCCTCGGTCGGTGAGTGATAGCGAACGACATAGCCGCGGGGAATGCCTGCGATCGTGCCCAGGTCGATGGCGCCCACCTCGCTGTCGGTGACGGCGGTGACGAAGCTGTCGAAATCACCCCAATGATCCTCGGTGCCGACCTCCGCGATCCACACGTTGCCGGCGCCGCCCTCGGCGACGAGATCGTAGGGCGCGGTCAGCCCGGCCGGATTGGGGCGCGACACAGCCCAGCGCGTCGGGCGATGGGACCAGAGGGCCACATAGCCCTCACCCTTGCGCGCGACGGTCCAGGCGCCGACACTGCGCACCTCGTCAAAGTGCTGCTGCGGGAAGAACGCGTGCGTGAACGGCTGGTAGTTCGCGTCCGGGTCCGTGTTGCCGGCCGCCGGGAACCGGGGCGCATAGATGTTGATCGCGACGGCACCGACCTGCCCGGTGCGCGGCATGGTCGCGGAACCGTTCCAATAGAGGTCGTCATCGGCCCAGCGCCCGCGGTCCGCGTTCCCCGGGTGCGTGGTGAACACGACCGCGTCAGCACCGAGCGTGGCCTGCCAGGCGTGGTATTGCCGTCCGAGGCAGCCGGCGCGATAGTCCTGCACGCTCGACAACGACACTCCGTGCGAGCGCCAGGTCACCGTGTGCGCCTCGCTGAGCAGCCCGGCGTTGATCTGGCAGCCGAGGGCATAGGAGACGTGCTGCGCGCCCTCGGCCGTGGAGGTGCCCGGCTGGCGCAGCAGGGGTGCGACCGGAGCGAACAGGTCACCGCGCCAGAGCTCGTGCTCGCGGATCGCCTGCATCGACAACGGCACGACCTGCCACGCCGTCATCGCCCCGCGGTCCCACCAGAACGCGAGGGCCTCCGGGTCGGTGAACGACGTCCCGGGCGGCGGCATCGGGTTGGCGGTGACCGGTTCGGTCGGGTCGAGCGCGACACCCATCCGCTGTTTCGTCACGCTGGTCGCCGGCTCGAGCGCGATGTGCTGGAAGACGGCCGGGAGGCGGTATTTGCTGGCCGTGGCCAGCAGCAGCGCACCGAAGTCGACCCACGGCGCGTAGCCATCGGGGTTCGTGTCATAGAGGAAATGGATGATGTCGCGCGTGTTCTGGTCGGCGGCGCGCGACTTGTCCTTCATGTAGGACCGGCCGTGCGTCGTGCCGAAGTTGCCCTCGACCTGGGCCATCGCGAAGTCGAGGAACAGGACGTCGAGCAGCGCCCGCGCACGGGCCGCCAGCGGCTCCTCGGCGTGCTCGGACAGCAACAGGAGCGCCTGGACGTCCTCCGGGTAGTAGACGTCCGAGTGCCACTCGGAAAACCCCCAGCGGGCCTTCTCGTCGAGCCAGGCGGTGAGGCGTGCGCGGCCGCGGTCGGCATGGGTACGCCCGGATTCGCCGCTGATCGCGAAGGTCTCGTCGGGCAGGGCACCGCCCGCCAGGTATTCCAGTGTGTGCACGATCAGTCGGTGGTTCTCCGACCAGAACCACTTGTGGTCGACCTCGCTGCGGTCGTCGCCGCGGGGATTGGCGGCAGGCGGGAGGGGATCGGTGTACCAGTAGCGAAAACCCAGCAGCCGCTGCTCGAGAGCCTGTCTGGTCGCAGGCGCGAGCGCGTCGCCGTGGCTCCGCCACAGCAACCAGAGCCGCATCAGGTCGAAGTCGGAGGTGTCGACGTGCCGATCGATGCGGTCGAACTTTTGCTGCAGATCGGCGGGGGTGAACTCGGCGGCGTCGATGCGGAACCCGGGGTCCCGGTCGGCCCGCCCCAGCGCCGCCAGGATGCTCTCGGGATTGCGCCGGTCGAGGGTCTCTGTGGCATGGCGGAGATAGCCGCGCTGGCGCTCCTGCCAGGCATCGACGGCCACGAACCCGTCCGGCGGAGGCGGGGGCGGCGGTTCCGGCGCCGACGGCGTGCAGGCCGCCAGCAGGAGCAGGGTGAGGACGATGAGCCCCGCGACCGCGCCCCTGACACGGGGACGGGTCGCTGCGGGGCTGGGTCTCCGCGTACTCTCCACGAGGCCCCAGTCAACCAAGTCCGCCCAAGAGAAACCGGACGACGAGATGAACGCGCGGTGACCTCCGGTCCATGCGTTTGTGCAGCACCCGGAATGGGCGTCCACATCACGGACAGGTTTGGCTCCAATAGGGCCATAGGTGTTTCCTATGGCCATGACTATCTATGACGACGTGACCCAGCTGATCGGCCGGACCCCGCTCGTGCGCCTCAACCGTCTGGTCGGGGACGCGTCGGCTACCGTGCTCGCGAAGCTCGAGTTCTACAACCCCGCCAACAGCGTGAAGGACCGCATCGGCGTCGCGATGATCGACGCGGCCGAGCAGTCCGGCCAGCTGAAGCCCGGCGGCACCATCGTGGAGGCAACCTCCGGCAACACCGGCATCGCCCTCGCCATGGTCGGCGCTGCTCGCGGTTATCGCGTGGTCCTGACCATGCCGGAGACCATGTCGGCCGAGCGCAAGGCCCTCCTGCGTGCGTATGGCGCCGAGCTCGTGCAGACCCCCGGTTCGGAAGGCATGAAGGGTGCGGTGAACAAGGCCGAGGAGATCGGTGCCTCCGAAGGCGCCGTGCTCGTCCGCCAGTTCGCCAACCAGGCCAACGCCGAGATCCACCGCCGGACCACCGCGGAGGAGATCTGGAACGACACCGACGGCAAGGTCGACATCGTCGTGGCCGGCATCGGCACCGGCGGCACCATCACCGGTGTCGGCGAGGTGCTCAAGTCCCGGAAGCCCGAGGTGCAGATGGTCGCCGTCGAGCCCAAGGAGTCGCCGATCCTGTCCGGTGGCCAGCCCGGCCCGCACAAGATCCAGGGCATCGGCGCGAACTTCGTCCCGGAGATCCTGAACCGCGAGATCATCGACGAGATCGTCCCGCAGGACGCCCCCACTGCCGTCGAGTGGGCCCGTCGCGCCGCGACCGAGGAAGGCCTGCTCGTGGGCCTGTCCTCCGGTGCCGCGATCGCCTCCGCGGTGGAGGTCGCCCAGCGTCCCGAGAACGCCGGCAAGACCATCGTCGTGATCATCCCGTCGTTCGGCGAGCGCTATCTCTCCACCATCCTCTTCGAGGGGCTCAACGGCTGATTCTTCGTCATACCTCGGCAGGGCGTCACTCCATCGGGGTGGCGCCCTGTTGCTGTGCGCGGGGGCGTTCCGGGGGGGGTACGCCCGTACGCTGCGGTTCATGAGTCAGAAGAGCACACCTCCACCCCGCACGGTCGGGATCCTCGGGGCGGGCCGGGTCGGGGCGGTGCTGGGCGCGGCCCTGCGCGCCGCCGGGCTCGAGGTGGTGGGCGTGACGGCCCGCTCGGCGGCCAGCCGTGAGCGGACCGCGGCGCTGCTGCCCGGGGTGCCGGTGATGGACGTCGAGGAACTCGTGGCACGCAGCGAGTTCGTCGTGCTCTGCGTCCCCGATGATGCGCTGGCCGATTTGGTATCCGGTATCCGGTCCTGGCGCTCGGGACAGTGGGTTGCCCACGTGTCCGGGCGCTTCGGTGTCGACGTGCTGGACCCTGCAGCTCGAAGGGGCGCCGTGCCGCTGGCGCTGCATCCCGCGATGACGTTCACCGGCACCGACGCGGACCTCGCTCGGCTGAGCGACTGCTGCTTCGGTGTGACAGCGTCCGACGCCGTGCTGCCGGCGGCGCGGGCTTTCGTGCGGCGGTTGGGGGCCCGACCCGTGGTGATCGCGGAGACGGACCGGGCGCTCTATCACGCAGCACTCGCCCACGGCGCGAACCATCTGGTCACCCTGGTCGCACAGGCCCGCCAACTCCTCACCTCAATGGGCGTCGAAGAGCCCGGAGAGGTGCTCGGCCCGCTGCTCCGCGCCGCGCTCGACAATGCACTCGTCCGGGGCGACGACGCCCTGACCGGTCCCATCGCCCGCGGGGATGCCGGGACGATCGCCGCCCATGTGGTGGCCGTCGGGTCCCGCGCCGACACCGCTGATGTGCTGCCCACCTATGCCGCTGCCGCGCGCGCCAGCGCCGAGCGCGCGGCGTCCTCCGGGCGACTCGGGGCGGAACGGGCCGCTCTCCTGCTCGCTGTGCTGGCCGCCGACCATGCCTGAGGGCGACACCGTCTTCCGGTCCTGCGCGCTGTTGCACCGCACGCTGGCCGGGCAGGAACTGACCCGTGCGGAACTGCGAGTGCCGCAGCATGCCACGGCCGACCTCATCGGGATGACCGTGCGGGAAGTCGTCGCGCGCGGCAAACACCAGCTCACGCGACTGGATTCGGGACTGACCCTGCACACGCACCTGCGCATGGACGGGACGTGGCGGGTGGTGCGCGTCAGTGAGCGCCCGCCGGGTCCCGCGCATCAGATCCGGGTCGTGCTGGGAACCGCTGCGTCACTCGCGGTCGGACTGCGGCTGCCGGTGGTGGAATTGCTGAGCACGGCCGACGAGGAGTCCGTCGTCGGACATCTCGGGCCGGACCTGCTCGGCCCCGAGGGCTCCCCCGGGGGCTGGGACGAGACCGAGGCGCTGAAGCGGCTGGGCGCGGACCCGCGGCGTACGATCGGCGAGGCGTTGCTCGACCAGCGCAACCTGGCCGGCATCGGCACGTTCTATCGGGCGGAGATCTGCTTCCTGCAGGGGGTTCATCCGCGCACCCCGGTCGGCGAGGTGCGCGAGCTGACCCGGTTGGTGCGCAGGGTGCGGCAGCTGCTGCGGGCCAATGTCGACCGGCCGACGCAGGTCACCACCGGGGTCGACCGGCGCGGGCAGCGGGCGTGGGTGTTCGAGCGGCCCGGCAAGCCCTGTCGCCGCTGCGGGACCCTGGTCCAGGTCGAGGAGTTCGGGCCGCTGGGCAAGGAGCGGCTGAGCTATTGGTGCCCGCACTGCCAGCCGCGGAACTGAGACCGACGTCGCTCAGCCGTCCCGGCGCTCCGCGGCGATCCGCTCGTGGTGCCGGACGACTTCCTCGACGATGAAGGTGAGGAACTTCTCGGCGAACTCCGGATCGAGCCTGGCATCGGCCGCCAGCGCCCGGAGCCGCTCGATCTGGCGCTGTTCACGGTCGGGATCCGCGGGCGGCAGCCCGTGGGTCGCCTTGAGCTCCCCGACCCGCTGGGTCACCTTGAACCGCTCGGCGAGAAGGTGGACCAGCGCCGAGTCCATGTTGTCGATGCTGCCCCGCAGGCGCTCGAGCTCCGCCCGGACCTCGCCCGCGGTCACGACAGCACGACCTCGACCCGCTGGAACTCCTTGACCTCCGTATATCCGGTGGTCGCCAGCGTCCGCCGCAACGCGCCGACGAGGTTCATCGTGCCGTCGGCGACGTGGGAGGGGCCGAGGAGGATTTCCTCGAGCGTGCCCAGCGCGCGGAACTTCGTCCGCTCGCCCCGCGGCAGCGAGGGGTGCCAGGCCTCCGCGCCCCAGTGCCAGCCCCGGCCCGGCGCGTCCGTCGCGCGGGCCAGGGGCGCACCGACCATGACCGCGTCCGCCCCGCAGGCGATGGCCTTGGCGATATCACCCGAGCGTCCCACGGCCCCGTCGGCGATCACGTGCACATAGCGGCCACCGGATTCGTCCAGGTAGTCGCGCCGCGCCTCGGCGACGTCCGACACCGCCGTGGCCATGGGGACCGAGATGCCGAGGACCTCCTGCGTCGCGTGGGTCGCTCCGCCACCGAAACCGACGAGCACCCCGGCGGCACCCGTGCGCATCAGGTGCAGCGCGGCCTGATAGGTGGCGCAGCCGCCCACGATGACCGGCACCTCGAGGGAATGGATGAACTCCTTGAGGCTGAGCGGTTCGACCACGCTGGAGACATGCTCCGCCGACACGGTCGTCCCCCGGATCACGAAGAAGTCCACCCCGGCTGCCTCGACCGTCTGGGCGAACTCGGCGGTGTTCTGCGGGGACAACGAACCCGCGACGGGCACGCCGGCCTCACGAATCTGCCGCATCCGGGCGGTGATCAGCTCGGACTGGATGGGCTCCGCATAGAGCTGCTGCATGCGCCGGGTCGCCTCGATGTTGTCCTCGATGGCCGCGATCTCGGTCAGCAGGGGGCCGGGATCCTCATAGCGGGTCCACAGACCCTCGAGATTGAGCACGCCGAGGCCACCGCACCGACCGACGGTGATCGCGGTCTCGGGCGACATGATCGAGTCCATGGGTGCCGCCAGCATGGGGAAGTCGAACTCGACGGCGTCGATCTTCCAGGCCAGCGACACCTCTTCCTGGCCCCGGGTGCGTCGGGACGGAACGATCGTGATGTCGTCGAAGTTGAACGCCTGTTTGGCCCGCTTGCTGCGGCCGATGTCCTGCATGCTCAGCTCTCTCGCTCGGATCTCTCGCTCAGTCCTTGGCCGAATAGTTCGGCGCCTCGACGGTCATCTGGATGTCGTGCGGGTGGGATTCTCGCAGACCGGCCGAGGTGATGCGGACGAACCGGCCCTTCTCGTGCAGCTCGGGGATCGTCGCGGCTCCGGTATAGAACATCGACTGCCGCAGGCCGCCCACCAACTGATAGGCCACCGCGGCGAGTGGGCCGCGATAGGGCACCTGACCCTCGATGCCTTCGGGCACGAGCTTGTCGTCGGAGGTGACGTCGCCCTGGAAATAGCGGTCCTTGGAATAGGAGGCCTTGCGGCCGCGGGCCGCCATGGCACCCAGCGAGCCCATGCCGCGATAGGTCTTGAACTGCTTGCCGTTGATGAACGTGAGTTCACCGGGCGATTCCTCGCAGCCCGCGAGCAACGACCCGAGCATGACGGTGTCCGCGCCGGCAACGAGGGCCTTGGCGATGTCCCCGGAATACTGCAAACCGCCGTCACCGATGACCGGCACCCCGAATTCGCGGGCGGCCCGCGCGGCGTCGTGGATGGCGGTCACCTGCGGCACGCCAACGCCGGCGACCACCCGCGTCGTGCAGATCGAGCCCGGACCGACGCCGACCTTGACACCGTCGGCCCCGGCCTCGCACAGCGCCTTGGCGCCGGCGAAGGTCGCGACGTTGCCGCCGATGATGTCCACGCCGGCGGCGAGCGGTTCCGCCTTGAGCCGGCGGATCATGTCCATCACCCCGTGGGAGTGGCCGTGCGCGGTGTCGACCACCAGGCAGTCGACGTCCTGCTCGACGAGCGCCATCGCGCGCTCCCAGGAGTCGCCGAAGAAGCCGATCGCCGCGCCCACGCGGAGGCGGCCCTGGTCGTCCTTGCTGGCCATGGGGTATTTGTCGGACTTCACGAAGTCCTTGAGCGTGATCAGACCGGTGAGCCTGCCGTCGGAGTCGACCAGCGGGAGTTTCTCGATCTTGTTCTTCGCGAGCAGCGCGAGGGCCTCCTCGGGCGGGATTCCCACGCGGCCGGTCACCAGCGGCATCGGTGTCATGACGTCCTGGACCAGCCGGCCGGGGTCGGTCTCGAAGCGCATGTCCCGGTTGGTCACGATGCCGAGCAGCATCTGGTTCTCGTCGACCACCGGCACACCGGAGATGCGGAAGTGTCCACACATCTCGTCCACCTCGCCGATCGTGGCCTGGGGCCCGACGGTGATCGGATCGTCGATCATGCCCGCCTCGGACCGCTTGACCTGGTCGACCTGCGTGGCCTGTTCCTCGATCGGCATGTTGCGGTGCAGGATGCCCATGCCGCCCTCGCGCGCCATGGCAATCGCCATGCGGGCCTCGGTCACGGTGTCCATCGCGGACGACAGCAGCGGGACTCGGACCGAGATGCGCCGTGAGACCCGAGAGGTGGTGTCCGCGGACGACGGGATGACGTCCGATTCGTTGGGCTGCAACAGCACGTCATCGAACGTGAGCCCGATCTGCTCGAATTTCCACGGCACGCCCGCAGGTGAGATTTCGTTCGACACAGAGAGCCTTTCGCGCATGGACTTCCCGGGACAGACCGTCATGCTACTCGGGCACGCGAACCGCGGCGCCGCAGTGACCAGAACCGGACCGCGGCGGCGTCAGCGTTCGAGTGCTGCGGAGAGCGCCGAGGGCAGTGTCCAGTGCGAGAACTCGAAACCTGACTCGAGGAGCTTTCCCGGCACCATGCGGTTGCTCGCGAGCAACGCCTCCTCGACGAGTTGACCACCGAAGATCGCCCGCAACGCAGGCAGCGGCACCGGCAGTTTCGTCGGCCGGCCCAGCTGGCGGCCCAACTCCGCGGTGAACTCTGCGTTGGTCACGGGACTGGGCGCTGACAGGTTCACCGGTCCGCTGATGTCCTCGGTCAGCACATGCGCGACGGCATTGACCCAGTCCTCCAGCGCGATCCAAGGCAACCAGTGCTGTCCATCGCCCATGGGGCCGCCGAGGCCGAGCCGGAACAGCGGCAACTGCTTGCCCAGAAAGCCACCTGCCCGATCGAGGGGGAGGCCGGTGCGCAGGTGCACCGTGCGCACGCCCGCGTCCGCCGTCGCGGCCTCCCACTGGCGACACAGATCCGCGAGGAAACCGGTGCCCGCTGGAGCGGTCTCGTCGATGACATGGTCGCCCGTCGAGCCATAGAAACCGACGGCCGAGCCTGACAAGAACAGCGCGGGCCGGTCCTCGGCGGCGATGAGGCGCGCAAGCGTGCGGGTGGCACGGACGCGAGACGCGAGCAGTTCGCGGCGCCGTGCCTCCGACCACCGACGGTCCGCGATGCCCGCGCCCGACAGGTTGACAACCGCATCAATGTCAGTGAGACCCAGCGATTCGATGAACCCGGCTTCCGGGTCCCAGCGGCGCTCCAGAGGAGATCGCGCCGGGCGTCGCACCAACCTGATGATCTCGTGCTCGCCCTCGAGTCGCTCCACGAGAGCCGCACCGAGGAACCCGGACGAGCCACTGATCGCAATGCGCATGGTCATGCTGCCTGTGCCGCCTTCGCTTCCGCTGCATCGTCGGGTGCCGGCTCACGGACGATCTGAAGCCGGGATGAGTTGACCCAGAATATCCACGCCAAGGCGATGCCCAAGAGATAACCGGGGATGGGACGAAGCGAGAAATATTCCAGGCCGCCTTCGACCACGACGAAGGCGATCATCACGGCCACGAATCCTCGAAACATGCGATTGCCATAGCGCAGCAGACCGAGATAAATGCCTCCCCACAGCAGATACCACACATGATATCCCGCCCCACCGAACGCCAACGCGGTGAACGACCAAGCCAACCAGCGCAGCGGATAGTCCCGCCAGCCCCGATCGTCGTCCGGCACTTCTCCCCCGGGAACGACGTGCACCGACCGCGGCCGGATTTGCCGCCGACCGACTCGATCGGCGAAGAAATAGCGCCATGCGATCACGGCGCCCGCAAGCACGCTGGTGATGGTCGCGACCCGGGAGAGAAACGGCAGCAGGCCGTGCCGGATCCCGATCGCATTGATCACCGGGCCGATGAACTGTTCCACCATCGACGCCGGTGACATCCCCCACGTGCTCTCGTGAATGCTGGTCGCCTTGGCCCAACCGAGGAATTCGTAGCCGATCGCGAACGACACTCCCACGAAAACGCCGACCGCGATCGCGAGAGCGGCCACCGCATGCACCGCCATGGCGCCCACCCGGCGCCCCAGCGAAAGGTGCTTGAGCCGCCCGGCCACCGGCAGCAGACCGACCGCAATGGCGGCTGCGATGCCGGGCTGTTTGAAGGCGGCGCCGACACCGACGAGGGCCGCACCGACGAGCATGCCGGACACCCCGAAACGCAAGGCCAGGAAGACCGCGACCAGCACCAGGGCGACCATCCACGCGTCGTTGTGCACCCCGCCCACGAAGTGGAGGATCAAGAGCGGATTGAGGACCGCGAACCACTTGGCGAGCTCGGGATCGACTCTCAGCAACCGGGCGAGACGGGGCACGAACGCGACGATCACGACAACCGCCAGGACGGCCGGAATCCGCATCGCGATGACCGACCACCAGCTGTGGTATCCCGTCAATTCGACGACCAGATATTGCACCAGCAGCGCGGCCGGCGGATAGACGGCCGTGGTGTTCGACCACACCCAGTGCACATTGTCGGCGAACGGCCCGCCGGCCTCGGTCAACCCAACCTGATATGGGTCGAATCCCTGGCTGATGATCCAGCCCTGGTCGGCATAGAGAAATGCATCCGAGGAGAACACGGGTGGTGCCAGCAGGATCGGCAACGACCACAGCGCGAGGATCAACCCGTGGTTGAGCCGCAGGTGCAGGGCGGGGCGGAGCTTGAGCCAGGCCCAGAAGAGCAGTGCCAGACCGACGACCATCAGGACGCGGCCCACCTGGAACTGCAGCACCCAGCGCAGGGCACGCAGCGCGCCGACCCGGTCCAAATGGTGATTGGGCACGAAACCCGGAGTCATCACGGCGACCGCGATCAACAACATGGCCAGCATCCCGAGGAGGACCCCGGGTGTGCGCAGCGTCGTCCCGACGGCCCCCGATCCGGATCGCGCCACGTTGTCCTCCCTCACCATCGGCCCCGATGCTATCCACCCCGACCGACAACGGCCTGACCCAGCGGTTCACCGACGCGAACCGTAGCCGTAATGCAACCCCGAACCCTCGTGGTGGGCAGAGAAAACGGCCGAGGCCCCCGCCCGAAAAGGGCGGAGGCCTCGGTTTTTCGAAGCAGATTCAGCGTCAGTGGGCGTGGCCCGCGTGCGCGTCCTCTTCCTCCTCCGGCTTCTCGACGACCAAGGTCTCGGTCGTCAGGAGCAGCGCGGCGATCGACGCCGCGTTGGCGAGCGCGGACCGGGTGACCTTGACGGGGTCGAGGACACCGGCGGCGAAGAGATCGCCGTATTCACCCGTCGCGCCGTTGTAGCCCTGGCCCGGCTCGAGCTCGGCGACCTTGGCCACGACGACGTAGCCCTGCTCGCCGCCATTCTCGGCGATCCAGCGCAGGGGCTCCACGACGGACTTCTCGACGATGCGAACACCGACGCGCTCGTCACCCGAAAGCCCGAGTCCGTCCTTCAGGACCCGTGCGGCGTGGATGAGAGCGGAGCCGCCACCGGCGACGATGCCCTCCTCGATCGCAGCGCGGGTGGCCGAGACTGCATCCTCGATGCGGTGCTTCTTCTCCTTGAGCTCGACCTCGGTGGCCGCGCCCACGCGGATCACGCAGACTCCGCCGGCGAGCTTGGCAACCCGCTCCTGGAGCTTCTCGCGGTCCCAGTCGGAGTCGGTCCGCTCGATCTCCTGGCGGAGCTGAGCGACCCGGCCCTCGACCTCGGAGCTGTCGCCCGCACCGTCGACGATCGTGGTGTTGTCCTTGGTGACGACGACGCGCTGTGCGCGACCGAGCACTTCGAGCCCGACCTGGTCGAGCTTGAGGCCGACCTCGGGGGCGACGACCTGGCCGCCGGTGAGGATGGCCATGTCCTCGAGCATCGCCTTGCGACGGTCACCGAACGCCGGGGCCTTGACAGCCACGGAGGTGAAGGTGCCGCGGATCTTGTTGACGACCAGAGTGGACAGCGCCTCACCCTCGACGTCCTCGGCGACGATGAACAGGGTGCCGGAGGCACCGATGACCTTCTCGAGCAGGGGGAGCAGGTCGTTCATCGAGGAGATCTTGCCGGCGTGCAGCAGGATGTAGGGATTCTCGAGCACCGCTTCCATGCGCTCGGGATCGGTCACCATGTAGGGCGACAGATAACCCTTGTCGAACTGCATGCCCTCGGTGAACTCGAGCTCGGTGCCGAAGGTCTGGGACTCGTCGACGGTGATGACGCCGTCCTTGCCAACCTTGTCGAACGCGTCGGCGATGAGGGCGCCGATCTCCTCGTCGCGCGAGGAGATCGTGGCCACCTGGGCCATGTCGGAGGTGGTCTGCACCTCGCGCGCGGTCCGGGCGAGCTCGGTCTCCACGGCCTGGACGGCCGCCTCGATGCCCTTCTTCAGGGCGATCGGGTTGGACCCGGACGCGACCGCGCGCAGGCCCTCGTGGACGAGCGCCTGGGCCAGCACGGTGGCGGTGGTGGTGCCGTCACCGGCGACATCGTTGGTCTTGGTGGCGACTTCCTTGGCGAGCTGGGCGCCGAGGTTCTCATAGGGGTCATCCAACTCCACGTCGCGGGCGACCGTCACACCATCGTTGGTGATGGTGGGCGCACCCCACTTCTTGTCCAGCACGACGTAGCGGCCCTTCGGGCCGAGGGTGACCTTCACGGTGTTGGCGAGGATGTCGACACCGCGCTCCAGCGAGCGGCGGGCCTCCTCGTCGAACTGAAGGATCTTGGGCATAGGTGTCAGCTCTCCTTGGGGGTCGTCACTTGGAGACGACCGCGAGGATGTCGCGGGCGTTGAGGAGCAGGAGCTCCTTGCCGTCGTACTTCACCTCGGTGCCGCCATACTTCGAGAAGATCACGACATCGCCCTCGGCGACGTCCATGGGCACGCGGTTGCCGTTGTCATCCACGCGGCCGGGACCGGTGGCGACAACCTGACCCTCCTGCGGCTTCTCCTTGGCGGTGTCCGGGATGACCAGGCCGGAGGCGGTGGTCTGCTCGGCTTCGAGCGGCTGGACGAGGACGCGGTCCTCGAGCGGCTTGATCGTGACTGCCACGTCAAACACCTTTCATAGTTTCAAAGGTTTCAAAGTTCGTTTCCGAGCCCGGGGCGTCGTCGCGGGTGCCGTCCCAAGCGTTGGCACCCACCGGGGGCGAGTGCCAGACTCGACACTATCGCGCCGTTAGCACTCGATCAAGCGGAGTGCCAAGCACCTGTTTCGGAAGGCCTTTCCCAGTCTCGGCAGTAACGAAACAGCAACTTTCACGCCTTCCGCAAAACCCCTAGCCACGGGAGGGATCCGAAGCAGTGATCGCGCCCATTCCCGGCGGAATCGACTCATCGCCACCGAGTGGCCGGCCGGTCCGCCGTTATGGTCGACGAAACGGGACTCCTGCGCACTCCCGCCGCCGAGGGCGCCTGGGGGCCGTTTGAACGAGCCGGCACCCAGTGGAGGACCAACTGATGACAGACCAGCGCGTCGCAGTGCGCGCGAGCCACCTGCACAAGGTTTTCTCCCCGGACGAGGCCCGGATCGGTGCCCAGCTCGCACGCGGGGAAACGGTCGATTTCGACCGGGTCCGCGGGACCGCTGCCGTGATCGACGCGGACTTCGAGGTGCGCAAGGGCGAGTCCTTCGTCGTCATGGGACTCTCGGGTTCCGGCAAGTCGACTCTCATCCGGATGCTCAACGGGCTGAACAAACCCACCGCAGGCACGGTCGAGATCAACGGCACGAACCTGACGGACGCCTCGCCCCAGGACGTGCGGCGCATTCGTCGCGACCAGATCTCGATGGTCTTCCAGCACTTCGCGCTCCTTCCCCACCGGACGGTGGCAGCCAACGTGGCGTACGGCCTGGAGGTGAAGAACGCCCCGAAAGATGAACAGCACGAGCAGTCACGCCACTGGATGGAGCGGGTGGGGCTCGGCGACGTGGGCGACAAATATCCCGATGAGCTCTCCGGCGGCATGCGCCAGCGTGTGGGGCTGGCGCGGGCACTCGCCGCCGGCACCGACATCTTGTTGATGGACGAGGCGTTCTCCGCCCTGGACCCGCTGATCCGTTCGGATCTTCAGACCCAGTTGGTGGAGTTGCAGGCAGAGCTCGGCAAGACCGTGGTGTTCATCACCCACGACCTCAACGAGGCGATGAAGCTCGGCGACCGGGTGGCGGTCATGCGCAGCGGCCGGATCGTCCAGATCGGCACCGCGCCCCAGCTCATCACCGAACCCGCGGACGACTACGTGGCCCGATTCGTCGGCGACGTGGACCGCAGCCGGGTGCTCACCGCCGGCATGGTCGCCGACACGACGGCACCGCAGGTGACCGCCACTGACACGACCGGCGCCGAGCTCGCCCGCCTGATGACGGAGAGCGGCCACACCGTTGCGACAGTCCTGGGCGACCGACGGCCGCTGGGGGTCGTTCTGTTGCAGGACGCCGAGGCCGAGCCCGCGCGCACTGCACGCGACCTGATCCTGACCGAACCGACCGTGCCGCGCATCACGCCGATCGGCGACCTGTTCGGTCTCGCCGCGCACCGCCGCGGGCCGGTCGTCGTCGTCGACCGCGGGGGCGCCCTGGTCGGGTTGCTCACCCAGGACCGGCTCCTCGCAGCGATGTCCGACGAGGGCCTCCGCGATCCGGCCGCGACGTCGCGCCCCTCGACCGACACCCAGCTTCTTGGCGCCGGAGGTGCACGATGAACTTCGACCCGCTCAACCCACGGATCCGGTTCGGCCGCTGGGTCGCGGACGGGATCGACTGGCTGCAGGTGCAGCTCGGATGGCTGTTCGACGCCGTGCAGGCGGGTCTGCACGCGGTCTATCAGCTCTTCACCGACATCCTGTCGGCCCCGCCCTATTGGGTGATCATCCTCGTCTTCGCCGCGATCGCCTGGAAAGCCTCGTCCTGGCGGCTCGCCCTGTTCACGGCCATCGGCTTCTATGTGATCCGCAGCTTCGATCTGTGGCTCCACTCGATGCAGACCATCTCGCTGGTGGTCCTCGCGGTCCTGTGCGCTCTGCTGCTCGCAATCCCGCTGGGCATCTGGGCGGCCCGGTCGAACACGGTGTCCAAGATCGTCAAGCCGGTGCTCGACCTTATGCAGACGATGCCCGCCATGGTCTATCTGATCCCGGCGATCACCATCTTCGGCATCGGCCCGACCCCGGGCGCGATCGCAACCCTGATCTTCGCGATGCCGCCGGGCGTCCGGCTCACCGAGTTGGCCATCCGCCAGGTCGACAAGGAACTGGTCGAGGCGGGGCATGCCTTCGGGGACACCCCCGGCCGCATCCTCCGCCAGATCCAGTTGCCGGTCGCGCTGCCGACGATCATGGCCGGCGTCAACCAGGTGATCATGCTGGCGCTCTCCATGGTCGTGCTCGCGGGCATGGCCGGGGCAGGCGGCCTTGGCGGCGACGTCGTCGGCTCGCTCAGCTCGCTCAACGTGCCGCTCGGCATCGAGGCCGGCACCGCCGTCGTGATCATTGCGATCTTCCTCGACCGGGTGAGCGCCACCTTCGGTGAACGGCGCCGGCGCCGGCGAGCCACGCGTCGGCGCACCTCCGGCGACAAGACGACCGACAACCCGACCGCAGCCGAGCCGACCGACCAGACCACCCCGATCGATCCGACTATCACACCAGAACGGAGCAACGCATGACAACGAACGAACACGGGCTGGGGGGCCGCGGCAAGCGGGCCTCTCTCGCCGCACTCGCTCTTGCCGGCGCCCTGCTGCTGGCCGGCTGTGGCGCCTCGAACACGGGCACCGGTGCACAGCCGGGTAACGGCACCGACGGCGGCGGCACCCAGCCGACCGAGTCCGCAGCGTCCGCCTGGGCCGAGTGCAGCCCCGGCCAGCATGCCGAGGATGCGAGCGGCCTCCCCGAGGACGGCGACACGGAACTCACGGTCGGCGCGTTCAACGGCTGGGACGAGTCCTTCGCGACCGCGCACCTGCTGAAGGCCGTGCTGGAGCAGAACGGCTACACGGTCAAGGTCGACGCCTTCGAGGCCGCTCCGGCCTTCGCCGGCACCGCGCGCGGAGACATCGATGTGATTACCGACGTGTGGATGCCGGTAACGCACCCGCAGTACATCGAACAGTTCGGCGACCAGCTGACCCACCTGGGTTGCTGGTACGACAACGCCAAGCTCACCATCGCCGTCAATGACTCCTCGCCGGCCCGCACCATCGAAGACCTGGCGACGATGTCGCAGGACTACGGCGGCAAGCTCTTCGGCATCGAGGCGGGCGCCGGTCTGACCAAGCAGACGCGCGAGAAGGCGATCCCGGAATACGGCTTGGACGACTACGAGTTCGTCGTGTCCTCGACGCCCGCGATGCTCGCCCAGGTCGATCGCGCGACCAAGGCGAACGAGAACGTCGTGGTGACGCTGTGGCGTCCGCACTGGGCCTACAGCGCCTATCCGATGCGTGATCTGGAGGACCCGAAGGGCGCAATGGGTGGCGCCGAGGTGGTCTCCTCGGCCGGCAGCCAGGCGTTCGCGGAGAGCAGCCCGAAGGCGGCGCAGATCGTGAAGAACCTCGTCCTCACCGACGATGAGCTCGCCGAGCTCGAGAACTTCATGATGAGCCCCGAGCACCACGGCGGCAACGACCATGACGCGGCGGTTGCGCAGTGGCTCGAGCAGCATCCCGACTTTGCAGACCGCCTGGTCAAGGGCGAGTTGGGCAGCTGACACCTGACCGTGTGACACCAACCGCGCGACACCAACCGCGCGGAACAGGGCCGGCCCCCGAGTGTGGGTGCCGGCCCTGTCTCAATTCTGCGGGACGGAAGTCAGGCAGACATGTCACCGATCTCGAGATAGGCCTTCATCCCGGTCGCGGCGCGGGTTGGGTCGAGAGCCGAATCCAGTTGCTCGAGCGTGAAGCGGTCACCGATCAGACCCTCGGTGGGCACGCGGTCCGCCGCAATCATCGCGATCGCGATGGGGAACGTGTTGGCATAGCGAAATGATCCGTGGACGGCGAGCTCGCGGTTCTGCATCAGGGTGATCGGCAGCGCGACCTCGTCCGCCCCACGCCCGACGAGCACCACGTGCCCGGCCGGTCGGACGCCGGGAAAGCCCCGACGGATCGCGGCCGCCGATCCCGAGCATTCGATAAAGGCGTCGAAGTGGGCGGACGGGATGACGATGCCGGCCCGTGCCATGTTGAAGGTATCCGTGGCCCCCATCGCCTGCGCCCGCTGGAGCCGTTCGCCCGACAGGTCGCTGATCGCGACCTCGACAGCACCCAGAGCCTTGGCGACAGCCACCGTGATCAACCCGATGGGCCCGGCCCCGGCGACCAGCACCTTGGAGCCCGCCCCGATGTCCGCCTTGTGCAGCGCAGCGAGCGCGATCGCGGTGGGCTCGGACACCACGGCGGCAGGCACGGGCACGCCGTTCGGCACGGGGTGGGCGAAGTCCGCGGGGTGCGTCACATATTCCGCGAACACCCCGTCGCAGCCGGGTGTGCCGAGAAACGTCGCGGTCTGGCAGAGGTTGTATCGCCCTTGCCTGCACTGCGGACAATGCCGGCAGATCCGCAACGGTTCGAGGGCCACGAGCTCACCAATCCGGTCGGCGGGCACGCCTTCACCGACGGCCGCGATATGCCCGGCAGCCGTGCGGCCGAGCACCAGCGGTCCGCGCAACGGGGTGCCACGCAAACGGCCAGTGGCATACAGCTGGACGTCCGCGCCCGACACCGCGGCAGCGGCCACGCGGATCAGCACCTCTTCCGGCCCCGGCACGGGCACGTCCCGTTCTTCGACCGCAAGATTGCGGACGCCACGCAGGACGCTCGCACGCATCGTGCTCGGGATCTCCATCGGCTCCTCCTCAGTCGGAACCAGCCTAACCAGACCCGTCCCGGGCCGGGGCATCAACGCGTTCGACCACGAGCACCTGCGCCCTCCCGAGGGTCGGAGTTATCACGATCGTGGCCCGCCCGGGCCCCTTGGGGCGCAGACGTCGCCGGAGCGCCGCGGGGTCCACGTCGATGCCGCGCTTCTTGATCTCGAGCGTCCCGATCGCGTGCTCGCCCACCCAGCGCCGGAGATCCTTCTCCCGCCAGGGGAAGGAGTCACGGATCTCGAAGGTCGTCCAGAAGGGAGAGTCCACCGGCGTGTCGGTGGTCAGGTAGGCGATCTCGGGATGGACCCGCGCTGCCCCGGTCATGGCGGCGAGTGTCGGGAGCGCGCCCGAGGCGAGTACGCCCGGCTCGGGCTCGTGGAGATAGCGCTGCGGGTCGCCGACAGGAGGGTCGGGAGCCTCCGGGTCAACCCGGAGCTCGCCGCGGTTCGGAAGGAGCCGGGCAGCACGCCCGACGCGGCCGTCGGCGAGCGCCGACGACCAGATGCACGCCTCCACGAGGTCGCCATTGTGGGAGACCCACTCGGTGAGCGTGTTCGGCGGAATCAGTCGATGCGGCAAACCGGGTCCGAGCTTGAGGCACGCGCCCTCTGCGCGGGCCAGGAGGCCGGTCACGAACTCCCAAGGCGGGCTGAAATCCCCGATCTGCCACGTGCGCCCGGCTCCGGTCCTGCGTGCGGGGTCGCAGAACACGGTCCGGTCCTCGAGGTCCACCGCCGTCGCATCGGCGTGCCGAACCGTCGCCGGTCCGATGCCCTCACGGCGCTCACCGTGTCGGGCGAGGTTTGCGGCGGCCAGCACTGCGGCGGTCTCGTCCCGGTCGACTGCGACCACGTCGAGACCGACCGCAGCCATGGCCAGCGCATCCGTCCCAATGCCGCAGCCGAGGTCCAGGACCCGTCGCACTCCGGCTGCGACCATGCGCTCGGCGCGCCAGCGCGCGACGTCCGGTCGCGTGGCTTGCTCCAGCCCATCGGGGGTGAGGAACAGACGTCGCGCCGAGTCGCCGAATTTGGTGGCCGCCCGTCGACGCAGGGCCTCCTGCGCGAGCGCAGCCGCCGCGAGAGCCGGATCGAAGCGCTTCCGCAGGGCGGTTGCCGCGCTCAGAGAGCCAGGATCTGCCTGCGCGGCCGCGGCCGCCAGCGCCTGCGTACCCTCCTCCGAAACCAACCGACGCGCGACCTCCGGATCCATGACCCCCACTCTCCCAGCAGCCGGTGGAAGGCGACAGCCAGGGCTCAGCGGACCGATCACCCCGCCCGAAGGTCGCGGACCCAGCCCACCCCGGTGGCCGCGAGCAACACCAGACTCGCCGCACCGCCGGCGACGGCGACCGCCAGGGTGTCGACCGGATCAATCGGCACGCGACCCACCTGGTCCAGGACCGATAACCGACGCGACCACTCCGGCAATCGGAGAGTGTCGGCGAGCAACGCGACGACGGCCGTCCAGGCCAACAGCACCCAACCAACCGCGAGCCCGGCGGGCACGACCGTCCCGGCGAACGCGGCGAGGGACACGAGGGCGAGGATCGCGGGAAGGTACGCCCCCGCCGCCACCATCGCATCCCCCAGCGCCCCCGTCTGATCGGTGACCACGCCAGTGGTGACACCGAGACCGACCGAACCCGCCACCACCACCGCGGAGACCTGTGCCCCGATCGCGATCCACCAGGAGGCCCAGACCCGCGCCCGCGCCATCGGCGCCGCGGACAGCAGGGCCAGCCGGCCGGTCGCCTCTTCCGCCTGCAGCACCCCCAGCGCCTGGAGCCCGAACGCCCCGCCCCCCAGCGCAATCACGACGGCGGCCAGCGCGGTGACGATGTCCTCCGGCCTGCCCGTCCCGAGCAGCTGTGCGAGTCCCGGATTGGTGCGGACGAGATCCGCCATCTCTCCGGTGAGAGTGCCGATCGCAACGCCCCAGACGAGCAGGCCGAGCATCCATCCGAGAGCACCCCCACGGGTGAGCCGCCACGCCACCCCGAGGGGATGGCCCAGAAGGCGGGACCCTCGGGGCGGGCCGGGCGTGGGGGCCAGCACGCCGGAGCCGAGATCGCGTCGGGCCGCAATCAATCCGGCGGCCCCGACCAGGACCGCGCCGGTCACGGCGAATCCGGCCAGTGGCCACGGCGACGGAGTGCCCGAGAACGGCCGCACCTCCGGCAACCACCCCATCGGCGTGGCCCACGCAGCCTGGATCCCCCGGCCGTCGAGCACCGCACGCACAAGGAACATGCCAAGCGCCACCGCGAGACCGAGCCCCATCGCCGTGCGCGCAGTCCGCCCGACCTGGGCTACCACCAGCCCGAGTGCACCGAACCACCAGACGAACAGACCGAGCGACCCCGCGTACCATCCGGCACCCGCCCGGGGCAGCCCCACCAGCACCAGGCCGCCGAACGACAGCAGGGCGAAGACCGCCGCCGTCAGCGTCACGACCACCAGGCCGCCCGCCACGGGCGCGAGCCGGCCGATGCGGCCCGCGGTGAGGAGCTCGGCACGGCCGGAGTCCTCCTCGGTGCGCGTGCGCGAGATCGTGAGGTGGAGCGCGATCGGCGGCAGGAGCAGCAGCCCCATGAATCCGATCTCATAGGTGGCGATGCCCCCGAGCGTCATGAGGTCGTGCCAGCGCCCGTTGAAAGCGATGCCGGCGGGCGACGCGCCCATCGTCGCCGCATAGAGGTCACGGGCTTCCTGGGTGGGATAGAGGGAGGCGACGCCCGAGGCGATCGCTGTGACCAGCGCCGCCATCGCGCCCGCCCACATCAGCAGCCCGAGCCACCCGGTGCGCAGGTGCCCTCGGACCACGACCCAGGTCCCGGTCATGCCGCCGCCTCCGCATCTTGGCCCTTCTCGTCCACATAGTGCTCCAGGAACAATTCGTCCAGCGACGGGGGCCGCACCACCACGTGGACCGGCCGGGCCTGCGCGACGACGGTGAGTGCGTCCGGAAGGGCGGCGGGGTGGATGGTGAAGGTGGTGCGTACGCCGGTTGCGAGCGCCCGGGTGGTCACACTGCCGGCGCCGGGCGGCGCGGGGAACGGCGCCGGTGTGGTGACGTCGATGGTGGAACTCGTGTGGGCGCGGAGATCGGCGAGTGTGCCCGTGCTGACCGTCCGGCCACCGCGGATGATCGTGACCCGGTCACAGAGCGCCTCGACCTCGTCGAGGATGTGGCTGGAGAGCAGGACGGTGGCACCGTCATCCCGGGCGCGGCGCACCTCCGCCACGAACACCGATTCCATCACCGGGTCGAGTCCCGAGGTGGGTTCGTCCAGGAGCAGGAGCGGCGCGCGGGTGGCCAGCGCCGCGACCAGGGCGACCTTCTGACGGTTGCCCTTGGAATAGCTGCGGGCGCGCTTGGTCGGGTCTAGCTCGAATGCGTCGATCAGTTCGTCACGCCGGCGCCGGTCCTGTCGCCCGGAGAACCGGCCGATGAGGTCGATGCACTCCCCGCCGGTCAGGCCGGGCCAGAGAGCGGTGTCGCCCGGGACGTAGGCCAACTGCGCGTGAATCGCCACTGCGTCCCGGCGGGGATGCCGCCCGAACACGGACAGCGAGCCGGCATCGAGCCGCAGTTGCCCGAGGATCGCCCGGATCGTCGTGGACTTGCCCGCGCCATTGGAGCCCAGGAAGCCATGGGATTCCCCCTTTTCGACCGTCAGGTCGAGCCCATCCAGGGCCCGGGCGCGCCCGAACCGCTTGACCAGTCCTCGCGCTGCGACAACTTGGGATTCACTTTCTTTTGAGAGTGACTGTCTCATGACAGTGACTATAACAGCTAAGGTGAGAGTCACTGTCAGAAATGAGGGATCCATGGCCGAATCGCTCCGGGACCGCAAGAAGGCCGCAACGATGCGACACGTCCAACTGGTTGCGATCGACCTGTTCGAGGAACGCGGTTTCAACGCGGTGCGGGTGGAGGAGATCGCGGCGGCGGCGGACGTCTCGCCGAGCACGGTCTATCGCTATTTCGGCACCAAGGAGGGGCTCGTCATCCACGACGAGCACGACGATCTGCTCTTCGAGGCCGTCGAGGAGGCACTGGCCGAACACTCCCTCCAGGAGGTCGCCGACCAAGCGCTGGCATTGATCGACCACGACCACTTCCGCCGCGATGCCGAGTTGACGCTTCGCCGCACGAAGTTGTGGTTCGACGTTCCCACCGTCCGAGCCGCAGCGCTGGTGTCGGTGGATCGCTGGGTGGACGACCTCACGGGCATGGTGCTGGCGTCTCCACACCACGACTATGCGCCGGACGAAGCACGAATCCGCGTGGCGAGCCTTCTATGGGGCCTGATCGCAGCCATCGAATGCTGGTATCGGGCGGGCGCCGAGGGCTCGCTCGGCGACTATCTCCGCGCGCGGCTGACACTGGTGAGCCCGGCGACCGCGGGCTGAGCCGCGACCACGGGTGCTGGCGGGCTTGGCATGGTGGTGGCCATGGACGACGCCCGCCGCCGCCCTCGCGCGCTCGCTGCCCTGACCGCTTCGCTCACGCTCGTGTTCCTGACTGCCTGCACGACCCTGTCCGGGATCTCACCGTCACCCCGCACCTCACCGGGGATCAATGAGGTCGCCCGGCAGGGGGCGCTCAGCTCGCACACCGCGTCGCTGAACGAGTTGGACCGCACGTGGCTGACCTATGTCCCGGCGCGGCTCGACGGGCCGGCCGCGGTGATCGTGCTGTTCCACGGGTCCGGCGACACCGCGCAGGGCATCCGCGCTTGGGTGGGGTCATATTTCGAGCGGATCGCCGACGAGAACGGGGTGATCATCGCCTATCCGGATGGTTATGAGCACAACTGGAACGAGTGCCGTCGAGAGGGCCGCTGGGCGGCCAAGGAGCGGGAACTGGACGACGTCGGGTTCGCCCGGACCATCATCGATCGGCTGGAGGGCGACCTGGGCCGCGGGGCAATCGACAGGGAGCGAGTGTTCGCCGCGGGCTATTCCAGTGGCGGGCACATGGCGATGCGCCTGGGGCGCGAAGCCGATGATCTCGTCAGCGCCATCACGATCGTGGCGGCGAATCCGCCCGCTCCCCACAACCAGAGCTGTGACGACCAGAACTCCCCCATGCCGGCCCTCTTCATTCAGGGGATGCAGGATAGCGTTAACCCCTTTGAGGGCGGGGAGGTGCGGGTCTTCGGCCCGGGCGGGAGCCGGGGCGAGGTGATGTCGGCTGAGGCGGGCGCGCAGTGGTACGCGGATGTCAACCACGCCGGCCCGCCCACGCCCATCGCCGGCCCGGACCGCGTGCACATCACCGAGTGGGCCGGCGAGCATCCAGTCCGTCTGGTTGCCGTCGAGAACGAGACCCACAACTTCCCGTTGAGCAGTTTCCACGGGCCCAATGCCATGTGGGAATTCCTGGCGCAGATCAACGCACCCATCGGGTCGCGCTGACAGCACTGCCGCCTCGCGCGGGGACCGCTTGGCTCAGACGAGCACCCGTGACACGGGCAGCCCGGATTCCGCGCCGAACTCCAGTCCCGACTCGGACCGCCCGGCTTTCATCAACTCGGCCCCGAGCACCGCGATCATCGCTCCGTTGTCGGTGCACAGTCCGGGACGGGGACGCCGGAGCGTGATGCCGTGCTCGGCACACCGCTCCCTCAGCAGCCCACGCAGCCGGGAGTTCGCTGCGACACCCCCACCGAGCAGCAGTGTCGGGATCCCGTGCTCACGACATGCATCGACGGCCTTCGCCGACAGCACATCGCACACGGCCTCCTGGAACGAGGCGCAGACGTCGGCGACCGGAATGTCGCGGCCTGCCAACTCGGCGGTCTCGACCCACCGCGCGACCGCGGTCTTGAGCCCGGAGAACGAGAAGTCGAAGCGGTGTTTCTCGAGGTCGTGGCGCGCGGTCAGGCCGCGCGGGAACCTGATGGCCTTCGGGTCCCCGTCGGCTGCGAGCCGGTCGATGATCGGGCCGCCCGGATAGCCGAGTCCGAGCAGACGCGCCACCTTGTCGTAGGCCTCTCCCGCAGCATCGTCGATCGTCGCACCCAACTCGGTGATGCCACCCGCATCGGTCAGATGGTCGACCTTCAGCAGCGAGGTGTGCCCACCGGAGACCAGCAGCGCGATCGCCGGCACCGGCAGTTCGCCGGCTTCCAGCAGATCCACCGCCACGTGGGCGGCCAAGTGGTTCACGCCATAGAGCGGCTTGTCCAGCGCAAGCGCCAGCGCCTTCGCGGCCGAGACGCCGACCACGAGTGCGCCCATCAACCCGGGACCGGCCGTCACGGCGATCGCGTCGATGTCGTCGAGTCTGACATCGGCGGCCGCGCAGGCGCGCTCGAGGGTGGGGACCATGGCCTCCAGATGGGCGCGGCTGGCGACCTCGGGCACCACACCGCCGAATCGCGCGTGCTGGTCGACCGACGACGCGACGTCGTTGGCCAGCAACTCGCGCCCCCGCACGAGGGCGACCCCGGTCTCGTCACACGAGGACTCGATCCCGAGGATCAACGGTTCACTCATCGTCCGCCTCCAGTTCCAACCGCATGATCACCGCGTCGATCCCGGCACCGTAATAGTTGGTCCGGCGCGCGATCTCCTCGAACCCGTTCGCGCCATAGAGAGCGAGTGCGGGCGCGTTGTCGTGGCGCACCTCCAACAACATCTCCTCGCACTCCACCTCCCGGGCGGCGGTGATCCCGGCCACGAGCAGGGCCCGGCCCAGTCCGGCGCCGCGCGCGTCGGACGCCACGATGATGCGGTTCAGTTCGGCGACCCCGCCGACATGCTGAACGCTCGCCACACCCGTCACCGCATCGCTGCCCTCGACCAGCACGATCCGGTTGTCGGCCTCGAGCTCGCTTGCCCACGACGCCCGGCTCCAGCGTTCGCGTGGCGGGAAGCCGCTGTGCTCCAGCGCCAGGATCGGGTTGAGGTCGTCCGGTTGCGCGGGCCTCATGCGCGGGGCCTCTTGATGCGTCGCACGGGGGTGCGCGCCAAGGCGGACTTGCGCCGCGTCGGCTCCGCGGCATCGGGTCGCCGCAGATAGAGGGGTTGGCTTCCGGCGGACGGCAGTGCGGTGCCCAGGGCGGCCAGGAGGCCCGCATCCACCGTCTCGTCCCCGGGGCCGGGTTGGGCGTGGGCGGGGAGGCGATCGGCGTACGCGGCCACGCCGGGACCGACCACCGGCAGGGGTGGCAGGTCCTCCGGGGCCGTCACGTGGGGGCCGTCGATCCTCTGTGCGAGGGGCGTGCCCACCACATAGCGGGCCCAATAGAGCTCCTTGCGCCGGGCATCCGTAGCCACGACGAACTCGGCGGGACCGGTGGTCGCGGCGGCAATCACGTCGAGGCTGCAGACGCCGTGCAACGGGATCCCGCGGACAGAGGCCAGCGTCTGCGCCGCGACGATGCCGACACGCAGTCCGGTGAAGGGACCGGGCCCGAGCCCGACGCAGATGAGATCCACGTCCGCGAGCCCGGCCCCGGCGTCGGTCAGTGCCGCCCGCGTCAGCGGAATGAGCTGTTCGACGTGCTGCCGGGTGTCGGCGACGTGTCGACGGGAGAGGATCTCACCGTCGCGGGCGACGCCGACGCGCACGTCGGTCGACGTGTCGATGCCGAGGACGAGGGTCACTGCTCGGTTCCTTCCAAGGGCACGAGACGGACGCCCGCCCAGCGCTCCCCCACCGGCCGCAGGATCACGAGCCTGCTCTCGTCGGCGGGGTTCTCGCTGCGGCGGATGTCGATCTCCAAGCGGTGATCGACCAGCTGCTCGGCCAGTCCGGCGCCCCATTCGATGACTGTGACGCTGCGGTCGAGGTCGTGATCGAGGTCGATGTCGTCGACCTCGTCGGAATCGGCGAGGCGATAGGCGTCGACGTGCACCAGGTCGGGCGCGCCGTCGGCGCCGGGGTGGATGCGGGACAGGACGAACGTCGGCGACGTGACGGGCTCGTCGACGCCCAGCCCCGCACCGATGCCCTGGGTGAGGGTCGTCTTGCCGGCCCCCAAATCGCCGGTGGCGATCACGAGATCGCCGGCCCGAAGCAGCCCGGCCAGGTGACGCCCGAGCGCGCGCATGGCCTCCGCGGTGGGCACGGCCAGCAGGTCGGGCAAGCGGCGACACAGCACCGGAACCTCGCCGCGATAGCCGAGCGACCGCAGCCGGTCCACGGTCAGCGGGCCCCGGGCATTGGCTTCGATCACCGGAATGTCTGCTGTGGTCGGATGCTGGGAGAGCGCCGCTTCCTCGGCGGCGATCTCCTCGACCGCACCGATCAGTGCGTCCTCGAACGCCTGATCGCGCATGCCGGTGTCGATGACCGGTCCGAGGAGTCGCACGCCGTGGTCGGTGGCCAGCCACCCGGCCGCAGCCACCAGTTGCTCGGCGAACTTCACGCCGACCCAGCGCGACTCCGCCGCCGGCCGCTCCCCCAGCAGGGCAGTGACCGACGGCAGGTCCTCGGGACCGAGCTCGACGAGTTCCGGCTCCGCCACGACGTCAGTCCCGCGGGCCACGCCGGTGGAAGGAACGCCCGCCGCGGCCACCACGACCGCCGCGCTCGTTGTCCCAGGAGTCCCGACCCCAGCCCTTCTTGCGGGGCCCGCGCTTGCGGACCGGGCGCGGGGGCGCGATGAGCGCCTGATAGGTCTCCTCGGCGATCGGCTCGCCTTCCGGGAGACGGGCACCGGTCAGGTCGCTCAGCAGGGCATCGCCCGGACGGACCTGAACCGGCTCGACCTTGACCCCGGCCTGGCCGGTGAGGCGGCGCATCAGCTTGCGCTGGTGCGGCAGCGTGATCGTCGCGACATGACCCTCCTGCCCGGCGCGCGCCGTGCGGCCCGCGCGGTGGAGATAGTCCTTCGGGCCCATCGGCGGATCGACCTGGAGGACCATCGAGACCTCGTCGACGTGGATGCCGCGCGCGGCGACATCGGTCGCGACGAGGACCGGGACCGTGCCCTCCTTGAACGCCTTGAGGATGCGGGCACGGGCGCCCTGAGTCAGGCCACCGTGCAACGCGCCCGCCATCACCCCGGCCTCCCGCAACTGATCCGCGACGCGATCAGCACCGCGCTGAGTGCGGACGAACACGACCGTGCGGCCCTCGCGGTTGGCGATAGCGGCAGTGGCGGCGTTCTTGTCGTGGGGCAGGACGTGCAGCAGGTGGTGGTGCATGGTCGTGACGGAGGCCTTGGCCTCATCGACCTGATGGGTGACGGGATCGGTCAGGTATTTCTCCACCAACCGGTCCACCCCGCGGTCCAACGTGGCAGAGAACAGCAGTCGCTGGCCGCCAACGGGGATCGCATCGAGAATCGTGGTCACCTCGGTCATGAACCCGAGATCTGCCATGTGGTCGGCCTCGTCCAGCACCGCGACCTGAACCTGCGACAGGTCCGCGACACCCTGCTCCATGAGGTCGATGAGCCGGCCGGGGGTGGCCACCACGACATCCACGCCACGGTCGAATGCCTTGATCTGGGGGCCGAACGCCATGCCGCCGGCCACGAGCGTCGTGCTCAGACCGATGACCTTGGCCAGCGGCGCCAGCACGTCCGCGACCTGAAGGGCGAGTTCCCGGGTGGGCACGAGCACGACGCCGCCCGGGGCGCCGCTCGGGGCGGCCTCGCCGTTCGCGAGCCGGGCCAACATCGGCAGACCGAAGCCCAGGGTCTTGCCCGAGCCGGTGCGGCCGCGGCCCAGCACGTCCTTGCCGGCCAGCGCATCCGGGATGGTGGCGGCCTGGATCGGGAACGGGGTGGTGATCCCCTGCTGCTCGAGCGCGGCCACAAGGGCCTTGGGCACACCCAGTTCCGCGAAGCCGGCGTCGTCGGCCACCGCATCGGCGTCCACGTCCACCAGCTCGGTCGCGGTCCAGCTCATCTGGTCGGATGAAGCGCTGTCGAATTCGTCGCGGTCCTGCTCGGGGCGGCCGAACCCGCGGCGCTCTCCGCGATCACGGTCGAATCCACCGCCTCGGCGCTCGTCCCGCCCACGGAATGATCCCCGGTCATCCCGACCCCGATAATCGTCGCGGTCACCACGGAAGCCGCGATCATCGGACCGCTCGGTGCGAAAGCCACGGTCGTCGCGATCTCGCCGTTCCTCGCGCCGGCGGTCGCGGACCTCCCAGGACGGGTTGTGCCGCGGTCGGTTGTCCGGGCCGCGGTGTTCACGACGCTCCTCGCCGCGGAAGCGGCGGTCGTCACGGTCGCCACGGTCCTCCCAGCGATCGCGTCGCTCGAAGTCTCGTCGGCCGCGGTCACCCCGGTTGCGATCGTCCCGGTTGCGATCGTCCCGGTTGCGATCGTCACGGTCCTGCCAGCGGGACTCGCGCCGGACGCCGCGGTCCTCCCAGCGGCCTCCGCGGGAGTCGCCCCGCCCGCCCGAGCGGTCGTCGCGCCGGTCATTGCTCGATCGATTGTCGTCCCAGCGCCGGCCGCGGTCGCCCCGCGGCGCCTCGCGCCAGTCCCGGCCACCACGGTCGTCGCGGCTGCGTTCGTCACGGGCGCGGTCACCGCGACGCTGGTCACGGTCGTTCCCCTCGAAGCGATCGCGCTCGAACCGGTCACCCCGGTCGAACCGGTCGCTGCGCTGGCCGCGGAAGCCCTCGCCGTCCCGCTCGTTGCGCGGACGCCCACCGCTCTTGCGCGGAGGCAGACCTTTGGCGGCGCGCTCCGCCGCGCTCCAGCGCTTCTTGGGCGTACCGTCCGCCTTGAAGCTCTTCGCCTTGCCTCTGATCTTGGTCACGGGTCGTTTGGACACGTCTTCACCATCTTCTGGACCACTCGGTCCGCTGCAGGAATACGTCAGCGGCCGAGCCCATGGAAGACAGACCCGCATCAAGGTCGGTCGTGGCGGCGGGAGCGCACGTGGCGATCCGCACCATCATTGAAGAGTGGGCTTGGGAGACGATCCCCAGGGCCCCCGGTCGAACCGGGCTGACCCAACTTCCCGCACTGCGCTGCGCAGAGGGGTGTCGTATTGAGACAGAGCGAGTTTACCAGCGCTATGACGGGTGACAGAAATCCTGTGCCGCATGACGGATTCTCCAACGTCAGGGGCGATTTCGCGCCCGAACGTTCACCCTGCGTTCAGTCACAGGTCGGCACGCCGACCCCCAACGTCCTCGAAGTGGCGGTTACGTTGGAGAGGTGCGGGTAGCGATTGTCACAGAGTCGTTCCTCCCCCAGGTCAACGGAGTCACGCATTCAGTCATGCGGATCCTGGAACACCTGCGGGACAACGGCCACGAAGCCATGGTTATCGCTCCGGCGACCGCTGGGTTGCCGGAGGAGTACGCGGGCTTTCCGGTCATCGGCGTCCTCTCGGTCGCACTCCCCGGCTATGCCGAAGTGCGGGTCGCCACGACACCGCAGTGGCGCTTCGAGCGCATCTTCACCGATTTCCGTCCCGATGTCGTGCATCTGGCGGCCCCGATCGGCATGGGCCATCAGGCGGCCCTCGCCTGCCAGCGCCTCGGCCTGCCGAGCGTCGCCATCTATCAGACCGATGTGCCGTCCTATGCGTCGCGCTATGGCCTGCCCGCCGTCGAGCCGCTCCTGTGGAAGTGGTTCCGGACCGTGCACGAGCTGGCGACCATGACACTGGCCCCGTCGACCTATGCGCGGCAGCAGTTGCTGTCGGCAGGCGTACGCCGGGTGGGCCTGTGGGGACGGGGCGTGGATTCCGCCCGTTTCCACCCGTCGAAGCGGGACGAGGCCCTGCGTCGTGAGCTCGCGCCGAACGGCGAGAAGCTCATCGGCTATGTCGGGCGTCTCGCGCCGGAGAAGCAGGTGGAGGACCTCGAGGTGTTGGCGGACCTGCCCGGCACCCGCACCGTGGTCGTGGGCAAGGGGCCCAAGGCGGACGAATTGCGCCAGATCCTTCCCCACGCCGTCTTCGTGGGCCAACTCACCGGAGACGAACTGCCGCGGATGCTGGCCTCGATGGATCTCTTCGTGGCGCCGGGCGAACTCGAGACCTTCTGTCAGACCATCCAGGAGGCTCAGGCCTCGGGTGTGCCACCGATCGCCCCCGCACGCGGTGGACCCATCGACCTCATCGACGCATCCCACACCGGCTGGCTCTATGCGCCCGGCGACCTGGCCGGCATGCGGGGACACGTGCGGGACCTGCTGGGTGATGACTTCAAGCGCGCGGAGTTCGGCCGCAAGGCTCGGGAAGCCGTCGAGAACCGCACGTGGGAGACGACCTGCGAGCAGTTGCTGGGCCATTACCAAGAAGCGATCTTGGCCCACCGCCGACTGGCCCGCGTGGCCTGACTGCCTCCGGACTAGGACCTTTTCGCCCTCGGGCGGTGCAGACGCCCGCGGTCTGACCGCAGTGTCACGATGCGGTTGCGATGCCCTATTCAGTGCCCCCTAGTGCCCTTCCCCAGCAGATCCATGGATATGTTGCCCGCATAGGATCACTAGGAAGTGAGCTCAACCATGCACCCTGAGCGTGACCACCGACGGTCAAGACGCCGCGTTGGGGCAGGTCTGCTCGCCGCCTCGTTCTTGGCAGTCGCTGCATTGAGCGGCTGCGCAAGCGACGACGGCGGCGCCCCCACGCTGACTTGGTACATCAACCCCGACGATGGCGGCCAAGCCGAGATCGCCAAGCGCTGCACCGAGGCATCGGGCGGCCGCTATGCGATCTCCACCTCTCTCTTGCCCCGAGATGCTTCGTCCCAGCGCGAGCAGCTCGCCCGGCGTCTCGCAGCCGGCGACTCCTCGATGGACATCATGAGCCTGGACCCCCCGTTCGTGCCCGAGTTGGCCGAACCGGGATTCCTTGCCCCCGTTCCCCAGAACGTGATCGACGAGACGACGAAGGACGTCGTGGAGGGCGCCCTTGCCGGCGCCACCTGGAAGGACCAAGTCGTCGCAGTCCCGTTCTGGGCCAACACCCAGTTGTTGTGGTATCGGAAGTCGGTCGCCGAGAAAGCCGGCCTCGACATGACCCAGCCCGTGACCTGGGACCAGATCATGGACGCAGCCCGCGAGACGGAGACCCAACTGGGTGTCCAGGGCGTCCGCAGCGAATCCATGACTGTGTGGGTCAACGCGCTCTACGAATCCCAGGGGCAGGGCATCATCGAGAACCCGGGCGCCGGCAAGGACGAGGTGGAGCTCGGCATCGACACCCCCGCGGGTCAGGAGGCCGCTCGCATCATCGGCACGATCGGTCGCGACGGTCTGGGCGGTCCCGGTCTCAGCACCGCCGACGAGAGCGCCTCCATGGCGACCTTCCAGAGCGACAAGGGATCCTTCATGGTGAACTGGCCGTTCGTGTGGCCGGCCACGGAGTCGTCCAAACCCGAGTTGATGGACGACATCGGCTGGGCGCTCTATCCGCGGGTGACGGCCGATCAGGAGACCGCTCCGCCGCTCGGCGGCATCATGCTCGGTGTGGGCTCGGAGAGCCAGCATCCCGAGCTTGCCTATGAGGCGATCACCTGCATCGCATCGGTCGACAACCAGGCTTTCTATTTCGAGAGCAACGGCAACCCGGCCGCGAAGACCGCGGCCTATGACGATGCTGCGGTCAAGGAGAAGTTCCCGATGGCCCCGGAGATCCGCGAATCGCTGGAGATGGCCAAGCCGCGTCCGCAGACGCAGTACTACAACGAGGTCTCGACCGCTGTGCAGCAGCGCTGGACCCCGGCCGAGGCCGTCGGCGAGAACACCCCCGCGGCCACCGAGTCCTTCATCTCCGAAGTCCTCCGAGGGGAGAGATTGCTGTGACTGAGAGCGTGGAATCCCGCCCCGCACGCGCGGCGGATTCACCGGAAACCGAACGGTCCGGCGCGTTGGAGAAGCGCGGCCGTGCCGGCAAGCCCGTGAAGAGTGAACGGGCGAAGGCGGAAACCCGGCTGGGGTGGATCCTCGCCGGGCCCGCGTTCGTGCTGATGCTGCTGGTGACGATGTATCCGATCCTGCAGGCGATCTATGACTCGCTGTTCTCATTCCGACTGACCGCTCCCGGAGACCGGGAGTTCGTCGGGCTGGGCAACTACGGCGTGATCCTGACCGACTCGGTGTTCTGGTATGACCTCGGCATCACCATCCTGATCACGGTGATCACGGTGGCCGTCGAGTTGGTGCTCGGCTTCGCCCTGGCCCTGGTGATGAACAACGCGATCAAGTCCCTGCGCGGCCCGCTGCGCACCGCGATCCTGGTGCCCTACGGCACGATCACGGTCGTGTCGGCGTTCGCCTGGTTCTATGCGTTCGACATCAACACCGGCTATATCAACAACTGGTTCTCGTGGCTGCCGTTCGTGGCCGAGGACACCGCTTGGTTCGGCTCCACCGGACCGGCGTTGTTCGTCATCATGGCCTCCGAGATCTGGAAGACGACCCCGTTCATCTCGCTGCTGCTCCTGGCCGGCCTGGCCCAGGTGCCCGGGGAGCTCACCGAGGCCGCCAAGGTCGACGGCGCGACCTGGTGGGAGCGGATGTCGAAGGTCGTCCTGCCGAACATGAAGGCGGCCATCATGGTGGCCGTGCTCTTCCGTGCGCTCGACGCGTTCCGGATCTTCGACAACATCTTCATCATGACCAACGGCGCCTATGGCACCGAGACGTTGTCGTTGCTGGCCTATCGAACGTCGATCGGCCGTTTGGAGATCGGCATGGGTTCCGCCGTGTCGGTCGTGCTGTTCCTCTGCGTCATCCTGATCAGCTTCATCGCGATCAAGGGCTTCAAGGTTGACCTGGCCGGTCGAGGAGGGGGTCGGTGATGAAGGATTCCACCAAGAACAGACTCGTGTGGGGCGTCATCGCGGTCGTCGTGCTGATCTATGCGCTCGGGCCGGTGCTGTCGATCCTCGCCAACTCGTTCAAGCCGTCGTCGGAGTTCGCGGGCGGCGGGTCGTTCCTGCCCAAGGCGCCGACCCTGGAGAACTATCAGTCCATCTTCGCCGGCGACGCCAAGGACTTGTTCCTGCCGGCGCTCGTCAACTCGTTGGGCATCACGCTTATCTCCACGGCGATCGCGGTCGTGCTCGCGACCTTCGCGGCGTACGCCATCGCCCGGCTCGACTTCCCCGGGAAACGCCTGATCCTGACCTCCGCGCTGGCGGTCTCGATCTTCCCGGTGATCTCGATCGTCACCCCGTTGTTCAACCTGTGGCGTCAGATCGGGCTGTATGACACGTGGCCCGGCCTGATCATCCCCTACCTGTCGCTGACGTTGCCGATCTCGATCTATACCTTGACCGCGTTCTTCCAGCAGATCCCCTGGGACCTGGAGCGGGCCGCACAGGTCGACGGCGCAACCAACTGGCAGGCCTTCACCAAGGTGATCGTTCCGCTGGCGCTCCCGGGTGTGTTCACCACGGCGATCATCGCCTTCTTCATCGCCTGGAACGATTTCGTGTACGGCATCTCGCTGACGTCCACGTCGGCGGCCCGTCCGGTGCCGGCAGCACTCGCCTTCTTCACCGGCGCCTCGCAGTTCGAGGAACCGGCCGGCGCGATCTCCGCTGCCGCCATCATCGTCACCATTCCCGTCGTCATCATCGTGCTGCTGTTCCAGCGTCAGATCGTGTCCGGTCTGACACAGGGTGCAGTCAAGGGCTGAGCCCAGGAGGATCGAACCAACATGGCAACCATCGAATGCAAGAACCTGGTCAAGAAATACGACGACGGTTTCCCCGCGATCAACGACGTCAGCATCGACATCGCGGATGGGGAGTTCATCATCCTCGTCGGGCCGTCCGGCTGCGGGAAGTCAACGCTGCTGCGCATGATCGTCGGCCTTGAGGACATCACGTCCGGCGACCTGCTCATCGACGGCAAGCGCGTGAACGAGGTCGCCCCGCGCGACCGGAACCTGTCCATGGTGTTCCAGAACTACGCGCTCTATCCGCACCTGACCGTCTATGAGAACATCGCGTTCCCGCTGCGGCTCAACAAGAACAAGGGCGACCAGAAGGACCTGGACGCTCGGGTGCGCCGGGCCGCAGACATGCTCGACCTGAACGAGCATCTGGAGCGCAAGCCGGGCAACCTGTCCGGTGGTCAGCGGCAGCGCGTGGCGATGGGCCGGGCGATCGTCCGGGAGGCCGACGCGTTCCTGTTCGACGAGCCGCTGTCCAACCTGGACGCCAAACTGCGTGGCCAGATGCGCACGCAGATCGCCCAGTTGCAGCGCACGCTCGGCACGACCTCCGTCTATGTCACGCACGATCAGACCGAGGCAATGACGCTGGGTGACCGGGTCGCGGTGCTCAAGCGCGGTGTGCTGCAGCAGATCGCGAGCCCGCGCGAGCTCTATGAACAGCCGATCAACCTCTTCGTGGCGGGCTTCATCGGGTCTCCGGAGATGAACTTCCTGCCGGCCCATGCGGAGAACGGCAGGCTCCGCACGCCGCTCGGTGACCTGGAGGTCCCCGAGGGGCACTATCGGGCCGCCGAGGGCAAGAACATCGTGCTCCTCGGTGTCCGGCCGGAACACTTCGAGGACGCGAGGCTGGTCGACGACGGTGTGCGGGACAAGGGCACGGTCTTCCAGGCCGACCTGACCCACACCGAGTGGCTCGGCAACGAGCAGTACGGCTATATCCGCTATCAGCCCGACGAGACCGTCAAGGGCAAGCTCGACGAGCTCGCCAAGGACCTCGACGGTGACGAGATGCAGCCGCAGGTCGTCGTCGCGCTCGACTCGACCAGCCGCATCCGCGGCGGCGACTCCGCCGAGATCTGGATGGACACCCGCAAACTGCACGTGTTCGACCCCGAGACCGGCGAAAACCTGACCCGGGACGCCGAAGCCGGTGCACGGCTCACCGAGGAGGCTGCGAAGGAACGGGCCGCCGAGATCGAGCGTGCCAAGGAGAACGCGGCGCAGCACGAGCAGCGTTGATCACAGCAGATAGTCAGAACGGCCCCGGCACCTGCGTGCCGGGGCCGTTGTGCATCTGCCGCCGGAAGTGAACAGCCACTGACTAGGCTGCTGCTGACCATGCGGCAAGGGAGGCGTCATGAAAGTTGCAGTGCTCGGATCGGGCAACGGTGGGTTGGCCTGTGCATTCGAATTGGCGATGAAGGGGCGAGAGGTCGCGCTGTTCGATCTGCCCGAGTTCGGCGCGCAGATCGCGGCGGTGGCCGCTGCCGGCGGCATCACTTCGACCGGGGCCCTCGAAGGCTTCGCCCCCGTGTCCGCGAGCCATGACATCGCTGCCACCTTGGCCGGCGCCGACCTCGTGATGGTGGTCGGGCCCGCCTTCGCCACCCCGCCCATGGCCGAGGTGTGCCGCGATCATCTCCAGCCCGGCATGGCGGTCCTCGTGTGCCCGAGCTCGTGCGCCGGAGCGCTCACGTTCCGCCAGTTCGCCGGGTTGGGCCCGGACAGCGGCGTCATCGTCGGCGAGACCAGCACCCTGCCCTACGCCGTGCGCATCTCCGGTCCCGCGCAGATCAATATCTTCCACCGGCTGGACCGCGCCACCTATCTGGCGGCCACGCCGCAGACCGACACTGACGCACTGTTCGCCATGGTCGAGGACGTCTGGCCGCTCGAGAAGGCCGACTCGGTCCTCCAGACGACACTGCAGAACGGCAACCCCGTCATCCATCCCGCGGTCAGCCTCCTCAACGCCGGCCCGATCGATCGGGGCGGTGACTTCCTGTTCTATGAAGAGGGCGTGACCGAGGGCGTGGGCCGTCTGATCGAAGCGGTCGACCGCGAGCGGCTTGCCATCGCGGCGGCCCTGGAGGTGCCCGTGCTGTCGGAGCCGGCGCTCGGGGTGCGTCAGGGATATATGTCCCTCGAGAACTATTCGACCGGCTATTCCACAGCGCCGGGCTTTCTCGGCATCGGAGCCCAGGGCCAACTCGATCACCGCTATCTGACCGAGGACGTCGGCTACGGTCTCGTCTTCCTCACGGATCTGGCGGTGCGTCTGGGCGTCCCGACACCCGTGATGGATGCCGTCATCCAGATCACCGACGTGGTTCTCGGGCGTGATTTCCGCGCCGAGCAGGCGAGGACGCTCGAGTCCCTCGGGCTCGGCGACCTCAGCGCAGCAGAGCTGCGGGCGCTCTGAACGAGGCGCCTCAGCCGCCGTTTCGCTGCCGCAGCGTCCGTTCGGCGCGGTCCACCAGCCGCTGCAGGACGTCGTTGTATTGCACGTGATGCTCGATCATCCCCATATGCCCCGAATCGGGGACGATCAGCGACTCGGCTCCCGGAAGCGCCTCGAGGATCTTGTACGCATGCTCAACGGGGATGATCTGATCCGTCTCCCCGGCGAGCACCGCGGTTTCAACAGCGGTGAGCCGCTCAAGACCCTTGCCACCGTCGAATTCGGCAAACGCCGGATAATAATCGGCGACCACATCGAGTGGTGTCAGCGAGATCATCTCGCTGAGGAAATCGACGTGCTCCCCCGGCACCTGCGATCCGAAGCCACCCCGCCTGGTGACGACATACGCCACATCGGAGCTCGCCTTCCGACTCTTCTCCACGACGGTCGGGATCCGGTTGAGCCCTGCCATCAACGGCTCGACCAGCCGTGGGAACAACTCACCGGGGATGCCCTTCACGATCGAGTGGTTCTTCATGTTGCCGCCGGAGGTGTTGAGCAGCGCGACCCCGACGACCTTGGTGCCGATCAGATCCGGATAGCGCGCGGCGAATTCCATGATCGTCATGCCGCCCATGGAATGCCCCATCAGCACCACGGGCTCGTTCTGGGCGGTCGTCTCGTCGAGGATCAGCTTGAGGTCGCGGGCGAGGTGGCGTACGCGGCACCGCTTGGCCGCCGACCGTCCCGACCGCCCGTGCGACCGCTGGTCGTAGAGGACGATCTTGTGTCGCCCGCGGAAGTGTTTGCGCATGAAATGCCAGCAGTGCAGAGACAGGACATAGCCGTGCACCATCACGATCGTCACGCCGCGCTCGGCGAGCGGAAGGCGGACATCGGGCTGGTCGACCTCCACATGCAGCCTGACCCCGTCGCGCGTGACGACGTCGGGCCCCGGCGCCCGGAGGGTGAAGAATGGCTCCCGTTCGGGAAGCGCCTCCCGGTCCTTCTTGAAGATCTGCCCGACGACACGCCGCTCGATCTCGAAGCCGGCCGCGACCGCACCGGCGGCGAGTGCCGCAATGCCGGTCACCAAGCCGGCCCCCTGGGCGAGCCGGGACGGGTTTCTGGATCGGCGGGTGCTCACTGTGCGCCTCCGGAATACCTCCGCGGGACCCGGTTGCCGATTCGCGTCACGATCTCATAGCCGATCGTGCGGCAAACCCGAGCCCAGTCGGACGCACTCGGCGAATCAGCACCCCCGAACAGGGTGACCTCGTCGCCCGCCTCCTCGCGCGCGTCCGGCCCGAGATCGACCACGAACTGGTCCATGCACACGGTGCCCGCGATCGGCGCGCGGCGTCCGGCGACGGCCACCGAAGCACCCGGTTCGGTGCCCCAGCCGGAGGCTGCGCGTGGGATGCCATCGGCGTACCCCAAGGGCACCAACCCCAGCACCGTCGCATCGTCGGCCGCCCAGCGATGGCCATAAGACACCGCGGTCCCCGGCGCTACCGCGCGAGTCGCGATGAGGTGGGCGCGGAGGCGCATGACGGGATCGAGTGGTACGCCGGCCTGCTCGGCCAGCTCCCCGTCCGCGGGATCCACCCCATAGGCGGCGATCCCGACCCTGACCAGCTCGAACCGCGCATCCGGCATGCCGAGCGCCGCTGCCGAATTGGCCAAGTGCCGGATCGGCACCGCCAACCCGGCAGCGCGGGCCCGGTCGACCGCGGCATGGAAGGCAGCGATCTGCATCGGGTTGGCAGGATGCTCGGGTTCATCGGCCGCCGCGAAGTGCGACCAGACCGCGACGACCTCGACGGCACCCGCTTCCTGCGCGGCCCGGGCGTCACTGCACAGGTCGTCCCAGAGCACCGGCGGGCAACCGTTGCGGGACAGCCCGGTGTCGATCTTGAGGTGGACCCGCGCGATCCGGCCCGCCGCGGCCGCGGCCGCGACGACGCGCGACAGCTGCGCCGGATGGTGCACCCCGAGATCGATGTCGAGCGCGATCGGCGCGACCAGATCCTCGTCCTCCCCGAACAGCCAGCAGAACAGTCGGCCGGTGTCGCCGGCCTCGCGCAGAACGCGAGCCTCACCGGGAGTCGCAACCCCCAGCCAGCTGGCCCCGGCCGCCCTGGCGGTCCGGGCGCACGGCATCATGCCGTGGCCGTAGGCGTCGGCCTTGACCACGACCATCAGCTCCGCCGGCGCCACATGCCCGGCGAGGGCGCGGACATTGCGGCTGAACGCGGCAAGGTCGATCTCTGCGGAGGCGGTCGCCGGGTCGATCACGGCCGTCACGGGGTTGGTCACAGCGGGGCCTCCTGGGCGAGCCATTCGAGCTCGGCAATCGTGTCGGGCAGGCGACGGGCGATCACCTGCGGCGGGTGCGGTCCGGGATGGCTGCGGGCAGTGATCGCCTGCACCGAGGCGCCGGCGACGGCCGCGGTCCGGGTGTCCAGGCCGGCAGCGAGCAGTGCCGCGCACACGCCCGCGAGCGTGTCGCCCGAGCCGGCCTGACCCGTCCACGCAGGTCCCTGCACGGGGACGTGCACGCAGAACTCGCCCGGCTGGGCGACATATTGCGTCGCGCCCTTCAACAGCACGGTGGCACCGGTCCGGTCGGCCGCTTCCCGGACGTGACCGACAGGATCATCCTCCACATCGGCCCGCTCAACGCCCAGGAGCCGTGCCAATTCGCCCGCGTGCGGGGTGAGCAGCACATGCTCGTCCACACGATCAGGCAGCATCCCGATCGCGTCGGCGTCGATGACACTCGGCGCACCGGTCTCGAGCACCCGCGCGAGCGCCGCCGGCCCGTCGTTGCGGGGTCCCCAGCCTGGTCCCGCAAGGTACGCCTGACACCGTCCCGGCCCATGCACAACGTTGGGAAACTGCGCGACGACGGTGTCCCGCAACGCCTCCGACCCGAGGAACCGCACCATGCCGGCGCCTGCGTGCACGGCGCCGCCGAGCGCCAGCAGACCGGCGCCGGGATAGTCCGCCGACCCGGCGTCGAGGCCGACGACCCCGCGCGCATATTTGTCCGTCCGGCTCGTCGGGAACGGCCACACCCCCGCGACGTCGGCGGCCTCCCACTGGGCGAGCAGGGGGTCGCGCGGCTCGAGTCCGATGTCGACGAAGGTCACACGGCCCGCGACCTCGCGGGCAGGGGTCACGAGGAGGCTCGGCTTCCACGCGCCGAACGTGACGGTCTCGTCGGCCTCGAACACCGCGGCAGCCGGGCGTACTGTCTCGACGCCCAACCCCGACGGCAGATCCACCGCAATGACATCCGCCACCCCGCGGCAGGCCGCCGCCACCTCGGCGAGAGGGCCGCTCACGCCATCGCGCCCGCCGATGCCGAACGCCGCATCGACGACCAGATCCGTGTCGGGAATCGCGCGCACGGCAGCCTCGAGGTCGAGCTCCCGCGCCCCGGCCGCGACGGCCGCTCGCCAGCCGTCGGGATGAGCACGATCAGTGATTCTCAGCAGGAGCACGCCGGCTCCCCGTCGCGCCAGGTGGGCGCCCGCGAACAGCCCGTCGCCGCCGTTGTTGCCGGGCCCGACGACGATCAGCACCCGAGCGCCCGTGACCCGACCCAGGCGCCTGCGCAGCCGCTGCGCACACGCGACGGCAAGCCCGCGGGCAGCGATCTGCATCAGGGCGTGATCGCCGACGACCGCCATGACCTCCTGCTCGGCGGCGCGGATCGCGTCGGTGGAGAAGGCGTACTTCATGCTTCACACACTACGAACGCTGTGGCGATGCCCGCGTCGTGGGAGAGCGACACATGGATGCGGGTGACGCCGAGTGCATCGGCGCGTGCCTGGACCGAGCCCTTGATGACGAACGACGGCCGGCCGAATTCGTCGAAGACCACCTCCGCGTCGTGCCAGCCGAGACCGCGTTCGATGCGGAGCGCTTTGGCGAGCGCCTCCTTCGCCGCATAGCGGGCGGCCTGCGAGTGCATCGGCATGGACGCTTCCGCGTCGGTCAGCCAGCGGCGGGCGAATCCCGGCCGGCGCTCGCAGGCGCGAGCGAAGCGGGCTACTTCACATACATCGACGCCAATCCCGGTGATCACGTGTCCAACTTAGTACGCGGCTCGCGGGCTCCGAACGCGCACGGCGTCAGACCGGCAGGGAGTGCTTGCTCAGAAAGCGCCACATCTCGGTGCTCGCGCGCGGGCCGCGCCGGTCGCTGAACGCGAAGTCCCCGGCGCCGCCGCACCATGCGTGCCCGAGGCCGTCGACGAGCCACAGCTCGAGCATCCGCTCGCGGCCGGCCTGCCACCGGCGCACCGAATAGCCGCGCCGGCTGGTCCGGGTGTGCGGGCTCGCCATGGGCCGTCGCACCGCCCGGGGGTCGCCGACCCTTCGGCGCATCCCGATCCCGGCCGCCTGGTCATGATGGGCGAGCCACTGGTCGGCGATCCGTTGGGCGTTCTTGGGCCACACAGTGCCGTCCAGCGTGCCCTGGAAGACAACCGTCGGCGGCAGGACCTGCGTCTGCGGAAGCCGCGGCGGTGGCGGCGGGAGCAGGAGCCCCTGCATGGCGCTCAGGGCGTGGGCGGGCGTGGCGGCGGACTTGAAGGGCGGCGCGGAATGGACACCGACGCCGGCGAACAGGTCCGGATAGGTCGCTCCGAGCGTCATCGCCATCGTGCCGCCTGCGGACATCCCCACCGCATAGACGCGGGCAGGATCGACCCGCCACCGGGTGCGGTCCTTGATCATCCGCTGCACGATGCCCGCGAGGCTGCCGGGTTCACCGCCATAGCGCGTCTGGTTCTGGGCCTGCGCCCAGTTCCAGCACCGCTGAGCGTTGTTGATGCGCGCCTGCTCCGGATAGACCACCAGGAACTGGTGGCGGTCGGCGAGCTGGTTGAAGCGCGTGATGGCGGCGAAATCCTCGGCGGTCTGATTGCAGCCGTGCAGCGCCATCAGCAACGGGGCCGGCGATGTGCGGCGCAGGCCATAGGGGACGTAGACCGTGAATCCCCGCGACCACGGAAGCCCCGTGTGCGGCTGTCGATGGATGGTTCCCCAGCCCCCACCGAACGAGACCTGGGTGCGACGCCGGGCGCTCACTCCACGGTCACGGACTTGGCCAGGTTCCGCGGCTGGTCGACGTCGTGCCCCTTCACGGTGGCAAGTTCGCAGGCGAAGATCTGCAGCGGAACGGTCGCGACGAGCGGCTGCAGCAAAGTGGACACCTTGGGCAGACCGATGAGCACGTCGGCGTAGGGCGCGACGGTCTGGTCGTCCGCCTCGGCCAGCACGATGGTCCGGGCCCCGCGGGCGCGGATCTCCTGGATGTTGGAGACCGTCTTGTCGTGCAGCATGTCGCGGCCTCGCGGCGGGACGACCACGAAGACCGGCAGGTCCTGGTCGATCACGGCGATCGGGCCGTGCTTGAGCTCACCGGCGGCGAAGCCCTCGGCGTGGATGTACGCCAGTTCCTTGAGCTTGAGCGCGCCCTCCAGCGCGACCGGATAACCCGCATGCCGGCCGAGGAACAGCACCGACGGGTTGTCGGAGAACTCGGCGGCCAGGCCGAGCACCTGCTGCTGGGCATCCAGGACCTGCTGGACCTTGTCCGGCATGCTTTCCAGCTCGCTCATGACCGCGGCGATCTCGTCGCCGAACTTGGTGTTCTTGACCTGGGCCAGATAGAGCCCGAGCAGATAGCAGGCGAGCACCTGCGTGAGGAAGCCCTTGGTGGAGGCCACGCCGATCTCGGGGCCGGCGTGCGTATAGATCACCGCGTTCGACTCCCGCGGGATGGTCGAGCCGTTGGTGTTGCAGATGGCGAGGACCTTGGAGCCCTGCTCCTGGGCGTACCGGATCGCCATGAGAGTGTCCGCGGTCTCGCCCGACTGCGAAATAGCGACCACGAGGGTCTGCGGGCCGACAATCGGGTCGCGATAGCGGAACTCGCTTGCGAGCTCGACCTCGCAGGGGATGCGGGTCCAGTGCTCGATGGCGTATTTCGCGACCATGCCCGCGTAGTGCGCCGTGCCGCAGCCGATGATCACGATGCGCTGGATGCTGCGCAGCTCGGAGACCGCGATGCGGATCTCGTCGAGGGTGAGGGAGCCGTCCTCGGCATATCGACCGAGGAGCGTGTCGGCCAGCGCCCGCGGTTGTTCGTGGATCTCCTTGCGCATGAACCAGTCGAAGCCGTCCTTCTGTGCGGCCGAGAGATCCCAGTCCACGTGATAGCGCTTCGTCGTCGCGGGGTTGCCGTCGAAGTCGGTGACCTGCCAGTCGTCGGCGGTGATCTCGACCATCTGGTCCTGCCCGAGCTCGACCGCTTCGCGAGTGTGGGAGATGAACGCGGCGACGTCGGAGCCGAGGAAGTTCTCGCCCTCGCCCAAGCCGACCACCAGCGGCGAGTTGCGACGGGCGGCGACGACGCGACCGGGTGCCTGCGCATCGACCGCGACGATCGTGAAGGCACCTTCGAGGCGGCGGCAGACGGTGCGCAACGCCTCCGCGATGTCTGCTCCCCCGTCGACCTCACGCCCGAGGAGCTGCGCCACGACCTCTGTGTCGGTCTCCGAGGTCATTGTGAGGCCGTCGGCCTCGAGCTCGGTGCGAAGCGCGGCGAAGTTCTCGATGATCCCGTTGTGGACCAGCGCGACCCGTCCGCTGCGGGACACGTGCGGGTGGGCGTTGATGTCGTTGGGCGCGCCATGCGTGGCCCAGCGGGTGTGCCCGATGCCGGTGCCGGAGGCGGGCAGCGGGAGGGCGGCGAGCTCGTTCTCCAGGTTGGCGAGCTTGCCCGCTTTCTTGGCCGAGGCGATGGCGCCGTCCGCGACGAGTGCGACGCCGGCGGAGTCATAACCGCGGTATTCCAACCGCCGGAGACCATCGACCACCACCTCCTGAGCCGACTTGGTGCCGACATATCCCACGATTCCACACATGCCGGAAAGGCTAGCGCCACGGAGCCGGTGGGGCAGAATGCAACCATGTCTGACGCAGACACCGAGGCATCTCCCCCGTCCCCCGTGCGCACCGACGCCGCGCCGCCGGGCAACAACGGCACCGCCCCAAGGCCCGTCGACGTCCCGACGCCCGTGCACAGTGGCGAGCTGACAGGCCCCTATGTGCAGCGCAGCCGCGCGGACTGGGCAGCCATGGCACCGCGGGTGCCGATGACCCTGGATGAGCCGCTCCTGCGCCAACTGCGAGGCACGGGCGACCCGACCGACCTGAGTGAGGTCGAGGCGGTCTATCTGCCGCTCACCCGGCTGCTGTCGATGTATGTCCATCACACCGGCGAGCTCTATCGCTCCACCAACCACTTCCTGCGGATCAACTCCCACCGCACGCCGTTCGTGATCGGGGTGGCCGGGTCCGTCGCGGTGGGCAAGTCCACCACGGCCCGCATCCTGCAGGCACTGTTGGCGCGATGGCCCGAGCACCCCCGGGTGGAGCTGATCACAACCGACGGGTTCCTGTGGCCGAACGCCGAGCTGGAGCGACGCAACATCCTGCACCGCAAGGGCTTCCCGGAGTCCTATGACCGGCGGTCGCTGCAGCGGTTCGTGATGGACGTGAAGTCAGGGCTCGCCGAGGTGCAGGCGCCGGTCTATTCGCACATGGTCTATGACATCGTCCAGGGCGAGAAGATCGTCGTGCGCCGGCCGGACATCCTGATTGTCGAAGGCCTCAACGTGCTGCAGCCCGCGCGGATCCGGTCCGACGGGACGACCGGTCTCGCGCTGAGCGACTTCTTCGACTTCTCGGTCTATGTCGATGCCGCCGACGCCGATATTCGGCGCTGGTACCTCAACCGGTTCATGTCCCTCCGCGAGACCGCCTTCCGCGATCCGCGGTCGTTCTTCCGGCGGTACGCCGAGATGACCGACCGCGAGGCCCGACACCGCGCGGAGGAGATCTGGGACACCATCAACGGGCCGAATCTGGCCATGAACATCCGCCCGACCCGAGGTCGGGCGACGGCGATCCTGCGCAAGGGCGAGAATCACGAGGTGAAGTGGGTGCGGATCCGCAAGATCTAGCGCGACGCTTGGTCCTGTGACCAGTGGCACATGATCGATCTCTTTCCCGGATATACCCACATGGGTATCGTCGAGGGCATGACTGACTTGCTCATCCTGGGCGCCGGCACAGCAGGGACGATGGTCGCCAACCGGTTGCGGGCCCAGTTGGATGCGTCCTGGCAGGTGACGGTGGTCGACGTGGATGACCGCCACCACTATCAGCCGGGTTATCTGTTCGTGCCCTTCGGCAGTTATGCACCCCAGCGGGTGGAGAAGTCCCGCCGGGCACAGTTGGCCGACGGCGTGATCTTCGTCGAGGGCGAGATCTCGCGCGTCGATTCCGCCGCCCGCAGCGTGCTCCTGACCGACGGCCGCGCTCTCGCGTACGACTGGCTTGTGATCGCCTCGGGCACTCGACCGCGCCCGGAGCAGGTGCGGGGCCTGACGGATCCGTCGATCTGGTACGCAGAGTCGGCGGAGCCCCGGCAGGCGTCCGCGTTCGATTTCTATACGCTCGAGGGCGCGACCGCGCTGCGCGATGCCCTGGCGGCGTTCGAGGGTGGACGTCTGCTGGTCCACGTGAGCGAGCTGCCGATCAAATGCCCGGTCGCTCCGTTGGAGTTCGCGTTCCTGGCCGATGACTTCTTCCGCAGGCGTGGAATCCGGCACAAGGTCGACATCACCTATGTCACCCCACTCGACGGAGCGTTCACCAAACCGGTCGCTTCGGCGGCGCTGGGTGGGCTCCTCGACGACCGCAGCGTGCGGTTGGCCGCCGACTTCGCGGTCGAACGGGTGAATCCGGAATCGAAGCGTCTGGTCGCCTTCGACGGCCGTGAGCTGCCGTTCGATCTGCTCGTCACCGTGCCGCCCAACATGGGGCAGCAGTTCGTGATCGACTCCGGCCTCGGCGATGACATGGGGTTCGTGCCGGTCGACAAGCACACCATGCGCAGCGAGGCCGACGAGCGGATCTTCGTGATCGGCGATGCCAGCAACGTGCCCACCTCCAAGGCCGGTTCGGTCGCCCACTTCCAGGTCGACCACTTCGCGGAGAATTTCGAGTTGGCCGTCGAGGGAAAGCCGCTCACAAGCCTGTTCGACGGGCACGCCAACTGCTTCGTCGAGACCGGCCGGGGCAAGGGGCTGCTCCTGGACTTCAACTATGAGACCGAGCCGCTGACGGGCGTCTTCCCCTATCCCGGGGTGGGCCCGCTGCGGCTTCTGGGTGAGTCTCGCCTCAATCACCTGGGGAAGCTCGCGTTCGAGCAGATCTATTGGCACCTGCTGCTGCCCGGGCGACCGCTGCCGGTGCCGACGGTGATGTCCATGCGCGGCAAGCGACTGCCCGCCCTCACCAGCTGACCGACACCGCATCACAAAAGGAGATCACCGTGCCCACCAACACCATCGACGGGCGCAGCTTCGAGGTCGACTCGGAGGGCTTTTTCGTCAACCGCGACGAATGGGACGAAGAGCTCGCCGCCCTGCTCGCCCCCCTTCTCGGGATCGAGGAATTGACGGAAGCCCACTGGGCGCCGCTGCGCTTCATGCGCGAGGACTCCGCGGAGACCGGGGTCACCCCGACACTGCGGCGGATGCAGGCGGTCGGCGGGTTCGACGTCAAGGACCTGTTCGCCCTGTTCCCGGTGAAGCCCGCCAAGAAGATGTCCTATCTGGCCGGCCTGCGCAAGCCCGTCGGCTGCGTCTGAGCCCGCCGCAGCAAGGAGACCACTGTGCGAACCATCCCCGACGATTTCATCCTTCCCGACTTCGGCCCCGACCCGGCTGCCCGCCGTCCCGCGGCGAGCACCGATGCCGATCAGGCCGAACAGGCGGACCGGGCCGGAGCGCCCGCCGGCCCCCGCAAGATGGCGCTGATCTGCTCGAAGGGCAACCTGGACATGGCCTATCCCGGGTTGATCCTCGGCAACTCGGCCGCCGGCGAGGGCGTCGAGACCCACATCTTCTTCACGTTCTGGGGCCTCGACATCATCAACCGCAAAACCAACAAGAACCTCAAGTTCACGATGCTCGGCAACACCGCCATGCACATGCCCGAGCTCGGTCGCCTGCGGCCGGGCCTGGAGCATGTGTCGATGCCTCAGGTCATGGGGCAACTGCCGGGCATGACTGGGTTCGCCACGCGCATGATGAAGAAGCAGATGGCCGATCTCGACATCCCGGACGTGCCCGAGTTCTTGGATCTGATGGCCGCGGCCGGGGTGCACATGTATGCCTGCCGCCTCACCTTCGACATGATGAAGATCATCGAGGCGGACCTGCACCCGGCCGTCGAGGGCGTCATCAGCGCCGCTGACTTCATCGACATCAGCGCCGGCGCGCAGACGATCTTCATCTGACTCCTGCGTCGACCGGCGTGCTTGGTGTGCAGCCAACGAAAAGGGACCGCCCCGGCTGGGACGGTCCCTTTTCAGTGCACGGTTCGCTCGCTCAGAGCGCCAGATGCATCTTCACAGCATCCGCGAGGCGCTCAGCGACCTCGCGGGCGCGCTGATCGGTCTCGGCCTCGACCATGACCCGCACGAGCTGCTCGGTGCCCGAAGGGCGCAGCAGCACGCGGCCGGTCCGGCCGAGTTCCCGGGACTCCGCCTGCACGGCTCGCACCAGGTTGGGTTCGATCCCGGCTCGGTGCTTGTCGACGTCCGGCACGTTGATCAGCACCTGCGGCAGCCGCTGCATGACACCGGCGAGTTCCCGCAGGGACTGGCGCGTGACGGCCATCCGGCCCATGAGGTGCAGACCGGTGAGGACGCCGTCGCCGGTGGTCGCGTACTCGCTCATGACCACGTGACCCGACTGCTCCCCGCCGAGGGTGAACCCGTTGGCCTTCATGGACTCGAGCACATAGCGATCCCCGACCTTCGTCTGGTCGACCCGGATGCCCGCCTCGGTCATCGCGTTCACGAAACCGAGGTTGCTCATCACCGTCGCCACGACGGTGTCGTTGACGAGCTTGCCGGCCTCCCGCATGGAGAGCGCCAGCACCGCCAGCACCTGATCGCCGTCGACGATCTCGCCGGTCGCGTCCACGGCCAGGCATCGGTCGGCATCCCCGTCGAGCGCGATGCCGAGATCGGCCCGGTGCTCGAGCACCGCCGCCTGCAGGCTTGCCATGTGGGTGGATCCGCAGTCGGCATTGATGTTGTGCCCGTCCGGGTCTGCGTGGATCGCGACCACGTCCGCGCCAGCCTGGGAGAAGGCCTGGACCGCGGTCTGGCAGGCCGCACCGTTCGCGCAGTCCACCACGACCTTGATCCCCTTCAGCCGGACATCACCGAGGCTGTTGACGAGGTGATCGACATAGGAGTCCACCAGGTCGTGGTCCTGCCGAATGCGCCCGACATCGGCGCCCTGCGGCAACTGCCACTCCTGACCCAGGTGCTCCTCGATCGCGTCCTCCACGGCGTCGTCGAGCTTGCTGCCGCCGCGCGCGAAGAACTTGATCCCGTTGTCCGGTGCCGGGTTGTGGCTCGCCGAGAGCATGACGCCGAGGTCGGCGCCGGTGTTGCCGACCAAGTACGCCACACCCGGCGTCGGCACCACACCGAGCTGGATGACGTCGACCCCGGCCGACGCCAGACCCGCAACGACCGCGGCCTCGAGGAATTCCCCCGAGGCTCGCGGGTCCCTGCCGACCACGGCGGTCGGCCGGTGCCCGGCGAAGGCTCCCGCCTCGCCGAGCACATGCGCAGCGGCCACCGACAGATCGAGCGCCAACTCCGCCGTCAGGTCCTTGTTGGCCCGACCCCGGACACCATCGGTCCCGAAATAGCGGCCCACGGGATCAGCGCTTGCTGTACTGCGGAGCCTTGCGCGCCTTCTTGAGGCCCGCCTTCTTGCGTTCCTTGATCCGCGCATCGCGGGTCAGCATGCCGGCCTTCTTGAGCGCCGGACGGGACGCCTCGGCGTCCACCGCGTTGAGCGCGCGGGCCACGCCGAGACGCATGGCGCCGGCCTGGCCGCTGATGCCGCCACCATGGATCAGCGCGATGACGTCATAGGAACCCTCGACGGCAGCGGTCGCGAAGGGCTCGGACACGAGCTGCTGGTGCACCTTGTTGGGGAAATAGTCCTCCAGGGTGCGGCCGTTGATGGTCCACTGGCCATTGCCGGGGATGATCCGGACACGGGCCACGGCCTGCTTGCGACGGCCGGTGGCAGCACCGGGGGCGACGACGGCGGGGCGGGCGCCCGGCTCGGCCTGACCGGCGGCGGCACCGGACTCGGAGCGATAGGCGATCTCGCGGTCGCCCTCGGTGAACGAAGCCACCTCTTCGCCCAGGTTTTCAGTCTCTTCTGCAACGTTTTCGGACATGGTGTTCTCTCCCGGCTTCACTGGGCGATCTGGGTGATCTGATAGGGCTCCGGCTGCTGGGCAGCATGCGGATGCTCGGGGCCCGAATAGACCTTCAGCTTCTTCAGGAGCTGACGCGACAGGCGGTTCTTGGGCAGCATGCCCCAGACCGCGAGCTCAACGGCCTTGCGCGGGTCATTGTCCAGCAGTTCGCCATAGGGGGTGGACCGCAGTCCGCCCGGGCGACCGGTGTGACGATAGGCCTGCTTGGTGGTCCGCTTGTTGCCCGACAGGGCGATCTTGGAGGCGTTCACGATGACGACGAAGTCGCCACCGTCGACGTGCGGGGCAAAGGTGGGCTTGTGCTTGCCGCGCAGCAGCGTGGCAGCGGTGACGGCGAGCCGTCCCAACACGACATCCTCGGCGTCGATAACGACCCACTTGCGGTCGATCTCGCCGGGCTTGGGGCTATACGTGGACACGCTAACCTTCTTCTCTCGAATTCCGACAGAGGTTGGCGTTCGGTGCCTGCTCAACAGCGGGTGAGAACCACGCCGGAGACCGGCACCGCTTCTCGAAACCCGTGGTTTCGGACAGACGGAGCGATTCGCGGTGAATCCACTCCCGTTTGCGACCGAGCGCAACAGCGAGAGACTCTACCTGCAGACTCTGCGTACCGCCAAATCGTCCGGGAAACAGCGAAACGGGACCGCCCGAAGAGGACGGCCCCGTTTCGACGAGGTGTTTGATCAGCCGGTCAGGCGCTCAGGCCCTGGCCGGTTCTCAGCCCTTGACCGGATAGTCGCGCTCGGTCTCACCGATATAGACCTGACGCGGGCGACCGATCTTGCGGCCCGGCTCGGCCATCTGCTCGCGCCACTGGGCAATCCAGCCCGGAAGGCGGCCGAGGGCGAAGAGCGCGGTGAAGTAGGACGACGGGAAGCCCATGGCCTCATAGATCAGGCCGGTGTAGAAGTCGACGTTCGGATAGAGCTTGCGCTCGACGAAGTACTCGTCCTCCAGCGCGATCTCCTCGAGATCCTTGGCGATCTGGAGCAGCGCGTTGTCCTTGCCGGTGGAGGTCAGGATCTCATCGGCGTGCTTCTTGATGATGACCGCGCGCGGGTCGAAGTTCTTGTAGACCCGGTGGCCGAAGCCCATGAGCTTGACGCCGGATTCCTTGTCCTTGACCTTCGACACGAAGGACTTGGCGTCGAGGCCCTGGTCCCGGATCTGACCGAGCATCTCGAGCACGGCCTGATTGGCGCCGCCGTGCAGCGGGCCGGACAGAGCGTTGACGCCGGCAGCCACCGAAGCATAGATGTTGGCCTCGGCCGAGCCGACCAGTCGCACGGTCGAGGTGGAGCAGTTCTGCTCGTGGTCGGCGTGCAGGATGAACAGGGTGTCGAACGCGCGGGCGACGGCGGGGTCGACCTCGTATTCCTCCAGCGGGCTGCCGAACGACATCCGCAGGAAGTTGGCGACATAGCCGATGTTCTTCTTCGGATAGAGGAAGGGCTCGCCGAGGCTGCTCTTGAAAGCGTACGCGGCCAGGGTCGGGAACTGCCCGAGGAGACGGATGGTCGCCGCCTCGATCTGCTCCTCATCGGTCACCGAGAGGTGGCTGGAGTTGAACGCGGCGAGCGCGTTCACACCGGAGGCCAGCACGCTCATCGGGTGCGACTTGCGCGGGAAGCAGCGGAACAGGTCGCGCATGCGCTCGTCCAGCATGGCGGCACCGAGCACCTTGCCCTCGAACTCGGCCATCTCCTGCTCGGTCGGCAGTTCGCCGTAGATGAGCAGATAGGCCGTCTCACCGAAGGTCGAGTGCTCGGCGAGCTGCTCGATCGGATAACCCCGATAGCGCAGGATGCCCTTGTCACCGTCGATGAAGGTGATCTTGGAAACACAGCTGGCGGTGTTGGTGTAGCCCGGATCGAGGGTGGTGTTTCCGGTCGTGGACATCAGCTTGCCGATGCCATAACCACTGTTTCCCTCGGTTGCCTGGGTGAGCGGAAGCTCGAGGGTATTGTCCCCGGCGGTCAGGACTGCGGCGTCGTTGGACATATCTCTCCTTGGGTTCACGGGCTGATCCATTCACCTTGTACGCGGCACAACCTAACCCGTCACACGCACCCCCCGCCCCCTGCCCAGGAAAGGGCACGGTGATGTGGGTCACGTCATCGTGGGAGCACGCACAGAAGCCGGCTGGCTCACTTACTCGCGCACATACCTTAGTAGCGCACAGGCCTTGCGTCCCAATTGAACAGCATCGCGGACACAGCCGGGACGGGCGGTGAACTGCGGTCAAATCGACAACAGCGGCTGGCTGCCCGGCTGCACGCTGCGGGCATCGACGATTTTCTTGCCAAACGGGAACATCGTCACGGGCAACATTTTGATGTTCGCGATCGCCAGCGGAATGCCGATGATCGTGGCCGCCTGTGCCGCGGCGGTCGTGATGTGGGTGACGGCGATGCCGAGCCCGGCCACGACGAACCAGATCACGTTCGCCACGGCCGAGACCGCACCGGATCGGGGGGTCTCGACCACCGTGCGACCGAACGGCCACAGCGCATAGGACGCCATGCGGAAGGAGGCCACGCCGATGGGGATGGTGATGATGAAGATGCAGGCCAGCAGGCCGAACAGGAGATAGCTGAGCGACAGCCAGATCCCACCTGTGACGAGCCAGATGATGTTGAGCAGGAACCGGAGCATCGCAAAGTCCTTTCGGCGAAATGCAGTGCCTCTACTTCACCAGATGCGCCCAAACCATTGCGCGGGCCCCGGTGGAGTCCGTCCGGTCGGCACAGTTCCAGGCGTCCTGACCGGCGATCTTGACCGCGGAGCCGCCCCATGACACGGCGCTAGGCTGCGGATCCATGGAACAACCAGCCCAGGCTGGCGGAGCGAGGCCGACGCGCGAGGTCGTGTCGTTCGTCCGTCGCAGCACCCGGATGAATCCCGGTCAGGAGAAGGCTTGGGCCGCCCGGGAGCGCTATCTCGTGGACGTCGCACGGAACGAGACATCGACGTCGATCGCGCCGGGAACTGTCATCGACTGGACTGCGGCATTCGGCAGGGTAGCCCCCCTGGTGGTCGAGATCGGCTCGGGCACGGGGGACTCGCTGGTTGCCATGGCCGCGGCAGATCCGGGCCGGGATCACGTCGCATTCGAGGTGTTCCGCCCGGCCCTCGCCTCGACGATGATCAAGCTCAACGCGGCGGGGCTCACGAACGTGCGGTTGCTCGACGCGAACGGCGTCGAAGGGCTGCGGGAATTGTTCGCCCCGGGCAGCGTCAGCGAACTCTGGACGTTCTTCCCAGATCCGTGGCACAAGGCCCGACACCACAAGCGTCGCCTGGTGGACGCGGGGTTCGGCGCGCTCGTGGCATCCCGGTTGGGCATCGATGGCATCTGGCGCATCGCCACCGACTGGGCCGACTATGCCGAGCATTGCCGTGAGGTATTGGACGATCATCCGGACCTGGTGAATGTGTACGCCGGCACCGGCGGTTTCGCACCGCGGTTGACGGCTCGCCCGGTGACGAAGTACGAACGCCGTGGGCTCGCTGCGGGCCGCAAAGTGTTCGACCTGGCCTATCGACGCCGGGCAGCCCAGCAGGGGCATGCATGACCACCCGTTGGCGCCTGGCGGTCGCCTATGACGGCACGGACTTCTCCGGGTGGGCGACGCAACCGGGGCTGCGTACCGTCCAGGGCACCCTCGAGGAATGGATCCGCCAGGTGCTCCGCCTGCCCGACCCGGTCCAGGTCGTGTGCGCGGGGCGGACCGACGCGGGGGTTCATGCCCGCGGACAGGTCATCCACGTCGATCTGCCCACCGACGCCCCGGTCGACACGCTCGAACGACGGCTGCGTCGGGTCCTGCCGCCCGACGTGGTCATCCACGACGTGCGTCCGGCTCCCGCGGGTTTCGACGCGCGGTTCGCCGCGATCTGGCGGCGGTATGTCTATCGGCTCAACGACGGCGCCGCGCCCATGGACCCGTTGCTGCGTGGACACATCGTCCGCGCCCGCCGCCCGCTCGACGTCGACGCCATGAACGACGCCGCTCCCCTGCTGATCGGGCTCAAGGACTTCGCCCCGTTCTGCCGCCGACACGACGGTGCGACCACGATCCGCACGCTGCTGGAGCTCCGGGCGGAGCGGGACGAGCGCGGGGATATTGCGTGCACCGTGCGGGCGGACGCCTTCTGCCATTCCATGGTCCGCTCACTGATGGGCGCGATGACGGCCATCGGGACAGGGAAACGCGACCGCGCCTGGCTCGCCGAGGTGATGACCTCGTCCGGGCGACACCCCGAGGTGGAGGTCATGCCCGCGCGAGGCCTGTGCCTGGAGGAAGTCGGTTATCCTCCGGAGGCGGAACTGGCCGCACGGGTCGTGCAGGCCCGGGCGAAGCGGGAGGTCGACGAGCTGTGAGCCACTATTTCCACACCCCCGCCGACGCAGGCAAGCGACGGATCGTCAAGGCCCGGATCTGGGACGTCGACCATGAGTTCGTGACAGCCCCCGGCGTGTTTTCCGCCGACGGCCTCGACCTCGGCACCGGCGTGCTCCTGAGGGAGAACTGGCCGCCGGACACAGCGAACCGTCTGCTCGACCTGGGTTGCGGCTGGGGACCGATCGCCGTCGCGTTGGCGACCGAGTGCACCGACGCAATCGTCGACGCCGTCGACACCAACGAGCTCGCCCTTGAGCTCACCGCAGCCAATGCGCAGCGGGCGGGCGTCGCGGACCGGGTGCGTACGCTCCTCCCCGAGGACGCGGACCCCGGCGCACGATATGACGAGATCTGGTCCAACCCACCCATTCGCATCGGCAAGGACGCGCTGCACGAACTGTTGCTCACCTGGCTGCCGCGGCTGGCACCGAACGGTGTCGCCCGCCTCGTCGTGGGCCGCAACCTGGGTGCGGATTCGCTGCAACGATGGCTGGTCGGGCAGGGGTACCGATGTGCGCGCATCGGCTCCGCCAAGGGTTTCCGGGTGTTCGAGGTAACCCGCGCTTCGTGAGCCGAACCCACCCCCCGTCTTGATTTGTCGACTCTCGGGCGTACTGTTTTCCCATCACGAGCGGCTGCCAGCCGCCCCGGAGCAAGGAGGCCCCATGGGTATCGGTGACAAGATGGACAACGCCGCACAGGATGTCGGCGGCAAGGCCAAGGAAGCCGCTGGCAAGGTGACGGACAACGAGCGCCTCGAGGCCGAGGGCAAGGGCGAGCAGGCCGGAGCCAAGGCCAAGAAGGCCGGCGAGAACATCAAGGACGGCGTGAAGGACATCACCCGCTGAGGTTGTCGCCACGAGATTCGAAGGGGGTACGCAGGGTCTGCGTACCCCCTGACTCATTCCCACTCATTTGTCCCCGAGGGGGCCCCGGCGAGGCCTTGGGACCCTGTTGTTAGGCTCACTCATGGAGCGGCCTGTCCGTCACCACGACGTGACCGACCAAGCCGATCGCAGGACGCTCACCCGGTGTGCGTCACTCGAACCACTTCGTAGACCTGGAGGAATACGGCATGACCTACTCACTGCCCGATCTCGACTATGACTACAACGCGCTGGCCCCCCACATTGCGCCCGAGATCATGGAGCTGCACCACAGCAAGCACCACGCGACCTACGTCGCCGGCGCCAACACCGCCGTCGAGAAGCTCGCTGAGGTCAGCAAGTCCGGCGACCTGGGCACGATCAACAAGCTCGAGAAGGACCTCGCCTTCAACCTCGGTGGTCACATCAACCACTCCGTGTTCTGGAAGAACATGTCTCCGGACGGCGGCGGCGAGGCCACCGGCGATCTGGCAGACGCCCTCGGCGAGACCTTCGGCGGTTTCGAGCAGTTCAAGAAGGCCTTCAACGCCAACGCTCTCGGCGTCCAGGGCTCCGGCTGGGGTGTGCTCGCCTATGACACCTTCGGTCAGCGTCTGAACCTGCTGCAGGTCTTCGACCACCAGGGCAACCTCCCCGCGGGCCAGGTCCCTGTCCTGCTGCTCGACATGTGGGAGCACGCGTTCTATCTGCAGTACAAGAACGTCAAGCCCGACTTCGTCAGCGCTTGGTGGAACGTCATCAACTGGAATGACGCCAACGAGCGTCTGGCCAAGGCCAAGGCCGCGCAGGTCTTCTGAGCCGCCGCGCAGGTCTTCTGAGCCGCCGCGCAGGTCTTCTGAGCCTGAGCACCAGCACCACAGCGCCCAGCAACACAGCGCCGCTGGAAGGGGCCGATCCCGTTGGGGTCGGCCCCTTTGCTGTCCCCACTTGGGTGCCTGAAGCCCACAAATGGGTGCTTGAACCCACAAATGGGTGCTTGAAACCCCACAAAGCAGCGTGAAACACCCGGTGCAGCGGGGGTTTCAGTGAGGTTTCGGGGGTTTCAGGCCGAAGCCCGATGTTGGCTCTAGTCCGACCTAGTCCGCGCGTGCGCGGCGAACACCTCCAGCAGCGCCGCGTCGTCGACGGATTTCGGATCGACAACGTCGCCCACCGGCTGGCCCTGCAGGATCCGCTTGATCGGCACCTCGAGTTTCTTGCCCGTCCGCGTGTGCGGGATGGCCGGGACAGCGATGATGTCGTCCGGGACATGCCTGGGTGAGGCGGTGGTGCGGATCGCCGAGCGGATCTTGTCGGCGAGTGCGTCATCGAGCTCGATGCCCTCGGCCAGCACCACGAACAGTGGCATCCAATAGTTGCCGTCCAGCAATTCCAGCCCGACAACCAGCGCTTCGGCGACCTCCTCAAGCGGTTCCACTGCCGCATAGATGTCCGCGCTGCCCATCCGCACGCCTTGGCGATTGAGGGTGGAGTCGGACCGGCCGTGGATGACGACCGAGCCGTGGTCAGTGATAGTGATCCAGTCACCGTGCCGCCAGATGCCCGGGAAAAGATCGAAATAGGCCTCCGCATAACGGGTGCCGTCCTCGTCACGCCAGAAATACAACGGCATCGACGGCATGGGCTTGGTGACGACGAGCTCCCCCACTTCGCCCTGCACCGGACGACCGCGGTGGTCAAACGCCGCCAGAGCTGTGCCCAGACAGACCACGGACAGCTCGCCGCGCCAGACGGGTGCCGTCGGCACCCACCCGACGAACGCGGACACGACATCGGTGCCCCCGCTGATCGGGGCGACCGCGACCTGATCACCCACATGCTCGAGCACCCACCCGAACGACGCAGGTGGCAGAACGGAGCCCGTCACCCCGAGCACTCGCAGCGCGCTCAGATCGTGATCGGTGCCCGGGTTGAGATTGTTGCGTTCGCAGGCCTGCAGATAGGCGGGACTGGTGCCCAGGACCTTCACCTGCAGCTCCGCCGCCAACTGCCACAGCTGGTCCCGATCGGGGTGCCCGGGGCTGCCGTCGTAACAGACGATCGTCGCCCCGACGAGGAGCCCAGCGACCTGATAGTTCCACATCATCCAGGAGGGCGATGTGTACCAGAAGAACACATCCCCGGGCCCCAGATCCGAGTGCAGAGCGATCTGCTTGAGGTGCTCCAGCAGCACTCCTCCGTGGCCGTGGACGATGCCCTTGGGCTTGCCGGTGGTGCCCGAGGAGAACAGCACCCACAGCGGATGGTCAAACGGCACCTGGACGGGGTCCGTGGCGGCGTCACCGGTTCCGGCCGCAGCGTCCTCGAACGGTGTCACACCGTCCTGCGCGAGCAGGTCATCGAGGTCCAGACCGAGCCTGGAGACGACGAGTGTCGCGGGGTTTCCGAGGCCTTCCCGGAGGCTGGCGATCGCCGGGCGCCGGTCGTGGTCTTTGCTGGCATAGCGATAGCCGTCAGCGGCGATGAGCACTCGCGGCTCGAGCTGACCGAGCCGATCCACCGCCGCTTGGGCGGAATAGTCCTGTCCGCAGCCGGACCAGATGGCGCCGATGCTTGCGGCGGCGAGGAAGCCGACGACCGCTTCGGCGATGTTGGGGAGATAGCCGACCACGCGGTCGCCCTCGCGTACTCCCATCGACTGCAACCAGCCCGCCAGGCCGGCGACTTGAGCTTGCAGTTCCGCATAGGTGAGATCCCGGGATGCGGGACCGCCGGGTTCGGCGCGCTCGTGGATGGCGACGGTGCCCTCCGCGTCACCGGACTCCGTGCCGGCATGCACGCGGAAGACCTGGTCGACGAAGTTCGTTGTGGTGCCCGGGAACCACTCCGCACCGGGCATCCCCGACTCCCCGAGCACTCGGTCACCACGCTCACCCAGCACATCGAAATAGCGCCAGATCGCGTCCCAGAAATCCTCGAGCCGATCGACGGACCAGCTCAGCAGCGCGGGGTAGTCGGGGACGTCGGCGTCGTATTCATCGTTGACCCACCGGCGGAAGTCCTCCACACGTGAGGCCGACACGAATTCCTCGGTCGGGCTCCAGATCGGTTCAATGGTCTCGTGCGACGTCATCGTCGTCCCTTCGTCGGTTCCGTGCTTGTTGGGGGGCTCAGCAGGCCGCGGGCAGAATCCTCGTGGTGACCTGACCAAAGTCAATCAGTTCACCCGACGCCGTGTGGGCTGTGGCCCGAATCGTCACCACATCACCATCGGCCAGGAAGGTGCGCTCAGCACCACCGACGACAACCGGCTCAGCCCCACCCCACGTCAGTTCGATGAACGCCCCGCGCTGATCCTTGGCGGGGCCGGAGATCGTGCCGGAGGCGAAGATGTCGCCCGGTCGGGTGGCGGCGCCGTTGCTGGTGGTGTGCGCGAGCATCTGGGCGGGTGACCAGTACATCTCTCGATAGGGCGGACGGCTCACCACCTCGCCGTTCCACTCGACCTCGAGCGCGATGTCCAGCCCCCACGGCTCGGCCATCCGCAGGTGGGAAAGCGGGGTCGGATCCTGACCCGGCAACGGGCACTTAACGGTCTCGAGCGCGAGCATCGGCACCACCCACGGCGACACCGACGACGCGAAGCTCTTGCCGAGGTTGGGTCCGAGGGGGACGTATTCCCAGGCCTGGATGTCCCGCGCCGACCAGTCGTTGAAGATGACGACGCCGAAGATATGGCGCTCGGCGTCGGCCGGCGTGATCATCGTGCCCATCTTGTTGCCGGTCCCCACGATGAAGCCCAGCTCGGCCTCGATGTCGAGGCGCGTGCTGGGCCCGAAGACCGGCGCGGGATCGTCGGGTCCCTTTCGCTGCCCACAGGGCCGGACGAGGTCTGCGCCGGATTCGACGATCGTGGCTGTGCGGCCGTGATAGCTGACCGGCAGGTGTTTCCAGTTCGGCAGCAACGGCTCGGGATTGTCGGGGCGGAACAGGCGGCCGAGGTTCGCCGCGTGGTGTTCGCTGGCATAAAAGTCGACGTAGTCGGCGAAGTCGACCGGGAGGTGCAGCAGCACCTCCGCGACCGGGTGGAGCGCTTCCGCGGGCACGTCGCCGGTCACGGCGTCGGCGAGCGCCGCACGCACCTCCACCCACCGCTCATGCCCCTCGGCCAGGAATGCGTTCAGCGTCTGCGAGGCGAACAGTCTTTCCGAGTCGGGGATGCGGTCGCGGAGCACGATGGCGAGATCGACGACGGTGTCACCGACGCGGGTCGCGGCGCGACGGGAACCCCCGTCCCGGGAATAGATCCCGTAGGGCAGATTGGCGGGCCCGAAGCCGGACCCGTCGGGGATGTCGATGGTGGTCAACGCGCGCTTCCTTCCCTGGTGAGCAGGCCGAGCGCCTGCAACTCGGTGAGTGGATCGGCGATGGAGCACGTGCCGAAGGAGACGAACGCGGCGCGAGCCCTGTCGACCCTCTCCTCGCCCAAGTCAGCGATCGCTGCCGCGATCACGGCACCGTCCCGTTCCTCGAGGATCCTGCCGAGACCGGCGACGTCAGCGGCGCACTGCGCGGTGTGGCTCGCGAGCAGGAGGTTGAGGAACCCGTGTTGCTCGAACCCGGTCTCGGGGTCGGTGTTGCGGATCGCATGATGCAGTCCGGCGGTCGCCTTGAACGGGACGTTGAGCACCGCGCACGCGGCAATGGCCGCAGCAAGCTCCTGGGCATCTGGATAGAGGTGGGCTTCCGTTCCTCCGGTGCGGAACTTCGCCCGGTGTCGGGTGCCCACCAGTGCTTCGAGCGCTGCGGGCCGACGGTCGTCGCGAGGGATCTCGAGATAGACGACCGGACCGTCCTCACCCCCCACCGCACGCTCGATCACCGCGAGGCTCGCCACGACGTCGGCCGACCCCGGCGGCAATGGCACCTCGACGGAGACGACCGTGACGGCCGGAATCTCGGCAGCCTTCGCGAGCGCGCCGGCCAATGCGCCTGGCCCGGGCACCGTCAGGGAGACCCGCAAATCCCCGGGCCCCAAGTCCGCCACCAGGGCCGGCAGCGCCGCCAGGCTTGCCACGCTGAGGACGAGGGGGCCGACCAGCGCCGAGTGCTCGCTCCGCTCGTGCGCACGATGTGCCCGCACCGCGTCCGCGAGTGGGACCAGACCCGGTGGGAAGATCGCGGCATCATCGCAGAGTGCCCGGAGGATCCTGGGGATGTGCAGTGCTTCCGACGTCATCGAGCACCCTGTCGGTCGGTAAGGCCGCCCTCCTCGCCACCGCTCCAGGACCAGCGATAGACCCCGTCATCGCAGGCCTGCCCGCCCTCGCCCAAGTCAAGTGGGCGGAACGTGTCCACCATCACTGCGGTTTCGTCGAACGACTCCTTGCCGATCGCGGCGTCCATGGCACCCGGCTGCGGGCCGTGCGCATGTCCGCCGGGATGCAGCGAGATCGATCCCCGACCGATGCCCGACCCTTTGCGCGCCTCGTAGTCGCCGTCGACGTAGAACATCACCTCATCGGAGTCGACGTTCGAGTGGTAGTAGGGCACCGGGATCGCCAGCGGGTGATAGTCGACCTTGCGCGGCACGAAGTTGCAGACAACGAAGTTGTGGCCCTCGAACACCTGATGAGCCGGCGGCGGCTGATGGACGCGGCCGGTGATCGGCTCGAAGTCGGAAATGTGGAACAGATAGGGATACAGACAACCGTCCCAGCCCACCACGTCGAGCGGATGGAACGGCAGGACGTGCACGCTGCCGCCGATCCCTCCGGGCCCGCCGCCCCGATGCTTGATGAAGACCTCCGTGCTGGCATCGGGGTCTTCGCCGATGTCCTCCGCCAGCAGCGGCTCGGTCGGCACCACGAGATCGCGCTCGCAATAGGGGCTGTGCTCCAGCAGTTGCCCATAACGGCTCAGATAGCGCCGGGGCGGGGTGATGTGGCTGTTCGCCTCGATGAAATAGGCCCGGAACGGCTCCGCATAGCCATCGGCGTCGCGCGCGGTCGGCACCCAGCGGTGCGTCGTGGCCCGGGGGACGATCGCATAGTGCCCCTCCCTGACCTCGAAAGCACCGAACACCGTTTCGAGCCGTGCGCTGCCGCGCTCGATATAGACGCATTCGTCGCCGAGGGCATTGCGATACCAAGGACTCACGGCGTCCGCTGCGACGTAGGCGAGCCGGACGTCAGCGTTGCCCAACACCAGCCGACGCCCGCGCACGGCATCCACGCCCTGTTCGTCCCCCGCCGCGAACAACGTGTGCAACCGCAGGTGTCGCGGCAGCAGCGGGTCGTTCGGGGTCAGCGTGAGGTCGCCGGGGGTCCAGGAGCGGACCTCGTGCAACGCTGACGGAATGTTGCGGTGATAGAGCAGCGAGGAGTCCGACGAGAATCCCTCCGCCCCCATCAGCTCCTCGAAATAGAGCGCACCCTCGGCATCCCGGTGCTGCGTGTGCCGCTTCGGCGGCACGTTGCCGACGGCTCGGTAATAGGCCACGATGGCTCCCTTCTGCGCCGCACTGGGTCGGCTAACGCAGACCGATCGGGCTGAACCGGTCCACGCGCTCATCTTCCATGGTGGCTCAGACAGTTTCGCCGGCCGCGTCCGGGCCGGGTTGATGGACCCGCGTGCCGAACTCCCGCTCCACCCAGCGCGGCAGCTCACGACGGCTGAGCAGCGAGCGCCAGACAGTGCCGATGGTGAACACGATCATCCCGTTGTTGGTGTTCCAATAGGTGAAGGTCCCGAACGGCAGCACCTCGGTGACCGGGATGAACGACACGTTGCCGGGCCGGTTGTCCGGCATCCCTGCGCACACATCGAGCGTGCGGCCGTCGATCGTCACCTGCACCCACGAGTGGCCCATGCGCCACCACGGATTGCTGTCCTGACGGACGCGGGTGGCGAACACCCGCTGGGCGTCGAATCCCAGCTCGCGGAGGATGTGCCACAGAGCACCGTTGTATTGATTGCAATAGCCCCGCGAGTTCCGGAACGCCAGCGCCGGCGGTTCCCAGAGGCTCAGGATCGAATAGCGCGTGAACTTCCGATGGACGAGCTCCTGCGCATAACGCACCAGATCCCAGTCCCTCAGCCCGATATCGCGGCACACCGCCACGGCATCGGCGAGCGAACGCACACCCTCGGGATGGACCGGCCGCGGCCGAGGGGTCCCCGCGACGACTGGAGCGACCGCGGCGGCAGCCAGGGCCACCGGGGCCCACCGCATGAGCTTTCTGCGTGTGAATGGCCGGCTCTTTTCAACTGTCCGGGGTGAATCCGTCATCGCTGCTCGCCCTCCTTGGGTGTCCGGGGACGCAACCTGCCGCGCAGCCTGTCCCGCCATTTCGATTGATACGGCTCATGGCGCGCGAGTTCTCGGTGCAGATCGAGCATCAGCTCGGTGCTGCGGCTCCAGGCGAACTGCTCGGCCCGCGCCCGAGCCGCCCGGCGCGTCTCGGGTCGGGGGCGTGCCGCCAGGCGCTCGACGGCATCGGCGAGGTGCACCGCGTCCGGTCGGCCCCATTCGCCGCAGGTCTCATCCACCAATTCCCGGGCGCCACCTCGGTCGGCGGTCACCACGGGGGTGCCACTGGCAAGCGCCTCGAGCACCGCCAGCCCGAAGGTCTCGGCCGGACAGACGCTGAGGGACGCGTCCGCTGCGGCGTACGCCTTCGCGACCTCCTCGCGCCCCGACAGATAGCCGTGGAAAATCACTGGCGCATCGCCCGCGATCTCGACCAGCTCGTCGCGGTGCGGGCCGTCCCCATAGACGTCCAGGCGCATCGGCACTCCCCGCCGATGGACCTCGACCGCCGCCTCGACCGCCAGGTGCGGGCTCTTCTCCCGGGACAGCCGCCCGACATAGCAGAGCTTGAGGACGCCGTCGTCGACCGGTGACCCGAGGTCGGGCCGGAAGGTCGCCAGATCGACGCCGAGCGGCACCATTGCGAGCCGGGCGCGGGTGTCGAGGAACTCGTCCGCCGCGTACTGCGACGTCACCACCACCCGATCAAATGACTGCGCCAGCCGCCGATTGAGCGCGCCGACCGCGGTCTCCACGCCGAACGCGCGGCGCAGCCACAGCGCGAGCATGTCGTCGAGTCGTTCATGGCTGAAGAGGATCGATCCGACGTTGCGCCGCCTGGCCCATCCGGCGACCGGGGACAGCGTCCACTTGTCCGACACCTCGACGGTGGTCGGCCGGAAGCGATCGAGCGCGATGAGGGCGCGCCAGGGTTGGGCGATCATGCGGTACGCAGAGTTGGGCAGGTGCGGACTCGCGACCGTGACGACGATTCCGGCGTCGGTTTCGACCGTGGCATCATGCTCGCCCGGCACCACCAGGATTCGCTCATGCCCCGCATCGACATAGCCCTCTCCGAGCCGTTCGATCGCCTGCCGCATCCCGCCGGACACGGGCCCGACGAAGTTGGCCAACTGGGCGATGCGCAGGCGGTCCGTCACATCGCCCAGCCTAGTCAGCCGATCAGATCGACCAATTCCGCCTCGGCCGCATCAATGCGGGCAAGGATGCGGTCCAGGATCGTCAGGCGGTCGAACTGCAGCGCATAGGTCCGCGCCCGCACCTCCCAGGCCGTCCGCTCCTCGGTGCTGAGATCGCAGACCGCATGGTCGAGATGCGCCCGGAGCTGATCGACGTCACCGGGCTCGTGGATGAGCGCGCAGTGGCCGACCGCCTCCCCGATGCCCCCGGTCAGGGTGGTGATCACCGGGCCGCCACCCGCCAGCATCTTCTCGGCCAGCGCGATCCCGAAGGTCTCGACGAACTCCTCCAGCGGCTTGCTCGGCAGGGAATAGGCCGCGGCGCCCGCCATCAGGAACGGCTTCTCGGCATCGTCGACGTCATCGAGAAAGGTGATCCGGTCGGCGGCCGAGGAGGCCGCGGCGAGCGCCCGGAGGTCGTTCTCGGCCGGGCCTCGGCCGGCGATGACGAGGCGGACTCGGTCCTTGGCGCGAGAGCCTGCGAACGCCTCGATCAGGTCATCCACGCCCTTCGCCGGGCTGAGCCGCGACAGGAAAAGGATGTAGCCATCCCGCACCAGGCCCCGCGCCGCGAGCCGCTCCTCGATCTCGACCGGATCGAGGTTGACATAGGCGGCGGTGTCGATCGCCGGATAGGAGATCCCGACCCGCTCGATGCACCGCTCGGCAAAGTTGGTTCCGTGCAGTCGGTCCACCTCTGTGGCTGCGTCGACGATGATCTCCTTGGTGTACTCCGACACCGCAAGGCAGTGGTCCGAGGACAGATAGGTCGTGAGCAGGTGCGCAGCCGCCCCGAAGCGGTCCTGCGCGACACAGTTGCGGACCACGTTCGTGACGTCGGAGCCCACAGCCTCGGCGACGGTGGTCACGTTGACCGGCAGACCGGTCTGGCGAGCGACGTGCAGCGCATCGTTGACCGCGATCGTGTGCGGGCTCAGATAGAGCGAGAGCGCCACGGTCTCGACGCCGTCGGTGAACAGCTCGATGAGGCGTCCGGTGATGCCGCACAGATAGCGCCCGTCCGGGAGCTTGTAGTCGCCCACCGGGTCCGGCCGCTCCACCGTGATGCCGGCGCTATAGGGCAGCATCGTGTCCAGCGGCTTGAGCGGGAGCCCAGTGGCCTGGAGACGGTCGATCGGCCACGTGACAATGCGCACGTCCGTGAAGCCGCGGGCCATGGCGGCCTCGGCCAGGTTGCGGGCCTCAACCGAGTGTCCGCAGATGACGGGATCTGCACGGACAACGATGACGAGTCGGCGATCGGGTCGAGACATGGTGCACCTCCAAGGTGGGTTGAGTCGGCTCGGTCGGCTTCGAGTGAGGCCAAGGGATTGGTCGGCTTCAGGATGGAGCCAAGTGGGGTCGGACGGAAGCAAGATTCGCTGAGAATTCGCTGGGGCATTCTGGTTCGGACTTCTGTGGTGGCCACCGCTGGCCCAGCGAGGTCCGGGACATCAAAGGCCAGTCAGGTGACCGATTGGGAAACGGTGGGCGTCAGGTGGGAAACGAAGGCGGCCGCTGCCGGGTGGCCCAGTCGGTGGGCCGGTCCGCGAGCTGCACCACCAGATGGCCGCCGCGCCGGAACTCGTCCCCGCTGAGCCACGCCCGGTCGATCGGGTGGCCGTCGAGGGTCGCCCCGGCGACGAACTGTGGGGGTGCGTCCGACGCGGGCGCCCGATAGCCGATCGTGTCGATCGTGAGGTCGCGCTCCCCCGTCGACATACGGCCGTGCTCGTGGGCCGGAGCATTCAGCAAGTACACGTCCTGCCCGATCACGGGGAACAGCCCGAGGGCGGCCCAGACGTACCAGGAACTGAGACCCCCCGAGTCGTCGTTCCCCGGCAGCCCACCCCGCGTCGCGCGGAACTGGTTGGTGACGACTCCGTGCACGATCTCGGCAGTGCGGTCGGGGCGGCCGGCATAGGTGTACGCCCAGGGTGCATCCATGTCCGGCTCATTGTTCATGCCTTGGAAGCGACCGAGCTCATAGCCACGCAGCAGTTCGTCGGCGTCGGGGGCCACACCGGGCTGGAGCTCCGGCTCGGCACCGAACCCGAAGAAGTCGTCAAGCAGGTCGACGAAGGGTTCGTCGCCGCCGGCCAGCTCGATGCGGCCCGCCATGTCGTGGAGGATCCGGAACGAATAGTTCCAACGCGTGCCCTCATAGAAGGTGGACGCACGGAGCAGGCGCCCGTCGGCGTCGAAGGCGTTGCGCCAGCCGGCGGCGCGTTTCGCGAGCGATTCGGCGAGCGCCCTGTCTCCGAGGTGGGTCGCGATCTGCGCGGTGCACCAGTGACCGAACGCCAGATCGAGGGTGTGGGTGATGGGCTCGGCCCGGCCGAAGCGCAGGAACTCCTCGCCATAGGTACGCCGCAGGTCCGCCGCCATCAACGTCAGCGCCAGTTCCCAGTCCACGCCCGGCAGTCCCGCCTGGCTGACCGCTGCCAGGAACGTGTGCGCGAGGGCGCTGCCCTGTCGGGAAAAGCGGTCGGCCCCGCGGGCCATCCGATAGCCGATCGGGAAGTTCCCCTCTTCCTCGCAGATCGTGATCAGCGAACTGGCGAGATCGGCCGCCTTCTTCGGCGCGATGTGGATGAGCAAGGGCAGCTGGGTCCGATAGATGTCCCACATCGTGCAGATGTCGAACGCGAACGGTCCCGGGTTGGGCCACCACGGGGACTCCGAGCGCGTGATCGCGGGCTTGATGAGGCTGTGATAGACCGCCGTGTCGAACACCGTCTGGCGCTCGGCGGTCGGCGCCTCCACGTGGACCTTGCCCAGGTGCTCGGCCCAGGCCTGTTCCGTGTCCGCTTTGCGCACCTCGAAAGCCTCCGGCTTGCGCGGCACGTCCCGTTCCAGGTTGGTGCGGGCCTGGTCTATTCCCCGCAGAGAGAATCCGATGCGCAGTTCGATGCTGCGCCCGGCCTCGGCCGGACCGGTCCACATCAGCCCGAACGGCCGCATCGTGGTCGGGCGGATGGCATCGAAATCGAGCCGCGAGCCGCCGGGCATGCGGCGATGGTCATACCAGAGCTGCGCTTTCCAGTCGTCGTCCGGGCACTCCAGGTGCACCGCGAGCGGCACGCCCTCGACCACGATCTGGCCGGCCGCGACCGCGTGATCGAGGATCGCCAGATTGGACCGCAGAGGGTGCGTGCGGCTGAACGGGATCGTCAGCCCGCCGTGGGAGAAATCGACCACGATGCGGGCGTTGGTGTGGCGCGGGAACGTATAGCGATGGACAGCGCTCGACGGTCCCACCGTCAGCTCGCAGTGGATTCCGTTGTCCAGTGTCGCGGCGTAGTACCCCGGCGATGCCCGCTCATCGCGCAACTCCCAGGCCCGACCCAACGACTCGAGCTGCTCGAGCATGGGGGTAACGCGGAAATAGTTGTAGTACTTCCGGATCGCTCCCGTCCCCGACTGTTGGAAGTGAGTGAACCCCGATGCCAACTGGACCGGATGGATCTCCGCCGGCACGCCTTCAGTCGCGAGATCGAACCGGCCGTACCCCGTCGGATAGGCCCCCGAATAGGCGCATGCCGAGACCAGCCCGAGCGGGAACGTCGCACCCGGGTGGGTGTTGCCGATCTGGGGTTTCGGGCTCCACCACGTGGCGGCAATGCCGGTCGTGGGATGCAGATCGGTCGGTTCGCAGCCGATGAAGGGATCGACTGCGCTCAGGGCGCGGCTCGTCATGCGAGCGTCCGGTGATTCCCGAGGCGAAACATGCGAGGAAACATAGGGAGGTTTTGTTTCAGCCGCGAGACCTGCGGATCACAAGACCATAACGTGGACCGGCTGATGGACTGGGTCGTGTCCCGGTTGGTCCGCCACTCTGCAGCACCACCGCAACTTAGTGACGCGCATGCACGCAGCGAAGTGGCAGTGAGGATGCAGAGTGCACGCCCATGTTGCGAGGTGCCCTCAGATCGGGCCCCTCATGGCAGCAAAGGACCCCGACAGCCTTTCGGCTGCCGGGGTCCCGTTGCACATAACGAGAAGAGGATCAGGCGTCCTTCTTCTCCTCATCGGCCGCGAGCTCTTCGTTCGTGGGCTCGGCGGTGTCCTCGGCCTGGGTTGCCTCGGTCTGAGCGGCGAGCTCCTCGTTCGTCGGCTCGGCGGTGTCTTCGGCGGTTTCGGTCTCCTCGACCGTTGCCTCCTCGACCTTCGTCTCCTCGACCTTCGGCGCGTCCGCCTTCTTGGCGGACGGCTTCTTGGTGACGGCCTCGGTCACGACCTCGATGACAGCCATGGGGGCGTTGTCGCCCTTGCGGTTGCCGACCTTGGTGATGCGGGTGTAGCCACCCTCGCGGTCGGCCACGGCCGGCGCGATCTCCGTGAACAGGATGTGGAGCACACCCTTGTCCCGAATGTGGGTGGCCGCCAGGCGACGTGCATGCAGGTCGCCGCGCTTGGCCTTGGTGATCAGCTTCTCCGCCAGCGGCCGCACGCGCTTGGCACGGGTCTCGGTGGTGGTGATCCGGCCGTGCTCGAACAGCTGGCTGGCCAGGTTGTCCAGGATGATCCGCTCGTGGGCGGGGCTGCCACCCAGCCGCGGGCCCTTGGTTGGCTTCGGCATTTCTATCTCCAGAATTCTTGTGTTCCGCCCCTCCCCTTCGCACGTCGGGAGGGTGAGGGGCGGAGCCCCTCCAGGGCGGGGCCCGCGGGCCCCGAATGTGTCAGTACTGCTCGTCCTCGACGTATTCCCGATCGCCGTCGTCCTCGGGCTCATAGGTGCCGATGCCGCTCAGCGGGTCGAACCCAGGCGACGAGTCCTTCAGCGACAGACCCATCTCGTGCAGCTTCAGCTTGACCTCGTCGATCGACTTGGAGCCGAAGTTGCGGATGTCCAGGAGGTCCTGCTCGGACCGGGACACCAGCTCGGAGACGGTGTGAATGCCCTCACGCTTCAGGCAGTTGTAGGAACGAACCGTCAGGTTCAGATCCTCCACCGGCAAGGCCAGATCCTGGGCCAGCTGCTCGTCCATCGGTGACGGGCCGATCTCGATGCCTTCGGCGTCGAGGTTGAGCTCACGGGCGAGGCCGAAGAGCTCGACGAGGGTGCGGCCTGCGGACGCGACGGCATCCCGGGGACGCATGGCCTGTTTGGTCTCGACATCGACCACGAGGCGGTCGAAGTCGGTACGCTGCTCGACTCGGGTCGCCTCGACCTTGTAGGTCACCTTCAGCACCGGGGAATAGATCGAGTCGACCGGGATGCGGCCGATCTCGTTCTCACCGGACTTGTTCTGGGTGGCCGACACATAGCCACGGCCCCGCTCGACGACGAGCTCCATCTCGAGCTTGCCGTTGTCGTTGAGGGTCGCGATGTGCAGATCGGGGTTGTAGACCTCGACACCAGTGGGCGGAGCGATGTCGGCGGCGGTGACCTCACCGGCGCCGGCCTTCCGCAGGTACATCACCACGGGCTCGTCCTCCTCGGAGGAGACGACGAGTTCCTTGAGGTTGAGGATGATCTCGGTGACGTCCTCGACGACGCCCTCAATGGTCGAGAACTCGTGGAGAGTGCCGTCGATCTTGATGCTGGTGACCGCCGCGCCCGGAATGGACGACAGCAGCGTGCGCCGCAGGGAGTTGCCGAGGGTGTACCCGAAGCCAGGCTCGAGGGGCTCGATGACGAACCGCGAACGGTAGTCGTCGAGGACCTCTTCGCTGAGCACGGGGCGCTGGGCAATGAGCATGTTCGTTCCTTCCCCCGCCAACCGCTATTTGATGACGGGATTCACAAGGTCGGCACGGGCGGGTGCCCGCGCCAGTGACAGTGAGCCGCACCGTCCCCGCGCACAGCGGGACCGGACACGATCCCCCGGCCGGTCGGGCGCAGTCCGGGCGTACGCCCAGCACAACCCGACCGACCAGAAGGGCTCACTTCGAGTAGAGCTCGACGATCAGCTGTTCCTGGACGTCGATGGTGATCTGCTCACGAGTCGGCAGCGAGTGGATGAAGATGCGCATCTGGTTGGGACGCGCCTCCATCCAGCCCGGCACCTCGCGCTCACCGTGGGTCTCGCGAGCCACGACGAGGGGATGGAGGTTCAGCGACTTCTCCTTGACATCGACGATGTCGTGCGGGCTCACCCGATAGGAGGGGATGTTGACCTTCTGCCCGTTGACCAGGAAGTGGCCGTGGACGACGAGCTGGCGGGCCTGACGACGGGTCGAGGCGAAGCCGGCGCGATAGATCACGTTATCGAGGCGGGTCTCGAGGATCTGGAGAAGCACCTCACCGGTCTTGCCGGGGAGACGGTGCGCCTCGGTGTAGTAGCGGCGGAACTGCTTCTCGAGGACGCCATAGGCGAACCGAGCCTTCTGCTTCTCGCGGAGCTGCAGAGCGTACTCGGAGTCCTTGGTGCGGCCACGGCCATGCATGCCGGGCGGATAGGGACGGCGCTCGAAAGCCTTGTCGTTGCCGACGAGATCAGTGCCGAGACGGCGGGACTTCTTGGTCAGAGGACCGGTGTAGCGAGCCATTGTTCAGTCTCCTCTCGATCAGACGCGACGACGCTTGGGCGGACGGCAGCCGTTGTGCGGCACGGGGGTGACATCGGAGATGGCACCGACCTCGAGGCCGATGGCGCCGAGCGAGCGGATCGCGGTCTCACGGCCGGAGCCGGGGCCCTTGACGAACACGTCGATCTTCTTCATGCCGTGCTCCATGGCGCGGCGGCCGGCGGCCTCCGCAGCCATCTGGGCGGCGTAGGGCGTCGACTTGCGGGAACCCTTGAACCCGACGGTGCCGGCGGAAGCCCAGGAGATGACCTGACCCTGCGGGTCGGTGATCGAGATGATCGTGTTGTTGAAAGTTGACTTGATGTGGGCCTGTCCGGCCACCACATTCTTCTTTTCCTTGCGGCGCACCTTCTTGGCGCCGCCGCGGCCTGCTGTAGCCATATGCATTTACTCCCTGGAGCCCTTGGTCACTTCTTCTTCTTGCCGGCGACGGCCTTGCGCTTGCCCTTGCGGGAGCGGGCGTTCGTCCGGGTGCGCTGCCCGTGCACGGGCAGACCGGCGCGGTGGCGACGGCCCTGATAGGAGCCGATCTCGATCTTGCGGCGGATGTCGGCAGCGATCTCACGACGGAGGTCACCCTCGGTCTGATAGTTCGCTTCGATGTGGTCACGCAGCGCGACGAGCTGCTCGTCGGTCAGGTCGCGGACGCGGGTATCGCCACTGATCCCCGTGGCTTCCAGGGTCTCCAGGGCGCGGGTGCGTCCCACGCCGAAGATGTAGGTGAGTGCGACCTCGAGGCGCTTCTCGCGCGGCAGGTCGACACCAATGAGGCGGGCCATGCGGCTCTCCTTGTCGAGTTCCGGTGGACGTGGTCGGGTTCCAATCGACGGGTACGCCACCGCGGAGGTCTGTGCGCAAGGCATCTGCGTTCTCAGGCCGGCCGCAGTCCCGAGGGGCGGGAAATCCGGCGTACTCACAACACAGCCCCGGCCTCCGACCGGGGGTAGGCGAAGATCCGATGATCTCCGCTGGCAACACCGGAGGATCCTAGGATCCACGGGAGTTTCGTCCCGGGTGTCTGGCCTTACGTTGGTGTGTTCAGTTGTGGTGGTGTGTCAAGTGGTGCCTGCGAGGCCCCACCCAAGACAGGCCGGGGAGAGTCCTCAGCCCTGGCGCTGCTTGTGGCGCGGGTTGTCGCAGATCACCATCACGCGACCGTGCCGGCGGATGACCTTGCACTTGTCGCAGATCGGCTTGACGCTCGGCTGAACCTTCATCGAGCTTCTTTCTGATTCGAGGCGCGCCGGAGCACCGGCATGCCTGTGATGGACGATCTGACGGCGATCACTTATGCCGATAGACGATGCGTCCGCGGTTCAGGTCGTAAGCAGAGATCTCCACGACCACGCGGTCGCTCGGAAGGATGCGGATGTAGTGCTGCCGCATCTTGCCACTGATCTGGGCGAGCACCTTGTGGCCGTTGGCAAGCTCGACGCGGAACATCGCGTTCGGCAGCGCCTCGACGACAGTGCCCTCCATCTCGAGAAAGCCCTCTTTTTTCGACATGTACTCTCAATCTGTCCGGGGTTTTGAGTCCGGCATCATTCGATGAACTGCGGAAACGGTCGACCGGCATGGGTGACCGACGTGCAATACTACGCCGCTGGCGCGAATGGGCCAAATCCGGTATTGACGCGCTCACGCAGCGGTCGCGAGGCCCCCCTCGGACCTGCGCTGCAGGCGCTCCCGATAGAGGTTGAGCGAGTCGCGCAGCGCGCGAAGCACATATGGCGGGAACGCCATCCCGTCCCGGTTCGCCCACAACACCTTGGCCTCGAACCGGCCGACATCCTTGGCGAAGCCCTCCAGATCCTCGTTGAACCCGAGGATCTCCATCACTCCGCCCATATCCGCCGTGTAGTGCTTCTTGCCGTTCGTCCCCACCAAGCCATAGGAGAACGAGCGGATCTGCCGCGCCAACCACAGCTGCCACGGCTTGAGGCGACCGTTCTCGATCATTTCCCGCGCCGACATCTGATAGAACGCGAAGTGGCCCGGCTCCTGCTGCTTGATGGGACCGATGATCGTGTGGGCGACCGCGTCCTCCCCCAGTTCGGCCATGGCCCGGTTCAACGTGTTGTACGCCAGCACTGCCTGGCGTTCCGTGCTCGCACCGGTCAAGTAATAGAGCAGCCGGGTGACCTCACCGATCTGCGGGATATGGGAGAGCGCGCCGAGGATCTTCATCGAGGTTTGCACCTCGAGCATGGGCTCGGCGGGGTCGAGGCCAATGTCCCGTCCGAGCTGATCGATGATCAGGCCGTGCTGGATCTCCTGGGGCTGCCAGACGTCCTCATAGAACATCCGGTCAACCTCGTGAGGCTGCGGCAGGAGGACAAGGAGTTCCAGGACGTTGCGATCGACTTCGAGCTCGACACGAGCCAAATATTCGATCACATGACCGAACCGTTCGCGCAGTTGGTCAGGATTCTTCACCGTGCGGTCAACGGTTGCCAGGGCAATCGGAGGATGCTGCTCGCCGAGTCGTTCGACGTGGTCCTTGATTTTCTGTTCGGTGATGATGTCCTTGGCCACGTCCCTATTCTAAGCCAGATTGTTAAGGGCTTGACGAACTCAAGATGAACCTTCTCCCGCATCTGCGCTTGTCACACAGCGGGCGGCCAGTCGGAGCGCCCTGTCACACAGCGGGCGGCCAGTCGGAGCACCCTGTCACGGCAGCGGGCGACCTTGTCACAGCAGCTGACGGCCTTGCCACAGCAACCGGGCGACTTTGTCACAGCAATAGAATGAGCAGCAGGACCACAGCGAGCACCACGAGCGCGCTGATCCCACCGATCAGCATGAGCTGCGTCTGCGCGCCAGGCTTACGCGCCTCGGCAAGTTCACCCGGGCGCCCGGGGGTCTGCTCCACGATGGCCGGGACGTTGTAGGTGGCGGGCTTGCCCAGCACCTCCACCGGCCGGACCAAGTCGCCCAGCGTCCTGGCTGCGAACACTTCGTCCAATAGTTCTGAATAGGTCGTCTGGTCGATCTCGCCCTTCTCGAACGCCTCGTTCAGCTGAGCGCTCAAACGGCTCCGCTCGGCCTCCGTGACAGGTTCGTTCGGCTGGCTGCGGTATTTCGACGAGATCGGCAGGTCCACGTCTTCACTCTACGTTGCCCGCCTTGCCGGCCCCGCCCCCGGGCGTCGGCGCAGCGCCACCTTCCCCGACCCCGTCGGCCGGAGCCGTTCACAGGTTGGCACGCCAACGGTTCGCATGGTTTGGCACGCCAGCCGGAGCCGTTCGCATGGTTTGGCACGCCAGCCGGAGCCGGCGCGCGGCCCGGTGCCCCGATCCGAGCACCGATCGGGCGCGTCACCGTGAGATGTACCCACCAGCGTCGCACCATCCCCGCATTCACGATGGACCTCCTGCTACGGGTACATCTCAGGGGCTGGGCCGACCGGAGCGAGCGGGCCTTGGGCCCGACCCGAACAACCGGACCCGAACAACCGGACCCAAGGGACCCCGAACAACCAAACCCCGAACAAGTGGACTCGGAACCGGGCGGCCCTTTGGGTCCACACGCTGGCAGACCCACACACTGAAACTGCTCAGGGCTGCGGAACGAGGGGCCGCAGGTGCAGGCCCGCCCGAATGACCGCGAGCAGGCGGGCCTCGACCAAGTTCCATCCGTGCATCACCTGGTCATAGGTGACGCGGATGACCCGGTATCCCAGCGCCATCAGCATCTGGTCCCGGATCCGGTCGCGCTCATACGCTTGCGGATCCTGATGATGCTCGCGGCTGTCGACCTCGAGCACCAGGGACATCCCGATAAGGAAGTCGACTCGGCCCACCCCAGCGATCTCGACCTGGGGCTGCACCTTGATGTTCCTGGCTCGCAGCCGGAGCCGGACATAGGACTCCGTTCCCGACTCCGCACGGTCCAGGTGCGCCATGAGCCGATCCACTCTGGGCCCGCACTCCCCCAGAACTTGCCGGAGTTCCGCTTCGGAGATCAGCTCGCGATGTATGGCCGACTCCGCTATCGCGAGGAAATCGTTCGGCGCCAGGCAGGAGGCCGCCTGGATGAAGGCTTCGGGCATGCGAAGGACCGCAAGGTCTGACGCGATGCGGCTTCTGGGCGAAGGACATTCGACCTTCACTCCTTGGCGGCCGCGCTGTGAGCGATAGATGTGCACTTTGTTGTCATGGATCCGCCATGCTCCCCGGAAAGCCAGGGCAGACGCACACCCGAGGACTCCGCCCCTGCGGACAGCATCGATCACATCGGGCTTGGCCCACCTCATGGCCAGCCACCCCGGTCGGAGCCTCGTGAGCCACCCGTCGGCCACTGCCCGACGGATCTCCTCGGCCTCCACACCGGATCGCCGGAGCGCACTGGTCCGCATCACTCCCCCGGGTCGGAGTTCTTCGGGCACTCGGTTCTCTATGGGTACTTTCATCCCAAAGACATGCGCGATTTCGTCGTCCGCGGCCCATCCGCGCGGTCCATTTGTGGAAAAGCCATCCGGCCAGGGACGACCTGTGGATAACCGGTACGCAGGCGGGCCGCATCGGACGGGTTCAGGCGCCCGTGCACGCTTGCCCTGAGCTTGTCGGCGCGCTCCGGTCGTGTCGGTGCACTCCGGTCGTGTCGGTGCACTCCGGGCGTGTCGGTGCACTCCGGTCGTGTCGGCGCGCTCCGGTCGTGTCGGTGCGCTCCGGTCGTGTCGGCGCATTCCGGGCGTGTCGCCCTGAGATGTACCCACCAGCGTTGCACCATCCCCGGATTCGGGATGGGTACGCTCCCACGGGTACATCTCAGGGGTTGGACCGAATCAACCGCCCAGATCAGGGCAGCCGGATCAGGGGACGTGGCCAACCTGGCCAGATCAGGGGACGTGGCCAACCTGGCCAGATCAGGTGAGCCAGACCAACCAAACCCAGACCAACCCAGCTCAACCGAGCCGGGATCAACCGCCCAGATCAGCCGGGTCGGATGGGGCTCGGCCACCTGCCCGACGGCGGTCGCCGGCAGCACAAAGGCCCGGCCCGGAAGTCCGGACCGGGCCTGACTCGTGCGGTCAGCCGACGCCGAGGAGTGCGTGGGCGCGCTCGCCGTCGGAGCGGAACTCGTGGGTGGTGCTCTCGTGAACGATCTCGCCTTTTTGCATGACCATGACCCGGTCGGCGACGTCGAACGCGAGCCTGAGATCCTGCTCGACGATCAGGACGGCGAGACCGGTCTGGGCAAGGGTAGTGAGGACGTCACCCACTTGGGCGACCACCGCCGGAGCGAGGCCGTCGGAGGGCTCGTCGAGGATGAGCAGTTTCGGGTTTCCGACCAGGGCGCGGCCGATGGCGAGCATCTGCTGCTCACCACCCGACAGCTGAGAACCCAGATTGGTCCGACGTTCACCAAGGCGGGGCATGAGCTCGACGACCTTGTCCACGGTCCATTCCCCGCGCTTGCGGACAGCGATCTCGAGATTCTCCATCACTGTCAACGGGGCGAACACCCGCCGGCCCTGGGGGACGATCCCGACACCCGCCCGGGCGAGCTGGTTGGGTGGGCGTCGGGCAAGATCGACGCCGTTGATCAGCACCTGCCCCGACGTCGGCCGGACCAGGCCCATGATGGATTCCATGAGGGTGGTCTTGCCGACACCGTTGCGGCCCAGCACCGCTACGGCCTCGCCGGTGTCCACGCTCAGGCTGACTTCGTTGAGGACCCGGGAGCCTTCATAGCCGGCGACCAAGTCCTTGACCTCAAGCAACATCGTTGTCTCCCGTGAAGAACAGCGGCTCGGCACCTTCGGACTCACCGAGATAGGCGACCTTGACGGCCTCGTCCTCGCGCACCTCGGCCGGCGTACCGTGCGCAATCAACCGTCCCGCCGCCAGCACGCTCACCGACTGGGCCAACCGGAACACCAGATCGAGATCGTGCTCGACGATCAGCACGGTCATCTCCGCCGGCAGGCTCTCGATGAGATCCATGAACCGGTGGGTCTCGGCGGCCGACATACCCGCGGCGGGCTCGTCGAACAACACCATGGTCGGCTCGCACGCCAGCACCAGCCCGACCTCGAGCTGGCGCCGTTCACCATGTGAAAGGTTCCCGCACAGCTCGTGCGCCCGGTCGGCCAGGCCGACGGACTCGAGGTGTTCCATGGTCTTGTTGCGGATCTTGCGGTCGCTGCCCGGCAACGGGAAGAACCGCCAGGGTGTGCCGTGCACGCCCTCCACCGCCAACGCCACGTTGTCCAGGACGGACATCCCCAGGAACAGACTGGAGTGCTGGAACGTGCGGACCAGACCGGCCCGGGCCCGGGAGGACTCGTTGTGGTCGGTCACGTCCTCGCCGGCGAAGCGGATCCGGCCGGCGGTCGCCCGCTGCGCGCCGCCGATCACGGAGAACAGCGTGGATTTGCCCGCACCGTTCGGACCGATCAGCGCGTGCCGGGCCCCTCGCTGGACCTCGAAAGTGACCTCGTCGACGGCCTTCAGTGAGCCATAGTGCAGGCTCACCCCTTCGAGGCTGAGGATGGGGTCGCCGCTGGTACGCGGACTCGCTGCCCCACTCGCCCGTTCGTCGGTCCGGTTCGTTTCGGGAACGGCATGACTCATCTCAAACCCCCTCTCCGGCGACCGGGTTGCCCTCGGCGCGCGCCTTGTTGGTCCGGCGGGCCAGCCCGGCCACGCCACGAGGCAGCAGGAACACCGCGAGGACGAACACGATGCCCAGGATCGTGCCGCCACGCCCGCCGGCCATGGTGCCGACATAGTCGCGGATCAGGATCACGATCGCGGCCGCGATGATCGGGCCCCACAGGGTGCCCGCGCCACCGAGCACGACGGCGAGCAACGCGATCGCGGCCAGGGCGAACGCCATGTCGCCCGGGGACACGAACCGCGCCTGCGCGGTCCAAGCGGTGCCGGCCATGCCGGCGAGCGACCCGGCGAACGTATAGGCCACCAGCTTCACCAGATAGGTCCGCCGCCCGATCGCCCGCATCCGGCCCTCGCCGTCGCGGATGCCGCGCATGGAGCGGCCCATGGGCGACTTCACCAGGATGTACGCCAGCGCCACCCCGAAGACGAACACCGCAAGCACCCAGAAATACACCAGGCCCGCCAACCGCAACGGCTCCCCGCCCGGCAGAATCGCGATCGAGGGAATGCCCGACAGACCGTTCGATCCGCCCAGCAGTGCCATTGTCTCGGCCTGTTTGTGTGCGAGTTCCGCGATCGCCAGTGTCACCATCAGGAACACGAATCCCTTGGTTCGCACCGCGACCGCTCCGGTCACCAAGGCCAAGAACGCAGCCACCAGGGTTCCCGCGACCAGCTGCACGATTGCGCTGTTGGTCACGTGGATGCCGACCAGGCCGGCCGTGTACGCTCCCGCGCCGAAATACGCGACTGCACCAAGGGTGGGCAGACCCGTATATCCGGTCAGCAGGTCCACGCTCACCACCAGCAGCGCGAACGCCAGGATGCGCGACATGAGCTGGACCGGATAGGGCGCCATCCAGAACGGGACCGAGGCCAGCACGGCCACGCCAAGCACCGCGAGCAGCGCCCCCACCCACCAGGGCAGCTTCCGCTTCGGCCGCGGCGTGTTCACCGCACCGTCGTTCGTCGTCTTCTCATCCACTGCAGTCGACATCAGTGCCCCCCTGCGCCGGCGTGCTTCACCGGCAGCAACCCGGCCGGCTTGATCAACAACACGAGCGCCATCACGGCGAACATCAGGAACGAGGCATAGCCCGACAGCAACGTCACACCGACGGTCTGGACCTGCCCGACCAGCAAAGCACCGACAGCGGCACCCTTGAACGACCCGAGGCCGCCGATGACGACGATGACGAGGGCGTACAAAAGGATCAGGTTGTCATTGCCCGGCTGGGCGGTGAGCATCGGGGCGGCGATCAGGCCACCAACAGCGGCCAGCGCCGCCCCTCCGCCGAAGACCGCCGCCAACACCAGCCGCGTCCGCACCCCGATCGCCTCGACCATCGCGCGATCCGCCACGGTCGCCCGCACGATCGCACCGATCTTGGTCTTCTCGAGGACCAACCACAACGCAACACCGATCACCAACCCCACCAGGATCATCACCAGGCGATAGGTCGGCAATGGCGCGCCCAAGAACTCCACGGTCCCAGCGAGCGCCGGCGGTGCCGGGACGGACTTCACATCCGCCCCGAAGATCATGATCAGCACATCGGCCACGATCATCGACACACCCAGCGTCAGCATCGCCTGTCGCAGGTGGTCAGTGATCGAGGAGGTGAGCACCGCAAGCAGCACACCGGCCAACAGGCCGATCATCGCCGCGATCAACACCGCAGCGAATGACAGTGCGCTCGAGGCTCCCCCACCGAGCACGGCAACACCCACATAGGCACCGATCAAGGCGATCGAGCCGTGGGCCAGGTTCAGCACGTCCATGGTGCCGAACACCAAGGACAAGCCGATGGCCACGATGAACAGGACCGCGCCGAGCGCGAGTCCGTTCACCATGGTCCCGGCATTGGCGGCAAGCCACTCCATCGGTCGATCAGCCCGCCGTCAACTCGGTCACGACAGCGTTCACACGCTTGCCGTCGACTTCCTGGACCTCACGCAGCCAGTAGGGCTGATCCGGGTCATGGCTCTCGTTGAAGCGCCACGTGCCACGCGGGGAATCGATGTCGCCGACGTTCTTCAGCGCAGCCGCGATCGACTTGCCGTCCACACCGTCAGCGGACTCGAGCGCCTTGTCCAGCACCGCGGCCGCGTCATAGGTCTGCACGGAATAGACGGTCGGCGCCATGTTCCACTTGGCCGTGTAGTTCTCCACGAACTCCTTGTTGCGCGGGCTGTCGATCTGATCCGAATAGTGCAGCACGGTCTTCACACCGTCCGCCGCCTCGCCCTGGGCATCCAACACCGAACCCTCGGTGAGGAAGCCGGAGCCATAGAGCTGGATGTCCTCATTGCCCAGGAACTGCTTGAACTGCTGCACGAACGCCACAGCCTCAGCACCGGCATAGAACACATAGACGCCCTTGGCGCCGGAGGTGCGCACCTGGTTCAGATAGGGCTGATAGTCGGTGGTCTGCCCGAACGGCGTGAACACCTCGCCCGCGATGGTGCCGCCGGCCGCCTCGAACGACTTCTTGAACCCGGCGGTGGCTTCCTTGCCTGCGGCATAGTCAGGAGCCATGAGGAAGACGCTGCCGTCCCCGAGCTCTTCCTTGGCCTTCGGGCCAAGCGCCTCCGCCACGCCACCGTTGGTGAAGCTGGTGCGCCAGATGTAGTCGGACGGGGTTTCCGTCAGGGTGTCAGCACCAGCATTGGTGACGATGAGCGGCACCTCGGACTCGTTGAAGGTCCGCTGCAGGCCGGCGGCCGTCGCGGAGTTCACGATGCCGACGACCGCCCCGACCTGGTCCTGCGTGATCAGCCGCTCGGTGGCAGGCACACCGGTCTGGGGGCCGGCGCCCTCGTCGACCTCAACCAACTGGACTTCCTTGCCACCCAGCTTGTTGTCGTGCTGCTCCAGATAGAGCTTGAAACCCTGCTCCATGTCCTTGCCCAAAGCGGCATAGACGCCGGACTTGGGCACCGAGACACCGATCTTGACCGGGCCGTCAGCCCCGCCACCGCCCTCGCCGCCGCCACCGGCGCCAAGGGAACCACCGCCACAGGCCGACAGCACCAGGGCGCCGACCATTGCAGGGATCACCGCCGCCTTGCGCAGCGAAGAACCGAATGAAAATGACATGTCTGCCCTTTCCCCATTGAAAGCAATGAACCATCGTGCCTCGTGCGGGACACGAGCACGGTCAATGCCAGACTGCTATCGAGTGTGTCGACAAGGGTGCCAGGGTACGTGGGTGGGCGTATCAGACAGTTTCCCAGTCATGACCAGGGTGTGGCCAAGGCATTGCACCAACAGCCCGAGGTTGTTATGGAACTGGGACCGTGTTGCGGCGTGGCGCGATTTGATCCTGGAATCCCAGTCTTTTGATCGCGACGGTACGCCGTCGGCGGTCCCGCCTCGACGGGGGGATCAGTCGCCGAGCGGGCCGAAGGGGACGCCGAGACGGCCCAGCATCTCTTCTCCCCCGTCGGGCGCAGTGAGGATCCAGAGGCCTTCGGAGGTGACTGCGACCGTGTGTTCCCAATGCGCGGCGGCGCTGCCGTCCCTGGTGACGACGGTCCAGTCGTCATCGAGCGTCGCATTGGTCGGGTCACCGAGGGTGACCATGGGTTCGATCGCCAGCGCCATCCCGACGGCAATCTTGGGGCTGCGGCCCGAGTGGCGATAGTTGGGGACATCGGGCACTTGGTGCATGGCGGAGCCGATGCCGTGACCGACGAACTCCGTGACGATGCCGTAGTCGTGGTCCTGCTCGCTGATCCAGTCGTCGATGGCCGCGCCGATGTCACGGACGCGACCCCCGCGGCGTACCGCTGCGATTCCGCGCCACAGCGACTGCTCGGTCACCCGGCTCAGCTCGGCCAGTTCCGGGGTCGGATCCCCGACGAAACAGGTGCGGGCGGCATCTCCGTGCCAGCCGTCGACGATCGCTCCACAATCAATGGAGATGAGGTCGCCTTCGGTCAGGACCCGGTCGCCCGGAATCCCGTGCACGATCTCGTCGTTGACGGAGATGCAGACGACCCCGGGAAAGCCCGGCATGGACGGCCCGGCGCCATAGTTCAGGAACGATGGAATGGCCCCGGCGCCGGCGATGACGTCCGCGGCGACGTCGTTGAGCTCCTTGGTGGTCATCCCGGGACTGACCGCGGCGATGGTCTGCGTCAACGCCCGTTCGACCACCAGCCCCGCTCGCCGCATGGCGAGGAACTGGCTCGGGCTCTTCAGTTCGATGCCGCGGCCACCCCGAATGCTCATGCAGCGCTGCTCAGCGACCGAGCTTGGCGTCCAGCGCCGCGAAAATGCGCTCGCCGACCTCGTCGATCTCCCCGAGACCGTCGACCCCGACCAGAATGCCGCGATCCGCATAGACCTTCAGCAGGTCGGCGGTCTGCTCGACGTAGACCTCCTGGCGCTTGCGGATGGTCTCCTCGTTGTCGTCGGCGCGGCCCTCGATCTCAGCGCGCTTGAGCAGACGGCTGACGAGTTCGTCCTGGTCGGCCTCGAGGGAGACGACGGCGTCGAGCCGGGTGCCACCCTCGGCAAGCATCTGGTCGAGCGCATCCACTTGGCCCGCCGTGCGCGGATAGCCGTCGAGCAGAAATCCCTGGGCCGTGTCCGCTTCACCGAGACGCTCGGCGACGATCTGGTTGGTGATCTCGTCGGACACATAGCCGCCCGAGAGCATGATGTTCTTGACCTGCAGCGCCAGCTCGGAGGCGGTCGCCTCGTCCGCCTTGGCGATGCCGCGGAAGATGTCGCCCGTCGAGATCGCCGGAATGCCGTAGTGGTCCGCGATCCCCTTCGCCTGCGTGCCCTTGCCGGCTCCCGGCGGGCCCATGATCAACAGCCTCATTGCGTTTCCTTCCCTGGCCTGCTCGTGCGCGAACGCGGGTGCGTCAGCGGAGGAAGCCCTCGTACTTGCGTTGCTGGAGTCTCGATTCGATCTGTCTCACCGTATCGAGGCCGACACCGACGATGATGAGGAGGGAGGTGCCGCCGAAGGGGAAGTTCTGGTTCGCCTGCACGAGGATGAACGCGATCGACGGCAGAAGCGAGATCAGGCCCAGATAGAACGAGCCGGGGAAGGTGAGCCGGGACAGCACGAAGCTGAGGTACTTCTCGGTCGGCTTGCCGGCCCTGATGCCCGGGATGAAGCCGCCGTACTTCTTCATGTTGTCCGCAACCTCTTCGGGGTTGAAGGTGATCGCGACATAGAAGTAGGTGAAGAACACGATCATCACGAACATGGTGATCATGTAGACGGGATGGGCCCCGGTCACGAAGTTGGTCTGGATCCACGTCGAGATCTCGCTCTCGGGCCGGAACTGGGCATACAGCGACGGCAGATAGATCATCGACGACGCGAAGATCACGGGGATGACGCCGGCCTGGTTGACCTTGAGAGGGATATAGGTGGTGGAACCGCCGTACATCCGTCGACCGATCATGCGCTTCGCGTACTGCACGGGGATGCGCCGCTGACCGAGCTCGATGAAGATCACACCGGCCATCACGACCAAGCCGACCGCCAGCACCAGGAGGAACGGGACCCAGCCCTGCGTCATGCGGATGCTCCACATGGCCGTCGGGAAGGTGGCGGCGATCTGCACGAAGATCAGCAGGGACATGCCGTTGCCGACGCCACGCTCGGTGATGAGCTCGCCGAGCCACATCACGACCGCCGTGCCCGCGGTCATCGTGAGGACCATCAGCACGATCGGGAAAATGTCGGTGGAATGAACGATCTGGCCGCAGCCGGGGAACAGCATCCCGTTGACCGCCATCGTCACGAACGCCGTCGAGTTCAGGACAGCGAGGACGAGGGTGAGATAACGCGTGTACTGCGTGATCGTCTGCTGGCCGGCGGCGCCTTCCTTCTTCAGTGCTTCGAGCCGGGGCACGACGACCGTCAGCAACTGCAGGATGATCGACGCGGTGATGTAGGGCATGATCCCGAGCGCGAAGATTGCCAGCTGCAGCAGCGCGCCACCGGAGAACAGGTTGACCAGCGAATAGAGGCCCGCGCTATCACCCTGTTCGGCCTGGGTGCGGCAGATGTCGACCTGAGCGACGTCCACGTTCGGCACCGGGATGATCGAGCCGATGCGGAAGATGACGATGATGCCCAAGGTGAAGAGCATCTTCTTCCGAAGATCCGGCGTTTTGAACGCGTTCGCGAAGGCGGAAAGCACCGAGCTCTCTCCCAGGGTCAGAAAAATCAGAGGCATGCCGAGGCAGTCGCCACAAGGCAACCCCGGCAGCGTACCAAGCGGATCGGACGAAACCGAACCGTTCCGCAGTTGCGCCGCGCCGTCTGCTGAGCGACCTCGGAGTCCGAAAACGCAGCAGGGCGACCCCGCGACCGGGACCGCCCTGCTGATGCCGTACGCGCGGGAACTCAGCCCCGTGCGTACCGCGTGCGGATCACAGCTCGGTGACCGAGCCGCCCGCCTTCTCGATCTTCTCCTTGGCGCTGGCGGAGAATTTGTCGGCGGACACCTGGACCGCGACGGTGATCTCGCCATTGCCGAGGACCTTGACCGGATGCCCCGCGCGGACCGCGCCCTTGGCGACGAGGTCGTCGACCCCGATGGTTCCGCCTTCGGGGAACATCTCCGCGAGGCGGGCCAGGTTCACGACCTGGTATTCCACCCGGAACGGGTTCTTGAAACCACGAAGCTTCGGCACACGCATGTGCATCGGCATCTGGCCGCCCTCGAATGCCTCGGGGACGTTCTTGCGCGCGCCCGTGCCCTTGGTGCCACGGCCGGCGGTCTTGCCGCCCTTGCCGCCTTCACCGCGACCCACGCGGGTCTTGGCGGTCTTGGCACCGGGAGCGGGGCGAAGGTCATGCACCTTCAACGCCATGTCAGTCGACCTCCTCGACACTGATCAGGTGGGTCACGGTCCGGAGCATGCCGCGGAACTCGGGCTTGTCGTCCTTCACGACGACGTCACCGATCCGCTTGAGGCCCAAGGACCGCAGGGTGTCACGCTGGTTCTGCTTCTGACCGATCTCCGAACGGGTCTGAGTCACCTTGAGACGTGCCATGCTCAGACCTCCTCTCCGGGCTTGGCCTTCTGGGCGCGCAGGAGGGCGGCGGGGACAACGTCCTCGACCGGCAGGCCACGGCGGCGAGCCACCTCGGCCGGCTCCTCGAGACCCTTCAGCGCGGCGACGGTGGCATGAACCACGTTGATCGCGTTGGGCGAGCCCAGGGACTTCGCGAGCACGTCATGGATGCCGGCGCACTCGAGCACGGCGCGGGCGGAACCACCGGCGATCACACCAGTACCCGGGGAGGCCGGACGCAGCAGCACGACACCGGCCGCCTTCTCGCCCTGCACCGGGTGCGGGATGGTGCCCTGGATGCGGGGCACGCGGAAGAAGTGCTTCTTCGCCTCCTCGACACCCTTGGCGATCGCCGCGGGAACTTCCTTGGCCTTGCCGTAGCCGACGCCGACCATGCCGTCACCGTCACCGACCACCACGAGGGCGGTGAAGCTGAAGCGTCGACCACCCTTCACAACCTTGGCGACGCGGTTGATGGCAACCACGCGCTCCAAGTACATGCTCTTCTCTTCGCGCTGCTGGCCACCACGACGGTCGTCACGGCCGCGACGCTCGCCACGGCCACCCTGGCCGCCGCGCTGATTGCCAGTCTGCTGCATAGCGGTTTGGCTCATCGCTTTCTCCTTCTCTCCGTCGTTTCTTTACAGGCTCAGTCCGGCTTCACGGGCACCATCTGCCAGGGCCGCGAGACGGCCGTGGTAGCGGTTGCCCGCGCGGTCGAACACAACCTGGGTGATGCCCGCGGCCTTGGCGCGCTCGGCGATCAGGGCACCGACCTTCTTGGCCTTCTCGGACTTGTCCGCCTCGGTCCCGCGCAGATCGGCTTCCATGGTGGAAGCGGACACCAGGGTGCGGCCCTGGGTGTCGTCGATCACCTGGGCGAAGACGTGCTTCGCCGAACGGCTGACCACCAGCCGCGGACGCTCGGGCGCACCGAAGATGCGCTTGCGACCGCGGACCTGACGGCGGGTTCGCGAAGCCGCCTTGGCGGCCATGTGCTTGTTCTTCGACAGGGAAATGCCCATGGTCACTTACCAGCCTTTCCGACCTTGCGGCGGACCTGCTCGCCGGCATAACGCACACCCTTGCCCTTATAGGGCTCGGGCTTGCGCAGCTTGCGGATGTTGGCCGCGACCTCGCCGACGGCCTGCTTGTCGATGCCCACCACGGTCATCTTGGTCGGGCTCTCAACCGTGAAGCTGATGCCCTCGGGGGCGTTCACCACAACGGGGTGGGAGAAGCCCAGGTTGAATTCGAGCTGCTGCGGGCCCTTGGAGATCACGCGGTAACCGACGCCCACGATCTCGAGCTTCTTCTCATAGCCCTGGGTCACGCCCTGGACCATGTTGGACACGAGGGTCCGGGTCAGGCCGTGCAGCGCGCGGTTCTGGCGCTCGTCGTTCGGTCGCTTGACCTCGAGCTGGCCCTCGTCGTTGCGTTCGATCGTGATCGGTGCCGGGACCTGATGGGTCAGGGTGCCCTTCGGGCCCTTGACCTGGACCTCCTGGCCATCAACGGAGATGTCGACGCCGGACGGGATCGCGATCGGCATCTTGCCAATGCGGGACATGGTGTGTCTCCTCTCGTCTCTTCGTCGTCACCAGACGTAGGCGAGGACTTCCCCGCCCACGCTCTTGGAATTGGCATCACGGTCGGTCAACAGGCCCTGCGACGTCGAGATGATCGCGATGCCGAGGCCACCGAGGACCTTGGGCAGAGCGTTCGACTTGGCGTACACCCGGAGGCCCGGCTTCGAGATCCGTCGAACGCCCGCAATGGAGCGCTCACGGTTCTGGCCGTACTTCAGGGTGATCTTCAGGGTCTTGCCCACCTGGCCCTCGGACGGCTCGGCAACCTCGAAGTCCGAGATATAGCCGTTGACCTTCAGGATCTCGGCAATGCCGACCTTGATCTTGGAGTGGGGCATTGAGGTGGAGTCATGGAACGCCTGATTGGCGTTGCGCAGACGCGTCAGCATGTCTGCGATGGGATCAGTCATCGTCATGGCTTGGGAGCCTCTTTCTCACAGTGGTTTCCTCGCGGACCTGCTGCGGGTTGATCGGAAGAAGTGAAGGGACGAACGGTCGCGAAGACCGGGGCACCCGCGGTCAGTGCGCGGGTCACCAGCTGGACTTCGTGATGCCGGGCAGTTCGCCTCGGTGGGCGAGATCGCGCAGGCAGACACGGCACAGGCCGAACTTGCGGAACACGGCCTTGGGCCGGCCGCACTTCTGGCAACGGGTGTACGCCCGCACGGCGAACTTCGGCTTGCGCGACTGCTTGACCTTCAGAGCTGTCTTTGCCATCGGTTAACTCACTTCTTCTTCCGAGCGAAGGCCGGGCCCTTCGGGCGCGCCTTGGCGGGCTTCGGGTTGTCGTTGAAGGGGAACCCGAGGTGCTTCAGCAGCGCCCGGCCCTCGTCGTCGTTGGTGGCAGTCGTCACGAACGTGATGTCCATGCCACGCACACGGTCGATCTTGTCCTGGTCGATCTCGTGGAACATGACCTGCTCCGTGAGACCGAAGGTGTAGTTGCCCTGGCCGTCGAACTGGTGCGAGTTCAGACCACGGAAGTCGCGGATGCGGGGCAGCGCGAGCGTCAGCAGACGGTCGGCGAACTCCCACATGCGGTCCCCACGCAGGGTGACGTGGCAGCCGATGGCCTGGCCCTCACGCAGACGGAACTGCGCGATCGACTTGCGAGCCTTGGTGATGCTCGGCTTCTGGCCGGTGATGGCGGTCAGGTCCTTCACGGCACCGTCGATCACCTTCGAGTCGCGCGCGGCGTCGCCGACACCCATGTTCACCACGACCTTGACGAGGCCGGGGATCTGCATGACGTTGTCGTATTTGAACTCCTCGAGCATCGCGGGCTTGATCTCCTCGCGATAGCGCTGCTTGAGGCGCGGGAGCTCCTTGGGCTGAGCGGCCTGCTCGGCCGGCGCCTGGGTCTCGATGGTCTCGGTCATCAGATCTCCTCCCCCGTCTTGCGGGCGATGCGAACGGAGCGGAATGCCTTGTATTCCGAGCCGTCCGGACGACGCTTCGTGACTTCCTCGCGCTTGAAGCCGACGCGGGTGACGACTTCTTCGCCGTCGACCTCGACGAGCAACTGCACGTTGGACACGTGGATCGGCGCCTCGGAGGCGATGATGCCGCCCTCGGTCTTGCCGGTCGCGGTCGGCTGCTCGCGCTTGTGCCGCTTGATGACGTTGACGCCCTGGACGGTCACGCGCTCGCGCTCGCGGTCCACGGCGATGACCTCGCCGACGGCGCCCTTGTCCTTGCCGGTGATGACCTTGACGCGGTCACCCTTCTTCACATGGAGGGTGCGGTTGGTTGCAGCGCCCTTGGACTGTGCCGCCATGGTCAGATCACCTCCGGTGCCAGAGACACGATGCGCATGAACTTCTTCTCGCGCAGCTCACGGCCGACCGGACCGAAGATGCGGGTGCCGCGGGGCTCCCCATCAGTCTTCAGAATGACGGCGGCGTTCTCGTCGAACTTGATGTAGGAACCGTCGGCACGGCGGCGTTCCTTGGCGGTGCGCACGACGACAGCCTTGACGACATCGCCCTTCTTGACGTTGCCGCCGGGGATGGCGTCCTTCACGGTGGCCACGATCGTGTCACCGATGCCGGCGTAGCGACGACCCGAGCCACCGAGGACACGGATGCAGAGGATCTCCTTGGCACCCGTGTTGTCGGCGACCTTGAGTCGCGACTCCTGCTGGATCATGTATTTCTCCTGTATGTCGAACCGGTTCCCCGGGCAGCACTCGACCCCGTGATTTGCTCGGGGCAAGGGCCGACCAAGGCCTGGTCGAACGGACTTTTGGATCAGTCACCCAGGAAAGGTCCCCACTCCGCGGACAAGCCGTGACAGCGGGCACAGACCTAAGGCAACCTGGCAAGCGTACACCAGCGCGCGAACAGCGTGAAATCCCGCCATCAGTCCAGATCCTCGAGGAGCCTCGACGGGATGCGTTCCTGTCCGACGATGCCGGCCACCAGATAGGGATCGATCGGACGCCCGCTGCGGGTGATGCTCAACTCCCCGGTGCGTTCGAGCACGACGAGGGCGGCCTCTTCCAATTGGTGGAGACCAGCCTTGCGCAAGGCGCTGCGCAGTTCGTCCTCGACGATGTGGGCGCGGCGGACGAGATCACGCTGCACCCGTCCCTCGACCATCAGCAGGATCGCCCGGTTGTCGAAAAGGTGCTCTGCGCGGGCGAACCGGCGCAACTCGCCCACGATCGCTTCCATCGCGAACAGCGCCAGCAGTGCGATCCCGCCGGCGGCCAGGGTCGGGGTGTGGCCGAGCGTGACACGACCGGTGATCGCGCCGACGGCCACCACGGCGGCGGCGTCGAAACCGGACATCCTCGCGAGCAGTCGTTGCCCGAGCAACCGGATCAGCAGCACATAGAAGCCATAGATCAACACCGTGCTGAGCGCGACGGCGACGGCATCCCACGCGTCGATGCCGATCCGTGGCCACAGCTCGGCCCAGGCCACGCGAAGGAAATCAGCCATGCTTCATCCTCCAACGGACACGACCGGTCCGCACCGGCAGGCAGGAATCAGGCGAGGGCTCAGGCGGCCGGATAGAAGCAGCCCGCGCCGCGGACCTGCAGCGAGACCCGGCCCCGCGGGAGGTCGCCCTGGATGCGGGCGATGACGGTCTCCCCCGAGTCGAGGCGCACCTGCACATCGGCATCGTGGCCGAAGAACGTCACCAGTTCCACCTCACCGCTCGGGAGCCCCGGGGCGGGTGGCAGCACGAGGATCTGCTCGGGCCGAAGCATCACGGAACCCGCACCGTCCAGCGCGTTGACGGTGATGTCGCCGAGGCAGCTGCTCACGCAACCCGCGACGCAGAAGCCCGGGAGCACGACGGCATTGCCGACGAACTGGGCGATCCCGCTGTCGGCGGGAGCGCGATAGATCTCATCCGGCGCCCCGACCTGGACAATCCGCCCGGCCTGCATGACGGCAACCCGGTCGGCAAGGGACAGCGCCTCTTCCTGATCGTGCGTGACGACGATCGCCGCCACTCCGAGCTGCCGCAGGGTGGAGCGGATGTCGGTCCGCACGCTCTGGCGCAGCGAGGCGTCGAGAGCGGAAAAGGGCTCGTCGAGCAGCACGAGCTCGGGGTCGCAGGCGAGCGCCCGGGCAAGCGCGACGCGCTGGGCCTGGCCGCCGGAAATCTGGGCCGGCATGCGGTCGGCAAGATCGTCGATGTGCAGCAGTTTCAACAACCGCTGGACCTCGGGCCGCTCTCCCGCGCGGCGCAGCCCGAACAGGCGCGCTGAGCCGGGCAGCCCGAACGAAACGTTCTGGGCGACGGTCAGATGCGGGAAGAGGGCGCCTTCCTGGGGCACGAGGGCGATGCGACGTTTGTGGGCGGGTCGCCCGGTCACGTCCCGGTCCCCCACGAGCACGCGGCCGGCGTCGGGACGTTCCAGGCCGGCAATGAGCCGCAGGAGGGTGGACTTGCCGCACCCGGAGGGGCCGAGGATCGCCAGCAACTCGCCCGGCGCGAGCTCGAGACCGACGGAGCGGACTGCCCGCGTCGACCCGAAGGACTTGACGAGGCCGTCGAGAACGAGCGCCGGCTCAGCGGTTTCGGATTCCGCGACGACGGCTTCCCGGACTTCGGCGTCCAACAGTCCCAGGCTCATGAGTTGCCTCCTTGCAGCAAGGTTAGGCTCACCTTAATCATCAGCCAAGGCTTGCGTCGAATTTTCGTGGCGTGACGCTCGCCACATTCCGGCGCGGCGCGTTGCCTCCGCCTTCGGCAGCGACACCCGCACAAGCATGACGGCCGGGAAAATGGCAACCAGCACGAGTCCCAGCGCATACGGCGCGGCGGCCGCGTACGACAGATCTTCCGTGTAAAGCCACAGCCGGGTCGCCAACGTCTCGAACCCGGCCGGCCGCAGCAGCAGGGTCGCGGGCAGCTCCTTCATTGCGCTGAGCATGACGAGCACGAAACCGGCGGCGATTCCCGGCATGGCCAGCGGCAGGGTCACGCGACGCATCACCAGACCGGTGCCCGCGCCCAGCGACCGGGCGGCCTCCTCGATGCGCGGGGACGAGACGACGACCGCGCCGCGGATCGCACCCATCGCCGCGGACAGGAGCAGCAGCACATAGGTGAGCACCAGCAGCGGGATTTCCTGATAGATCGCGCGGGCATAGCGAACGCCGAAGAACACGATCGCCAGCGCCACCACCAGCCCGGGCAGCCCGTGGGCGAAATAGACGACCTGCTGCAGGGCGCGGGACAGCCGGGACCGGGAGCGGGCGGCATAGATCCCGAGCGGCAGGGCCGCCAACGTCGCACACGCCCCGGCGATCGCGCAGACGACCACGGTGTTCGCAACGACCGTGGGCAGTTCGGCCGGCAGACCCCCCGCAAGATCCCGCACGAACCACCCGACGACCACGACCACCGGATAGCCCAGGCTGACGAGCAGCAGCACCACCACGCTCCCGACCGCGGGCCAGCGCCAAGCGCCGAGCGCCAGCGGCGTCGGCGGACGCTTCGGCCCCTGCGCGGCACCGAAGGAGGCGGCACGGGAACGGGTCCGCATTTCGGCGGCGGTGATGAGGAGGGTCATGCCGACGAGTACGCAGGCCAGCACAGCTGCCGGCAACCGGTCGAACGACGCCCGATAGGACATGAAGATCGCCCGCGTGAAGACGTCGAAGCGCATCAACGCGACCGATCCGAAATCGGACAACGCATAGGTCGCGACGAGCAGACCGCCGGCTGCGGCGGCGGGGCGGACCGTCGGCCAGGTCACCCGGGCGAACGTGGTCCAGCGACCGCGGCCGAGGCTGCCGGAGACCTCCTCGAGGGTCCCGCCGGCGCCCCGCAGGGCGGCCGCGGCGGACAGATAGACATAGGGGAAGGTGCTGCCCGTGAGCACCAGCACCGACCCCCAGGCACCTTCGAGGGAGGTGGTGGAGATCCATGCGTACGCCGCCACATAGCTCGGCATCGCCAACGGCAGCGCACCCGCAACGCGCCACACCGAGCGGCCCGGCAGGTCCGTGCGTTCGGTCAGCCAGGCGAGGGCGACCCCGATGATCACCGCGAGCCCCGTCACCGTGACGACGAGGAACGCGCTGTTCCACAGCAGGGACAGCGTGCGCGGGCTCGAAATCGTGGTGAGGACCGTCTGGCGGTTGCCGGTGGCGACGTGGATCAGGAGGTACGCCAGCGGCAGCAGCGAAAACACCGCGACCACCACCGACAGCGCGATGAGGACGCGCGGCGTGGTGGTGGTCGCAGTGGCTCGCAGTCGGGGGATGGCTCAGATCTTTCAGATCATGCCGACGTCCTGCAGCATCGCCTGGGTCTGGTCGAGCGAGTCGAGGTCGTTCAGATCGATGTTGCTGGCGGCGGACAGGTCGAGGGGAGCCAGGTCAAAGGCCGGCTGGACGTCGGCTCTGACCGGGTATTCCGCAGTGTCTTTGGCGAAGTATTCCTGCGCCTCCGGCGAGACCAGGAAGGCGACCGCCTTCTGAGCAGTCTCCTGCCGCTCGGAGCTGGCCAGCACACCGGCGCCGGCCACGTTGATCAGGCCCGCAGGATCGCTCGCAGGGAAGTAGGTCAGCTTGGACTTGACCTCCGCGGGGTCCTTGCCCTCGGCGAACCGATACCAGTAGTAGTGGTTGATCAGGCCCAGACCCACCTCACCGCGATCGACGGCCTCGAGGGCGGCGTTGTTGTTGGCATAGCTCCGCGGTTCGAGCGCCTTGAAGTCCTCCAGCCACTTCTTTGCGCCCTCCTCGCCCTTGGCCACCCGGAGCGCGGTGACGAAGGACTGGAAGGAGGCGTTGGTGGGGGCGTACCCGATCTGGCCCTTGAACTCCGGCTTCAGCAGATCATCGACCGACTTGAGGTCGGCCCCGGCCGCCGCCGTCTCGGTGTTGTAGACGACCACGCGCGCCCGGCCCGAGGTGGCGACCCACTTCTTGTCACCATCAACGTACGCCTGCTCGACCCCGGCCACCGTCGCATCCTCCAGCGTGGCGAGCATGTCGGCCTTCTTCAGCGCGCCGAGCGCGCCGGCGTCCTGGGAGAAGAACACGTCCGCCGGCGAGCGGTCCCCCTCCTCCATGAGCTTGGCTGCGAGTTCCGCGGTCCCCGCGTACTGCACCTCGACGTCCCGTCCAACCGCCGCCTCGAGTTGTTCGAGCACCGGGGCGACGAGCGTCTCGCTGCGCCCGGAATAGATGACGAGCGCACCCTCGGCGTCACCGCCGGCGTTGCCCGGCTCCGGAGAGCTCGTCGTGCCCCCTCCTGAGCAGCCGGCGAGCAGCACGCACGTGGCCAGGGCGGCGGCAAGCGTTCGGACGGTTCTGTTCATCGGCGAACTCCCTTTTCGGCAAGGCAACATAGTTAGGCCAGGCTAACCTCACCTCAAAGGTCGCGGCAATCCGGTCGGAACATCTCGGACTGAGATGCTCGTCACACCTCACTGGGGCTGCGGCGAGCCCTCGAGGCGATGGCCGACCTTGAGCGACACCTGATAGTGGGCGACCTTGCCGGCGTCCACGTGTCCGCGGATCTGGGTCACTTCGAACCACCCGATCTGCGGGATGCTCTCGGCCGCTCGGCCGATGGCGTTCTGGATGGCTTCATCGATGCCGTCCGCGCTCGTGCCGACGAGTTCGATGGTGCGATAGACGTGGTCGCTCATGGGGGCTCCTTTGCCGTCAGCGTGCGTACGCCACAGACGTCCGCGGACCGACCCGCGAACCGCGGGGTCAAACCACCCTAAGGGAAGGCCCGGACAGGAAGCTCCGGGGCTCCCTCAGCCGCCCGGCTTGGGCTCGGTGATCAGCTGGAGCAACGCGACGGACTTCGGCCCCATCCGCAACACATGCGAACGGCCGTCGCCCCGCGACTCGCCGGCAGGCTCCCGGTCCGCTTCATCGCCGAGCACCCGAGCGGCGCGCTCGAACGACAGCTCACCGTTGGCGAAGAGCGCCGCACACGGACCCTCCAGGGGCACGGTCGCATCGCCCGACCCGAAGTTGACGACGATCGACAGCGTCTCACCGCGCATGACCATGAACCACTCGTCCTCGGCGCTGTGCTCCGCGGTCGTCCACTCGAAGCGCGGATCGGTCAGGTCCGGCCAGGTCCGGCGCAGTCGCAGCAGTTCCTTGTTCGCCCGCAGCAGCCGGGCGTGCTCGCCCGCACCGATCTCCGCCCAGTTCAGCATCGAGCCCGTGAACGTGCTCTCGGCCTGCGGATCGGGGACCACGACGTCGCCCCACTCCATCTTGGCGAACTCCTCCAGGCGCCCCTTGGTCACCGCCTCGGCAAGATCAGCCTCCGGGTGCGAGGTGAAGAACATGAACGGCGTCGAGGCCCCCCACTCCTCCCCCATGAAGATCATCGGCGTGCAAGGGCCGAGCAGGATCAACGCCGCCGCGATGATCAGTTCGTCCGTCGTGTGGGACTGGGACAGCCGCCGCCCGTCGGCGCGGTTGCCGATCTGGTCGTGATTGTCGGAGCAGACGACGAGACGCCAGGTCGGCGTGCGGTTCGTGTCCAACTGCCGCCCATGTCGACGGCCACGGAACGACGAAACCGTCCCGTCATGGAAGAAGCCGGTCTCGAACACCTTGGAGAGGGCGTCCAGGGACGCGAAGTCCGCATAGTAGCCACTCGAGTCACCCGTCAGGTTGGCCAACAGCGCGTGGTGGAAGTCGTCGCTCCACTGCGCCGCGAGCCCATAGCCGCCGGCCTCGCGCGGGGTGATCAACCGCGGGTTGTTCTGGTCCGACTCGGCGATCAGCGACAGCGGACGGCCGAGGAAGGCGCTCAGCGCATCGACCTCGGCGGAGAGCTCCTCGAGGAGGTGCACCGCGCGCCGGTCGACCAGCGCGTGCACCGCGTCGAGCCGCAATCCGTCGACGTGGAAATCACGAAGCCACATGAGGGCGTTGTCGATGATGTATCGCCGCACCTCATCCGAATCCTCCGAATCCAGGTTGATCGTCGTCCCCCAGGGGCTCTCGACGCCCTCGTTGAGATAGGGACCGAACCGCGGCAGATAGTTCCCCGACGGGCCGAGGTGGTTGTACACGACATCCTGAATCACGCCCAGCCCGCGGGCATGGCAGGCTTCGACGAAGCGCTTGTACGCCGCAGGGCTTCCGTAGGCGTGGTGCACCGCGTACCACCCCACCCCGTCATAACCCCACCCGTGCTCGCCGTTGAAGGCGTTGACCGGCATGAGCTCGACGAAATCGATGCCCAGGTCGACGAGATGGTCGAGGCGGGCAATGGCGGAATCCAGCGTGCCGCCCTGACCCTGCGGCCCGGGCGTGAAGGTCCCCACGTGCATCTCGTAGATGACGCCGCCGGCCAGCTGGCGCCCCGTCCAGTTGGTGTCGCTCCACTGGTGGTCGTGCCGGAACGTGCGCGACAGGCCATGGACACCGTCGGGCTGCCACCGCGATCTGGGGTCGGGCAGTGGGTGGGTCTCCCCGTCGATGAGATAGCCGTAGTCGACGCCCGTGCGCAACAGATCCGCCGGCAGGTTCGCCGCCGGCACCCACCACCCGCCGTCGGCAAGCTGCATCGGATAGGTGGTGCCGTCGGCGAGCAAATCGAGCGAGGTGGCACGGGGCGCCCAGACGTCATAGTTGATGGGGGGTGTCGTCATGCGTCCTCTTCTTGGCTTGTGAGGTTCTTAGAGGGCACAACCCACCAGAACCGGCTCGGGCACGAGCGTAATCCCGAATTTTTCAGCGACTCCGGCGCGGACGACACGCGCGAGCGCCACGAGATCCGCAGCGGCCGCCGTCCCGCGGTTGGTGAGCGCCAGCGTGTGCTTGGTGGACAGGGTCGCTCGCCCCTCCCCGACATCGGCGCCGAAGCCCTTCTTGAACCCGGCCTGATCGATGAGCCAAGCCGCCGACGTCTTCACGAGCCCGTCCTCGGTGGGGAACTTGGGCGCGTTCTCGGGCAGACCGGCCGCGACCTCACCGCTCACGATCGGGTTGGTGAAGAACGATCCCGCGCTCCAGGTGTCGTGGTCGGCTTCGTCGAGCACCATGCCCTTGCCCCGCCGCAAGCCCAACACCGCCTCGCGAACCGCTGCCGCATTCGCACGTTCGCCGACCTCGACACCGAGGGTGCGCGCCAACTCCGCGTACCGCACCGGAGCGGACATCTCCCCCAGCGGCAGTTGGAAGGTCACCGTGAGGATGACCCAGCGCCCGGGTTCAGCCTTGAACCGTGACCAGCGATAGCCGAAGCCGCAGTCGGCTCCGGCGAACGTCCGGAGTTCACCGGTGGTGCGATCGATGGCACGCACCCGGGCGAGCGTGTGGGAGACCTCCGCGCCATAGGCACCGACGTTCTGGATCGGGGTGGCCCCGACGAGTCCCGGGATCCCCGAGAGCGCTTCGAGGCCGGACCAGCCCTGTGCGACCGAATGGGCAACGAACTCGTCCCACGGTTCGCCGGCGGCGACGGTGACCATGGCGCCCGAGCAGGAGTCGACCTCGGCCAGGATGCCCCTGGTCCGGATGTGGACGACCGTGCCGTCGAAGCCCTCGTCGCCGACGAGGACGTTCGACCCGCCGCCCAGGAGCAGCAGCGGCTCGCCGCCGACGTCCGCGGCACGGACGGCGTCGATCAGGTCCTGCTCCGTCTCCGCGACCAGGAACCGGCGCGCGGGCCCGCCGACGCGGAGGGTCGTGTGCGCGGCGAGGGCATCCGTCTCATGCCGGTCGGCGGTGGTGTCCGCCTCGTGGGGAGGGAAGGTGTGGAACCCCGGCGTGAGCCGGTCGGCCTTGCGGGAGACGTCAGCCACGGCGAACCGTCGCCTTTCCCTTGCCGACCTGCACATCGCCGCAGGTGGCAACGAGCGCGATCTGGATCGGCCCCTCGCCGTCGTCGGTGACCGTCCCGGTGAACACGACTTCCGAGCCCTCGTCGTCATCCGGCACCGGCACCGGCTTCGCGAACCTGAACGAGCAGTCCTCGACCCGAGCCGGGTCACCGGCCCAATCGGTCACGACCCGCAGTGCCACGCCCATCGTGAGCATGCCGTGGGCGATCACGCTGTCGAGTCCGAGCTTCGTCGCGAAGTGGTCGGAGAAATGGATCTGGTTGAAGTCACCGGACGCGCCGGCATAGCGGACGAGTTGCTGACGCGTGAACCGTGCGCGGAGCTCGGGGGTATCGCTCACGACTCCTCCTCACGGGTGTGGAACAAGCTGGAGGTCATCGTGCACACGTGCTCGCCGTCGACGGTGTCGATGCTCGTCGCAACGGTGACCATGTCGACCTGACCGCGGACCCGGACGTTCTCGATCCGCAGGGTCGCCGTGACGTGGTCGTCGGCGCGGAGCGGACGCGCGTACGCAAACTTCTGCTCCACATGAATCGTGCGGTTGAGCGCAAGGCCCAGCTCGGGATCGCCGAACACGGCGTCCCAAGAGGCCAGGACCACCGGAAAGGTCGGCGGTGCGATTGCATCGTCTCCCCGATAGGCAGGATTCTCGTCGCCCAGGGCGTCGGCAAACTCGGCGATCTTGCCGGCGGTCACCCGGTAATGCAGGGGCGGATAAGCACGCCCCGCGTGCTCGGTCGAAATCGGCATGCAGGCCAACTTATCGTGAGGGGCGTGATGCGGACGATCGTGCTGGACTGCGACCCAGGCTTGGACGATGCGGTGGCGCTCATGCTGGCGGCCGCGGATCCTCACATCGAGCTGGCCGCGGTGACGACCGTGGCCGGGAACCAGACACTTCGGAAAGTGACCGACAACGCTCGCCGGCTGGCCGGACTGTTGGGCGTCACGGCGCCCGTTGCGGCGGGCTGTGGCCGGCCGCTGGTGCGCACGCCGGCCTGGTCGACGGTCCACGGCGACTCTGGACTCGGTGGGGTGACACTGACGAATGACCCCGTGGGACTGGACCCTCGGCACGGGGTGGACCTGATCATCGAGACCGTGCTCGCGCGGGAAGCGGGAGTGGTGACGCTGGTCCCTGTCGGGCCGCTGACCAACATCGCGATGGCGGTCCGCAAGGAGCCGCGGATCGTCGAGCACGTGCGCGAGGTCGTGCTCATGGGCGGCGGCTATCACGCCGGGAACCGGACCGCGGTCGCGGAGTTCAACATTCTGACCGATCCCGAGGCTGCGGCGATCGTGTTCGGCGAGCCCTGGCCGGTGACGATGGTCGGGCTGGACCTGACCTGGCAGGCTCTGGCAACGCCCGCGGTGTTGGCGCGGATCGCGGCGGTGGGGACAGCTGCAGCCGAGTTGGTCGTGGCGATGCTCGGGTCCTATGGCGAGGCCTATCGGGCGCACCGGTTCACCGAAGGACCGCCGGTGCATGATCCGTGTGCGGTGGCGTACGTCATTGATCCCACCCTCATCACCACCCGCCGCGCGCCGATCACGGTCGAGCTCACCGGGACGGCGACACTTGGCATGACCGTCGCCGACTTCCGCGATCCCGAACCCGACTGCTCGACGCAGGTGGCTGTGGACCTGGACGTGCCGCGGTTCTGGGACCTGGTCATCGAGGCCTTGCGTCGACTGCCCTGACGTGAGGCGTTGCGTCGGTGCGCAAGAGCAGTCCGACGAACAAAAAAAGCCGACCGCCCGCAGGCGATCGGCTCTCTGAGTTCCCAGCGCGTCAGCGGGTCTCGCGGTGCGCGGTGTGGGTGTGGCACTTGGGGCAGAACTTCTTCAGCTCAAGACGATCCGGATCGTTGCGCCGGTTCTTCTTGGTGATGTAGTTGCGCTCCTTGCATTCGGTGCAGGCCAAAGTGATCTTGGGCCGGACGTCAGAAGCTTTGGCCATCGTCGTAATCCTCGTCGTCGGAATGTCTGGGGTGGTGTGCTGTCGAGCACTTGGGTAGCGAGAGCGGGATTCGAACCCGCGACCTCACGATTATGAGTCGTGCGCTCTCACCAACTGAGCTACCTCGCCTTGGGCCTTCACCGGTCGAGCCAGTGAAAGATCAGAGCCCCCAAGCAGAATCGAACTGCTGACCTTCTCCTTACCATGGAGACGCTCTGCCTACTGAGCTATAGGGGCCTGGCACTTCCGTGCCGACGAGAAACTATAGACACGCGCGAGCACCCAAAGCAAATCTCGCCCGGCCACCGGGAGGAGACCCGCAAACGCAGCGGGTTCCGGCCAGAAAGACAATGGCCCCGGACCTGGGTCCGGGGCCGACGTGGCAGGTGC
>NZ_JBNZCI010000005.1:147289-246939 GCF_050880385.1 Ammonicoccus luteus
CAACCTGCCGCGCGCTTCGACGCGAGGAGAAACACTAGCAACGAACGTTGAGTTTGAGAAATCCGATCTATCGACAGCACCCGAGCACATCGATCAGCGCCGCGATGGCATCGCGGTCAAGCGAATAGAGCACCGCGGCACCAGCGCGCCGTTTCGCCACCAGGCCCGCTTGGAACAGCTGCTTGAGGTGATGGTTCGTGGTCGGCTCCCCCAGGCCGACGAGCGGCGCGAGCTCGGAGGTGGTGGCCTCCGGCGTGCGCACCAGGTGATCGACCAGCCGCAACCGAACGGGATCGGCCAAGGCCTTGAGCCGCACGGCCAGCTCGATCGCGTTGCCCTCGGTCAGGGGGACCATCCCCAGCGGGTCACAGCAGATGGGCGACGCATCGACGAGCAACGGGAGCGCTTTCGGCATGAAAACAGCCTGCCAGCTATTTGACGAACATCAAATCAGGAATAGGCTGGCTCCAGTGATTTGGCATATGTCGAATCACACCATCGGAAGGATCAGCCATGTCACGACTCCAACTCGCCCTCAACGTCAACGACCTGAACGCTGCCATCGTTTTCTATTCGACCCTGTTCGGCACTGAGCCGGCCAAGACCCGGCCCGGGTATGCCAACTTCGAGGTCGTCGACCCGCCCCTCAAGCTGGTTCTCTTCGAGAACCCGGACGAGTCCGGCACGCTCAACCACCTGGGCATCGAACACGAAACCCTCGAGGCGGTGCGCGCCGAGGGAGTCCGGCTCCACGAGACCGGCCAACAGCTGTTGTTCGAGGAGAACGTGGATTGCTGCAATGCCAATCAGACCAAGTTCTGGGTTGAGGGGCCGGACGGCCAGAAGTGGGAGAACTATGTGGTCCTCTCCGATTCGACACCTGAACTCGAAGGACAGACCAAACTGGCAGGACCCGCCTGCTGCGCCGGCGAGCAGGGAGCTCCGTCAGCCGGCTGACCAGACGCCGCCAGCTAGTACGGCGGACTGGCACGGCGGACTGGCAAACGGCGCGTTCCGGCGGTCGATGCGCCATGGGGCAGAATGTCGCTCCAGATCCGAAGACATCCGACCGGAGGGAGCCGCTGTGGCCGCCGACAGCTCGTTCGACGTCGTTTCGAAGGTGGACCGCCAGGAGGTCGACAACGCACTCGGCCAAGCGGCCAAGGAGGTCGCCCAGCGCTTCGACTTCAAGAACACCGATTCCTCGATCCGTTGGTCCGGTGAGGCCATCGAGATGGAGTCGTCCTCGGAGGAGAAGGTCAAGGCCATCTGGGACGTATTCCAGTCGAAGCTCGTCAAGCGCGGGGTCTCCCTGAAGGCCGTCACGGCCGGCGATCCACGCGTGTCGGGGAAGATGTGGAAGATGACCGCCTCCACCTCCGAGGGCATCACGCAGGAGAATGCCAAGAAGATCTCCAAGCTCATCCGCGATGAGGGCCCGAAGGGCGTCAAGTGCCAGATCCAGGGTGATGAACTGCGTGTGTCGTCGAAGAAGCGCGACGATCTCCAGGAGGTCCAGCGGATGATCCGAGAGGCCGACTACGACTTCGCGGTCCAGTTCACGAACTATCGGTGACCGGTGTGCTGCGGAGAACCGCAGGAACTGAACAGTCGATCTGAAAATTGGGCGCTTCAGGCCCAGATTTTGCGATCGAGTGTTCAATTCTTGCGCTCAGGGCCAGTTAACCCCCGGCGCCGGCTGCCCTCCGGCCGGCCAGGGCCCGCCGGACCCACGCCAGCAGTTGTTTCTGCTCGGCCAGCATGGCAGCGGTCACGAGGAACAACTTCCAGCCGGCGTCCTGGAATTGATTCACCTTGAGTCGGTCTCGCTCGAACGACGCGGCATCGGAGTGGAACTGTCGGCTGTCGTATTCCAGTCCCACGCGCTCCTCGGCGAACGCAACGTCCACGAACCACGTGTCCGCCAGCTGAACCCGATGGTTCCCGGACCATCCTTCGAGGCGGTTCGCGCGCAACAGGTTGTGGAGCTCGCGTTCGGCCTCCGACCACGGCCGACGTTCACATTCGGCCAGGACCCGTCGGCGCTCGGCCATTCCTCTGCGTCCTTTCATGGACTCGAGCGCCTCCCACATCAACGCGAGTGCAGCTTCCCCGCGCGACTCCCCTGCCAGTCGGAGGACATCGGTGATCGCTTCGCCGCCGTGGGTGGGGACCAGATCGACGGCCGTGTACTCCGGACTCGTGAACCGCACGCCAGCCCTCTCCACCACGAACTCCAGGGGAACCAGCCGCCGTTCGAAGGTCAGCAGCGTCGACGCCCCCCTGAGTTGGCGGCGCGACGCACAGTGCAGTGCCCGGACGTCGTTGGCCGCCCAACCCAGGCTCCTCGCGCCTTCGCCCAGCACAATCGCATCCGGATCCACGAGCTGCGCACCTTGCAGCAAAGCCTCCAGATCGACCGGTCGTCCAGCCGGCGCCAGAACGCCCGGATAGAGCCCGACCAATCGGCCGGCCGCAAGCGCTCGGTCGACTCTGTTGGGATCAGGGTGATCAGATCGACGAAAAATCTCCTCCACACCCGGAAAGGCCGAAAAGCCCCGGACAATCGCACCACGTTTGCGCCGCGGCCGCCTGAATAGGAAGGAAAAGCGAGATCCGCCCGGTCCGGAACTGCGGATGACCCGATGGACGTCGACTGCGGCTCAGTCGAGCAGGATGTCCGCCACCTCTGTCAGTTCCACGCCGAACGCCTCCGCGACGCCGGGGTGGGTGACCTGTCCGCGGGCGACGTTGAGCCCCTTGGCGAGGGCCGGGTCGGCGTGGAGCGCGTCCATCCAGCCGAGGTTCGCCAACCGCAACACATACGGCAACGTCGCATTCGTGAGCGCCTGGGTGCTCGTGTTGGGCACCGCGGCGGGCATGTTGGCGACGCAATAGAACGTGCTGCCGTGCACCTGGAAGGTCGGCTTGTCGTGCGTGGTCGGGCGAGTGTCGGCGAAGCAGCCGCCTTGGTCGACCGCGATGTCGACGAGCACCGATCCGGGTTTCATCTCCGCGACCAACTCGTTGCTCACGAGCCGCGGCGTCCGGGCACCCGGGATCAGCACCGCGCCGATGACGAGGTCGGCGTGCCTGACCTGTTCGGCAATGGCGAACGACGAGGACGCGAGCTGATGGATCCGGTTGCGGTGCCGCCAATAGATCGACCGCAACTTGTCGAGGTCGGTGTCGAGCACCGTCACGTCGGCGCCCATCCCGAGGGCGGTGTTGGCGGCGTGCTGTCCGGCCACCCCGCCGCCGATCACCAGGACGCGGGCGTTGCCGACTCCGCCGACGCCTCCCATGAGCACGCCGCGGCCGCCCTCGGGTCGCATCAGGTGGTACGCCCCCACCTGCGGCGCCAGACACCCGGCCACCTCGGACATCGGATAGAGCAGCGGCAGCGTGCCGGAGTCGAGCTGCACTGTCTCATAGGCGAGCGCCGTGGTCCCCGCCTCCATCAGGCGGTCGCCCAGCGGACGGTCCGCAGCGAGGTGCAGATAGGTGAAGAGGACCAAATCCTCGCGCAGCCGGTGGTATTCCTCCCCCACCGGTTCCTTGACCTTCAGCACCAACTCGCCGAGGCCCCAGAGCTCGTCGGGATCGTCGACCAGCGTGGCGCCCTGCGTGGCATATTCCTCGTCGGTGATCGACGACGCCTGGCCGGCACCGGACTGGACGAAGACCTCATGACCCGCCGCGGTCAACTCGGCAACTCCGGCAGGCGTGAGTCCGACGCGGTTCTCGTTGTTCTTGACCTCGGTGGGGATCGCGATGCGCATCCCCGAAGGCTAGACCCAAACCGGTGGCGACCGTGAGCGGGTGGCCTATGCTCCCGGGGTTTGGGAAACACCGTGAGACAGGGAGAAACATGCGGGTCGCCACCTTCAACGTCAACGGAATCCGAGCCGCCCACCGGCGCGGGTTCCGGGGCTGGCTGGACCGGTCCGACCTCGACGTGGTGGCGCTGCAGGAGATGCGGTGCCCGCCGGAGGAGGTCCCGGCCGAGGCTGTGGACGGCTATCACCTCGCCTACGACCCGGGCGGCATCGCGGGACGCAACGGCGTCGCCCTCCTGACCCGGCACGCACCGCTGGCCGTCCGGCCGGGTTTCGGCAACCGCGAGTTCGACGGTGAGGGTCGCTATGTCGAGGTGGATCTGCCGGGGGTGACCATCGGTTCGCTGTACCTGCCGAAGGGCGGGACCCCCTTCGAGGACGCAGCGTCGGAGGCGAAATATCGCCGCAAGCTCCGCTTCCTCGCGTCCTTCCAGCACCACCTGACCCGCTCGCGACGCCAGGCCCTGGCCGCGGGCCGGGAGTTCCTCGTCATGGGCGACTTCAACATCGCCCACACCGAACGGGATCTCAAGAACTGGAAGACCAACCGGCGTTCGGAGGGTTTCCTGCCCGAGGAGCGGGAGTGGTTCACCGGCATCCTCGGCACGCGGCGCCTGGTGGATGTGGTGCGGCGGCTGCATCCGGAGACGCCGGGGCCCTATTCGTGGTGGTCGTGGCGTGGGCGGTCCTGGGACACCGACGCGGGCTGGCGGATCGACTATCACCTCGCGTCCCCCGGGCTCGCGGCCCGTGCGATGGCAGGGGGGACGGACCGGGATGAGTCCTATGCGGCACGCATGTCCGATCATGCGCCGGTGGTGGTGGAGTACGCAGACCCGGCGCCCGCTATCGAGTGAACGGCTTTCCCCAAAGCGCGGTGTGCCGGCGCCCGTACGATGCCCGCATGACAGTTCTGGAGATCGCGCACATCACGACCAAGCCGGGCAGCGAGGACGCGTTCGTCGCCGCCTATCGAGAAGGCGGTAACCTGCTGACGGACCTCGCCGAGTGCCACAGCGTGACCATGACCCGAGGAATCGAGTCGCCCAGCGACTTCCGTCTGCTCGTGGTCTGGGACAGCGTCGAGGCGCACCTCGAGAAGTTCCGCAACGACGAAGAGCGCTATGGGCAGTGGCGGTCGCTGATCGGCCCGCACTTCGCGGCACCGCCTGTCGTCGAGCACTATGCCGACGTCGACGCAGGCTGAACCGAGGGCTAAGTCCGAATCCGCGGGGCTCAGGCGCGCTCCAGCAACGGGCAGTCGAGCCAGGCGTCGGCGATCCCGAAAGCGTCGACCAGCGTGTCCGCGTGCGGGGCGAGCTGGGCGCAGAGCTCATCGACCCGGCGGGAGATCTCCTTGGACTGGGCCGCCGAAATGCGCCCGTGCTCGAGGAACCAGGCCGCGTTGACCTCGACGGTCGAATAGACGAACAGGTCGCACACCAGACCGAGCAGGTGGTGGCAGGCTTCGTCCTCGCACTCCTCGGTGGCACCGGCAAGGGCCTCCAGCAGGAGCCTGTCGATGTGCGCCCAGGCAGCGGCAAGCATGTGAGGCTGGACGATGTTGAGCACCCCGACCGGATCGGACTTGAAGTCGTCGCTGCGGGCACGCATGCGCGCTGCCAGCCCGGCGAGCGTGTGCTCGTCGCGATCCTCGAACACCGCCAGCTGTCCGCCGCGGTCCGCCAGCGCGTTGTCGGTGTCACGCCCGGGCGCGCCGGCGATCAGGCGCTGGATGATCGTCCCGCCGAAAGCCCGCTCGACCACCGTCTCGGCGACATCGCGGGCGGCGAACCGGATCATGGCACCGGTGTCGAACGACTGGAACGCATCCTTGTATCTCGTCAGCAGCCCCTTCGCCACCAACTGGAGCAGCACCGTGTTGTCACCCTCGAATGTGGTGAACACGTCCGTGTCGTTCTTGAGAGCGCCGAATCGGTTCTCCCACATATAGCCCGCTCCCCCGCATGCCTCCCGGCAGGCTTGGATCGTGCGCGTGGCGTGAGCTGTGTTGGCGATCTTGAGCGAAGCAGCGCGTTCCTCGAGACGCCGGATGTCGGCCTCGTGGGCCTGCTCCGCCTCGGCGACGTGATCGCTCTCCGCCGCGTTCCCCACCCGCTCGTCGTCGGTCTGCTCTTGTTCCCACTGGGCGCGCTCCTGCTCCAGGGCGTGCAGGTCCTCGACGAGCTCGTTCGTCGCCAGCGCGAGCGCATAACTGCGCGCCAGCGGCACGAGCAACCGCCGCCGATGGGTCGCATAGTCGATCAGTCGGATGCCGGTGTCCCCGTCGGGGCGGAGGAACTGCTCGCGGCGCGCGGCATAGCGGACAGCGAGCGCGAGCCCGTTGCGGGTCGCAGCACCGGCGGCCGCACCGACCGACACGCGGCCGCGAACCAGCGTGCCGAGCATCGAGAAGAACCGGCGGGCGTCGTTCTCGATGGGCGAGCTGTACGCCCCATCAGCGCCGATCGTCCCGAACCGGTCGAGAAGGTTCTCCCGCGGCACCCGCACCCGTTCGAAGGCGATCTCACCGTTGTCGACGCCCGGCAGCCCCATCTTTGCGCCGCAGTCCCGCAGGGTCACACCGGGCAGTGCCGCACCGCCCGAGTCCCGGATCGGCACAAGCACGCAGTGGACGCCATGGGATTCGCCGCCCACGATCAGTTGGGCGAAGACGGCCGCCATCGTGCCGTCCTTGGCCGCATTGCCGATGTAGTCCTTCATCGCGCTCGCCGTCGGCGTGTGGACCACGATCTCGTCGGTGTCGGGGTCATAGGTCGCCGTGGTCCGCAGATTCGCCACATCGGAACCACCACCGGTCTCGGTCATCGCGAAACAGCCGAGGAGGTCTCCGGTGGAGACTGCCGGGAGGTACGCACTGTGGTGACGCTGCGTGCCCAACCCCGCGATCGCGCCGCCGAACAGGCCGATCTGCACCCCGAACTTCACGAACAACGACAGGTCGACGTGCGCCAGGGATTCGAAGAACGTGAGGGACGCGCCGACATCGCCGCGGTTGCCGGGCTCGGCGGAGAAGCCGGCCTCGGTCCAGTCCTCGTGGAGCAGTTCGACGAGTTGGGCTGTGGTGCGTGCGCGATAGTCGGTCAGCGGCAGCGGCGCGGTCGGGGTGGCCCACTCCTCGGTGCCCAGCCGCTCCCGGACCCGGGTGCGCATGTCTGCCCAGCGGCCGTCGAGGATCGCGCGCAGCGCATTGACTTCGTTGTCAGCCATGCCCCGACCTTACGCATCGTCAGCGCCCGACCGACTCGTGGATGGCCTCCGGATCGCGGTCGGCCATTTCGGCGCGCTCCCTGCGTGGACGCGGATAGTGACGGAAGTGCAGCCGGTCGTGGGCCAGGATCATCCACGTGACGACAGCCGCGGCGGCAACCCCGACAGCGGTGAGGTCGTTGCGCCACGAAAAGCTCACCGACGAATAGGTCAGCAGCCCGATCGACGCCCAGGACGAGATCCGCACGATCATCGGGGAGGGCCGGCTGAAGGCGAGGAAGACGGCGGGCCACGTGAGATACCACGGATGCAGAGCCGGGCTGCCGAGGATCAGCGCCATCCAGGCATAGACGAGAAAGCGCATCGGCCGTGTCGGCGCCATCCGGACGAGCATGACCAGGATCAGCAGCACCATGATCACCATGGCGATCTGCCGGCTCAGCCGGACCATGCCGAGCGCCTCGCGGTGATAGCCGAGCTCGTTGAGGATGATCCGCGCCAAGTCACCGATCAGCGTCGGCGGCGAGATCGTCGAGACCATGCCGGGCACGTTGATCGCCTGGATCCAGCCCCAGCCCTGGCCGTCCGGGAGACAGGCCAGCGTGATGAGCGCGAGGGCGAGCACCATCACCAGGGTCGCGACGAAGACCCGCCAGCCGGCCTGCCACAACCGCCCGAACGGAGTGGCACCGGGCCGGCGTACCCCCCAGCCCAACAGGGCCACCGGCACGATCGCGAGGATCGCGGGAATCTTGACCGCCGCCGCGGCCGCGACGAGCACGCAGCCCAGCAGGAAACGCCGGCGCGACGCCGCAAGGAGGGCCAGGGCGATGAACCCGATCATCACCGCGTCGTTGTGTGCGCCGCCCACCAGGTGCGCGATCGCCAGCGGGTTCACCAGGCCGAACCACATCGCGCGACGCGGGGAGACGCGGAGACGCTCGGCGAGGATCGGCACCACATAGGCGGTCGCCACGATCCCTGCGATCGCCAGCATCCGCATGCCGACCGCGGAGGACCAGTACGGGGAGTGGCCGAACACGTCGACGACGAGGTGGGAAAGCTGCAGGCTCAGCGGCCCATAGGGCGCCCGCGTGAACCGCCACGTCTCGACCACCTGCTCGCCCCACCGGTTCTGGAGCATCCCCGCGCCCATCTCATAGGGGTTGAGCCCCTCATGGACCATGTATCCCTCGGCGGCATAGGCGTACGCATCATGACTGAAGATCGGTGGCGCCAACAGCATCGGGAGTGACCAGAGCGCGAGCACGGCCCGGAAATCGACCTCGGGGGCACCGTCGACCGGACGGATGCGGAACCAGGCGTCCATCACGAGGAGGACACCGGTCAACGCGGCGACCGTGCCCAGCGTCGGTCCGAGCCAGGAATATTCGCGGAACGCGCCGAGCACCCGCCACCACGGGCTGTTGGCGGGCAGGAACGCCGGCGACAGCCCCCCGATCGCCATCAGCAGACAGCCGACCATGCCGCGCCGGACCCACTTCACGCTGTACGCCTCGAACAGCGCTTCCGTAGCCCCCCGCTGGAGCTGGTTCGTCCGGTCCGCTATCCGCCGATAGAGCGGGACGGCCCAGCTCACGCCAGATCCTCGATCTCGTGGATCAGGTCCGTGAGCGACGGTTCCGCGGGCATCGCGTCATGGCGCCACTCGAGCGCGTCGAAGGGGCACTCCTCGACGCAGATGCCGCAATACATGCACAGCGACCAGTCGATCGCGAACCGGTCCAGGACGTTGATCGTGCGTTCGCGCAGACCACGGCCGGTGAGTTGCGCGGGTGCCTCCGGGTCGACCTCGGTGTGCGAGTCGATGTGGATGCACCACACCGGACATTCGCGGGCACAGATCATGCAGGAGGTGCACTTGTCCTCGATGAGCCGGATGCGCGCATGGGGTTGGTTGGCTGATGAGGTCGCGCCGGCGAGGGTCTCGGAGCCACTCATCGCCGCCTCCGCACACGGCCCCCCTGGGCGCTCTGGACGACCTCGGTCGGGTCCGCCGGGTCTGCGGCGGGATCGCGGTCGCCCCAGATTTCCGGATCGGGTACGCCGGGGGGCGCCATCCTGCGCCGGCCGGCCGATGCCTGGGCTTCGCCCGGTTCCTTGGCACCCGGCCAGGGCACCGCTGCACGGGCGGCGAGGATCTCGTCCTTGCGCAGGGGGTGGCCGCCATAGCGTCGGGGCAGCAGCAGCGGGGTGCCGTCACCGCCCAGGAACTCGACCCCGAACAGGTCATGGATCTCCCGCTCGGCCCAGCCTGCGCCGGAGAAGACCTCCGACAGCGTCGGAACCCGAGGGGTGTCCCGGTCGGTGCGCGTCTCGAGGCGACGGGTCTCCGCGGTGTCGCGGTCGAGCAGTTGCAGCACGAGCCGGAATTCGTTGCTCCGGCCGATCTCGTCCACGCAGTCGAGCCAGTCGAAATAGCGGAAGCCCGCCTCGCGGACGCCGGCGACAACCGCGGCCCAGTCCTCGACGGGCACTTTCTCGTTCATGCACCCACCCCCGGAGCACCCGTCCCGACGGGCGTGCTCCCCTGCTGGGCACTGGAGTCTCGCAGGGACACGAGCGCCTCGCGAAGTGCCGTCGGGGTGGGTGGGCAACCGGGCACGAACAGGTCCACATCGATGATCTGCTCGATGCCCTTCGTGACGGCGTACGAATCCCAATAGGGACCGCCCGCCGACGCGCAGGCGCCGAACGAGACGACCCGCGCTCCCGGGACCTGGTCGAAAATGTTGCGCACCAAGGGCAACACCGTGTCGGTCACGGTGCCGGACACCACGACCACGACCGGATCGTCCGCGCGCAGGTCGGAGAGCTCGAGGCCTTCGGCGGCTATTTCGACTTCAAGGGCGCAGCAGGCCAGGGCAATGTCGATGACGACCAGCGAACGGTCGCCGAACCAGTCCCAGCAGCGCACCGGGCCAGCGTACCCACCGCGCCCACGCGGGTCAGGCCACCGGGCCGTGCGCGCGGATGACCGACCGGCGGTGCGCGGTGAACGCGACCAGGACGGCTGCCAGCCCGAACAGGGCCGCGATCGCGAACGAGGACTGCATGCCGAGCGCTGCGCCCGCCACGCCGGTGACGCGGGTGGCGGCGAGGTCGAACACGAGGGACATCAGTGCCGTGCCGGTGATGAAACCAAGATTGCGGGCCAGGTTGAGGACACCCGAGACCGCGCCCTGCTGAGCCTTGTCGGCACGGGACATGACGGACGTGTTGTTGCCGGCCATGAACATCTGGTTGCCGGGCGTGAGAATCACCGCGGCGATGAGGAAGCCGATGACGCCCCAGACGGGAGGCAGGAGCACGAAGGCGAGGGAGGCCACTGTCATGGCCGACAGGCCCACCAGGGTCACCCTCGCGGCACCGAGGCGGTCGGCGAGTTGCCCGGCGGGTACGCCGGAGAGGATCGCCATCACCGGGCCGACCGCCATGACGAGGCCCATCGTCCAGGTGTCCAGGCCGAGGGCCAACGTCAGATAGAACGGCGGGATGACGGTGAACGTCATCATCACCAGCGCCCCGGCGAAGGTCATGCCGAGTTGCGGCACGATCCGCAGGGAGTTGAGCATCCGGAGGTCGACCAGGGGCGCGACGGAACGCAGCTCGCGTCGGACGAAGAACGCGAGGACAACCACGACACCGACACCGATGGCGGTCGTGCCGATCCAGCCGCCCGGGGTCATGGTGACGGCCAGTGAATAGCCGGCCAGCGCGAGCGCCAGCAGCAGGAGACCGGCGAGGTCCAGCGGACGACGCTGCGCCGGAGCGACAGCCTTGGCCGGCAGCTTCTTGCCGACGAGGAACAGCGCGAGCAGGCCCAAGGGCAGGAAGAGCAGGAACGCACCTCGCCAGCCGAGGCCGCTTGCCGCGATCAGACCGCCGACCGCCGGGCCCAGCGCCATGCCGGTCGCCATCGAGGAACCGATGACCCCCATCGCTCGACCCATCTCCTGGGGCCGGACGGTTTCGCGGACCAAGGCGACGGGGAGTGCCAGCATCGCGGCGACGCCGACTCCCTGCAGCGCACGACCGGCGATGATCACGCCGAGGCTCGGGGCCAGGGCTGCGACCAGCGATCCGGCCAGGAAGACGATGATCGCACCCTGCAGGACCCGCGCGCGGCCGAGCGTGTCGCCCAGCCAACCGGCCGGGACAATCAGCACGGTGCTGCTGAGCAGGAACGCCAGCGTGGCCCACTGGGCCGTGGACATGCCGGCGCCGAACTGCACGGCGACCTGCGGGAGGATCACGTTGATCAAGCTCGTGCCCAGCGCCGCAACGATCGTGACGATGGACAAGGGATAGATAGTGCGCAGCACAGAGGCTGACGAGTGGGTCGTCACCTGCGGCTCGCCTGAAACCTGTGCGGAATTCATGCATACCACCCTAGGTATGCGAATCGGCCACGGCAAAGCCGTTTGCCATTTTGGCAAACGATTGCCTAGCGTCAGCGCCATGGCGGACCTCGACAAGATCATGCACGGCATCGGGCCGCGCCTGCGCGGGCTTCGCACAGAGCGCGGGACCACCCTGGAAGAGCTTGCGGCCAGGACCGACATCTCGGTGTCAACGCTCTCCCGGCTCGAGACCGGCCAGCGCAAACCCACCCTGGAGATGCTGCTGTCCCTGAGCGCGCACTATCACGTGCCACTGGACGACCTGGTGGGCACACCGGAGCCCGAGGACCCCCGCATCCGCCTGCAACCCCGCAGGATCAGCGGCGGCCGAACCGTGTGGCCCCTGTCGAACAACACGGAAGGCGTGCAGGCCTGGAAGATCGAACTCCCGCCCGCCGGGAGGCCGCACAAGCTGCACACCCACGATGGACACGAGTGGTTCTACGTCCTCACCGGCACCGTTCGCCTGATTCTCGGCGAGCAGGACCTCGAACTGCAGGCCGGCGAGGCCGTGGAGTTCGACACCCGGGTCCCGCACTGGTTCGGCGCCGCGGGGCACGAGAGTGCGGTCATCCTGAGCCTCTTCGGCCGGCACGGCGAACGGGTGCACGTGCGGGACTGACGCTTGGCGCGGGAGGGGCATCAACCCCCGCAAGTAGGATCGCCTATGGACAGAAAAGAAAAATCTATGGCTGGAGGAGTATCGTCTCCCGAGACCCAAGCGTGGCCGCTCCGGACGCCCCTGCCGCCGACCCGCACCCAACGACTGCCACAGCCAACACAAGGAGCACACAACAGTGACCCCGACCCAGACCCTCGACCGCGTGGTCATCCGCTTCGCGGGCGACTCCGGCGACGGCATGCAGCTGACCGGTGACCGTTTTACTGCGGACTCCGCAGTGTTCGGCAATGACATTTCGACCCTGCCGAACTTCCCGGCGGAGATCCGCGCGCCCCAGGGCACGCTCCCGGGCGTCTCCAGTTTCCAGCTGCACTTCGCGAACTACGACATCATGACGCCGGGCGACAAGCCGGATGTCCTGGTGGCCATGAACCCGGCCGCGCTCAAGGCCAACCTTCGCGATGTCGCGTCGGGCGGTGTGATCATCGTGGACACCGCGGAGTTCACCAAGCGCAACCTGACCAAGGTCGGCTATGCCACGAGCCCGCTCGAGGATGGCTCGCTCGACAGCTATCAGGTGCACGCGTTCGACCTGTCCGGCCTGACGGTCGGCGCGGTCAAGGAATTCGGGTTGACCCGCAAGGACGCGACGCGCGCCAAGAACATGTTCGCGCTCGGCCTGCTGTGCTGGCTGTTCAACCGTCCCACCGAGGGCACCGAGCGCTTCCTGAGCGAGAAGTTCGCCGGGAAGCCGGAGATCCGGGATGCGAACATCACCGCGTTCCGGGCGGGCTGGGCCTTCGGTGAGACGACGGAGTCGTTCGCGCACACCTATACGGTTGCGGCCGCGACGATGCCGCCCGGGGACTACCGACAGATCACCGGCAACACGGCGATGGCGTTCGGTCTGGTGACGGCCGCCCAGAAGGCAGGCCTCACGCTGTTCTTCGGGGCGTACCCCATCACCCCCGCCTCGGACATCCTCCACGAGCTGACCAAGCTGAAGCGGTTCAACGTCCAAACCTTCCAGGCCGAGGACGAGATCGCCGCCGTCGGCGCCGCACTGGGCGCGAGCTTCGCGGGCGCACTCGGCGTGACGTCCTCGTCCGGCCCGGGCATCGCCCTCAAGGCGGAGACGATCGGCCTTGGCGTCATGACCGAGCTCCCGATGGTGGTCGTGGACGTGCAGCGCGCCGGTCCCTCCACCGGCATGCCGACGAAGACCGAGCAGGCCGACCTGCTGCAAGTGCTGTTCGGGCGCAACGGCGAGGCTCCCGTGCCCGTGATCGCGGCCAACTCCCCGTCGGACTGTTTCGACTCGGCGATCGAGGCCACGCGCTGGGCGGTGAAATATCGCACCCCCGTCATCGTGCTCTCCGACGGCTATCTCGCCAACGGCGCCGAGCCGTGGCGTCTGCCGAACGTCGCGGAGATCCCGGGGATCGATCCCGGCTTCGCGACCGCGCCCAACGGCGAGGACGGCACCACGTTCGAGCCCTATCGCCGTGACGCCGAGACCCTGGCCCGGCCGTGGGCCATCCCCGGCACCAAGGGCCTGGAGCACCGCATCGGTGGCCTGGAGAAGGCCGACATCACCGGCAATGTCTCCTACGACCCCGAGAACCACGAGCGGATGACCGGTCTCCGCCAGGCGAAGGTCGACGGGATCGTCGCCGACATCCCGGACCTGGTGGTGGACGACCCGTCGGGTGAGGCGAAGGTTCTCGTGATCGGCTGGGGTTCGTCCTATGGTCCGATTACCGCGGGAGTACGCCGGGTTCGCGCGGTGGGCGGCAAGGTCGCGCAGGTGCACCTCCGCCACCTCAACCCGTTCCCGGCGAATCTCGGTGAGGTGCTGCGGGCGTACGACACCGTGATCTGCCCCGAGATGAACTCCGGCCAGCTCGCGATGCTGCTCCGCGCGAAATATCTGGTCGACGTCAAGAGCTATTCCCGGGTGCGGGGCCTGCCGATCTCGCTGTCGGAGCTCGCCCACGACCTGCTCGAGTTCATCGGCCATCGGATCGAACCGACCGCCGAACAGCTCAACGAAGAGGTCACGTCGAACGGGCGGGAGCCCCGCCACGAAGGCCACCACGACGCTGACACCCAGACCCTTTCCGATCTCGCTGCGAAGGACGCCCAGTGACCACCGATGCGCGCAAGACGATTGAGGAGTACGCGGGCCTGAACCGCGTGCCGCTGGCGATCGAGCCGCTCAACCGCAAGGACTTCACCTCCGACCAGGAGGTGCGCTGGTGCCCCGGTTGCGGTGACTATGCCGTGCTGGCGGCGTTCCAGGGCTTCCTGCCCGAGCTCGGCATCGCCCGGGAGAACACGGTGATCGTGTCGGGCATCGGCTGTTCGTCGCGGTTTCCGTACTACGTGAACTCCTATGGCATGCACTCCATCCACGGCCGGGCGCCGGCGATCGCGACCGGTGTGGCCACGTCGCGTGAGGATCTGGGCGTCTGGGTCGTGACCGGCGACGGCGACGCGCTCTCGATCGGTGGCAATCACCTGATCCACGCCCTGCGCCGCAACGTGAACCTGACGATCCTGCTGTTCAACAACCGGATCTACGGGCTCACCAAGGGTCAATATTCGCCGACCTCCGAGCAGGGCAAGGTCACCAAGTCCTCCCCGTTCGGCTCGGTCGATGCCCCGTTCAACCCGTTATCGCTGGCGCTCGGCGCGGAAGCCACGTTCGTGGCGCGCACGATCGACTCCGACCGCAAGCACCTGACGCAGGTCCTCAAGGCCGCTTCCGCCCATCGCGGCGCGAGCTTCGTGGAGATCTATCAGAACTGCCCAATCTTCAACGATGGCGCGTTCGATGCGATCAAGGGCGGATCGACCGCGGACACGATCATCCCGCTCGTCCACGGCGAACAGATCCGCTTCGGCGCCGACGGCAGCCGCGGCATCGTCCGGGGTGCCAATGGGGACCTCGAGATCGCGGAGGTCGCGGAGGTCGGTGCGGACCGGCTCGTCGTCCATGATGCGCACAACCCGGACCCGGCGTACGCCTTCGCCCTCTCCCGCCTCACCAGCACAGGCGTGCTGCGCCAGACCCCGATCGGTGTGCTGCGGCAGGTGGACCGGCCGGCGTACGACGACACCGTCCGCGACCAGATCGACACCGCGAAGAACGGCCAGGAACCGACCGAGGACCAACTGCAGGACCTCATCAACGGTCGGGACGTCTGGACTGTCGTGTGATCTGACGCCGAGCACCTGCAACAGCGTCAGCTGAACGGGAAGCGCTCCGGCTCTGAACCCAACTGGGATCAGAACCGGAGCGCTTCGTCGTTCACCGAGGCTCAGGTGCTCAGTGGTTGTCGAGCTTCCAGATCCGCTCGATGTAATCGCGCATGGACCGGTCGGACGAGAAGAAGCCGCAGCGGGCGACGTTGAGAATCGCCGAACGCGTCCAGGCCTCCGGGTCCCGATATCGCTCCTCCACCCGCTGCTGCGCCTTCGCATAGGACTCGAAGTCGGCCAACGCGAGGAAGCGGTCGTTGTTGAGCAGGTCGTCGATCACCGGCTCCCCGTCGCCACCGCCGTTGAAGTGGCCGCCGGCGATGAGGTCGATGGCCCGGCGAAGCGTCTCGTTGTTTTCATAGAAGTCGCGGGACCGATAGCCGCGCGCCCCCAACTCGGACACCTCGGGTTCGCTGAGCCCGAACAAGAAGAAGTTGTCGTCGCCGACCAACTGCCGGATCTCGACGTTCGCGCCGTCGTCGGTGCCGATCGTCAGGGCGCCGTTGAGGGCCAGCTTCATGTTGCCGGTGCCGGATGCTTCCTTGCCCGCGAGGGAGATCTGCTCCGACAGGTCAGCCGCGGGGATGATGAGCTGGGCCAAGGTCACGTTGTAGTTCTCGGGGAACCACACCTGCAACCGGCCGTCGAGTTTGGGATCCGAGTTGATCGTGGCGGCGACGCGATTGATCAGATACATCGTTTCCTTGGCGATCCAATAGCCCGGCGCCGCCTTGGCTCCGAAGACCACCGTCCGGGGCACGATGTCGGCCGGATCGAGGGCGCCCGAGAGGACCTGCTCATAAGTGCTGACCACGTGGAGCAGCTTGAGGCTCTGGCGCTTGTATTCGTGCAGGCGCTTCACCATCACGTCGATCATGTGGTCGTCGTGCAGGGTGGGGCCGGAGAGTTCCTTCGCGAGCGTCCCGAGGCGCTGCTTGTTGGCGTTCTTCGCCTTCCGGAACGCCTCGCGGAACGCGGGGTCGTCGGCATGCGGCTCGAGCTGAGCGAGCTGATCGAGATCGTTCACCCAGCCCTCGCCGATGGTGTCGGTGATGAGCTCGGACAGGCTCGGGTTGGCCCCGCGGAGGAAGCGGCGCGGCGTGATCCCGTTGGTGACGTTGGTGAACTTGTCCGGCCACATCTCGGCGAAATCGACCAGCACCTTGTCCCGCAGGAGCTGCGAATGCAGTGCGGCGACGCCGTTGATCTTGGTCGCGGCGACGGCGGCAAGGTGTGCCATGCGCACGGCCTGATTGTCCCCGTCGCTGATGATGGACATGCGCCGGATCCGATCCAGGTCGCCGGGCCAGCGCTCGTTGACCTCGGCCAGGAACTCCTCGTTGATCTGGAAGATGATCTCGAGGTGGCGCGGCAGGAGCCGCCCGACCAGCTCGACCGGCCAGACCTCGAGGGCCTCGGGGAGAAGGGTGTGGCATGTGTAGGCGAAACACTGCGCGGTGATGCCCCACGCCTCGTCCCAGTCGAGCCCGTATTCGTCGATGAGGAGACGCATCAGCTCCGGGACAGCGATCACGGGATGGGTGTCGTTGAGCTGGAAGATGATCCGCTCCGGCAACTCCCGGACGTCGAAGTCCACGGGCAACGTGCCGCTGATGTAGTCCTTCAGTGAGCAGGCGACGAAGAAATATTGCTGCTGCAGCCGCAGCTCGCGGCCCTGTGGGGTGGAGTCCTCCGGATAGAGCACCTTGGAGATGTTCTCCGCGAAGGTCTGGGCTCGGACGGCTTCGGCGTAGTCACCGGCGTTGAAGATGGAGAGGTCGAAGGCGCTCGTGGCCTGGGCGCTCCAAAGACGCAGCGTGTTGACGACGCCGTTGCGATAGCCGGGGACCATGTAGTTGTAGGGCACCCCGAGGACGTTCCAGCCCGGAACCCAGCGACGCTGCGGCGTGCCGGAGTCGTCGGTGTATTCCTCGGTGTGGCCGGCGAAGTTGACCTGGACGGCGCGCTCGGGATTGGGGAACTCCCAAGGGGCACCCATCGAAAGCCAGCCGTCGGGCTGTTCGGACTGCCGGCCGTCGACGAACGTCTGCCGGAAGATGCCGTATTCGTAGCGGATGCCATAGCCGATGCAGCTCACGTCCATGGTCGCGAGGGAGTCGATGAAGCAGGCCGCGAGTCGGCCGAGGCCACCGTTGCCGAGGCCGGGCTCAACCTCGAGGGTCCGCAGGTCGGCCAGGTCCAGCCCGCACGAGGCGAGTGCACGTTCCACGATTTCCGCCAGGTCCTGGGCGAGCAGGGCATTGCCGAGTTGCCGACCGAGCAGATATTCAGCAGACAGATAGCCGACCATCTTGTCCTTCGGCGCCTGCCGCCGGCGGCGGGCCGTCTTGAGCCAGTCGGCCATGAGGTAGTGCCGGACGGTCCGGGCCAGCGCGAGATATTGGTGGTTGGCCGTCGAACGCTCGAGACTCGCGCCGCCGCCGAAATTCAGTTCCCGCAGGAACGCACGGGCGAAACCGTCCACAGAGTGGGGAGGAGCCACCGCCGGTTCGAGCGCCAGCGGGTGGGACGGATCATGTTTGGGCCCCAGCGTGCGGGCGTCCACGTCCTGCCCGGCGGGCCAGGCGGGGCGCTCCGGAGACGGTGTGACAGTCAGTCGCGGACGGGTCTCGGTCATGTTTCTTCCTCCGAGCGGTGGCGGGCGTGTCCCTGAGGCTAGTCCACCACCCTGACAAACGAGGAAATAGCTGTTGGCGCATCGATCAGCAGGCGCGTGAGGCGGCGCAGCGCAGCAGGTCGACGCGGCGAGGAACGCCGGGCGACCGTGCGCGACGCGGATTGCGCCGCAGCCGATACAGTCCCTCCGTGAACCCTGACCGTCGTTCCCACAATCTCGGTGTGGCTGCTGCTCTCGGTGCGTACACCCTCTGGGGCCTGGTGCCGGTCTTCTGGCCGTTGCTCGCGCGAAGCTCGGCGCCGGAGATTCTGGCGCACCGCATCGTCTGGTCGACGGTGCTCGGCGCGATTCTGATCGCCTTGTTCGCGCGAAAGCGGTGGCGTGCCCAGGTGCGGGGCCGGGGAACACTGATCCGGTTGACGCTGGCGTCGATTGTGATCGCGGTGAACTGGGGTGTGTACATCTGGGCGGTGAACAACGGCCGGGTCACCGAGGCGGCGTTGGGCTATTACATCAATCCGTTGCTGGCGATCCTGGCCGGTGTCTTCATCTTCTCGGAAAAGCTCGCCCCCATGCAGTGGGCCGCGATCGGGCTGGCGACGGTGGCCGTGGTGGTGATCACGATCGAATACGGTCAGCCGCCCTGGGCCGCGCTGGTGCTGGCGGTCTCGTTCACGATCTATGGCGTCATCAAGAAGCGTGTGCAGGTTGAGCCGATCGTGTCGATGACCGCGGAATCGGCCTTGATGACCCTGCCGGCCATCGGGTTTCTGGTGTTTCTCGCCTCGCGCGGTGACGGCGATTTCGCGCAGCACGGGATCGGCTATGACCTGCTGCTGGCCTGTTCGGGTGTGGTGACGGCGGTGCCGTTGCTGTTGTTCGCGTACGCGGCCCAGCGCATCCCGCTGAGCCTCATCGGCCTGACCCAATATTTGGCTCCGACGATGCAGTTCCTGCTCGGTGTCTTCTATTTCCGGGAGGCGATGTCGACGGGCCGGTGGATCGGGTTCGCGCTGGTCTGGGTGGCGCTGATGGTGATCTCGGTGCAGGCGGTGCTCGCTGCCCGGCGGTCCCGGCGGGTTCCGGTCACTGAGCCGACCTGAGGCCGCGGGCGGTCTTCGGTCGGCTGGCTAGGCTGGCCGGGTGACCACTGAACTCTCCACTTCCGAATCGGCGCCGGCCCTGACGTTCGCCGATTTCGACACCGCCATCAATCCGGGCGACGACCTGTTCCGCCACGTCAACGGCACCTGGCTGCGCACGGCGGAGATCGACGCGGACAAGCCCGGCGCGGGCGCGTTCATCACCCTTCGCGACCAGGCCGAGGAGGCGGTGCGAGACATCATCACCGGACTCGGCGGCCAGGATGGCGACGGTGTCGCGCCGGGAACCGATGCGGCCCGCATCGCGGATCTTTATGCCAGTTTCATGGACACCGAGCGGATCGAGGAGTTGGGCGCGCGCCCGCTGCTCCCCTGGCTCGACCAGGTCGACCGGGTCGACTCGACCCGGGCGTTGTCCCGGCTCCTCGGGACCTGGCTGGGCCTCGGCGTGCGCAGCGTGCTCGGCATCGGCTCCGACTCCGATCCGGGCAATCCCGAGCGCGCGTTGCTGTTCAGCGGCCAGTCGGGGTTGGGGCTGCCAGACGAGAGTTACTACCGCGAAGAGCAGCACGCGGAGATTTTTGGGGCGTACGCGGAGCATGTGGAGCGCACGTTCGCGCTCCTGGGCGCGGCTGACCCGGCGGCGGCCGCCGCACGCGTCGTCGAGTTGGAGACCGCGCTCGCCGCGGTGCACTGGGACAAGGTGCGCACGCGTGATCTGCAGCAGATGTACAACCTGCAGACCTGGGCCGACTTCACCGGGGCCGCGCCGGGGATCGACTGGGCCGAGTTCCTGGCCGGTGCCGGAATCCCCGACTCGGCGCTGGCCGAGGTGGTCAATGCCCAGCCGTCCTTCGTGACCGGGCTGGCGGAATTGGTGACAGACGACCGACTGGAGCAGTGGCGGGACTGGGCGCGGTTCGCTTTGGTGTCGTCGCTGTCGCCCTATCTGTCCGAGGATTTCGTGGCCGAGCGGTTCCGGTTCTATGGGACCGTGTTGAGCGGTGTGCCCACCAACCGCGAACGATGGAAGCGTGGCGTCGCCCTCGTCGAGGGCGCTCTCGGGGAAGCGGTCGGGCGGATCTATGTCGACCACCACTTCACGCCCCAGGCCAAGTCCCGCATGGATGAACTGGTCGCGAACCTGATTGAGGCCTATCGCCAGTCGATCAGCGATCTCGACTGGATGACCGAGGAGACCCGCGCCGAGGCGCTCCTCAAGCTGTCCCGATTCACACCGAAGATCGGTTTCCCCGAGGAGTGGAAGGACTATTCGACGCTGGCGATCGACGCCGACGACCTGATCGGCAACGTGATCGCCTCGAACAGGTTCGACCTCGACCAGGAGATCGACAAGGCTCTCAAACCCGTGGACCGCAACGAATGGTTCATGACGCCGCAGACGGTGAATGCGTACTATCACCCACTCCGCAACGAGATCGTCTTCCCGGCCGCGATCCTGCAGCCGCCGTTCTTCAACGATGCCGCGGATGATGCGGTGAACTACGGCGCGATCGGCGCCGTGATCGGGCACGAGATCGGCCATGGCTTCGACGACCAGGGCTCCACCTGTGACGGTGACGGACGCCTGCGGAACTGGTGGACCGACGCCGATCGGTCGGCGTTCACGGAGCGGACGGCGAAGTTGGTGGATCAGTACGCAGTCCTCTCCCCCGAGGGCGCCGACGGCCAGACGGTCAACGGCCAACTGACCATCGGTGAGAACATCGGCGACCTGGGCGGCATCGGCATCGCTCTGAAAGCGTGGCGGATCGCGACCGCCGGCACCGAGGTCCCGGAGATCGACGGGCTGACCGGCGAACAACGGCTGTTCCTGTCCTGGGGTGCGATCTGGCAGGCGAAGTTCCGGCCCGAGATGGTGAAGCAGCGCCTTGCGACCGACCCGCATTCGCCCAACGAGTTCCGATGCAACCAGATCGTGCGGAACATGGACGCGTTCTATGACGCATTCGGCGTGACGCCGGACAACCAACTCTGGCTCGCCCCCGAGGAGCGCGTCGCGATCTGGTGATCGCCGCCCGTTCGACTCACGCGCGGCGTAGCTGCGTGGGCCCGCGCACCCTGCATTCCGCCCGCGGGGCCAGCGTTAGGCCCGCGCACCCTGCATCACGCCCGCGGGGCCAGCGTTAGGCCCGCGCACCCTGCATTCCGCCCGCGGGGCCAGCGTTAGGCCCGCGCACCCTGCATTACGCCCGCAGCGGCCACATTCCGCATGCGCTGCACGCCGTGCGGGATGCTGCTCCAGCGGGCCTGATGCCGGTCCAGCGGGCCTGATGGCGGTCCAGCGAGCCTGATCGCCGTCCAGCCAGCTGGAGGCTGCCATGAGGCCCATTTGCGCCCGCGCACCCTGCATCACGCCCGCGCACCCTGCATCACGCCCGCGCACCCTGCATCACGCCCGCAGCGACCACATTCCGCATGCGCTGCACGCCGTGCGGGATGCTGCCCCAGCGGGCCTGATGCTGCCCCAGCGGGCCTGATGCTGCCCCAGCGGGCCTGATCGCCGTCCAGCCGGCTGGATGCTGCCATGAGGCCCACCTACGCCCGCGCACCCTGCATCACGCCCGCGCACCCTGCATTACGCCCGCAGCGACCACATCCCGCACGCGCTGCACGCCGTGCCCGATGCAGCTCCAGCGGGCCCGATGCCGGTCCAGCGGGCCTGATGCTGCTCAGCGCCTGACGGCGGATCAGGAGTCAGCCCAGGGTGGGGCGCACGGTGAGCATCTGCTGGATCGTGCCAACCGGGCCGGCTTCGTCGTGCAGGATCGTCGAGGTCAGGCCGTGGCCCCGGGCGCCGATGGTGACATGCGTGTCGAGCCCCATCCAACCCACGACGGGCTCGCGGTGCAGGTGGATCGTGATGTCGACGTTGGGGAAGGCCCACTCGTGTGGGGACACGCGGGTCGCCACACCGTTGGCAGTATCCGCGAGCCGCAAAAAGTGCGCGGTGGGCGTCGACTCCTCGTTCAGCACAATCGGCACCCCGGAGCGCAGCCACGTGCGCGACCGGCCGGGCCGACGACCTTCGGCCGTGCGGAACTCCAGACCTCCGATATACCCGCCGCCCCACAGGTCCCCCGCCGCCCAGCCCGGCAATTCATCGGGCGCCGGCATCGGCTCGAGCTCGTGACCGGCAACTCCGACGGAGTCGAATTCCGCGAGCCGCCAAGCCCGGGCGCTGACCCGCGGCCGCCCGTCGATGATCGCGACGGCCTCGACCAGCTCGATCGACCTGCCGGGTCGCAGCGTCCGCACCTCCACCGTCGTCGCCTTGAGGGGGATCATCCCGAGGATGTCGAAGGACACCCGCGACAACTGCACACCCGGCCGTGGTTCATGGCGCTCGATGCAGTGCGCAAGCAGCCCACCCACCGGGGCCATGTGCTGCTCGTCCAGGCGCCAGGCGCCCTGCACGTGGAGCGTCGGCTCGAAGGTCGCCTCGTCGAGGCGCCGGTAATAGGCGTTCGGCTGCTGCGCGACGAGTTCCATGGCCGCCACCTTAGGTCGGGTCGAGAATCATGGCAGGATCGGCCCGTGACGATCATCGCTGCTGCAGACGGATCCGCCCTCGGCAACCCCGGGCCCGCCGGTTGGGCGTGGTATGTCGATGACACCTGCTGGGCCGCCGGCGGCTGGCCGCACGGCACCAACAACATGGGTGAACTCATGGCCGTGCTCGATCTGCTGCGCCAGACCGCCGGATCCGACCAGGATCTGCACGTGCTCTGCGACAGTCAATACGCGATCAACGTCATCTCCAAGTGGACCGCCGGCTGGAAGCGCAAGAACTGGCGCAAGGCCGATGGCAAGCCGGTCATGAACGTCGAGCTCGTCAAGGCCCTGGACGAGGCGATGCAGGGTCGTCGCGTGACCTTCGAATGGGTACGCGGGCATGCCGGTCACGAACTCAATGAGGCCGCGGATCGACTGGCGCGGGCAGTTGCGACGGCGTACCAACAGGGTCAGGACCCGATCACCGGGCCGGGCTTCGAGGGGGCCGCGGCATCACCGGCGGATGATTTCCGCGTGGGTCAGACCGAGCCGGTGGCCGCGCTCTTCAGCCTTGATCCCGAGGACCCCGAGCTGGACGACGACCTCGAGGACCTGGCGCTGCCGGGCGACGAACCGATCGAGGACCCCGACCCGGACGACCTGTTCGGGCCGGTCGACGTGCCGGGTCTGGACGCGGACGTCACCGCGATCGAGCACGTCATCGACCTGGAGCGGGCATTGTTGACGGCCACGGTCCGCAGCGACCCCAGCCGGGTCGCCGCCCTCCTGCATCCGGACTGGTATGAGATCGGGACCTCCGGCCGCATCTGGAACCGGGCGGAGATGCTCGCGGCCATCGGTCCGCTGCCGGGCGAGGCGGAGTGTGAAGTCGTCGATGCACAGCGCCTCGGACCCGACCAGATCCTGCTTGTGTGGCGCAGCACCGGCGTCGGGCCGGCGGCCCTGCGCACCTCGCTGTGGGTACGCCGCGAGGCGAATTGGGAGCAACGATTCCATCAGGGAACGCCGGAGGCCTGACCCGCCAGCAGTTGCTGAGCCACCGCACTGCTGAGCCACCAGCACTGCTGAACCACCAGCAGGGCTGAGCCACCAGCAGCGCTGATCAGCACACCAGGAGGGGGCGGTCAGGGTGACCGGCGCCGCGATCACCGCCGGTCTCGATGGTCAGTGGAGGAGCACCGCGATCGTGTGGATCACCAGACCGGCGAGCGCGCCCACGATCGTGCCGTTGATGCGGATGAACTGCAGGTCGCGCCCCACGAAGAGCTCGATCTTGCGGCTCGCCACATCAGCGTCCCAGCTCTCCACCGTGTGAGAGATAATGCCGGCGAGTTCCGGTCCATAGCGCTGGACCAGATAGCAGACCAAGTCGTTGAAACGGTCCTCCAGCCGGGCCCGGAACGGCTCGTCCTCGACGAGTCGCGCCGCGAACTCCGCCAACCATCCGTCCGCGCGTCGCCATAGGGAACTGCTCTCGTCCTCCATTGCCGCCAGCAGCGACGTGCGCAGCGACGCCCAGAGGCTGATGACGGTAGCGCCGAGCGAGGGGTGGGTGAGCAGACGGACCTTCAGCGCCTCCGCCTTCTCCCGGATGTTGTCGTCCTCCTGCAGGTCTTGAGCGAGGTCGGCGAGCAGATCGTCCAGGGCGACGCGGATGTCGTGATCGGGGTTCTCGCGGATCTGGGTGATCCAGGTCTGGATCTGCTCATAGCCCCACTTGCCGACCATCCGGTCCACCCATACCGGGCTCCAGACCGGGGCCCGGTCACCGATCAGCTTCTGCAGTCGCTCGGGGTTGCGTTCGACCCACAGGTCCAACTCGCGCAGCAGCAGGTCCACCAGGCCGTGGTGGGCGCCGTCCTCGACGATCCCCTCGAGGAAGGCCCCCGCGATCGGCGCGAGCTCCTCCTTGGCGAGTCGAGGCAGCAACGACTCCTCCACGATCGTTCGGATGTCATCGTCGCTGACCCGGCCGAGAGCCTTGCGGGCCAGCGACACGACCTCGGTGATCACCCGGTGCCGGTTGCGGTCCTCGGCCAGCCACTCGGCCAGCCGCAAGCCGGTCCGGGTGTGCTCCAGACGTTGCCGGACGACGGCTTCGGTGAGGAAGTTGGTCGTCACGAACTGCTGCAGCGACCGGCCCAGGTCGTTCTTCCGGCGCTTGATGAGCGCAGTGTGCGGGATGGGGATGCCCAAGGGATGACGGAACAGCGCGGTCACCGCGAACCAGTCCGCGAGCGCACCGACCATAGCGGCCTCTGCGGCCGTGTTGATGAACCCGAGCACGCTGGTCGGCGGTTGCCCGAGCGTCAGCAGGAAGATGACAGCGGCGACGCCCAGCAGCGACGTCGCGACGATCCGCATGTGCCGGAGCCCTTTGCGCCGGGCCTCGTCCTCCGGAGAGTCCTCGAGCATCGACGGCGGTGCCGGCAGGAGATCCGAATCGGCCGGATCCTCGATCGCACGACGCGGAGCAACCTCGGTCGGCTCGATCGGAGCAGGCCCCCGCGCCCGCTCCCCGGTCTCTGGATCGGGCGGTGTCGAACCGGGCGTGGTGGAAACTGTCACGGCGCGAGAGTCCCCTTCTGCTCGAACGCGGCCACCTGGGCGAGCCTGCGTACATGCCGCTCCGCACCGGAAAAATCCGCTGCCAAGAACGTCTGCACAATCTCCCACGCCTCGTCGGGGGTGTGCATCCGGGCTCCGATCCCGATCACGTGAGCGTCGTTGTGCTCGCGGGCGAGGCGGGCGGTTTCGGGAGAGTACGCCAACGCCGCTCGGCAGCCCGGCACCTTGTTGGCGGCGATCTGTTCCCCGTTGCCCGAACCGCCGAGGACGACCCCTCGTTCCCCCGTCTCGACGCACGCCCGGGCGCAGGGAATGACGGTGGTGGGATAGTCGTCGTCGGGCTCGTACGCCGCCGCACCGTGGTCGACCACCGACCAACCGGCTTCCGCAAGCCGCGTGACGAGGAACCCTTTCAGCTCGAATCCGGCATGGTCCGTGGCGATGTGGACGCGCATCAGCCCTCCTGTTGGATCGGGTCGGTGGGAGGTTGGGGTTCGATCCCGCGGGGCCGGCCCGCATCGACACGCGCCGCGGAGGGGCCCTGCGGCGGGACCAGCAGGAGACAGGCAAAGACACCCAGCACGGCCACGCCGGCGGGCAGCAGCATCGACTGGCTCATGGCCGTGGAGAAGCCCTGCTCGAGCGGGGCGGGGATCCGGGTTCCCATCATCGCCATCCCGCTACCCCCGCCGGCTCCCAGTTGCGCGGAGAGCCGGGCCTCCATGAACGCCGCGACCGCGGCGCTGCCGAGGACTGCACCGATCTGGCGAGTGGTGTTATAGACGCCTGCGCCCGCCCCCGCCCGGTGCATCGGGAGGTTGCGGGTCGCCGATACCGACAGCGGCCCCCAGATGCAGGCGTTGGCCGCGCCCAGCATCCCCGACGGGATCAGCAACCAAAGGATCGAAATGCCGGGGCGCATGAACCAGGCGTACACGACCAGGGAGGCGACCATCAGCGAAAAACCCGCGACCGCGAACCATTTGGGATCGCCCCGGTCGATCAGCTTCCCGATGACCGGCGCGAGCCCGCCCGTGATCACGGCGAGCGGCAGGGACAACAACGCAGCCTGCGTGGGCGTGAGCCCGCGGGCGGTCTGGGCGAACAGGGTCATCGGGAACATCATCGACGTGATGAGGAAGCCCATGACGAGGATGGCACCGTTGGCGACCGAGAAATTGCGGTCGCGGAACAGGCCCGGGGGCACGAGCGGTTCGGCGGCCCGGGACTGGAAGACCGCGAAGAACGCAAGCACTACCGCGCCGACAATGATCAGGGACCAGACTGAGACCGGCCCGACGATCGTGCCCCAGTCGTACGTCTGGCCCTCCTGGATGGCGAACACGATCAGGAACATGCCGACCACGTTGAGAGCGACACCGAGCCAATCGAAACGGTGGTGATGCCGTTCCAGGCTCGGCACGTTGCGCACGACCGCGATGAACCCGATCACCCCGACCGGCAGGTTGATGAAGAAGATCCATTCCCAGCCGAGGGTGTCGATGAGCACGCCGCCGAGCACCGGGCCAACCAGACTGGCGACACCTGCGACAGCACCCCACAGGCCCATCGCGGGTCCGCGCTTGTCGGGCGGGAAGATCCGGGTGATGACCGCCATCGTCTGCGGAGTCATCATTGATGCCCCCAGACCCTGGACCGCGCGCGCAGCGATCAGCATCTCGATGGTGTCCGACAGCCCACAGGCCGCGGACGCGAAGGTGAAGACAGTCAGGCCGACGAGGTAGACGCGCTTGGGTCCGTAGCGATCGCCGAGGCGCCCGGTGATGAGGAGGGGCACGGCATAGGCCAACAGGTATGCACTGGTCACCCACACGACCGCCGAGATGCCGGCGTTCAGGCCGCGCATCAGCGCGGGGGTCGCGATCGAGACGATCGTCGAGTCAACCAGGATCATGAAGAACCCGATGACGAGCGACCACAGGGCGGGCCAGGGGCGCGCCGTGGCGAACGCGGGCGCGGTCATGTGGCGAGGCCGTCCCGGTCGGCCCACTCGAGCAACGGCTCAAGGCCGTGGTGGACGTCGTCGATCGACGCATGGAGGTCACCGAGGCGGGCGAACCGATCCGGGACCGTCGCGAGGGTGAAGTCCCGCGGATCGACCGCGGCGATCTCGGTCCACGCGACAGGGGTGGAGACATTGCCGGCGGGGACGCCGCGGAGCGAGTAGGCCGATGCGATCGTGTGATCGCGAGCATTCTGGTTGTAGTCCACGAACACCACATCGCTCGGGCGGTCCTTGCGCCACCAGGCGGTCGTCACGTCGTCCGGCGCGCGTCGCTCGATCTCCTTGGCGAACGCGAGCGCGGCCCGCCGGACCTCCTGATGACCCCAGTCGGGACGGATCCGCACATAGATGTGGAGGCCGCGACCGCCGGAGGTTTTCGGGAACCCCACGATCCCCAGTTCGTCGAGCACGCCCTCAACCACAGCGGCGACCCTGCGGACCCGGTCGAACGGGCAATCCGGCATCGGATCGAGATCGATCCGCCACTCGTCCGGCTGCTCGACCGCGCCCCGCCGGGAATTCCAGGGGTGGAACTCGACGGTCGACATCTGGACCGCCCAGATCACCTGGGCGAGCTCGGTGACGCAGAGCTCGTCCGCGGTCAGTCCGTAACGGGGGAAGAACAACTCGACGGTCTCGACCCAGTCCGGCGCGCCCTGAGGCAGTCGTTTCTGGTGAACCTTCTTGCCCGCCAGCCCCTTCGGAAAGCGGTGGAGCATCGTCGGCCGTTCCCGCAGCGCACGGACGATGCCGTCGCCGACGGCCAAGTAGTACTGCGCGACATCGAGCTTCGTCCACCCCTGCTCGCAGCCGTTGCCGCCGGCGGGAAAATAGACCCGGTCAGGGCTGCTCAACCGGACCGTGCGTTCGCCGACGGTCAGTTCGACCGCCGGGGCGGCATCTTTCGCCATGGCGACCACTGTAGAACTCCGGCGTCGCGCGGCGTTCGCACCACCTCCGGACCGGGGTCAGGCCGGGGTCGGCGAGGCGTCGCCGCCCTCCTCCCGCCCGGTCAGCATGGCGTCGAGGTCGACGGTCTCCTCCTCGGCAGCGGCTGCCCGTTTGCCGCCGGAGGTGCGGCGGTTGATGCGGTCGCGCAGGTGCTCGGTCAGGTGATAGAGCACAGGCACCAGGATCAGGGTCAGCAACGTCGACGACACGAGACCGCCGATCACGACGATCGCCAGGGACTTGGAAATGAACACGCCCCCACCGGTGATCCCGATCGCCATGGGCACGAGCGCCATGACCGTAGCCAACGCCGTCATGATGATCGGCCGCAGCCGGAGCCGGGCGCCGTTGATGACGGCTTCGTCGATCGCTGCGCCCTTGTCGCGGTATTGGTTCACCAGATCGATCAGCACGATCGCGTTGGTGACCACGACACCGATCAACATCAGCAACCCGATCATGGAGGCGATGCCGAGGGCGGTGTTCGTCACCAGCAGCAGCCCGATGGCGCCGGTCGCGGCGAACGGCACCGACACCAGCAGGATCAGGGGCTGGATCAGCGAACGGAACGTCGCCACCATCACGAGATAGACGATGACAATGGCGACCCCCATCGCCAGGAAGAGTTGGTTGAACGCCTCGGTCTGGTCGCTCGAGACGCCACCGATCGTGGCCTGCACCCCGGCCGGGAGGTCCAGCCGGTCCAGGCCGTCCTGCAACGCAGCGGTCGCGGCGCCCAGGTCGTCACCCGTCATCACCGCGGTCAGCGTGACCGCGCGCTCCCCGTCCACGCGCCGGATCGTCGCATCACTCGGGACCTCCACGACGTCCGCGACCTGGCGCAGCACCACCGGCGACCCGGTCGCTTCGCGGATGGCCTCGCTGCGGCGCTGCATCTCCTGACCGCGGGCCCGCTGGGCAGCCGCGTCAGCGCGGGATTCCCGGAGCTTCACCAGTTGTTCGTCCATGGCGGTCAGCTGCTCCCGCAGCTTGTCGCGTGACTCGCGGAGCTGCTCGATCTGCGCGTCCCGCTGGGCCTGTGCCTGAGCCTGTGCCTGGGCTGCCGCTGCAGCCTGCGCGCGGGCAAGTTCCGCGGGATCTGTGGGCGCGCCGGGGTCGCCGGGCGCCGGAAGGCCCGGAACCATCCCGCTCGGCACCACGACCGGCGCCCGCTCGAGTTCGGCGATCTGGTCGATCAGCCGGGCCAACTGGGTCTCGAGCTCGGCCCGCTGGTCGCGCAGCTGTTCCTCCTGCTCATCGAACTGCTCCTCGGCTCTCGCGGTCTGGCGGGCCGTCTCGGCGTCCTGCTCCTCCTGGAGCGCATCGGATTGGCGCTGCTGTTCGTCCATCGTCTGCTTCTGGGTCACCGGCAGCGCGAGATTCTCCAGCTCTTCCTTGGTCCGCACCGGTTCGCCCGAGCGCAGCACCAGGTCCTGTGACCGGCCATCGATAGTGACCTCGCCCAGCGGCGTGCCCCGCATTGCCTGCAGCACAGCCGGTCCGATCGTGCCCTGGTTCATGCCCACGGCAGCCGCATCAGCGGGGCGCACGTTCACCTGCAGGACTGTCCGGCGCTCCGCCACATCCGACTTGACCTGATCCATGTCCGGCAGATCCTGCATCATCCGCAGGACGCGGTCAGCCCCGTCGATGAGCTCATCCTCGTCCCGGCCGGTGACCTGCACGGCGAGGTCCTGGCTGCCGGTGGCACCGCCCGCGGTGATCACCTCGACCTCACCGATGTCCCGCCGGGCACCGAGATCGGCCCGCAGGCGATCGCCGACCTGTTTGCCCGATGAGCCCGGCACGAGGGACACGGAGATGTCCGCCTTGTTGGTGTCGGAACCGCCGCCGAAGAACTGGCTCTCGAAGCCTGCGCTGCCGACCGTCGTCGAATAGGTCTCCACGTCCGGGTCGTCCGCGAGCAGTTCCTCGATCCGCGCGGTGGCGGCGTCGGTTTCGGCCAGCGACGTGCCCGCCGGCATCGCCTGTCGGATGCTGAGGGAGGTGTCCCCGGTGTCACCGAGGAAGTCGGTCTTGAGCACGGTGGCACCCAACATCGTGGTGACGAACACCAGCGCCGCGATCCCGAGCGTCACCAAAGGGTGCCGCAAGGACCAGCGCAGCACCGGCAGGTAGGGCCGCTGCAGACCCGTCTCGGCCGACTCATGGGACTGCCTGACGGTCTCGGCCGCCAGCTTCTCCTGACGTTTGCGGCTGGGGCGCATAAACCAGTACGCCAACACCGGCACGACCGCCAACGCCACCGCGAGCGAAGCGATCAGGGCGATCGACACCGTCAGCGCGAACGGGCGGAACAGCTCCCCCGCCATGCCGCCGACGATCGCGAGGGGCATGAATACCGCCACTGCCGTGGCGGTCGATGACGTGACGGCCGCAGCCACCTCGCGCACCGCCCGGATGATGAGCGCGGGCCCGAACTCCTCGCCCAACCCGACATGCCGCTCGATGTTCTCGATGACCACGATCGAGTCGTCCACCACGCGACCGACGGCGACCGTCAGACCGGACAGGGTCAGGAGGTTCAGCGAATAGTCCGCGGCATAGAGGGCGAGGATCGCGAACAGCAGAGACAGCGGAATGGAGATCGCCGTGATGATGGTCGACCTCGCCGACCGGAGAAACAGCAGGATCACCAGCACGGCCATCAGCAGGCCGAGCCCGCCCTCGGTGGCCAGGTCATGGATGGACTGCTCGATCCAGGGCGCCTGGTCGAAGACGGTCGCGAACGTGGTGTTGGCGCCGATCTCGCGGCTGACCTGGGGCAGCACGTCGTGGACGGCGTGGGCGACCGTGACCGTGTTGGCGTCCAGGGTCTTGGTGATCGACAGCGTCAGGGACGGCTTGCCGTTGACGCGGGAGATCGTGGTGGCGTCGACTGGCACGTCGGCAACCTCCGCCACGTCGCCCAAGGGAACCGGACCGTCACTGCCCTGCAGCCTGATCTGCCGGATGGCGTCGAGCGAATCCAGCGTCGACCCGACCTGCACGGTGATGTCTTGGCCGTCCTGATTGATCTGACCACCCGGAACGACCGAACGGTGCGCCTGGATCATCTGCGGGATCTGGCTGCCATCCACCCGGCGCTCGTTGAGGTCGGCCTGGCGGGTCGTGATGACGACGTGGCGCGCCTGCTCCCCCGAGACCGTCGCGTCCCTGACTCCCGGGATGGCATTCAGCCTCGGCAGCGCGACCGTCTTGAGCTCGTCGGCCAAGGCATCGGGATCCTTCGTCGAGGACACCGCCATGAGCAGCACCGGGAGGTCATCGAGGCTGCCGACGGTCACCCGCGGGTCGACGTCCGTGGGCAGCCCCGATCGGACGCCTTCCACGGCTGATCGGACCTTTGCCTCCATGTCGCCGTTGTCCTCGCCGAAGTCCCACTGGACCTGGACCTGGGACATGTTGGTGGAGGACACCGACGACACCCGGGTGACGCCGGTGACGCCCTTGACGGCATCCTCCAGCGGCCTGGTGACATCCCGCTCGATGGTGCCGGCTGCTGCTCCCGGATAGACCGAGATCACGCTCGCGCCGGGGATCGTCAGCGACGGATAGATCTCTTGCTTGAGCGTGCCGGCCGCGAAGATGCCGAAACCGACGATGATGAGGGAGACCAACATGACCACCGCGCGGTTGGCCAAACTGATCCGGGTGAGGCCTGTCATGGGATCTCCTCCGACTGTGCTTGCCACCGCAAGATTAACCAGTCGGACAGACAGTGCTGACCGGCGAAACCCAGCGGGCCGCGGACGCCGCGCCGGCCGGGGACGCTCACGCGTCGCAGCCCCGACCCGCGACCCCTGATTCAACCGCTGTCGGTGCGCTGTGGTTGAGTCGGTCCATGCACCCCACACGCCGCATTCCTGCTCTCGACACCGCCGTCTCCGCCCTCGGTTTCGGCTGCATGGGCATCAGCTGGGCCTATGTCTCCGCCGAGGAGCGCGATGATGACGCGGGCGTCGCCATCATCCGTGAGGCACTCGACAGCGGGGTCACGTTCCTCGACACCGCCGACGCCTATGCCGGGGGGCACAACGAACAGGTCGTCGGCCGCGCGCTGGCCGAGTCGGGCGCAGCTCCCGTCGTGGCCACCAAGGCGGGTCTCGTCGGCAATGTGGTCGACGGGGAGATCGTGATGTCGCGCAACGGCCGCCCGGACCACATCCGCGCCGCGTGCGATGCCTCGCTCCAACGGTTGGGGCTGGAGGTCATCGATCTCTACTACCTCCACCGCGTCGACCCCGACGTCCCGCTGGAGGAGTCCTGGGGCGCCTATGCCGAGCTCGCGCACGCCGGCAAGATCCGGGCCGCCGGTCTGAGTGAGGTCTCCGTGGAGCAGGCCTCCGCTGCCCAGGCCATCCACCCGGTCGCCGCCATCCAGTCCGAGTTCTCGCTCTGGGCGCGCGACGCGCTGGGCGGTGGCCGGACGCACGACGGCGCCGACGCGGGTGACCTCATCACCTGGACCAAGGAGCATCAGTCGATCTTCGTGCCCTTCTCTCCCCTGGGTCGCGGCTTCCTCACCGGCCGTGTCTCGGTCGGTGATCTCAAGGCGGGCGACTTCCGCACCCAGCTCGGACGCTGGCAGAGCGACGCGGTGCAGGCCAACCAGGCGATCGTGGAGGGCGTCCGCAGGGTCGCCGACCGGCACGGGGTCACCCCGGCTGCGATCGCGCTGGCGTGGGTCCTCGCCCAGGGCGATCACGTCATCCCCATCCCGGGGACCACGAAGTCCGCGAACCTTCAAGCCAACCTCGCCGCGCTGACCGTGAGCCTCACCACCGAGGATCTCGCGGAGTTGGAGGGGCTGCCCCCGGCGGTCGGCGGCCGCTACTGATGGATCCCGCGGGGGACGCTGCGCGCGCACGGCTGGCTCGTTCCTTCGGCGCGCAGGCGGACGCCTAGGCCCGGGGCCGGCCGGACTATCCCGACCAGGCCGTGGCCTGGCTGATCGGCGGCGACCGACACGTCGCGGACGTCACCCCGGCGGTGACGCGTTTGTCGACTTATGGCAACCTCGTGCTGCTGGCACTGCAGCCACCCGAATGGAGCTGACATGGGACTTCTCGACCTTTTTCGACGCGGCGGAACCAAGGAAGACATCGCCACCACGCGATCCGCGATGGAGGCGGCCCTCGACCCGAACTCCGATGCCCAGGGGCCGGTGTCCCGCCTCATCGCCAAACTGCTCGACGTCGGGATCGACGGGCGCGGTCCCTTCGCCGGCGCGGCCAAGGTCGCGGACAAGGCCCGGCGCTCGGTCGGCGACTCCCCACGCGAGCAGGAGAAGGCCCTCGACAAGCTCGTCGCGCAGCACGTTCGCGGTGGCGCCGCGGGGGGCTTCGCCACCAGCCTCGGTGGTTTTGTCACCATGCCGGTGGCGGTCCCGGTCAACGTGTTCGAGTTCTATGTCCAGGCCACCCGCATGGTCGCGGGCATCGCGCACCTGCGCGGCTATGACATCACTGCGCCGGAGGTCCGGACGGCCGTCCTCCTCACCTTGATCGGCAACGACGCCACCGAGGTGCTGTCCCAGGCAGGCCTCCCGACGGGTGCCATCGCGGGCGGGGCCGCCACGTCCCTGCTCGCCGGCCGACTCCCGAAGTCCGCACTCATGGTCGTCAACAAGGCGGTGGGCTTCCGGCTGCTGAGGTCGGTCGGCCAGCGGACGCTCGCGCGGTTCGGCAAGCTCATCCCGGTCGCCGGCGGTGTGCTCGGCGCAGCACTCGACGGCTTCCTCATGCGTCAACTCGGCCAAGCCGCACGCCGGGAGTTCCCCCGCCGCTAGGTCTCGGCGTGTCTCACCGACGGGTCGGCAATCCAAGCCTCAGCAGACCCGCCGGACCCATCCGCGCGTGTCTTCGACCACGCCCTGCTGGATCCCCAGGAGATGTTCCCGCAGGGCGAGCGCCTTCTCCCCCGGCGCGCCCGCTCCGACGACCAGATCGAACCCGTCGCCCGCAAGCGCGGTGATCGGCGTGATCACGGCTGCAGTCCCCGCCGCGAACACCTCGGTGATCAGCCCGTTGCGAAGACCCTCCAGGAATTCGGCCAGGGTGATCTCCCGCTCGCGCGCCACCAGCCCGTGCTCACCGGCGAGTTCCAGGATCGACGCCCGGGTGACCCCCTCCAGAATGGTCCCGAGCCCGGGCGTCCACAGCTCTCCTTCAGCGGTGACGACCATGAGATTCATGGTCCCCGCCTCCTCGAGGATGCGGCGGTCGGCGGGACCGGAGGTGTACATCACCTGATCACACCCCTGCTCCTGCGCCTCGGTCTGCGCGAGCAGGCTGCCCGCATAGTTGCCGCCGCACTTGATGTCGCCGGTGCCGCCGATCGCCGCGCGGGTGTATTTCGTCGTCACCCACAGCTTGATTCCCCTGACACCCCCCGGGAAGTACGCTCCCGCGGGCGACGCCACGACACAGAAGGTGGACGTCGCAGACGGGCGTACCCCCAGGAACGACTCCGACGCGAACTGGATCGGCCGCAGATAGAGGCTCGCCTCGTCGCCGTGCGCCGGCACCCAGGCCGCGTCCGCTTTCACCAGTTCGACCAGCCCCTGGAGAAACAGGTCCTCGGGCAACTCCGGGAGCGCCAGACGTCGCGCGGACCGCGCGAACCGCGCCGCATTCCGGTCCGGGCGGAACAGGTTCACCGACCCATCGGGATGCCGATAGGCCTTCAGCCCCTCGAAGATCTCCTGCCCGTAGTGCAGCACACCCGATCCGGGGTGCATGGCGAACGGCTCGAGGGGACGCACGCGCAGGTCATGCCAACCCTCGCCCACCGACCACTCCGCAGTGGCCATGTGGTCGGTGAAATGCCGGCCGAATCCGGGATCGGCCAGGACCGCCGCGCGCTCCGCGGCGCTGCGTGGCGATGCCGTGAGGGTGATCGTGAAGGACATAGGCGGCATCGTAAGGCCGCGCGACGGCCACTTAGTAGGACGTCCAAGCATTTTTTCCGCCGGCATTTTGCAGCCCTCGAGCACCCCAGCCATCGCTGCCACGGGGCACCTTGCTAGACAGTTCACATGGCTCGTTATGTGATCCTCGGCACGGGTGCGATCGGCGGCGGCATCGGTGGGCGTCTCGCCCAGGCCGGGGTGGATGTGGTCTGGGTGGCACGGGGTGAGCAGTCTCGGGTCCTGCGGGAGTCCGGCCTGACCGTGCGCACACCGGACGAAACCATCCACGCCACTGCTCCGGTCTGGTCCGGGCCCGAGGAAGCGCACCTGACCCTCGAGGACGTGCTCGTGGTGGCGGTCAAGACCCAGCAGGTGGTCGACCTGCTGGCGACGTGGGCGGATGTGCCGGTCGAGACTCCGGAGGGAGTACGCCCGGCCGGGGCGGTCCTGCCGATCGTGCTCGCGACGAACGGAGTCGCGGCGGAGGACTTGGCGCTGCGCTGGTTCCGGCGCGTGTTCGGCATGTATCTCTGGATGCCCGTCACCTATCTCACCCCCGGTGAGGTGATCGCGCCGATGGCCCCGCACACCGGCGAGATGCTCGTTTCGCGTGTGCCGGCGGCGCTCACCGATGACGACGACCGCGCCCTGTTGGCGCAACTCGAACGGGACTGGGAAACAGCCAAGCTGGACGTGACGCTGCCCGACGACGTGATGCCGTGGAAATATCGCAAGCTCATCTCCAATATCGGCAACGTCTTCGAGGCCCTTCTCGGTCCGGGACCCCGTGGCGACCTCCTCGACGCAGCCGTCGCCGAGGCCCGCGGAGTCCTCGATGTCGCCGGCATCGACGTGACCTCGGACGATGAGGAAGCCACCTTCCGACAGGCGGGTTCCAACCCGGCGCCCGTGCCCGGCAATCCGGAGACCGGCAGCTCGACCTGGCAGTCGATGCGCAAGGGCGGATCGCTCGAAACCGACTATCTCAACGGGGAGATCGCCGCGATCGCGGCCCGCATCGGCAGCGACGCCCCGCTCAACGCGCGCCTCGCCTCGCTGGCCCGTCGCGCCGCAGCTGCCGGACGGCAGCCGGGATCCATGACATTGCACGAGCTTGAGGAAGAACTGGGCCTGCCGGGCTGAGCCGGCGGGCCGTTGCTCCCCCCGAGAACAGCAACGGACCGCCGAACTGGTCTTTCGACCACCACTCAACGCGCCTACTCAACACGCCCCGCGCAAAGGAAGCGCAAAGGTGACCTTCCTCACTGTGTGACACCGCCCTAGGATCCTTTGCGTGAGGAGCGCGGAGGCATGGTGACGATCCCGGCTGCCCCGGTCAAGATCTTGCTGCTGGGGCCGGCGGTCGTCGTCCGCGACGGCCGGGAGATTCGCTTGGGCGACCGGCAGCGAGCGGTGTTGACGGCGCTCGCAGCGAACCCCGGTGACGTCATCACGACCGAACGGCTCATCGACCGGGTGTGGGCAGGCGATCCCCCGGCGAGCGCGGCTTCTGCCGTCCGGGTCCACCTGTCCAAGATCCGCCGCGTCCTGTCCCGGGGCGGGAACAATGCCGTGCCCCGCCTGCCCACGGGCTATCGACTCGAACCGGACGGCATCGCCACCGACCTCGCTGAGCTCAAGGCCCTCACGAGCCGCATCGATCTGTCCGACCCCACAACAGCCGAGCCGCTGTTGTCCCGAGCGCTGGATCTCTTCCGTGGCGAACCGCTCGCCGATCTCCACGACGACGAAAGCCGCGCCATGGCACGGGGACTCCTCGAGATCCGGGAGCGGCTGGCCGAGGATCGCCTCGACGTCCTGCTCGCCATGGGCGAGGAGTCGAGCGCGATCGAGCTCGCCGCTGAGCTGGTGCGCGCCGACCCGTTGCGTGAGCGGCGCACCCGGCAGTTGATGTTGGGGCTCTATCGCGCCGGGCGCCAGGCGGATGCACTGGCTGCCGGCGGCCGCCTGCGGGAACTGCTGCGCGAAGAACTGGGCGTCGGCCCGGCCCCTGACACCGCGGAGCTGGAGGTCCTGATCCTCCGTCAGGACCAGAGCCTTCTGCGCCCGCGGCAGGACACCCCGCTGCCCGACCGGCACCGGACACCGCACCGACCCCGGACCCCTCGGCAACTGATGAACGCCCCCATCCGCGACCTGATCACCGCCCGCCTCGCCGATGCCCCCGAGGCGTCCCGGACCGTGGCGATGCTGATCACACTCCTCGACGACCTTCCCCAGCCGCGGCTGATCGCCGCCGCGACCGGTCTCACGTCCGACGAGGTCCTGGCGGCAGGCCACGACCTCGCCCGACGCGGGATTATCACCGCCCCGGTGCCGGGCGCACCCTTTACCCTGACCCGCACCGAGTTCGCCACGGCGCTGGCCGAGATGCTGTCGGACGACGAGCGAGCATTGCTGCACGAGCGAGCGGCGGACGGTGTGGAACGGGCCCTCAGCCCCGATGCTTATGCGTTGACCGCCGTCGCCTGGCACCGGCTCGCAGGACCCGACCCACGTGGCGAGCGGACCTTGGGCGCCGTGGCGCAGGCAGCAGCGAGCTGTGTCGTCAACGGCTTCCCGGAGTCGGCCCAAGCGCTCTGCGAGGCCGCGATGGACCAGCAGATCCCGGACCCCGCGCGCCTCGACATCACCCGACTGCTCATCGAGGCGCTCTTCGCCCAGGGCGGCACCGAACGCGCCGAGCTGGAGTGGGCAAAGGGTCTCGAGCTGGCGCGGGCCATCGACGACCCGGAACGGTTCGCGCTCACCGCCCTGACCCGCACCTGGATAGCCCGCAGCGTCATGCTGCAGAGCAACTTCGTCGATGTTCTTGAGGAAGCGCTGGAACGTCTGGGCCCCGGACCCACGGCTCTCCGGGTGCGGGTTCAGGCCGCGGTTCTGCTGGAGGCCTCGGTTCCGGGCGCCCGTCGTGTCACCGCCCGGGAGGACATTCGGGCACTGCGGCTCGCGGCCGACCGCGTCGGCGACCCCGAGTCGCTCCGCTTCGCCCTGCTCACCGAGCACGCGCTGCTGCGCAGTTCCCCGGATCTCACGGCACGGACGGCGATCGCCGACGAGTTGCTGGGGATGAGCCAGGGACTGCCCACGTGGGAGTGCCACGGCCTCACGGAGTCGCTGAACGACACGTTCACGCTGGGCCGTTTCGAGGCGGTCCCCGACCTCATTCACCGGCTGGAGGTGGCGGCCAAGGCCGCGAATGTGGAGCGCCCGCGATGGATGGCACACCTCGCCAAGGCCACGTTGCACCGGGACATGGGCCGCTTCCCCGAAGCCGATCGCCTCGCGGAGGCGGGCTTGCTCATCGGCGCGACGGGCGGCCTGCCCGATGCGATGGCGGCCCACGCGTCCCACCAGTTGGTGTCGCTGTTGCTGCGCGACTCCCTGACGCCGCTCCTGCCCGCGCTCGAACGTTTTTGGGCGGCCGCCCCGGACAATGCGAGCACCGCGGCCGCGATCGCTCTAGCGCTGGCCCATTCCGGTCGAGGCGCCGAGGGAAAGCAGTGGCTCGAGCGCAGTGTCACCACCATGCTGAACACGCCACCCAACGAGTTCACCGTGTTCGCCGTCGCTGTCGCGGCGGAAGCACTGTGGGCCGGTGCGGAGGGCTCGGCCGACCTGCCGCCGACTCTCGCCGAGTGCATGGAGCCCTATGCCGGGCAGTTCGTGACGCTGGGTCTGGTCAGCAGCAGCCTCGGTCCGGTCGACCGCATCCTGGGTCTGTTGGCGGCCGTTGCCGGCGACTGGGAGCGGGCCCGCGCGAAACTGACGTCGGCGCAGCACGGGTCGGCAGAGGCGGGTACGCCGGTCTGGGAGATCCGCTCGGCCGCCGACCGGGTGCGGGTGTCTCCACGGTCGACCGGTCGTGAGCTCGCGGCTCGCTATCTGCGCCGTGCTCGCGAGCTGGGCCTGGGCCCGAGCGTGCGGATCTTCGAGGCCGTGCAGTGATCAGCAGATCGGCATGCCCCAGCTTTCGAGCAGCCAGTCGCGGGTGAGATCCGCCGCTCGCTGGCGGTTCGCCGGACGGGTGAAATCGTGGCCCTCGCCGTCGATGACCACGCACTCGGCGGTCTTGCCACGGGCTTGCAGCGCCGCGACCATCTGCTCGGACTCGGAGACGGGCACGTTGGTGTCCGAACCGCCGTGGATGGCCAGCAACGGAACATCGACGGCATCGACTTTCCGCAGCGGGGACAGCGCCGCCAGCAAGTCGGCGTCGTGGTCAGGGTGACCATATTTCGACACTGCCGCCGCCCCGATCCATGGCTCGGTGTTCGCATAGAACGTCGTGAGATCGCTCATGCCGCACGTGGCGACCGCCGTCGTGAAGGTCCCGGGGTGGAAGGCGATCAGCGCATTTGTCAGATAGCCGCCATAGCTCCGGCCCGTCGCGGCGATCCGTTCGGGATCGGCGATGCCCGCGTTGATGAGTTCCCGCGCGACGTCGATGCCGTCAGTGATCCCGGCCCAGCGGAGTTCGCCGTCGTCGGCGTGCACGAACTCCCGCCCGAACCCCGACGAGCCCCGCACATTGGCCGCGAACACGGTGATGCCGGCGGAGAGGAGGGTGGGGAAGATATACGAATACTCCGGTCGCGCCTGCCCCTCCGGACCGCCATGGAACCAGACGGCGACCGGACCCGGTCCGACCTGGCCGGGAGCGCAATAGAGCCAGCCGTTGAGCTCGACTCCGTCGCGCGCGCGGAGAACGCGGAAGACGGGCCGGACGAGATCGGGCACCCGGGCCGGCCGCGTGATATCGACCCACTCCCCCGTGCGGGTCGAGCAGAGCTCCACCGACCGCGGCAGCCCCGGTCCCTCGACGGTCACGGCCAGAAGACTGCCGTCAGCGGAGAGGCTGGGTTCACTCGCCACCGAGCCCGTGATCGGGATCGGGTCGAGCAGCGAGCCGTCGAGCAGGGAGAGCAGCTGCAGCTCCGAGAAGCCCCCATCCACATTCCACAGCAAAGCTGCGGTCGACCCGTCGTCGCTGACGACGAAGTCGTCCAGCTCTGCGTCGCCTCGCTCGGCCAGGGTCCGCCGGGACACACCTGCGCCGGTGACGGTCAACAGCACCAGGTGCAGCCGGTTCGCGTCGTGATCGGTGCGCGCCACGACGCGCACATAGGTGTCCTGCTCACCCTCGGACTCGACCTGGTGAACGGGGTGGAGTTGATCCCCCCAACCGGTCACGTGCGGAAACCGCATGGGCCGTTGGTCGTCGAGAATATGTCCGGGATCGGTGGTCGACCCCGGGTCGCGGGTGAGCAGCGCGATCTCGCGACCCGGCCTGAGCAGCACCATCGACCGGTCACAGCGCGGCCCCTGCCGCACCAGGTGGCTGCCCGCCCAGGAGTCGGCGAACCGTCCGCCACGGCGCCGGTCGACGATCTCGACCTCGTGGGTCGAGGGGTCGACGAGCCGAGACTCCCCGATGCAGTCGTCGTCCTCCACCGTGATCGCGATGCGGTGCCCGTCCCATCCGACGAGCTCGGCGTTGACGTCCTCGGCCTCGTTGATCCGCCAAGCGCTCTTGTCGGTCGGATCGTTGGTGACGACCCACACCTGCGATCGTTCACCGCCGTCGGGGTCGACCTGGCAGGCCAGCCACTTGCTGTCGGGGGAATGGATGACCTTGCGCACCGGCCCCTGCACCGGCAGCTTCACGAAGCGCGAGGTGCTCACCTGCGGAGCCGAGGTGGCATCCGTGCGAGTCAGATAGCGCTGGACCGCCCGCGGATAGCCGTCCACCTCGATGATGTGCGCAAAGGCGCTCCCGTCCGGAGAAACCGATGCGCCCCTGGTCGGCCGGCCGAACAAGTCCATCGATCAACTCCTGTCAGCGGCCCAACTCCTGCAGCCACAGTTCCAGCGTCGCGACCTGCCACAAGGTGTTGGCATCGAGCGCGGTGCGGTGGGCGTTGGGGTCTGCGTACAACTCTTCCAACGCCTCCCGACGATAGAGCCCGCGATACCGCGCGACCTGCGAGTCCAGCGCATCGTGCACGAGATCGAGCAGCCCTCCCGACAGGTGCCGGATGCCCGGGACCGGGAAGTGGCCCTTGGTGCGGTCGATGACGGCGTCGGGAACCAGGCCCCGTGCGGCGTCCTTGAGGACGCCCTTGCCGCCGCCGGCGAGCTTCAACTCCGGTGGACACGCGGCCGCGAGCTCGACGAACTCGTGGTCGAGGAACGGCATCCGCGCCTCCAGACCCCACGCCATCGTCATGTTGTCGACCCGCTTGCCCGGGTCCTCGACGAGCATCGTCTGGGAGTCCAGGCGCAGGGCTGCGTCCACGGAGGTCTGGGCGCCCTCGGCGGTGAGGTGCGCTTCGGCGTACGCCCACGATGGGTCATAACCCAGCCGGTACGCCGGCTCGAGCAGGTTGTTGATCCGCTGGTGGTCGCGGTCGAAGAAGACCTTGGAGTACGCCTCCGTGGCCTCGTCCAAGGGCACGTCCAACAGCGGCGGATACCAGCCATAACCCGCCAGCACCTCGTCCGCACCCTGACCCGACTGCACCACGCGGACGTGCTGGGACACCTCCTCGGACAGCAGGTGGAACGCGACGCAGTCGTGGCTGACCATCGGCTCGCTCATCGCGCGGATCGACGGCAGCACCGCCGGCTCGAGCCGGCTGGTGTCGATGTGGATGCGGCGGTGATCGGTGCCGAAGGTCTCGGCCACGAGATTCGAATACGCATACTCGTCCCCCGTCTCCCCCGATGCCGCGTCGAAGCCGATGGAGAAGGTCTTGAGGTTGCTGTGGCCGCGCTCGGCGAGCAGGGCGACGATCAGGCTGGAGTCGAATCCACCGGAGAGGAGCACGCCGACCGGCACGTCCGCGACCATCTGCAGACGGACCGCCTCGCGGAGGGAACCCAGCAGCGCGTCCTGCCACTGCTCGGTCGACCAGTCCGCCTTCTCCGGGTCGCGGGCATAGGGCGGGTCCCAATAGCGTCGCTCGGTGACCTGGCCGTCGCGCTCATAGCGCCGGATGGTCGCCGGCGGCAGCTTGCGGATGCCGTTGAAGACCGTGCGGGGCGCCGGGACGACCGCATGGAACGAGAAGTAGTGGTGCAGCGCCACCCGGTCCAGACTCGTGTCGACGTCGCCGGCCTCGAGCAACGCCTGGAGGCTGGAGGCGAAGCGGAGCCGGCCGGGCCCCTCGGAGAGATAGAGCGGCTTGGCGCCGAACCGGTCGCGCGCCAGGACGACACGGCCGGAGTCGGTCTCGACGAGGGCGATCGCGAACATGCCGCGCAGCTTCTCGACGAAGTCCATGCCCCAGTGGTGATAGGCCTTGCCGATCACCTCGGAGTCGGCGTGGGAGAAGAACTTGTAACCCACCTTCTCCAGCTCGCGCCGGAGGTCCTGGTGGTTGAAGACGCATCCGCTGAACACCCATGCCAGGCCGAGCTGTGAATCCACCATCGGTTGGGCGCCGCGCTCGGTGAGATCGATGACCGCGCGGCGTCGATAGCCCAGCGCCCAGCGACTTCGTGCGTGGAAACCCGCCCCGTCCGGGCCGCGCGCGGCCATCCGGTCGGTCATCCTCCGGACGGCCTCGATGTCCACGGGCTCGTTGTCGAAGCGGACTTCTCCGCACATTCCACTCACAGGCTTGAGCTTTCCGGGCACACATCGTCCCATGTGTCCCTATGTCGGCTGGTTTTTTGACCGTTCCAGAGTAGCCAGCCGACCCAGCCGACCAAGCGCACGGGCCGGGAGCGACGCTTGGGCCGACCTATCGAGTCGCCGAATGCGCCACCTCGGCAAGCTCGCGGATCGACGGATCCGGCACCCGGGCCGCGGCTGCTGTCGCGTCCACCGCGATCTGCGGGAACGTCCGGTGCTCGGCCCACGGCCCGCCCCGGAGTTCCTCGGCCAGGCTCGCGGCGACGACCGTGGCATGCAGATGGGGGTCGGCGGCGTCGGGGCTGGGCGCGAGCATGAAGTTCATCAGCCCGGCCCGCCGCTCGATCGGTTCGCGGGTGTCCGGGTGCAGATAGCGCACGGTGGCGGTCACCATGGGCCGCACCGGAGCGGCGTGGGGGCGTACCCGAATCTCATAGACCGCCGTCGCCGCATGCCCGGCGCCCAACTCGCCACCGTCGACCTCATCGTTGCGGAAATCGTCGTCGGGCACGTCGCGGTTCTCATAGCCGAGCAGCCGATAGGTCGCGACCTGGTCGGGATCGAACTCGACCTGCGCCTTGGCGTCGCGGGCCGTGACGACGAGGGTGCCGGTGAGGTTCTGGGTGAAGATGCGGCGGGCTTCGTTGTCGTTGTCGACGTACGCATGGAAGCCGTTGCCCCGGTTCGCGAGCTGCTCCATGAGCTCGTCGTTGTAGGACCCGAGGCCGAACCCCACCGTGACCAGATCGACCTGCTGCTGGGCGGCCCTGCCGATCGTGTCGAGGATCGCCTCGGGCCCGGTGTTGCCGACGTTCGCCACGCCATCGGAGAGCAGGACCACGCGGTTGAGCTCGCCGTCGACCCGGTTCTTCAACGCCGTCTCATAACCGAGCTTCAGCCCGGCCTCGGCGTTGGTCGAGCCCTCGGTGTCCAGGTCGTCGACGACGCCCTTGATGCGGCTGCCGTTGCGGGCTTCCGTCCGCGGGAGCACCACGCGGGTGTTGTCGGAATAGACCACGATCGCGACCGAGTCGTCCGGCCGCAGAGAGTCGACGAGCTGGTGGAGCGAGGACTTCACGAGGTCGAGCCGCTCCGGGCCCTGCATGGAGCCGGAGACGTCGATGACGAAGGTGAGATTCGCCCGCGGCCGGGCGGCCTGATCGACGACCGCGGCCTGAACGCCGACGCGGATCACACGGGTGTCCCGGGCTTCCAGCCAGGGCACGGACGTTCCGTCGATGTGCACGTTCAGACCGTCGGCCGGTGGTGCATAGCCCTGGTTGAGATAGTTGATGAACTCTTCCGTGCGGACCTCGCTCGCGACCGGACGGCTGCCGGAGTTGAGCTGCGCCCGGGCCCGGGTGAACGAGCCGGTGTCGACGTCGAGCGCGAACGTGGACTTGTTGTCCTCCCGGGTGTCGACGGTCGGGTTCTGGTCCGGCCCGCGCGGGGTGACCGGCGACCCGGGTTCCTGGGTGGCCCGGTCCACCGGATAGGGCTGGACGGGTGCGGCGCCACCGTCCTGCTCGGAATAGGCAGGCCCGGTGGTGCCGATCGTCGTGCAGCCGGTGGCGAAGACCGCGCCCGCCAGAGGCAGGACGAGGGCGAGTCGCAGGGTCCGGCGGGGGCGGGCGGATGCTCGGGTGGGCTGGGGCATTGATCCTCCTCGGTTCACGCCCATCAAGACGGCCCCGCTGCGTGGAGGGTTCTGGCCCGACGGCCGACATGCCGTGACCCCGCGACTGCGCATAATGCGCGGTCGCGGGGCATTCGACGGCCGCCGGGCCTGCCGAAGACCCGGCCCGCGGGGTCAGACGCGCTCGGACTGTTGGTCCGCCAACTCCGTTTCCGTCAGTTCAGCCACCTCGCCCGCTTCGAGATAGACTCGCTTGCCGAGTTCGACGAACTGTTTGGACTTCTGCGCCATGCCCTCGCGGAGTTCGGCGGGATAGGCGTCCCGGATGTCCTGGCTGATCCGCATGGAGCAGAACTTCGGACCGCACATCGAACAGAAGTGCGCGGTCTTCGCGGGCTCGGCCGGGAGGGTCTCGTCGTGATAGGCGATCGCCGTCTCCGGGTCGAGGGCCAGCGCGAACTGATCGTGCCAGCGGAACTCGAACCGGGCCTTCGACAGCGCGTCGTCCCGCGTCCGGGCACCCGGGTGGCCCTTGGCGACGTCGGCGGCGTGGGCGGCGATCTTGTAGGTGATCACCCCCACCTTCACGTCGTCCCGGTTGGGCAGCCCGAGGTGCTCCTTCGGCGTGACATAGCAGAGCATCGCCGTGCCGTGCTGGGCGATGACCGCGGCGCCGATGGCGGAGGTGATGTGGTCATAGCCGGGCGCGATGTCGGTGACGAGCGGGCCGAGCGTATAGAACGGCGCCCCGTGGCACCACTCCTGCTGCAGCCGGACGTTCTCCTCGACCAGGTCGAGCGGGACGTGGCCCGGGCCCTCGACCATCACCTGGACGTCGTACGCCCACGCCCGCTGCGTCAACTCCGCCAGCGTCCGGAGCTCCGAGAGCTGTGCTTCGTCGTTGGCGTCGGCGACCGAGCCGGGCCGGAGCCCGTCGCCGAGGGAGAACGCGACGTCGTACTGCGCGAAGATCTCACACAGCTCGTCGAAGTTCTCATAGAGGAACGACTCGCGGTGGTGGGCGAGGCACCAGCCGGCCATGATCGACCCGCCGCGGGACACGATGCCGGTCACGCGATCGGCGGTGAGCGGGACATAGCGCAGCAGGACTCCGGCGTGGATGGTCATATAGTCCACGCCCTGCTCGGCCTGCTCTATCACGGTGTCGCGGAAGATCTCCCAGGTCAGCTTGTCGGCCTCGCCATTCACCTTTTCCAGAGCCTGATAGATCGGCACGGTGCCGATCGGGACCGGCGAGTTGCGCATGATCCACTCGCGGGTGGTGTGGATGTCGTCACCGGTGGAGAGGTCCATGACGGTGTCGGCGCCCCATCGGGTCGCCCAGGTGAGCTTCTCGACCTCCTCGGCGATCGACGAGGTGATCGCGGAGTTGCCGATGTTGGCGTTCACCTTGGTCAGGAACCGTCGGCCGATGATCATCGGCTCGGACTCGGGATGGTTGATGTTCGCCGGGATGATCGCCCGGCCGGCGGCCACCTCGGCTCGCACGAGCTCGACGTCGACGTTCTCGCGCAGTGCGATGAACTGCATCTCGGGGGTGATCTCGCCGCGGCGCGCATAGTGCATCTGCGTCACCGTGCGCCCCTCGCGGGCGCGCAGCGGCGTACGCCTCTCGCCCCGCCACGCCTGGGAGGCCTCGCCGCGGCGAACCGCCGCCCGGCCGTCGTCGGCCAGGGTGCGCTCGCGACCCGCGTACTCCTCGACGTCCCCGCGTGCGGCGATCCACTCCGCACGCCGGGGCGCCAGACCGACGGTTGGGTCGCTGCCCGGACCGGCGGTGCGATAGACGTGCACGTCGGGATTGATCTCGCCATCGGGCGACGCGGCCAGGGAGATGGCTGTGACAGGGACGCGGAGGCCGTCCTCATCGAGGTGGTGGAGGCGGTGCTGGGGATGGATCTCGTCCATGAGATTCCTCACTTCCTTCGCCGGCATGACCCGGACAGGTTCGACGGTCCGGGCGGCGTCAGCCCGATCTCAGCCTCCTGCCGAAGGCCCCCGTGTGGGTAACTGCCGCACACCCTAGCGAAGGAATCCTCACGACTCGAAGCGGTGCGCCTTCTTCTCCCCGGCCCGCACGGGCACGGTGATCGTGTTGCCGTCCACGGGCCTGGGGCAGGTGGCGTGGTCGGTGAACACGAACCACATGTTGATCGTGCGGTTGAAGTCGAGGGTGACGTTGCCGTCGGCATCGGGATCGTCGAACTTGAGCTGGCGCCACGCTTCGGTCTCGGTGCCGTTGGTCGGATCGTGGAACTCGATGCTGAGCCCGGTCTTGATGTTGGTCGCGATCAGGCGCTGTTCCTCGCCGTCGAGAGTGAAGACGACCTCGCCCATCGCCGGGAGCTGTTGCCGCAGCTCCGGCTTGTGGGTCGCCACGTCGACCTTCCGGCCGGCGGGATAGGGCTCGAAGCGGGCGGTGACGACCCAGTCGGGGTCATAGTCGAAGGTGGGCACACCGGCGAACGCTTCCCGGTGCGCCGACGTCTCGTTGCGCATCCGGATCGCCAGGCGCCCACCGCGGCGCAGGAGCTCGATCTCGGTGTCACCGTGCTCGATCCACGGCACCCGGCTCGTCTCGGCCACCGTCCGAACGGAGCGGCCGTCGACGATCTCGCCGTTCTCGGTCAGCCCATCGGTGGCCGTCGCATCGAGGAAGGCATCGGTGCCGTCGGTGGACCAGCGGCCGGGCAGGCCGTCGAACTCGGTCGGTGTCTCGGACAGCCACTCGAAGCCCGACAGAGTCAGCCATCCCCTCGGCTGCGCGAGCTCCGCCTCGCGGGTCCGCCGGAACTCCTGCCACTGTTCGATCGCCTCGGTCATCTGTGTCCCCTTCGCTCGGCTCGATCCATGCCTATCACCCAGACCTATGATTCGGTCATGGAGACGCACACGCCGGGAGAACGCATGAGGGCGGCTCTCGCCGAGCTCGACGAAACCACCGATCCGCAGCAGCGCATCGCGACGGCCCAGCGCATCCGGCAACTGGCCGAGGAACTCGAGCTCGCCCAAGTGCGCTCCGCCCGCGAACGCGGCACGTCGTGGAGCAAGATCGGCGCCATCTATGGGCTCACCAAGCAGGGCGCCCAGCAGCGTTTCCGCAAGACCACGAAACGCGACAAGGGCGCCGCTGACGACTGACGGTCACTCCAGCAACTCGGCGAGCCGGTGGATCACCGTTCCTTCGCCCTCCACCCGGGGCACCGGCAACCCGGGCGTCACCAGCAGCACCCAGGGGAGGCCGGCGCGACCCGCCGCCACCGAATCGATCGCCCGATCCCCCACGGCCAGGCACTCGCCTGGATTCAGTCCGTTCTGCTCCACCACCAAGTGGTGCATCGTGGGGTCCGGCTTGCGCGGAAAGCCGTCCGGCGCGCAGATCATGTCGTCCACCTCGAGCCGGTGCGCGGCCAGCAGATCCTCGGCGCTCTCGCGATCGCGATGGGTCACGACCAGGTTCAGCCCGCCCCGCTCACGGACGGCCGCCAACAGTTGCCGGGCCCCCTCCATGACCGGCGGGGGATCGGTCTTCCAGCCCTGCTTCAGCCGCGCGTACGCCGTCACGAACTCCCGCACCGGGATGCCGCACCGCCGCGCCAACTCCTCCCCCGCCTCCGCGATCGACACACGAGTGAGGCGGGAGATCTCCCCGTCGTCGATCTCGCAGCCGTGCACGCGACAGACGCGATAGAGGGCATGGTCGACCTGGGGATAGGTATCGATCATCGTCCCGCCCATGTCCCACACGAGGTGACGCCAGGCGGTCGGCAGTCGCGTCATGGAAGGGTGATGACGACACGGCCCCGGGTCTGACCGGCGAGGATCCGCTCGGCGAGCTCGGGGATTTCGTCGAACCCGTGCACCTCGGTCATTGCATCGAGGGTGTCGGTGGACAGGTCCTCGCCGAGCCGCTGCCATGCCTGCCGCCGACGCGGCATGGGGCACATCACCGAGTCGATCCCCAGCAGCGAGACACCCCGCAGGATGAACGGCATCACGGTCGTCGGCAGGTCATGACCGCCTGCGAGACCGCACGCCGCCACCGCGCCGGCACGCCGGATCTGGCTCAGCACGTTGGCCAGCGTGGTGGAGCCGACGGTGTCGACCGCACCTGCCCAGCGCTCCGACCCGAGCGGCTTCCCCTCCCCGGTGAGTTCGGCGCGATCGACGATCCCACTGGCCCCGAGGCCGCGGAGATAGTCGTGGGTCTCTGCACGGCCGGTGGCGGCCTCGACCTCGAACCCGAGCTTGGCCAGCACGGCCACCGCCACGCTGCCGACGCCGCCGCCCGCGCCGGTGACGAGCACGGGACCTGAGTCGGGGCGCACCCCCGCATCCTCCAGTGCCAGCACCGCCAGCATCGCAGTGAACCCGGCGGTCCCGACCGCCATCGTCTGCTGCAGCGACAGGCCCTCGGGGCGCGCGACGAGCCAGTCGGACCGGACGCGCTGGCGGGTCGTGTAGCCCCCGGGATGGCCCTCCGACAGCCCCCACCCCGTCAGCACGACCTCGTCGCCCGGCTGCCAGTCCACCGAGTCGGACCGGGCGACGGTGCCTGCGAGGTCGATGCCGCACACCATGGGCAGGCTCCGGGCGATGCGGCCCTTGCCGGTGACGGCGAGGCCGTCCTTGAAGTTGAGGGAGGAGTATGCGATATCGACCGTCACGTCCCCCTCCGGCAGGTCGGCGTCGGTGAGTTCGACGCGCCGGGCGGGTTGGCCCTTGTCGACGAGTTGGTACGCGGGATAGGTCACGGGGTCCTCCTCGGTGTGCGGGTGCGGCTCACCCTCGATCACATCACGTGAACGTCGCGCCCGCAGAAGAAGGGCACGACCCGGTCACCGGGTCGGCCTGTAGCGCATCGTGCCGGCGATCACCGCATAGACGATCAGCGCACCCAGCGTCGCCCACATCGTCCAGGCGGACCAGGCAGGCGCTTCCGCCGTTTCGGCCGTCGCTTGGGCCAGTGCCCCCGCGAGCACACCGAGAAAGAGCACGACCGTGAGCAGTGAGATCACCAGCATGTCGGCCGCGAGCTTGTCGCGCAGTTCCTGCTCCCGCTCGCGCGTCTCGAGCCACCACTTCTTGTGCGGGACGTTCACGTGGGTGAGGCTGCCGCCCCGCCGGATCCAGCCGCCGAGCCAGACGGGGAGTGCCACCGTCAGCAGCGCGGCACCGCCGAGCACACCGAGCAGTTCCCACCTGCTGCCCCATCGGGTGGCGGTCCCGGTCCAATCGGTGTGCACGGGCACCCGATCGGGCATCGTGAGCAGCGCCCAGACCCAGAGGATGACGAACCCGGCAACAGCCATGAGCCACAGGCCGAACAGGATTCTCGTCGCGCTCATGGTCACAGTCTGCCTGCGATCCCTGCCACACCCTTGGCAACCCCCGGCGGTTGGCACAAGATGGGGACAGACAAGTAGTGACCCGGAGGCACCGATGCCCATTCCCACTGGATTTCATCGCGTTCGCCCCGAGGGTAGCGCGCTGGTTTTCACCCGGACGTTCAAGGACTCGATGACCGAGGTGTGGGCCTCCGTGACCGACCCGGAGCGCAGCGCCCACTGGTTCGGCTTCTGGACCGGGGACCCGGCGGACGGGTTCGTGATGTTCACGATGAACGCGGAGGGCGAGGAGAACGCCACTCCTTTGCGCTATGACCTCAAGCGGTGCGAACCTCCGCGGGTCCTCCACGTCACGTCCGACACCGACTTCGGCTCGTGGAACCTCATCGTCGAGCTCGAGAAATCGGCCACGGGCGACACGCATTTCACGCTCAACCACATCATCACCGACCCGGAATCGGTGCCGAGCATCGGCCCCGGGTGGGAGTACTATCTCGACCGCCTCTCGACCTATCTCCGCGGGCGGAATCCCGACGATGTCCTGTGGGACGACTACTATCCGGCGCTGGAGCGGCACTATGTCGCGATCCAGCAGTCACTCCCCCGGGAGGACGCGTCCAGCGTCCAGTGAGCGGTCGAGAAAGTCGGCGACGCGATCGATGTACGCCGGCCGGTCCGCGAAATAGCCACCGCAGTGGTCGACGCCCTCGAACGTGACGAGCTCGACCGTGCCGGAGGTGGCGGCCTCCGCCAATTGGACCGCATGCTCATAGGGAATGACACGATCCGCGGTGCCGTGCAGCAGCAGGATCGGCCGCGGTCCCAGTGCGGCGATCATCTCCAGCGGCCGGACCTGTGCGAACCGATAGCCATAACGCAGCCGGTTCACGAGGTCGGCGACCGGCAACAGGGGTTCCGACGGCAGCCGATAGCGCCGATAGTTGGCGGCGATCACGTCGCTCATCGTCGCGAACGGCGAGTCGAGCACGAGCGCCTCGATCCGTTGGTCGGCGGCGGCGGTGAGGATCGCCGTGGAGGCGCCCATCGAGAAGGCGACGACGGCGATGCGTGCGTCGGGACGTCTGCGGCGTACATAGTCGAGGGCGGCGCTCAGGTCCCGCTGCTCGTGATGCGCGAGCGACTGCGGACCGTCGCCCGACTCGCCGTTGCCGCGGAAGTCGAAGAGCAGGACGCTGTGGCCCTTGCGATGCAGGCCGGGACCGATGCCGAGCATGTCCGCCTTGTTCCCGCGGTGGCCGTGACAGCAGATGACCACCGTGTCGGCCTGCGGATCGTCCAGCCACCAGCCGGCGATCTCTACGCCGTCGTCGGCAGTGAACGTCACGTCCTCGGTCGGGAGGCCGATCTCGAACGGAGTGAAGGTATAGGGCGGCCACGGGCGCCTGGCCGAGTTCAGCGTCCACGCCGTGTATCCCGCCAACGCACCCACCCCGAGGCCGGCACCGGCGGTCACCCAGCCGGCGACGCGTGCCGCATGTTTCATCCGCATGGCGTCAGTATTCAGGCTGCCCTCGGCGGGCGTGGACCGGGTGGCGTGCCGCTGACGAAAGGGCGGAATGTCGGAACAGAACCGCGCACTCGCGGGGATCTATGCCCCCCGGCGTCCCCGCGAGCGCGGCTTGTGACCTTGACAAGCAAATCCCGGTCGCAAAACCAGCTGACCCGAGACTCCCCCAAGCACTTGCCAATGCGCTCCATCCAAGCCGAGCCCCGGAACATTCCCCAGTTCCTCTCCGGGAGGTCCCGTCCGGCAGCACTCGACCATGGGTACATGGGTGTGTGGTCTTGGGCGCGAGGGTAATGTTCGTGCATCTGACCGCGTGAGTCGGGCAATGCCCGCCCAGCACACTGACAAACCCCGCTCGAGCAGACAAGGTGACCTGATGGTCAATTGGCACCTCCCGGACGTCGCAGACCTCGACGACGTGCAATTGAGCTCGGTGCTGCGGAACATCAACCGCTGGACGGCGGAGGGGCGACTGCGCGCCGCGCAGAACCCCGCCACCCGAAGCTATCTCCAAGCGGGTCTGCGGCTGCTCGCCGAAGCGCTGATGCCTCCGGAGGACGGCGAAGAGGCCACCGATCCGGTCATTCATCCGTTGGTGGCGTTCCTGTCCCGCAAGAAGGTGGTCGACGAGGTCAACGAGGAGGCGCATCCGGAACTGCCCCGGCGGGGCTCGGTGGGTGGCCTGCGGGACTTGTGGGATCCGCATCGGGATTATCTGATGGATCTGTTGCGCACGGCTCTTCTGGAGGACGCGTGGGTCTCCGCGGTTCCGGCCACGACCAAAGAACAGGTGCTGGCCCTCGGGGACCCGATTAGCATGGTGCGCGCTTTGGCGCTCGCCAACGCCCGCTCCGTGCCGAAGCACGCCTCGTTTCGGTTCCAGTTGCTCGCGACCTTGCTGACCGCTCATGAACCGGAGTTGCACGAGCCGCTGGTGGAGGCGTACGAAACGCTGAACAGGTCGTGGTCGGAGGTCTTCGGCGCGGTGATCGCCGCGCAGGGATACAAACTGCGCGAGGGCATCACCCTCGAGATGCTCACGAACATGCTGATGGCGTTGGCGGAGGGACTTTCATTGCGCATCGTCGCCGCCCCCGATCCGGTCATTCTCGACGACGAAAAGGGGACCACCCTCATGGAGACCGCAGCGCTGGCGCTGTTGAGCTCCTGCGTCGAGCCGTTGGACGGCGATGTGAGCTTCGAGGACTACGTCCGCGCACGCTTCGGCGGGCAACACCAGGATCCGGGGGCTGAGACGCCTCGCCGGGGACTGGCGTGAACGCAATGGAAGAACGTGCCAGCAGGCCCAGCTCCCAACGCATCGGGATCATCGGCGGCATGAGTTGGGAATCGACCGCACAATATTTCCGACTGCTGAACATCGGCGCCCGTGAACGGCTCGGCGGTCTGCATTCGGCGCGGTTGTTGCTCGCCACGGTCGATTTCGCACCGATCGTGGAGATGCAGCGGGCCGGGGACTGGGCCTCCGCCGGCGAGGCGCTCGCGGCGGAGGCCCGGGCACTCGAGGCCGGCGGCGCGGACTTCGTGCTCATTGCAGCGAACACCATGCATCGAGTGTTCGATCAGGTCGCCGACGCGGTCTCGATCCCGGTGCTGCATCTGGCCGACATCCTCGCCGACGCCGTGCGGGCGACGGGGTTGTCGCAGGTGGGATTGCTCGCCACGAAATACACGATGGAACTCGACTTCTATCGAGACCGCCTCGCCGCGCACGGGGTCCGAACTCTGATTCCCGACAGCACCGATCGAGCCGTGCTGCAGCAGATCATCTTCGACGAGCTCTGCCAGGGCCTGGTCCTCGACGCCTCACGCGAGCGGTTGCTCGAGATGGCCCGGAGCCTGCTGGCCGGCGGCGCGGAAGGCATCGTCCTGGGTTGCACGGAACTCGAGCTCAGCATCCGGGCCGAACACCTGGCGGCGCCCCTTTTCCCAACGACGGCCCTCCACTGCGAGGCTGCGCTCGACCGGGCGTTCGGACAGGTCAGCGAGGCTCCGTGACGGACGCCCCGCGAATGAGTTGATAGATCTCGCTGCGCACCTCGGCGAATTGCTTCGTCCGCTTGGTGGTCAGTTGATCGCGCTCACGGGGAAGGCCGGTCCGGACGATTGCCTTGATCGTCGAGGGTTTCCCGCCCAGCGCGAGCACGCGGTCGGACAGATAAACGGCTTCGTCGATGTCGTGGGTCACCACGAGGAACGTGATGCCCAAATGGTCGCGCACGCGAAGCGTCAGGTCCTCGAGGTCGGCCCGCGTCTGTGCGTCGACAGACGCGAAGGGCTCATCCATCACCACCAGTCGCGGACGGAAGGCCAACGCCCTCGCGATCGCGACCCGTTGTTGCATGCCGCCGGACAACTGCCATGGATATTTCCGGCCGGCGTCGGAGAGGCCGACCTCGGCGAGCGCCTCTGCGGCCTGCTGCCGCCGTTGGTCCTTGGGGATGCCGGCAGAGCGCAGCGGCAGCATGACGTTGTCCTCCACCCGCAACCAGGGCATGAGTGACCGGCTGTAGTCCTGGAACACCACGGCCATGCCGCGCGGGGTGCCCACGATCGGCTGGTTCTCGAAGAGCACGGCACCTGCCGAGGGCCGGCGAAGTCCCGTCAGACAGTTGAGCAACGTGGTTTTCCCGGCCCCGGAGGGCCCGACGATGCACATCAGCTCGCCCTGGGCGATCGTGAAGTTCAAGCCACGCAGCACCTCATGGTCGCCATAGGAGTGCCCGAGGTCGCGCGCTTCGAGCGCCGGGGTTGATCGATCGTTGGTCACTTGTGCCCCTCATGGTGTTGCAGCATGCCGCGGTGCCACCGCAGGACACGCGACTCGGCGAGCTCGAAACCTTTGTTGACGGCGTACCCGATGATGCCCAGCACGAACACCCCGGTCCACATCTCACTGATGTCGAAGCTCCTTTGCGAATCAAGAATGAAATAGCCGATCCCTCCGGGCGCACCCACCATTTCCGTCACGACCGTCACGACCACCGCGACGCCGAGCGCAGTCCGTCCGCCTGCGAGGATCTGGGGGGCAGCGGAGGGGAGGACGATGTCGCGGATCCGGCTCACTCTGGTGAGTTGATAGCTGCGGGCGACGTCCACCAGCACGGGCTCCACCGCACGGACGCCATCGATGGTGTTGAGCAGGATCGGCCAGCAGGAGACCAGGGCGATCGTGAAGACCTTCATGGCGTCACCCGTGCCGAGCACCACCATGATGATGGGCAGCATCGCGATGCCCGGCGTCGCCCGGACGAACTCGATCACGGGTCTCGTGGCGGTCTCGAGCGCGGGGTTGGTCCCGAGCAGCAGACCGATCCCGACCCCGACGATGAAGGCGATGCCGAAGCCAATCGTCAGCCGGACGATCGTCGGCAACGCGTCCGTCAGGAGGTGGTCGAAGACCCAGAGTCTGCGGAAGTCGCTGAGGATCTCGGCCAGCGGCGGCCAATAGAACGATTCACTGCCCAGGGAGGCGAAGAACCAGACCACCAGCAGCAGCACGGGGAGCCAGATCTCCCAGACGAGGCGTCGCAGCGAGCTCATCGCGCGACCTCCCCACGGACCGACGGATGCCAGAAGAGCACCTGGCGCTGGAGGAAGAGGAACAGATAGGTAACGGCGATGCCGATGCCGGCGGCGGTCAGGGCGTACACCACGATCTTGCTGCCGTCGTTGACCTGCAGCGCGAGATAGAGGTTGCGGCCCACGCCCTCCGCGCCGCCGAGGAACTCCGCGCTGACCGACATCAGCAGGCACACGGTGGCTGCGATCCGGACGCCGGTCGCCAGGAAGGGCATGGCCGCGGGCAGATAGACGAACCGCAGCCGGTCGGCGAACGTGAGGTGGAAGACGCGACTGACGTTGCGCAGTTGCGGCGACAACTCCCGCACGGCGTAGGTCGCCTGGATCAGCAGCGGCCAGACCGCCGACAGCAGGATCAGCGTGACCTGCATCGCGCGGGATGCACCGAACAGCAGGAGGACCAGCGGAAGCAGGGCGACGGAGGGGATGAACCGGCCGAAGTCGACGATGACCCGGGTGCTCAGGTCGAGTTTGCGGCTGAAGCCGATCAGCACGCCCAGCGGGATGCCGATCGCCGCGCTGGCGACAAGCCCGATCGCGGTGGTGAGCAACGTCTGGCCGACCGCCAGCCAGAAGTCGGCCGTCCCCATCTCGGCCACCAGGGCGAGAAGCGCCTGCCAGGGAGTGGGCAGGTCGGCCGGCTGGCCCGGACCACGTGCGAAGACCGTCCAGATCAGCAGGGCGGCGGCCAGGACCGACAGACGACCCGCGAGGCGCACGGCGGGGGCGCGGTGTGGTTTCGACTCAGACAAAGAGGGCCTCGTCAGGAGTGGGTACGCCCTCCGGCAGGAGGCCGTATCGGTCCATTGCGGTCGTTGCGTCCACGATGTCCGTGGCCTCGATCTGCCGCTCGGCGAACTGCGGGAACACGCTGCGGGAAATGAGCTCCGGCTCCAGGTCCATGATCTGGGCGGCGGCTGAGACGCGAAGGGCCTCGTCGGTGTTGGCGAGATGGTTCGCCTCGAGCATGGCGGCCCGGAAAGCGAGCACCGTGTCGGGATTGCGATGGGCGAAGCGACGGCTGGTGATGAAGGCTGTCGTCATGCCCTCGCTCGGGTTGTGGCACAGAAACCTCATGTCGGGATCGTCCAGGCTGAGCGTGCCCACCGGCTCGGAGGTGGTGATCGCGTCCACTTGGCCGGCTCTCAGGGCCGCGACCGTGTTCGGCGCCTCCATGAAGCGAATCTTGGAGGAGTCACCCCCGGCCTCGTCCACCGCGCGCCGGATGGTGACCCAGATCTGGCTGTTGATCTCGGGAATGGCGAAGGTAGCGTTTTCCAGCTCGCGGATCGTCGTGATCGGGGAGTTGGGGCGCACCCAGATGTTCCCGAAGGCAAGCGGGCTCTCCCCTGTCGGCGGACGACCGACCACCCCACCGGCCACATAGAGGATCGGCACCCCCTTGGACATGGCGATCAGGGGCGCGGTCAGATCCACCAGTGCGAAGTCGATCTGACCACCGAGGACTTGCGGAATCGCCTGGCCGGGCGTGCCGAGCACCTCGAGCTCGACATCGAGCCCACGGCGCGTGAAGATCCCCGCCTCCGCGGCGGCGGCCGCGGCGACCGCGTTCATGGACGGGAACACCGCCACGGTGACCTTGCTGCGTTCCAGCACGCTGTCGCGGGTGCCTGCGACACCGTCGTCACCACAGGCGACGAGCCCCAACGCGACGAGCGCTGCTGCGCCACCGCGAAGGAGGCCCCGACGGGAGACGGACTTCATTGACGTTCTCCTAGGACTCTCAGATGAGAAGGGTAGACCGCACGTGACTGACCGGCATCCGTGGGGATGCCGGTCAGTCACGTTCGATGTTCAGGACACGGGGGTCCGGATGGACTGCTCGCCGGACTCGGCGGCCGGAGCCGTCGTGGCGAGCGCTGCGGCCTGCTGCTTGCGCTCGATCTGGTCATCGTGCGGATCGTCCAGGCGCGCCATGCGGACCTGGCCGCGGACGATGGCGAGCAGGATGACGACCACGATCATGGTCACGCCGGCGCCGAGGATGGCGGTCTGCACGCCGTACTGGTCCGCGATCCAGCCCTGAGCCAGGCCACCGATCGGGAACGAGAGGGTGTAGACCACGTGGCGCAGGCCCAGGATCCGGCCGCGCATGTGGGAGGCGACGATCAGCTGGACTGCGGTGTTGATCGCCGACAGCGCGGCAAGCGCGGCGGCGCCGAGCAGCGCCAGGGCGATCAGGCCGACGACGAAGTTGTCGGTGAGACCCACGACCACGAGGCAGGCGCCGTAGGCAACCATGGCCCCGCCGATCACCCAGGACATCTTGAACTTGTCGTTGAGGCCGGCAGCGATCGGGGCGGACAGGATGGCGCCCAGGCCGAGGGCCAGGTTCAGCGCACCGACGCCACCTTCGTTGACGCCATAGACATCGGCGCCGAGCACGACCGTGAAGCCATAGATCGGGTTGCCGGCGAGGCCGACGAGGACCGACAGCAGGATGGCGACGAAGATGCCCTTGGAGGAGAAGATATAGCGGGCGGCGTCGACCGTCTGCTTGATCACGTGGCCGTCGACGTGCTGCGAGTGGGAGATCGGGACGGTCTTCAGGGCGAACAGCGCGCCGATCACGAAGAGGTAGGACAGGGCGGCGACGAGGAAGGCCCAGTCTGCGCCGACCACGAGGAGCAGCACTCCGGCCAGCGCCGGGCCGATCGCCTTCGCGATGTTGTTCTGCAGCGAGTTCAGCGTGACGCCGGACATCAGGTCCTTGCGGGGAACCAGGTCGTTGATGAAGGACGCCCAGCCCGGAATCGTGATGCCGTTGAAGATGGCGATCAGACCGACGAGGCAGAGGATCACATAGGGTTCACGGACGTTGAAGACGGTCCAGGCCAGCCACATCAACAACGTGGACGCCATCATGCCGAACTGGGCGAAGATGATGACCTTGCGGCGGTTGAACTTGTCGGCCAGGGAGCCGCCGACGGGGCCCATGATGACGCCGGGGAGATACTGGAACGTCGTGACGAGGCCCACCATGACGGCGGATCCGGTCATTTCATAGAGGACGATCGGCACGGCCAGGGCGGCCAGAAACTTGCCGGTGTTGGTGAGGACCGCACCGGTCCAGAAGATGCGATAGTCACGGTGCTTCAGGGCCCGCAAGGAGTGGAGGAAGACTCTCCAGCCCCCGGATCGGGGCAACGAGGGCGCGCTCGGGTTGGACATTGGGATGACTCCTAGAAGATGGCTGCCGGAGCAGTCCGGCGGAAGAGGTGTGGCAGAGGAACGATCTGGGCAGGGCGGGGCCTGCGGGCCGGCAACGGAGGGGGCCGGCCCGCAGGGACGGTGCTGGGGAATGCTGCTTTGGGCGGTGTTGGCCTGAGGATTAGACCTTGACGCCGAGGGGGCCTTCGACCCCGTAGTGGTCCAGGCTCCAGGCCCGGTACTTGGGCTCGGCCACGTTGACGATGTGGTTCATCCCGGCGTGCATGTCGCGCCAGAACCGCTGGAGCGGCTGGTGCAGGTGCAGCGAGCCACCGCCCGCGTGCAGGAAGAGATCGTCGACGGCAGCCAGCGCGCGGTGGGTCGAGGAGGCCTGGTTCCGAGCGACTCGCAGCCGCTCGTCCAGACCGACGACCTGGCCGGTGGCCGCGAGGTCATAAACGCGGGAGAAATCGGTCTTCATCTGGGTGACCGCGGACTCGATCTCAGCAGCGGCGTGACCGATGGTCGAGAGCTGATAGGGGTCCCCCGCGGCCTTCTGGCCGCTCATGCCGACGCGGTGCGCCGCGAAGGCGATGGCGGACGCGAGCGCGCCTTGGGCAATGGCCAACGTCGCGGTCGCGACAGCACCCGAGAACATGACGCTGCGCGGGATGGCGTACAGCGGGTTGTCGAGGCCCAGCGCCTTGGCGGCGGTGCCGGCGTTGATTTCCTCCTGGCCGATGACGCGATAGTCGGGGACGAAGACGTCGTTGACGATCAGGTCCTTGGAGCCGGTGCCGCGGAGACCGAGCACGTCCCAAGAGTCCTGCACGATTTCGTAGTCCTTGCGCGGCAGGCAGAAGTGGCGCACGTCGCCGCGGTTCGGCGAGCCGTCCGGGTTGGCGACGAAACCGCCGATCATGACCCACTGGCAGTGGTCGGTGCCGGAGGAGAACTTCCAGTGGCCGGTGAAGCGATAGCCGCCCTCGACCGGGGTGGCGATGCCCATCGGGGCGTACGGCGAAGCGATCCACGTGTCCGGGTTCTCGGCCCACAACTCCTGCTGCAGGCGATCGTCGGCCTGGGCGAGCTCGTGGGGGTGCACACCGACCACGCCGGCGACCCAGCCGGTCGCGGCATCGGCGGTTCCGGTGGCCAGCACGGCCTCCATGAACTCGACCGGGTGAGCTTCCATGCCGCCATAGCGCTTGGGCTGCAGCATGCGGGCGACGCCGGTCCACTTGACCCGGTCGGCGACCTCGTCGGTCAGGCGGCCGAGGCGCTCGTTCTCGGCGCCATTGGCGGCATAGAAGTCGACGAGGCTCTCGATGCGCTCGAGAACGGTCGAGGAGCTCTTGGCAGGATCGGCGACCTCGCCGGTGGTGACGGGGGGCTTCTCATCGATAACGGTGGCAAACATGATGTGTCCTTGAAGTGTGAGGGGTGTTGGATTCGGAACGTTTTTTCAGTTGGTGGGCCGATTGCGCTGGTGGCCCCAGTAGTGGGCGCCGGGATAGCGCGTCGGGGTCCAGGTGTCGTCGTCGATGACGACGCCACCGGTGCCGTATTCCACGGCGAAGCCGCCGGGTGACTGGGCGTAGAAGCTGATCATCTTGTCGTTGGTGTGCATGCCGAGCGTCTGCACGATCGGGGCCGCGTTCTTGAGCAGCACCTGGTCCCAGGCGCGGCCCACGACGTCCAAGCCGGTGACCTCGAACATGAGGTGCCCGATCCGGGGCGCGACGCCGTCGATGTGGCCGAAGGCGTACGAGTGGTGACGCGGATTGCAGTGGAGGAAGGTGAGCTCGACGTCCTGGTTGGCGCCGCCGTCGACGAAGTCGCTGAGGCGGAAGCCGAGGAGGTCGAAGTAGAGGTGGCGGTAGGCCTCCCAGTCCTCGACGAACTGGAACACGTGGCCCAGTCCCAGGTCACCGGTGACGAAGCGGGCGCCGGTGGGCGACACGAAGGCGGTGAAGGACTCTCGCAGGGCATAGAAGAGCTCGATCTCGAGCACTCCGTCCGGGTCCGGGAAGCGCACGCCACCGGAGATCCGGCGGGCGCGGAGCTCGTCCTTGGTGAAGGGGGTCACGACGTAGCCGGCCATCGTGAGGCGGTCGGCGAGGGCATCGAGTTCGTCGGGGCCGGCGACTTCCCAGCCGAGAGCGCTGACTCCGTCGGTCTCGCCGGCGGTGATCGCGAGGCGGTATTCCTTCTCGTCCATCCGGAGCTCGAGGAGGCTGTCGCTCTCGCGTGCGATCTGCAGACCCATCAGGTCAACGGCGTACGCCTTCCAGGCCGCGAGGTCGGTCGTGGTGATGCGGATGTAGCCAAGGCTGCGAACGGTTGCCTCGGGGAGGCTCTTGCGGGCCACTTCGGGGAGCTGCTGCGGCACCGCCAGGAGCGCACCTGCTGTCATGAGAAATCTCCTTGTCGGTCTGTGCGGTGATCAGCGGGTGGTCTCGAGGAACGAGTCGACGGCGCGGTTGAACTCGGCGGGGTGCTCGACCTGGGCCCAGTGGCCGCAGCGGTTGAGGAGGAGCAGGCGCGAGTTGGGGATCAGCGTCGCCAGCCGGAGTCCGTGCTCGTAGTGGACGACGCGGTCGTCGCGGCCATGCACGATCAGGGCCGGGATCTCGGTGCGGGCGAGCCCGGAGAGATCCATGGGGAGCCGGCCCTTGGGGATGCCGTTGATGAAGTTCTCCAAGTGGTCCGGTCGGGACCGCGCGGTCTCGGACCGCTGCTGGACGAGCTCCTCCGTGGCGAACGCCGGATCGAAGGTCATGATGTCGACGAGCTTGCGCATGCCCTCGACCGAGGGATCGCGATAAGCGCCCTGCAGCACCTTGATGCCTTCGGACGGGCCGGCCGGCTGGAAGATCGGGTTGGCGGAGGCGCCGGCGCCGGAGCCCATGGTGATGATGTGGCTGATCCGGTCCGGGTGGGCCATCGCGAAGCGCAGCACGGTCGCGCCACCCATCGAGTTGCCCATGAAAGCGGCCTTCTCGATGCCGAGGGCATCCATGAAATCAACGGCGGCCTTGACGTGATTCCGGTCGTCGAAGGAAACCGGATCCGACGCGCCCCAGCCGGGCATATCGGGTGCGATCACGCGATATTTCTTCGAAAGCTCCAACATGTTCGGACCGAAGTTGCTCCAGCCGGTCGCGCCCGGCCCACTGCCGTGCAGCATGATGAGCGGATAGCCCGTGCCGGCCTCGTGATAATGGATGGTGCCGGACTCGGTATTGACGACGCGGTGAGTATTTTCCTTGGTCAGTTCAGCGGGCGAGACAGGGGTCAGCAGAGCAGTCATTCGTTGCGTCTTTCTAGTATTTGGGATTCGAGCGGAATAGATCAGGAGTTGGCGGCGACGAAGCGGATGGAGGCTTCTTCCGCGGCGCGGATGAGGTGGTGGGCCCAGAACTGGACCTCGCTGCCCTTCACCGCCTGGGGCAGTTGGGTGAGCCGCAGCACGAGCTGGACGGCGCCCTTGTCGTTGAGCACGGGGGCGACGATCGAGCCGATGTCGAAGCTCTCCTCGTCCGACAGTTCGACCGGCCGATAGCGGTCCGCGGCACTGGTCAGGGTCTGGTTGATCTGGCGTTCCAGGGCCGGCGTGCGCGACGGGTCGTTGTAGAGGCGGAAGGCTTCGAGGATCGGGTCCGAGGAACCGTCCCCGGCCTTGGCGAGGGTGAAGGCCCAGCCGGCCTCCCGGGTTCGCGACAGCCGGTCGCGATAGAAGTCCTTGACCTCGTCGGTGAGCCCGTGGGCTCGGCCGAGCCAGGTGTCGATCTCCGCGTCGTCCCAGGCCACGAACAGCTCGCCCATGGGCGGCATGAGCGGGAAGCGGGAGCCGAGCACAGCCTGCGGGTCCAGGCCCTCCCCTGCGACTGTCGCGACGGCGGCGATGTCGTCGCCGATGCGGGCATAGGCGGTGACCTCGACGCCGAGGCCTTCCGCAAGGACCTCCATCTCGGCCCGGGCCTCGTGCGCCATCGCCACGCCGGCCGCGAGGTCGCGATCCGAGGGCACCATCAGGGAGCGGGGGGTGAAGCCGCCATAGCCGCCCTGGAAGAACAGCAACGGGACGACGGGGCGATGCACCTGCAGGTCCCTGACCCGTCCGAGGACGATCCAGTGATCGCCGCCCTCGACCTCGGCGTGGAACTCGCAGTCGAGGCTGGCGACGACACCGTCGATGATGGGCGCACCGCTGCGAGCGGGGCTCCAGTCGAGACCGGCGAACTTGTCCCCCGAGGACTGGGCGAGCTGGCGGCAAACGCTTTCCTGGTCCTGAGCGAGAATGTTCACCGCGAAAGAACTGGCGTTGCGAATCCGCTGATAGGTATAGGACGTCTTGGTCGGGAGAAAGGCAACCAGCGGCGGATCGAGAGAGACGGAAGTAAAGGTTCCGACAACCATGGCGAGGGGTTCTTCATCCTCGGCAATCGCGGTGATAACGGCGACGCCGGTCGGATAATGCCCGAGCACTTCTCGGAACTTCTTCGGATCAATCTCGATCAGTTCTGCGGTGGTTGTCATGTTTCGGCCTTCGGTTCTGGAGTGTCATTTCGTTTCCTTCTGACATCAATGGAACAGCAGCGGAAACGTCTGGAACAGGCTTCGGTTCCAAGGTGTGGAACTTCGCCAAACTTCCTGGTTGGGCGGGCTCTGGCTACACTCCGTTGCACCCGGCGTGCACGTGGACGCCGCACCAGGAGTGCACATCAACGGCGATGGAGGCTCGGACGTGACAACGTCTGCGAACAGCTCACGACCGGCTCGACGATCCCCTGCGGCAGACGATGCGAGCGCTGTCACGTCGGTGTCGAAAGCACTGGCGCTGCTCGACTGCTTCCGCCTGCAGGACACCCCGATGGGGGTCACCGAGCTCGCGCGCCAGACCGGTTTACCCAAGAGCACGGCCTTCCGGCTGCTCGCGCACCTCGAGGAGATCGGTTATGTGGAGCGCCACGGGAAGCAATACAGACCCGGGTGGCTGCTGTTCGAACTGGGCACGGGCTTCGACGCCGTGCAGCCGCGCGGCCTGCGCAGCGCAGCGCTCCCCCACATGGCGGACCTCTTCGCCCTGACGAAGCAGACGGTCCACCTGGGCGCCCTGCAGCGGGACGAGATCATCCACGTTGCCCGCATGCGCGGCTCGCAATCCGTCGTCTGGCCGATCCGCTATGGCGGGCGGGGACCCGCGACATGCTCGTCGATGGGCAAGATCCTGCTCGCTCACCGCCCGGCATCGGAGGTGTCGAAGGTGCTGCGCGGGCCGTTGCCGAAGATGACGAAATATTCGATCGTTGCCCCGGGCGTTCTGGCCGAACAGCTGAAGCGGGCCCGGGAACAGGGCTATGCGGTCGAACGCGAGGAAACGGGGCCGGGCTTGTTGTCGGTCGCGGTCCCGGTGAACTATGGCGGCCGGGCCATCGCGGCGCTGGCTCTCGCGGGGCGCAGCGGCGCGTTCAAGTTCGAGGCCCACGTCGACCAACTGCGCCGGAGCGCAGCCTTGATCGGCAAGTCCCTGCAGGAGATGCGGTGATCGGTTCGGGGCCGCAGGTTCCGGCGATCATCGAGGTCGCAGGGCTTGCGTACCATCTGGAACGCGCCACCGCCGACGATCTGCCCGCGCTGGTCGCGCTCCTGACCGACGATCCCCTGGGCAGCACCCGCGAGACCCCCGATCCGGCGCCCTATGCCGCTGCGTTCGCCGCTATCGACGCCGACCCTGCGCACCTGCTGCTGGTGGCCCGGGATGCGGCGCATCAGATCGTCGCCACCATGCAACTCACCCTCATCCCCTGCCTGGCCCGGGCCGGGGCGACAAGACTGCAGATCGAGGCGGTGCGCGTGGGCGCGGGCGTACGCGGGCGTGGCCTCGGGGCCGCGCTCATCGCTTGGGCGCACGACTGGGGCCGGGAACGCGGAGCGGCGCTGGCCCAACTCACCTCGGACCAGCGCCGCCCGGACGCGCATCGCTTCTATGAACGGCTCGGCTATGTGGCGAGTCACACCGGCTTCAAGCGGAGCCTCTGACCGCCGACAGACGAGCCGGGAACTCAGTCCCAGCCGGGGAACTCAGCCCTTGAGTCGCGCCTTCAGGTTGACCTCCTCCACGCCCGCGAGGGCGCGGGTGACGAGGCAGGCTGCCTTCGCCTCTTCTGCGGCCGCGACGAAGCCGTCCTCGCTCAGGCCTTCGACCACGCCTACCGTGGTCAGGTTGATCGCCGTGATCGTGGGCGCGCCGTCGATGAACCGCAGCTGGCAGACGGCGTCGGTGTCGACGCTGGTGGCCGGCGTACCCTTCTCCGCCAACATCGCCGACAACTGCATCGAATAGCACGCGGCATGCGCAGCCGCGATCAGTTCCTCGGGGTTGGTGCCGCTGCCGTCCTCGAAGCGAGACTTGAAGGAATAGGGACCTGTGTGGACGCCATTGCCCACCGTCACCTCACCCTCGCCGGTCTGCAGGTCGCCGCGCCAGATCGCGTTCCCGTTGCGTGTTGCCATCATTGCCTCCTCGCAATTGGGCTGTTCGGGAATACCTACGCTAACCGCCGACTAAATGCGCCAGCCGCTCGGTAGGGACCCGACGCACCCCAGCCGACCCGGAACACCTAGTCAGCAGTGGGTACGCGGTCCGATCGGCTCACCGAAGACGATCAGCAGCACGCCGACGCCGAAGCCCCCACCCCACCAGCAGCGCCACCGCCACGAGCAGGATCACCGTGACCTCGACGACCGGGCCGCTCGCGCGCGCCGCCTGCTGGGTGAGCCATGCCTGTGTGTCGGCCGGGATGAGCTCGGGCGCGCCGACGAGTCCGTTCGTCGTCCAGAACAGGATGCCGACACCGATCATCAGCAGACCGGTGACCAGTGAGGTGGTGTGGAAGTCGCGGCCGAGGACCGTCACGCTGCGCCCCCGCAGGGCTCGGCGTCCTCGATCGCCCAGCGTCCGCCACAGGGCGGCGATCCCGAGCAGCGGCGCCACCATGCCGGCACCATAGACCGCCAGCAACCCGGCCGCCGTGATCGGGTTGCCGCGGGACGCGGCCAGCGTGAGCACAGCACCCAGGATCGGACCGGCGCAGAAGCCCGCGACCCCGCTGGCGATGCCGAGGAGAAATGTCTTGGCCAAGCCCGTAGCCGCACCGGCGCGCGACTGCAGGCCGGAGACTCCGGGCAGCGCCCGGGACACGTCGAAGCCGGCCCCGAAAAGCTGAGCGATGCCGAGAACGATCAGCACGAGCGAGGCCACGATCACGATCCCCTGCCGATGCTGGAGAAACAGGGATCCGACGACCCCGGCCGCGACTCCGAGCGGGAGGAGCAGCACGAGCATCCCGACATAGAACACCGCACCGTGCAGCAGCAGCCTCGGCCCCGAGCCGATGGTCGACGCGAAGAATGCGGGCAACAGCAGCGCGGCACAGGGGCTCAACAGCGCCAGCACACCGCCGAGGAACGCGCTGACGAGCCCGATGTCCATCAGGAGTTCTCCGCCCCGGCGAGCGCCAGGTCGAACGCGCTCTCGAACACGGATGCCGGCTGCGCCCCCACGATCGGCTGGCCGCCGAACACAAACGACGGCGTCGACGCCACCCCCAGTTGCAGGCCCAGCATCGCGTTGCGATCCACGGCCTCCTTGGTCTCCACTGATGCGAGGTCGGCACGGAACCGCGCCATGTCGAGACCGCCCATCTCTTCGGCGAGCGCGATGAGGTTGTCCTCGGTGAGCTCGCGTGCGGTTCGTGACTGTCCGTCGGCGAACAGGACCTCGTGATAGTCCCAGAACCGGCCCTGTTGCCCGGCCGCGAAGGCCGCCCGCGCGCCCCGGTCCGAGTCCTCGCCGAACACGTTCACGTCCCGCCACTCGAGGCGGAGCTTGCCTGCGTCGATGTGCCGCTGCAGGGTCGGCAGCGTTTCCGCGTTCCACTTCGCGCAATAGGGGCACTGATAGTCGGAGAAGACGACCAGCACCACCGGCGCGTCGACCGGTCCCATCGACAGGGCGTCCTCGGCGTCGCGGCGCTCGACCTCCTCGCGCAGGGGCGCCTGCTTGTCATAGACGTCCTGCGCGCTCTCCCGCTGCTGTTGTTCCTGGCCCGACACCTCGGCCGTCGGCACCGGACCGGGGGTCGCCGCGTCGCGGCCCTGGCTGCGACCCAACGACGCCGCGATCAGAATCACTGCGAGTGTGACGACGATGACGGGGAACAGCCAGGCGCGCTTGCCCGACCGTCCGGAGTTCTTCGCGCGATCGGGATTCACTGGATTCTCCGGGTGACGGCTCTCCGGGCTCACTGCATCTCTCCTGAGTATCGGCGGCGCCGCCACCCTAGTCCGAAATCCCGGTCCGGCCCCTGAGATGTACCCGTCAGCGGCCCGGCATCGCTCCTATCGGGGTCGCACCCGGTCCGTCGGTACTTCCCACACCGACACGCCCGGACCCATGAGCCATAGTGGAGGCATGGAACCAATCGCGCGCCTCTCCGAGCAGCCCGCGACCGAACTCGACATCCAGACGGTCCGTCCTGCCGGACGGTCTCCGCTGCTGGAGACCCCGCGCCAGGCCTGGACAGCGCTGCGGATGTGGGGCCGGCGCCAGATTCTGGTTGCGGTGTTCGCGTCGGTGGCGATCGCGCTGCTCATCGGCGCCGCGACGGTGATGTTCCCGAATCCGGTGTTCGGGCGCGAGGTGCCGACGGTGTGGTGGAACTATCCGGTCTGGCTGCTCGCGTCGGTGTTGTCGGGAATGCTGGTCGCGACCTACGTACGCAGACCCGGCGGCACCCAGGTTCCCGCTGACCCTGCGGCCGAGCGCGCCGAGCGACGCAGCGGCCGGCTCGGCATGGCCGGTGGTGTGCTGGCCTGGTTCGCCGTCGGATGCCCGGTGTGCAACAAGATCGTGCTGCTGGCGCTGGGCTCGGCCGGCGCGATGACGTGGTTCGCACCCGTCCAGCCGTTCATGGGACTGATCGCGCTGGCGATGGCCGGCGTTGCCCTCGTCTGGAGCCTGAAGGGCCAGGTCGCCTGCCCGGCGCCGAAGCGGCCGGGCTCCATCGCCGGCTGACCTGCGTGCGCACCCCAGCAGCCCCGGGCGGTGCGTCAGCGACTGTGGAAGAAGATGTGCGCGAGCACCCGCGTACCCAAAGTGAAGGCCAGGAACAGGCACACCAGGCCGAGGAACTGGAACATCCCGAACGTCGGCAGCAGCATCGCGCCGCCGTCGCGGGTGATGAGGAACGTGCCGCCGATCCCGAGCATGCTGGCGAGCAGGGTGACGTTGAGCTGATGTGCGACCCCGGCCACCCAGGCACGATCGCGCACGTCCCCCATGCTGCGGACGTTCACCGTCAGCGTGCCGTCCTCCAGTTGCTCGCTGATCCGGGACAGTCGGCGCGGCAGCCGCGCGAGCACCGGCAGCAGGGTCGCGAGTTGATGCTCGGCCTGCTCTTTCACGGCCGCGGGACCGGTGATCTGCTTGGCGAGTTCGCTCCCCCGCGCCCGGGCGACACCGACGAGGTCGATGCCCGGATCGAGCAGGCGGAGAGTCCCGTCCAGGGTGCCGAGCGTCCGGAACACCGCCGCCAACTGGGGCGGCACCCGGAACCCGTGCCGGGCGACGAGGTTGATGAGCTCGGTGAAGACGGCGGCGGCTCCACCGGGGGCGAGCCCGTCGCCATAGCGCACGATCATCGACCCGATCTCCCGCTCGAGGACGCGGTCGTCGAGGTCCGCGGGCCGGTCCAGCAGGTCCAGCAGAGCGTCGGTGGCGGCGATGGAGTCCTGCCGCTCCACGGCGTACAACAACATCACCAGCGCCATGCGCACCGGCCGGTCCAGGCGACCGACCGACCCGAAGTCGAGCAGCGCGAGGCCGTCGGAGGTGAGGACGACGTTGCCGGGATGCAGGTCGGCGTGGAAGACACCGGAGACGAAGATCTGTTGGAGCACGCCGCCCAGCAGCTCCTCGGCGAGCTCCTTGCGACGCTCGGCAGACAGTGCGGCGAGCTCCGCACCCGCCGAGGACAGCGGCTTGCCCGCGAGCCGCTCCATCACGATGACTTCCGAGGAGGACAGTTCGTCGAATGGCTCGGGCACGATCAGATCGTTCGTCCGGGCCACGCCGCGCATGTTGGCGATCTCGATCCGATAATCGAGCTCTTCGTGCAGCGACTGCGCGAAGCCCTCCGCGAGCGCCACCGCGCCGATCGCACGGCCCCAGCTGGTCTGCTGCTCCAGCCGCGCCGCGAACCGGTGGAGGATGTCGAGATCCGCGGTGACCTGCTTGCGGGCCTTGGGCCGCTGCACCTTCACCACGACCTCCGTGCCGTCCACCAGCGTGGCGGCATGGATCTGCGCGACCGAGGCCGCGGCCATGGGCACGTCGGACAGTTCGGAGAAGACCTCGTCGAGCGGTCTCGCGACCGCGTACGCGACCGCTGGGCGTACCTCCGCCCAGGGCTCCGCCGCCACCTCCGAATGCAACTTCGACAGCTCGGCGACGACGGCCGGCGGCAGCAGATCCGCCCGGGTCGCGAGCATCTGCCCGAACTTCACGAACGTCACGCCCGCGTCGGTCAGCGCCAGCCGCAGGGACCGGGCGACCCGTGGGGTGGGGAGGTCGGGGTTGGGGGTGGGGCCGAGGTAAGCGGTCAGTCCCCGCCGCAACAGGATCCACCAGATCCCGGCATAGCGGCGCAGGCGACGAAACCATGCGGGCATGCCGGTCAGGACCGCGGTCAGTGCCGGCACCTTGACGGTCGGCAGGAAGGCCTCGATCACGGTGAGCACGATCATCTGGGCCGTGACCACGCAGCCGAGCACGACCACGGTCAGCGCCAGTGCAGCCAGCTGCGGGCTCGACGGGTCGATCTGGAAAGTGTCGAGATAGAGCTGCGCGGCGTCGTTGAGGAACCCGTTGGTGATGAAGGAGACGATCGCGACGCGGCCCCAGCCGATGGGTACGCCGAGGAGGCGGCGCGTCACATAGAGCAACAGCACCACGTTCACAAGGGCGGCGATAAGCGTCAAGGAAACCTCCGGGGGTGTCGGCTGCGGCGAGTCTGTCAGAGATCCGCTCCGTGCCCGAGCGCCTGTTTCGTCCGCGAATCTTCCCGGCTTGCCCCCACGCAGGCGATGGCGCACAGTGGTGCCCGTGTCCGACCAGCCCGCGCACGAACCCCTTGGCACGAACGATGAGCAGCCCCCTCGGGCGACCGGTCCGCAGGACCCGACGGGCCGCGGTCGTGGCCCGTCCCCCAGCCGCAAACAACCCCAGCGGGGGCAGTTCATCCGGCGGGCTCGCGACGTGGTGCGGGATCTGGACGCGCCGACGTGGGGCATGGACCTGCGGGCCTACAGCGACGGGGTCGAGCAGGCACGCTCCCGCAGCGTGATCGACCTCGCGATGCGGATCGGCGACTCGACGCTCTCGACGGGTGCCTCGTCGGCGGATGTCACCGCGGCGATCATCGCCGTGACCCGCGCCTATGGGCTGCGGTCGGTGCACGTCGACGTCACGTTCACCTCGATCGCCGTCACCCACCACCGCGGCCCGTTCGACGACCCGGTGACGATGGTGCGGATCGTGGTGGCCCGCACACCCGACTATCAGCGGCTCGCCGAGACCCACCGCCTGATCAACGATATCGCCCGCAAGGAACTCCCCCTCGACGACGCACGGGCCCAGTTCGAGGAGATCATGGCCCGCCCGCGGCTCTATCGGCGCTCGATCGTCACGCTCGGTTTCGTGGTCATGGCGGCCGGTGTGTGCGCGCTCCTCGGCGGCTCCCCGCTCGAGATCCTCCTCGCCTCGGTGATCGTGGCGATCGTGGACCGTGCCTCGCTGTGGACGGCCCGCCGGCGCCTCCCGGCATTCTTCGGCCAGATCGTCGGCGGCGCGATCCCCACGGCGTTCGCAATGGTCCTCGTGGCCCTGCGCTCCTATTGGGAGCCCATGGTCGACGGCTTCCGGCCCTCGATCCTCGTGGCCACCGGCATCGTCGTGCTCCTCGCCGGACTCGCGGTCGTGGGCGCGGCCCAGGACGCGATCGACGGCTACTACGTGACCGCGTCGGGACGCACTTTCGAGGTCGTCATCCTGACCCTGGGCATCCTCGTCGGCGTCCTGGCCGTGATCACCGTGTCGTTCCGGCTGGGCGTGCCGGCGTACCTCATCCCGCCCGCCACCCTCGCCTCCTCCCTGCTCGTGCAGACCGGGGCGGTGATAGCGACCGCGGCGGGGTTCGCGCTGAGCGGCTATTCGGGCGGACGCACGATCCTCGTCTCCTGCCTGCTCGCCGTCCTCGGCTGGCTGGTCTATGTGCTCGCCACCGAGCTCGGCTTCCAGTCGATCGTGGGGACGGGATTCGCGTGCGTCGTCGTGGGTTTCCTCGCCCAGCCCGTGGCTGCGCGGCTGCGCGTGCCGGCGCTCGCCATCACCACTTCGGGCATCGTGGCGTTCCTGCCCGGGGGCATGGTCTATCGCGGTCTGTACTACCTCGTCGAACCGGGCCCCGCCGCCACCGCGGGCACCAGCGGGCCGAGCCTCCTGTGGGGAGCAGCGGCGATGGGGTTGACGATTGCGGGCGGGATCAGCCTGGGGGCGTACTTCGGGCGGTTCACCGCCCGCACCCACCGCGCCGGGGCACGCGCGAAGTCCAAGGCGCTCGCCCGGTCGACCGCGAACTCGCGGGAGTGACGCGGGCGTACCGTGCGTCCGTGCATCGGATGGCAACGTGCTCAGCCTCCTGCAGGACCGCTCACCGGGGGAGAATGTCACTGGACGAACACGTTGGCGCATGGTGCGGTGACGTCATGACCTCATCGATCCGGAACCGACTCCGGTCAGCACTCAAGCAGGCCATGCGGCAGCGCGACAGGGAGACCGCAGGCGCGCTGCGGGTCGCGCTGTCCGCCATCGACAACGCGGAGGCCGTCCCGCTCGAAACCGCACCCGACGCCGGAGCGATCGAGATGTCCTCCGTCGGGGTGGGCAGGATGGACAGACCGCGCCGGGAGCTGACGGAACAGGCCATGCGCTCGCTCGTGGCCAACGAGGAGGCCGAACTCCGGGAGTCAGCTGAGCGCTACCGAGACGCAGACCCCACTCGTGCCGACGCTCTCGCGCACGCCGCCACGACGCTGCGCCGCACGGAGCGGAATCGGGCGCGGGCTTCCGGGATTGCGCGAACGCGTGCGGGCACGCGGCGGCAGGCTGGAGGCGGGGCAGACTGCTGAGGGGGGCTATCGCTTGGCGGCGTGGCTGCCGTGGCCGACCGCGGAGGATGGGATGGAAGATGGCTGAATCGATCCGGGTCGTGATCGTCGACGACGACGCACTCGTGCGGGCGGGGCTGGCGATGATCCTCGGTGCGGCGGATGACATCACCGTCGTCGGCGAGGCCGAGTCCGGCCATGGGCTCGCGGCGCTGGTCGATGAGACCAACCCCGATGTGGTGCTCATGGACATCCGGATGCCCAGGGTCGATGGCCTGGAGGCCACGCGAGTGCTGACGGCCCGCCCGGGCCATCCCGCGGTGCTCGTGCTGACCACGTTCCATCTCGACGACTATGTCTTCGGTGCGCTGGAGGCCGGGGCCTCCGGGTTCCTGTTGAAGGACACGCCACCGCAGCAGATCATCGAGGGCGTGCGGGTCGTCGCCGCTGGTCAGGCCATCCTCTCCCCCGCGGACACGCACAAGCTGGTGCGGCGTTATGCCGCTCGCCGCGAGGACGCGAAGGCCGCGCTGCATCGCGCGCGGCTGTCCGAGCTCAGCGAACGGGAACGGGAGATCGCGGTGCTCGTCGCGCGCGGGTTGTCGAACGCCGATATCGCCGCAGAGCTCGTGGTGGCCGAGGCGACCGTGAAGGCGCACGTCTCGCACATCCTCACGAAGCTCGATCTCGACAACCGAGTGCAGATCGCGATCGCCGTGCTGGAGGCGGGGCTGGACGGCAACTGACCGCGCGCGTTCAGTTCTTCGCCACACCCAACTGGATCGTCCCCCACGAGATGCTCGTGCTCTCGCCGCGGAAATGCTCCGGCGTGCGATAGGCGAACGGCACAACGGTCCCGTTGTCCGGATCGGGCCGGCACTGCACGCGCACGCGCTCCAGCTCGAACAGGTCGGCCGCACAGTGCCATGCGCGAGGTGCCAGGGCTTGCTGCACCTGCGGGCTCTCACAGAGTTCGAGGTGCGACTGGGCATAGCGGGCGCGCTGCTCAGGGTCCTCGTGATAACCGTCGATGTAGTGCTCCACCGCCGCGGCACACCCCTGCGTCAAGGCGATCTCGAGCAGCTCCTGGGCCTGGACCTCCGACGGGTGATCGCCCGCGCGGGTGACGGTGACCTGCTGGGCACATCCCGCCAGTCCCAGTCCCAGAGCCAGTCCCAGAGCCAAAGCGGTGGCCAGACCTCGCACCGCGGCAGGACTCGGCATGGCATGAACTTAGCCGAACCTGACGGCGGCGCCGCACCGTGAACGGGCCGCCGCTGGGCCGCTGAAGGCACACGGAAGCGAGGCAGCTGCCTGATCAGGGCCTCTGTTGGGTCTTGATCCCGACAGGTGTTGAACTATCCGGCCAAAGTCGTCCCGCTCGGCGGACATCGGCCCTTGTCGGCGATGACGAGGGACCCGAGCTTGACCGGATAGTTCGAGGGGTTCGGAATAGCTCTACCGTGGAGACCAGTCCACGATGGGAGCAACGATGCGACTTCCCACGATTCCGATCTCGATCCTCGACCGGGCGAATGCGCGCGCCGGGAGCTCCCCCGCCGAGGCATTGAACGCGGTGATCGAGCGGGCGATCCGGGCCGAAGAGTTGGGATATCGACGGTTTTGGGTCGCCGAGCATCACGCCGTCCCGGGCATTGCGGGGTCGACACCGACGCTCCTGATGGCTGCGATCGCGTCACGGACGAGCAGGATCCGCGTCGGGTCGGGCGGCGTGATGCTGCCGAACCACCAGCCGTTGGTTGTCGCGGAACAGGCCGCCACGTTGCAGGCGCTGTTCCCGGGTCGCATTGACCTCGGCCTCGGCCGCTCGGTCGCGTTCACCGAGGCGATCCGGACCGCGTTGCGGCAGGGGTGGGATGCAGCCGAACGCTTCGAGCAGGACCTGGACGAGCTGCTGGCCTATCTGTCCGGCACGGCCTCGATCACGGCTCGGCCGGCCGATGGCGGGATGACGCCGCCGTTCGTGTTGGCGATGGGCAAGGGCGTCGAATATGCCGCGCGTGCCGGCCTGGCGGTCGTCGTCGGCGGCCCTGCGTTCACCGGACGGAAGTCGGCCCAGGCGCAGGAGACCCTGCAACGCTATCGCGAAGAGTTCGCGCCGTCCCAGTGGTGGGCGGAGCCCTATGTGATCGCGTCGGGGAATGTTGCTGTCGGCGAGACCGCCGAGGCTGCGCGGGACCTGCTGCTGCCGGAGGCGTGGGCGATGACGGCCGCCCGCACCATCGGTGACTTCACCCCGCTCGAGCCAGTGTCGACCGTGCGGGATCGGAGCAAGACCCCGCGGCAACAGACGATGGTCGACGAGCATCTCGCCGCCGCCATCCACGGGACAGCGGATCAGGTCGCGGAGCGCCTGACCGAGCTGCTGACACGGACTGGGGCCGACGAACTGCTGGTCACGACGAACACGTTCGACACCGACGCGCTGTGGGACTCGGACCGTCGCCTGGCAGAGCTCTTCGAATGAACCGGAGCGCTGGTGCTCCAGACCGGGGTCGGGCCCGGCGGCACCTTATGGCGCCTGCGTCGACGGCGTCCCTCAGGGACACGCAATCCGGATCCAGGTCGGGCTCGGATCACTGAAGTCGCCTGACCTCAGCAATCCCGGAACGCCGCCTCGAAGGCTTGTGGGCCGCCGGCAGTGCGATATTCCGAGCGGCAGATGCCGGTCGGGAATCCCGTATAGAACTCCCAGCCCTCGCCCTTCGGCCGCAGCATCAGGGTCGAATCCCCGGGCTCGTTCGAGGCCAGCCGCACCCACCGGTCGACGCACTCGCCCTTGAGCGACGGGTCGTTGGCGAAGAAGTCGAACCCACCCGCCCGAAGTGCCTGACGCATCGGGTCGGTCACCGCACAACTGACATCGGGGTGGCGCTTGGTGATCAGGAGGTTGCGGTCGGGAGCCTCGCTCGGACCGGCCTTGACGAAGACCGTCTGGTCGGTCCGAGCGTCCTCGACGGTGAGCAGGAACCCGCCAACGCTGGCATCCGCCCCGAAGGGTCGGCGCTCGTCGACCGTCCAGGTGGCGAGCTTCTCGCCCTGCTCATAAGTCGCGAGGCCGTCCGGACACATGGCAATGACGAGCGTGCCCTCGGCGTCCGCACCCTCGACCGCCCACTCGGCACCTGAGCAAGGCACCCACGCGGGCTGCCCTTGCGCCGTGGGTAGAGCCGACTTGGTCGGTGTCGCAGAGTGCGCCCCCGTCGGGGTGGCAGTGGGGGCGGCGGACGATGCCGTGGGCGTCGGGGTCGAGGCCGTCGGCGAGGAGGACGCCGGGGTGGGGGTGATTGCCGTCACAGGCTCGGAGGAGGGGGCGGTGCCGCAGCCTGCGAGCACTATGCAGAGCGCGGCGCCCGCGAGCGCTTGGGAACGGCCGGCGATGTGAGTCTTTGCGTGCACGTTCGCAGTCTGCCCCAGCAATCTCACTGACCCGGTGCTGGCTGGCGAGGCGTGTTGACTCGGACCCTGCAACCTGAGTCGCGACCCTGCAGCACGACCCTGACTTAGTGACATGCATGCGTGTCGGAGAGTGCATCTGGTGATGCAGAGTGATGGGGCGTGTTGCGAGGTCGGCCAAACAAAGCAGCGAAGCAATCGGCCGTGGGGCAATCGTGACGTGATGGCTCGCAGCAGAGAAGAGATCGTCTGCCAAGCCGACCCCGGCACCATCCACCCCGGCACCACAGCTGCATTGACCGGGGAGCTCGACCGCGTCGCAGTGCGCGGTGAACCGCCCGTCCCCATGTGTTCGTGGTCGAGAACAATCGCCCCGTGAAGCGGACGGTCACAGCACCCGTGCGATCGAGGAAGCCGGTGTTGATGCGGACGACGAGGCCGACGGGCAGATCGCGATCACCTCGCCCCTGGACGATGCAGCTCACGGATGGCGCCGCGGGTGGAAGCTCGCTGACGGCCTGTCTAATACCTCCTCCTTGCAATCAAAAGCACGCTCGTGCTTTTCTTGTGCCGTGAGCAAGGGCGAGGAGACCCAACAACAGATCGTGCGCGGCGGCCTGCGCGAGGCCAGCCGGATCGGCCTGACCCACCTCACGATCGGCGGCCTGGCCGCCGCACTCGACCTGTCGAAGAGCGGGCTCTATGCCCACTTCGGATCGAAGGAGAACCTGCAACTCGCGATCCTCGACCACGCCGCCGAACACTTCAAGAACACCGTCGTCCTGCCGTCATTGAAGGAACCGGCGGGCCTTCCCCGGATCCGCACACTGGTCGAGCGATGGGTGGGGTGGGATGGGGAGGCGGAGTACGCACTGCCCGGGGGTTGCGTCTTCGTGGCCGCGGCCAATGAACTCGACGACGCCCCCGACGGGCCCATGCGTGACCGCCTCGTCAGCCTTCACACGACCTTCCAGGAGACCATCGAGCGGGTCCATCGCTCCGCGGTGACCGCCGGCGACCTGATCCCCAGCGACAGCACAGACTTCGCGCATGAGCTGTATTCCCTGATGCTCGGCCACCACTTCGCCCACCGCATGACCCGAGACCCCGAAGCGGCCGCCCGCACCCGGCGAGCCGTCGATCGCCTGCTCGCCGCTCTGCGCGCCTGAATCGCCCCGTCCCCGCCAACCCCGATTCCGCACCCGCCTCACCCCCAAGGAGTCCCAATGACCAAGAAAAGCACGATCGTGCCAATGCTGACGCAGCACGCCCTGCACCTCACCACCCGCAGCCTGGAGGCCGTCCACCCCGAACTCTCCGCGGCCATCGCCGCGCGCCTCTGGTTCCACGTTGGCCGACCCCCGACCGCCGCGGTCCGCAACCGGCACGCCACCCCCAAGGGGACCCCGTTCAGCGTCGCCCTGCACGGCAAACCGGTGCACGGCATGCAGTGGGGCGATCCGGCTGCGCCGCTCGCGTACCTCGTCCACGGGTGGGGTGGCTGGTGGCAGCAGCTCAGCTCCTTTGCACCGCTCCTGCTGGGCCTGGGCTATCAGGTGGTCGCGTTCGACGCCCTTGCTCACGGCGACTCCGGGCCCGGCGCGTTCGGGCGTCGATCGAGCTCGGTGCCGGAGATGGCGGAGTCCTATCAGGCCGTCGCGGACCGCTTCGGGCAGCCGACGGCGACCGTCGCACACTCCATGGGGTGTCTGTCGGTGTTGTGGACCCAGCGCCATCACGGCGTCGTGCCGCAGCGTCAGGTGCTGATCGCGCCCGCCGCGAGCACCCGGGGCATGGTGGACGTGTTCGCGCAGGCGGTCGGAATCGGCAAACCCACCCTGACCCCGCTGGCCCGGCGGTTCCGGAGTCGGATGCATCGGCCGCTCAGCGACTTCGACCTCCTGCCACTCGTCGCGGCCGAGCGGCTGTTACGACAACTCCCGCCCGCACTCATCGTGCACGACCACGACGACCGGATGACGAGCCCTGCCGAGTCGGAATTGCTGGCGCAGCAGTGGCCCGGATCCGAGCTGCTCCTCACCACCGGGCACGGGCACTATCGCGTTCTGCGTTCTTCCGAAACCCTCGCCGCCGTCGTCGGGATCCTCGCGGAGGTCACCGCATAGGCCGGAACGGCAACAACTCCTTCGGCACCACACCCGTGGCGATCTGCTCGGCCAGCAGACGCCCGGTGACCGGGCCGAGGGTGATGCCCCACATTCCGTGGCCGCCCGCAACGAACACCCGGGGCGAGGCTGTCGCGCCGATGAGCGGCAGCCCGTCCGCGGTGCACGGGCGCGAACCGACCCATTCGTCGGCGCGATCATCGAGGTCGACCCCGCGCAGGAATGGCCGGGCGGCCTCGACGATCGCACGGATCCGCCGAGGATCGAGTGGCGCCTCGGGGTGCCGGAACTCCATCATCCCGGCGACCCGCAGTCTCGAGCCGAGCGGCGTGCACGCCACCCTCGCAACCGGGAGATAGACCGGGCCCTTCGGCAACTGCTCGGCGGGCACGCTGAAGCTGTACCCCCGACCCGCCTGCACCACCCGCCGCATACCAAGGGGGCGCGCCAGCCGGCTGAGCCACGCGCCGGTGGCCAGGACGACCGCGTCGTAGTCATCCTCGCCACTCGTCGTGCAGACGGTGATCAGCCGGTCACGATCGACGATGTCGGTCACCTCAGGACCGACGTCCAGTTTCCCGCCGCGCGCCACGACGGCATCGGCAAGGGCTTGGGCGAAATCGCCGGGCGCCAGATATCGCTGACCCCGGAGCCGGATGGCGGCGCCGACCTCGTCGGACAGCACCGGCTCGAGCGCGCGGGCCTCGTCCCCAGTCAGCGCTTCGAAGTCGATCTCCTGCCCCGCGGCATGGATGTGCCGGATCTCGGCGAGGAGGGTCTCGCGGTCCTTTTCCGTGCGGTACGCCGCCACAAAGCTCTCGGCGGGTTTCGTCCTCGCCGCGACTCCCCCGGCCTCGAGCAGATCGAACGAGTCCAGGGCCAGGCGGTTCAGCGGAACAAGGGCGCCCATCGCCCGGCGCCACGCACCCATGGTGCTGTGCCGGGTGAAGCCGACGACGAAGCGGAGGAAATCGCTGCGCACGCTGGGCGGGACGTAGACCGGCGAGGAAGGGCTGAACACCGCCCGGAGGCCATAGCGCAGGACCGCCGGCTCGGGCAGCGGAGTGCAGATCCCGGGGGTCAACCACCCGGCGTTTCCCCAGGACGCGCCGGCCGCGACGCCCTCGCGCTCATGGACGACGACCGAGATGCCGCGTTCCTGGAGGAACCAAGCGGTCGCCAGGCCCACCGTGCCGGCGCCGATGACCGCGACCCTGTGTGGCTGATTGAGGGCGCTGCCCGGTGCAGCAGCGCCACCCGGTGAGGTTGTCATGCCTCCATGGTGCCCCTATGTGACCTGCATCACTGATCCGGCCCCGACGGTGCCCCGGGGCTCACTTCCCGAACGCCGGTCATCACGCGATGCGCTCGCCGCAGCGCAGTTGACCTTGATGGTGAGCATGAGAGAAGGGCGGGACCTCGATGGGTCCCGCCCTTGCATGCGTGGCAGGTTAGGCGTTCGGGCAGTCGGCCGGAGTGCGCTGAGCGCGCGGGCCGGTGCCGTCGCGCAGGCCGTTGCCCGTGCCGTCGGCCTTGCGCTGACCCTGGGCGCTGCCATCGGCCCTGCGCTGCCCCTCGCCGGCGCCATCGGCACGAGGCTGCTGCTGGTCGTCGGCGTTGTCGGTCTGGCCATGGCGGTGCCGCAGGCCCGTGCCGTCCATCGGTCGAGTGCCGTCGCAGGTGCCGTCAGCGCGTGGGCCGGTGCCGTCACGCGCGGGCCCGGTGCCATCACAGGTGACCGCGGGTGCCGGCGCAACGGGACCGGGATCGGGAGTCGCGAAGGCAGCAGGTGCTCCGAAGGCAATCACGGCGGCGGTGAGCAATCCGAGCCCGGCTCCGAGTGTCTTTTTCATGATCTGCTCCTCTCTTGTGTTCGATGACTTCATTCCATCGCGCGCGGATGAAGGAACAACGAGCCGCATCATGAAGCTTCTGTATGGCCGCCTCCCCGGGTCAAGGTGGATCAATCGGGACCCGCGAGCTATCCGTTCCACCTCGGGATCGTGAGGCCCGGGGGCACATCGTCGCGGTTCTCGGGATATCCATCCATCCGCTCAGTGGCGTCCGCCCACCACGCCAGCGTGCGGTCCCGCAACGGCCCGTCGGTCACTCCCACGTCCGCCAGGGCTGCGGCGAAGCACGCGGCGCCGGCTGCATACATCTCCGCCGCGTCACCATTGCCCGAATGCATCCGGACGACCTCGGTTTCCGTGCCCAGCACGCCGGAATAGCGCGCCGGACCGCCCAGCGCCTCGGTCCAATAGGCCGCCAACCGCGCCGTGTGCTCGGGATGGAAGCCGTGCGAGAACGCGTGCGCGACGATCGGATCAGCCAGGCACCGGGCGTGCCACGCCTCGGCGAGCCGTCGAATTCCCGACTCCCCGCCCAGGCCCTCGAACAGCGTGGTGGATTTCGTCATGGTCCCAGCCTGTCGCGCTTGGTCAGGCTTTGTCTTGAACGATCGGGCAGAACCTGACAGATCCGAATTCCCGGACATAGTCGGCCAGGCTGTCAGAAACCGCATTCTCCGGCCGGTCCACGACAACCACGTCGACGGACCCCCGCGGCAGAGCGGTTTGTGACACGGTGCCCGTGAACCAGCCTGGGGTCAGCAGGGACGCCAGGTCTTGCCACCCGGTGCATAGCACCGCGGACCGTTGTATCCGGGATAACTGCCGGACTCCGACTGGGTCGTCTGCGCACTGGTCGGGCGCGGGGCGGTGGTGGGCGCGCTCGTTCGGCGCGGCTGCGTCGCTGGCGCCGTCCGTTGGGTCCGGGGCGCCGGTGCGTTGGTGCGGGTGTTGCCGCTGACGGGGGCGGAGGTGGCTCGCGACCTGGTCGTTGCCGCGCGCTCGGCGGCCTCACGTTCGGCCTGCTCACGAGCCGCCTCTTCGGCAGCCCGCCGCTCGGCCTCTTCCCGAGCCCTGCGCTCCTCCTCCTCGCGAGCCAACCGCTCCGCCTCGACCAGGTCCTTCCGGTGCTTTTTCAATGCTGTCCGCTGGGTGCGCACCCGGGTGTCCACGTCGCGCACATCGCTGCGCAGCCGGTCGAGGTGTGTCGGCGAATAGAACGCGAGAACCGACGGATCCTCCGGTGTATCCACCGCGTTCAGGCGCGTCAGCAGCACCGAGGCCACGTCAAGGTGTTCCTGCAGCTCGGCTATCTCGGCATCGACCTCAGCAGGGGTGCTGGGTTGCGCGGCCGCCGGCTGCGCGGCCGTCGCGGCCACGAGTGCTGCGACCTGCACGGGCAGCGCACATTCTTCGTTCGGCGCATAAGCCCCGACTTGGTTTCGCTGTGCATCCTCCGAGGCAGCACGAACTTCCGGATAGAAGCGCCGGTTCGGCTCGAAGACGACGGGCGCGCCAAGGCCGGCCGCGGCGATCTCGGCATTGATCAAACTGTCCGACTCGAAGACGCCGGCGAGCAACCGTCCATGCTTGTCGCGGCGCTCCTCGTCGTATTCGAGTTTGATGACCGTCCCGGCAGGCAAGCGATTGGTCAGAAAGGCCGAGGCCTCCGGCCCAAGGCACTCGACTTCCTTGCCCGGATGTTTGGTCTCCGGCGCATCAATGTTCAGCAGGCGCACCGTGTCCGTCTTGTCGCCGATCCGCACATTGATCGTGTCGCCATCGACCACCCGGTCAACGACGACGGTGGGCCGGGCTAGGGCCATGGCGGAAACGCCAGCAGCGACCAAGGCAATCGAAACCCCACCGACGGCGAGGGCAAATCGAGGGCGCACGGAAAAACCTCCAGGAGACGGTGAACTGGCGTCATGTTCCCGGATCGGCACTCCGTGGAGCGCCCGCGCCCACGTCTCGGGCGTCCGACTCCTGATCAACCGCGCCGGCCCCGCGCGGCCGCCAATGCGCTCAGCCCATCGTGCGCTGCCCGTCGATGGCTTCCCGGATGATGTCGGCGTGGCCGGCGTGCTGCGAGATCTCGGCGATCATGTGCAGCGCCACCCGGCGCACGGACCAACTGGTCCCCGGCTCGAACCAGGGTGCTTCCGGCAGCGGCGTCGAGTGGTCCAGGTCGGCCTCGCGCAGGATCTGCTCGGTGGCAGCGGCAACGGTGTGGATGCGGGCGCGAAGCACGTCGAGGGTCTCGTCGTCGCTGAGGACGAAGCGCGTGTCCTCCCATTCGCTCGAGCCCCAGTCACCGTTGTTGTCGGCAGCAGCCGCGTCGACGGCCTCCCAGTCGACGTCCGACTCGTACACACCGCCACCACCGAACGACTCACTGCCGTGGATCGCGAACTGCATCCACCCCTCCTCCGTGTCGGCGACATGCTTGAGCAACCCGGCGATGGTCAGGGCGCTCACCGTGCTGGCGGTCCGCGCCTGCTCCTCGGTGAGCCCCGCGGCGGTGTGCAGCAGGAAGCCCCGATGGCGGGCCAGGGTCTCGATGAGTTCGTCGCGTTCGGTCATTGCGTCCTCCTTGAGCGGCTGGTGACATCAACGCTAGAGCTCAAGGCGGACAGCTCCTGTCCGCAGACGCTGGCTTCATCGCCCGGCGCGCCGGAGTGCCTCCAAGGCGTCGCTGTGGGCGATGGTGTTGTCGCGGACATACGCCTCGTGCTGGTCCTCGATCAGCGTCGGGTCGTAGCGGTAGTTGATCATCACGCCGTGAGCGCGTCGCAGCGCGTCCTCGGACAGGTCCGCCGGCCAGTTCAGCTGCCAGGCCGAGGCGCCGTTGCCGAGGTGGAAGCGGGCGACCGGATCGAGCGGCTCCCCCGAGTCGGCCTTGGCCCGGAGGATGTAGGCCGCAGCCGCCGCGAGAACGTCCGCGCGCAGGGACTCCCGCGTACCCTCCTCCGCACGCCACCCCGCCTCCCCCAGCCGCTCAGCGAGCTCGCGGGCGCGCTCGTCGTGCTCGGCCTCGGCGGCGAGCCACCGGGCGAAACCGGGGACGGGCGAGAGGGTGACGAAGGTACGCAGGCCCGGCAGGTCCGCGGCGAGCGCGGCCGCCACGTGCTTGATCAGGAAGCTGCCGAAGGAGATGCCGCGCAGGCCGGCGAGGGAGTTGTTGATCGAATAGAACACGGCCGTGTCGGCGTCCTCCGGGTCGACCGGGTCGCCGGGCAGCAGCAGCGGGGCGATCGATTCGGGGATGCCGCGGGTGAGCGCGACCTCGACGAAGATCAGCGGTTCATTGCCGGTCGTGGGGTGGAAGAACGCATAGCAGCGCCGGTCGACCGGGTCGAGCCGGCGGCGCAGCTCGTCCCAGCCGACCATGGGATGCACGGATTCATAGTCGAGGATCTTCTCCAGGATCGACGCCGGGGTATCCCAGTCGATGCGCCGCATCTCCAGGAACCCGCGGTTGAACCAGGCGCGGAACAGGTGGGCGAAGTCGGCGTCGATCGCCGCGAGATCCGGGTCGGACTTGGCGGCCCGCAGCAAGTCGGCCCGCATGTGAACGAGCGCAAGGGTCGCGTTGGGCGCCATGTTCAGCCGGCGGAGCAGCTTCTGGCGGCGGGGCTCGGCGGCCTGGAACAGCGTCGCGAGCCGGGCGGCATCCGGCTGGTCCGCCCACGCTGCGTAAGCCCGCTCGATCGGCTCCGGCTCCGCGCCGAACCGGTCGCGGAGATGGGCGAAGAAGATGGGTTTGTCGGTGGGGGGAAGTTCGGAGTACGCCTCCACGGCGGTTTCGGCCACCGCCAGAAGGGCCGCTTCGCCTAGGTGGCCCATGAGGACATCGCACGCCGCGAGGAGCCGTTCGAGCGGCGGTCGGGCCAGCGCCTGCGCGACGGCCTCGGGGCTGTCGGCGTCCCGTTCCTTGCTGCGGCGCTCACCCGTCAGCGCGCGGATGAGGTCGGTGAGAAACGGTCGGGTCCGCTTGGCCATCGCTCCTCCCCTGATCGCCGTCGCATCCCACCCTGACACATGGCGATCGGTGTGTGCCGACGAAGGGCGGACCGCGCCTGTTCGCGCTGCGACTTTCGTCGTACCCGAGGTCGATCAGGTCGGCCGATGGCCGGGGCTGTGAAGCGAGCGAGGGTGGGAGTGACAAGAAAATCAGGCCACGGCATTCCGTGGCAGGCAGGGCGAAGGGCAGCAGCCGTGTTTCTCAATCAGGCCATTTCGGCACTCATCCAGACCGTTCTGTTCATGACCATTCCGTTCATCTGGTGGCTCGTGACCGCACGCAAGCGGAAGGGGTTCTTCCGATGGCTCGGGTGGACGCGGATCAGGACCGATCGACCCCGCCTGCTCATTGCGGCAACCGCCGGCACGCTCGTCGCCTTCTGCGCGTTGAGCCTGCTGCTGGTCCCGGCCCTCGCCGGGCGTACCGGCAACTCGATCTATTCCGGAATGGGCTGGGCCGCGCTCGCCCCCATGCTGCTCAGCGCCCTCTATCAAACGTCCTTCATCGAGGAGTGCGTCTTCCGCGGTTTCCTGCTGAAGCGCGTCGGCGCCCGGTTCGGGATCACAGCCGGCAACATCGTTCAGGCCACGCTCTTCGGCCTCATCCACATGGTGCCGTTCGTCCTCCAGGGCATGAGCTTCGGGCTGGGCCTCATCCTCGCCGTGTTCTCGGGCGCCATCGGCTTCATCGCCGGCTGGATCAACGAACACCTGGCCGGCGGGTCGCTGTGGCCGTCCTATGCGCTCCACGCGCTCGCGAACGTCTTCGGCGCCGCCCTGGTGCTCGTGGGCATGGTCTGACCGGGGCATCGCCGGACGGGTTGCACAGGTCCGGCGTCTCGGACTTCATCGACCGACCCGAGTTCCCCGACATTGTCGGCCCGGCGGTTAGAAACCGCATTCTCCGAGGGGTCCACGACACCCACATCGATGGACCCCCGCGACAGAGCGGTTTGTGACACGGTGCCCGTGAACCAGCTCGGGTCAGCAGGGACGCCAAGTCTTGGTCGCATGATCGACGTGCAACCGCTAAGCGTGGCCACGCGACGATCAGGGTCACGAAGCGCTCTATAGCTGGGCCCCGGATGCGGTTCGGCGACCGTACGGGGCGGTCGCCGCGATCGCGAAGAGGGCGACGAGAGCGGATCCTTGAAGGGCCACCCACAGCCCTTCCGGCGAGCCGAGGCCGAGGTCGGGGTTGACGCCGGCGGGGGTGAAGGCGGTACCCACGACGCCGGCCACCGCGAGGACGCCTGTCGCCACGCGGGCGGCGGGACGCCCACGCCCGGCGAGGGCGTAGGCCCCGGCCATGGCGACGAGGGCGATGCCGAGCGCGCCGGTGCCCTCGCCGGTCCGGAACACGCGGAGCAGATTCGGCGGATAGAACAGGGCGACGCCGAAGATGAGCGGCGCAGCGACGAGAGCCCGCGGCACCGGCCGGCCGGCCCGGCGCAGCCCGGATGCGTAGCCGAGCAAGCCGCCGATCGCCGCGCCCGGCGCCAGGACGAAGACCGGCGTCTGCCAGGTGGTGACCGACGCGTCGCCCGCCAGGTGGACCATCCAGTCCCGGAACGCGCCCGCCCACGCGAACCCGGCCAGCGCGCCTGCCGCGATGCGGGCGGGTGTGACAGCACGGACCATGACGACCTCCTTCCTCGATATTAGGAAGGTAACCTTTCTATTACCCTGCTGTCCATGATGGCGCCCGATCTCTCCCGGCTGAACACAGTGGCGATGCTCGGCCAGGCGTACAGCCTGCTCGGTTTCCGGATTGTCGACGGCGTCGTCGGGGCCGGATATCCGCAGCGCGCGATTCGCGAGGTGTTGACCGGGGCACGCGGCCTCAATCCTCAAGGCGGAGAAGCGATATCATGGCTGATAACGTTAGGAGGTTGGCATGACCGACGTGCTGATTCGCGATGTCCCCGAGGATGATCTGCGCAAGATCGACGCAGAGGCTGCTCGGCTCGGGCTGTCCCGAAACGCCTTCCTCAGAAGGGAGATGCACCGGATTGCCCGGCACCGGACGGTCGGCGCTGCGACGGCTGAGAACTACCGGCAATCCCTTGATGCAGTGCCTGACATCGACTCCGATGAGGTCGCGCGCCAGGCCTGGTCATGACCTCAGGATGGCTGATCGACAAGTCAGCCTACGCACGCCTGGGCCGGTCGCCCGATTTCGAGCTGTGGCTCACCCGGATCAACCGAGGCCTCGTGCACGTGTCCAACCTGACGTTGCTGGAGCTGGGCTTCTCCGCCACCAACAGCCAAACCTGGGCCGACGCACTCGAGTCGCCACCGCTCGCGTTGCTCATGGTGGAATATCTCACGCCGGCGATGGAGGATCGCGCGCTCGAAGTGCAGCAACTCCTGCTGGCTCGCGGCCAACACCGAGCGCCCGGCATTCCCGATCTCGTGATAGCCGCGACAGCCGAGTTCCTGGGCCTCGCGATCTTGCACGTGGACAAGGACTTCGAACTGATTGCCTCCCTCACCGGGCAGGCCGAGGAGCGGCTCACAGGTGTCTTCTGACCTCGCGCGCCTGCTGGGAGCTGTTATCACGCAGCAGCACGGCAGGGTGCTCGAGGAATCCCTGGAGTTCGTCGCCACAGAACCGATCGACGTCGGCGCGTGCTCAGTCGGACGGCGAATTTCGCAACGGCACGCGGTACGCAGCCGGTTTCCCGAAGCAGACTCCCTGCTTGGCCTGCCTTGTCCGCCGACCAGACCGAATTGGCAGATCGTCGCGACGTCATGGCCGCTCATGGTGATCTGCGCTCGGGTCTCCCAGGACACGCAGGTACGCGGCGACGTCGGGGATGAGAGTTCGGATTCGGTCGACGGCAATGTTCGCCAGGACCGAGCTGAGTTCCTGCAACTTCAGGAGGCTCTCGACGAGAAGCGGGGTGGACAGGAGCTTCATCCCCATGAGCGCTTGCGGCCCCCACCACTCGGGGTTGATCTCCGCAGGCAGGTCCAAGTTCTGCGCCAGCAGCGGAGCATCCAGGAAGTCCCAGGGCAAGTCACTCAAGAGGGTGGCTGCGTCGCGCAGGAGCGCCCACACCTGACCCGGCTCCTTTGGCAAGGGCTGCTCGACCACGATACGCGGCACCTTGAGCGCCTCCGCGCACCGGGCGAGATGCTGCACCACGAAGCCCGCGCACATGAGATCCGCAGCGCGCAGTGCCTCCATGACCGCTTCATCGGACGCTTGGGCGGCCTGCCCACTCTCGGCCAAGGCAGCCAAGTCAGCGGCGAGAAGTCCGATCTGCTGCGCGTAGTCCGCCATCCCCGCCGCCACCGCATATCCCACAATGTCCTCCCAGGGGTGGGGTGTGTGCACGTGCCCGCTGCCGGTGATGAAACGCTCCACCGCTGCGAGATCGAGCACCGGATGCGGTGTCAGCCCCACATCGGCGAGCAGTTCGGTGAGCCGGTCATCCCAGGGTCGCAATCCCACGGCGGGCGCACGAATGGCCATCCAGGTATGCGTCCAACCGGTGCGAGTGACGGCAGTGACGACCCGCATGTCGGGATAACGATCGAGGGGGACGGGGGAGATGAGGAGTGCGCCGTCGGCGTCGGACTTGCGCGTCAAGCGCTGGAGCACGACCCGGGCACGCGCAGCGGGCCAACCCCGCAGGATGCTGACCAGCCCCATCGTCTCGCGGAACTCCACCACGCCCCGGTCATAGCGAGCGACCGCATGTTCGATCAACGCTTCTAGACGCACGAGCCCCACGCTAGGTCACGGGCGGCAGGGCCGCGCGCGCCTCAAGCGTCGCTATGACCAACCCTGAGTGACACACCAGCCACCCTGGGTGGAGTGCTATACCACGGAACAAGACGTGAAGTCATGTTTTGGACATGCGAATGTTGAATCGTTAGAAAGCAGCCCCAAAAGTTTCTTGGGGCTCCGCGAGGGCAGTGGCACGGATTGCCGACCTCCTCGCAGCTTTCGCCAACGAAGCCATCACATCCAGGGAGTTTTGTCGTGTCACAAAGTCCGATCCACAAGCCCGAAACCCCTCGCGCCCAGCGCGATGGCGGCCGGAGCCCGAGGCGACTCGTCGCCGGTGGACTCGCCTCTGTGATCGCCTCAGCGGCGCTCGCCACGGCCTCCGTCGTCGCCCCCGCACCGGCCCTTGGCGCAGAGATGGCCAATGCGACCGCTGCCAACCAGGCGGACGTCTATTCTCTCCCGACCGTCAACCTGGCCCCCGAAATCGAGGACACCCTGCTGCGCCACCAGGCGGCCGAGGACCTGAAGCGTCAGCAGGAGGAAGCCGCCCATCGCGCGGCTGCGCCCGTGGCCCACGAGCACTACACCCTCGGCAGCGGCTGGGGCGCTGTCGGCGCCTGGTCGCGCTATCACACGGGCGTGGACCTCCAGGCCCCCGTCGGCACTCCTGTCCATGCCGCGGCCCACGGCGTCGTCGAGGAATCGAAGGCCGGCGGCTGGGCCGGCGTACACGCTGTCATCAAGCACGACGACGGCTCCAGCCTCTATGCACACCTCGACTCGCTGACGGTCAAACCCGGCGACACCGTCGAGGCGGGCGACCTCATCGGCTATGTCGGGATGACCGGGCGCACGTTCGGCGCTCACCTGCACTTCGAGTTCTATCCCGACGGCGCGGCCACGTCCGATCCCTATACCACCAGCGACCCGTCGCGCTGGCTCGAATCACGCGGCGTGCACCTCTGAGGCTGCCGCCTCGTGGGACAGGCGGGCCCTGAGCTGGGTTGCGAGCTTGTTCATCTGGTCGACGTGAGCGGAGTCGCCGTCGCTCTGCACCTCGGCGGGACCAACCCCGCTGGTGATGAGCGCAACGGCGTACCCATCAACGATCCCCATCTGACGGGTCTCGGTGTTGGCCCGCAGCCAGCCACCCTTGTAAGCACTCGAACCGGCGGCACCCAGCCCCCAGCTCTGGGATGTGATCGGCTGCATGTGGTCGAGGATGTACTGACTGCTCTCCGGTGACACCACCCGCCCCTCGTGGAGGGCGACGAGAAACTCGACCTGCCGTTCGACGCGCCAGGTCATCGTGCCCTCCAAGCGGCTCGGGACTGTCGTCTCATCGTCCCCGATGGAACGCAGCACCTTCGTCATCCCCGCCTGCTTGCCGCTCGGGATCGCATTCGCCAGCGCAACCACCGACGTCATGTCGGACTCCGAGAGCGACCGCGACATCTCTCGCTGTTGGGCGGCCGACGCATTCCGCGGGTCGCCATCGCAGGCTTCGTCGAGAAAGGCGGCGACGACCAGCAGTTTCGACGTGGACCATGCCCGTTGGCTCGGGACGCTGCCCTCCACCACCAGACGCTCCGGGGCATCCAATGGCGCGAAGGCCCACGCGTTCAAATTGTCTCCGATGAGGCTCGGCGGTGGCTTCGGGCTCTGCGATGGGCTGGGGGTCGCGGTCGGAGTACGCAGCGGCGACGGCTGAGCGGGCGGGGGCGTGACGGCGGATGATTCGGGCGTACGCTCCGCAGCCGCTGGAGCGGACGGCGGCACACGGTCGACCGGCACCCCACAACTGCTCGACAGGAGCACGACGCCGACCAGAGCGCCCAGCAGAGGTCGGTTCACTGGCACAGTGCGATCCCATTCACGGGCTGGTTGGTGGCACCCTGCGCCAGCGCTGTTTCGGGGAACCAGTCCCAGGTTCCGTCGTCGGCCGTCGCCCGGAACCACCAAGTATTCGTCTGCCCTGCGGTATAGACGGGATTCGGTTCCTGCAGGTCAGCCTGACACGTCACCGTGAGCGTCCCCGTCCTCAACGGGGCCTGGGTCAGCAATCCCGTGGAGGGCTTCCACGTCCGACACGTGGCCACCGGATATGAACCCCACGCTGACACCGCAGAACCCGCACTGCAGGCACTCCCGCTCGACGAAGTCTGGACGACCGGAGACTCCGGCGTACGCGTGGGTTCCTCCCGGCCCGTGCGCTCCCGTTTGGTCGGCGATGGCTCGGGGCTCGGGGTGGGTTCCGGAGCCGCTTCGACGATGGCAGGAGTTGTTGCGTCCGACGGGGTCGGGACGGTCGTCGTCAAAACAGCCTCGTCGCTGTCGCGCAGGGTGAACGCGAAGATTGCGGCAATCAGGGATCCGACCACGATTACGGCAGCAGCGGCAATCGTGGCGCCCTTCTTGCGACTGGGGCGAGGAGGATCCGGAGGAAGCGGCTGACCAGGGGGGACCTGCCTGGAAGGCGGGAAACCGGAGGGCGACCCCGTCATCGTCGGATGCTGCGGGGCACCCCAGGGCGGCTGCGCGGGCGGAGGGTTTCCCCATTGGGCTTGAGGGGCCCACTGCCCGCCGGGTGGCTGCCCCTGTCCCGGTGGCGGGCCACCCACACCGCCGGGATTAGCCCGATCGGGTCCCGGGTGTTGCGGCCCATTGACGTACCCACACCGCACGCAACGAGGCCCTTCTCGCAAGGGTTGCTGGCAACGGGCGCACTGCATGTCAGCCCTCATCTCACCCTCCCCCGGCGGATGGCACACATTGTCATGCCTGAATCAGCATCCTAGGACGCATCACGCTTGGCCTCAGATCATTCCGAGCCCCGCCTGAATCGGCACTGACCGCGACATCGGACGTACGCCCGAACGACGACTCGCTAGGGTCAAACGCACCCACCAGCAGTTGAGGAGCCGCCATGACCCTGACAGTCGCGCCGGGATCCGTGGTGGTCGTCCGCGACGAGGAGTGGCTGGTCACGTCCGTCGAGGCGAAGGACGACGGCCAACTCCTCCACGTCCAGGGCCTGTCCGAACTCGTCCGCGGCACGAACGCGGCGTTCTATGAGTCGCTGGACACCATCACAGCCCTCGACCCGACTCAGGCCCGACTCCGCGCTGACGACTCCCCCGGCTATCGGCGCGCGAAACTCTGGCTCGAGGCGACGGTCCGGAAGACTCCTCTGCCCGTAAGCGACCAATCCCTGTCCGTGTCCACCCAAGCACTGGCTGACCCGCTGCCCTATCAGCACTCGGCCGTCACGAAAGCGCTCAACCCCGACCTCCTGCGCCCCCGCATTCTGCTCGCGGACGCGGTCGGCCTGGGCAAGACGCTGGAGATCGGGATGATCCTCGCCGAGCTCGTCCGCCGTGGTCGCGGTGAGCGCATCCTCATCGTCTGCCCCCGCCACGTGCTGGAGCAGATGCAGCACGAGATGTGGACGCGCTTCGCTCTGCCGTTCGTCCGGCTGGACTCGGTCGGCGTACAGCGCGTGAAACAAGTCCTCCCCGCCACCCGCAACCCCTTCACGTTCTTCAAGCGCGTGATCATCTCCATGGACACGCTCAAGCAGGACCGGTTCGTCCGCGATCTCGGCCGCCACCGCTGGGACGCCGTGGTCATCGACGAGTCGCACAACGTCACCAATACGGAAACCCAGAACAACCGGCTCGCCCGCATCCTCGCCCCCAACACCGACGCGCTGATCCTCGCCTCGGCCACCCCGCACAACGGGCGGGCGGAGTCGTTCGCGGAGCTGGTACGCCTGCTCGAGCCGACCGCGGTCACCCCCAGCAACGAGCTGATCGAGGCCGAGGCCAAGCGCCTGGTCGTCCGCCGGCACCGCCACTCCGACGAGGTCGCCGGCATCGTCGGCGCTCAGTGGGCCGAGCGCGCCGAGCCGAACAATCTGCTCGTCGACGCCTCCCCCGCCGAGGACGCGGTCGCCACCGAGCTCGACGAGATCTGGCTTCACCCGTCATTGCCGGCTGAGGAGCGAGGAACGAGCGTCTCGAAGGCCCCCACCCAAACGCGGCTCTTCCCGTGGACGCTCGCGAAGGCGTACCTCTCCTCCCCCGCCGCCCTCCGCGACACCATCAGAGCCCGCCTCAAGTCCAGCACCGACGAGCGCGAGATCGAGGCACTCCAGCGCCTCGACAAGCTCAACGACGCCTCGTTCGCGTCGTCGGCGAAGTACGCGGAGCTGCTGAAACTCCTGACCGAGATCGACGTCAAGAAGTCCAACCGCGCAGTCGTCTTCGCCGAGCGGGTAGCGACGCTGCACTGGCTCCAGGACAAGCTCTGCAAAGACCTCAAACTCAAGCCCGAGGATGTCGAGATTCTTCACGGCGGTCTATCCGATGAGGAACAGCAGCGCATCGTTGAATCGTTCAAGCAGGCAACCTCTCCGATCCGAGTCCTGGTGACCGGCGATGTCGCGTCCGAAGGCGTGAACCTTCATCGGCAATGCCACGAGCTGATCCATTTCGATATCCCGTGGTCGCTGATCCGGATCGAACAGCGCAATGGCCGAATTGACCGGTACGGCCAGCTTCATTCCCCGCGCATCACCACGCTGCTGCTCAATCCGAGTTCGCGGCGCTTTTCGGGTGACGTCCGCGTGCTCACCCGCCTCATGGAAAAGGAAGCCGAAGCCCATCGCGCACTCGGCGACGCCGCCTCCCTGATGGGCGCCTATTCGGTGACGGCGGAGGAGAACGCGATTCGCGAGGTGTTGGCCGGGAAACGGGATTTGGATGAGGTCGTACGCAGCCCTAAGCAGGTGGTTGAGACCGATTTCATCGGGGCTTTCCTGGCGGGCTGGGAGAACGTCAAGGAGCAGGCGCCTCGCGCGGCGACGACCCCCAACAAACCCACCTATCCGGACCTCGATTTTCTGCGCGATGCCCTCTATGAGGTCTTCGGCACTCCCGAGGCCCCGACCAGCGCCAACGGCGTGAACTGGCGCGAGCATGCCCACCACGGCACGGTGGAATTCACCCCGCCCGCCGATCTGCGTCAGCGCTTGGAGGTCCTCCCGCAGAGCTATCTGCGCGATCGCAAGGTGACCGAGACGCTCAAGCTCGCGACGACGGCCCAGCGTGGCAAGCAGCTCCTCGCCGATGCGCTGACCGACGAAACCGACTCGTCGTGGCCGGAGGCGCACTATCTGTCTCCACTCCACCCGGTGCTGGAATGGGCCGCCGACCGCAGCCTCGCGTCGCTCGGCCGCAACGAGATCTTCACCGTGCGAGGTGCGGTCGACTACCCGACGTTCGTCGTCCTGGGCACCCTCACCAACCTCCGCGGACAGGTCGTCGCCGCGAGCTGGATCGCGGTCGAGTGGACGGGCACGAACGCCTATCCGACCACCTATGACTCCCCGCGCGAGCTCCTCGAGCATCACCCGATCGACCAGCACAACCCCGGCCCGATCCCCGACCTCGACCGCTATCAGGCAGCCGTTCCCAGGGCCGTTCAGGCCGCCGAGAACGATCTCGCCCTCACCTTCGCAGCGGCGGAGCAGGCCACAATGGATCGCGTCGCCCGCTGGCAGCGCCGCGCCGAGGCGTGGCAGGAATCGGCCGACCATCTCGCGCAGCGCGCCGAGATCAGGAACCGCAGAACCGGCGTACGCGATGAAGCCGAGCTCATTGCCGAGATGGCGCCCGATCGCCGACTCGTGCGGCCGCTGCTGCTGATCGTCCCCACAGCGACCTCGTGATCGCTTGGCGCTCGCAACCGTCAACCAGGCATACGGACCGTCTGGAACAATTACAGCGATGAAAGTTTCCACAATGGCCAGTACTGTTGCATTGTGGATCTCGAACTGTTCCAGAAGGCGCCCTTCGGTGACTTGATACCGATCTCTGGGACGAGCCCGGATGGGACCCCATGGCATCATCGCGCGTTCCTCCCTCATGCGCTCGGCGATGACAGCCCTGAGCTGACCGGCGAGGCGTACCGACGCGTCGGGGACGCGCGAGCCGCATTGGCAGCGCTCGACGCCACGGCACAGCGACTTCCGAATCCCAGCCTCTTCCGCACGTCGACACTCCGGCTGGAAGCTCAGTCCACTGCAGCACTCGAAGGAACCTATGAGCCATTGGCAGACGTGCTCGCGGCGGACTCGGAGGACCCTCAGGACGCCTCGATGCGGGAGGTCCTGAACTATGTAATCGTGGCCGAGACGGCGTTCGGGTGGGCTGAGGAAGGGCGCAGGTGGACAGTTTCCTCGCTCGCAGACCTACAGGCCCAACTCATGGACGGAACCTCATCAGAGCGCGAGTTCTCGGGAATGGTGCGTCCCATCCAAGTCGTCATAGGGCGTCGCGACGAGGTCCCGTTGACTGAGCTGCCGATCAAGGCGGCGCGCTATGTTCCGCCACCGCCTGGCCACGATCTCGAAGCCCGCTTGGGCGACCTCATCAACTGGATGCAAGAGGATCACAGCGCGCAGATTGACCCTGTGGTCGCGGCGGCGATGGCGCATTACGAGTTCGAGGCACTGCACCCATTTCATGATGGCAATGGTCGACTCGGCCGGCTGCTGATCGTCCTGCAGTTGTACGCATCAGGGGTGCTGGCTGAGCCAACCCTCTCCGTCTCACCGTGGTTCGAACAGCGCCGATCCGAGTACTACGACTCGCTGCTGAGCGTGTCGTCCAATGGTGACTGGTCAGGCTGGGTCGAGTTCTTTGCCCTTGGTCTCGCACAGTCTGCGAAGACTGCACAGAAGCGGATGCTCGACCTCGCAACTGTCCAAGCGCACCTCAAGGATCGCTTGCGCGCCACCACCATTCGAACCGCGAACGCCCGCGTGTTGATCGACTTCGCTGTAGGGCACCCGATCTTCACCGTCGCCCAAGCAGCAAAGGCGATGGCCATGGGGGCAGCGGGCGCGAAGAAGTTGATCGACTCCATGGTGCGGCACGAGATCCTCCAACCATTTGGTGCTCGCGTTTATCAGCGTCGGTTCCATGCTCCCGAGGTGACTGACGTCCTTCTCCGCGGCGGCTGACGCCGCCGCATCGCACACCGGGCCCGAGCGGGAGCGCTTCACCCGGATCATCCTTCGCCGACGGGAACAATGACCTGAGGCAGCTCTGATGAGGTCGAGCGCGAGTCCTGGGCGTGACTTCAGGATGGCCGATTGACTCAGTGTTTCAGCGTTCGCGTGCGTCGTGGCTACCGCCATCACGACAGCAGCCGCGCACACCAAATCGGGTGTACGCGAGAACGAGGCCTCAGTGCGACGCCGCGATGTTCAGCACGTTCCCGCTGGGGTCCCGGACGAAGAACCGGCGTACGCCCCACGGCTCGGTGACCAGCGGATGCACGATCTCGTATCCCCGCCGGCGCGCCTCGGCATACGCGGCGTCCACATCGGCCACCCGGATCGTGGCCACGGAGTCCTCGGGCGCGGTCGCGTCGCGCGTGACCATCTGCAGATGTGCGCCCGAGTCGGGGCACTCATAGCGGACCACCCAGCCTTGGTCCATCGTCGCCTCCAGCCCGAGGAAGTCGCCGTAGAAGTCGTCTGAGCCGTCCCGATCAGCCATGGGCAGATTGGTGATGATGTCGGAGATTCCCATGCTGGCATTGTGCACGATCGAACACATTCCGTAATGTGACTGAACGAACACATCGCGGGAGGTGGCATGAACAGGCGCGTAGCGACGGCCGCGGAGCTGGGTCGCGCCATCCGGGACGCTCGCAACGAGGCGAGGCTGACCCAAGAGGAGCTATGCGCCGCAGCCCACGTCTCGCGACGCTGGCTGGTCAGGCTCGAGCAGGGACATCACGCCGCCGAGCTCAGCAAGGTGATTGACATCCTGCGGGCATTGCAGCTCGACATTGCGCTGGCCCCGCGTCCGGAGATCAAGGAACCGACGCTGGCCGAAGGCGGGCTCCACGATGACGCCACAGATGTCAACGACGCTCTGAGAGCTGCGCGGAAGCGCCGAGGTTAGGACTGCTTTGGCCAAGGCCAACCGTTTTACTTTATGACTTAACGTAAAACGGAGCGCCTGTCCGGAGTACCTTTCCGCGCAACCTCCCACGGCGCACACATGCCCCTTCTCGCCCGATCACCCCCGCGAGCACACGGGAACACGAGCGTCGCGTCGATCGCCAGAACCACATCTGGAAGGATCGGTCCATGTCCGGGGGAATGAACTGATGGCTACCAGTGATGCTTTGGTCGTGGTCGAGGACTGGATCTCCGAGCACTACTTCACGTCTGACGCGACCAAGGAGACCTTCCGCAAGCACGTCCTCGACCGCCGCAAGGAATGGGACGCAGACAAGGCCACGTCACCGCTCGCACGGTTCACGGCCCAGCGCGCCCAGCTGAGTTCGGATCTCGCGGCTCTGCACGACTACGACGTCGCCGATGAGGCCTCCGAGGCCGACGATCCCAAGCCGAACCCGGTGGACCTCCAGCTCAACGCTTCGGTCCAGGACAAGCTGCTCACGATCCTCGGGTTCACGACCGCTCCACTCACCATCACCCACGACGGTCCGCTCATCCGGTACGCCACCCCCGGCATCGACGCCCCCGCCCCGTTCGTGGTCGTCCGCGCGAAGCCGATCGAGACCCCGACGGACATCTTCGCCAAGAACGAGTCCACGCTCGCGACCCCAACGACCCTCGACGACACGGACTACACCTCCACCGCCCGCTTCCTCTCCGCTCTCTTCGTCTCCGACGAAGCGCCGAAGTTCGCGCTCATCCTCGCGGGCCGCTGGGCCGTCGTCGCAGAGCAGGGCCGCTGGGCCGAAGCCCGCTGCCTCGCGATCGACCTCCAGACAGTCGCGGACCGCAACGACACCAAGCGCGGCGGCGAGATCGACACGGCCCTCACCTGCCTGGAGGCCGCCTCGCTCGCCCCGACCCCGGACGGCGACATCTGGTGGGAGAAGGTCTTCGAGGACTCGGTCAAGCACACGGTCGGGGTGAGCAAGGACCTGCGTGAGGGCGTACGGCTCTCGATCGAGATCATCGCCAACGATGTCGTACGCCGCCGCCAGGCGGAGAACCTCCCCTCGCTCCCTGCAGAGGACGCCCAGCCCCTCGCGACCGAGGCGCTGCGGTTCCTCTATCGAATCCTGTTCCTGCTGTTCGCCGAGGCGTCGCCGGAGCTGGAGGTGCTGCCGACGGGCGCGCCGGACTACGACCAGGGCTACTCCCTCGATCGCCTCCGCGAGCTCGTCCTCGTGGAGCTGACCTCACCCCAGGCCAGGGAGGGCAAGCACTTCTATGAGTCCCTCGCCGTCCTCTTCAAGCTCGTTGACCGCGGCCACAAGTCCGAGGACGGCCTCACGTTCAACTCCCTGCGCGCGGACCTATTCCTCCCCAAGGCGACGGCACGGATCGATGAGGTCGGGCTGTCGAACGAGGCGCTGCAGAAGGTCCTCCGCCACCTGCTCCTCAGCAAGGAATCGCGCCGCCAGGACCGCGGCTTCATCTCCTATGTCGAGCTGGGCATCAACCAGTTGGGCGCGGTCTATGAGGGCCTGATGTCCTACACCGGCTCGTTCGCGACCGAGGATCTCTATGAGGTCGCGAAGAACGGCGACCCCGAGAAGGGCTCGTGGGTCGTGCCGATCGACCGCGCGCATGACATCGCGGACAGCGATTTCGTGAAGGTCGAGGACGAGGCGACGGGCGAGAAGCGGCCGGTCATCCATCGGCGCGGGACGTTCGTGTTCCGGCTCTCCGGGCGCGAGCGGCAGCAGTCGGCCTCGTACTACACCCCCGAAGTCCTCACCAGGTTCACCGTCTCCCAGGCGCTGGAGGAGCTGTTGGATCAGGACGGGCACACGACCACGGCGGCCGAGATTCTGCAGTTGTCGGTCTGCGAGCCCGCGCTCGGCTCGGGCGCGTTCGCGATCGAGGCGGTACGCCAGCTCGCTGAGCAGTACCTTCGCCGCCGCGAGGACGAGCTCGGCGAGAAGGTCGATCCGGAGGTACGCCCGCAGGTCCTGCAGCGGATCAAGGCGTCGATCGCGCTGCATCAGGTGTATGGGGTGGACCTCAACGCGACCGCGGTGGAGCTGGCGGAGATCTCGATGTGGCTGGACACGATGGCCGCCGGACTGGAGGCGCCGTGGTTCGGGCTTCGGCTGCGTCGTGGCAACTCGTTGATCGGGGCGCGCCATGCGGTCTACACCGAAACCGACCTCAAGAAGAAGACCTGGCTCAAGGCGCCTCCCACCGACGTACCCCTCACCAACCTCGTCGACGCCCACAACTCCAGCAACCCGTGTGACTCCGGCATCGAAGGCCGCATCCACCACTTCCTCCTGCCCGCCGAGGGCTGGGGCTCGACCGCAGAGTCCGCCGAGGCGCGGAAGCTGGTCCCCGAGCGGGTGAAGGCGGTCCGCGACTGGTCGCGTTCCCTGCGCAAGGCCCCGACCACCGCGCAGATCAAGCGGCTCAAGGGCTTGAGTGAGCGGGTGGAGGTGCTGTGGACGTACGCCTGGCGCCGCCTCACCATCGCCGAACAGCAATCCGCCCGCGACATCGATCTCTGGCGCAATCCCACGACGGCTGAGGAGGCCGCTCGCGGCCGTCTCGAAGCCACCGTCACCCGCGAACAGATCGAGGAATCCCTCGCCGACCCCGATGGCGCGTACCGCCGCCTGCGCTTGGTCATGGACGCCTGGTGCGCACTGTGGTTCTGGCCGCTGACTCTGCCGGACGGAGAATTCGGTACGCCGGTCGCGCCGCCGGGCTTCGACCAATGGCTCGACGCGCTCGAGGGCATCCTCGGTACCCCCGTCCAAGCCACTCGCGCCGACCGCACCAAGGCCAAGAGCGGTCAAGCCGTACTCACCTCCTCCTCCTGGGAAGCCCTCGGCGAAGACGAGGAACTGGACCGTACGCTCGCCGGTGCCCGGCGGATTGCCGACGTCGAGGCGGACAACCCCTGGCTCGGTGTCGTACGCGAAGTCGCCGCACGCCAAGGCTTCTTCCACTGGGAACTCGACTTCGCCCCCGTCTTTGGTCGCGGCGGATTCGACCTCCAGGTGGGGAATCCACCGTGGGTACGCCCGATCGTCGACGCCGACGCTCTTCTCGCTGAGACCGACCCCTGGTGGATGCTGGCCCTCAAACCCAGCGAGGCACAGCGGACGGCCAGGAGGCAGCAGACGCTGGCCCACCCCAAAGCCGTACAGCTTCTGCTCGAAGGAGCTGCGGAGCAGATCGCTGGCGCTGCGTTCATGGGGAGCGGCGTGACCTTCCCTGTGCTCACTGGCCTGCAACCTGACATGTACCGCTGCTTCATGGCTCGCACATGGGCGAACGGCTCAGTGCAAGGAACAATCGGGCTGATTCACCCTGAAACTCACTTCACAGATGAAAAGGCGGGCCTACTCCGAGAAAGCACCTACACGCGTCTCAGGCGGCACTGGCAGTTTGTAAATGAGAAGACCCTGTTTGAGATTGACCACCACGTCAGCTTCGGTGTGCATGTCTATGGACGGCTAATCAGCTCTCCAAGGTTCTCCAACGCATCGGCGCTATATCATCCCGAAACCATCGAACGATCTCTACAACATGAGGGCCAAGGTGCCCCACCCGGCCTCAAGGACGAGGAGGGCAACTGGGACCTCCGGCCTCATGGCCAACGGATCGTGAGCGTAAACGATGAGGTGCTCGGCGTCTGGCGAGACGTACTAGAGGAGCCAGGCTTCTCACCGCGTCGTACCCGCATGCTTTACACAGTCAACGCCGCTGTATCAGATGTACTGGCTAAGCTGGCCAAGGCCACTCGCTTTGGTCAGCTTGGACTCCAGTTCTCCTCGGGGTGGCACGAGAAGATGGACCGAACAAAGGGCCGTTTCGAGCAGCGTTGGGGGGCCCCTCAGTCGTGGCGCGACGTCATACTGCAGGGCCCGCACCTGCACGTGAACAATCCAGCGTACAAAGTTCCCAACTCCACGATGAAGCACAACCTGGACTGGTCCGACGTCGATCTGGAAACGCTGGCCTCCGACGCAGTCCCCGTCACCGCGTACAAACCCGCCGGCGATCGATCTATCTACGACGCCGCTTACACCCACTGGGACGGCACGCCCGCCCGCGACCATTACCGGGTTGCCTGGCGCGCGATGGCTGCGAACACCGGCGAACGGACCTTGATTCCAGCCGTCATCCCGCCCGGCACATCGCATATCCACGGCATCGTTAGTGGCGCTGGGGTACCGAATGTCGACCTGATGAAGGCACAAGCCGTAGCAGCCACGCTGCTTGCCGACTTTGTGGTGCGCTCAGCACCGAAAGCCGTCGTCTACCAGGGAGCCTTCAACCGACTGCCGTTGCCCGGCCATCACCCGCTCTGGCCACACGTACTGCTTAGGTCCCTTCGCCTCAACTGCCTGACAGAGGCGTACGCAGAGATGTGGCACGAGTGCTGGAACCCAGCGTTCACGCATGACTCATGGATCCTCGATCACACGGTCCTGCAACTCAGCGACGTATGCCTTGAGTGGACCCCCAATACGCCGCTGCGCCGAGCGATCGACCGCCGCCAAGCGCAGGTGGAGATCGACGCACTCGTGGCGCTCATGCTGGGGGTGACAGCCGATGAGCTGTGCACGGTGTACCGCACCCAGTTCGCCGTGCTCCGCGGCTACGACAAAGACAAGTACATCTATGACGCCAACGGCCGTCTTGTCCCGACACCAGTCCTCCAGGCCTGGCGCAAGAAGGGCGAGTTCCTTTCCAACGAGGACCGCACTCACGCGAATGCCGCGGGCAACACCTACGTCTACGAGCTTCCGGTGACTGCGTACGATCGCGAAGTGGATATGCGCACCGCGTACAGAGAGTTCGAAGCGCGACTGGCCGCGCTCTCGACGCGGGATCGACATGAGTGACCGGGCAACATTCGTCGGCGCGGATACTCGTATCGAAGAGCTCGGATTCCCTGGCTGGACCGATGTCAGTCAACGTCTTTCCATCGCTGATCTGTTCTTCAAGAAAAGCAACCGGTGCGGCATCTACGTGCTCGGCTTCGCGGATGGTGAGCGGTACGTCGGCCAGTCCATCGATGTGGTCAAATGAGGTTTCCCCAGAAGCGTGGAGGCATCGACAATAGGGAATGAGATGCCAGAGAAGCGTAAGAAGTACGACCGGGA
>NZ_JBNZCI010000006.1:0-223162 GCF_050880385.1 Ammonicoccus luteus
AAGACCTCGACCCTTACCCGGCCATCGACGCGCCGACCGGACTCAACCACCCTCTACACCCCGAATTGTGAAGAGCCGGTTCAAGGCGACGCGTCCTGACGGCTGGGACTTCTTTTGTCTCCCCGGCTTTCGCCGGGGATCTTCGTTGAGGGCCACCAAGCGCCGTCGGGGTAACCATCGGTCGTGGAGGGTCTCCCCGGCTTTCGCCGGGGATCTTCGTTGAGGGTGCAACGGCCACTGGCCGTTCGGCTTCTGGCGAGCCGTCTCCCCGGCTTTCGCCGGGGATCTTCGTTGAGGGCTAATGAAACTGTCCAAGCTCGCCACCCTCGCCGCCATCGTCTCCCCGGCTTTCGCCGGGGATCTTCGTTGAGGGGCGGTCATCACCACTCGCTACCCGGGCGGGTTCGACCGTCTCCCCGGCTTTCGCCGGGGATCTTCGTTGAGGGTTGAACCCTCAACCTCCGCCTTCTGAACTGAGGCAGTCTCCCCGGCTTTCGCCGGGGATCTTCGTTGAGGGAGGGCATTTGCGGATAGGTGTCCGTGGCCATCGGCAGGTCTCCCCGGCTTTCGCCGGGGATCTTCGTTGAGGGGAGGGATTCACCCGGGCGCAGGCTGAGTACGGCGTGAACGGTCTCCCCGGCTTTCGCCGGGGATCTTCGTTGAGGGGGCAACCACCTGTTGCTCAACCACGCGGCAAACGAGGTCTCCCCGGCTTTCGCCGGGGATCTTCGTTGAGGGGTCCTCAATGAGGTGCCCGAGGATCCCAGCCCCGAAGGTCTCCCCGGCTTTCGCCGGGGATCTTCGTTGAGGGTGAAGCCGGTTGAAGGTGCTTAGGCTGATGCCGAGTGCGTCTCCCCGGCTTTCGCCGGGGATCTTCGTTGAGGGGTAATACGTTACGGTGGGATCTTGATCCTCATCGGGGCGCCGCATCGCTGTTTCGGTGATCAATGACCCGCGAACTGACGACGCCAGTCCGCCTCGGTTGCCTCGACGCCCGGAGGGCAGGCGCTCGCCCCGGTGACCCCGATGGATCCCTCGGCGAGCACGAGCGCGACGCCTCGGCGACCGGCCGGCGTACCCGCCACGGAATCCACTCGATCCGCCACCGGAAAGACCTGACCACCGCGCTCCACGCGCACCGTCGGACAGAAGTCCACCCGCCGCAGCGCGCGGACGAGGACGACGTCGGGCAGCACGACCCAGCCGGGATAGCGATTCCCCTCGTCGGTCACCACCGTGACCTGCTCGGCGGTCATGACGCGCCGGTCGGGTCGAACGGGAGGCGGGCACGCATGGCCGGATATTCATGCACGGTGAACCCGACCCGCTCATAGAGACCCCGCCCCGACGCGGTGGCCATCAGCTCCCCGCGGCCGACCCCGGTCGTCCCCGCCCAGCGCATGACCTCCGCGAGCGCCGCCGACGCGTGTCCTCGCCCGCGGTGATCGGGCAGCGTGCACACGTTGTTCACATGCACGTCGCCACCGGACGGGTTCCCCGGTGACGGGATCGTCTCGCGTCTGAAGCCGACCGCGCACGCCACGACGGCGTCGTCGACCTCGACAACGACGAAGCAAAACGCAGGATCGTCCATCCGGGCCGCGAACCACGCGATGGCCGATGCCAGCCAGCCGTCGTCCTGGCTGCTGTTCCCCATGTCCGCGAACATCTCGGCGCGCAGCGCAGCCAGCGCGGCGGCATCGTCGGGGGTTGCGCGACGGACGGTGCGGGAATCCATGAGCGGCAGCCTAGTTCGGGCCTCCTAGACTCAACAGTGTGCAGATCAACGAGCTGAGTGCCCTGGACCTGTCGCACGCGATCCGGACGGGCTTGATCGGCGTCCGGGAAGCAACGGAGGACGCGCTCGCCCGGGCACACGCGGACAGGCTCGGCGCGTTCACCCACATCTGTGACGAGCGGGCGCTCGCCCAAGCTGATGAGTTGCAGAAAAAACTCAACGACAAGGACTTCGAGCCGGGTGCGTTGTTCGGGGTGCCGTGCCCGATCAAGGACCTCACCCAAGTCGCCGGTCTCCCGATGGAGGGCGGCTCGGTGGTGCTGCGCGGCAATGTGGCGACCAAGGACGACGGGATCGTCATCCGGCTCCGCGATGCCGGGACTGTGATGATCGGCAAGACGTCGACGCCGGAGTTCGGACTGCCCTGTTACACGGAGCCCGAGGGGCAACCGCCCGCGGCCACCCCGTTCGATCCCGATCGCGGCGCCGGCGGTTCGTCGGGTGGCGCTGCCGCAGCGGTGGCCTCCGGGGTGGTCGCGATCGCGCACGGTTCCGACGGTGGTGGGTCGATCCGGATCCCGGCGGCGTCGTGCGGATTGGTCGGACTGAAGGCGAGCCGCGGTCGGGTGTCGAAAGGCCCGCTCGCGGTCGACGGCCCCGGCCTCGCGTCGGACGGCGTGTTGACGCGGACCGTCCGCGACACGGCCGCCGCCCTCGACGTGCTTGCTGTCGGTTGGCCCGGTGATCCCTACCCTGCGCCGCCCAACCCGGAGGGCACCTATATGGCCGCTGCCGACCAGAGGGTCCAGAAGCTCCGCGTCGGCGTGCTCACCACACCTGTGATCGCCGACGATGCGCCCGTTCACCCCGGCGCGCTCGCCGCGGTCGAAAAGACCGTGGCGATCCTCGGTGAGCTCGGACACGAAATCGTCGAGGCACCGAAACCCTTCGATGCCGAGGCCTGGGATGCGTTCGCGGCGATCTGGGCAGTGGGGTCCCTCGGCGCGCCGGTTCCCGAGGAGGCTGAGGACCAGCTGCGACCCCTGACGCGCTGGTTGCGGGAGCGGGGGCGTACCTTCTCGGGCCAAGCCCACGCCCAAGCCCTCCTGGCCGCCCAGTCGGTCACCCGCCGCACCGCCGAGCTCTGGGATCCGTTCGACATCATCCTCACCCCGACCCTCGCGCAGCCGCCCGCAAGGCACGGATCGCTGCGCAACGACGACGACCCTGCCGGGGACTTCGCGGCCCAGACGCGGTTCACGCCGTGGACATCGATCTACAACCTCACCGGCCGGCCGGCGATCTCCCTGCCTGTGCACGAGCAGGAGGTGGACGGCGTGCTGTTGCCGTTCGGCGCGATGCTCGGTGCGCGCATGCACGAGGACGCGCTGCTGATCGCAGTGGCGGCGAAAGCGGAGGAAGGATACCTATGAGCACGACCACTCTGCCGGGACCCGGCCTGATGACTTCCCTGACCGGAATCGCCCGGCACGGGTTCTTGGACGCCGTCGGCGCGGCGTGGCGTACGCACGGCGACACCTTCCGGCTGCGTCTCGGCGTCGGGGAAATGGTGATCGCGGTCCATCCCGACGCCGTGCGCGAGGTCAACCTCACCAACCGACGCGCTTTCGACAAGCGGAAGAGCTATGACGGGGTGCGGAGATATCTGACCGGGGACGGTCTCGTCGCCAGCACCGGCGACCTGTGGCGACGGCAGCGGAGGCTGATGGCGCCGTTCTTCACGCCGCGTGGGGTTCAGGCGTACGCAGAGATCATGCTCACCGACGCCCAGCGCGTCGAGGATCGTTGGGCGCAGCTCGCGGCTTCCGGAGCGACCGTCGACATGGGCGACGAGATGATGGAGCTCACCGCGGCGATCATCGTGCGGGCGCTGTTCGGGACGGCGGCCGATGACGACATCGTGCGACTCAAGGGTCGCGTCGAGACGATGATCAGGTTCACGACCCGGCGGATGGGTCCGCATCTGCCGGATTGGGTGCCGTCCAGATCGTTTCGGGAGTACGCGAGCGCGCGGGACGACGTGCATGAATACATCCGGGGGATCATTGCTGAACGCCGGGCCTTGGCCGATCCGCCCCAGAACGACCTGCTGGCGAGACTGATGGCCGCGCGGGATGAGGACGGGCGGCCGATGGCGGAATCGTTGTTGCGCGACGAGTCCATCACCATGTTCTTCGCCGGACACGAGACAACGGCACGCACGATGGCCGCGACGTGGGCGGCACTGGCGGCGAATCCGTCAGTGGACGAGAAGCTCGCCGCCGAACTGGACGCGGTCGTGGGCGATCGTGCCCCCACGGTCGAAGATCTCCGGGCGCTGCCCTATGCGCTGCAGGTCGTGAAGGAAGTCCTGCGGCTCTATCCCGCTGCGCCCTTCTATGTGCGGGACGCGGTCGAGGCGACGCAGGTGCAGGGGTTCGAGATCGACGAGGGGCAAGCGGTCATGCTCGCTCCCTATTTCACCCATCGCCACCCGGAATTCTGGCCCGACCCGGAGCGATTCGATCCCGACCGGTTCACGCCGGAGGCGGAGGCGGAGCGGCACCCGCAGGCATACCATCCGTTCGCCACCGGCGAGCGCGTCTGCATCGGCAACCACTTCTCGCTGCTGGAATCACATCTCTTGCTGGCCGTGCTCGCGAGGAGGTTCCGGCCACGTCTGGTCGGGCCGCCGCCTCGCTGGGTGATGGCGGGTGTGCTCGCTCCCGAGGGTGGGCTGCCGATGCGTGTCGAAGCCCGCTGAAGCCCGCTGAGGGGACTCAGACCTCGACGCCGGGGTCCGAACCGCGCACCTTTCGCGCCAGCAGGTCAGCGCCCATGACGAGCGCGAAGCCGCTGACGGCCAACAGCGCGGGCAGCCAGAACGTCGCCAGGGTCGGCAACGCGAGCTCCGTGCCGCCGAGGCCGGAGGGCCACGGCCACAGCAGACGGACCGAGCCGATCATCAGGCCGATCATGGCGGCCAGGACGAGGTCGTGATAGCGGCCGAGGAGCCAGTTCAGACCCGACGCGGCGAGCGCGAGCCCGGTGGCGGCGCCGAGGACGAAGATGCCGAGGACGAGGAAGTTGCGGGTGGCGACGGCCGCGAGGACATGGACATACATCCCCATCAACACCAGCAGGAACGAGCCGCTGATGCCGGGCAGGATCATCGCGCAGATCGCCACGGCACCCGCGAAGAAATAGACCCAGATCGCCGGGGGTTCGCTGGCCGCGCCGGTGCTCGCCGGGGACAGGCCGAGCAGAAAGAACGTGACGACCGCCGCAACGGCGACGAGTGCGAACGTGAGTGGGGTCGTCGAATAGAGCTGGCGCCAGCACAGGAGCACCGCGGCGACGATGAGGCCGAGGAAGAGCCCGGCAAGCGCCACGGGATGGTTGGTGAGCGCATGTTCCAAGGGACCGGCCAGCAGGAACACCACCGTCACGATGCCGAGGCCGAGGCCGCCGAGCCAGAGGGCGGGGATGCGGCGTACGCCGTTCTTCGCGCCCGGCAGGTCACCCCGCAGGGCGCGCGTGGCGGTCTTGGAGATGTGGTGCAGCGACGAGATCAAATGCCGATAGATGCCGAGCACGAGTGCCGCGGTTCCGCCGGACACGCCGGGGACGACGTCGACCGCCCCGAGCACGAAGCCACGCGCGACCTGGGGCACGGCGGCGCGGACGGTGTTCTCGGGGAGGCTGTCGGGCTTCGGGGCACTGGGAATCGTTGCGGCAGTCACCCCGGAATTGTTACGTGCCGATCAATGGATTCCCTAGCGCATGTTCCGGCTGGTCGAATGCTCGTCTCGAAGTGGGGACTCCGGTCTGACCCGAGAGCGGGCTTGCGTCGCACCGGAAACCGACCTTCCCCGGGGCAACCGGATCACTGACTGGGGACCACCCGCGTCCCGGCGATGCGGTCGTGCGGCCCGCGGCCCTCGTCCCGCAGCAGCAACCAGGCGAACACGCCCACCAAGGGATAGAAGATGACGGCAGCGCCGAGGGCGAGGGGTTCGCGGTTCTCGAAACCGCCATACATCGCCTCGATCGCCATGATGTGGCCGAGTTGCCAGGGCACGAGGATCTTCAGGCTGTTCCGCAGCAGCGCTTGGCCGAACCGGATCCGCTGGTCCGACTCGTCGAGTCCGTCAGTGGCCGGGACCACGATCAGCTTCTGCCACCGCTTGCCGAGAGTGGCGCGATGCCGGGCCGATTCCACGCGTGCGGCCCAGAGCGTCGCGATGACAGGTGGGATGGCGCTCATCACGAGCACCAGCCCGTGACTCGGGACACCGGCCAGTCGGTTGACGATCAGACCGACCGGGACGGTGGCCGAGGCGATGACGAAATAGGTGCAGCAATCGAGCGCATAGGCACCCGCGCGACGAACAGCAAGGAAATGCATCGGCCCTCCGATTCCATGCTGCCACGGGCACAGCCTGCGTCAGTCGGCCCGCCGCCGCGCTGCGGGGACAGCGCCACGCCACATGTCGATGAAGTCGGGCTCGCTGGGGTCGAAATAGCGGGGCGTCCAGGCGTCGTCGTCGGGGATGAGACGGACACCGAACGAGTATTCCCACGTATGCCCCTCCGGCCCCTTGAAATAGAGAAACACCGCGGTCGACTGGGGATGGCGCCCCGGGCCCATCGTGATCTCGACGTCGTTGTCCTCCAAGAAGTGCCAGCTGCGCATGATGTCATCGATCGACTCGACCTGGAAGTTGATGTGGGCAAGCCCGGTGACGTCCCTGAACAGCGCCAGCTTGTGGTGGACCGGGTCGAAGCGGGTCAGGCAGGCGGTCGTGCCGATCCAGTCCGAAACCTTGATGTTGAAGTGCTTGGTCCAGAATCCGTGGGCCTCCATCACGTCCGGCACCTCGATGCCGATGTGCCCGAATTCCGTGATGCCGGCCGGCCGCGACCACCGCACGGGCCGCGACTCGACGTGGACCTGTCCGATCACGAGCTCGACCCGGTTGTCGCCCGGTGCGACGAAGGAGATGAAGTCGCGGACGCGGCGGGCCTGTGCCTCGTCGACGGTGCCTCGATGGACCTGCAGCCCGGCGGCCTCCAATTCGGCGGCCGCGGCGGCGAGTTCCTCCGGCCCGGCGAGCGTGAAAGCGTGCGCCAGCGTGCCCACCTCATCACCCTCGATGAACGCCACACAGTGGTGTCGGTTGTCCGCCCGGAGATAGGCCGTGTCGCCCTCCCGCTTGATGAGCTCCAGTCCCACGATGTCCTGGGCGAAGTCGAGCTGCGCGTCCATCTCGCGCGTGCCGATGCGGACGTAGGCGAGGTCGGTCAGGTGAATCATGTCGGCTCCTTGCTGGGGGCGTGCAGGTCGGTCAGATAGGTCCAGATGCGGCCGAGGAGCTCGCTCGAGGTGGCGGCCCACGCGTCCTGTTCGGACTGGGGGAGGGGTGTCGGTGCGCCTGCTGCAGCGGCGATCGAGTTCATCCGTGCGGACTTCTCCAGCACCCACATTCGGCCGACCGCCTCCCCGAGCGAGCTGCCGACCGTGACCGCGCCGTTGCCGCGCATCACGAGACCCTCGCTGCTGCCGAGGACGGCGGCGAGCGACTCGGCCCGACTCGCGTCCCGGACGAGGCGGGAATCCTCGAACACCGGAACCTCGGCGCCGAGAAAACTGCCCTGGCCGTGAAGGGGGCGGATCGGCACCCCGGCAGAGGCGAGGGCCGTTGCGTGCTCCGGCTGAGCCCGGCAGATCGCTGTGACGTCGGGGCGGGCCCGATAGATCGCGACGTGGATCCAGGCTTCTTTGGGCGTGCCCGCCGGGAGGTCGTCGGCCGCGAGATCGACCGGATCGCCCGCGCTGTCCGCGGTGAGGGTCCCCAACGCAACGGGCGGAGTGATCACCATCGTGGTCTCGTCGAGGCGGACCGAAACGTGCCCGAAGGCGTTCACCAGACCCTCAGCCGCGAGGACGCGGCCGGCGGCCCAGAGGTCGGAGGCCCGCAGCACACCGTCATTGGTCATAGCACCGAACCTTATGAACTCGCAGGCGAATGTGTCAACAGTTATCTATTTGATTTGGCTCACTCCGGTCCCATGCCCTCATTGAGGTGGCTGGCGGCCTGCATGTCCCTGGCCCAGGAGATGGCGGCTTCGGACTGGCGGACCAGGCCGCTGAACACGAGCGCCTTCATCATCCGCATCCGGTCGTGCTGGTGGGCGGGGCGGGACTCCATGCGCTCCCGGATCAGTTGGGTTTCGCCGTCGAGCAGTTGTCGCTGATGCTCGCGCCAGCCGGCGATGCGCTCTTCGTGCTGGGCTATGAAGGCGTCGAGCACCGCCTCGACCTCGTGCGCGTCGAGCAGTTCCAGGAACAGGCCCTGCAGGAAAGCGCTGTCCCGCACGGCTTGAAGCGGGTGCTCGGCTGCCAGCCAGTCGCGCAGCTCCTCCTTGCCCTCCTCGGTGATGTCATAGCGGGTGGAGTGGCGTCGCCCGGTTGCCTCCTCCTCGCGGCTGATGACGCCCTCGTCGGCCATCGAGTTCAACAGCGGATAGATCTGGCTCAGCTTGGCGTTCCAGACCCAGTTGGCGCTTGCCTCGAAGAATGCGCCGAGCTCATAGCCGGTCATGGGTCGCCCGTCGAGCACGCCCAGGATTGCCATGCGCAGCGACATGCCAGCCTCCTCGCCAATCCGTGCCAACCAATCCGTGCCCCGACCATAGACCCTTCAAGAGCAATAGATAACTATTGACATGTGTTCGTGGATGGTTCAGCATGTGGTGGCATGGCCACAAGCGATCGACCGGAGGGTCCGCAGCCGATGTCTGCTGAGGAGCTGGGCAAGCTCAAGCAGGTCTATGTCGACATGCTCGGGTTCGTCCCGCCCAAGGTGCAGGCCCGCCTCGATGACATGGCGATCCACGACCCGGAGTTGCTCCGGGCCCAGGAGCACGCCCGCAGCCTGGTGCTCGCCAACCCGCACCTCGATCCCGTCACGGTCCAGCTGATTCTGGTCGCGGTCCTTGGCGTTCAGGTCCGCGATGCCACCGCGCTCCACGTCGCCGCGGCGTTGCGAGCCGGCGCGAGCGAGGAGCAGATCCGCGGGGCGCTTGGCCTGGCCTATCTCTTCGGCGGCCAATCCGTCGCCAACCACACGCCTGAATATCTGGCTCGAGGCCGCGACTTGCTGGCCAAGGGTCAACCCGCGGAGGCCACCCGATGACGGCCCCCACCGCGTCGGCGACCGCTCCGGCCCCAGCATCCCCGGCTCCCGCCAAGCCGCAGCGCAAGCTCAACCTGCGCCCGGCGCAGGGGGCGATCGGCGTCATCGTCCTCGTGGTGATCCTCGAGGTGCTGAGCCGCACCAACATCGTCCCGCCGACGATGCTGCCGCCTCCCTCGCAGGTGTTGAGTGACCTCGTCAGCCTCCTCGGGTCGCCGGAGTTCCTGGCGCATGTCGGCTCTACCCTCGTCGCGTGGGCGATCGGGCTGGGGCTGGCCTCGGTGATCGGTGTCACCGCGGGCCTGATCCTGGGGTCGCTGCGCATCGTCTATGAGGCCTCCCGCGCGCTCATCGAGTTCCTCCGCCCGATCCCTGCGGTCGCGCTCGTCCCGTTGGCGATCCTTGTGTTCGGTCAGGGCACCCAGATGAAGTTCATGCTGGTGCTTTATGCCGCTCTGTGGCCGATCCTGCTCAACACGCTTTACGGCGCCCGCGAAATCGACCCGGTCACGCGCGAAACCGCGCGCACGTTCCGGCTCTCCTGGTGGGACACCATCTCCCGTGTCTATCTGCCGCACACCGCGCCGTTCGCCTTCACGGGCATCCGGATCTCGGCGGCGATCGCGCTGATCGTGACCGTGTCGGCGGAGCTGCTGGCGGGCACGCCGATGGGTCTCGGCTCCTGGATCCTCTCCGTGCAGACCGGAGGTGGCTCCACCTCACAGGTGTTCGCCGGCACGATCGTCGCCGGCGTGCTGGGCGTGCTCGTCAACGCGATCCTCAAGTGGGTCGAGGGCATCATCTTCGCCTGGCGCAAGGAGCAGCACTCATGAGCGTCGACACCGCGACTCCGCCGGTCACCCCGGCCACCAAGCGCAGCAGCTTCCCCAAGTGGGTCAACACGGGCATCCGGTGGCTCGTGCTCGTCGGCATCCTCGTGTTCTGGCAGGTCACCACGAGCATGATGTCGTCCCCCTTCTTCCCGGAACCGCTGCGCATCTTCGAGCGCGCGATGGATCTGTGGCTCCCCAGCTCGGACGGCATCATCACCACGAGCATGTCGCGGGATGTCCTGCCGAGCCTCGGCCGCGCCCTGACCGGGTTCGGTCTCGCGGTCGTCGTCGGGATCGCGCTCGGCGTGGTCATCGGGCTCAGCGCCACGATCGAGGCCTATCTCGACTGGATCCTCCAGTTCATGCGTGCTGTGCCGCCGCCGACGCTGTTCCCGGTGTTCCTGATCATCCTCGGCACCGGTGACCAGATGCGGGTCGCGCTCATCGCTTTCGGCACCGTCTGGCCGGTCCTGCTGAACACGATCGAGGGCGTGCGCGGGGTGCGGCCGCTGACAATCGAGGCGGCCAAGGTGTTCCGGATCCAGCCGATCGGGCGCCTGTTCCGGGTGATCCTGCCCGCTGCGGGCCCGAAGATCCTGGCCGGCATTCGCACGTCGCTGTCGCTGGCGCTGATCCTCATGGTGATTTCGGAGATGATCGCGTCCTCCAGCGGCATCGGCTATCAGCTCGTCCAGGCACAGCGGAGCTTCGCGATCCTGAACATGTGGGCGTCGATCCTGCTGCTCGCCGTCCTCGGCTATCTGCTCAACCTGCTCCTGACCGTGGTCGAACGCCGCATCCTCAAGTGGCAGCGCCTCTCGGGCCGGGAGGTCTCGTGAGCACCGCACCGAAACCGGAGAAACAGACGATGACCCTGCTCGATATCGATGGCCTGACGCACACCTACGGCGCGGGGCCGACTGCCAACACCGCGCTCGCCGACATCACCTTCCACGTGGACCAGGGCGAGTTCGTGTCGATCGTCGGCCCGTCCGGTTGCGGCAAGACAACGCTCCTGCGGACGATGGCCGGGCTGATGCGGCCCACTGGCGGACGCCTCCACTTCCTGGGCGAGGAGATCACGGCGGTGCCCGAGGGGCTGGCGATGGTGTTCCAGGACTATCGCGGGTCGCTGTTCCCGTGGCTCACCGTGGAGAGCAACGTCCGCTTCCCGCTGCGTCACCTGAAGCTCGGCAAGACCGAGGAGCAGTCGCGGGTGACCGAGTCGTTGGCGGCGGTCGGCCTTGCGGGCAACGAGCGGAAATATCCCGGCCAGCTCTCCGGTGGCATGCAGCAGCGGGTGGCGATCGCGCGGGCGTTGGCGTACAGGCCGAAGATCATGCTGATGGACGAGCCGTTCGCGTCCATCGACGCCCAGACCCGCGAGGACCTGGAGGACCTGGTGCTGAAGGTCCGGGAGGTGTTCGACATGACGATCCTGTTCGTCACCCACGACATCGACGAGAGCGTCTATCTCGCCGACCGCGTGGTCGTGCTGTCCAAGCCGTCGACGGTCGTCCAGACCATCCTCGACGTCCCCCTCGGTCGCGAACGCGACCAGATCACCACCAAGGAGGACCCGGCCTTCATCCATCTGCGGGGTGAGGTCGCCCGACTGATTCGCAATGCCCCGCCCGGTCACGAGCTGAGTGCCGAACGAGGCGAAACCGTGCGGCGCACGGCCTGACAAGAGGAGAACAGTGATGTTTCGATCAGCAGCAAAGAAGGTCGGCGCCGTCGTGGCAGCCGCCACCTTGGCCCTGAGCCTCGCCGCGTGCGGCGGCGACGGGGCCGGGACCGGGGGTACGCCGGCCGGTGGCGGTGGCGGCGACGGTGCGCCGGAAAAGACCGAACTCACCATCGGGTTCATCCCCGTCGCCGATCAGGCGGGACTGATCCGGGCCATCAACGAGGGCTACTTCGAGGCCGAAGGGCTCAAGGTGACCCCGCAGACCGCGCAGGGTGGCGCGGCGGCGCTGCCGGCCATGGTCGCGGGTGACCTGGACGGTGTCTTCGGCACCTATCCGTCCTTCCTCTTGGCGCAGCAGAACGTCGCCAAGGTGAAGATCGTGGCGCTCGGTGTCGGTGGGTCGGAGGACTTCGCCGGGGTGTTCGTGAACCCGGAGGCGAACATCGCCGATGCGCAGGGCCTCGTCGGCAAGAAGCTGGCGGTCAACACCCTGAACAACACCGGTGAGCTGTCGATCAAGAGCGTGCTCACCGAGCAGGGCGTCGATCCGGCTCAGGTCGAGTTCATCGAGATGCCGTTCCCCGACATGACCGCAGCGCTGGAGCGGGGGGCGATCGACGCGGCCTGGGCGGTCGAGCCGTTCCAGACCCAGATGACGGAAGCCGGCATGACCAAGCTGTTCTCCAACTTCTCCGGCAAGACCGCCACGGCACCGCTCGCGGGCATCGGCATGACCGAGAAGTTCGTCGAGGACAACCCCAACACGGTCGCGGCATTCGCCCGCGCGGTGGAGAAGGCCAACGCTGATCTCGCCGACGATCCGGAAAGTGTCCGGGAGCTGGTCCCGACCTACAGCCAGACCTCACCCGAGGTCGCTGCCAAGATGCATCTCCCCGTGTGGGAGGCCGGCTATCCGACCGCTGACAAGATCGCCGTCTGGAACGACGTGATGGTCGAGCTCGGGTCGCTGCAGGGTCCGGTGGACCTGGAGGAGATCATCTATTCGCCGCCGGCGCAGTGATCTGATCCACCGCAACTCTCGTCGCACACGTGGCGGCTCAGTCCTCTTCGGGCTGGGCCGCCATCGTGCTGTCCGGGGGCGTGGGCGGCTCTTCCGTGAAGAGGTCGGCGCCGTCCGGATCTGATCCGCTGAGCGGGTCAGATCGGGAGCACGCGTACCCCCCTCCCAAAACCCGCCCCGCTAAGGTGACCCCGTGAGCCACGATCCGACCCACGGACTCGCCCCCGGGGACACCGTCTGGCAGCGCTATCGGAAGTTCGACGGCCGCCCGCATTGGCAGTTCGAGACCGTTTTCCTGGGCGAGGACGAGTTCGGCCGATGGGTCGGCGGGCGCCCCGGAGGGATCTGCGAACGGCCCGGATTCCGGTTCACGGCGGACGCGCACTGGGTGACGCTGTTGCCGGATGACTGGTATGTCGCCACCTTCAACGAGCGCTCCTCCCGTCTCCAGAGCGAGATCTATGTCGACCTCGCGTCACCGCCGGAGTGGAACGGCCACGAGTCGCGGGCGATCGATCTCGATCTCGACGTGGTCCGCCGGGTGTCCGGCGAGGTGTTCATCGCGGACGAGGACGAGTTCGCCGCGCATCAGGTCGAGATGGGTTATCCGTCGGATTTGGTGGAGAGGGTACGCCGCACCGCGGACGAACTGCTCACCGCAGTGCGTGCCCGTCGGGAGCCGTTCGGATCGGTTGGACGAACATGGCTGGAACGGATGAAGGGCGGGCCGGAGTGAACAGGGCGTGCCCTCAGCTGACCAGGACATAGATCGCTGCGCCGATGCCGACCACCAGGAACGCCAACGTCATCAAGAGCGGGACCAGACCTCCCTGCAACGGGCGGTCGAGATCGAGGCGGCGGTTGGCGTTCCGATAGCGGCGGGTCGAGGCGACGCCGGTCGCGCCTGCGAGGAATGCTGCGGCAGCCGCCGCCGCCACACCGATGGTCGCGTGGTGATGACCGACGAACCGCGCCACCACCAATCCGGCCGTCAACAACGCCAGCGAGGTCCGCTGCCATGCCAGCCGAGTGCGTTCCGGCTGGAGCCCCACGTCCCAGACGGAGGCGTCAGCGCCGTCCTCGCCCCGCTCAGCCATCACCGCTCACAGGAACAGGGTCAGACCGAGCACGGCGACCACCACGAGCACCACAGTGAACAAAGGCAGCGCGGTGGACGACGTGAGCGGGCGATTGAGACGCATCGCCCGTTCCTGCACCATCCATCGCAGGAGCGCGATCACACCGGCCAGAACGCCCCCACCGACCAACAGCAACGCAGCAATGGCAACCCGCGGGTCGGTCAGGCCTGCGTACCCCGCCAACGCCGCAGCCGCCATCCCCGCGGCCACGAAGCCGAGCCCGGTTCGAATCCAGGCCAAGAACGTCCGTTCGTTCGCGAGCGTGAACCGAGCATCCGGCTCCTCGCCCACCCCATAGACCCAGCGCGGCCACCGACGATCGCGGTGGCCGCCGCCGGCGTCCGGCTCTGCCGCCATAACGGATGCGTCAGTCGGCCTCGAGCACCTGGGTGGTCAGCTGGGAGACGATGCCGGCGGGCAGTTGCTTGCTCGATACCACCGCGGTGAGTCCGTCCTGCTCCTGGGCGCAGATGGTGTCGCCCTGGGTGCTGCAGGTCGCAGAGCCGACTTCGGTCGGGTTGGTGCCGCCGAGTTCGGTGATCATCTCGCGCGCCGAAGCGCCCCGGGCGAGACGGATCTCGACGACGGCGCCGAGGTCGTTGGAACGGTACGTGCCGATGCGCACACCGTCCTCCGTTCGCTGGTTGACCCGATTGAAGCCCTCGACGCTCGCGGGCAGCTCGCGGGCGGCTTCCGCAGTGGCCGTCGGGGAGGCGGTCGCGGTCCCATCGGGGCTTGCGGTCGCGGCCGGCGTGGCGGTGCCGTCGGGAGTTGCCGTGGGAGTGGCGGTCGCGGACGCCGTTTCCGCCGGCGTCGGCGTGGCCGCGGGACTCGTCACGATGGGGGCGGGAGGCGTCTCCTGCGGTGCAGTGGTGTCGGGGGAGTTTCCGCAGGCGGAGACGACGAGCAGGGCAGCGGCGGCAAGGCCGAGGGAGATGCGAGACATGTGCAGCAGCGTACGCTCAGCGGGCGCGGATGACGCGGTACCGCACGAAGACCGGCGCAAGAATTGTCGCCAGAACGACACCGACGATGACGAGGACGCCGCCGCCGACCGTCGCCGGTATCGCACCCCAGGCAGAGCCGGCAGCGCCGTGGAGCACGTCGGAGACGCGCGGACCGCCCACCACGACCACAGTGAACACGCCCTGCAAGCGACCCCGGACCTCGTCGCTCGCCGCCTCCTGCAGCATGGTCGAGCGGAAAGCCGCGGAGCTCATGTCGGCGGCCCCTGCGACGATCAGGAAGAAGATGGCGAGCGGAAGCCACGGCAGAAGTCGCCCGCCCGCGGGGATCAGCGCCAATCCGAAGCAAGTGATCGCGGCACCCCAGACCAGGATCGCGACCACCACAGCCAGCCCTTGACGTTCGACCCGGGACACCCAGCCGGAGAACACCCCGCCGAGCACCGCGCCGGCCGGGATCGCGGCAAACAGGAGCGCGAACGCCAATCCACCGCCCGGGGGACCGCCGAAGGTGACCGACGCGATCTCCGGGAACAGCGCGCGGGGCATACCCAACCCCATCGCGATGAGGTCGACCACGAAGGACATGAGGAGAACCTTGTGGCCGGCGAGATATCTGAACCCGTCGATCACCGATCGCAGCCCCGGAGCGCCCATGTCGTGGAGACTCGGCAGGGCGGGGAGCTTGATGACGGCCCAGATCGTGAAGAACAGGAACAGGGTGTCGATCAGATAGAGCAGGGCATAGCCGGTGATCGGGATCAGCGCGCCGCCCACCAGCGGACCGGCGATGGCGCCGAACATCATCACGGTCATGTTCAGGGCGTTGGCCGCCGGGAGTTGATCGGTCGGGAGGATTCGGGGGAGCACAGCGGACCTGGTCGGCTGGTTGATGCCGAAACAGGCTTGTTGGAGCGCGAAGACGACCAGGATCGCCCACACGTTGTCGAAGCCGGTCGCCGCGATCGCAAGGAACATCGCCGAGGTGAGGATGATGCCGAGCGTCGAGACCAACAGCAGTTTGCGGCGGTCGAATGCGTCGGCGAGCGCGCCGCCCCAGAGGCCGAAGATGATCAGCGGGACGAGCCCGAAGAGGCCGGTCAGCCCCACATAGGCGGAATCGCGGGTGATCTCGTAGATCTGCGCCGGAACCGCCACCACCGTGAGCTGGGCGCCGATGACCGTGACGATGTTCGCGGTCCAGAGCCTGCGGAAATGCGAGTTCTGCAGTGGACGCGTGTCAGCGAACATCGATCGGAGGTTGGGCACTGATCGATGCTAGGGCGCTGGGCGAAAGTACCCCCGCGGGCATGCCGCCTGGCGAGATCGAACCGGTGCAGGTGGCTGTGGCCAGTGCTGCACTGCCCCAGCCGGTTAGGCTCGCCGAATGAGCACTGGACCTGGAAATCTGGACTGGCAGCCCGCGCTCGACCATCCCGAGCTGGTCGCGCCACCGACCGCTGATGCCCTCGTGCAGCTCGGCCAGACGAGCGACGTACGGGCTCTGGTGGCGCCCATCGATCCGTCGCTGGCGGACACCGCGGAGTTCTGTGCCGCCTATGGGGTCGGCATGGCCGAGTCGGCCAACTGTGTCGTGGTCGAGGGACGTCGTGGGGATGTGACCAAGATGGCCGCGATCATGATCTTGGCGACGGACCGGGCGGATGTGAACAAGGTCGTGCGAAAGCACTTGGATGCTCGGAAGATGTCGTTTGCCTCGATGGAGACGGCGACCACGCTGACGGGCATGGAATATGGCGGCATCACGCCGGTCGGCCTCCCGTCGGATTGGCCGATTCTCATCGACCGCGGTGTGGCCGACGCCGGGCTGGTGGTGATCGGTTCCGGACTGCGCGGCAGCAAGATCGCGATTGACGCTGCGGCGCTTGCCGAGTTGCCGAACGCCGAAGTCCTCGATCTCGCGATCAAGAGCTGATCGGTCGCGCCTGCGTCAGGCGACCCACTCCGAGCCGCTCTCCTCGCGGTCCGCGTGCGCTTTCACCGCCCCCATGAAGCCGTGCCCGACGAGGGCTCCGTTGCGGAAGATGCTGGCGTCGACGCGGCGCATGGTTCTGCGCATCAGCATCGCGTCGCCCGGGCCGGCCTCGGCCCAGGCGGTCACGAGCTCCGGTGACGCCTCGGGATGAAACTGGACGCCCACGGCCGATCCGATGCGAAAGGCTTGATGAGGGTACGCGGGGCTCCGCGCCAATTCCGTCGCGCCTGCGGGCAGCCGGGTGACGACATCGCTGTGCCACCCGGGAAACAGGGATGCCTCGGCCGCAGCTGCACGCCCGAGCGTCGGGTCGCCCGCGGACGCCGGAAGCCATTCGATCTCCACCGGCCCGTGCTCGCCGCCGCCCGGGTCGTTGACCGTGGTCGTGCCACCGAAGGCCTCGGCGAGCAGTTGGTGGCCCAGGCAGATGGCGAGCAGTGGGATGTCGAGGTCCACCGCTTCCCGCATCATGCGTTTGATCGGCTGGATCCAGAGCTCGGGATCGTGCGCGCTGGCGAGCCCGCCGAGCACGATGATCCCGTCCCCGAGCTCCTGCGTCGGGGGCAGCGTGCGGCGCCAGACGGAGACGTTGCGCAGGACCGCACCCGCCAAGCAATGGCTGAGTCGATCGAGCGGTGCTCTCTCGTCGAGTTGCACGATCGCAATGCGTGGGGCTGCCATGGAGAAATGCTAGAAAACCGGCGCGGGCTTTGGGCGTCAACGGCGTTACGCGTCGTTACAAATATGCGTCGAGTTCGAACTAGCCGGAACACAGGACGGCGACGAACCACCCTGCCGGCGCAGCGGGGTGACGGCAGCACCACGGCTATTGTCGCCACCGTGTCCCAGCCCCCTGCGCCCATGACCGGCGGACCCGAGCCCACGGTTTCCCAGCGTGCCGACCTCGTGCTGGAGGGCGGTGGGGTCAAAGGGGTCGCGTTCGGTGGCGTGCTGAGCGTCCTGGCCGAGCACGGTTTCCGGTTCGAGCGCGTGGCCGGCACCTCGGCGGGTGCGATCACCGCGGCGCTCGTGGCGGCGTACCAACGCGCCGGCGAACCGATCACCCGCCTGCGCGACGCGATCGAGACCCTGGACCTGGCCCGGTTCCCGGACTCGAGCAGGTGGGGCCGGATGCTCGGGCCGCTGAGTCCGGTGGCCGACGTGGCGTCGCTGGCGTTTCTGGGTGGGCTGCACGAAGGGCAATACCTGGAGGATTGGTTGACCGGCGTGCTCGCCGATCTCAACGTCTCCACCTTCGGCGACCTGCGGCGCGAGGATGCGGGGTCGGCGTTGGCGCGTGACCATGAATATGGCCTCGTTGTCGTCACGAGCGACCTCTCCCGGCGGCGGATGACGCTCCTGCCGTGGGACTTCGGGGTCTATGGACTCGATCCCGATGAGCAGTCGGTCGCGCGAGCCGTGCGGGCGTCGGCGGCGATCCCGTTCTATTTCCGGCCGGTCGACTACGGCGGGCGGCGCGGCAAGGTCAGCCTCGTCGACGGCGGTTTCCTGTCGAACTATCCGATCACGATCTTCGATCAGCCGGAGCCGTCGGCGGCCAGGTGGCCGACCATCGGCGCACGTCTCTCCGCCCGCGAGGACGACCGACCCACCCGGCCCGTCCGGAACGCGCTGCAGGTCGGTCTCGCCCTCGTCGACACCGCCATGCACGGCATCGACGCGCGCCACGTCGACGACCCCGACACGATCGCGCGGACGATCTTCGTCGACGTCGGTCCCGTGCGGTCGACCGACTTCGACCTGGGTGCGGAGCGGCGGGCGGATTTGGTACGCCGCGGTGAGGCTGCGGCCAGGAAATGGCTGCGGGCTTCAGGGTATGGGGGTGGCGCGCTCCGGATCTGATCCAGATTCTGGATCACTTCCGCACTGCGCGTGTCCCATCCGCTGAACGCCACGTCGTTGGAGGTTGTGGCAGTGAGAAGGGTGATTGGCCGCCGCAGCAGCGGATCAGCCAATGCGCAGTGCGTGGAGTTCGCCGACCGGCAGGTCCAAGGCGGGGCCGGTGCGCTCGAAGTCGAGGGTGCCGGTCTGACCGAGTGCGGCCCAGGTGATGTCCCAGACGGTGGTGGCGGTGACGGCATAGGTACCCGGCAGCGACGGGTGCTCGTAGCGATGCCCACACGTCGGCGACTCCGCGCCGGGCTCAACGCTGGTGGTCCACGGGGTGGTGGTGCCGCAGTGGATGCGAGTGCCGTCGCCGAGGTCGAACGTGGTCGTGCGACGCGTTGCCGTCATGGTCAGGGTGATGCCCTGTTCGGTGATCGTCGCGGTGTGGGTGTCCTCGTCGTCGGTCCAGAGCCAGAGCGGGTACCCCACCGCCGCCATATTCCACTCATTGATGCTCGGCGGCGGGCCCACCTGTGCCTCGGGCAACGGGATGGGGAGCCGGAGAAGCGCGGCGCGGGCGAGTACCTCAGGGTCGATCTGCGGGACAGCAGCAGCGCCACCGGCGCCGGGTGCAGCGCCACCGCCCGCGGCGGCCCCGGGAAAAGCAACCGCGCAGACCGGCGCGGTGCCACCACTTGCGCGAGTCGCGTCAAGTTCTGCCTGCGCCCGGGCCTCGCAGAGCGCGAACGAGATCGCGGCGGAGATGCGGTTCTGCAGTGCACGACGGGCAGCAAGCGCGTCGTTGGCGGCTGCAACCGATCGCTGGCCCGAGCTCCCGGTACCGCCGCTGGTGCTTCCGCGCCCTCGCTGGCTTGGCCGGCTCCCGGAAACGGAGCCTCTCAGATCGACGCGATCAGAGCGTGGATCGAGATCTACTTCGGAGCCTCTGTTGTTGCCGAAGCCGGAGGTGCCTGATGGGGGGTCAGCGGCAGCTTGGCCTCCCACTGCGACGCTGAGGAGAACGATGACTGCTAGAAGCCTCAGAGCGCGCACGCTTGAACGACCTCTGTATTTGCCCAAACGACTTTCATCCGACCGTCGACGATGTTCACATAGGCAAGTCCCTGAGAGAGCGTCCCCTCATGCCGTCCTCTACTGTCGGTGTGCCAACTGGATCGACTGTCTTCACAGACCGCAAGCGTGAGTCGGGGATCGCTGCCTAGTTCGGCTTCACCGGGCCGAGGAACGACAGTAGCCGTGGGCATTTCACCTTGCACTACGTAGCCTGTCGACTTCTGGTCTCGGAGAAAGAGCATGACTCCCTCCAAGTATTTCCCTGCGCCGTTCTCTAGCAGTGTGGGCGTGGGCTCATCGGCGCCTCCTAGGAACTCCAATCTTTTCCACTCGTTGAAGAACGCCCGGTACGCCTGCTCCGCCTGCGCGGATAGCTCTTCCTGCGACGGCGTTCGGGATGCTGTGGCTGGGGGCTCGACGGTGTCGCCCGGCAATGGCACCGGCGTCACGGTCTCGATCGGACGCTGCGGCGCATCGACGCAGGCACTCATGGCGAGCGCGAGAACAGCGACAAGGCCGGCGGCGAGCTTTTTCACGTGGGATCTCCCTGGGGGTTACGGCGGCACTAGTCTGGCCTGCCCCAGGCACCTCCAAAGCGGTTATCCACAGCCATGGACATCATTCCTGGACGGATTGTTCCGGTTGTGCCATCCCCGGCGGCTTTTGGCCTCCCACTACGCCCGCCGGAACGGTAATAGGCCCGCGGCCCCTCGATTGGGCCTGCCGCGGCTGCATCGCGCACGCCATGTACACCGTGCGGAATGAGGGGCCCGCGGGCCTATTGCGATTCTGGCGGGCCTATTGCGATCCTGGCGGGCCTATTTGCGATCCTGGCGGCCTATCGCCAGCCCGGCCGGCCTACAGGGAGGCCAATTGCGATCCCGGCGGGCGCCTATTGCCATCCCTGCGCCACCGGGGGCCATCGCGTCCACCGTATCCACCATCGTGCGCCCATCGCGGCGCCCATTTCTCCGCCAACCCCAGCCCAACCCTCAGCCAGATGACCGAGAAAGGCCGACAGCCTGCCTTCGACCAGTTGGCCAGCACACAGTCGTGGATGACAGTCTTGGCAGATGGCAGTGCGCACTTATGAAGTACCCCTCCAAGCCAGCCACCTCCGCCTCGACGCGGACGAACGCTGGGCCGAAGAGTCGCAGGGTTTGCTCGCGCACCTCGCCACGCTCCCGGAGGATCAGCTCACGGACCTCACGATCGACATCGGCTGGGCCGTGCTCACCCTCGGGTCCGATCTCCGTCTCCGGGGGCCTGCATTTTCGAGCGGCCAGGAACCGCCGATTAGCCCCGAGCCGCCGACCGGCGCCGACGAGACCGCACGCCCGCTCACCGACGACCTCACCCCGCATCTCGCGGCGATGGTCTCCCAGGCGCGCACGTCCGCCCTCATCGGCGCTCCCGCAGAACCGATCCGGTTCGACGAGGACATCACCGTCGAGCACGATGCCCTCGACGCGGACAGTATCTATATCAAGCGCACCGGATGGCCGGAGGACGCGAGCGGGTGGCACCTCGGCCCGCTGACAGCCGAGCCTTCGGAGCACATCCACTTGGAGCGGAAGCCGGCGTACGAGATCATCCGCACCTTCCCCGCCCTCCTCGACTTCCTCGCCCTGCCCGAGAACTATCTCGTCGGGCTGGTCGGCGGTCAGGTCGATGCGGTGTTCAATCCGGAGGGGACGCGGGTGATGGGGGCGGGGGGTACGCCGCGCCTCGAGGCCCATCCCGCCCTCCTCGACATCGCCGCGGAGGAACTCGGGCTGACCAAACCCGAAGCCATCGCCTATTCGATCTATCACCGCGACCACGGCTACTACTTGGTGTGGCGCGAGGAGCCCGCGGCAATGATCGCCGTGCACCCCAACGGTGAGCTGCTCCGCCTCGACGGCCTCGTCGGGCCGGACAGGTTCGCGGAGTTGTGGGCGCGGGGGGACAGGACTCCGCGCGGGTACTCCCTCTAGTCCACCCGCCGCGTCGTCCATACCTCCGACGCGCCCGCCATTAGCCTGAACGACCGTGGACATCCTCCTGCTCGTCGTGCTCTTCCTCGGAGTCGCGACGGCTGGCGTGACGCAAGTGGTCGCCGGGACCGGCGTACGGCTCATCATCCCGCCGCTCGCCATCCTCGCCTGCGGGCACGCGGAGGGGCTGCGGATCGCGCTCACGCTGGGATTGCTGATCTCGGTGGTGACGTTCCTGGGGGAGCGTGGGGACGTACCCTTCCGCCCCTTCACCTCCCTCGCCCTCCCCATCGCCCTGTCCGCGCCGCTGTGGGTGCTCCTCATCGGGCTGATTCCGCACGAGATCGCGGCCCGGCTGGCCGGGCTGGTCGCGGTGGTGGCGGTGGTGGTGACATTGAAGGGGGTACGCACGGGTCGGCTCGTCGGTCGCCCCGGCACTATCGGCGCGGGTGTCGCAGCAAGTGGGTTGTTCGCGCTGGGTGGTGTGGGCGGTCCGGTGTTGGGGGTGTACGCGCGGGACAACGATTGGCCCGAACCCCGAGCGCGCGGAGTGGTGAATGCGTGCATAGCGCTGGCCCAAGTGATGGTTCTCGGACTTATGGGCTTCCCGACGGCGACGAAGCCGGGGTTCGCGGTGGGATTGGCGGCGCTGGGGGTGGGGCTCGTGCTCGGTGGCCTCGCGGTCAAGAAGTTGCCGAAGCTGACGGTCAAGCTGGCCCGAACGATCGCCATCGCGGTCGCTGCGGTGGCCGCTGCGGTGCTCCTCGTGGCGGGAACGCTCGCCTGACATAGTCGGCAAACGCCGGGTCCCCAGCGCTAACCGATCCGGAGCGCGCGGATGGTGACGGTGAGCATCAGCGCGAGGAACGCTGCGCCGAGAGCCAGGACCGGAACACTCAGCCCCAGGAATCGTCGGGGCCGCCAAGGGAGTCGTCCCCAGCGCAGCCCGATCACCACGAGTGACGCCACAACTGCACCGACCGCAAGGCCGAACACCCAGCCCGGCACCCAGTTCCACGGCGCCGCCAACCAGATCAGCAGGACGCCACCGAGTGCCCACGACGTCCGCGCGAGGACGCCCAGTCGGTTGCGCCCGCGCAGGGCACCGATCGCGAGGACGAGCACGGGCACGAGCCCGAGGATCCAGTAGTAATCCCGCTCCGAAAGGCTCAGCAGGAACCGCGGGGGACCGTCATCCGCGCCGGCGAGCCGCAGGCCCGCGCCCGTCACGTCGGTCTTGGAGCTGTTGAGGACGATCGCCGCCGTCTGCGTGTGGCGGTCGATGGCGAGGATGGTGCGCGTCCCACCCGTACCCCCGTTGTGCCACTGCATCTCCGCCCCCGCCGGGCCGGACGACATCCAGGCGAGCCCGATCCGGCTCGTCCCGGCGAGGAGTCCCGTGGTGTCCCACTGCGGGTCGAGCGCGCTCATGCCGGGCGCTGAGCCATCGAGGATGGCGCGGGCATAGCGCGTCAGATCGGCGGCGGTGGTCGTCACGCCGGCGCCCGCTGGGGCGTACCCACTCCCCGTCCACGCCTCCACCGCACGCCCACCCGCGAGCCGGGGCTGCTCGAGTGCGGGGTCGCGTTGGCCCGGTGGCACGAAGCGGGTTTCGGTCAGCCCGAGGGGCGCGAGGAGACGAGTGCTGACGTGAGTCTCCCAGTCGGGTGCCCCACCGGCGCGCGCGAGAGCGTGGCCGAGGAGGGCGGCGCCGAGATTGGAGTACGCGAACGTCCCGCGGTTGGTCAGCTCCAGCGTGCGGGCTTGGGCGAGCAGATCGTCGGTGCCGGTGGCGAAGACCGAGAGCTCTTCGCCGGCCATGTCCTCGAAGATGATTTCCGCCATCGGCATGCGGGCGATCGACGGCAGACCGGAGCGGTGGCTGGCGAGCTCTTCGAGCGTGGCCGTGCCCGCCGGGCTGCCGGCGAGTTCAGGGAGGTGGTTCGCGACCGGGTCGTCTGGTGCCACCTCGCCGCGCTCGACGGCGTCGGCGAGCAGCAAACCGTTGAAGGTCTTGGTGATCGAGCCGAGCTCGAAGCGGCTGTGCTCATCGATCGACCGCCCCTTGGCGGGGAAGCCCGCCCACGCTGATTGGCCGTTCTGGATGCGTGCGACCGAGACGGCACCGTACCCGTCCAGGTTGCCGAGGATCGCCTGTGCCTCCCTGGCGAGGGCTGCGTCACCGGTCGGTGGGCCGAGCGAGGTGGGATGAGGTCCGATCAGGAGGGAAAGCAGTGCTCCGATGAGAGCACCTGCGAGAGGGAATAACCAGAGCCCGCGGCGGGACGTCGTCGAGCTCGATCGTGCACGAGCCATGGGTTTCTCCTATGTCAAACCGCTGCTGGGAACCTAACACCGCGCAGTGCAACGAGGCAGGGATCGAGTCACGTGAGGCTGACGGGCGCTAGCGGGCAAGCACGGACGCAGCCTGGAAGTGGTCCTGCGGCATCGGTCGATGCAGCCGCCAGGTGATCGCGATGGGCCGTTCGCCTTCGGCCTGGACGAAGTCGCACGTGCCTAGTGCGAGGAAGGGTTCCGCGGTGCCGAGAGCGCTGTCGGCGAAGTCACGGCTGAAGAGCACGATGTTGTTGCCGTCCTCACGTTGGCGAAGGTAGCGCTGGCCCGTAGGGGAGTGCTGCGTCGTCACCGACTGTGACTCCCAGTGGAAGAGCTCAGACGAGATGGCGTAGTCGCGATACATGGTCGTGGGCGAGAAGTCCTTCTCGCTCTTGCGCAGCGTCACGAGCAGCGCGTCGGCATTCCAGTCTTTCGCGTGGAAGACGCCTTGGCGCATGACCTGCGGAGTGCGCGCGAAGCTTGCCCAGTCGAGCGCCGCCGTGATCTCTTCTCGGGAATAATGCGCGTGCGTGCGCAGCGGGTTCATCGCCATGCCCCGCAACGGGCGAGGGGTGTGCCTAGCTCTGTTGAACGCATCGGTGATTACCTGACTGGCCTCGTCCCGAAAGGCGGGTTCCGAGGCCAATGTGGCCAGCCCTTCGGAGTAGCTCGAGTGGCCCCCCAGGTCGGGCCAGAGCGCGAAGAAGAGCATGCGCGCCACGGCCTGCTGGAGGGGGTCGAGGTCCTCGTAGCGCGGGGCGTCATCGGCGAGGAGATCCAAATAGACCTGGGCGCGCAGCCCGTCGTCAACGTGGGCCAGGTTCGCCACCCGTCGCAGCAGATGCGCTTCCTGTGGTCCTCCAGTTGGTGTGGGAAGCCCGGCCTCCCGGCGGGCGCGAGTCCAACTCCGGGGGTTGGCTTTGCCCCGGTCGCGGATCAAATCAGACAACTCGACTCCGGTTTCTGCGATAAACCCCGAAAGCGACGTAGTCCGGATGGCGCGCACCTCCTCGACGAGCGCCTTCCAGCCAGAGCCGAGTTGGTCGCGCAAATTCTCGAGTACGGCCTCCTGGGACGTCTTGTCGAGCATGATCTGGCAGCCGGACGGGAGATAAGGGAATCCTCTGTCTACAGCGTCTTTGAGATGGGACCGGGCGATGCCGGTCAGAGCCGTGAAGCGCTTATCGAAGCGGAACTCCTTGCGCTGATGACCCACGAAGTCGAGGACAGTGAGGACGGCCTTGTCTCGGGTGCGTCTCAGTCCGCGGCCCAACTGCTGCAGGAACACCGTCGCGCTTTCGGTTGGCCGAAGGAAAAGGACGGTGTCGACGTCGGGCAGATCGATGCCCTCGTTGTAGAGATCGACCGTGAAAATGATGTTGATCTCTCGTGTGCTCAGGCGAACTAGGGCATCGGCTCGCTCTCCGGCTGCCGTGTTGCCACTAACGGCCAGCGCGGGAATCCCGGCGTCGGTGAACACGCGAGCCATGTAGTGCGCATGCTCAACGGTCACGCAAAACCCTAGGGCTCGCATGCCTCTGGGGTCGACGATCTTGTCGTTCAGTTCAGACAGGATGATTCTTGAGCGTGCATCATTGCCGGTGTACAGCTGACTCAACTGAGCGAAGTCATAGGCGCCCCGTGACCAGGCGAGAGAGCGCAAATCCGTCCCGTCGCCAATCCCGAAGTAGTGGAACGGTGAGAGCAACTCCGCTGAGAGTGCGTCCCAGATGCGGAGTTCAACGGCAGCTCGCTCATCAAAGAACTCGCGAACGTTGATCCCATCGGTTCGCTCAGGTGTCGCCGTGAGGCCCAGCAATTCGGCGGGTGTCAGATGGTCGAGAATGGCCCGATAGCTCTGGGCGGCAGCGTGGTGGAACTCATCAATCACGACGATCTCAAATGCATCGGGCTCAATGGCGGCGACGTCGCGAGCGTTCAGGGTCTGAATCGAGGCGAAGAGATGCCGCCATTGAGCCGGTCGGGCGCCGGCAACGTAGAGGTCGCCGAAGTTCGCGTCGTTCAGCACCTCGCGGTAGGTCCGCAATGCCTGCTGCAGGATTTCCTTGCGGTGCGCGACGAACAAGAGCGATTGCCGTCGCCCAGTCTCTTGGCACAGGCGTCGATAATCCAACGCTGCGATCACCGTCTTGCCCGTTCCTGTTGCGGCGATGACGAGGTTGCGGTGGTGTCCCTTTGCGCGCTCAGCGTCGATTGCTTCGAGTGCCTCCTGCTGATGCGGATAGGGGCGCACCTCAAGGCCGGACAGCGTGAGGGTTTGCCGATCCCGATCTTTGCGGCCGCCGGCTTCTGCTAGTGCGTTATCGAGCCGGGCTCCGTCGCGGTCGGGGTCATAGGCCTCATAACTGGGGTCAGCCCAGTAGCTATCGAACGTGGCGCGGAACTTGCGGAGGAGGGTCGCGGTCGCGACCGAACTAAGCCGAACATTCCATTCCACTCCATCGAGGAGGGCGGAGCGGGACAGGTTGGACGACCCAACGTACGCAGTATCGAAGCCTGAGTCGCGACGGAACAACCACGCTTTCGCGTGGAGTCTGGTGCGTTCGACCTCGTAGCTCATCCTGACCTCGGCGCCGAAGTCCCGGACCAGGCGATCAATGGCGCGTCGATCAGTGGCTCCCATATAGGTCGTCGAGATCACTCGGAACGGAACTCCGCGTTCGGCCACTTGAATCAGTTGCTTTTCCAAAGTGCGGAGGCCATGCCACTTGATGAAGGCGCAAAGCAGATCAACTCGGTCCGCGCTCTCGAGCTCAGCCCGGATCTCTGTCCCGACAGCGGGTTCTCCAGCGGAATTCGTGAGCAGCGCAGCTTCGCTCAAAGGAGTCGAAGGGTGCGCGCCATAGGTGGAAACTTCTCCGGGCTTTGGGGGCGCCGCCAGCCGAATAAGTCGCTGCACATCAACCACTCGATCAGCGTCAGTGCCGATCTCGGCCACAATCTCATTGACCAAGCGCAACTGAGTGTCAGCGGGGTGTTCGCTTAACGCTCGCCGTAACACCCCAGAGACATGTCGGGCAAGAATCTCCGGGCGCTCAGCTTTGTGGATCATCTCTCGATCGGCTTGATAGAGGGAGAGCTTCAGCCGCTCCTCAAGCTGCGAAGTCACCAGAGCGTCATAAAGGCCTTCAGCCAGCGGATCGTCCACGTGGCTGAGGCTAGTCAATAGGGCTGACAACGTCCCGGCAGAGGCGAGTCTCGTTCAATCGCGGGACTCGCGATCCTCGTCCGACAGCGGCTTGATGACCTCGAGCCAGCGCTCTTTCCAATATTCGGAGTCCTCGCCAGGCCCTTCGTCCGGCGGGGTCGGGTTCACCTGCTCAGTCGAGGGGCAGGGGCTCCCGCGTACTCCCTCATCCTCGACCTGTTCCAGCAGGCCCGAGTTGAAATCCCGGATCAGCCGCGAACCCTCGCGCCACGACAGGCCCGCGCGCCGGAGAAGGACCCAGTGGGGCACGAAAGCTGACAGCGCGAGGCAGGCGGCGAGGATGATGCCGGGGGCGGAGAAGTTGCCGTACCGGTCGAAGAACTGCACCAGCGGCATGTCCACATCGGCAAGCTTCAGCAGGAACTGCAGGAGGATCCAGACGCCGGCATAGACGGCGAGGCTCGCGAATACGTTGAGTTGACTGTCCCGCAGGTGGAGGATCTCCTGCGTCGAGAGCTTCTTCATGGGTCCTCCTTCCGAGTGGGAGTCCGTCAATCGTACGTGGAATCATGACCGCAGCCATGCCTTCGCAGCATCCCGCTCACCGGGCTCGAGCGTGCGGCGTCCGTGGTGGGCGCCAGGCTGTCGAATACCCAGGTAGGCGTGCCCGAGTGGGCGCGGCTTGCTGCGACCGGCGTGCTGTTCGCGGCGATCCTCATGCCGCTCGGGTTCTTCCTCAGCGTCCTCGGTCGCGACCCCCAGCGGCCGAACGCGTGGCGGTGGAGCATTTGGGCCGGCGCTCCGTGCTGGTGGTGGGACTCGTCGGTGCCGGGGTCGGGATGATCGTGGCCGGGGTGCAGGGCTGAGCGAGCGGTTCAGTCGTGTTCCTGGCGTTCCCCGTAGCGGGTGCTGTCCTCGTGCGGGCTGGGGGCGTACCGCGTCCCGCCCGGACGCGCCTTCGCCACCGTCAATGGCCAGGCCAGCCACAACCCGATGCAGATGATGCCCGCCACGATGCCGGCGATGAGGGCCGCCAGGTGGCTGTTGAGCACCACGCCGAAGATGAGGGCCGTCGCCGTGACGACCGTGACTCCGAGGAGCGCCAACCCCACACGTGCGGACTGATGACCCATCGTCACGATCACATCCTTGCGGTGGCTCGCGAACATCAATCGGTGCGCGAGAACCGGTGCGACGACGAAAAGGATCGACAGGGTGGCTGTGGTGACCGAGGTCAGGTACGTCATCCGCAGCGGGCCGCTCAGATCCCCGAACCGCTGCTGAAACGGCAGGATCAACAGGAAACCGCCTAGGAGCTGAATGCCCGTCTGGGTCACCCGGAGCTCTTGGAGGAGCTCATTGAACTGGCGATCCAGTCGTTCACCGGGCGCCTCGTCGCGGTCCCGTTCGTGTTGTTCGCGGTCCGGTTGGGTCATGGATCATGAATACCACCGGGACGATTAGTCGACAGGGGAACTGGGAGCAGTCCAGGCATGCAGGTGGTCGACCGGTCCGCTGCCGTGGCCGATCGCCAACCCATCGGCGTGCAGCAGCGCCTCGGTGAGCCACGCCTTCGCGTCGCGCACTGCCTCGAACCACCCCGCCCGCTGCGGACGCAACGCCGCGATTGCGGACGACAACGTGCACCCCGTGCCATGTGTATTCCGGGTGGGGACGCGCGGGGCGCTGACCTCGCGTACCCCCTCCGAATCCGCCAGCAGATCCACCGCCTCGGGCCCGTCCAAGTGGCCGCCCTTGAGCAGCACGGCGGTCCCCAACTCTCGCAGCGCGTCCGCCTGCTCGCGCATCTCGGGGAGGGAGGTGGCGGGTGGGGTGTTGAGGAGTACGCCGGCCTCGGGCAGGTTCGGCGTGATCAGCGACGCCAACGGGAGGATCTCCCGGAGCGCAGCGACCGCGTCTGACTCGAGCAGCGTCGAGCCGGCGGTGGCGACCATCACGGGATCGAGGACGATCGGCACCTGGTTCAGCGGCGGCTTTGCCAGCCACTCCCCGACAGCGTGGACCAATTCGGCTGACGCGAGCATCCCGATCTTCACCGTGTCGATGCGCACGTCGTCCGTCAGCGTCTGCAGTTGCTGGTGGACGAAGTCGACGGGGATGGCATGGACGCCGGTCACCCCGCGGGTGTTCTGCGCGGTCAGCGCCGTGATGACCGTGGTCCCGAACGCGCCGAGGGCGCTGAACGTCTTCAGATCAGCTTGGATGCCTGCGCCGCCGGACGGGTCACTGCCCGCGATGGTGAGAGCGACCGGGCGAGGGGAGTGGTGGGTCATGGTGTTGGAGGGTACCGACCCGTCACCTGCGGGCCTCACCCCTGCTCGGTCATCGCCTTCATGAACTCGTCGAAGCCTGCTTGGATTTCCTCGTCAGTGCGTTCGGCTGTGCGGGTCATGATCGTCCAGCGGACACCGAACGGGTCACGGATCGACGCGAAGCGGTCGCCCGTGACCTCGAAGTCGTCTGGTTGCTCGCGGACCGTCGCGCCGTGCTCGACCGCCTGCGAGGTCGTCGCATCGCAGTCGCGCACATAGATCGTGAGGCTGTAGGGGACATCGTCGTTGTCCCGGTCGAGGCCGACCATGCGATAGGCGGGGTTCGCGTCCATGACCTGGAAGCGGCCGTCCTCCAGCTCAAGTTCCGCATGGAGGACCGTCCCATCGGGTCCGGTCATTGACGCGGCGACCTTGGCGCCGAAGACCTTCTCATAGAAATCGATGGCTGCCGAGCCGTCGGTCACGACCAACATCGGAGTGAGCGTCGTGTAGCCCTCGGGGCGATAGTTCGTCATGCCTTCAGCTTGCTTAGGGTGCTGACTGTGGGGCTTGAACATCTGCGACAGATGCGCCGAGAGGGGCGCGTGCTGTCGCCCGGCCGCAACGACGGGTCGATTGAGCACGGCCGCGTGATGGCCGACGGCCGGTTGTCGAAGCTCGTGCTGCACATGTGGTGGGTGCGTTGGGGCCCGCTGGCGGAGGCGCGACGTCAACGCGTGTTGTCGGACCCGGTCATCCACCTGACGTTCGAGACCGGATCCGGCCCGCTGCACGGGTTCTCAACGCCGGTCGCGCTCGTGCACGGGGTGGTGCCGGAGGTCTTCGAAGTGACGTTGCCACGCGAGGGGCGCGTGACCGGCGTAGCTTTTCAGCCGGGTGCGTTCGCCACGGCGTTCGGGGTGGATGCGTCCGAACTGACGGGACGTGCGGTGCCGGCTGAGCAGATCCTCGGTGAGGAAATTAAAAGGCTCAGGGACGTCCTTGTCACTGAGCTTGCTGAGAGCATACGCCGGGAGATCCTCGCGCGTCACCTTCTGCCACTCTGTGATCTCGGCGTTATAGAGGATCCGACTTATGATTTGATTCGACGTGCCTGTGAGCTGGTCGATGCAGGGGACTTCACGCGGGTCGAAGACTTGGCGGACGCCGTGCATGTCACGCCTCGAACGCTGCAGCGGGCATTCCCCAAACTGGTCGGTGTGCCTCCGCTGTGGGTGATCCGGCGGCGCCGGCTGCAGCGGGTCGCCGAGCGGCTCGACCGCGGTGACGCAATCAATCTCGCTGAGCTCGCCGCCGAGTTGGGTTTCGCCGATCAAGCGCATCTGACGCGCGAGTGCCGACGCGTCATCGGGCGGACGCCGGGGGCCTATCGCGCCGATTCCCGGTAACGGCGCGGGGTTGGTGGGCTCCGGCCGGCGTCCTTTGGGTCTCTCTCCAGGGGGTGTAATCGGCCCCCCGGTCACAAACCGCAATCTGACGGGGGTCCATCGACATAGTTGTCATGGAGGTGGCTGTGGATGCGGTCTGTGACCATCCACAGGACTAGCCCCGGGCTGAACCGATCCGAGGTCGATCGCGCATGGGTGAGTCATGATCGATCAACTGCTGTCCGAGAACCTCGGAATCGTCCGACGAGCCCAACTCATCGCCAACGGCATCACGCCGCAGGAGGTTCGCCGCATGCTCACGCGCGGGTCGCTGCTGCCCCTGGCTCGTGGCTGGTATGCGACGCCCACCGCCGACACCGACGTCTCGCGAGCCGTTCGGGCCGGGGGAGCGCTGAGCTGCCTCTCCGTGCTGGCTCGTCACGGTGTCTGGGTCCCGACCACGCACACCTTGCATGTGCGCCGGAGTCGTCACCACTCCGGCCGGAAGCTGCCCCCGGGTACCCAGGACTGCCAACAGGGCAACAGGAGTGCCAGTCGCGTGACCCGACCGGTGGACTCCCTGGGTCAGGCGCTGCTCTCCGCGGTGCGGTGCGTCGATGCCGACGAGGCGGTCGCGATCATGGATTCGGTCCTGCATCTGCGGCTGCTCATGACGTCGGACCTCGTCGCGCTGTTCGCGGACGAGCCCAAGATCTATCGCCGACTCCTTGATCGAGTTGATGCGCGTGCGGAAGCAGGCACCGAGTCCCTGGTCAGGTGCCGGCTTGCGCGGCTGGGCATCAAGGCCCGACCGCAGGTGGAGATCGACGGGGTCGGGCGGGTCGACCTGCTGGTCGGTGACCTTCTCGTGCTGGAGATGGACAGCGTCGAGCATCACACGAGCCTCGCGAGCTACCGCAACGACCGCGCCCGGGATGGGCGGTTGGTGACTCGTGGCTATCGGGTGCTGCGGCTCACCTATGCAGACGTGATCGACAACTGGGACGAGGTCCAGCGACAGATCCTAGTCCTCGTGCGCGCGCGGAAACACAAGGGCCCACTCATCCCGCAGTGAGTTGCTTCTCCCGCAGTGAGGTTGCTTCGGAGGGCGGCAGCGCCGGGGGCTTCGCTACTGTGCGGCCTAGGCGCGCTCTCGCCGAGGCGCTCGACGCCTTGGCCAACATCGACCGCGCTTCCAGGAGCAAGAGGGTGGGACAGCGATGACGAACACCGGGCTCGATCTGCGGTGCTATGTGATCACGGCCGGCCATGGCCGCGAGGTAGTGGAAACGGCGGCCTCGGCCGCCGCGGGGGGTGCCGGGATCATTCAGGTGCGCGAGAAGACACTCGGCACCCGGGACCTGCTCGGCTTCACGCTCGAGGTGGCACGCGCGGTTCGTTCGGCAAAGCCCTCGACAAAGGTCGTCGTCGACGACCACGTGGATATCGCTCGGGCCGCCGAACTGCGGGAACCGGGGCTCGTCCACGGCGTCCACCTCGGCCAGGACGACCTCCCGGTCGACCTCGCCCGCGCGATGCTGGGGCCCGACGCGATCATCGGGCTCACCACGGGCACGCTCCAGTTGGTCGACGCGGCCAACGACGTTGCCGAGTGGATCGACTACATCGGAGCGGGTCCCTTCCGCCCGACCCCCACCAAGGACTCGGGGCGTCCACCCCTCGGGGTGGACGGCTATCGGCCGCTCGTCGAGATCGCCCGGAGGCCCATCGTGGCCATCGGGGACGTGCAGCCCACGGACGTCCGCGACCTCGCCGCCACCGGTGTTGCCGGCGTTGCCCTCGTGCGCGCGGTCATGGGAGCCCCGGACGCGGGCGCGGTCGTGGGTGAGATTTTGGCGGAGTACGCCCAAGGCGCTTCCCGCGTGCGCTGAGGCAGCCACCTCGGCCCGGGTGCCAGCCACGACCGGCCACCAAGCGCCTGCCCCGAACGCGCAACGGCCCACACCCAAACAGGTGTGGGCCGAGGCTTCTGGGGAGGGTCAGCGGCGCCGGTTGTCCACGTCGCCTTCGGTGTCGACGTCGATGTGCTCCTTGCGGACCTGATCGGTGACCGTGCGGTCCTCGGTGACGGTCTCCTTGCCGAGGCTCACCCGTTCCTTGTCGACCGTCTCCTTCTCGACGACGGGTCGCTCCTCGCGGGTGGTGATCTCCTCCACGGTGCCGTCGCGGTCCGTGTCGATGCCGCCGCTGCTCCGGCCCTCGACAGGCTCCCGGTCGACGACCACCTTTTCCTTCGTCACAGGAACGGTGACGCTCTCGTCCTCAGTGGTGGTGTACTTCCGCAGCCGCGCCCGGCCGGTCTCGTGCGTTTCCGTGCCGACGTTCATGTGCTCCTCGCGCCGGATCGTGTCGGCGCCCCGGTCGTAGTCGAGGTCAGCCCCTCGGTCGTGGTCGAGGTCGGCGCCCCGGTCGTGGTCGAGGTCAGCGCCCCGGTCGTGGTCGAAGCCGCGGTCCGCACCTCGGTCGGCGCCCGCGTCGAAGCCCGAGCGGTCGTGCGTGCCCACGCCAGCACCCACGGTCCCGGCTGCGGTCGGGCGCGGGCGTCCCGTGCCGTCGCTGCCCTGGAGCCCGGCGTAGTAGGCGAACAGTTCGTCCTGCTCGCTCTCCGACAGGTGCCGATCGGCATCGACGTTCGGGGCGTCCTTGACGATGTCCTTCTCGAACGGCAGGACCAAGTCCTCGCCGTTCCAGCTGTGGCCCTGCATGGGCACGAGGCTTTCGGACAGCCCGAGGAGGCCGGTCTTGACGCTCACGAATGACGGTTGGTTGGTCTTGTCGTCGAGATAGAGCTGGCCCACCTTGCCCAACTTGTCGCCGGAAGGGGAGTACGCGGTCGCGTTCGCGATCCGCTCGAACTCTGCGTTGGTCATGCGATCGCTCCTTGTGTCTATTTGTCGACTTGCCTTATCGACTGTACCCGCTCTCCGACCGACGCGGCAGGAGGGGTCGCGGCGCAGGGTCGGCGAGCGGGATCCCGCACCAATGCGTGACGTCCCCGTTCGAAGATCCGATCGAGTCCGGATGGCGAGCGACTCGGGAGCTGCTGGACCGGCAGAACCGGGGTCATTCACGGGCTCGGGGTCATTCACGGGCTTGGGGTCATTCACGGGCTTGGGGCCATTCACGGGCTTGGGGCCATTCACGGGCTAGGTGCTGTGTGACCGCTTGTCTGCGCGAACCGTCCGCTCACATCTGTGATTTACCCGTGACCGGGTGGCCGTCCGACCGGGCCGCTGCGCGCATCTCTCGGCCGCCTCCGCTGCGACACGCCGGGGCCAGCGTGCACTTGTGCCATGTGGCGCATCAGCAGGCGACGACACGCGTGTCGCCCCTGCACTTCTGCCGTATGGCACAACTGCAGACCGCTTCCGGCGTGTCGGCGGTCTTGCTTGGTGTGGTGGTGGTCGCCCATCGGGGCAGGCGGCCTGCCTAGCGTGGTGATCCTGCCTGGCGTGGTGATCCTGCCTGGCGTGGTGATCCTGCCTGGCGTGGTGGATCCTGCCTGGCGTGGTGGATCCTGCCCAGCGTGGTGGCGGTCTGCCCAGCGTGGTGTCGGCATCCCCAGCGTGGGGGTGGTCGCTCCCGGGTCTCGGTGTCGCGGCTGCACGCGGGCGCTGCCCGCCATCGTCACCGGCCGAACTGCACTGGCCCCGACGCGGCATCGACCTCGCGTCGGGGCTAGTGAGTCAGTTCCCGACCGCTGCGCCCGCCGGGTCCGCGGCGGAGCGCGCGCCTGATTCGGTCGTCGTGCCGGACTCCGAGGTGCTGCCCGAGCCGCTCGAATCCTGACCAGACCCCGAGGAGCCCTGGGTGTCCGCTCCGGAGCCCGTGCCCGTGGTCGGTGCGGTCGTCGCACCGTTCGGTTCGGTTGTCGGCGCCGTCGTCGGGTCGGTGGTGGGCTGGGTCGTCTCGCCGGCCTCCGTGGGGGCGGTGGTCGGTTCGGTAGTCGCCTCGCCCGCCGGCTCAGTCGGCTGGGAATCGGTGCCCACGGCGTCATCCTGCTGCGGCTCGGTCGGGGCGGTGCGGCTGTGCTGGGTGGTCACGTCACCGCGGGAGATCTGGCCGATCGTCGTACCCTCCCCGCCCGACACCGAGGTGCCGCGGATCGACTCGAGCCCGGTCACCACGACGGCAGCGATGAGGAAGAACGCGGCCGCGGCGGCGAGGACGGTGACGGGGGAGAACCGGCGATACCACGGCATCGCACGATCCGCCTCCGCCTTGGCTTCCGCCTGCGCGGCGACGATGCGTTCGGGATTCTCGGCCGGAGTCGAGTACGCCTGCGCGGCCACGACGCGGGTCGGGTCATCGCCGCGATGCGGGGTGGCGTTCCCATAGAGGTCGGTCCCATAAGCGCCAACGCCGTACGTCGTGTTGCCGTAAACGGGCGCTCCGGGAGTCTGCGCGGGGAGGACGCGGGTGGCATCCGTCGCGGCCCCGTCTGTGACCGGCGGCGTGCCGGCCAGGCGGAACTTCGACACAGCCGTGTCGATGCCGTCCTTGGTTCTGTCGAAGGTGCGGGTATAGAGGGCGCCGCCGACCGCGATCGTCACGCTGGTCAGTGCCGCGCCGGCAACGGTCCCGGCAACGCCGAGTTGGCCGCCGAGGACGGCGGCGGTGCACGACGCGAGGGCGCCGCCAATGACCTGGGTCGGCTTCAGGCCGAGGAAGGGTGTCTTCTCCTCTTCCTCGGGCGTGGGCTCATCCGTGGTCTTCGGATCCAGATCATCATCGACGCTGCCCGTGCCGATGCCAAGGGCATGGTCAACTTTGGGGCTGATGGTCGAACGCAATGGTTTTCCTGCTTGCCTGTCGTGGGGGTTACGCCTCTGCTGGCGTCTGGGCGCCCGGTGGTCGGCGCACGTTTAACGGTACGGATTCGCTGGCCTCGATCAACCAACCGTTCCAGTGGTCAGCCCGGGGTCTGACTGGTTGCACCGCGGTGTCCGACGAGGGTCGCGAAAGGACGCCGAGGCGCGCGTCCCGATGGCGTACGCCCAACGACGCCGTGGACCGCCGGCGCGCGGGGAAGCCCCGAACAAATCCCTTACCCCCGGCGAGGGTGTCGAGGCGCGTCCCGATGGCGTACGCCCAACGACGCCGTGGACCGCCGACGCGCGGGGAAACCCCGAACAAATCCCTTGCCCTCGGCTCGGTTGCGGCTTACGGTGAATCCACGCAGGAAAGGAGGTGGTCCGCCTGATGAACGATCAACGGACTTGTGAGGTGGCTCGCCGCTGAGGCGACCGGCCGGCGGCCGACAGGTCGCCACTCGGACTATGGCCCGGTGGCCACCCGGCCACCATGGTGGGCTTTCGCCTCGGCGAATCCACCCGAGCCACCGGAACCGCGGGGGTCGACCCAGTCCAGTCGACATTGCGCTGAGCGTGCCCCGCGGTTCTTCCAATTCCCGCATCCCAATCGTCCCGGTGCGCCCGCATCTTGGCCGCATCGGCCTCTCGTTCTTGGCCGCATCGGCCTCTCGCTCTTGGCCCGCACCGGAATCAATCTTGGCCCGCACCGGAATCAATCTTGGCCCGCACCGACCTCCTCGCGTTCCTCGTCGTGTGCATGGGCCACTACTCCGCGGGAGGTTGTCGTTTGAAATGGTGGCTGAGCGGGTAGTGGATCTTTTTAGTGTCAATCTCACGAGAGGTGATGGCGTGCGGGACTCCTCTGACGGTCACATTCTTGAGCCGTCGATCACAGGGCTTGTCCAGGAGATCGTGACCGATGACCCTTCGATCGAGCAGGTGCTCGAACGTGTGGTGGACCTCGCGACCACCATCGTCAACGGTACTGATGGCGCGAGCATCACGCTGTTCAAGCCCGACCTCCAGCCCTACACCATGGTCGCGTCGGACGAGTGGGTGCGGGAGGTGGATCGGCGGCAGTACGAGACCCAACAGGGCCCCTGCATCGAAGTCGCCGCGACGAGCGCCCCCACGGCCGGTTCGGCCGACCTCGCCGACTCCGACTCCTGGCCGGTGTTCGGGCCGGCCGTCGCCGATCTCGGTGTCCGCGCGGTGCTCGCGGCGGGCCTCGCGCCGCACCCCGACCCCACCAACCCGACCGCGGGCCCGGCGGGCGCGCTGAACGTCTATTCCCGGAAGCCGTTCGCGTTCGGGATACCGGAGCGCGAGGAGACGCTGCTCCTCGCGGCGATCGCGGGACTGGCGCTCCAGATGGTGGCCGCCCGCACCGACACCAAGCGCATGATCGAAGCGCTGTCCACACGCGATGTCATCGGCCAGGCCAAGGGCATCCTCATGGAGCGCCACGGCATCGGGGAGGACGAGGCGTTCGCGATCCTCCGCCGAGCGAGCAACGACCTGAACGTCAAGCTCCGCGATGTTGCCGCCCGGGTAGCCGATCGTGGTGTGGTCGCACAGCCACCCACGCGGGCTCAGGCATCCATGGACGGATTCGGCAAGAGCTGACCGGCATCTCGATCCCGGCACGGCCGGTGGCGCGCTGTCGCGCGCACGCTCCGTCCCGGCGGGCGCGCCCGTTTGCCCGGCGCCCGGCGGACCTGATTGAGTAGGGCTCACCACACGGTCCAGAAGCGGTGCCGTGCACTGAACCGACCCCTGAGCAGGTTCCCAGCGATGTCACCGCAGTCCCCCCTGACCTCTCGCGTCGCCGTGTCATTTCGCACACGGTTGGACGCGGAAGTCGATGAGATCCTGACTCTCGCTCCCGGCGCGACCGAGACCGATGCCGCGCGGGCCCGGGACCAGGTCGTGCTCGCCGCGCTGCCGATCGCCGAATCGATCGCGCGGCGCTATCGCGGGCGAGGTGCCGAACGCGACGATCTGTTGCAGGTGGCTCGACTGGGGCTGGTCAAGGCGGTCCGTGGCTTTCAGGTCGGCTCGCCGGCCGGCTTCTCCGCGTACGCCATTCCGACCATCTCCGGTGAGATCAAGCGTTATTTCCGCGATCACCAATGGATCGTCCGGCCCCCCCGCTCGCTGCTGGAACTGCAGCAGCGAGTGGCCCGGTGCCGAAACGAACTCGCTCAGATCAACGGACGCATCCCCAGCGACGACGAGGTTGGCGTGGCGCTCGGGATCGACCCGCGGTGCGTCACGGCCGCTCGGTTGAGCATGGCCGCCTATCGCGCCGCGTCCGACGATGTGCTCAGGGACATGCCCCAGGACGACGACCGATTCGACCGCGTCCTCGACCGGCTCGCTGTCCAGGACCTGCTCGAAGACATGGGACCGCGCGACGCGAAACTGCTGTGGCTCCGCTTCATGGAGGGCCGCAGCCAGGCGAGCATCGCCCGAGAGCTGGGGGTCAGCCAGATGCAGGTGTCACGGCTGCTGTCCGGGCTGCTGCATCGGCTGCGTCTCTGCGCGGAGGAGCGAGCGCGCTGACCGGGCCGCCATCGGTGCCGGCGAGGGCTGGACGCTGTGGACGCGCGTGCGGCAGTCCACGTCCGGAGTGATCCACAACTCGACCGCCGACAGCGGACGCGCGAGCATGCAGCACCGCAGCAGCACGGTCGGAGTGAGTCCACCCGCCATGTCGAGCAGCCAGCGGGCGGGTTCCGCCGCATACGCCACCAGCCACAGGTCCGCGGTCAGCCGCTCGGCCAGCGGTGGCCACGCGAGCCGTCGTCGGGTGCGTTCCGGCAGCGCCGCATGCGCGAACTGCGCGAGCTCCAGAGTCAGCGCGAGCTCCGATCGCGCGATGGCCGGAGTCAATCCCGTGCGATCCAGCCCCGCGGTGACGGAACGGCCCGACCCATGCCTGCCGACAAGACCCTCGACCTGCCGGTCATCGGGCATCGGGTCCAGAGCCAAGACGAGTTCCGGCGCCACGACGTCCAGCGAACTCGCCAGAATCACGCCGTCGGCAAGCAGGCACGGACCGGAAATTTGGGGCATAGGCAAGGGGGGCACCTCCTTATCCGGTTCAGTACCCGATCCAGCAATATCCAAACTCTCCTGAGAGACTTGGTCGCCTGCACACGGTCGGAGTTCATCTCCGTCGGGTCTAGGGAACTCCCGCGTCGACGAGGGCGGCGCGGAGCGCGCCGCTGATCCCCGGAGCCGCGGCGAGCGTGAACTCCTCGGTCTCCCGGCTGCCGGGCGCCAGGCCGCCCACGGTCGCGCCGGCCTCCCGGGCGATCAGCGCGCCGGCCGCATGGTCCCAGGGCTGCAGGCCGCGTTCCCAATAGGCGTCCAGTCGTCCAGCGGCGACACCGCACAGGTCGAGACTGGCCGCGCCCATCCGGCGGATGTCGCGGACGCGGGTGATCATGCGGAGCAGCACCTCGGCCTGCTCCCGGCGGCGCGTCGCGGCGTACCCGAATCCCGTCGCCACCAGCGCCCGCCCCAAGTCGGTCCGCCCGCTCGCCGTGAGCCGGCGACCGTTGAGCGTGGCGCCCCCACCCGCGAACCCGGCGTACACCTCGCCCAACACCGGGTTCACCACACAACCCGCGACGGTCCGCCACCGCCCGGGTTCGGGATCGCCCTCCACGACCGCGACCGATACGGCCCACGCGGGAATGTCGTAGAGATAGTTCACGGTCCCGTCGATCGGGTCCACGACCCAAGTGAGCCCCGACCGCGAGGCAAGGCCGTCGCCCTCCTCGCCGAGGATGCCGTCGTCCGGCCGGGCGTCGAGCAGTTGCTCCCGCAGGAAGGTTTCGGTCGCTTCGTCGGCCTCGGTCACGACGTCGGTCGGGCTCGACTTGAGGGCGCTGACCTCGACGCCTTGGGTACGCCACGTCGCTGCCCGCTCGCCCGCCGCTGTCGCCACCCGGACCGCGAGGTCCTGCAATTCCCTGCTCACGGTGTCGACTCTGCCACGCGCGGCCGGGCGGCGGCATACGCTTGCCGTCATGGGCATTTTCGGCAACGTCGTCACGTATGAAGAGGTCATCACCGCGCTGCGCAAACGGATCGAGGAGGAGTTCGACGCGGGCGGGGAATACACGCGCCTCGCCGAGGTCGGGGAGTCGATCATGAAGGAGCACGTGCCCGACAGCAAGAAGGTCGGGGACCCGTGCCCGAAGTGTGAAAAGGACACGTTCCCCTGCGAGATCATCACCGATTATGTGGCGCACCCGGACTGATCCCGGCGGAGCCCGGGCAGGGGCTGGAATCTCGGCGTAAAGGTCTCCTGTCGTTCACCTGCCCCCGCTAATGTGCCGCCATGCAGATGAACCTCCGGGAATACATTGACCGCCTGCGGTCCGAGGGATACACGGTGCAGGGCGGCAAGGATGAGGATCCCGACCTGATCGACCCGGGCGGCAATGCCGTGGAGACGTGGGAAGAGGACTATCCCTACGACGTCCGGATGACTCGCGACGAATACGACGAGATCAAGTACCAGCTGCAGATCGAGTTGCTGAAGGTGCAGTACTGGTCGGAGGACAACGACCTGCGCCACATCATCGTCTTCGAGGGCCGCGACGCCGCCGGCAAGGGTGGCACGATCAAGCGGTTCACCGAACACCTCAACCCCCGCGGCGCGCGCGTGGTCGCGCTCAACAAGCCGAACGACCGCGAGCGGGGGCAGTGGTATTTCCAGCGGTACATCAACCACTTCCCCACCTTCGGGGAACTCGTGCTGTTCGACCGGTCGTGGTACAACCGCGCGGGCGTCGAGCGCGTGATGGGGTTCTGCAGCGATGAGGAATACGAGACCTTCATGGAGCAGGCGCCGAAGTTCGAGCACATGATCGTCGATTCCGGCATCCATCTGACGAAGTTCTGGTTCTCCGTCACCCAGCACGAGCAGCGCACGCGGTTCGCGATCCGCCAGATCGACCCGGTGCGACGGTGGAAGCTGTCGCCGATGGATCTGGAATCGCTGGACCGGTGGGAGGCGTACACGGATGCGAAGGAGCAGATGTTCCTCCGCACCGACACCGACTGGGCGCCGTGGACGACGATCAAGTCCAACGACAAGAAGCGCGCCCGCATCGAGGCCATGCGCTCGTTCCTGTCCCAGTTCGACTATCCGGACAAGAACCACGACGTCATCGGCATCCCGGACCCGAAGATCGTCCGGCGCGGCCGGGAGGCCGTCGGCGACTGACCTTTCGTCGGGGCGGCCGCAGCTATTCCTTGCGGACTTCGACCGCAGCTATTCCTTGCGGACCTCGACCGCAGCCAGGGCGGGGCGTTTGCATTCCTTGCCCTGGCTGTATTCCTTGCCCCGCAAACCAGCCACCACCCACGGCCCGAAGTGCCGCCGGGCCCAGTCGATGTGGGACTTGGCGCCGGCGCGCACCTGATCGGTGACCCCCTCGGGCACGTCGCCAGGCTGTTCGTCGATGTCCACCGCCCAGCTGCGGTCGAACCCGGGCAGCGCCAGCAACCAGGCCATGCCGGCGGCGACGCGAATGTGTCCGAGCATGTTGATGTGCAACCGGTCTTCGCCCCACAGCCGCGGGTCCGATGCCACCGGCACGTGCTCGAAGTCCACGAACAGGACGCCGTGTTCGCGGGCCAGCCGCCGAACGATGCCGTTCAGGGTGAGCAGGCGATCGCGCACCACGGTCGCGAGCGGATTCGCTCGCGAGATGTCGGGGTTCGTGAACGAGATGACCGTGATTCCGCGTGCCCGCGCGCGGGCGAACATGATGTCGAGATCCGCGGCCATCTGGTCGAAGTCCGGACGCAGGGAGATCACATCGTTCACCCCGCCGACGATCCCCATCAGGTCCGGCTCCATCGCGAGCGCGGCATCGAACTGCTGGGTCCGGATGTCGTGGATGCGATAGCCGGAGACGGCGAGGTTCGCGTATTCCAACGGCTGATCCTGATGCGTCGCGATATGCGCGGCCAGCCGGTCCGCCCACCCGATCCACTGGCCGTGCCCGTCGGAGTCGACCATGCCCTCGGTCACCGAGTCGCCGATCGCGACGAAACGGCGCCAGATCGTGGGCTCGGGCGCCGGCGGGGTGACGCGGGGAAGCAACTGGAACCGATTGCCGTCGGGATCTGCGAACAGGTCCTCGCGGCCCTCGACCGGATGGCAGCCCGCCCGCCACACCTCATCCACCGCGGTCGCGAAGTCGTTGACGAGCAGTTGGATGACGGGGGCGTCCTGGCGGCCGTCGTCGCGGCCCGGGCGGTCCGGGCGTTCGGCGAGCTCGGTCGGGGTGAGCGGCCGGAAGGCCAGGCCGGGGGCGGCTTCGTTGCTTGCCACCACGACGAGCTCGGGGTCGTCCGCGACGATCGGCAGGTCGAGGATCCGTGACCAGAACTGGGCGGTCTGACGGGGATCCCGGCTGGGAAGCACCACGTGGTGAAGACGACCGATCATCACCCCATTGTGCAGGGTGCCGGAAATCCCTGCAGGCACGGGAGATGGGCGATGTCCGCGGAAAATTCCCCATTCCTGAGGGGTGGCTGAGCAGCCCTTCAGGCTAGCGTGGCAACAGTGCATCGCCGCCAGGTGATCCCCCAGCACAGCAGGAGCGTGTCGTGTCAGCCCGAGTTGAGGAAACCGCCAGCGATCCGTTTGCACGCCGTCTGCGCGAGCAATGTCTCACCAGGGCCGGAATCGATGTCCGTTTCCTGTCCGGCATGCCGGCCATGCGCCGGGCCACGGCTCAACTCGAGGCCATGCCCGCCTCGGAGCGGCTCGCCGTCGTCACGCGATTCGGTCCGCGGGCCACCCGGCCTATCCTCTCGGCGGCCGTGACGCGGATCGTCGTGCCGCCGTCGGCGACCTCCGGGACCGCCCGTGACCAGGTCGATGCGCTCGGCGACGGGGGTGCCCATATCCGGGTGTCCCCGCGCGCCATCCGCCGCCTGACAGTCGTCAATCGCTCGGTTGCGCTCGTGGATGTCACCTCCGCGGAGGGCCGGGCAGAGCGGGAAGGCGTACGCATCCTGAACGCCGACCTCATCCGCAGCGTCGTCGGACACTTCGAGGATCTCTGGAGCACCGCCGCGCCGCTCAACGACAGCGGGCCCCCGACCCTCGACCGGTTCACGGCGCGGCAGCGTCGGATTCTCGAGTTGCTCGCGCAGGGGATGACCGACGACATGGTCAGCCGCGAACTGGAGGTGTCCACGCGATCGGTGCGGACCGAGGTGGCGATTATCCGCGAGGTGCTGGGTGCGGCGTCGCGGTTCGAGGCGGGGATGCGGTACGCGGAGATCCTCGACCGCTGAGCCGCGCGACCGGGCTCAGTGCCCGGGTTGGTGCGGCTGCTGCCCGAACGCGGCCTGGATGTCCGACACGCGCCCGTCCTGATCGAAGGCCACGCGGACATTGCCTTCGGGGAAACCGATGTTGAGGGCGCCGAAGTTCGGTTCCCAGCCATAGGGGAGGTTGCGTGCTTGCGCGTACCCCTGCGTCGCCCGCCGGTGGTCATGCACCCAGCCGGGCGCGCTGATCGCACTCATCAGCGTGCGGGGGAAGGAGATCCCGCTCGGGGTGGCGGGCGCGAAACCGGCGGCATCGACGAGCATGACGAGCCGGATGCCGTTGCCGGTGATGATCTGGGCCGTGGGGATGCCGGTGATCCGGCATGAGATGGCGGCCATGGTCGTCGCGGTCGTGGCCAGTCCGTCGGAGCCCTCCGAGTCCGCTGGGATGGAGATCTCAGGGGTCGTCAGTTCGGCGACGCCGCGGGAGGCGCCGAAGTCGCGCACGCGTTCGACCATGCGGGCGACCGGCAGATCCTTGACGTGCTCGTTCGCCCATGCCCACATCGCCGATCGGGGTTCGGTGGCGACGGAACCCAACAGATGGATCGGCGCGACGACCTCCTCCCGCTTGTGCAGCTTGGGCCGATAGGTGATCTGCTGTTTGTGCAGATCCACCGACATCTCGTCCGACCCGCCGCCCGTGCGCTCGGTGATCCACTCGACGAACCGCTCGTGGTCCTCGACATAGACGAGGATCGAGTCATCCATCACATCGGCAAAGCTCAGTCCGCTCACACGAGCGAGTGTAAGGGGACGGGTCTGATCCCGCTCCGTGGCGGGTGGTGTTCACGTGCTGCGGATCTGATCCAGAATCTGGATCAGAAGGCAACTGTGGCGGGTGGTGTTCCGACACTGCGGATCTGATCCGGAATCTGGATCAGAAAGGTACGCCACGCACCCCATCCCCGAAACGCCCACGCGGGCTCATCGCCGTCGGCGTCGATCCACCAGCTGGCTCTTGGCATAGCGGCCGACGGTCAGCGTGTCCCAGCCGTCGAAGGCGGCGCCGACGCCGCCGCCGAGCACGGGCACGCGCTTGGTCATGGCGACAACCACTCGCTTGCCGGTGATGCGAGCGAGGAGGTCCGCGGCGACCCGATCGGAGATCTTCTGATCGAGCCCGGCGTCATAGACGGGCGCCGTGGCGACCACGAGAGGGGAACTCGGCAGACCGGCCTCGCCGAGGCTCTTCTCGAGGTCGTCGCCCACGAGGCACATGGCGATCGCGGTCCGCACCCGAGGATCGTCGATGTCATAACCGCGCAGGTGCGCGATCGTGGCCACCAACCGGGCTTGGAGGACGGCGACACCCGCGATGTTGGCCGGCATCGCCACCAGTGTGGTGATCACCCCGCCGATGTTGGTCACGAAGCCCTGGGCCCCGGCCATCGTGACGTGGAGATTGATGAGCGAGTCGATCGCCGTCTCGGAGTCCTGGTGCTTGCGCAACTGGTTCGCTGCGGATTCCCTGGCGGGCGGCAGCGCGCTGTAACCATCGATCGCCACCGCGAGCACCCGACGCAGCAGGTTGCCGGCGGCGTTGGGGACCTTGCCGAGGGGGACGAGGCCTCCGAACGCATTGTCGGTAGTGGGCATGGTGCTCTCCTCGCTGCGGCGCGTGAATGCCGCAGGTCCCAATCTACGCAGTCGAGGAAGCATAATGGATCGGCGATGCCCCGGATAATCCCCGGAGGGCCCCGGACGGTCCGCCCCTGGTTTCCGGCTCAGCCCTCGGGGGTCGGGGCACAAGGTGCAAGGCGCACCTGATCGAGAACCCCCTCGCCGTCGGGCTGGGCTGGGACACTGGCGGCGTGGTGAAGTTCGAGGACCCGAGAACCTGGCCGAAGCTGGATGCCATCGGGGGGACCGTGGAGTTGAGCCCTGCGCTGATCCTGCACGCCTATCGGCACGGGGTGTTCCCGATGCCGTTCGCGCCGGGGCTGATCGGCTGGTTCTCGCCGATGCGCCGCGGCATTCTGCCGCTTGACGGGCTGCGGGTGTCCCGCTCCCTGCGAAAGTCCGCGAAGCGCTATCGGCTCACCGTCGACCAAGCGTTCGGTCAGGTGCTCGCGCGCTGCGCTGATCCCGCCCGCCCGCATGGGTGGATCGACGAGGCGATCGCGCGCAACTATGCGGAACTGCATCACGCCGGGATCGTCCACTCGGTCGAGGCCTGGGATGCCGAGGGGCGGTTGTGCGGGGGGCTCTATGGGGTCAATATGGGTGGCTTGTTCGCGGGGGAGTCGATGTTCCATGACCCGGTGCACGGGCGTGACGCCTCCAAGGCGGCCCTCATCGGACTGGTCGACCTGCTGACCGCGGATGGCGTGGGGGGCAGGCTTCTCGACGTTCAGTGGCGCACCGACCACCTCGCCAGCCTCGGGGTGATCGAGGTGCCCCGGGACCGCTATCTCGAGCTGCTGAGCGCGGCTCTTGAGCTCCCGGCGCCCGAATGGGTCGTGCCAGACTAGAAGACCCAAAGATTGCCGGAGGTGTCATGCCCGAGATGCCGGAGGTCGAATCCCTGCGCAGGTTCCTGGCGGAGCGGTGTGTGGGGAAGGTGTACGCGAGGTTGGAACTCGCCTCCTTCACCGCGCTCAAGACATTCGAGGTGCCACTGACCGGACTCGCCGGGCTGGAGATCACCGAGGTCGTCCGGCGCGGCAAGTTCCTCGCGCTCGGATCGGACGGGCTGTGGCTGGCCTTCCACTTGGCCCGGGCCGGCTGGTTGCGGTGGAAGGACAAGGTCGCCGCGACGCCCGCTCGACCCGGGAAGGGCCCGCTCGCGCTGAGGGTGGCCTTCGACGACGGCTCCGGGTTCGAGCTCACCGAGGCCGGGACCCAGCGCAAGCTGGCCATCCATGTCGTGCGGGAGTTGGCGGACGTGGAGCAGATCGCGACCTTGGGGCCGGACCCGCTGTCGGACGACTTCACCCTCGCTGCGTTCACGCAGATCCTCACGAATGCCGGGCGTGCCCAGCTCAAGGGCGTCCTGCGTGACCAGCGGACGATCGCGGGCATCGGCAACGCCTATTCGGACGAGATCCTGCATGCGGCGAAACTGTCACCGTTCAAACCCGCCAACGGACTCACCGATGACCAGGTGGCCACCCTCTATGCCGCCTTGCGCGCCGAACTCGGCGAGGCCATCGCCCGCTCCGAAGGGCTGGCCGCCAAGGACCTCAAGGGCGAGAAGAAATCGGGGCTCCGCGTGCACGCACGCGCCGGCGAGGCCTGTCCGGTCTGCGGCGGCACGATCGCGCAGGTGTCGTTCGCGGACTCATCACTGCAATATTGCCCAGGTTGTCAGACGGGCGGGAAACCCTTGGCGGACCGGCGTTTGTCCAAGCTGCTCAAGTGACGGTCCATTGCCTCGAGAGCTCCCGACCAAGCCTGCAGCACCCGGTGATAGGCCTCCTTCGGGCCGCCCTCGTTCTCATCGCTCTCCCAGGCATCGACCAGCCGTCCGAGGTCGTCCATCATTTCCGCTTGCGTGCGGGCCAGGTGTTCGCGAGCGACCGTGAGGTCGTCGAGCGCACGCTGCAAGGGATCCTCGGTCATCGGTCGTTTCCTTGGCCGGGCTCGACGGCGCCCGCTCGGCCGAGCGCTGCGTGCAACTCGCTGAGGCTGTTCTGGACAGCGGAGAACTCGGCGTCGACGCGCAGGAAAGTGCTCAGGAACTCGCGGCAGCCGTGGCCATCAGGCACGACGCTCAGCAGGCCCGTCACGCGATCGTGCAGAACGGCTTGGATATCGGCGACTCGACCGTAGTAGGCGTCCGTCATATCAAGGGCGGGACAGGCAGGTCGCTGGTGGTGGTGCGGCGACGTCATCATCGGCTCTCCCGGAGGAGGGGTTGGTGGCTCGCGTTGACCCTAGGTCGGTCAGGGGGTCATTCCCGGCAACGTCAAAGAGGCCCTTCCGACCACTACACCGGGACTTGCCCCAAACGGCAACGTGATCTTGACGACACTCGGGTCGAATTCGACCCTTCCGGCTTGGCGAAGGTTAACAGAAGGTGAACAATAGGTGTCATGACAGGGATTTCTGACTCCGAGTACGACGCCATCGTCGAGGACCTGGCCTATCGCTACTCCGATACGTTCGCGCGCGACGTTGTCGCGTCCGAGGTGGCGACCGTGCGCACAGCGCTGGAGCAGACCGCACGCAAGCCCGATTTCCTGGCAACCCTGATCGCCAAGCAGTCCCGTGACCGCCTCGCCGCCCGTGCGGCAGCCGCAGGTCGGGAATTCAAACCGGTCCCCACGATCCTCTTCGTGTGTGTGCACAACACCGGTCGCTCGCAGTTCGCCGCCGCGCTCACCAAGCAGTTGGCCGGCGATGCCGTGCACGTCCGGGCCGCGGGCATGCGGCCGGCGGCCGGAGTGAACCCCGCCGTCGCCGAGGTGCTGGCCGAGCGCGGGATCGTCATCGACGGCGAGTTCCCCACGGGCACTCCCTACGACGTCGAGGACGCCGCGGACATCGTCGTCGACATGGGCTGTGACCTGCCGCAATATCCGGCCCGCAGAGTCGTCCGCTGGGACGTTGACGACCCGGAGGGCCGTGACGCGGCCGCGGTTCGCCGCATCTGCGACAAGATCGATCAGCGTGTCCGCCGACTGTTGGTGGACCTGGAGATCCCGATCATCGAGCGCGCCGGAGCCGTCGCGCGCTAGTGGCTTTGCCCGTGCCGCCGCCGCGCGCTAGTGGCTGTGCCCGTGGTCGTGGCTGTGCCCATGATCCCCGTGGTCGTGGTCATGATCCCCGTGGTCGTGCGGGCGCTGCTCCATGTGCTTGCCGACCACGCCGATGAGCAGCCGCGCCTGCGCCTCGCGCTCGGCCGCCAACTGCTGTTCGGCGCTGTTGTGCACGGCGGCGCGCAGCAGTTGTTTGGTTTCGCGCAGCGCGGCATCGGGGATTTCGAGCACGGCTCGGGCCACTTCCGCGGTCACCTCGGTCAGCTTCTCCGGTGGCACGGCGAGCGTGGCGAGCCCGTATGCCACCGCCTCCTGCGCCCCGATGAACCGGCTCGTGACACAGATCTCGAGCGCACGCGAATAGCCCAGCGCGCGGACCAGCGGCAGCGTACCCCCCAAATCCGGCACCAGGCCCAGTGACGGCTCCCGCATGGCGAACTGCACGTCGGTCGCCACGATCCGCAGATCCGCGGCAAGCGCGAGCTGGAAGCCGGCCCCGATCGCGTGCCCCTGGACGGCGGCCACCACGATCGCCGGCACCTCGCCCCAAGCGGTGAACGCCCGCTGGAACCCGCGAATGAGCTCGGTGGTCTCGCCCGTGCCGCGGTTGGCGGCGACCGACAGCACCCGCGGCTCGCCCTTGATCCCGTCCGGTGACAGCATCCCGCGGTCCAACCCGGTCGAGAAGTCCGGACCGTCGGCGTTCAGGATCACCAGCCGGATCTCCGGGTCGAGTCCCTTGGCCAGCTGCTCCAGGGTGAACCACAGCGTTGGTGTCTGGGGGTTTCGCTTGTCCGGGTTGGCGAGGGTGATGGTGAGGATGTCGCCGTCGCGATGGGTACGCAGGCCCGGGTGCGTGGGGAGTTCGGTCATGCGCGGCATCTTCCCAGACCCGTGCCCACCGGCTCGGCGCGGACCAGCGAACGGCATCGACAAATAGCTACCCGGGCATACCGCTGGTGACGGCCCCTGTTTTCATGGCTGCATGACACGAATCGGCTTCCATGCGTCGCACGAACAGATCGGGCCGCGTCAACTCCTGGCCGACGTCCAGCACGCCGAGCGCGCCGGTTTCGCGATGGCGATGTGTTCCGATCACCTCGCGCCCTGGAGCGAACGCCAGGGGCATTCCGGCTTCACCCTCTCGTGGCTCGGGGCGGCTCTCGCCCGCACGAACCTCGAGTTCGGCTGCGTGCACGCCCCCGGGCAGCGCTATCACCCCACGGTCACCGCCCAGGCGATCGCGACCCTGGGGGAAATGTTCCCCGGCCGCTTCTGGATCGCCCTGGGCAGCGGCGAGAACATGAACGAGCACGTCACCGATGATCGCTGGCCCGACAAGGAGACCCGCACCCAGCGACTCGAGGAGTGCGTGGACGTGATCCGCCGCCTGCTCGGGGGCGGGACCGTCACCCACCGCGGACTGATCAACCTCCACGAAGCCCGCGTCTGGGAGCGAGCCGACCCCATGCCGCTCCTCATCGCGCCCGCCGTCTCGGTCGAGAGCGCCGCGCGCGTTGCGAAGTGGGCCGATGGTCTCGTGACGATCAATCAGCCGATCGACACCCTGCGGCAGGTGATCGACGCCTATCGCAGCGCGGGCGGGCGCGGAAAGATCGCCCTCCAGGTCCACCTGTCGTGGGCGCCCACCGACACCGAAGCTCTCGCGATCGCCCACGATCAGTGGCGCACGAACGTGTTCGGGGCCGAGATCGCGTGGGATCTCCACAGCCCGGAGGCGTTCGACGAAGTGGCGCGGTTCGTCCCGCCCGAGGCACTCCACGACCACGTGCGCATCTCGGCGGATGTGCGTCAGCACGCGGAATGGTTGGCGGAGTACGCCGACCTCGGCTTCGACGACATCTATTGCCATCACGTCGGCCAGGACCAGGCCGGCTTCATCGACGCCTTCGGCGAGCACGTGCTCCAGGCGTGGAAGGAGAACTGACATGCGGATCACCGACACTGCCGACGAGTGGTGGAAGAGCGCGGTCGTCTATTGCCTCGACATCGAAACGTTCCTCGACCACAACGATGACGGGATCGGCGACCTCGCCGGGCTGGCCCACCGGATCGACTATCTCGCCGAACTCGGCGTCACCTGCCTGTGGCTCATGCCCTTCTATCCGACCCCGGACCGGGACGACGGTTATGACGTCATCGACTTCTATGGCGTCGATTCGCGCCTGGGCGACCACGGCCGGGTGGTCGAGGTGATCCGGATGGCGCATCACCGCGGCATGCGCGTCATCGCCGATCTCGTCGTCAACCACACCTCCGACCAGCACCCGTGGTTCAAGGCCGCGCGGCGCAGCAAGGACAACCGGTTCCGCGACTACTACGTGTGGCGTTCGGACACCCCGCCGGACACCTCCGACGAGGTTGTCTTCCCGGACAAGGAGGACAGCATCTGGGAGCTGGACGAGAAGACGGGGGAGTGGTATCTCCATCACTTCTACAAGCACCAGCCCGATCTCAACTGGGCCAACCCGAAGGTCCGCGAAGAGGTGCAGCGGGTGATGGACTTCTGGCTCCAGGTCGGACTCGACGGGTTCCGGGTCGACGCGGTGCCCTTCATCTTCGAGGACACGGAAACCCTTGACGCCCGTGCCGATGTCCCCGCGGACCCCCACGTGTTCCTCAAGGAACTGCGGGCTTTCCTCAACCGCCGCAAGGGCGACGCGATCCTCCTCGGGGAGGTCAACGTGCCGCACGCCGACCAGTTCCTCTATTTCGGTGGCGACGCCGGCGACGAGCTCACGATGATGTTCGACTTCATCGGCATGCAGAACTGCTATCTCGCGCTGGCCCGCGGCGACGCCCGCCCGCTGGCCAAGGCCCTGCTGGATCGCCCCACCATCAACTCCAAGAACCAGTGGGCGACGTTCCTGCGCAACCACGACGAGCTCACGCTCGACAAGCTGAGCGACGAGGAGCGTCAGGAGGTGTTCGACGCTTTTGGGCCCGACCCGGACGTCCAGATCTATGACCGCGGCCTGACGCTCCGCCTGCCGACGATGCTCAACCATGATCCGCGGCGGCTGCGGATGGCGTACTCCCTGCTCTTCTCCCTCCCCGGCACCCCCACCCTCTATTACGGCGAGGAGATCGGGCTGGGCGAGGACATCAGCCAGGACGGGCGGATGGCGGTCCGCGTCCCGATGCAGTGGACCGACGGCAAGAACGGCGGCTTCTCCGCTGCCCAGCCGCGACAACTCGTTCAGCCGGTGCTCGAAGACGGTCAGGGGCCGGCGCACGTCAACGTGGCGGCCCAGCGGCGCGATCCGGAATCACTGTGGAACTTCGTGCGGTCCCTGATCACGCACTATCGGACCTGTCCGGAGCTCGGCTGGGGCAGTTTCCACGTCCTCGAGCAGGAGCTCGACCACGTGCTCGTGCACGAGTGCCGCCTCGAGGAGTCATCGGTGTTCGCCGTCCACAACTTTTCCGACGAGGCCTGCGACGTGGAGTTCGACCTGGGTCGCGCCCGGGCCGGCGTACCGATCGTCGACATCTTCGCCGACTCACCCGTCACCGCCGACAGCCGGGGGCGGGTCACGCTTCCGCTCGCGGGTTACGGACACAAGTGGTTGCGTCTGCAGCCGGGTGAGCCCTTGCTGCCGTGAGGACAGAGGGGGTACGCGGGTCCGCGGCGCCCTCGGGGCGTGCCCTCGGTGCCGGTCAACGCGGGTCGGGGTGGGTCCGTGCCAATCGCCGGTCAGTGCCGGTCGAGCAGGAGGCCGAGCTTGCGTACGTCCTCATCGAAACCCCGCGCCGACCCGTGGCCGACCAGCCGCGTGAACAGCAGCCCGTATCGACCGGACACGCGGATGCGCTGGATGATCCGGGTGCCCTGGTCGCCGGGCGCCACCCACCACGAGAAAATCTGTTCGCCGCGACCGGGTTGGGGCTGGCGCAGGACGACAGAGCGTTCGCCGACCGAGGTGGTGAACGGGCCGGCGGTCCGCGCATGGACAATCCCTCGCCAGCCGGACGGGACATAGTGTCCGTGACCCGGATGGAGCGCCGTCTCCGGGTCCTCCAGCGTGACCGACGCGAAGAAATGGTGCCAGCGCGGCAGGAGGGTGATGTCCCGCACAATGTCCCAGACCTTGGTCGGAGCAGCCGGCAACGTGCCCGTCTCGGTGGAGAGCCACATGGAGTTCAGCTTAGGACGTCGGTCGGCGGTGGTGGGCGGCATACCGTTTGCCGCTCCCTGGATCGGCGCTGCAGCGCTGTCTGGGGTTGCGGATAGACTCCGCGTGATTCCCGGAAGCCGGCCGAAGGACTGTCACGTTGAGCACGAAGTCACCTGATGCCACCGAGCCGGTGGCCGCACCGGGCTCGGTCGGGACGGTGGCCGCAGCCCGCCCCGAGGACGCGGCGACCACGGACCGCGGCGGGTTCTGGCGCGGCTGGGGCGGTCTGCTCTCCGCTCCACCCGGGACGCCGTGGCACCGCCACCCCCGCACCGGCATCGCTCTGATCCTCGCCTCGACCGCGCTGACTCTGTTCATCGGTTTCCTGGGGCCTTCCGTCGCCACGCTCACCCTGGGACCGCGGGACGGCAGCCTGCTGCCGCCGTGGTATCTGCCGGGACTCCTCAAGCCCAACCCGTGGCTCATCGCGGCCCTCGGCTGGTCACTGATCATCATGGGCGCGGTCGGCACCTGGATCTTGTTGCGCGCGATCGCGGTCGGTTGGCGACCGAACAACAAGAAGCTGTTCATCGGTGCGGTGGGGCTCAACGTCGCGACCGTCCTCGTGCCGCCGATGACGTCGGCGGATGTGTTGATGTACGCGGCGTACGGTCGCCTCGCCAAACTCGGGTTCGACCCCTATGTCGACTCGCCCGCCGAGGTGTTCCGGATGCAGTGGGATGAGGTCATCCGGTGGACCGAACGCCCCTGGCAGGACACCGTGAATGTGTATGGCCCGCTGATCTATTGGATGCAGTGGGCGGCCAACATGCTCGGCGGGGACAACATGCACGACATCGTGTTCTTCCTGCAGGTGTTCTGCTGTCTGTTCTTCATTGGCGCCTGCGCGGTCGTGGTCTGGATCGCGCGCGGCAACCCGGGACTCCAGACCCGGACGATCGTGTGGACGATCGGCAGTCCGGTCATGATCTGGGCGGTCGTCGCAGGGGCGCACAACGAGGCCGTCTCGATCTTCTTCGCGATGCTGGCCTATCTCACGATCCGCAAATACCCGCTGCTGACCGGCCTGCTGGTGGGGGTCGCCTGCACGGGCAAGGCCACAGTCGGCCTGTTCGGCGTCGCCATGGCCTGGGCCTATCGCCGGGAGATCAAGAAGTTCCTGCTGTTCATGGTCGGCGCCGCCGTGCCGAACGTCATCGTCTACATCATCCTCTATCCCGCAGCGCTCGAGCTGGCCGCCAAGAACGCTTCCTATGTGGCGGGCTCGTCGTGGGTGCACCCGGTCCGGCGGCTGCTCGAGCCCTTCATGGACTTCGACGTGGTGTCGTCGGTCGTCTCGGTCCTCGCGTGGGGTTCGGCGATCCTCATCGGCTGGATGCTGTCCCGCGTCCTGCCCTGGCGACCGCTTCCGGGCGGCCCGGACGGGGTCGGGCCCGAACGGGACCCCCTGGTGATCTCCGTGCGCACCACCGTGGTCATCGCGGCGGCCTGGGTGATCACCTCGGCCTATTCGTTGCCGTGGTATGACCTGATTTATTTCCTACCCGTCGCCCTGCTGGGTGCAACCAAGCTGGACCTGATCGCCCTCTGGCGGGTGGCGGTGCTCAACCTCGCCTATGTCCTCGGTCGCGTCATCTCCTATTCGCCACTGATGCAACAGACCAATACGCGCATCCGCGAGGTCTTCTCGACGTCGGTGTCGATCGGCGTGATCGTGGCGGTCATTCTCTGGTGGCACGAGCACGGGCTCAAGGTCGGCAGCCACACTCGCGCGCCCCGCGCCGGTGACGAGACCGACGAGCCGGCGGTCGCGTCGAGCTAGCTGCGACTCCGCTCGTTTACGATCCCCGCATGCCTGCCGCGCCCGCTCGTCCGCCCCGTGCGGGGTGGTATGCGGATCCGCGCGGTGTGGGGGCGACAGCGGAGCCCGCCGCTGACGGCGCAGACGCGGACCTCCGCACTGCTGCTGACCCCGACGCCGAACAGTTCCGCTGGTGGGACGGCGAGGCGTGGACCGCGTGGCTGGCCGACTCGGCGTACGCCCCCACGCCGCGAGGTGCGGTTCCCCGCGTGATCCCCGTCCCCGGGCTGACGCCCCCGCGGTCACTTCGCTGGTTCACCGTCGGCTGGGCCGCCTCGCTCCTGACGGTGCTGCTGCTCGCGACCAGCCTGATCGGTCAGGGAATGCCGCAACAGTCCCAGCACTTTCTTCGGGCACGCCCGACGGATCTCGGGACTCCGGAGCGCGTTTATCGGGACTATGTCTTCGGTCCGGACCGTCGCGCTGTCATCTATGAGCGGGTGGAGATGACCCTGCCCGACGAAGTGCGCCCCCTGTCCGACGTGGACCGGATCAACACGGTGCTGCGGCGGGCGACGCAGGCATATATCCCGATCGGCACGGGGGAAGAACTTGTCGCGAACCTGCTGATCGGGGACGCGGAGCCCGAGTTGGTCGCCACCGGCGACGCCCGGACCTCTGCCGAACGGATCCTGCCCGCGCTCATTGCCCGTTATCGCCAGGGGGGCGGCGTGACCCCGGAACGGGTGCGCACCGAACCGTGGCCCACGATTCCGGGAGCGGTGCGGGTGACGGGGTTCCTGAGGTACGCGACCCCGACCGCAGGAGCTGACGGCGACCACTTGCTGATGGTGGTCACGCCCTGGGCCCAGGGCCCGCACAGCGGCATGGCGGTGTGGATCGCGCTCGTCCCGGAGACCGCTCCACCCGAGACCACCGACGCACTGCTGACCCGGGAGCCGGGGATCACACTGGCGGATTGACCAGGTCGCAGGAAGCCTGCAGGTGACCGGTCCGGCGCTAGCCTGTCGCGGAGGTGTCGATGATCTGGCGCGGTCGGATCGGTCAGGAGGGGCCATGCTTCGGGTCGAGGTGCGCTGCGCCGGACTGTCCACCGTGGTGCTCGGCTCCCAGGAGACGTTGGTGTTCGGGCGCGCGCCGCACGCGATCCTGCCGGAGGAGGAACCCGACACGACGCTGCAGGTCACCACGTTGTCGCTGCCGCACAGCACCCCGCACACCTCCCGAATGTTGGGCGAGCTCATCGTCGGCGACGACATCGTCCGGTTGCGCTGGCACGGTGGCATCGAGGCGCAGTTGGCCAGCCTGTTCGAAGCGCCCGGAGGGGCGCGCCGGGTGACCCTGGTGAAGGGCATGACCGCGCTGCTCGACGAGGGTGAGAACACGGTCACGGTCCTCCGCGGGCGACAGGGGCTCATGCCCGACCAGTTCGACGACCTGACACTCGAGGTCACCGTCCGCCCGATGCAGGCCGAACCCGCCTATGTGCCGGTGCCGGCGGCCGAGGAACCGAGCGACGGGGATGAGGACCTCACCGCGCCTGCGCCGACGCTGAAGCCGGGCTGCAAGGAGTGGTTCGTCGCCCTCGCGCTCGCAGAGCCCTGGCTCGTGGGTCACGACTCCTATCCGCGGCCGCCGTCCAACCGGGAGATCTATGAACGTGTCCTGGCATGGCATGGCTATGCCTGGAACCTCGTCCGGCCCCAGCGCGTGGACGACGCCATCCGGGTCATCTCCCGCATTGCGTTCGGCCCTCGCGACGATCCGTTCGCCGAGATGAGCGGGCGCCGTGTGCAGAACGTGCGGTTCGCGATCGGGCGTCGGGCGGCTGAAGTGCGATTGGTCACCGCGGAGGATCTCGCCGACGCCTATTCCGGCGCGCACGAGCTCAGATGATGGGTGGAGGCCGCGGGCGTACCGCACCCCGTCCCCGACCCCGCCGGTTTCCGATCCCTGAAACGGGATTCACAAATTACGATTTGGTCAACAATGATGCAGTCAGGCGCCATATGCCCCCCAACTCATGGCGCCGAGGAGAGTCACAGTGCAGAGCCCTTTGACGCACCTCGCCCATTTGGTGAGTCGCGCGCAGCCGAAGAAGATCGCCAACGCTTCGGCTGTTTCGGTCATTGCACTGGGGCTGGTCGGGGTGGTGATCGGCTCCGGCGTCGCCAGCACGGCGATCGGCGTGAGTGACGGGGTCACTTGGCTGTCGGATGTGGCGCGCGGTGAGACCTTGCAGTACAACCCGAGCACCAAGCGGGTGGAGCGCGCCTATCAGGTGGGGCAGCCGGGCGAAGGACTTGATGTCGCTCAGGGGAATGGCGTCGTGGCGCTGCGCAATGAGCGCACCGGCGGGATCATGACTGTCGACATGAGCCGCATGCTCGCCAGCGGTTCCCGCTCCGCACGGGGCCAGTCCAAGGTCGTCGTTGCCCGCGGGATGATGCTGGTCCTCGACGGTGAACGGAACACGCTGACACGCGTCGACCCCGTGCGGGCGAGCGACGTGGGGGAGTCCTGGGTGACTCCGAAGAACGTGCCGATCGCCGACGTCGCGGCGGATGAGCAGGGCACGGTTTGGGTGTTCGATGCGAGCGGCCTCCTGCGGGCCTTGGACTGGGACGTTCAGGGCGGCCGTTTCGTGGAGCGGTCGGCCAAGCGTGTGGACTTGGTCGGGGAGGACGCGATCCTCAGCGCACATGAGGCGGGGGTGACGGTGTTCGGTCCCCGCGCCGGCGTCATCGCGCAGGTCGGGACCAAGAACGACGGCTATCGGCACGACCCCCTCCTCGTCGGTCTCGACCCCGCCCATGTGAGTGGGCCCGCCGACCTTGTGCCAGGTGCGCTGCCCGATCGTGCCGCCGTCGTGATCCTCGACCGCGGCGAGGCACGTGAGGTGTCCACCGGAGCTCTCGGTTGTCCGCGACCCGTCCGGCCGGTTGCGTTCAACGACACCATCTATGTCGTGTGCGAGGGCAGCAGCCGGGTGATCCAGCTGACCCGGGACGGGCAGGTCGCCGGACCCGCCATCACCACACCGGGCGATGCCGACCCCGAGCCCGTCACCGATGAGGGTCGGCTGCTGTTCAACGTCAGCGGTGCCCCCGAGGGCATCGAGATTGACCGCGGTGGCCGCGCTGAGCGGTTCGATCGAGTTCCGTTGGGCGGGGCACAGCCGATCCGACTCGACTCGGAGACCAATTCGGCGGGCGCGCTGCTCGCCGGGCGTGACCAAGCGCGTGAGGATCTTGCTTCGGCACCGGCTCCGGACCCCGGCGCTGTCCAGGAGCCCGCCCGCACCAGCGTGGGTGAGAGTGTCGTCCGCGAAGAGGCCGCGCCGACCAGCGGCCAAGAGCCGGTCAGCGGGCCGTCGGAACCCGTCGTGCCGCCGGCTGACCCCGTGATCGCGCCCACTTTGCCGGAAACGCAGCCGACCGAACGCTCCCCCGAATCCGCCCAAGAGCCCTGGTCACCGGTTCAGCCGCAGGCGCCTGTTCAGCCTCAGGCGCCGGTGCAGCCGACGTCGGCACCGCCCGCCGAGCCTGCCCCGAGCGAGCAGCCACCCGCTCCTCGTCCGGAACCGCCCCCTCCGCTGGTGGTCACACCGAGCGAGCCGCAGGCTCCCGCTGAACCCCCGCGGACGAGTGCTCCGGGCCCCGAGCCCACCCGCGCTGAGCCGCCGGTTATCGAGGGCACCGACCCGCAGCCCGTGCCGACGCGCGACCCGCAGCCCGTGCCCACGCGCGCACCGGCTCCGCCTGTGGACCCGCGTCCGACCCAGGACCCGGAGCCGACCAGCGATCCGCGGCCGACCGAAGACCCGCGTCCGACGCAGGAGCCGGCGCCCACCCAGCTTCCGACGCGGGATCCGCGTCCGACTGAGGGCCCGCGTCCGTCGCAGGATCCGCGTCCGACTGAGGACCCGGTCCCGACGCAAGAGCCGACTCGGGACCCGCGTCCCACTGAGGATCCGCGTCCGACCGACGACCCGGCGCCGACCCAGGAACCGACTCGGGACCCGCGGCCCACGCAGGATCCGCGTCCGACCGAGGACCCGGTGCCGACCCAGGAGCCGACTCGGGATCCGCGCCCGACGGAGGATCCGCGCCCGACGGAGGACCCGCGCCCGACCGAGGATCCGCGTCCGACCGACGATCCGGTGCCGACCCAGGATCCGACTCGGGATCCGCGTCCCACTGAGGATCCGCGTCCGACGGAGGACCCGCGCCCGACGCAGGATCCGCGCCCGACGCAGGATCCGCGTCCGACCGACGATCCGGTGCCGACGCAAGAGCCGACTCGGGACCCGCGTCCTACGCAAGAGCCGGCGCCGACCCAGGAACCGACTCTGGATCCGCGTCCCACTGAGGACCCGCGCCCGTCGCAGGATCCGCGTCCGACCGACGATCCGGTGCCGACGCAAGAGCCGACTCGGGATCCGCGCCCTACGCAAGAGCCCACCCAGGATCCGGCGCCGACCCAGGAGCCGACTAGGGATCCGCGGCCGACCGAGGACCCGCGTCCTACGCAAGAGCCCACCCAGGATCCGGCGCCGACCCAGGAACCGACTCGGGATCCGCAGCCGACCGAGGATCCGCGGCCGACGCAGGAACCGACTCGGGAACCGCAGCCGACGCAGGAACCGACCCGCACCACTCAACCGCCGACGCAGAATCCTCCGCCACGTGTGGACCTTCAGCCACCGGTGATCGTGGGCGCGAGCCAGGACGGCACGACGGGCACCCTCTCCTGGCTGGCGGTTGACGGGGCGACGGACTACACGGTCCTGTGCGAAGGCGGCGGACAAACATCGACGACCGCGCTGAGCGCGAGCGTCGCCTGCGGTGGCCAGGGCGGCGAGGTGGCCCGCATCGGGGTCCGCGCCAACGGAGCGCATGGAAGCTCCAGTGTCGCGTGGGCAGTTCTCGGCCGAGGCTGACGAACATCCTGCCGGTGCTGTCGCACCCGGCTGAATCAATGAGGAGACGAGCTTGAGTCACGTCGTGAGCCAGCATGCGCCCGCACCTCCGACGGAAGCGGTGATCAGCGACTTCCGGGGCCTGCACGGCCGGTTGGGTGATGCGGTCGAGTCGGTTCTGCATGGGAAGCGGGCGGTGATCGATCTCGTGTTGGTCGCCCTGTTCGCCGGCGGACACGTGTTGCTGGAGGACGTCCCGGGCACGGGCAAGACCACGTTGGCGCGGGCCCTCGCGCGGGCCCTGGGCGGCGAGTCCCGCCGAGTCCAGTTCACGCCCGACCTGCTGCCCGCCGACGTGACCGGGACGGCGGTGTTCAATCCCGGCGACGGCCGGATCTCGTTCCGGCAGGGACCGGTGTTCACCAACATCATGTTGGCCGACGAGATCAACCGCGCCGCCGCGAAGACGCAATCCGCGCTGCTCGAGGTGATGGAGGAGCGGACGGTCACCGTCGACGGGACGACCCACCGTGTGCCCGAGCCCATGCTCGTGGTCGCGACCCAGAACCCCATTGACCTGGACGGCACCTATCGCCTCCCCGAGGCCCAACTCGACCGGTTCCTGATCCGCATCGCGATCGGCTACCCGGACGTTGAGCACGAGTTGGCGATCCTGCGCCCCGGATCCCGGGCCGGTCACACCGATGAGATCGAGCCCGTGACGAGACCGGGGCAGATCGTGGAATTCTCGCGGCACCTGGCCGGCGTACATGTCGCCGAACCCATCCTCCGCTATGCCCACGCGATCGGGGCCACGGCTCGCGCCGACGAACGGCTGCGGCTGGGCGCCTCCACCCGCGGCCTGCGGGCTCTCGTGCGGTGTGCGCAGGTGTTCGCGGCGACCCACGGGCGCAACTTCGTCATGCCGGCGGACATCCAGTTCCTCGCCGGTCCCGTGCTGACCCACCGCCTGATCCTGACCAGGGAGGCGGCGATGGCGGGTGACACCCCGGCGTCGGTGCTGGCGGACATCGTGGGTGGGGTCGAGGTACCTCAGCCGGGCCGCTGACATGCCCACCACCCTTGACCTGCGCCGCGGCATCGGCCCCGTGAGCCGATGGGGCCTCGTGATTGGCCTGACGGGTGCGGTGTTGCTGGTGTTGGGTCTGTGGTGGCAGTACGCCACCCTGCTCGGCATCGGCGTAGCGCTCCTTGCTGCTCTGGCGCTGGACGTGGCGATGGTGGTCCGGCGGCCGGATCTGGAAGTGCACCGATCGGTCGAGCCGAAGATCGTCGAACGCCACGGCGACTGCTGGACCACGTTGCAGGTCGCCGGTCGACGCCCGAAAGGGGCCCGCATCGCGCTGTCCGACCGGGTCGGCTCGCACACCGAGCAGGTGGCCGTGACCGGCGACATGGTCCGCTACCGCGTCCCGACCGCCCATCGCGGTCTGCTCACCGTCGGCCCGCTGTCGGTCCATCGCGTGGGCTGGTTCGGGCTTGCGGTGGCCACGGTTACCCAGGGCGCGACCGATCACGTCCGTGTCCTGCCACGCCTGGTTCCGGTGCACCACCTGCCCCGGGGGCGCCGGCGTTCGGCGGTCGGCGCCGATGAATCGGCCGAGCACGGCGGAACGGATCTGGTGGGCCTGCACGAATATGTCGCGGGCGACGATCTCCGCCGCCTGCACGGCCCCACCTCTGCCCGCACCGGGCAGCTGATGGTCCGTGACGATGCCGAACCCGCCATGCCACACCTGACGATCGTTCTGGACGACACGGCCGCCCACTATGTCGACCACGGCGCCGGGGACCACCACTTCGAGGACGCCGTCGAGGTCGCGTTCGCGTTGTGTCGTCTCGCCGAGGAACTCGACCAGCCTGTGCACCTGGTGACGATGTCCGGCGTCGTCGACGAATCGGTCGCCGAAACCGTTCACGCCGGCCCGGACCGGCAACGCGTTCGCATCGCGCTCGCCGAGGTCCGCCCGAGCACGGGCGACGCCGAGGTTGCGGACGAGGCCGTCCGGGGGCTGCGCCTCGCCCGTGGGCTCGACACAGTGGCGGTCATCAGCGGTGCCGAGGCTCCCGTCGAGGTGTTCGCCGGCATCGCTGCGCGCGGGACGACCGGCGTGCTCCTCCTGCTCCATCCCCACCCGCCGACCGCCGCCACCGTCGGCGCGGTGTCGATCCTCCGCGCGCCGGGGTCCGTCGACCTCACCCGGCTTTGGGATCGGGCGGTCGGATGAGTACGCAGCCGGTCCGGCTTCCGCCCACGGCGCGGGTGGCGGGGCGAGAACGTGGGGGCTTCGCGGCCGGCCGGGTCGGCGTGGCCGTCGCGCTGTTGGTCCTCGGGACGCTCGCGCTTCGCAGCGCCTGGGTCGGGTTCGCCGCGTGGCCGTTCCTGCTGGCTGCCGGAATCCTCGGTCTGGGCGTCCTGTGGCTCGCTCGACGGAGCGGTGTCTCGTTCGCGATCGCGGTGCTCCTCGCAGTCGCCGTGCCGCTGGTTGCGCTCGTTGTTCTGGGCCGTCGCGACGGCCTCACGTTGGTCGCATCCGTTGCTGACAGCGTGCCCATCCTGCTCACGTCCACCTATCCGGCGCCGGTGACCGGGATGCTGTTGGGGCCCGGCCTGGTCATTGCGTGGGCGGCCGGCGCCGTGCTCGGCTTCGGCCTGCACAGCCGCCGATTCCTCGGGCATCCGCTGGTCGCCGCACTGGTGCTGTTGGTGAGCGCCGCGCTTCTCACCGCAGGCCGTGCGGACCCGTGGGGCCTGATCGCGTTGGCGGTCGTCCTGGTGCTTCTCCTGCAATGGGCCTGGGTTGCGCGGGTCGGTGGTGGCATGGGCTCGGCCGGTCAGCCGGCCCGGGCCGGAGGTGTGCCCAGGGCAGCGGTGCCTGCCGCCGCGTTGGCAGTCCTGGCGCTGCTGTTCGCGTACCTTCCTCTCGGCGCCCCCTTCCAGCCCCGCGAACTCGTGCAGCCCCCGGTCACGCATCTCGAGGAACCCAACCCACTGCCGATGCTGGGGCACTGGGCGCGCAACCCGGAACTCGAGGTGCTGCGCCGGACCGGTGACAACGCCCCGCTGCGCCTGGTCGTGTTGCCGGATTATGACGGGGTCAGTTTCGGCTCCCGGTCGTCCTATCTCCCGCTGGGCACCACCGAACAGCCGGTCCTGCCCCCGGGCCGCTTCCAGGTCACCGTCGATGCAGGGGTGACGTGGACAACGACCACGCGGTGGCTCCCCAGCCCGGGCCAACCCGTGGCGGTCTCAGTGCCCGAGGCCCTCGGCGAACCGGTGGTCGACATCGACAACGGATCGATGCTCGTGCGGAACCTGCCGGCGGATGGTGTGGTCAGCTATGCGGTCACGGGTCGCATCGATGCGGCCCGAATGGCGGAGGTCGAGGGGGCCGGCGTCGCCGAGGAACCCCGCTATCTCGCGCTGCCGGCGCTGCCGCCGGAGTTCGTCGGGTACGCCCGCGAGGTCACCGCCGGCTCCGAGAGCTATCTGCAGATGGCGCAGGCACTCGAACGTGCCGTCTCGAGCGGCCGGGTGTTCGACGCGAACGCTCCTGGGGGCTCGTCCCTGGGCCGGCTGTCCGAGTTCCTCTTCGCGCCGCGGGAGCGGGGCGGGCGGGCGGGGACCTCGGAGCAGTTCGCGACCGCGTACGCACTCCTCGCCCGTTCCGTCGGCCTGCCCACCCGTGTCGTGGTCGGTTTCGGTGACGGCCAACCGCTGCCGGGTGACCCGGACACCCGCGTCGTGCGCGGCAGTGATGCGCTGGCGTGGCCGGAGGTGTACTTCGTCGGCCACGGCTGGGTCGCCTTCGATCCCACGCCCAGTCCGGACGGCGCCCAGACGCCGCGACCGGGCCGCGTCGCACCACCCACGCCGCGAGCGGACCGCACCGTCCAGCCGACCCCGCCCCCGTCGGCGGCCACCGATCGTCCGGACGGGGGAGCGGTCTCCCCGGCCGCGTGGTCGCTGTTGGCGCTCCTCCTCGTCCTCGTGCCCGTGGCCGGGCTTCTCATCGCGCGGCGACGCCGGACGCGCGCACAGCGTGATCTGGGCACAGTGGGCGCCTGGTTGCGGGTGGAAGACGCGATGACGCTGGCCGGATGGCCACCCGACCGCACCCGCAGCGCGACCGAACGGGCAGCCGCCCTCGGCGTACCACCCGCCGTCACCCTCGCCACCCACGCCGAAACCGCCGCCTTCGCGCCCGGTCCCGTCCCTGCCGCGCAGGAGTCTTCGGAGTTGGCGGACGAGGTGGTACGCCGGCTCCGTGCCGCCGCCAGCCCGTGGCGGCGAGCGGTCTGGGCGATCAGCCCGGAAGTGTGGTGGCGCCGTGACCGCTGATCGATCTGCGGGCTGATTTGGTGTTTGGCCCACGGTGCCGGGGCATGGCGCGTACGATCGCACAGAAGATGCATCGCTGATGCGGATCGCCGCTGGCGGTTCGCACTCGATAACGGCGCAAAGGAGCACCGAATGCGCATCGTGATCATCGGCGGCCACGGCAGGGTAGCCCGGCTGTTGGCTCCACTTCTCGTCAATGCAGGTCATGAGGTCGAGGCGCTCGTGCGCAGTGCGGATCACATCGACGAGGTCGAGGCCGCCGGGGCCGCGGCCCGGTTGGCGGATCTTGAACGGCACGACACCGCCGGATTGGTCGAACTCCTGCGCGGCAGGGACGCCGTCGTGTGGTGCGTCGGGCCCGCCATCGACGACCCGGAGCGAAACAAGTCGGTCGACCGCGACGCTGCGATCCGATCGATCGACGCGGCGGCGGCCGCCGGGATCGGGCGATATGTCATGGTGTCCCACTCGCGCACCGGCAGGGTCCCGGGCGGGCCGGGCGACCCCGACGGCCCGTATGCCGAGGCACTCGCGGCAGCCGATGCACACCTGCGCTCGTCGACGCTGAACTGGACCATTCTCGGACCCGGCGTGCTGACCGACAATCCCGGCACCGGGATGCTCGAGGTCGGCGACCACGTCACCTGCGGCGACACCTCGCGCGCCAACGTCGCGCGGGTCATCCGGCAGGTCGTCTGCAGCACCGATCTCGGTGGGGTGACGCTCAACTTCCGGGACGGTCACATGCCGATCGCCGAGGCCCTCCAGGTCGCCACGATGGTGTCCAGCGGCTGACGCGTCGCGATCAGCGCGGCACGCACTCCTGCGTGCCGCCCAACTGCCCGTCCCGCATGCCGACGACGGTGAAACACACTTGGACCCACTCCGGATCGACGCTGGTCTGCGCCCGTCGCTCGCTGGGGAGGTTCAGCCGGGCGATCGACACGTCGTCCTCGGGTTGAGCGGTCACCCCCCACCCATAGGTCTCCGGCTCCTCGGCTGCACGCTGCCACGTGGCGGTCGCGGTGTTTCCCGAGATCGTGACCTGCAGGTTGCGCGGCGCCAGATTCGGGTTGTGGCTGCCGGCTGCGGGTTCGGTGGGCGCAGAAGTGGGCGCGACCGTCGGCGGCACCGCGAGCGTCCGTTCCGGATCGGAATTGGCCAGCGCGAGCGCCCCCACCACGACGAGCAGCGCCCCGGCGGCGATGCCGGCCAGCATCACCCCGAGCCGAGACGGTCCGGACCATCGCGTTCTGGCGCCCAGCCCCGCTGTGGCGACGACCGGTGGCTCGGAGGTCGAGTCCGCCGAGTCTGCCGACCGTGCCGAACCCAGCCGCACGGCCGTCAGGTCCTCGGTGCCGCGCACCTGGCCACGGGCGATGCCCCACTGAGGACCGGACTCCTGGCGGGCTGGGGCGAAAGTCGGCTGCGCGGGGCGGTTCGGGCTCTCGGGCCAATGAGTCGGAAGCATCGCGAGGTGATCCCTGACTTCGCCGGCGCTGCGGAAGCGCTCGGCGGGATCCTTGCGGAGGCACTTCGCGATCAACGCGCTGAGCTCCGGCGGCACGTCGGGTCGGTTCAAGGGGCGTGGCTCTTCGAGGCGGACCCGCTTGATGTACGCCAGCGCCGAGTCGGGTTCCTTTGTCGTGGTAGTGAAGGGCGGCTTGCCGTCGAGCAGGTGGAACATCGTGGCGCCGAGGGAGAAAATGTCGTCGCTCTCGCTCGCCTGGAAACCATCCAGCACCTGAGGTGAGGCGTGCCGATAGGAGAATCGGTCGGCACTGGAGGTGTTGGCCGAGTCGATCAGCCGTGCGATGCCGAAATCGGCCAGCACATAGGACGTGGGCAGGATCAGGATGTTCTGAGGCTTCACGTCCCTGTGGAGCACCCCGTTGTCATGGGCGAAATCGAGCGCATCGGCGATCACCGTGCCGACGCGGATGACCTCGTCGGCGCTGAGCGGGCCGCTGCGGGACAGGCGCTGGTCCAGGGAGCCGAGCTCGTAGTACTCCATCACGATGCAGGGCCGGCCCAGACTGCTCGTCCCGATCTGGATCACCTTGGCGATGTTCGGATGCCGGCGGCCGAGCGAGACCATGAGCCGGACTTCCCGTTTGAAGCGACGCACCGACTCGTCGTCGTCCAACGTGAGGACCTTGACCGCAACCTCGCGACCGAGGGAGTCCTGGATCGCGCGATAGACGTTCGCGTCGCCGCCGCGGCCGATCTGATGCCAGTTGGAGAATCCGTCCAGCGTTTCCCCGGTGTGCGCGCGCTCGCGGGACTCCTGGGCGGACTCCCAGCTCTCGGTCACGCGGCACCTGCTCTCATCTTGTGCTGTGACCAGTCTGCCCCACATTCTCAGGGGCCGTTTCGTGAACATCCGCGACGCAGGGGCGGGCCCGCCATGGAATCAGTTCGACGCGAGGGAAAAAAGGACCTACACTTCCTGTCTTGGTGGCAACGCCGCGCTTGGGGCGTGTCCACCGGACGGCAATAGCTCAACTGGCAGAGCATCGGTCTCCAAAACCGAAGGTTGGGGGTTCAAGTCCCTCTTGCCGTGCGACACGACCTGACCGCGTTCGCCATCGGTCCCCGAGCAGCGAGCAGCAGGCCGGAGAACGCCGGACGAGACGACGAGGCGACGACGAAGGATCCAAACCAGTGGCAGATGAGAAGCTCCCCGATTCGGCCGACGAGTCGGACGAGACGACCCCCACTGAGCTGAACCAAACTCCCGATCCGTCCGCCGAGGTTCCTGCCGAGCTCACGGCCGATGCCGAGATCGACGACCCGCGGGACACGGCGGATGACGATTACGTCGATGACCCGAGCACACCCGACATCAACGAGGCAAAGCTTGATCGGGCCACCGATGAGGTTGCCGATGCGGACGATGCTGTCGCGGTTGATCCCGCGCCGCGGCGTCGGCCGCGGGCGAACCGGCCCGTGCGGCGCAGCCGGACCGTCGAGTCCGAGGCCCACACCGATCAGGACCTCGCCGCTGACGACGAGACCGCAGAACGTGCTGAACCCGCGGAATCGGTCCGAGTCGGGGCCGGGCGCGTGCGGAGCACGGCGCCGGTGCGGCGGGAACGATCGGCCGCAGCCGACAGCGACACCGACCGGCGGACGACGCCGGGCAAGTTCGTGGCCCAGTCGGTCGGCGAACTGCGCAAGGTCGTGTGGCCCACCGGCAACCAGGTCCAGCAATATTTCGTTGTGGTGCTGGTCTTCGTCCTGTTCATCATGACCATCGTCAGCCTCTTGGATCTCGGCTTCGGCTGGTTGATCCTTAAGATGTTCGGCTGACAACGACTGGAGGCACCCTGTGAGCGACAATGACTTCGACCCCGCCGAGGAGAACGACGTCACCGTCGAGAGCCTGCTGGCCGGTCTCGAGGCCGACATGGCGGACGATGACGACATCGAGATCGACTTCGGCGCCGACGAAACCGTTGCAGCCGACGAGGACGACACCGAGCTGAACCTGGACTTCGGTGGCGATGCCGACGACGCCGATCAGGCCGAGGACGACGTAGCACTGAACTTCGGTCCGGATGCCGAGGCGGAGACCTCTGCCGGCGAAGAACTCGACGTCGAGGCCGAGGAAGCCGACGAGACCGCGGACGAAGCGGTGGAGAAGGCGCTCGAGGAGCTTCGCGCCGAGCTGCGCGCCAAGCCTGGGGAGTGGTATGTGGTGCATACCTATTCCGGCATGGAGAAGCGCGTCAAGCAGAACCTCGAGTCCCGGGCGCAGTCGCTCAACATGGAGGACTACATCTTCGAGGTCCGGGTGCCGACGGAAGAGGCCGTCGAGATCCGCAACGGCAACAAGAAAACCGTGACCAGGACCGTGCTCCCCGGCTATGTCCTGGTCTGCATGGAGATGACCGACGAATCCTGGGCGACCGTGCGGCACACGCCGTCGGTGACCGGCTTCGTCGGCCACGCGACCCAGCCGGTGCCGCTCAGCATGGAAGAAGTCGAGCAGATGCTTGCACCGGCGGTCATCGCCGCCGCCGCGGCCAAGGTGGAGGGCACGCCCAAGCAGGCCCGCCGCAAGAAGATCGAGGTCGCGGACTTCGCCGAGGGCGATTCGGTTCTCATTACCGACGGCCCGTTCGCCGGCGTCCATGCCTCCATCACCGAGATCAACGCCAACAGCCAGCGGCTCAAGGCGCTCGTCGACTTCATGGGTCGCGAGACCCCCGTCGATCTCACCTTCGCCCAGGTGGAGAAGGTCTGACACGACGCTCCCCGGACGGGAGCGTCCGCCCGCGGACCCGGTTCCGCGCCCCGGCTGTCCGGCCGATCCGGCGGCACCGATTTGGTCTCTGACCGCTCGCGGGTGAAAATGTCATCTTGGGCTCAGCCAGCCCTGGGTGCGCCTTTGTGCGTGCCCATCACAACCACAACCCAACAGAGGACCCGAACATGCCTCCCAAGAAGAAAGTAGCGGCGCTCGTCAAGGTCGCCCTCAATGCCGGCGCTGCCACCCCGGCGCCCCCGGTCGGCACCGCGCTCGGCCCGCACGGCGTCAACATCATGGACTTCTGCAAGCAATACAACGCTGCGACCGAAGCCATGCGCGGCAACGTGATCCCGGTCGAGATCACGATCTATGAGGACCGCACCTTCAGCTTCATCACGAAGACCCCGCCCGCCGCGGAGCTGATCAAGAAGGCCGCCGGCGTGAAGTCCGGTTCTGCCGCTCCCCACAAGGACAAGATCGGCAAGATCACCCGTGACCAGGTCAAGGAAATCGCCGAGACCAAGATGCCGGACCTCAACGCGAACGATGTCGAGGCCGCCATGAAGATCGTCGAGGGCACCGCCCGCTCGATGGGTGTCACCGTCGAGGGCTGATGCTCGCCGAGGAGAACTCCTCGAACGCGGACGGTGACTGACCGCCGCACCCCGTGGGAGGGGAGCGCTAGCCCCGCACCACGACTGACACACACAAACAGATCGCAAAGGAAGTCAGACATGCAGCGCAGCAAGGCCTATCGCGCGGCCGCTGAGAAGCAGACCGCCGACAAGCTGTACGCCCCGACCGAGGCACTCGGTCTCATCAAGGAAAACGTTTCGGCCAAGTTCGACGAGACCGTCGACGTGGCCATGCGCCTCGGGGTCGACCCCCGCAAGGCGGACCAGATGGTGCGCGGCACCGTGAACCTTCCGCACGGCACTGGCAAGACGGCACGGGTCCTCGTCTTCGCCACCGGTGAGAAGGCAGAGCAGGCGCTCGCGGCCGGTGCCGACGAGGTCGGTTCCGATGAGCTCATCGCCAAGGTCCAGGGTGGCTACCTGGACTTCGACGCAGTCGTCGCCACGCCGGATCTGATGGGCAAGGTCGGTCGCCTGGGCCGCGTGCTCGGCCCGCGCGGTCTGATGCCGAACCCGAAGACCGGCACGGTCACCCCGGACGTGGCGAAGGCCGTGACCGACATCAAGGGCGGCAAGATCGAGTTTCGCGTGGACCGGCACGCCAACCTGCACTTCATCATCGGCAAGGCCTCGTTCACCGATCAGCAGTTGCAGGACAACTACTTCGCCGCACTCGACGAGGTGCTGCGACTCAAGCCGTCCAGCTCGAAGGGTCGCTACATCAAGAAGATCACCTTCTCCTCGACGATGGGTCCCGGCGTGTCCGTCGACCCCGGCAAGCTGAAGGCGGAAGCCGCGGAGTGACCTCCTTGGGCTCCGCGCGCAGCGGAGTCACGAACGCATTCGCGCCCGGCCGTTCAGGATCTTGGATCCGACGGCCGGGCGCGGCCGTTTCGGCGTCCTGGCGGTGCGCCCAGGTGCGGATGGCTCGTGAACGAGCTGCTGCCTGCGCGCTCCACCCGGCGCGTTGCGAGATCAGCCTCATCGATGATGAGGAGCCTCAATTCCTTGCGGTCGTTCCCTGCCCCTAGGGTGGTTAACCGTTCATCTCGACTGCTGGGATCAGCAGGCGGTCAGATTTGTTCGGAATGCCTATCAGGGCTGCCGAATCTCGTATTCCATGACACGCATCGGCAAGGCGGGTTCCGGCTGGGGCAGTTCTTCGGCCGTGTCCCCGGGAGCGATCCCGGCGGTCGCTCGGGGCAGGATTTTGCCGAGGCGGGAGCCATGCCTTAGAGTTGCCCGAGCCGAAGACCGCTGGTTGATCGGGCTTGTCCCGATCCGAAGTTCCGCCGCAGGCGGAGGCCCGCGCAGGTGACACGCAAGCTGACTTGAGCGCCTTCGCGCGCGCTCCTCGCCAGCCCCGTGCGCCCTGCGCATGGGGCTTTTTTCATGCCCGCGGGACTCGGCGGGCCACCACTGTGGTGGTCACCAGGAGAAGTGGGAAGGAGCACCATGGCAAGGCCGGACAAGGCAGCCGCGGTGGCTGAGTTGGCGGACAGGTTCACCAACTCGCAGGCCGCTGTGCTGACCGAGTATCGCGGACTTTCCGTGGCGGCACTCAAGGAGCTGCGCCGCAGCCTCGGTGAGGACGCCACCTATGCCGTGACGAAGAACACTCTGACCCAGATTGCAGCCAAGAATGCCGGCATCGAGGGGCTCGATGAGCAGCTCGCCGGTCCGACTGCGATCGCGTTCATCACCGGCGACATCGCGGCGGTGGCGAAGGGTCTGAAGAACTTCAGCAAGGACAACCCGCTTCTGGTCATCAAGGGCGGCGTCATGGAGGGCAAGCTCCTCGACGCCGACGGCGTGAAGAAGCTCGCGGACCTCGAATCCCGCGAGGTGCTCCTGGCCAAGCTGGCCGGTGGCATGAAGGCCAACCTCAACAAGGCCGCGTATGTCTTCGCAGCGCCCGCGTCCAAGCTCGCTCGTGCTCTGGGCGCGCTGGAGCAGGCCGCGCAGGAGGACCCCAGCAAGATCGGCGGCGCCGGTGTTGCGGACCAGAAGCCTGAGAACGTGTCGGCCGAGGCCGGCGAACCCGAGGCAGCGCCCGCTGCGGAGGACACCGAGGAATCCGCGGCCACGGCTGCCGGGACCGACTCTGCAGCCGGCGCTGCAGAGGAGAACTGAGAAAGGACGCCCATCATGGCGAAGCTGAGCAACGACGAGCTCCTTGACGCTTTCAAGGAGATGACCCTGATCGAGCTCTCCGAGTTCGTGAAGCTGTTCGAGGAGACCTTCGACGTCACCGCTGCCGCTCCGGTGGCCGTGGCCGGCGTGGCTGCTCCGGGTGCTGCCGGTGGCGACGCCGGTGGCGACGCCGCGGAGGAGAAGGACGAGTTCGACGTCATCCTCGAGTCCGCGGGTGACAAGAAGATCCAGGTCATCAAGGAGGTGCGCGCTCTCACCTCGCTCGGCCTGAAGGAAGCCAAGGAGCTGGTGGAGTCCGCTCCGAAGGCGATCCTGGAGAAGGCCAAGAAGGACGAGGCCGACGCCGCCAAGGAGAAGCTCGAGGCTGCGGGTGCCACCGTCAGCGTCAAGTGATCGCATTGTTTGACTAGGTCGTAAGGTGGGCTCCATGCGCCACCTAGGATCTGTTGCAGCCGGGCTCCCGTGGGAGCCCGGCTGCGGCAATTCCGGCACCTTTGCAGGCAACCGTCCGAACCCTGAGCACCCTGGGTCAATCCTAGGGTATTGCCCGGTGTGGCCAGGGTGGGTTACCGGCAGAGTGTGAGCGTATATCCGGCCGCAATCCGGCGTGTCGGACAGTGACAGAGTCGCCACTGGAGGGCTACATGACTGCGCACACCGATCTGGACCAGCTCCTCATTGAGGATCATGAGAACGGCGTCTTCCGCGCCAATCGTTCGATCTTCACCAATGAAGAGCTCTACGAGCTCGAGATGAAGCACATCTTCGAAGGCAACTGGATCTACCTGGCCCACGAGAGCCAGATCCCCAACCCCGGCGACTACTTCACCACGTGGATGGGACGTCAGCCGGTCGTCATCACGCGGTCCAAGGACGGCACGCTGAACGCGATCATCAACTCGTGCTCGCACCGCGCCGCCATGCTGTGCCGTCGCAAGACGGACAACCGCATGACCTTCACCTGCCCGTTCCACGGCTGGACCTTCCGCAACGACGGCAAGCTCCTCAAGGTCAAGGATCCGGACGGCGCCGGCTACCCGGACAGCTTCAACGTCGAGGGCTCGCACGACCTCACCCATGTCGCGAAGTTCGATTCCTATCGCGGCTTCCTCTTCGGCTCGCTCAACCCCGACGTCCTGACGCTCGAAGAGCACCTCGGTGACGCGACCAAGGTCATCGACCTCCTCGTCGACCAGTCGCCGGAGGGCCTCGAGGTGCTCCGTGGCGCGTCGACCTACACCTACGACGGCAACTGGAAGGTGCAGGCCGAGAACGGTGCCGACGGTTACCACGTGACCGCGGTTCACTGGAACTACGCCGCCACCACCGCCCGCCGTGGCATGGGCGAGTCCAAGAACACCACCAAGACCCTCAACGCCGGCTCCTGGGGCAAGCAGGGTGGCGGCTACTGGTCCTTCCCGCACGGTCACCTGTGCCTGTGGACCTATGCGGCCAACCCGGAGGACCGTCCGCTGTGGCCGGTCGTCGACGAGCTCGTCGAGAAGCACGGCAAGGCCAAGGGTGAGTTCATGGTCAAGGGCTCGCGCAACCTGTGCCTCTATCCGAACGTGTATCTGATGGACCAGTTCTCCACCCAGATCCGTCACTTCCGTCCGATCTCCCAGGACCAGACCGAGGTCACCATCTACTGCATCGCCCCCAAGGGCGAGAGCGACGAGGCACGCGCCAATCGCATCCGTCAGTACGAGGACTTCTTCAACGCCTCCGGCATGGCTACCCCGGACGACCTGGAAGAGTTCCGCGCCTGCCAGTTCACCTTCAAGGCTGCCGCTGCTCCGTGGAACGACATGTCGCGCGGCTCCACCCAGTGGATCGACGGCCCGGACCAGCTCGCCAAGGACCTCGGCATGGACGGTGTCATCTCCTCCGGATCCACCAACGAGGACGAGGGTCTCTACCCGGTTCAGCACGCCTACTGGCTGCAGGTCATGAAGGCTGCCCAGGCCGGCAAGAACCCGGCGACGACGGTGCGCGGCGCCGAGCATGTCCTGCCCCAGGACATGTGATCCGAAATATCCAGAGCCGACACAACGACGTCAAGGACTCATAAACAATGACCAATACCGCTGTTGACACCCAGGTGAACATCGACCAGACCACCATCGAGCAGTTCCTCTATCGCGAGGCTCGTTATCTCGACGATCGCGAGTTCGAGACCTGGCTGGAGTGCTACTCCGAAGATGTTGTCTTCTGGATGCCCACCTGGGCCGACGACGACAAGCTGACCAGCGATCCCAACCGTGAGGTCTCGCTCCTCTACTACCCCAACCGGGGTGGCCTCGAGGACCGCGTCTTCCGAATCCGGACCGAGCGCTCGAGCGCGACCTCCATCCCGGAGCCGCGCACGTCGCACAACATCTCGAACGTCGAGATCATCGAGCGCCGGGGCAACATGATCGATGTGCGCTTCAACTGGCACACGATGTACTACCGGTACAACAATGTTGACCCGTACTACGGCACCTCGTTCTACACGATCGACTTCGGCGGCGAGCAGCCGGTCATTCGACGCAAGACGGTGATCCTGAAGAACGACTACATCCACCACGTGGTGGACATCTACCACATCTGATCCCCGGACAGCTCACCCAAAGGAGAGAGGTCCAATGGCGGACTACAAAGTGGCACTGTCCTTCGAGGACGGTGTGACGCGATTCATTCGGGTCAAGGAAAATCAGACCATCGCGAATGCGTCGTACCAGCAGAAGATCAACATCCCGATCGACTGCAACGACGGCGCATGTGGTGCCTGCAAGTGCTTCAACGAGTCGGGCGAGTACGACATGCCCGAGAGCAGCTATGTCGAGGACGCGCTGAGCGCGGCCGAGCGTGCGGATGGCTATATCCTGACCTGTCAGGCGAAGCCCCGTTCCGACATGGTGATCCAGGTGCCGACCTCGTCGGCAGTCGCCAAGACCACGTCGGCGAACTACACCGCCACCGTCACCGAGATCCACAAGTTCCCCGGTGACCTGGTGGTGCGGATGAAGGTCAAGATCCCCAACCGGGAGGATCTTGCCTTTCTGCCGGGTCAGTATGTGAATATCGCGGTTCCGGGTTCCGATGACACCCGTGCCTACTCGTTCTCGAGTGGCCCGGACGACGAGGAACTGGAGTTCCAGATCAAGATCGTCCCTGGTGGTCTGATGTCGACTTGGCTCGACAAGACCGCCAAGGTCGGCGACACGTTCGAGTTCAACGGCCCGCACGGCTCGTTCTTCCTGCGCGAAGCGATGCGTCCGGTCCTCTTGGTCGCCGGTGGCACCGGCTTGGCCCCGATCATGTCGATGCTGCGGCATGTGAAGGCCACCGGCAGCGCCCGTGTCTTCCATCTTGTCTACGGTGCCAACACCGACGAGGACATCGTGGAGACCGACCTGTTGGATCAGTGGGCCAAGGAACTGCCGAACTTCTCCTGGGACTACTGCGTCGCCGATCCCAATGCGAAGGCCGCCAACAAGGGCTTCGTCATGGGGATCATCGAACCCGAGCACCTGCACGCGGGTGACGCCTCCATCTATCTCTGCGGTCCGCCGCCGATGGTGGAAGCTGTTCGCGAGCATGTGAAGGGCATCGGCGTCGAGCCGAACGGCTTCTTCTACGAGAAGTTCACCTCCTCCACCCCGGCCAAGACGGCCGTGGACGTCGCCGCTACCGGCGAGCCCGCGGTCCCCGCTCTGGCTCCGGAGGAGACCGTTCGCAAGGTCGCGGCGAACATGGCCCGAGGCGCCAAGCGGGAGCTCATCCTCGCCGGCGAGGGCGGCCGTTCGATCATGGGCCAGGAGATGTTCGACTCCACCGAGATCGGCGCTGCCCCCGGCGGCGCCCCCGCGGTGGCGGCTCCCGGACTTGTCCGCACCGTCATGGGTCAGTTGATTCTGGCCGATGAGGGCGAGGCGACCGGGACTGTCGAGGCCGATGCGTCGATCGCGCCGGTGCAGGCGACCCGCACCATCATGGGTCAGGAGATCTTCGGTGAGTCCGACATCGAGTCGCTCGCCGGTGCCGAGATCTCGGGCATCGCGGCAACGTTCCTGCCGGATCAGACCGATGAATACGAGATCGGTGAGGAGCACCCGGCGATTCAGAAGTCCGATGCGATCTTCGAGGCCCGCCAGGCTCTCGAGCTGGGTGCGATCGAGCTGGTGCTCGGCCGCCTGAACTCCCAGCAGATCGCGGCTTATCGGATGCTGGCCGAGGCGACTGTGCCGTATGTCAAGGGTGATCAGTTCACCGATCCGTTGGGCTTCACCGAGACCAACGCGGCGTTCCACGATTACCTGTTCAGCATGACCAACAACCAGCACCTGCTGCAGGCCTATCAGCGCCTGGGCGTCAAGGGTGAAATGGAAGAGGTCCTGAAGAACGCGCACTGGTGCCACCCGTTGATCGCCAAGGACCATCTCGACATGGTCGACGCGATCGAGGCGGGCGACCGCCAGCGGGCTCGCGACCTGTTCATCGCTCACGCCGACCGGTCCAAGCTGACCATGCGGCGTGCGATGCGGGATGCGCAGACCACCCCGTTCGTCAGCCCCGGCCGGTTCGCCGGCAAGGTTGTCGTCATCACGGGTGCGGCCCAGGGCATTGGCGAAGCGGTGGCCAAGCGGATCCACGCCGAGGGCGGCAAGCTCGTGCTCGCCGACCGCTCGGACCTCGTGGAAAGCGTGGCGAACAACCTGGCTCAGACCGGCAGCGAAGCGATTTCCACCCTGGTGGATCTCGAGACGATGGCTGGTGCCCAGCAGGTTGTCGATGCCGCGATCGCTAAGTTCGGTCGGATCGACGTGGCCATCCACGTCGTCGGTGGCACCATCTGGCGCAAGCCGTTCGATGAATACACCGAGGACGAGATCGTCAAGGAGATCAATCGCTCTCTGTATCCGACGATGTGGTCCTGCCGCGCGGTGCTCCCGCACCTCTATGAGCGTGGCAAGGGCACCATCGTCAACGTGTCGTCGGTGGCGACCACCGGTCTCAACCGTCTGCCCTATGCGGCGGCGAAGGGTGGCGTCAACGCGCTCACCCGCTCGCTCGCCTGGGAGGCGGCGGAGCACGGTGTCCGCGTCGTCGCGACTGCGCCGGGTGGGACCGACGCACCTCCGCGGAAGATTCCGCGGGGTGGCGAGCCCCAGAACGAACGCGAGCAGGGCTGGCACCAGACGACGGTCGATCAGACCATCGAGTCGTCTCTGCTGAAGCGTTACGGCTCGCTCGACGAGCAGGCCGCAGCGATCTGCTTCCTGGCATCCGATGAGGCTTCCTACATCACCGGCACCACCCTGCCGGTTGCTGGCGGAGACCTCGGCTGACCCTCAACCCTCCAGTGGGATGCGCCCTGTCACCTGTGGTGGCAGGGCGCATCCTCGTTTCGGCCCCGAAAGGTATCCTCCCCGGACATGGAGCGTTTCGAGCACAACGGTGAGCCGCACAACGATGGTGCGACACGGTCAGTGCCCCAATTGGTGGACGCCGCGCTCGGCGGCCGACCCACCGTCCTTCTCCTGCTCGGACGCAACGGCGACGACGTCCACTCCGTCATCGACACTCTGGTCCGACCCGTGGCTGCCGCTCGAGGTGTCCGGGACGCCGATGTCCTCGAGGTGACTGGCCTGTCCTGGGAACAGGGTCTGGAATTCGGGATCCTCGATCGACTGGGCTTCGACCGCGACGAGCCGGCCAAGTCGCTGATGAAGCTGGCCTCGTCGCCGACCGTCATTCTGATCACCGAGGCCGCCGACGCCGACTCGGCCTCCCTCCGCGCTCTCTCGTCCGCGGTTCATCGGTTGCATGATCAGCCGCTGCTGGTCCTCATGGCCGGCACGGTGGACGACCCGACGCAGGAGGACCAGGCGCCCCTGAGCGAGATCCGGCGAGCGCATCGGCGGACTACCTCCATCGTCGAAGCCCTGGATGCCCACGGCGTCCGGGAGTTCGTGTCCCGGATGGGCGTCGCCCTCGACGAGGGCGTGGCCCGGCGCCTGGCCCGGCACACGGATGGGTCTCCCTCGGCGATCGCGGAATTGCTGGCCCACCACGATCCCGCGGCCTGGAAGGCTCCCGATTTCCAGTTGCCTCCGACCCGCTCCGCGCTCGCTCGCATGCGCGCCACGCTCGCTGCGACGACACCCGACGTCGCGGCCCTGGTCGAGGCCTGCGCGATCATCGGCCGCTGGGTGCCGATCGAGGAAGTCGGTGAGGTCGCGGGTCTGGCCGAGCCACTGGCGGTGCTCGATGCAGCGATCGAGCAGAACCTGCTGCGTGTTCGGCGGGCGAGCCTCCGCCTGCTCGTGGGCTTTCCGAGTCGCATGGCGCGCGCGGCGGCGTACGAATCGATGGGCGTTGCCCGCCAACGACTGCTCCACGAACGCGCCGCGACGCTCATGTCCGACGAGGGCTTGGCCCTGCGGCAGAAGTCGATGGCCGCCGGTGGTCCCGACGAGGAGGTGGCCGCGCTGATCGACGCCTATGCCGAGAAGTGCGCCGCCGACGGCGTCTGGGACACCGCGGGCGAAGCCTGGCTGGCCGCCAGCAGGCTCTCCGTCACCCCCAGCGACCAGACCCGGCGGCTGGTTGCCTGCGTCGACGCGAAGGTCAGTGCCGGCAACCTCTATGACGCGCTCGCCCTGATCCCGGAACTCGAGCGGACCGAGGTGTCGGCTCAGCGCGACGGGGTGCTCGGCTACCACCAACTGCTGTTGGGGCACCGCGACGAGGCGGACATGCTGCTGAAACGGGCGTGGGCCGGAGCCCAGCACCTGGAAGATCGCGACACCGGAGCCGTGATCGCGCACCGACTCGCGCTGCATGCCCTCGTCGACTGGAACTCGGAAGGTCTCGTGCACTGGTGCGAGGCCGCAATGGCCGACCCAGAAAGCGTTCCGGGTCTGGAAGCACTGACGATGCTCGGGCTCGGGCTGGGTGGCTGCGGCCGCGTCGAAGAGGCACTGCAGGTGTGTGCCGAGGCCACCGGGCGAATGCGCACCGGAGCGCAGGGACAACGTGCGCTCATGGGCCAGGGCTGGCTGCACCTAGCGCTCGACCGCGTGCCGCTCGCCGCGCACGAGCTGGAGACCGCAGCCCCGACCTCCACCTGGCGGGGCTCGTCCCGCATCTCGCTGTGGTCGAACGCCTGGCTCGCCCAGGCCCGGATCGCGCTCGGTGACCTGCGCGCAGCCCAGTCGGCAGTCGACAGGGCGATCCCGATGATGGAGGAATCGGGCCAGAACATCATGATGCCGCTCGTGCACTGGGCGGGTGCCCAGATCGCGTCCCTGCGCGGTGACCTGGACACTGCCGAACACCATGCCGCGAAGGCCTCCTCGGTGCGCACCGACTATCAGAGCATGCAGATCGCGGCCGCGATGGCGCGGGTGGCGGTGGCCATGGCGCGCAGCGACTACACGGGGGTGCTGCGGGCGTTCGAGCAGTTGCGGATCGACGAGCTCTATCCCGGGATCAACGAGCCGGGATTCTGGCCGTGGCACGATTCGTACGCGATCGCTCTCGTCGCCACCGGTGAACGCGACGCGGCCGATGCGTTCCTCCGGCCGCACGAAGAGCGCGCCGCGCAACGGCAGCACCGCTCGACCATGGCCCGACTCGGAGGCGCTCGGGGTCGGCTCAGGTTCTCCCAGGGCGACACCAACGGTGGCCGCGAGGCCTTCGAAACCGCGCTCGGCCAGATCAGCGATCTCCCGCTGCCGCTGGTCCGGGCGAGGCTGCACTTCGAATACGGTCAGGCCCTGCGCCGCATCGGCAAGCGCCGGGACGCCGAGGCCGAGCTCTATCGGGCACGGCGCGGATTCGCGGCGATGGGCGCGACCGGTTACGTCGACCGCTGCAACCGGGAGCTCAAGGCCGGCAGCCGGACCCGGGACGCCGACTCGTTGACCGACCTGACCCCGCAGGAACAGGCGGTCGTGGACCTGGTGCTGCAGGGGATGACCAACCGCGAGGTCGCAGCCACGCTGTTCATCTCGGTGAAGACGGTGCAGTACCACCTGACCCGCGTCTATTCCCGCCTCGGCGTGCGATCCCGCGCCGAGCTCGCGGCGCTGCGGATGAACAACTGAACCGACCGGCGGGGACGACGCACGATGACGCAGATGACGCGGCACAACCGCTGGCCGGACGTGCTCCCGCTGCTGGGGCTGGCGCCCGTGGTGATTCCGGCAGGCCTGGCGCTCGGCAACAAGCCGTTGGGCTTGTTGCTGGCGGTGGCCGCGCTCGTGCCCCTGTGGTGGAGGCGCAGGCACGCTGACACCGTCCTCGCCTGGCTGACGGTGCTGGCCGGGGCACAACTCCTTGCGACGGACTCACCGTCCGCGATCAACCTCACCTATCTCGTCGGGCTGTATTCAGTGGCCCGACACGGGGCCCAGCGGTTCCGGTGGGTGTGGCCGACGGTCGCGGTGCTTGGGGCTCTCGCCGGCGCGCTCGATTGGACCAAGGACGAGATCGGCCACGTCTCGAGGGCCGTCTATGCCGGGGATCTGGCGATCGCCTTTGTGCTGGCGGCCGCGTTGGCGTTGCTGGCGTGGGGCGCAGGCCGCTATGTGGGTCAGTGGCGCAGCCTGCAACGCAGCCGGGCCGACGCCGAGAGCCAGCGACTCCGACTGGCAGTGGCCGCCGAACGGTCCGACCTCGCCCGCGACGTGCACGACGTCATCGGCCATTCGCTGGCCCTGATCGCGGTTCGGGCGGAGAGCGCCCGCTATCTCGCCGAGGCGGGGGATGAGGTCGAGCTGACCCCGGAGGAGAAGCTCGCGGAAGCGAGTCGCGCGCTGGCCGACATCCGGGTGACCGCGCGTGCGGCGCTCGACGACACGCGATCGCTCGCGGCCATGTTCCGCAGCGCTGCGCGAGCCGATGAGGCGCCGGACGAGCCCGCCCACGCCCCGGCGCCCTCGCTGGCAGACATCCCGGCGCTCGTGGAGCGCTGGCAGGCCACCGCTCACCGTGTCGATTTCGCCCAGTCCGACGACCTGCCCGCCCTCTCCGGACCCGCCGGGGTGGCCGCCTATCGGGTCGTGCAAGAGGGCCTCACCAAAATCGCCAAGCACGCGCCGGGCGCCACCTCGGTCACGGTCACCGTGCTCGCGGCCGGCGACGCGGTCGAGATCCGCGTCGCCAATGACGGTGCGACCGCGCCGCGGGACGGGGTCGGCACCGGCCTGGCCGGGTTGCGCGAGCGGGTGGAGGCGGTGGGCGGCCGTTTTAGTGCCGGGCCGTCGGCGAGCGATCGGTTCGAGGTGTACGCCCACCTCCCGGCGCGAACGGAGATCCTCTCATGACGATCCGTGTGGTCATTGCCGACGACCAAGCCCTCGTGCGCACGGGCTTCGGAGCAATCATCCGTGCCCAGCGCGACATGACGCTCGTCGGGGAAGCCGCCGACGGCGCAGCGGCCGTCGACCTTGCTCTGCTGTTGCGCCCCGACATCGTGCTGATGGACGTCCGGATGCCCCGCATGGACGGCATCGCCGCCACGCGGGCAATCGTCGCCCGGGCCCCGGAGACCCGCGTGCTCGTTCTCACCACGTTTGACCTCGACGAATACGTCTTCCGGGCGCTGTCCGCGGGGGCGGGCGGATTCCTGCTGAAGGACGCCGACGCGGGGGAGTTGCTGCGGGCGATCCGGGCCGTGTGCGCGGGCGACGCCGTGGTGGCCCCGTCCGCGACGCGACGACTGCTCGACCGCTACGTCACGGGGACGCCGGATGCCGCGCCCGGGGGCGCCGCCGACCAACTCACCGAGCGCGAACGTCAGGTCGTTGTCCGGGTCGCGCAGGGACTGACGAACGGCGAGATCGCGAACGCCCTCCACCTCGCGGAGTCGACGGTGAAGACGCACATCAACAGGATCCTCGCCAAGCTGGAACTTCGTGACCGGGTCGCCCTGGTGGTGTTCGCGTACGACGCCGGTCTCGTCGCTGCCCGCACCGATCCGGAGCGCGACTGACGCGTTCGTTCCACCCACGGGTGGAACCTCGGGCGGACCATTCCACCCGGCGTACCCTCCCGGCCGCCACCGCTGGCCCGCACCATCGGGCCTCGGCAGGGTGGAGGACATGAACACCCGTTACCACTTCCTCGATGTGCTCCGCGGCTTCGCGATCGCCGGCATCCTGCTGGTCAACACGGCGGACATCACCCGATTGGGCTACGACGTACCCTTCGGCAGCGGCGCCAGTGCCGGTCCCGCCGAACCGTGGCTGCACTATCTCGTGTCCGGCCGGTTCGTGCCGATCTTCGAGTTGCTCTTCGGCGTGAGCCTGGCGCTCGTGATCGCTTCCGTCCGCAACCGTGGCGCGCAACCGGCATGGGTGCTGGTGCGCCGGTTCGGCGCGCTGTTCGTGATCGGGCTCGCCCATGCGCTCGTTTATCCGGGGGAGATCCTGCGGATCTATGCGGTCGCGGGGTTGGTCTGCCTGCCTGTGGTGCTGCTGGTTCCCAGGGCGATCGTGCTGGGCCTCGGCGTCGTGGGGACGGCGGTGGGGTTCGGGGTGTTCGGGGGCGGTATTCCGGCCACCCCGGGGCTCTTCCTCCTGGGAGCGGCTGCGGTCGCGTACGGCCTCCTCGACCGACTCGAACACCCGACCCGCGGCATCCGGATCGCGGTCGCCGTCGTCGCGCTGGCCGCCGTGCCGGCGCTCTGGTGGCAGAGCCAGCACCCGGGCGACCCCCGCTTCACGACGGCCGGCGGGGTGGCCGGCGGGGTGGCCGGCGGGGTGCTCGCGCTGCTGTATATCGGCCTGCTCGCCCTGCTCACCGCCAGCCCGGTCGGTCGCGTGCTGCGGGCAGCGTTCGAGCCGCTGGGTCGGATGGCGCTCACCAACTACGTGACCGCCAGCCTGATCGTGGCGCCGCTGGGGCTGTGGCTCGGGTTCACACGCACCCGGGATCTCGCTCCCGGGCTGGTGATCGCGGTCGCGGTGCTCCTGGTCCAATCGCTGGTGTCGAGGTTGTGGCTGCACCACTTCCGCTATGGCCCCATCGAGTGGCTGTGGCGCATGGTGACGTGGCTGCGCCCGGTGCCCCTGCGCAGGAGTTCACCAGCCGTTCACGGGGGTGTTGCGCAGCATGCACCGGCGATTGGGGAGACTCAGGCGTGCGCGTGTGGAACCGATGGTGGCGATGGATCAGTTGGTCGGCGCTCGTTGTCGCGCTGACCGTGCTCGTCCAGGTCGGTGGCAAACGGTTGCTGACCCGGCAGGCCGCTGCGGCTCGTGAAGTGATCTTCGCCCACGACATCGGTGAGGAGACGCCCAACGGCGAGAAGATCTATCGCCGCAAGGCGTCGGGTCGGCTCGAACTGCTGGTCGTCGGGGACTCGATCGCCGCCGGCCTGGGGGCAGAGCGGCGCCGGGACACCATCGGCGGTCGCCTGGCGAAGGAGGTCGCGAGGCGCACGGACACCTCGGTCCACCTCTTCACGGCCGCCGTGGTGGGCGCTCAGACCAGCGAGGTGCTGGATCAGATCGACGGGCTGCCCGGCGAATACCGCCCCGATCTGGCGATCGTCATCGTCGGCGGCAACGATGTCACCCACCGGGTCCCGATCTCCCGTTCCGTCTCCGCTCTGGTCGAGGTGATCACCCGGCTGCAGGACCGCGGAGCCGATGTCGTCGTGGCCACGTGTCCGAATCTGGGAGCGATCCGCCCGCTCCGACAGCCCCTGCGGACGATCGCCGCCCGCCGCAGCGCGCTGCTCGCCACGGCCCAGCGCAAGGCGGCACTGGCCCACGGGGCCCGCACGGTTTCACTCGGCCGGGTTGTCGGCCGCATTTTTCTCGCCGAACCCGAGACCATGCTCGGGCTGGACATGTTCCACCCGTCGCCCGGTGGCTATCGGCGGATCGCCCAGGCGATGCTGCCGTCGGTGCTCGCCGCGGTGGGGGAGACGCAGGATCTGCCGCGCGGGCACTATGTCCCCCGGTCGGTCCGTCGGGCGGAGCGTGAGGACTCTGCAGGAGTACGCGAGTTGGCCGGTCGGTCCGGTTAGCCGTTCAGCCGGGCCTGGCGATTCAGCCGGCCTGCCGGTCAGCTGGTCCGGTGGTTCAGCCCGTCACCTCGACCGACGGCGCTGCGCGCCAGGCATCGGCGCGACGTGTCAGCTCGACGAGCACCGTCTGCGCGGACAATCCGCGGCCGGCGGCGAGACCGGCCACGAACGCGGTGACCGGCACGCCGGGCCGGAGCACACCGTGCGCCACCGCCTTGGCAAGGTCCAGGATCTCGCCGACGGGGACGTCGTCGGGATCGACACCGACCTCCGGCGCGATGGCAGCGACCCAGTCGTCGAGCTCGCTCAGGTCCTGGCTGCGGTCGTGGGGCATGGTTCCTCCATCACTGGTCGAGGCGGGGACTGGGGACGGCGATCCCGAGGCGCGCCGCCGTGGCCGGGTCGTCGACATCGTCGAGCAGGTCGTCGGGGAGCGTGACCGACCGGGTGCGCAGCCCGGAGACGAGTCGCCGGACCGAGACATCGCGGCCACCATCGCACGCGGCCAGGGCGGCCGCCAGCGCGGCCCGACGATAAAGCGCGAACAGGGTCTGCCGGTGCCCGGTCGAGTCGGTCGGGGTGATGAGGTCGACGTCGTTGCGATCTGACCCGTCCTGCGGGTCAGAACACGAGCGCTCCGATTCTGATCCGCTGGGCGGGTCAGAACACAAGGACGCGAACAACTCCACCACGGCCTCCGCGGCGCGCGGGTGATCGCACGCGGTGATCAGCAGCCACTCCGCGTCACAACCGATTCGGTCGAGCTCCGCGAGACCGGCCGCGATGCCGGCAACGGGGCCCCCGAACGGCGGGTCCTCGCGCACGAGGCTGCGTACTCCCGCATCCCCACCGACCGCCAAGTCCGGCGGCCCGACGACGACCTGGTGGCACGCGTCGCGCCCGGCCACCATCGCGTGGGCCAAGAGGGTCCGGTCCTCGAACACGAGGTCACATTTGGGGACCTTTCCTAGGCGGCGCGATCGCCCGCCTGCAAGGATGACATGGGAATGCGTGAGCTTGACCACAGCGGCAGCCTAGGCGGCGGCGCAGGATAGCGATAAAAGACTCGGAACAATAGGGTGAATGTCATGACGGAGAAGTCCACGCCCACCCGTCCGATCGGTCCGGACGGACCCTTCACCGATGCCCTCCTCGGGCTCGGCCGGTTTTTCAGCAGGGCTGAAACCACGGACGACAAGCGCGCGGTGTTCCACCACGGCGGCCGCGAAGGCGATGTGTTCTATCGCGATCGCTGGAGCCACGACAAGGTGGTGCGCTCGACCCACGGCGTGAACTGCACCGGTTCGTGCTCCTGGAAGGTCTATGTCCGGGACGGCATCATCACCTGGGAGGCGCAGCAGACCGACTATCCGTCGACGGGTGCCGACCGCCCGGAGTACGAGCCGCGCGGCTGCCCGCGAGGCGCTGCCTTCTCCTGGTACACCTATTCGCCGACGCGGGTGAAATATCCCTATGGCCGTGGCGTGCTCGTCGACATGTATCGCGAGGCCCGCAAGCAGTTCGCCGATCCCGTCGAGGCCTGGCAGTCGATCGTCAACGACCCGGAGAAGCGCCGGACCTATCAGCGGGCCCGCGGCAAGGGCGGTCTGGTCCGCCTGAGCTGGGACGAGGCACTCGAGCTCACCGCCGCCTCCTATGTCCACACGATCAAGACGTGGGGCCCGGACCGGCTCGTCTCCTTCTCGCCGATCCCGGCCATGAGCCAGGTCTCCCACGCGATCGGCACCCGCTTCACCCACCTGCTGGGTGGGGCGATGACGAGCTTCTATGACTGGTACGCAGACCTGCCCGTTGCCTCGCCCCAGGTGTTCGGCGACCAGACCGATGTGCCCGAGTCCGGCGACTGGTGGGACGCGACCTATCTGATGATGTGGGGCTCCAACGTCCCCATGACCCGGACCCCCGACGCGCACTGGATGACCGAGGTCCGTTATCGCGGCACCAAGGTCGTCACGGTAAGCCCCGACTATGCGGAGAACACCAAGTTCGCCGACGAGTGGATGCCCGCCCAAGCGGGGACCGACGCAGCCCTGGCGATGGCGATGGGCCATGTCATGCTCAAGGAGTTCTTCGTCGACCGCAAGGTGGACTTCTTCCGGGACTACGTCACGACCTACACGGACCTGCCGCACCTCGTCCGCCTCGAGGAGCGCCACGGGCAACTGTGCGCCGGCAAGTTCCTGACGGGCGCCGATCTCGGCAACGACTCCGAGGACCCGGCCTTCAAGACCGTCGTGTTCGATGTCGGCACCGACGATGTCGCGATCCCCAACGGCTCGATGGGTTTCCGCTATGCGGAGACCGGCCAGGGCAAGTGGAACCTCGACCTCGGCGACGTGCAGCCCGCGCTGTCCTTGGCCGATGTCGACCACGAGGTCGCGGAGATCGCGATGCCGGCGTTCGTCGACCCGCGCGGCGAGGGTTCGGTGATCACCCGCGGCGTCCCCGTGCGCCGGGTCGGTGACCATCTGGTCACGACGGTGTTCGACCTGATGCTCGCCCAGTACGGCGTGCACAGGGACGGGCTCCCGGGCGAGTGGCCGGCGGGTTATCACGACGCGGAGTCGCCGTACACGCCGGCGTGGCAGGAGTCGATCACCTCGGTTTCGGCCGAGCAGTGCATCCGGATCGCCCGCGAGTTCGCGACCAACTCGGAGCAGTCGAAGGGCCGCACGATGATCATCATCGGCGCCGGCATCTGCCACTGGTTCCACGCCGACGTCACCTATCGCTCGATCATGGCGCTGCTCATGCTGACCGGTTGCATCGGCCGCAACGGCGGCGGCTGGGCGCACTATGTGGGCCAGGAGAAGTGTCGGCCGATGATCGGCTGGTTCAACCTCGCGAACGCCCTCGATTGGTCGCGCCCGCCGCGGACGATGATCGGCACGGGCTATTGGTATATGCACACCGACCAGTGGCGCACCGACGGCTATTCAGCCGACGTGCTCACGTCGCCGTTGTCGACCGGTTCGCTCGACGGCACCCATGCGGCGGACGCCATGGTCAAGTCCGCGCGGCTCGGCTGGATGCCGTTCTATCCCCAGTTCGATCGCAACCCGCTCGACCTTGCGGACGAAGCCAAGGCTGCGGTCGAGGCGGGTGAGGCCGACTCGGTCGGCGAGTGGATCGCGAACGAGCTCAAGGAAGGCCGGCTCAAGTCGGCGATCGAGGACATCGACGCGGAGCACAACTGGCCGCGCAACCTCATCCTGTGGCGCTCGAACCTGTTCGGCTCGTCGGCCAAGGGCAACGAATATTTCCTGAAGCACCTCCTCGGCACCCACAACAACGTGATGGAGAACAACCACGGAGCCGACCTGCGGCCCCAGGAAATCACGTGGCACGAGGAAGCGCCCGAGGGCAAGCTCGACCTGTTGGTGTCCGCGGACTTCCGCATGACCTCCACGACGCTGCTGTCGGACATCGTGCTGCCGGCAGCGACCTGGTACGAGAAGTACGACCTGTCCTCCACCGACATGCACCCCTATGTGCACGCGTTCACGCCGGCGATCACGCCGCCGTGGGAATGCAAGTCGGACTTCGAGATCTTCCGTCTGTTGGCGGAGCGGATCTCGGCGTACGCCCGAACCCACCTGGGCACCCGGTCGGACATCGTCGCCGTCCCGCTCCAGCACGACACCCCGGGCCAGATCGCCCAGCCCGGCGGTCACGTCTATGACTGGAAGGGCACCCAGCTCCCCGCCAGGCCCGGCAAGAACATGCCGAATCTGATGGTGGTCGAACGGGACTACACGGCCATTGCCGAGAAGCTGCTCTCGGTGGGTCCGCTCGCCGACCGGCTCGGGTTCACGATCAAGAACATCACCTATGACGTCACCCACCAGGTCAACCAGCTCGGGCAACTGCACGGGGTGTTCGACCGGGGTGTCGCCGCGGGCCGGCCGGTGATCAACACCGACGAACGCTTCGCCGAGGCGATCCTCATGTTCTCGGGCACGACGAACGGAGAGCTCGCGACGCAGGGCTTCCGGACGCTCGAGAAGATGACCGGCCGCCGGCTCGCGGACCTGTCCGAGGGCTCGGAGGAGCGGCGGATCTCGTTCGTGGAGACCCAGAACGCACCCCAGCCGGTGATCACGTCGCCGGAGTGGTCGGGCTCGGAGACCGGCGGGAGGCGCTATGCGGCGTTCACGGTCAACACCGAACGGCTCAAGCCGTGGCACACCCTGTCGGGGCGGATGCACTTCTTCCTCGACCACGACTGGATGATCGACTCCGGGGAGCAGCTGCCGATCTATCGTCCGCCGCTGAACATGACGCGGATGTATGGCGAGCCCGAGCTGGGCGACGTCACCGGTGTGAACGGCGGCCGCGAGGTCGCGGTCCGCTATCTGACCGTCCACAACAAGTGGTCGATCCACTCCGAATATCAGGACAACCTGTTCATGCTGTCGTTGAGTCGCGGCGGGCCGGCGTGCTGGATGAGCCCGGGTGACGCCGCCGCGATCGATGTCAACGACAACGACTGGGTCGAGTTGGTCAACGCGAACGGCGTGTTCGTCGCCCGCGCGATCGTCACCCACCGGCTCCCGGACGGGATCGTGTTCGTCCCGCACGCCCAGGAGCGGACGGTCGACACCCCGAAGTCGGAGGCGACCGGCCGTCGCGGCGGCATCCACAACTCCGTCACCCGGATCCTGCTGAAACCCACGCACCTGATCGGTGGCTACGCCCACCAGGCGTACGCCTTCAACTATCTCGGCCCGACCGGCGTCCAGCGCGACATCGTGTCGGTGGTCCGCAAGCGCTCCCAGGAGGTCCAGTACTGATGCGCATCATGTGTCAGGCCGCCATGGTCATGAACCTCGACAAGTGCATCGGTTGCCATACCTGCTCGGTCACCTGCAAGCAGGCGTGGACCAACCGGGCCGGCACCGAGTATGTCTGGTTCAACAACGTCGAAACCCGGCCCGGCCAGGGCTACCCGCGCCGTTATGAGGACCAGGAGAAGTGGAAGGGCGGCTGGACCCTCAACCGGCGCGGCCGGCTGCAGCTCAAGTCCGGTGGCCGGCTGTCGAAGCTTCTCGGCATCTTCGCCTCCCCGGTCCAGCCGGAGCTGGACGACTATTACCAGCCGTGGACCTATGACTACGCGACGCTCATCGACGCGCCGCTCGGTGACGACTTCCCGGTCGCCCGGCCGAAGTCGCTGATCACCGGCAAGGACATGAAGATCGAGTGGTCGGCCAACTGGGACGACGACCTCGGCGGTGCGACGCAGCATGCCCAGGAGGACCCGATCGTCGCGAAGCTCCGCGAAGAGGCGAACATCGAGATCCAGCACGCCTATGAGCAGACGTTCATGTTCTATGTGCCGCGCATCTGCGAGCACTGCCTCAACCCGTCGTGCATGGCGTCGTGCCCGTCCGGCGCGATCTACAAGCGCGCCGAGGACGGCATCGTGCTCGTCGACCAGGACCGCTGCCGCGGCTGGCGCCAATGCGTGACCGGCTGTCCCTACAAGAAAATCTATTTCAACCACCGCACCGGCAAGGCCGAGAAGTGCACGTTCTGTTATCCGCGGCTCGAGGTCGGGCTGCCGACCGTCTGCGCGGAGACCTGCGTCGGGCGCCTGCGCTATATCGGCGTCATCCTCTATGACGCGGACGCGGTGACGGCCGCGGCCTCGGTGCCGGATCCGCAGGATCTGTACGCCAGCCAGCTCGACCTCATGCTCGACCCCAACGACCCCGAGGTGATCGCCGCTGCGCGCCGCGAGGGCATCCCGGAGGACTGGCTCGAGGCGGCCCGGCGTTCGCCGATCTATGCGCTCGCCAAGGAGTTCAAGGTCGCGCTGCCGTTGCATCCGGAATATCGGACGATGCCGATGGTGTGGTATATCCCGCCGCTCTCCCCGGTCGTCGACATGCTGTCCCGCCAGGGCCACGACGCGGAGGACGCCGGGGTGCTGTTCGGTGCCCTCGATGCGCTGCGGATCCCGGCCGAATATCTCGCTGAGCTCTTCACCGCCGGAGATGTCGGGGAGATCGACCGCGTTCTGCGCACGCTGGCCGGGATGCGGTCCTATATGCGCGGGGTGACCCTCGGGACCGGCGCCGACGAGTCCATCGCCGAGTCGATCGGGATGAGCGGTGACGCTCTGCGCCGGCTCTATCGCCTGCTGGCGATCGCGAAATACAACGAGCGCTATGTGATCCCGAAGGCTCACTGGGAGCAGGCCCACGACCTCGAGGAACTGGGTTGTTCCCTGGACTACGAGGGTGGCGAGGGCATGTTCGAGTCCGGTCCGTTCGGCGAGGCTTCCGGCCGGCCGGTGCCGGTCGCGGTCGAGAACTTCATGGCGCTCAAGGAACGGCAGACCAGCACCCATGCCGCCAGCGACGACCAGATGTCCAAGCGCGTCAACCTCCTCAACTGGGACGGGCAGGGTTCACCGATCCAGAAGGAGCACACATGAGGTGGCCCGGACGAAAACGGTCGGGCGCTGCCGAGGGGGCGCGGAGGCGGCCCGACGAGCAGGCGACGAGTGTGTACGCCGCAGCCGCGCTGGTGCTCGCGTACCCCGATCAGGCGCTGGTGGACCGACTCGACGCGATCGCCGAAACCGCCGCCCGGGCGGGCGTGGGGGAGGAGTTCGCACCGCTGCTGGCGCACCTGCGCGGTGAGCTCACCGAGATCCAGGCCCAGCACGCGCAGGAGTTCGACTATTCCCGGCGTCATGCGCTGAACCTGACCTACTGGATCGACGGCGACACCCGTCGCCGCGGGGAATCGTTGCTGCGCTACAAGCAGGCGTACCGCGACTCCGGCCTCTTCGTCGACCTGGGCGGCGAGCTGCCGGACTATCTGCCGATGGTGCTGGAGTTCGCCGTCCACGACCCGGAGCGCGGGCGGGAACTGCTCAGCGCATCCCGCCCCGCGCTGGAGTTGCTGCGGTTCGCGCTGCGCGATGACGAGCTGCCGCATGCGGGCGTCATCGCGGCGATCTGCGCCACGCTGCCGGGCGACTCGCCCACCGACCGGCTGTCGGTCACCCGCATGCAGGGCTGGCAGCCCCCGACCGAGACCGTCGGGGTCGGCGGCCCGGTCGACATTGCCCTCGCGCCCTATTCGATGACCTCATCCGGGTCAGCGCCCTCGGTTCCCCATGGCGTACGCCTGCCCATCCTCAACTCCCAGGAGCTGTGATGACACCCCGCGACTACGGTGCCCTCGACATCATTCTCTGGGGCATCCTTCCCTACGTCTCCCTCGCCCTGCTGATCGGCGGCACCATCTGGCGGTGGCGCTATGACCAGTTCGGTTGGACCACCCGCTCGTCGCAGCTCTATGAGGGCCGCCTGCTGCGGATCGCCTCACCGCTGTTCCACTTCGGCATCCTGGTCGTGGTCGGTGGCCACGCGATGGGTCTGCTGATCCCCAAGCGGTGGACCGATGCGATCGGCATCAGCCAGCACAACTATCACCTGCTGGCGCTGAGCCTCGGTGCGCTCGCCGGCATCTGCACGCTCATCGGCGTGACGCTGCTGGTGGTCCGGCGCCGCCTGACCGGGCCGGTGTTCCAGGCGACGACCGCGAACGACAAGTTCATGTACATCTTCCTGGTCGGCGCCATCGTCCTCGGTCTCATCGCGACGTTCTTCGGCACCATCACCCCGGAGGGCCAGCCCGAGCACAACTATCGCGAGACCGTGTCGATCTGGTTCCGCTCGATCTTCATGCTCCAGCCCAACGTCGGAGTGATGACCGCGGCCACGCTGGTGTTCAAGATCCACGTGCTCGTCGGCATGCTGCTGTTCGCGATCTGGCCGTTCACGCGGCTGGTGCACGCGTTCAGCGCGCCCGTGACCTATCTGTTCCGTCCCTACGTCGTCTATCGCTCCGCCGACAAGAAGCGTCCCAGCGGCAGCTCCGGTGGGCGTCGGGGTTGGGAACCGATCGGTACGCCTGACCGCGAGCGGAAGCGCACTCGCACCTGACCCACCGCCCTCGGTCGAACCTCATCCGCCACCCCAAGCCACCCCGAAGCAGGATCCGCATGTCGAGCATGTCCGAAACAGTTCCTCCGACTACCCGTGAAGTGAAGGGCGCGGGCCGCGTCCTCGCACTGTCCAGCATCGCCTTCACCGTCATGTTCGCCGTGTGGCTCATGTTCGGCATCCTCGGCAAACCCATCCAGGAGGAGTTCGGGCTCACGGACGTCCAACTCTCCTGGATTTCCGCGGTCGCGATCCTCAACGGTTCGATGTGGCGGCTCCCGGCAGGCATGCTGGCGGACCGCTTCGGCGGCCGGAAGGTGATGCTCGTCATCCTGGCCTTCTCCGCGCTTGCGTCGGTGGCGGTGTCGTTCGCCCAGAGCTATCCGATGCTGCTCGTCCTCGCGTTCCTCGTCGGGTTCGCGGGCAACTCGTTCTCCGTCGGCGTCGCCTGGAACTCCGCCTGGTTCTCGAAGGACCGCCAGGGCCTGGCCCTCGGCATCTTCGGCGCCGGCAACGTCGGTGCCTCGGTGACGAAGTTCATCGGTCCGCCGGTCATCGCCGCCACCGCGGGGACGTTGGTGTTCGGCTTCATCCCCGGCGGCTGGCGGTTCATCCCGATCATCTATACGGTCCTGCTGCTGATCCTGTTCATCGCGATTCTCGTCGGCACCCCCGCGCAGGACCGGATGGCGGGCGCGAACAAGACGCTGGGGGAGATGCTGGCGCCGCTGAAGCAAGTGCGCGTGTGGCGGTTCAGCCTCTATTACGTGGCCGTGTTCGGCGCCTATGTGGCGTTGTCGGCGTGGCTGCCGAAGTACTACATGGACAACTTCGACGTGAACCTCACCGTCGCGGGTCTGCTGACCGCGACGTTCATCTTCCCGGCGTCCCTGCTGCGGCCCGTGGGTGGGTGGTTGTCGGACAGGTTCGGTGCACGCAAGGGGATGTACATCACCTTCGGCGTCATGCTCTTCACCACCGGCGTGCTGATGATGCCCAACGGCCACATCACGATCAATCACGCGGACGGGACGCAGAGCGAGCACCTGGCGTACACGATGGGGCTGGTGCCCTTCGTCATCCTCGTGTTCCTGCTCGGCTGCGCGATGGGCATTGGGAAGGCGGCGGTGTACAAGCACATCCCGGAGTATTTCCCCGGTCTCGTCGGACCCGTGGGCGGCCTCGTCGGCATGCTCGGGGGGCTCGGGGGGTTCTTCCTGCCGCCGCTGTTCGCGTACACCAAGGAATGGTCCGGCTTCCCGACCAGCACGTTCTTCGTGCTCTTCCTGCTGACCGCGATCTGCACCATCTGGATGCACCTGACGGTGGTCCGCATGCTGCACACCAGTTCGCCGGAGCTCGCCGATCACTTCGAGGAGCCGAAGCGTGAGGAGGCCCACGCATGACCACGACCCGACAGATTTCGTTTCATGAGCGCGCAATGGTGAAGGAGCGTGACCGATGAGCACAGACACGACGAAACCCCGCTCGAAGGAATGGCTGACCGAGTGGGACGCGAACGACCCCGAGAAGTGGGACAAGTCGCTGGCCAACCGGACCCTGGCGATCACGACGTTCTCCCTCACCCTGTGCTTCGTGGCCTGGTTCCTGCCGTCGGCGATCGCGCCGAAACTGACCAACCTCGGCTTCGACCTGACCAATGCCCAGCTCTATTGGCTGACCTCGATGCCCGGCCTGGCGGGCGGTCTGCTGCGGCTGATCTGGATGGTGCTGCCGCCGATCATGGGGACGCGCAAGATGGTCGCGGTCACCTCCGGCCTGCTGCTCATCCCGCTGATCGGCTGGGGTGTCGCAGTGCAGAACCCCAGCACGCCGTATTGGCAGCTGCTGGTCCTCGCCTTCATGGCCGGCATCGGTGGCGGCGCGTTCTCCGGCTTCATGCCGTCGACGGCGTACTTCTTCCCGAAGTCCAAATCCGGCACCGCGCTCGGCATCCAGGCGGGCGTCGGCAACTTCGGTGTGTCGCTGGTCCAGCTGGCCACCCCGTGGCTCATCGGTTTCGGCATGATCGGGTTCCTCGGCAGCTCGCAGTCGATGCTGGGTCTGCCCGGTCAGCCCGCCAAGGAAGTCTGGTATCAGAACGCAGGGTTCTTCTATGTGCCCTTCGTGATCCTGGCGGCGATCCTGGCCTGGACGATGCTGAAGTCGGTCCCGATCAAGGCCAACATCAAGCAGCAGTTCGACATCTTCGGCAACGTTGACACGTGGCTGATGACGTTGCTGTACATCATGACCTTCGGCACCTTCTCCGGCCTGTCCGCGCAGTTCGGCCTGCTGATGAAGAACCTCTATGGTGCCGGGAACCCCGAGATCGTCCAGGGCGCCGGGGCCGCCGCGACGGTCCTGGTCGCCGGCTATCAGGTCCCGGACCCGGTCAGCTATGTGTTCCTCGGTGCTCTGGTTGGCGCGGGCGCCCGCGTGTTGTTCTCCCCGCTGACCGACCGGATGGGGGGCGCGATCTGGACATTGATCTCCGGCATCGGGCTTCTCGGGTCGATCATCGTGACGATGTTCTTCCTGCGGCCCGACCCGGGCGCAGGGGCCGAGGCGCTGCAGGGGCAGTTCACCGGCTTCCTCTGGGGCATGCTCGCGATCTTCCTGTTCTCGGGCATCGGCAACGCCTCGACGTTCAAGCAGATGCCGATGATCTTCGAGCCCCGGCAGGCCGGCGGCGTCATCGGCTGGACCGCCGCGATCGCGGCCTTCGGTCCGTTCCTCTTCGGTGTCGGCCTCACCCTCATGAGCGCGTGGACGTTCTATCTCATCGGCGCGATCTGGGCGGTCATGTGCATCGTCATCACGTGGATTCGGTATGCACGACCCGGAGCCCCCAAGCCCAGCTGATTGTGGTTTCTCGTTCAGTCGACCCGGGTGCCCTGTGCGCCCGGGTCGACTTGTTGGCTCTGCCTCTTGGGTTTGTCTGCCGCCTGGGCCTCGCCCTGTGTGTCTGCACCAAGTGCTGTGTCGGACCGGCGTGTCAGCCGGCCCTGTGCCGCTGGGTCCTGTCGTGTCGCTCGGGCTCTGTGCCGCTTGACCCTTGTCGTGTCACTGGCCTGTGTGCCGCTCGGGGGCTCGTGCCACTTGGTCACTTTCCGTTTGTCCATCGTGCCTCTGCCACTTTTGGCCTCGTGGTCCTCTGCGCTTTGGCAGTGCGTGTCACTCAGCCCTGCATGTCACTCGGCCCTGCATGGCACTCAGCCCTGCGAGCCCCTTGGCTCTGTCCACTGGGACCTGCGTCTCTGCTACTTGACTGCGTCCCCGCTAGGTGACCTGACCCGCGTCCCCGCTACGTGACCTGTGCCTCTGCCAGCTGGACTGTGTGACGGGGTGGCCGTTCGTCCGAGCCGCTAGTTGCATCTCCCACAGGGCCGACCTCCTCCACGACACGCCGGCGCCAACCTGCACTTGTGCCATATGGCACAACAGCAGCCGACGACACGCGTGTCGCACCTGCACTCCTGCCATATGGCACAAGTGCAGACCGCTCTCGGCGTGTCGGCGGCCCTGGCTGGCGCTCCGACGGCTCGGCGGACGTGTCGGTGGTCGCTCGCGGCCGTGGCGTGGCACTGCTTGGCGGACGTGTCGGTGGCCGCTCGCGGCCGTGTCGTGTGGCACTGCTCGGCGGCGCTGTCGGTGCCGCTGGCCCGCGTCAGCGCTCGTTCGCTGCCTCGGTGGCTTCTGCGGAGCATCCACCCTGTGGAGAACGCCCCGCCCGGGCCGATCTGTGCATAACCGTGAACCGTTTCGGCCACAACCACGCAGCGTGCGGACATGACAGATTTCAGGGGTCCTTTCACACTCGCCCAGGCCCGCACGGCCGGGCTCACGCGAGGCCAGCTGCAGAGCTCGGCATATCAACGGTTGCAGCACGGCGTCTATGCACCCGCCGGCCCGGTGGATCTCGCCACCCGTGTCGCGGCCGCCCGCCTGGTGCTGCCGCCCGACGCCATTGCGACCGGGCAAACTGCATTGGCTCTCCGCGGCATCGACCTCGCGTCGGGGATCCCGTTGACGTTTGTGACCGAGCAGCGCGTTCGCGTACGCAGGGCCGGTCTGCGACTGCTGGTCATCGACGAACTGCCGAAGCACGCGGATCGCACCGCCCTGCTGGCCGACGCGTGTGCCTTCGTGCTCGACGACGAGCCGCTGTTGGCAGCCGTGACATTGGTCGACCACGTCTTGCAGCGGCGGCGACTGACTCGCGACCACCTGCTGACTGCTCCGCTCACACCGACCGCTCGCCGGGCGTACTCGCATGTCGATCCCGGCGCGCAGTCACCCCGCGAGACCCTGCTCCGTCTCGCGCTCACCCAGGCGGGCCTGCCGCGCCCGGTGACGCAGGCGCGCATCGTCGCGGACGGCCGACTGATTGGGCAGGTCGATCTGTTCTATGCCGAATACGGCGTGGTGATCGAGTACGAGGGCGGCCAGCACCTCACAGACCCGACGCAGTGGAGTTCCGACATCGATCGATATGCCGAGTTGACGCGCCGGGGCTACACGGTCATCCGCGTGACCGCCGCGCGAATGCGAAGGCCGGATGCTGTGGTCGCTGAGGTCCTCGCGGCTCTCCGCGCGCGTGGCTATCGCGGATCGGCGCCCCGGATCACCGCTGCCTGGCTCGCGGCCTTCTCCTGATGGCCTGGTGTGATTCCGCCAGGGCGAGTCACCGGGGCGAGTCACCAGGGCGAGTCACCCGGGCGAGTCACTAGGGCGAGTCACCGGCCGGCAGGCGGAGATGACCCGCGCGTGGAAACTTCACGCAACGGTGCTTGCCACCAACCCCGTGGTGAGTATGCTTCTGATCAAGCGATCAACCGCTGGGCTTCGGCCACGGGGATTTGACCGTGTTGCTTCTTGCTGCGCGCTTTGGCTTGCGTGATCCTTCATCTATGTGTATCGTCGGGCTTTGCCCCGCGTAGTTTTTCGACCCGTCGTCCCGATCTGAGGCCCAGATCTTGACATGGGTCGTTCAGCATGCACTGAACGCCTTCTCGGAAGGACCAAGCTGTTGGCCGCCTCGCGCACTGCCTCGAAGAACACGAACGTTATTTCTCCCACCGGGCGGATTTCCTTCGCCAAGATTGCCGAGCCGATGGAGGTGCCCGACCTGCTGGATCTGCAGGTGGATTCCTTCGACTGGCTGATGGGCAACCAGGTCTGGCGCGATCGGGTCGATACCGCGCTGGCCGAGGGTCGGACGGACATCAACACGAAGTCCGGCCTGGAGGAGATCTTCGAGGAAATTTCCCCCATCGAGGACTTCTCGCAGACGATGTCGCTGTCCTTCCGCGACCATCGCTTCGAGGACCCGAAGTTCACCGTTGACGAGTGCAAGGACCGGGACGTCACGTACGCAGCGCCGCTGTTCGTGACCGCCGAGTTCATGAACAACGAAACCGGTGAGATCAAGTCCCAGACTGTCTTCATGGGCGACTTCCCGCTCATGACCGACAAGGGCACCTTCGTCATCAACGGCACCGAGCGCGTGGTCGTCTCCCAGCTGGTCCGGTCCCCGGGTGTCTATTTCGAGCAGACGCCGGACAAGACCTCCGACAAGGACATCTTCACCTGCAAGATCATCCCGTCGCGGGGCGCGTGGCTGGAGTTCGAGGTCGACAAGCGCGACATGGTCGGCGTGCGGCTGGACCGCAAGCGCAAGCAGAACGTCACCGTGCTGCTCAAGGCGCTCGGCTGGACCACCGAGCAGATCCTCGAGGAATTCGGCCAGTTCGAGTCGATCCGGCTGACCCTGGAGAAGGACACCACGACCGGCACCGACGACGCGCTGCTGGACATCTATCGCAAGCTGCGCCCGGGCGAGCCGCCGACGCGCGAGGCCGCGCAGACGCTGTTGGAGAACTACTACTTCAACCCCAAGCGCTATGACCTGGCCAAGGTTGGTCGCTACAAGATCAACAAGAAGCTCGGGCTGGACGAGCCGTTCGACCAGCAGGTGCTGACCAAGGAAGACATCGTCGCGGCGATCCGTTTCGTCGTGGCGCTGCACGAGGGCCTGGAGACGCTGCCCGCGCCCAATGGTGGTGCCGACATCATTGTCGAAGAGGACGACATCGACCACTTCGGCAACCGGCGTCTGCGTACCGTCGGCGAACTCATCCAGAACCAGCTCCGCACCGGCCTCGGCCGCATGGAGCGGGTCGTGCGCGACCGGATGACCACCCAGGACATCGAGGCGATCACGCCCCAGACCCTGATCAACATCCGCCCGGTCGTCGCGGCGCTGAAGGAATTCTTCGGCACCTCACAGCTGTCGCAGTTCATGGACCAGACCAACCCGGTCGCCGGCCTGACCCACAAGCGTCGCCTGTCGGCGCTCGGCCCCGGCGGCCTGTCCCGTGATCGCGCGGGCATGGAGGTCCGCGACGTCCACCACAGCCACTACGGCCGCATGTGCCCCATCGAGACCCCTGAAGGCCCGAACATCGGCCTGATCGGTTCGCTCGCGTCGTTCGCGCGTGTCAACGCGTTCGGGTTCGTCGAGACTCCCTACCGCAAGGTTGTCGACGGTGTCGTGACCAACCAGATCGACTATCTGACCGCGGATGAGGAGGATCGCTACGACGTCGCCCAGGCGAACGCGATCCTCAACGACGACGGTTCGTTCGCCGAGGAGCGGGTGCTCGTGCGCAAACGTCACGGCGAGGTCGACACGATCCCGCCGGAGGAAGTGGAATACATGGACGTCTCGCCGCGCCAGATGGTGTCGGTCGCGACGGCTCTCATTCCGTTCCTCGAGCACGACGACGCCTCCCGCGCTCTGATGGGCTCGAACATGCAGCGTCAGGCTGTTCCGCTGCTGCGCAGCGAAGCCCCGTTCGTCGGCACTGGCATGGAATACCGCGGCGCGGTCGACGCCGGTGACGTGACCGTCAGCTCCGCTGGTGGCGTGGTGACCTCGGTCTCGGCCGATCTCGTCGAGATCGCTTGCGACGACGGCACCTATCAGACCTATCGGCTGCAGAAGTTCCGCCGCTCCAACCAGGGCACCTGCATCAACCAGCGTCCGCTGGTCGAGGCCGGACAGCGCGTCGAGATCGGGACGCCGCTGGCCGACGGGCCCTGCACCGACGGCGCGGAGATCGCGCTCGGCCGCAACCTGCTCGTGGCGTTCATGCCGTGGGAGGGCCACAACTACGAGGACGCGATCATTCTGTCCCAGCGTCTGGTGCAGGACGACGTGCTCACCTCGATCCACATCGAGGAGCACGAGGTCGATGCCCGCGACACCAAGCTCGGTGCCGAGGAGATCACCCGCGACATCCCCAACGTCTCCGAGGAGATGCTGGCCAACCTCGACGAGCGCGGCATCATCCGCATCGGCGCCGAGGTCGGCACCGGCGACATCCTGGTCGGCAAGGTCACCCCGAAGGGCGAGACCGAGCTCACCCCCGAGGAGCGGCTGCTCCGTGCGATCTTCGGCGAGAAGGCCCGCGAGGTGCGCGACACCTCGATGAAGGTCCCGCACGGCGAGTCCGGCACCGTCATCGGCGTCCGGGTGTTCGACCGTGAGGACGGCGACGAGCTTGCCCCCGGCGTGAACCAGCTGGTCCGGGTTTATGTGGCCCAGAAGCGCAAGATCTCCGACGGCGACAAGCTCGCCGGCCGCCACGGCAACAAGGGCGTCATCGCCAAGATTCTGCCCATCGAGGACATGCCGTTCCTTGAGGACGGGACCCCGGTCGACATCGTCCTCAACCCGCTCGGCGTGCCCTCGCGCATGAACGTCGGCCAGGTTCTCGAGCTCCACCTCGGCTGGATCGCCAAGACCGGCTGGGACGTGAACGAGGTCGACGAGCCGTGGGCCGAGCGTCTGCGCGACGTCGGGCTGGGCCTGGTCGGTGGCGATCAGCGGCTGGCGACCCCGGTGTTCGACGGCGCCAACTCCGCCGAGATCGCCGGTCTGTTGGAGAACGGACTGCCGAACCGCGACGGCGACCAGTTGGTCGACGGCACGGGCAAGGCGCAGCTGTTCGACGGCCGGTCGGGTGAGCCTTATCCGGATCCGATCGGCGTGGGCTACATGTACATGCTGAAGCTCCACCACCTGGTCGACGACAAGATCCACGCGCGCTCGACGGGTCCGTACTCGATGATCACCCAGCAGCCGCTGGGCGGCAAGGCGCAGTTCGGTGGCCAGCGCTTCGGCGAGATGGAGGTGTGGGCCCTCGAGGCCTATGGCGCCGCTTGGGCCCTCCAGGAACTGCTCACCATCAAGTCCGATGACGTGCACGGCCGCGTGAAGGTCTATGAGGCGATCGTCAAGGGCGAGAACATCCCCGAGCCGGGCATCCCCGAGTCGTTCAAGGTGCTCGTGAAGGAAATGAAGTCGCTGTGCCTGAACGTGGAGGTTCTCTCCGCCGACGGCACGGTCGTCGAGCTGAAGGAATCCGAAGAGGACAACTATCGCGCGTCCGACGAGTTCGGCATCGACCTCTCCCGTCGTCCGGGTGAGGGCTTCGCTGGAGTCGAGGAAGTCTAGTCAGTACGCAGGGTTGCGCGACCCGGGGCTTTCCCGGGCGCGCGCCTTCCCCCCGGGCGTACGCCGGCCCACCGCCGGCCACGCCAACCGATCAGCGCCAAAGGATTGGGAAACACACACATATGCTCGACGTGAACTTCTATGACGAACTCCGCATCGGTCTCGCCACTGCCGACGAGATCCGTGAGTGGTCGCACGGTGAGGTCAAGAAGCCGGAGACGATCAACTACCGCACGCTCAAGCCGGAGCGTGACGGTCTCTTCTGCGAGAAGATCTTCGGTCCCACCCGGGACTGGGAGTGCTACTGCGGAAAATACAAGCGGGTGCGCTTCAAGGGCATCATCTGCGAGCGCTGCGGCGTCGAGGTGACCCGCTCCGGCGTCCGCCGTGAGCGCATGGGCCACATCGAGCTCGCGGCTCCGGTGACGCACATCTGGTATTTCAAGGGCGTCCCCTCCCGCCTCGGCTATCTGCTCGACCTGGCGCCGAAGGACCTCGAGAAGGTCATCTATTTCGCGGCGTACATGATCACCTCCGTCGACGAGGAGGCCCGCCACCGCGACCTCTCCTCGCTCGAGGCGAAGGTCGACGTCGAGCGTCGCCAGCGGGAAGCTCAGCGCGACTCCGACCTCGACAACCGCATGAAGAAGCTCGAGGAGGACCTCGAGACCCTGGAGGCCGAGGGCGCCAAGGCCGACATCAAGAAGCGCACCAAGGACGCTGGCGAGAAGGAGCTCAAGCAGATCCGCGACCGCGCGACGCGTGAGCTGGACCGCCTGTCGGCGGTCTGGGACCGGTTCAAGTCGCTCAAGGTCCAGGACCTCGAGGGCGACGAGATCCTCTATCGCGAGATGAAGCAGCGGTTCGGGAAATACTTCGAAGGTTCCATGGGCGCGGCGGCGATCCAGAAGCGCCTCGAGGACTTCGACCTGGACGCGGAGGCCGAGTCCCTGCGCCAGACCATCCAGACCGGCAAGGGCCAGCGCAAGACCCGTGCCCTGAAGCGTCTGAAGGTCGTCTCGGCGTTCCTGAACACGAACAACTCGCCGACCGGCATGGTGCTCGACTGCGTTCCGGTGATCCCGCCGGACCTGCGTCCGATGGTCCAGTTGGACGGTGGCCGCTTCGCGACCTCCGACCTCAACGACCTCTATCGCCGCGTGATCAACCGCAACAACCGCCTCAAGCGACTGCTCGACCTCGGCGCGCCCGAGATCATCGTCAACAACGAGAAGCGGATGCTGCAGGAGGCCGTGGACTCGCTGTTCGACAACGGTCGCCGCGGCCGCCCGGTCACGGGCCCCGGCAATCGTCCGCTGAAGTCGATCTCCGACATGCTCAAGGGCAAGCAGGGCCGGTTCCGCCAGAACCTGCTCGGCAAGCGCGTCGACTATTCCGGCCGTTCGGTGATCGTCGTCGGCCCGCAGCTCAAGTTGCACCAGTGCGGTCTGCCGAAGGCGATGGCGCTCGAGCTGTTCAAGCCGTTCGTCATGAAGCGGCTCGACGACCTCAACCACGCCCAGAACATCAAGTCCGCCAAGCGCATGGTCGAGCGCCAGCGCCCGGTCGTGTGGGACGTCCTCGAAGAGGTCATCTCCGAGCACCCGGTGCTGCTCAACCGTGCACCGACGCTGCACCGCCTCGGCATCCAGGCCTTCGAGCCGCAGCTGATCGAGGGCAAGGCCATCCAGATTCACCCGCTCGTCTGCACCGCGTTCAACGCGGACTTTGACGGTGACCAGATGGCCGTGCACCTCCCGCTGTCCGCGGAGGCGCAGGCCGAGGCCCGCATCCTGATGCTGTCGACCAACAACATCCTCAAGCCCGCCGACGGCCGGCCGGTGACCATGCCCACGCAGGACATGATCATCGGGCACTACTTCCTGACGCAGGAGCGCGAGGACGGCGTGGGCGCGGGTCGGGTGTTCGGCTCGGCGGCCGAGGCGACGATGGCGTATGACCGCGGCGAGCTCTCGATCGGCGCGCCGATCAAGATCCGCTTCCGCAGCATCGTCCCGCCGGAGGGCCACGAGCTGCGCGCCAACGGCACGATCATGCTCGAGACCACCCTGGGCCGCGCGATCTTCAACGAGGCGCTTCCGGAGGACTATCCGTATGTGAACGCCGAGGTCGGCAAGCGTCGCCTGGGCGTGATCATCAACGACCTCGCGGAGCGCTATCCGAAGGTCGAGGTCGCGACCTGTCTCGACCTGCTCAAGGAGCTCGGTTTCCGCTGGGCCACCCGGTCCGGTGTCACCGTCTCGGTGTCCGACGTGCAGACCCCGCCGAACAAGCCGGAGATTCTCGCCGGCTATGAGGCACGGTCGTCGAAGATCGACAAGCAGTACGAGCGCGGTCTCATCACCGAGGAGGAGCGTCGCCAGGAACTCATCGAGATCTGGACCGACGCGACGGCGGTGCTGACGGCGGAGATGGAGAAGAACTTCACCCGCACGAACCCGATCTTCATGATGGTCCACTCGGGTGCCCGAGGGAACATGACGCAGATGCGTCAGATCGCCGCTATGCGAGGCCTGGTGGCCAACCCGAAGGGCGAGATCATCCCGCGGCCGATCAAGTCGAACTTCCGCGAGGGCCTGACCGTGGTCGAGTACTTCATCTCGACCCACGGTGGCCGCAAGGGCCAGGCCGACACCGCGCTGCGGACCGCCGACTCGGGCTATCTGACCCGTCGTCTGGTGGACGTGTCGCAGGACGTGATCATCCGCGAGGAGGACTGCGGCACCGAGCGCGGGCTGAACAAGGTCATCGCGACCGAGGAGAACGGTCAGCTGGTCGCGTCGGAGAACGTCGAGACCGCGGTCTATGCCCGCACGCTCGCCGTCGACGTGAACGATCCCGCGACCGGGGAACTGCTGATCCCGGCCGGTGTCGACCTCGGCGACATCAACATCGCCATGCTGGTCAACTCCGGTGTGACCACCGTCAAGGTCCGCAGCGTCCTGACCTGCGAGGCCGTCACGGGCACCTGCGCGATGTGCTATGGCCGTTCGCTCGCCTCCGGCAAGCTCGTGGACGTCGGCGAGGCCGTCGGCATCGTTGCGGCGCAGTCGATCGGTGAGCCGGGCACGCAGCTGACGATGCGTACCTTCCACACCGGCGGCGTCGCCGGCGACGACATCACGCAGGGTCTGCCCCGTGTGGTCGAGTTGTTCGAGGCGCGTACGCCGAAGGGCAAGGCCCCGATCGCCGAGTTCCCCGGTCGGATCCGCATCGAGGAGTCCGAGCGTTCGCGCAAGGTCATGCTCGTGCCGGACTCGGGCGACGAGGAGATCGAGGTCCTGGTCGGACGCCGCGCACGGCTGGAGGTCGAGGACGGCGAGCACGTCACCGTCGGCCAGCAGCTGACCGCGGGCACCCCGGACCCGCAGGACGTCCTGCGGATCCTCGGCGTGCGCAAGGTCCAGGAGCACCTCGTGGAAGAGGTCCAGAAGGTCTATCAGACCCAGGGTGCCGCCATCCACGAGAAGCACATCGAGATCATCATCCGCCAGATGCTGCGCCGCATCACCGTGATCGAGTCCGGTGACACGACACTGCTCCCGGGTGACTGGGCCGACCGGTCTGCGTACGAGGCCGAGAACCGCAAGGTCGTCGCCGAGGGCGGTCAGCCCGCCTCCGGCCGTCCGGTGCTCATGGGCATCACGAAGGCGTCGCTCGCGACCGAATCGTGGCTGTCGGCGGCCTCCTTCCAGGAGACCACCAAGGTGCTCACCGACGCCGCGATCCACGGCAAGTCCGACTCTCTGGTCGGTCTGAAGGAGAACGTGATCCTCGGCAAGCTCATCCCGGCCGGCACCGGTCTGGAGCGCTATCGCAACATCCGCGTGGAGCCGACCGCCGAGGCGAAGGCGAGCGCCTATTCGCTGAGCTATGACCCGTACGACTATGACTTCGGGTCCGGCTCCGGCGCCTCGGTGCCGCTCGACGATTACGATCTCGGCGAGTTCCGCTGATCCGCTGAGCGATTCGAGTACGCCAGGGGCGCCTCTTCGGAGGCGCCCTTCGGCGTTCCCGGCCCGGGCTGACGGGCTGCTCCTGTCCTGGTTGACCGGGCTGCTCGCGGCGCTAATCCTCGGGACCGTTCCTGCTCTGGTTGACCGGCCTGTTCCCGGCGCTAACCCTCGGGACTGTCCGGAAGCAGCGACGCGGCGAAGCCTGACGCGAGCAGATAGGCGGGCGCCCACTCGTCGACCGTCTCGTCAGGAGCGGACACCTGGTGCAGCAGGAGCCCGGTGACCAAGGCCAGCACCATGCGGGCCCCGGCCCTCGGCTCAGCCGAGCTCAGGGACGCGGCCGCCGCATCGACGAACCGTTCGCGACCGCGACGGATGGCCGCCTGCAGCCCTGGGTGGCGGCCTGCATGGAGATAGAGCTCGAAGCGCGCCCGCACGAGTTCGGGCTGTGCGATGACGGCGGCCCACGCCTCGCGGGCGGCCTGCCACACGGCGGGCGGCACCTGTCCGGTCGCGGCTGCTTGCGCGTGCTGCTCGGGCGTCACCCGCATCACGGCACGGATTTCGATGTCGGCCATGTGGTCGACGACGGCTTCGATGAGTCCGTCGAGGGAACCGAAGTGATATTTCACCAACCCCTGCGACACTCCGGCCCGCTGTTCCACCCTGCGGTGGGTGAGCCCGCGCATGCCCTCATGGGCCAACTGGCCGATCGCTGCCTCGATCAACCGCGCCCGCATCGTGGCAGCGGCTAGGCCTCTGCGATCCGCAGCGGCCCCGGCACGATCGGATGAGTCGGTGGGCTCGGGCATGCGCCCCAATCTAATCGATTCCACGACTGTGGAGTATTCTGGTCGCATGACTCCGGCGCCGCTCGTCCGCTATCCGCTCGCCGAATGGATCCTCGCCCGTTCCAGGCGGGGCGGCCCCTTTGCCCGGGGTTGGCTCGGCCAGCCCTACGCCTATCTCGTCGGCCCCGCGGCCAATGAGTTCGTCTTCGCCCACGACGATCACTTCAGTCAGCACGAGGCGATGAAGGCGCTCATTCCCGTCGACGGGCCCACCTCGGTGGTCGTCTCCGATCCGCCGGAGCACGCGCGGCGGCGCGCCTTGGTGCGGCCCGGGCTGCACCACAAACAGGTCGTGGGCTATGTGGACATCATGGCCCGAACGGCTGCCGAAGCACTGGACTCGGTGGTGGCGGAGGAGGCGTTTGATGCGTACGCGCTGTTCCGGGCGGCCATCCGCCGATCGACGATGCGTTGTCTCTTCGGTGAGCGGGTCGCCGCGCACGCGGACGACGTCGGCGATGCGTTGCAGCCGCTCATCGAGCTCGCGGGACTGATGCCGCAACTCATCGGCGTGCACGAGCGCCTCAACACCCCGCGCTGGCGCCGGGCGATGGCGGCTCGTGCCACGCTCGACAGGTTCGTGCTCGGTGAGATCGACCGGCTTGCGACGCAGCCGGAGCAACAGGAATCCCAGGTGTTGTCGGTCCTGGTCCACGGGCGCGACGGCACAGGATCCGGTCTGACCAGGGCCGAGGTGCGCGATCAGGTCGTGACGCTCATCGCCGCCGGCTATGAGACCACCTCCGCCGCGATGGGCTGGGCGCTCTACGGGCTCGGCGGCCGGCCGGACGCCTTGGCGCTGGCGCGCGACGAGGTGCGTTCGGTGGTTGGCGATGGCCCCGTGACTGCCGAGCACCTCACGCACCTGCGGTGGGTGAACGCGACGATCAGCGAAGCCCTGCGGCTCTATCCGCCCGCGTCGATCAGTGCCCGGTGGGTCAAGCGCGAGCTCACGTTCGCCGGGCATCGGATTGCGCCGGGGACGATGATCGTCTATTCGCCGTACGCGACGCATCGCTCGCCCGAGGTCTTCGCCGATCCGGGGGTCTTCCGGCCGGAACGCTGGCTGGAGGATCGGAAGCCGGGGCCGGGGGAGTACGTTCCCTTCGGAGGTGGTGCCCACCGCTGCCTCGGCTCGACCATGGCCACCACGGAACTCGTGGTCATGCTGGCGACGCTCCTCGCTCGGGGTGGTTATCGGCTGGAGCCGCAGCGCGTCCGCGCCACCGGCATGACCTCCATGCGCCCGCGGGACGGCGTCCGCATCCGGCTGACCGATGTGGTGCCGCACTCTTGGCCCGGAGACTCCGCCGCTGGTTAGGGTGGGGCCCGTGGCAAACGAACTCGCGGTGTTCCTGCACGGCCTCGGACAGACCCCGCAGACGTGGCAGGACCAGGTGCGCGACCTGCCGAGTGATCTGCCGGCGGCAGCGCCGTGGCTCCGCGGGCTGCGGCCCGGTTCGCAGAACAGGTTCTCGCTGCGCGACTCGGCTGCGGAGGTCAGCTCGGCGCTGACGATGCACGGGGCGGGGCGGGCCTATCTGATCGGGCTGTCGCTCGGCGCCATGGTCGCGCTCCAGACCGCGGCCGATGACGAGCGGGTCGCCGGGCTCGTGCTTTCGGCGCCGCAGGTGAACCCCCCGCGCTGGCTGATGAAGATGCAGGGCGCCGCGCTGAAGCTCGCCTCCCGTCGCCGCCTGGCGGATCGCGGTCTCAACAAGGACGCCATGCAGGACGTTTTCCACGCGATGGCGGAGACCGATTTCGCCGACCGCCTCCACGAGATCACCCAGCCGGTGCTGATCCTCTGCGGTGATCGCGACCGCGCCAATCTGCAGACCGCCAAGCTGCTGGCGGACCAACTTCCGCACGGCCGCCTGGCAGTCGTGCCCGGCGGCCACCAGCTCAACACGGACAACGCGGCGGAGTTCAACCGGTTGACCTATGAGTTCCTGGCCGAGCTCCGCCAGCTGTGACAACTAGCCCGTGAGGGCCCGCAACCGATACCCCATCCCCCGCACTGTCTCGATGCGCTCGGAGCCGATCTTGCGGCGGACCGTGCGTACGCAGACCTCGACCACATTCGAGCCCGGGTCGAAATCCACCCCCCAGACGTGGCCCAGCAACTGCTCGCGGGACAGGACCTGCTCGGGATGAAGCATGAACACTTCGAGGAGCGAGAACTCCCGGGCCGTGAGGTCGATCTGCTCCTCGCCGACCTTGACCCGGCGGCTGCGCAGATCGAGCACCATGCCCCCTCCCTCGAGCACGTGAGCGGGTGCCGCCGGCTGGGGGGAGTGCTCCCGCAGCCGCAGCCGGACCCGGGCCAGCAGTTCGGCGAACTGGAACGGCTTGGTGACATAGTCACTCGCCCCACCCTCCAGGCCCGCAACCGTGTCGATCACCGAGTCGCGCGCGGTGAGGATGATGACAGGCACCGCCGCCCCCGCCTCCCGCAGTTGCTTCAACACCTCGAAACCATCCATCACCGGCAGGCCGATATCGAGGATGACCAGGTCGAATGCGCCGGTCTTGGCCATCAGCAGGGCCGTGGAGCCGTCGGTGACGACGGTGGTGCCATACCCGGCAGACTGCAGCCCGCTCTCCACGAACGACGAGATCGAGGCATGGTCCTCGGCGATCAGGATGTGACTCATGGGGTCGCTCTCTCGGCGGGGGTGTAGCGGGCGGTCTGTTCGGGGTCGACATGGACAGCAGCGTCGTCCCCGGGGTCGGCCGGGGTGGGCTGTCCCGCAGGGAGCACGGTCTGTTCGGGGTCCTCGGCGGGCTGCTCGGCGGTGTCCCCGACCGGCACGGTGATGCTGAAGATCGCGCCGGATCCCGGCGTACCTCCGACTGTCACCATCCCCCCGTGCCCCCGCGCGATCGCCGACACGATCGCGAGCCCGAGCCCGGCGCCGGTCTCGGCCGTGCCCGGCGATGCGCCACGGGCGAACCGTTCGAAGATGTGCTCCCGTTCCGCTTCGGGCACGCCGGGGCCGGTGTCGGTGACGGTGAACTGGACATAGGGCACGCCGCCGATGTCGATGAAATCGCTCGACAGCCGGATCTCGTCGCCGGCCTCGGTGTGCTGGACCGCGTTCTGGAGCAGTTGGAGCACGGCCTGGGTGATGCGCTGCTCGTCGAGAACTGCGGGACCGTCGGCGATCCGGGTCAGCATCCAGCGGCGGTCGGCCAGGGCCTGCGCGAGCGCATCGAGGTGCAGGGTGAGCTCGGCGATATCGGTCTCTCGCGGCTGCACGAAGTCCGGCTGATCGGCCTTCGCCAGGGCGAGCAGATCGTTCACGATCCGGCCCATTCGATCGAGTTCGCCGGTGAGCAGTGCGATCGTCTGCGTCTGCTGCTCGGGGGTCTTGGTGTGCAGCAACTCGAGGTGGCCGCGGATGGCGGTGATCGGCGTACGCAACTCGTGCCCGGCGTCATCCACGAAGCGCTGTTGGGTGTTGAACGCCCCCTCGAGGCGGTCCAGCATCGAGTTGAACGTGCGTGCGAGTTGGGACACCTCGTCGCTGCCGTGCACCGGGATGCGTGTGGTGAGGTCGCGGTGGGACACCTCGCGGGCGGTCCGGTGCAGCAGCCGCAGCGGCTGCAGGATCTGCCCGGCGGCCAGGAAGGCGATGAGCACGCTGACGAACATCGCCACCAGCGCGACCAGCGTGAGGACCCGCACCGTGTCGGCGACCCGCGCCTCCTCGACCCCCGTGAAATGCAGCACGATGAGGGTGCCGTCCACGCGGCCGTTGACCTCGACGTCGGCCTTGCCCCAACGGATCTGTCCGACGCTGCTCTCGTGGATGCCGCTTTGTTGGTTGTCGATCGCGGTCATCAGCGTTTCGTCGGCGAGAGCGTCGTACGTCTCGTAAGCGGGGACGTGGGTTCCGCGCTGTTCGTACGCGGACGCGTAGGCAGGCAGGTGCCCGAGCAGGAGTTCCAGGTCGCCCGCACGCTGCCGGGACAGATGCACTTCGAACAGGCGTGCGGTGCTCGTGAACGGCTGCCCGGTGCCGGGCTCCACGCCCTCGGACGCGAACGAATAGAACTCGTTGATCTCCTGGTTCACGTCGTGGTTGGCACGGTTGGCCAGATCAGTGAGGAGCAAGCCGCGCACCGAGATCACGACCACGGCGAAGCTCACGGCCATGGTGAGGATCATCCAGGCGACGATCCGCCAGCGGACCGAGCGGCGGATGTTCTGCAGCAGGTTCCTCAACCCCGCACCGCCTCAGTCGTCATCGTCGTCCCAATCGTCGTCGTCCCAATCGTCGTCATCGTCATCGTCGTCGTACTCGTAATCGTCGTCATCGTCGTCGTCATAGTCGACCGCCGGAGGCCGCGGTGCGGGACGCTGGGCGGGGCGCTGCTCCTGCGGCCGGATGCGTTGGGTGGGCACGCGGGGGGCCGGCGGTTCGGTCTGGAACTCCACCTTCCCCAAGGGGGCGACCTCGCCACGGGGCGGTGCTTCCGGTGGTTCCGCTTCGCTGCCGGCGGTGCCGCCCGGGTTCTCGCTCCCCGCTGCGCCGTCCGGGTTCCCGCCCTCCGTTGCGCCGACCGCGTCGGGGTTGCGTTCCTCCACGGTGATGCGCACCGGATCCTGCTGCTCGATCTGTGGGGCGCCGGGAGAACTCACGAAAGCCAGCGTCACCAGGACCGCGATGACGGGCAGGGCGATGATGGACATCAACGCCGAGATCCTGCGCGCGGGCTGGGTCATGTGGGGGCCTTTCGACTTCACGGGGGATGGTGAACGGTCTGAATATCGAACAGCCTAGGTACCAGTCATGACCTATAGATGAGGCGAAGATGATGGATCTTTCATCTTGCCTAGCAGGCGCCGAGCACCTTTGGGTCGACGAGACGGCACGATTCCAGAACGAAAAACGCCGAAAAACACTAGTATCGTAGGTGAGTCGCGCCGATGCTCGGAGGCTTTCCGATATCGGCCGCCCTGATTCCTAAGGAGCATTCGACACGTGACCGAGAAGTCAACTCCCGCCCAGGGTTCCGGCCTGGATGATGTGAGCGCCAAGAAGCCGCTGTTGTCGGACGAGCAGGCCGAGCAGTTGGACCGCACGATGCACGTCAGCCTCGCGAAGCTCACGGGTGGCATGTCGCCCGCGGCGATCCCGCTCGCTTACTTGGATTGGCTGATCCATCTTTGGATGGCCCCGGGCAAGCGCGGTCTGCTGCTCGAGCAGGGCATGCGCAACTGGAGCAAGCTGGCGAAGTACACGCTCGAGGCCGCCATGGGCAAGAACCCCGAGCCGTTGGTCAAGCCGTCCCGTTCCGAGCGTCGTTTCGGATCCGAGGCGTGGCAGCGATTCCCGTTCAACGTCATGTCGCAGCAGTTCCTGCTGAGCCGTGAGTGGTGGGAGTCCGCGACCAGCGAGGTCCTGGGCCTGGAGGCCCCGCAGCAGCGCCTGATCAACTTCGCGATCATGCAGATGGTCGACGCGACATCGCCGAGCAACTCGCCGATCACCAACCCCGACGTTCTCTCCACCACCAAGGAGCAGAAGGGCAAGAACCTCGTCGAGGGCATGTGGAACCTGGTCACCGACTGGCAGCAGTCGGCGCTGCGCCAGGCGAACCCGAACCCGGACGGTCTCGCCGTCGGCCAGGATCTCGCCGTCACCGAGGGTGAGGTGGTGTTCCGCAACGAGGTGATGGAGGTTCTGCAGTACAAGCCGACCACCGAGAACGTCTACGCGGAGCCCGTCCTGTTCATCCCGGCGTGGATCATGAAGTACTACATTCTGGATCTCCGCCAGACGAACTCGCTGTACAAGTACTTGGTCGACCAGGGCCACACGGTCTTCACGGTCTCGTGGATCAACCCCACCGAGGAGCACCGCAACTTCGGCATGGAGACCTACCTCAACGAGGGTGTGCTCAAGGCCATCGAGGTTGTGCAGTCGATCGTTCCGAAGCAGAAGATCCACACCGTCGGCTATTGCCTCGGCGGCACGATCCTGTCGATCGCGAACGCCTACCTCGGCAAGCAGAAGGACAACCCGGTCGCCTCGCAGACGATGTTTGCCGCGCAGACCGACTTCACCGAGCCGGGCGAGCTCGGCCTGTTCATCACCGAGGCCCAGGTCGCGTTCCTGGAGAGCCAGATGTGGAAGAAGGGTTATCTCACCGGTGAGCAGATGGCCGGCACCTTCTCCGCGCTGCGCTCCAACGACTTGGTGTGGGGCAAGATGGTCGAGGAATACATGCTCGGCAACAAGTCGACCCTCAACGACCTGATGGCGTGGAACGCGGACACCACTCGGATGCCGTATCGCATGCACTCCGAATATCTCCGCACCATGTTCCTCGACAACGAGCTGGCGCGCGACCGCTACAAGGTCAAGGGCGAGACGGTGTCGCTCAAGGACATCCGCATCCCGCTGTTCACCGTGGGCACCGAGACCGACCACGTCGCCCCTTGGAAGTCGGTCTTCAAGATCAACTTGCTCACCGACTCCGATGACATCACCTTCGCGCTGACCAGCGGCGGTCACAACGCCGGCATCGTCAGCCCGGTGGGCCACCCGCGTCGCTCGCACCGGATCTCCACCAGCACCTCGCAGGATCTGACCCGCGACCCGGAGGAGTGGGCGTCCAAGCAGGAGCGTGTCCAGGGCTCCTGGTGGGGCCCGTGGGAGAAGTGGCTTGCCGATCACAGCTCCAAGGAGAAGGTCGCCGCGCCGGCGATGGGCTCCAAGGAGTTCCCGACGATCGAGCCAGCGCCGGGGCAGTACGTCCTCGGCTGATTCCAGCACCCAGAAGCCCCCGTCAGGTCCGCCTGGCGGGGGCTTCGGCCTTACTTCCGGATCAGGGTCGGCGCGCTACGGATCTGATACAGAATCTGGATCAGATCTGCAGCGCTCGAACCCCATGCCCCGGACGGTCCCAACCGGGACCTCAGGTGAAATCCACTTGCCGCCACGCTTCGTACGCCGCAATCGCCGCCGCGTTCGCCAGATTCAACGATCGGCGGCCCGGCAACATCGGGATCTTCACCTGACCCGTCACCCGAGGGTCGGCCAGCACCGCCTCGTCAAGACCTGTGGGTTCGGGCCCAAACAGCAGCACGTCCCCGGGCCGATAAGCCACCGACGTGTACTCCACCTCCGCATGCGTCGTGAACGCGAACACCCGCGCGGGCAGCAACTCCGCGTACGCCCCCTCCAGGTCCTTGTGCACGCCGACGTGCGCGAGATCGTGATAGTCGAGCCCGGCCCGCTTGAGCTTGGTGTCGCTCAGCTCGAACCCCAGCGGCCCCGCCAGGTGCAACTCGCACCCCACCGCCGCTGCGAGCCGGATCGTCGTGCCGGTGTTCTGGGGGATGCGGGGGGAGTGGAAAAGGAGACGTACGCCGAGAGCCATGGCGTCCAGTCTTCCGCTTGGCCTCGCCCGCCCGCGGAGGGTGTCCAGCCAGCGCACTCCGCAAGAACCAGTCGTTCGACCGGCACGGCTCCCGGCATTGCCAGCTATTCGGGGCGTTCCGGCGGCGGGTCCGGCCACGCCAGCGTGCGTTCGGAGACGAAGCGGCACTCGCGCCCGTCGACCGGGTCGGTGAACTCCAGCGATTCGGCCAGCAACCGCAGCGGCGTCGAGAAATCGTCGATCGACACGTCGAGAACCTCCGGATAAAGGGGGTCGCCGAGGATCGGCAGGCCGAGCGCGTTGAGCTGAACGCGCAGCTGGTGGGTTCGCCCCGTGGCAGGTGTCAGGCGGTAGTCCGCCCACCGGCCCTTCCAGGCGACCAACTCCAGCAGGGTCTCCGCATTGTCCGGCGCCCCGGGGACGAGCTCCGCCTGCAGGGACCCGCGCCGCTTCACGATGTGGCCACCCAACCGGCGCGGCAGCTCCAGCGACGGGTCGAACGGGGCGATCGCGCGATAGGTTTTGCGCACCTCGCGGCGCTCGAACAGGCCCTGATAGGCACCCCGCCAGCGCTTCGCCGTCGTCAGCAGCACCACGCCCGCGGTCAGTCGGTCGAGTCGGTGGGCAGGCCCCAGCTCGGGAAGCTCGAGGCGGTTGCGGAGGCGTACCACCAACGACTCCACCACATGCCGACCCCGCGGGATCGTGGATAGGAAGTGCGGTTTGTCCGCGACGACAATCCGCTCATCGCGGTAAAGGACCTTCTCGGTGAACGGCACAACCGGCTCCTCGCGAAGCTCGCGGTGGAACCAGATGAACGTATGCGGCTGATAGGGCTCCGCCCCCGTCCACGGCCGGCCCGTCGCGTCGACGAACCCGCCCTCGGTCAGCTTCCGGTCGACTCCCTCGGGGCCCAGGGGAGTGAGCCGGGCGACCAGGAAGTCCCGGATGGTCGCCCAGGGAGGGGGCGGGGTGGTGCGGTCGGGGGTACGCAGCCAGGCCGCCTCCAGCCCATGCCGACGCGGCAGCGGTGACCTCGGCGGCAACTAGACCCGTGCCCGGTCGAGGTTGCTCAGGATGTCCGCAACGGTCTCCTCGGGGGTCTGGCTCGACGAGTCGAGCCAATAGCCGATGCGGGCCGACTCCTTGCGGAGAGCGGCGTCCATGACTTGGGCGGAGAAGTGGACGTACCCCTCCTTGCGCCGGTGCTTCTGCTCGCGCCACTCGAGCACGCTGACGCTCGGGGAGAGGACGACGAGGAACCGATCCGGGGTGCGGATGCGGGCGATGAACGGCTCGAGCTCAGCGCCGATGATCACGTCCTGGACGACCGCGTCGAACCCGTGCGCCGCATAGGTGTCGGCAGTGACCGCCGCCAACTGATAGCGCAGATGCAACTGCTCGATCGCTGCCGGGGACGGGTCGGGCGTCATCGCCACTTGGCCGTTCACGATCATGCGACGGAAACTGTCCCCCCGGACATGGACGGAATGCGGGAGGTGCTGGGCCAACAATTCGGCCACCGTCGACTTGCCGGCCGCCATGGCTCCGGTGATGACCACGACCCGGCCCTGACGCATCGCACCGTCCATCGGGGGAACCTCGGACGTCAGGGAAGGGCGCATGACTGCATCCTGATGGTGTATGTGTCGGGGTACGTCCCCAGCCTAACCGCCGAGACGAGAGGTGCGACATGAGAATCGCAATGGGAGCAGACCACGCCGGGTTCGGCCTGAAACAGGAACTGGCGCAGCATCTCGCCGCTCTCGGCCACGAGATCGTCGATGTGGGCACCACGAGCACCGAACGGACCGACTATCCGGTGTGGGGTGCGCGAGCGGCACGCGCGGTCGCGACGGGCGACGCGGAGTTCGGCGTCCTCGTGTGCGGGTCCGGCATCGGCATCTCGATCGCGGCCAACAAGGTGCCCGGTGTCCGGGCCGTGGTCTGCACGGAGCCGTACTCCGCAGCCATGGCCCGCCGCCACAACGACGCGAACATGGTCGCCGTCGGTGAGCGGTTCGTGGGCGTGGACATGGCGAAGGCGATCGTCGACGCGTTCCTCGGCGCGGACTTCGAGGGCGGCCGGCACGCGGACCGGGTCGCCCTGTTCAGCCGCATCGAGGCCGGCGAGGAACTCTGACACCGTGCGGGTCAGGGAGGAACGGACGTGGCCGCTGTTCATCGGCGGCTTCCTCGGGCCGTTCGGCGGTTCGCTGGTCACCACGATGCTGCCCGAGCTCGCCAGTGAGTTCGAGGTCAGCGTCGAGGTCGCGAGCACGACCCTGACCGCCTACCTCGTCCCGTTCGCCGCCACGATGCTCGTGTCCGGGACCTTGGCCGAACGGATCGGTCGGCGGCGGACCGTGCGGGCGGCGTACTTGGTCTATGCCCTCGCTTCCCTCGCTGCCGTCTTCGCCCCGAGCTTCGAAATCTTCTTCCTCGCGCGCATCCTGCAGGGCGCGTCGAACGCGTTCACCACGCCCGTCCTCGTCGGCGCGATCACCGACGCGGTCCCGGCCCATAGGCTCAACAGGTCACTCGGGGTGTTCGGCTCGCTGCAGGCCTTGGGCATGGCGGCATCGCCCCTCGCCGGCGGTCTGGCGGCAGCGGTGGACTGGCGCTGGGCGTTCGTGGTGTGCGCGGTCGTGGCCGGCGTACTCTTCTTCCTCCCACCCCCTGACTCCAGCCGCGCCGCCCAGACCGACTCGCGCTCGCGCTGGCGGGCGCTGGCCAACCGCAAGCTGGCGCTGGCCGGCTTCGTCGCGGGATTCGCCTATCTCACGACGAGCGGGATCCTGGTGTTGACGGCGTTGTACGCGCGAGCTCAGTTCGGGCTCACCCCCGGGCTCGCGGGCGTCCTGGTCGCGGTGTTCGGGGTGGCCGGGTTGTTGACCGGTCGCCGGACGGGCGGCTGGATGGACCGCTTCGGCGTGCTGCCCGTCGGGCTCGTCGTTCACGTGGTGATGGGCCTCGCGTGCGCGGCGATCGCGCTGACCGCCGGGCTGCCCCGCACGATCGGGGTGGGGGCCGTGGTCGTGCTCGTCGGCCTCGGCGGGGTCGCCGGGACTGCCTGCCGGTCCACCACCCAGAACCTCGCTGTCACCTCAGCCCCCACGAACCGTGCCGGGGCCAGCTCGGTCATGCTGGCCTGCCAGTTCGGTGGCTCCGCACTGGCACCGATCCTGTGGGTGCCGGTCTTCATGGGCCCGTCGCCGTGGTTGGCGCTCGTGCTGGCCGGCGTACCCGCGATCATCGCCGCCCTCGCCCTCGCCCTCGCGTGGCGCACCGTGAAGCGACGGTGACCCAGGCTCAAGGCGCAGAGGTGAGAGGCGGGGCGGGGCCGCGGGGGACGGGCTCGACGTGATCGCCCATCGTGACTGGATCGCTTATATGGACCCTTTTTGACCCAGCGACACACAGCGGATAACCTTGATCCTTGTGTTCGGGATGCCCGGACTCTCGTGCGTGCCCAGCGTTCCTGTCCGAGGACACGGGTGTGGCAAGCACATGCAGCGAACTGCCGGCCTGAGCGGACTTGTTCGGCCGTGGTGACCTGTGCCCGACTCCCCGTCGATGTCCTCCGCAGAGGGCAACCGACAGACTCGACAGAACGAACGAACGGAAAGAGATACCAGCCGGTGCCCACAATCCAGCAGCTGGTCCGCAAGGGCCGGACCGACAAGGTCAGCAAGAACAAGACGCCCGCGCTCAAGGGTTCTCCCCAGCGCCGCGGCGTGTGCACACGTGTGTACACCACGACCCCCAAGAAGCCGAACTCCGCGCTGCGCAAGGTGGCTCGTGTGAAGCTGTCCTCCGGCATTGAGGTGACCGCCTATATCCCTGGCGTGGGTCACAACCTGCAGGAGCACTCGATGGTGCTCGTGCGCGGTGGCCGTGTGAAGGACCTTCCGGGCGTGCGCTACAAGATCGTTCGCGGTTCCCTCGACACCCAGGGTGTCAAGAACCGCAAGCAGGCTCGCAGCCACTACGGCGCGAAGAAGGAGAAGTAATGCCTCGAAAGGGACCCGCCCCGAAGCGCCCGATCCCTGTCGACCCGGTCTACGGCTCGCCGCTGGTTTCCCAACTGGTGAGCAAGATCCTCGTCGATGGCAAGAAGACCGTCGCGCAGAACATCGTTTACACCGCACTCGAGGGCACCCGGGCCAAGACCGGCGTGGACCCCGTGCAGACCTTCAAGCGCGCGCTCGACAACGTCAAGCCCAGCCTCGAAGTCAAGTCCCGCCGCGTCGGTGGTGCGACCTATCAGGTCCCCGTCGAGGTGAAGCCGGGCCGCCAGACCACCCTCGCCCTGCGCTGGCTGGTCACCTTCGCGCGTCAGCGTCGTGAGAAGACGATGGCTGACCGCCTCATGAACGAGATCCTCGACGCCTCCAACGGCCTCGGTGCCGCTGTGAAGCGCCGCGAGGACACCCACAAGATGGCCGAGGCCAACCGGGCCTTCGCTCACTACCGCTGGTGATCATTCAGTCGGGGTACGCCCAGCGCGTGCCCCGACTGATCGCCGTCCGGGGGCTTGCCGTGACGTGGGTCCCCACCCCGTGTCGCCCGGAACGGGCGGCGGAACTCTCGTGAGATCCGAACCGAAACAGACAAGGACGATCCGTGGCCATCGACATCAAGACCGATCTGGGCAAGGTCCGCAACATTGGCATCATGGCCCACATCGACGCGGGCAAGACCACCACGACCGAGCGCATCCTGTTCTACACCGGCATCAACTACAAGATCGGTGACACCCACGATGGCACCGCCACGATGGACTGGATGGAGCAGGAGCAGGAGCGTGGCATCACCATCACCTCCGCCGCGACCACCTGTCACTGGAAAGAACACCAGATCAACATCATCGACACCCCGGGGCACGTCGACTTCACCGTCGAGGTGGAGCGCTCGCTCCGCGTGCTCGACGGCGCGGTCGCGGTGTTCGACGGTGTCGCCGGTGTCGAGCCGCAGTCGATGACTGTGTGGCGCCAGGCGGACAAATATCACGTGCCGCGGATCTGCTATGTCAACAAGCTGGACCGCACCGGCGCATCCTTCACCCACGTCGTGAAGACCATCGTCGACCGCCTGAAGGCCACCCCGCTCGTCCTGCAGCTGCCGATCGGTGCCGAGGCCGACTTCCTGGGTGTCGTCGACTTGGTCAAGATGCGCGCGCTCACCTGGCGCGGTGAGACCGCCATCGGCGAGGACTATGAGGTCGAGGAGATCCCGGCCGATATGAAGGATGCCGCCGAGGAGGCCCGCCAGACCCTCATCGAGCAGCTCGCCGACGTCGATGACGAGATCGCCGAGAAGTTCCTCATGGAGGAGGAATTGACTGTCGAGGATCTGCAGCATGCGATCCGCCGTGCGGTCATCTCGACCAAGGTCACCGCGGTGATCTGTGGCACCTCGTTCAAGAACAAGGGCGTCCAGCCGCTGCTGGACGCGGTGATCGCGTACCTCCCCGCCCCCACCGACGTCCCCGCCATCGAGGGCTTCAAGCCGGGCAATCCGGACGAGCGGGTCGAGAAGCACGCCGACGCGTCGGAGCCGATGGCCGGGCTCGCGTTCAAGATCGCCGCCGACCCGCACCTCGGCAAGCTGACCTATGTCCGCATCTATTCGGGCGTGCTCGAGGCCGGCACCCAGGTGCTGAACTCCGCGACCGGCAAGAAGGAGCGGATCGGCAAGATCTATCAGATGCACGCGAACAAGCGTGAGGAGATCGCGTCGGTCGGTGCCGGCCAGATCGTCGCCGTGATGGGGCTGAAGCAGACCACCACCGGTGAGACCCTCTGCGACCCGCAGGCGCCGGTCGTGTTGGAGTCCATGGACTTCCCGGCCCCGGTCATCGAGCAGGCCATCGAGCCGAAGACCAAGTCCGACCAGGAGAAGCTGGGCACCGCGATCCAGCGTCTCGCCGAGGAGGACCCGACCTTCCGCGTCCACACCGACGAGGAGACCGGTCAGACCATCATCGCCGGCATGGGCGAGCTGCACCTCGAGGTGCTGATCGACCGCATGAAGCGCGAGTTCAAGGTCGAGGCCAACATCGGCAAGCCGCAGGTCGCCTATCGCGAGACCCTGCGTCGTCCGGTGGAGAAGGTCGAATACACCCACAAGAAGCAGTCGGGTGGTTCGGGTCAGTACGCGAAGGTCATCATCGCTCTCGAGCCGCAGGAAGCGGGCGCGGGCTATGAGTTCGTCAACGCCGTCACCGGTGGCCGCATCCCGCGGGAATACATCCCCGCTGTGGACCAGGGCATCCAGGAGGCCATGACCACGGGTGTGCTCGCCGGTTATCCGGTGGAGGACATCAAGGTCACGCTTCTCGACGGCGCCTATCACGACGTCGACTCCTCGGAGCTGGCGTTCAAGATCGCCGGTCTGCAGGTGTTCCGTGAGGCCGCCCGCAAGGCTGATCCGGCTCTCCTCGAGCCGATGATGAAGGTCGAGGTGACCACCCCGGATCAGTACCTGGGCACCGTGATCGGCGACATCAACTCCCGTCGTGGCCAGATGCAGGGCACGCGCGAAGAGCACGGCAACCAGGTCGTCGAGGCGCTGGTGCCGCTGTCGGAGATGTTCGGCTATGTGGGTGATCTGCGTTCGAAGACCTCGGGCCAGGCCTCCTACGCCATGGAGTTCGACTCCTATGCCGAGACCCCCAGGACCGTGTCGGACGAGATCATCCAGAAGGCACGCGGGGAATGACATACGCGCGCGGTTGAAACGGTTTGACTACCGGGCAACTGTGCAGAACACTTGGCTGGGTCGACTGGGCCCAGCCAAGTCCAGCAAGACCGTCCATCAGGAACGATGCCGCGCAACCGGCCCGGCATTACACACGAAGGAGCCCACGTGGCAAAGGCCAAGTTCGAGCGGACCAAGCCGCACTGCAACATCGGCACCATCGGGCACATCGACCACGGCAAGACCACTTTGACCGCGGCGATCTCGAAGGTGCTCCACGACACTTACCCTGACCTCAACCAGGCGTCGCCGTTCGACATGATCGACAAGGCCCCGGAAGAGCGTCAGCGCGGCATCACGATCTCGATCTCGCATATCGAGTATCAGACTGAGGCGCGCCACTACGCGCACGTCGACTGCCCGGGTCACGCCGACTACGTCAAGAACATGATCACCGGTGCGGCCCAGATGGACGGCGCGATCCTCGTGGTCGCCGCCACCGACGGCCCGATGCCGCAGACCCGCGAGCACGTGCTGCTGGCGCGTCAGGTCGGTGTGCCGGCGATCGTCGTCGCGCTCAACAAGTGCGACATGGTCGACGACGAAGAGCTCATCGAGCTCGTCGAGATGGAGGTCCGCGAGCTGCTGGCGTCCCAGGAGTTCGACGAGGACTGCCCGGTCGTCCGCGTGGCTGCCTTCCCGGCGCTGAACGGCGACGAGAAGTGGGCCGATTCGATCCGCGAGCTCATGACTGCTGTGGATGAGTACATTCCGCAGCCCGAGCGCGAGGTCGACAAGCCGTTCCTGATGCCGGTGGAGGACGTCTTCACCATTACCGGTCGTGGCACCGTCATCACCGGCCGCATCGAGCGTGGCATCGTCAAGACCGGCGAGACCGTCGACATCATCGGCATCCGTCCGGAGAAGCAGACCAGCACCATCACCGGTGTTGAGATGTTCCGCAAGATCCTCGACGAGGGTCAGGCGGGCGAGAACGTCGGTCTGCTGCTGCGTGGCACCAAGAAGGAAGACGTCGAGCGCGGCATGTGCGTCATCAAGCCCGGCTCGACCACGCCGCACACCGAGTTCGAGGCCCGCGTCTACATCCTGAACAAGGACGAGGGTGGCCGTCACAAGCCGTTCTTCTCGAACTACAGCCCGCAGTTCTACTTCCGCACGACGGACGTGACCGGCACCATCAAGCTGCCCGAGGGCACCGAGATGGTTATGCCTGGCGACAACACCGACATGACCGTGACGCTGATCCAGCCGATCGCCATGGAGGAGGAGCTGAAGTTCGCCATCCGCGAGGGTGGTCGCACCGTCGGCGCCGGCCGTGTCACCAAGATCCTCAAGTGATCCTGCGTTAACGCACTGAGAGAGCCCCGGACCCAAGTGGTCCGGGGCTCTTCTCGTTTCGTGAGTGGTGTCCCCGGCGTACGGATCTGATCCGGAATCTGGATCAGAACGCGACTGTCGGAAGTGGTGTCCCCGGCGTACAGAACTGATCCGGAATCTGGATCAGAACGCAACTGTCGGAAGTGGTGTCCCCGGCGTACAGAACTGATCCAGAATCTGGATCAGAACGCAATTGCTCGCACCCCTTCTCCCGGACTCGATCGATCAGGACGGGAGTTGCGGCGCGGACACTCGAATCGGACCGTGGTCGGCGCCGGTTTGATTGACCTGAACAAGCACAGGAGGCGCATGATGGTCGAGCTCGGGTTGGATACGTTCGGTGATGTGACGGTGCGCGAGGACGGCGCTCCGGAGACGGCTGCCCAGGTGATCCGCAATCTTGTCGACCAAGCAGTCCTCGCCGACGAGACCGGGGTCGACTTCCTCGGCGTCGGCGAGCACCACCGGGACGACTTCGCGGTTTCTGCCCCCGAGATCGTGCTCGCCGGCATGGCCACGCGGACCGAGCGCATCCGGCTGGGTTCGGCGGTGACGGTGTTGAGTTCGGATGATCCGGTACGCGTGTTCGAGCGCTTCTCCACGGTCGACGCACTGTCCAACGGCCGGGCCGAAGTCATCCTCGGGCGAGGCTCATTCACCGAGTCGTTCCCGCTGTTCGGGTTCGACCTGCAGGACTACGAGGAATTGTTCGCAGAAAAGCTCGACCTGTTCGCGCACCTTCTCACGGAGGAGCCCGTCACCTGGCAGGGGCGCCTCCGGGCGCCGCTGCACTCGGCCGACGTCTTTCCGAAGACCGAGGGCGGCTCGCTCAAGACCTGGATCGCCGTCGGCGGCTCACCCCAGTCCGTCGTCCGCGCCGCGTCCTATCGTTTGCCGCTCATGCTCGCGATCATCGGGGGCCCCACTGACCGGTTCCGTCCGTTCGTCGACCTCTATCACCAGGCGCTCGACCAGATCGGTGCCGGGCGGCTGCCGGTCGGCGTACATTCCCCCGGCCACATCGCACCGACCGATGAACAGGCGCGAGAAGAACTCTTCCCGCATTTCAAGGCGAACCGCGACCGCATCGGCGCAGAACGGGGCTGGCCGCCCGTCGGCCGCGGTGAGTTCGACCGCGAGATCGAGCGCGGCGCCCTCTACGTGGGCTCCCCGGACACCGTGGCGCGGAAGATCGCCGACACGGTTGGGTTGTTGGGGCTGGATCGGTTCGATCTGAAATACAGCAATGGCCCGATGCCGCACGCGCAGTCGATGCGCGCTGTCGAGCTCTATGGCACCCGGGTGATCCCGCTCGTTCGAGACCTGCTGGCTGGGTGAGGCGACCCGGCTGGGTGAGGCGACCCGGCTGGGGAGGCGACCCGGCTCGGTGAGGCGACCCGGCCGCGCTGCTCGGGGGTCGGCCACGGCCGGGCCGCACTTCGATCGTACGTCGCAGACGGAGGCAAGTCTCCACCCCAAAGGGGATATCTATTTGTCGATATGCGGTTAGGCTGATGGAGTCCAGATCCGGGCAGCCGCCCGGCGCGGCTGCCACGACTCGATGGAGAGTGCCGTGACAGATAAGTCCAACTTCGTCCCGGGAGCCCCCGGCAGCGAGGCCCCGAGTGTCGCCGAACCCACCGACCCGCGTGAGCCGCTTCCGCCCAAGCCGGACCAGTCCGAACCGGCGGCCGTCAGCGCCACCGGCGCGAAGGCCGGTGAACGCCAGCAGCAGGGTCCCACCCTGACCACCGCCCAGGGCGCACGTCTGCGGGACACCGATCACTCGCTCAAGGCCGGCCCGCGCGGCCCCGTGCTCCTGCAGGACCACCACCTGCGCGAGAAGATCATGCACTTCGACCACGAGCGCATCCCTGAGCGCGTGGTTCACGCCCGTGGCGCCGCGGCCCACGGCACCTTCGAATCCAACGGCAAGGCCAGCAAGCTGACCAAGGCCGCATTCCTGGCCGGCGGCGTGAGCACCCCGGTCTATGTGCGCTTCTCCACCGTCGCGGGCTCCCGCGGGTCCTCGGACCTGGTGCGGGACGTGCGCGGGTTCGCGACGAAGTTCTACACCACCGAGGGCAACTACGACCTGGTCGGCAACAACATCCCGATCTTCTTCATCCAGGACGCGATCAAGTTCCCCGACCTCGTCCACGCCGTGAAGCCCCACCCGGATCGGGAGATCCCGCAGGCCCAGACCGCGCACGACACCTTCTGGGACTTCGTCTCCCTCCACACCGAGGCGCAGGCGATGGTCATGTGGGGCATGTCGGACCGGGCGATCCCGCGGTCCTTCCGCATGATGGAGGGCTTCGGCGTCCACACGTTCCGGCTCGTCAACGACGCCGGCGAGACCTCGCTGGTGAAGTTCCACTGGAAGCCCAAGCTCGGCGTTCACTCCGTCGTGTGGGACGAGGCACTGCTCACCAACGGTCTTGACCCGGACTTCCACCGCCGCGACCTCGCGGACGCGATCGAGGGCGGTGCGCTGCCCCAGTGGGATCTCGGCGTCCAGGTCTTCCCCGACACCGAGGACGAGATGTTCGAGGGCATCGACCTGCTCGACCCGACGAAGTTCGTCCCCGAGGAACTCGCCCCCGTCGAGATCATCGGCACGATGACGCTGAACGCGAACCCGACGAACTATTTCGCCGAAACGGAACAGGTCGCGTTCCACCCCGGCCACCTGGTGCCGGGCATCGACGTGACCAACGATCCGCTGCTGCAGGGCAGGTTGTTCTCGTACCTCGACACCCAGATCATCCGCCTGGGCGGTCCCAACTTCAGCCAGATCCCGATCAACCGTCCGGTGGCCCCGGTCAACGACATGCTCCGCGACGGCTACCACCAGCAGGCGGTGCACGCCGGCGCGGCGCCCTATCGCCCGAACTCCCTCGACGGCGGCTGCCCGTTCACCGCGGCCGACACCGAGGCGTTCATCGACGTGCCCCAGGCCGTCGAGGCCTCCCGGATGGTGCGGGAGAGCCCGGCGACGTTCGACGATCACTACAGCCAGGCGCGGCTGTTCTATCGCTCGATGTCGCCGGTGGAGCAGGAGCACATCATCGGGGCGTACACCTTCGAGCTCAGCAAGTGCTATGAGGAAGCGATCCGGATCCGCCAGCTCCAGAACCTCGCCGAGATCGACGCCGAGCTGTGCTCCGAGGTCGCTGCCGGCCTCGGTCTGGAGGCGCCCGAGCCGAAGCTCGAGCACAACGACACCGCCGACCCGGCGACGTCGGCCGCGCTGAGCCAGGTGGGGAAGACCTTCCCGGTCGACGGCCGCCAGATCGGCATCCTCGTTGACGACGACACCGATCCCGGTGCAGTCGCGGGTCTCGTGAGCGCGCTGGACGACGCCGGCACGGTCCCGCTGCTCATCGCCCCGACGGGGGGCAAGCTCGGGGGTGCGGTGCCGGTGCAGCGGTCGTACACCACTGCCGCCTCCATCGAGTTCGACGGTCTCGTGATCGTCGGCTCGGGCGCACCGGGCCCGGACATCGGCAAGGCCCGCGACGCGCGGTCCTGGCAGGGTGCGCAGACGATCGACCCGCGGGTGGAGACGCTGCTCGATCAGATGTACCGCCACGCCAAGGCCATCGCCGTCGTCTCCGGTTCGGAGAGCGTCGCGGAGGCTGCGGGGATCGATCTCCAGGCCCCCGGTGTGCTGGTCGGCGAGGTCGGCGGTCTCGCGGACGATCTGCTCGCCCTCCTCGGTGGTCACCGGGCGTGGGAGCGGTTCGCCTGAGCCGGTCCGACTTCGAGTACGCAGGGCACGGCGGCGTGACGACTCACGCTGTGAGTGCGGTGTGGGTCGTCGTGCCCGCCCGCAACGAGGAACAGCTCATCGGAGCGTGCCTCGCCTCGCTCCGCCGTGCCATGGACCGGGTTTTCGTCCCGGTCACCGTGACCGTCGTCCTCGACGACTGCACCGACGCAACGGCCGCCCGCATCCCGTCCTGGGTGCGGGCGGTCGAGGTGCGTCACCGCAGCGCGGGTGCGGCCCGGCGGGCGGGGTTCGAGGCCGCGCCGACCGGGCCGGGCGTCTGGTACGCGACCACCGACGCCGACTCCATCGTCCCGCCCGACTGGTTCGCGGGCATCATCACATCGGCGGCGTATGGCCACGACGTCCGCGCCGGCACGATCGTCGTAGCGGACTGGCTCGGCCGCGACCCCCGCGTCGGCGGCAGGCACGACGATGCCTATCGGCAGGGCGCCGGCCACCGCCACATCCACGGCGCGAACCTCGCCGTGTCGGCCGAGGCCTATCATGCGGTCGGCGGCTTCCGCGCCCTGCGCGAGCACGAGGACGTCGACCTCGTCGCCCGCTGCCTCGCGGCGGGCCGGTCCGTCGACTGGGCCGCGACCACGCCCGTCATCACCTCGGCCCGGCGGGACAACCGGGTGCCCGGCGGGTTCGGCGGACACCTCACGCGGTTGGAGGAGGAACTCACCCCATGACCCCGGACATTCCCGCTCTCGTGTGCGCGCGCCTCGCGGCGGCCGGTGACCTGCCCCTGCCGGGGAGGGGCCGCACCGGGGAGCGGTGGCGTACCCTCACCACCTGGTCCCACGACCACCTCGTCGCCGGCCGCCTGCTCGAGGCCCACGCCGACGCGACCGCGATCCTGACCGAGCTCGGCCACGCGCCCCCGGAGCCGGGGCAGTGGTGGGGGGTGTGGGCGGCGGAGCCGCCGCGGCCGCAGGTGGTGGGGGTACGCAGGGACGCCACCACCTGGATCCTCGACGGGACCAAGCCTTGGTGCTCCGGGGCCGGTTGGTGCTCCCATGCACTCGTCACCGTGCGCGACGCCGACGCCCCCGATGAGCGCCACCTGGTCGCGGTCGACCTCGCCCACCCCGGCGTCCGCAACGAACCCCGGTGGGCGAACGCCGGGATGGCGGACAGCCGCACCTGGTCGGTCCACTTCAGCAGCGTCCCGGCGCGCCACGTAGCGCCCGGCGCGGGGTACCTCGATCGCCCGGGCTTCTGGCACGGCGGGGCGGGGGTGGCGGCGTGCTGGCTCGGGGGTGCGTACGCCGTCGCGGACGCGCTCCTCACCACCGGCCGAGACGACCCGCTCACCCGCGCGCACGCGGGCCGGGTGGACGCCACGCTGACGGCGGCCCGGTGGGCCATGACGGCTGCCGCCGCCGAACTCGACGCGGACCCCGACGACCTCCTGGCCGCCCGCATCCGGGCCCTCCAGGTGCGCGCCCTGGTCGAGCGCACGGCCGCCGCGGTCATCGACGACGTCGGCCGGGCACTCGGGGCCGGCCCGCTGTGCCAGGATCCCGGGCACGCGGCGAGTGTCGCCGACCTGAGTGTGTATGTCCGCCAGAGCCACGGCGACCGCGACCTCGCGGCCCTCGGCGCGCTCGTGCTGGGTCAGGAACCGTGAGCGCCCCGGAGACCGACGCGCCGGGCGGCCACGCGCCGAGCGGCCACCCCCTGGACCTGGCCGCCGCGGCCAGCCTCGACGGCGACGACGGCGACCGGGGGTTCGTGGTGGGGGAGGAGGACCGCGGCACACCCGCGTCCACCTGGCAGGCCTGGCGCCCGGACCTGCCCGAGCTCGCGTTCGACGACTGGCGCCGGGTCGTCGTGATCGCCGCCCATCCCGATGACGACGTCCTCGGCGTCGGCGGCCTGCTCGCCCGCCTCGCGGACCGGGGGACCGAGGTCATCGGCGTCCAGCTCACCGACGGCACGGCCGCGTACCCCGACTCCCCGACCCTCAGCCCCTCCGAGCTGGGCCGGGTGCGGGTGGCGGAGGCCCGGCGGGCGTACGCGCGACTCGGGCTCGCCCCGCCGCTGCGCTGCGAGCTGCAGGACGGCCGCCTGGGGGAGCACGAGGACGCGATCGCCGAGCGGCTGCGTCCGCTGTTCCGGCCCGGGGACCGGTGGCTCGTGCCGTGGCGGCACGACCAGCACCCCGACCACGAGGCGGCGGGCCGGGCGGCGGCCCGGGTGTGCACGCGGTCCGCGGGCGGGGAACTGTGGGAGTACCCCGTCTGGATGTGGCACTGGGCGCACCCGACCGGGTCCGGGCTCGGCTGGGACTCCGCGTACCTCCACCACCTCACCCCCGCCCAGCGCGACCACAAACGGCGCGCGGCCTGCGAGTTCCGTTCCCAGCTCCGGCCGCTGTCCCCGCACCCGGCCGACGCTCCGGTCGTGCCACCGTTCGCGTTCGAGCGGCTGGTCTCCCCGCGGGAGCTGGTGTTCCGTGGGTGATCGGTGGCTGTGCCAGCAGTACGCGGAGTCGGCGGACCCGTGGGGGTATGCGGAGCGGTGGTATGAGCAGCGGAAGTACGCGCTCACTCTCGCCGCCCTGCCGCGCCCCCGCTATCGCCGGGTGTTCGAACCGGGTTGCTCCATCGGGGTGCTGACCGAGGGGCTCGCCGAGCGCGCCGACCACGTGCTCGCGTGCGATCTCGTGCCGGCGGCGGTGGAGCGCGCACGCCGGCGGCTCGCGGGCCGGCCGGGGGTGACGGTGACCGAGTGGGACGCGCGGACGGATTGGCCGGCGACGGACTTCGACTTGGTGGTGGTGAGTGAGGTGCTGTACTACCTGACCACCCACGAGGCCCGTCTCTTCTGCGATCGCCTCGGGACGCACCTGGCGGACGACGGACACGTCGTGGGCGTGCACTGGCGGCGGCCGGCGGATCCGCACGTGCTCACCGGGGACGAGGCCGACGGCATCTTGCGGGACACCGGGCTGCCGGTGCTCGCGACCTGGCGCGACGAGGACTTCGTGCTGACCGTTCTTGGGCGGGATGCGCGCTCGGTTGCCGCCCTGGGCGGTCTCGCCTGAGGTCCTTCCCGAGCGCCGCGGCCGCCGTGAGGTGTTTCGGTGGGGCGTGGCCAAGGAGCCCGACGCGCAGCGTCGCTAACTTCTGTCGGTCGTCGCCGGCAATCCCCTGAAGCTGTCAGCCCGGTTGGCTAGCCTCGGAGGTGAACGTGCACTTCAATGGAGGAGGCTGGCATGAACAACGAACAAGCGCAGCGGATGACCAACGACCAGGGCTTCATCGCGGCACTGGACCAGAGCGGCGGCAGCACGCCGAAGGCGCTCCGCCTCTATGGGGTTGAGGAGAGTGAATATTCCGGGGAGAAGGAGATGTTCGACCTCATCCACGAGATGCGGACCCGGATCATCACCAGCCCCTCTTTCACTGGTGACAAGATCCTCGCGGCGATCCTGTTCGAGCAGACGATGGACCGTTCGATCGAGAACGTCGAGACCGCGACCTATCTGTGGGAACAGAAGCGCGTTGTCCCGATCCTCAAGGTCGACAAGGGCCTCGCCGACGAGACCGACGGCATGCAGTTGATGAAGCCTATGCCCCAGCTCGAGGAGCTCCTCGACCGGGCCGTGGCGAAGGGGATCTTCGGCACCAAGATGCGCTCGGTAATCTCGGCCGCTTCGCAGTCGGGGATCAAGGCCAACGTCGCCCAGCAGTTCGAGGTCGGCTCGGTCATTCTCGACAAGGGCTTGGTGCCGATCATCGAGCCCGAGGTCAACATCAAGGCCGAGGACAAGGTCCAGATCGAGAACCTCCTCCTCGAGGAGCTGGCCGACCACCTCGACAGGGTGCCCACCGATCGTCAGGTGATGCTCAAGCTCACGATCCCGACCCAGGCGAACCTCTATGCGCCGCTGATCGCCCATCCGCGCGTGATGCGTGTGGTGGCGCTCTCGGGTGGGTACAGCCGCGACGAGTCCAACCAGCTCCTCTCCGAGAACAAGGGCCTCATCGCGAGCTTCTCGCGGGCCCTCACCGAGGGGCTGAGCGCACAGCAGAACGACCAGGAGTTCGACGCGGTCCTCGCGGAGTCGATCGACTCGATCTATCAGGCGTCGATCACCTGATCCGTCCCGGCGGGCGCGCCGGCCGCTCGCGCCCCAGCGGCGCTTGTCTCTGGCGCGCCTGTCTCAGCGGCGCTTGTCTCTGGCGCGCCTGTCTCCAGCGGCGCGTGTCTCAGGCGCGCCTGTCTCCAGCGGCGCGTGTCTCAGGCGCGCTTGCCTCAGCCGCGCTTGCCTCAGGCGTGCCGGGTGACCCGGACCTCGCCGAGCTCGATCGGCAGCGCCCGCGTGACGGTTTCCGCCGCGGCGCGCACCTCGGCGATCCGGGGCCGCCGCGTGCGGGGGAACCAGAAGGCGGTCAGGCTCCGCGTACGACCCGAGCCCTCCAATCGCCAATAGCCCGTGATCCGTCCGTCCACCAACAGCGGCGGTCGGATCAGGCCGTTCGCGGACTGGAACAGGATCCGGTGGTGCTCCGGGTCGATGAATCGGGTCCGGCCCGCCGGATCGTAGGCGCACAGCAGGCTGTCGAACTCCGGCAGCAGCACGACTCCGGGCAGGTCGCGTCCGCTGGCGGGCGGGTGCACGAGATCGTGGTACGCCCGCCCGTCCGGCCCCGTGCGCGACGTCAACTCCGCGCCGAGCGATTCCACGGCCGTGCCGACCTGCCGCAGCCCGAGGCCGGCCCACCACGCGATGTCCTGCGTGCTCGACGGACCGTGGCAGCGGAGATGGCTGCGGACCGCGGAGCGGATCGCGCCCTCGGGATCGGCGAGCACGGCCGATCGGTCGCCGAGCAGGGCTGACGCGGCGCGGTACCCCGGCGCCCCCTGTCCCTCCCAGCCACCCTTCAACGGTCGGCGGATCAGACCACCGTGACCGAACGCCAAGTACTTCCCCACGTGCCCCAACGTCGCCTCACTCGCGTCGGCCGACTCGTGCTCGGTGAGCCAGCCGAACATGAACGCGCGCAGGTCCGCGACGGTCCGCCATTCCTCGGCCGCGTACCGCTCCAATCCCGCCCACAGGTCCTCCGGCGACGAGCGCTCGAAGGGCAGCCACTGCCGCCAGCGGGACCCGATGCCCGAACGGGTCAGGGAATCCAGGACCGGGTGCGCCTCGGCGGTGCTCGTGTGGACGGTCCCGCGGATGCTGCTCCCGCGGACGATGGCGAGCGACTCGTACGCCGCCGTGATCGCTGCGTGGTCCACGACCCCCTCGGGGTCGCGGGCGCAAATGGCCACGAACGGTGCCCTTGCGGCTTGGGCCTGAATCGGGCCCATCAGGTGGACGAGGGCGTGAACGAGATCCTCGCTGGTGGCCCGCACGCCGCTCGCCGCGGGGAACTGCCGCGCCAGGGCTCGTGCGGCCAGCTCTTCCCACGTGATCATCTCGCCGTCTGCCGGACTCACCAATCCTCGCTCTCTCCCGGACCCGCCTCACTCGCCAACCGTCGGTCTCTCCCGGATCCGCCACACCCGCCAATCGTCGCACTCCCGGATGCGTCCGACTCGCCAATCGATCGTAGGCCTCCACCTGGGCGCACCGGCAGCCTCGTCCGGTATCTCGGGCGGGGTCCATTTCGGCGGATCGCTCCAGTGGGGTGGTCGCTCCTCGCCCCGGACCTCGCACCCACATGCGCAGCCGGGCACGCAGTGGTCGGCAACGAAACACGGGTCCTGGCACTCACACTCGGGATCGGGCCGCACGGACTGCCGAGCTCGCCACCTCGCGAGCCAGCGACGTTGGTGGGCGCCTCGTTGCCACTCCATTGCCCACACGAACTCGTCAACTTCCGCCTGGTGCGGGTGGTCATGGGGGACGAACCCTTGTGCCTTCCGCCGGTGCCAGTCACGCTCCCCGCGGCCCGGCACCCACCAGTGCCGGCCGGGGTGACCGCCGGACGGGGGCGCATGGTTGTGAGACATCTGCACGTCCAAGTGCGCGGGACAGCGTCGGCCCTGCCGGTCCCGCACGGCGTGCGGGCTCATCGACGCCGGGAGGTCGTTCTTGTCGTCCATCACCTCCAGATCCCACTCGGCCAGCGCCAGCAGGCGCCGGAACGTCGAGATCGACGGTTCGATCTCCCCGGTCTCCCACCGGGCGACGGTCGCCTGGGACACGCTCATCCGCAGCGCGAGCTCGCGTTGGCTCAGGTCGCGGACCCTGCGTACCTTCCGGATATATCCCGGCACGTCGAACGGAGTGTTCGGATGCATGATCGGGTGCTGGTTGCGGGGGATCTCGTCCATGAGTCAACGCTCGCAGGTGCCTCTGACATTCTTGGTCGTCGCTTGCCTGCAGCTCGACAGCCACTTGATGCCAGTCGGTTTTGGCAGTCGGTGGCTGCACGCCGGCGCCGCCGGCCGGATCGTTCGGCGCCGGCTTCTCGCGGGGTTCTGGAGGTGGGTGCCAAGGCGTACGGATCTGATCCAGATTCCGGATCAGATCGCAAGCGCTCGAACACTTCCCCCGAGGGACAGGAAGGGGGTACGCCGGGCGCGACGACCAGCGCTGACCCGGGCGATTTGTCGGCCGGTGAGGACCTGGTGATGCCCGCACGGCTGATCACGGCGTGGGTGGTTCAGGAAAAGCGCCTCTAGCCAAGGCGGATTGGCGCGCTCTAATCTGCACGCGGCAGGCATCGGCTTGTCGACTTTGTTTTCAGGGCACATCGTGCCCCGCCCTATCAGTCAAGGAGGACTGGTATGCGTTCCAAGCCACTCGCGGTAGTCGCCGCCAGCGCTGCCGCAGGGTTGGTGCTGACTTCGCTTACGGCCGGTCACGCCGTTGCGGCGCCCAACCCGAACAACTCTCAGAAGATGCGCCAAGCGGTCACCACCGAAGCGATCTTCACCCACCTGCAGGCATTCCAAGGCATCGCGGACGCCAACGGCGGCAACCGCGCAGCGGGCAGACCTGGTTATGAGGCGTCCGCTGACTACGTGGAAAAGACGCTGCGGGCCGCTGGCTACAGCCCCACGCGGCAGTACTTCGACTTCACCTATGTCGGTCCCGCCACCCTCGAACGCGTGACGCCGAATCCGGCCACGCTCGAGACCTTCACCTTCACGGGGTCGGGCAGCGGTGACGTCAAGGCAGCGGTCACGGCCGTGGATCTCAACCTCGAAGGTGACCGGAGCAGCACGTCCGGGTGTGAAGCGAGCGACTTCGTCGGCTTCCCGAGTGGCGACATCGCGCTCATCCAGCGCGGCACCTGCCCGTTCTCCGACAAGGCACAGAACGCTGAAGCGGCTGGAGCGAGCGCGGTCATCGTGTTCAACGACGGCGCGGGGCCCGATCGCATGGGTGTGGTCGCCGGCACGCTCGGTGACAATTCCGGCGTCACCATCCCGGTGGTGGGTGCCTCGTTCGATGACGGCGTGTCACTTGCGAGCGGCGCGACTGCCCGTGTCATGACCCCCGAGCCGGAAACCCGCACCACCTTCAACATCCTCGCCGAGACCAAGAGTGGTCGAGCGGACAACGTCGTCATGCTCGGCGCGCATCTGGACGGCGCGGAAGAAGGTCCCGGCATCAACGACAACGCCACCGGTTCGGCAGCGATCCTCGAGACTGCGGTCCAGCTGGCGAAGGTGAACAAGCTCAACAACAAGGTCCGCTTCGCCTGGTGGGGCGCGGAGGAACTCGGGCTGCTCGGCTCCAACTATTACGTCAACGATCTGGTCGAGAACGATCCCGCTGAGCTTCGCGAGATCGCGACCTACCTGAACTTCGACATGGTCGGTTCGCCGAATTACATCATCGGGGTCTATGACGCCGACGAGTCGACCTATCCGGCGCCCGTCGCGGTCCCGCCGGGCTCGGCGCAGACCGAGGACGTCTTCACGGGATACTTCGACAGCGTCAACCAGCCCTGGATCGACACCGAGTTCTCGGGGCGGTCCGACTATGCGGCGTTCATCGAGAACGGTGTCCCCTCGTCCGGCCTCTTCACCGGTGCCGACGGCAACAAGACGGCCGAGGAGGTCGCGCTGTTCGGTGGGACCGAGGGGATCATGTACGACCCGAACTACCACACCGCCCGCGACACCATCGCCAACGTGAACCGGGAAGCGGTCGACATCATGAGTGACGCGATCGCCCATGCGACGATCACGTTGGCCCAGGACACCTCGTCCATCAACGGCAAGCGCAGCGCCGGCAAGTCCGGCAAGGTGCATCCCAAGAAGGAGCTCAAGCCCGCCGCCTGATGTCGTGTGGACCGTTTCGGTCAAACGGCATTCGGATCACCCGATCAGGCCCGCCCATCGTCGTCGACGGTGGGCGGGCCTGCGGCGTTCAGCGCGCTCTGCGCCTGTGCGGTTCCGGCGTGCAGGTTTCGGCGTTCGGCGGGCCAGCGTTCAGCGGCCCGCAGATCAGTGGACTCAGTGCGATTCGCGGGCGGACTTTCGGTGGACGGTGAGCTTGTCAGGGCCCACCCCGTCCAGACCCACGCCTGCCTCACCAGCCTCGACCTGCGCGGCGTGGTCGGGCACTTCGTGCTGGAGTTCCTTCTCCATCCGCTGATAGCCCGTCGACGGCGGCCGCTCCGGCAGCTTCAACTCGGGCGTCTCGATCTCCTCCCAGGCGATCGACTCGAGCAGGTGGGAGATCATGTTGACCCGCGCACGCCGCTTGTCCTCCGACTCCACGACGTTCCAGCGCGCCTCCGGGATGTCTGTGTGAACCATCATTTCGTCCTTGGCGCGGGAGTACGCTTCCCAGCGCGTCAGCGACTCCAGGTCGGTGGGGGACAGCTTCCACCGGCGCATCGGGTCGGTGAGCCGCGAGCGGAAGCGGTTCTCCTGTTCCTTGTCGGAGACGGAGAACCAGTACTTGCGGAGGAAGATCCCGTCCTCCACCAGCAGCCGCTCGAAGATGGGGCACTGGTGCAGGAACCGGCGATATTCCTCGGCGGTGCAATAACCCATGACGCGCTCGACGCCGGCGCGGTTGTACCACGACCGGTCGAACAGCACGATCTCTCCGGCAGCGGGGAGGTTCTCGACATAGCGCTGGAAATACCACTGCGTCTTCTGCCGTTCGGTGGGCGTCGGCAGCGCGACGATCGACGCGATGCGCGGGTTGAGATATTCCGTCACCCGCTTGATCGCCCCACCCTTGCCGGCCGCGTCACGCCCCTCGAACACGATGACAACGCGCTGGCCCGTGGCCTTGACCCACTCCTGCAGCTTGACCAACTCACCCTGGAGGCGGAAGAGCTCCGCCTCGTAGAGGTCCTTGTTCATCCGCTTGGCCTTGTGTCCGTTCCCGCTCTTGTTGGAGCTGTTCTTGTCGTTGTGCTTGTCGTCGCCCTTGCCGCCCATTTCTGCAGCGTACCGCCGTCGAGTCGACACCGGCGACAGCAAACGGCGTCAGTCCCGCACGAGCAGCGCCACCGGGAAGTGCTGGAACAGGTCCGCCGGTCGCGCGGGCCCGTTGTGTTCGACCCCGGTGAGCACGTCCCGCCAGACCCCGTCGAGCGGCAATTGGGTGTCGCCCCACCCGGCATGGTCGGTGGAGAGCGTGTAGGGGAACCGCGTCACCGCCGTGATCGCCCCACCTCGGTCGAACGCCAGCAGATGGTGGCCGGCCGTGCCGGTGGCGAGCACCGGGGCGTACGAACCGAACAACTCCGGTCGCTCCCGCCGCAGCCGCAACGCCTGCCGGACCACCCAGAACTTCGCGGCGCCGGTCTCGTCCACCCACGGCGGCTCGGTCATGCCGAGCAGGCGCCGTCGGGCCTCGAAGTCCACGGGACGCCGGTTGTCGGGGTCGACGAGGGAGTCCTCCCAGAGTTCGGTGCCCTGATAGACATCGGGTACGCCGGGCATGGTCAGCTGCACGAGCTTCTGCCCGAGCGAGTTGGCCCAGCCCGGCTGCTCGATCTGCGTCCACAGCCGCTCGAGTCCGTCGCGGAGGTTCTCGTCGTCGTACGCGAGGTCCACCGCGGCGTGCACGCGGCGCTCGAATGCCTCGGCGGGGTGCGTCCAGGTCGTCCCGTCGGCGGCTTCGCGCATGGCCTTTTCGGCGTACGCATGCAGCCGCTCCCGGTCGATCGGTCCCGCGCCGAGCAGTGTCTGCCCGAGGAGGTTCGCGAACGAGCGATTCGGGATGCCGGACGACTCGATGAAGGTCTCCAACCACGGGGTCGCCAGGTCGCCGAGTTCCGCGAGCACCGCCAGCCGCGCCCGGACATCCTCGCCGCGCTTGGTGTCGTGCGTCGACAGGGCGGTCATCGAATCGGGCAGTCGCTCCTGGCGGCGGGCCATGGCGGTGTGGAAGTCCTTGAGATACATGCCGAAGCCCGCCGGGTTGCCGCCCACCTCGTTGAGGGCGATGAAGCGGTTCGCGCGATAGTACGCCGTGTCCTCCACACCCTTGGCCATAACGGCACCGGAGTACTGCTGGAAGCGCCGCGCGATCTCCTGATCCGGGTCCGCCAGCAGCGCCACGAGCGCGTCCATGGTCGCGCGGGTGAAGGGCTGGTTGCCGTCGCTTGCCCCGGGCTGGCCCCCGTCCCTTGCCCCAGGCTGGCCGTTGCTGGTCCCGGGCTCGCCGTCGCTTGCCCCGGGCTCGCCGTCCCGCAGCGCAGCGTCCGCCGCGGCTCGGAGATGGTCGACCCCGTCCGGCACATAGGACCGATAGACCTCGAAGTGGGCCGTGAGCGCAACGAGCGCCTCGCGTACCTCCACCGCCGGCAATCCCGGCACCAACGCCACGAGGCGATCCAACTCTGCCGGGAGCAGGAGCGTGCCCGCTTGGGTCTTGCCGAGCAGAATGTGGTCGGCGAGATCCAGCTGGTCGCCGACCACGTCGCGCTGGAATCGGGTGAACGTCTCCTCGGCCGCGGGGTCGACGAAGACCTGGTTGGCCTCGGTCATGGCGTCATAGCCGGACGTGCCGTGGATCGGCCAGTTCGCGGGGAGCTGTTCGCCGTGTTCGAGGATCTTCTCCGCGATGAGCCACTTGCCGGGGGCGACGTGGGCGAGCCACTCGAAGTACCCCTTCGGATCCACCAGGCCATCCGGATGATCCACGCGCAGCGCGTCGACGTCGCCCTCGGCGATCATCTGCAGGATCCGGGCGTGGGTGGCGTCGCGGACCTGCGGATCCTCCTGGCGCACGCCGGCCAGGGTCGTGACCGCGAAGAAGCGTCGGTAGTTCAGCTCGGTCGCGCCGGTCTCCCAGTGTGCGAGACGGTAGTGCTGCCGTGCGTGGACGTCGGCGACGGAGTCCCCTTCGGCGTACGTCCCCTCCGCCACAGGGAACCGGTGTTCGTGGTAGCGCAGCTCGTGGGTCGTCCCGTGCGCACCCGTTGACGTCTCGAGCGTCACGGCATCGAGCCCGTCGTCGCCGAGGACGGGGACGAGGATCGGTGCGCGGTTCCAGTCGATATCGAACCAGGAGGCGTACGCGGAATCCCTGCCCTGTGCGAGCACGCTCCACCAGGCCGGATTCTCGGCGGGGACCGAGATCCCCAAGTGGTTGGGCACGATGTCGAGCACGATCTTCAGGCCCTTGGCACGTGCCGCGTCGACGAGCGCGCGCCACCCTTCCTCGCCGCCGCGGGCAGGGTCAATGGTGGTGGGATCGACGGTGTCATAGCCGTGATCGGAGCCGGTGGTGGCGGTGAGGACGGGGGAGAGGTACACCGCATCGACCCCGAGCTCGACCAGATAGTCGGTCAGCTCGGCTGCGTCCTGCAGGGTGAGGGAGGGCCGGATCTGGAGTCGATAGGTCGAGGTGGGTGCGATCACAACCCCACCCTATGCGTCGTCTCCCGTCCCGGCCGGACCGTCCTGCGAAGCGTCAGCGGCGCCCCGGCCCCGCGAACAGCCGGGACACGGCGACGGCGTCATCGAACAACTCCGACAGCGTGCCCAGTGCCTCGAGGTGGGCTCGGGTGATGTTCGGCGCCGCATCGAGCAGTGCCGTGCAGGTCTCGGTGCCTGCGTCGGGGAATTCCTCGTGGAGTTGGTCCAGCACGCGGTCGCGCACGATCGGGGGGTTCAGGGAAGTGAGTCCGTCATCGAGCTCGTATGCCGCGCGCGACCACGCGGCGCCGTCCCAGCCGTAGATGAAGCCCACCCACGGCATGTCCCCGCGCAGCGCTTGGTCGCGGACCACACCGGCCCACCAGTCCGGTGCGCCGGCGAGGAGGTCGGTGGCGGGTTCCTCGAAATACTCGGCGGCCTCGGCGAAGTATGTCTCCGAGTACTCATGATCGTGCCCGATCAGCACCGCCCGCCCGTCGGCGAAGCGGAACAGCTTGCACCAGTTGCCGCCGCCGTCGTGAAACCAGAAGTCCCCGCCGAGCGCGTTGCAGTCGTCCTCGCCCCAGCCGCGCAGGGTGTTCAGCGCAGCCGCCACGGCCCACGGGGCGGCCATGGTGTCGGGGGAGGGCATCTCGACCGGTACCAATTCGTTCATGACCCCAGCCTCTCAGCTCGAGGTGCGAGGATGGGCGGGTGTGGGCGACGCAGCTTCCTGAGGCAAGTTATCTGACGCGAATGGCGGACGGGACGGTCAAGCAGATCAACCCGTTCACCGGCTCGGACGTGTGGACGGTGCCTGGTCGGGGCAACCGGCCGCTGGGGATCGTGCGCCCGGACCGTCGGCCACTGGCCCCCGGCCAGCACGCCGTGCACTGCGCGTTCTGCTCCGAGCGCTATCTCGAGACCCCGCCGGAGAAGGCGCGGGTCGTGCGGGCGGGCGAACGCTGGCGTACGCTCCGTCGGCTCGGTGCCGAGGAACTCTTCACCACGACCGCGGAGTTCCGGCGCATTCCGAACCTGTTCGAGATCTTGTCGTTCGACTATTGGCATGAGAACTACGGATACGAGATCCCCGACGACATCCGCCGCCGCCAAGCTGCCTATCTCGCCACCGACGCGGGCCTGGAGCATGTGTGTGCGGTCGTGAAGCAGCGTCTCACCGCGGCGGGGGTCAGCGAGATCGAGTGGGATCGCATGTCGACGACCGACAAGTTGGAGCGCGCGACGGGCTTCTTCGGGGGTACGCACGACGTCATCGTCGCCCGTCGCCACTTCGTCGACGGCGCCACACACGACGACCAATTGGCGTCCTCGGGGACGCTGACGCCGGAGGAGCACCACGCGTACATCGCGTTCACCGTCGAGTCCATGCGCTCCCTCTATGAAGCAAACCGTTATGCCCGTTATGTCGCGGTCTTCCAGAACTGGCTCAAACCCGCGGGGGCGTCGTTCGATCACCTGCACAAGCAGTTGGTGGCGATCGACGAACGCGGGGTGCAGATCGAGCTCGAGCTGTCGCGGCTGCGGGTGAACCACAACCTCTTCAACGAGGCTGCGGTGAACTACGCGGCGTACCAGAACCTGATCGTCGCCGAAAACGAGCACGCGGTCGCGTTCGCGGGATTCGGGCACCGTTATCCGACCCTCGAGATCTATTCCAAGTCCGCCGCGGCCGAGCCGTGGCTGCACAGCGCTGACGAGCTGCGGGGCATGTCGAACCTCATCCACGCCTGTCACGCCGCGACTGGCGTGGACGTGCCTAGCAATGAGGAGTGGCACCACAAGCCGCTCGATGTGGACATGCCGATGCCGTGGCGGGTCATGTTGAAGTGGCGGGTGTCGACGCTCGCCGGGTTCGAGGGCGGCACGAAGATCTATCTCAACACGATCGACCCGTGGATGCTGCGTGATCGAGTCGTGCCCAAGCTCTTCAAGCTGCGCGGCGAGGGCCTGATCGCCGCTGACACTCGGATCGCCACCGAGTGCGAATGCCGGCCGAACTGCCTGCGATACAACCCGCTCCTGCGCTGAGCGCCCGTCCGGGGCGCCTTGCCGGGATGGGGTCGGAGTAATTGCGATCTGATCCGGAATCTGGATCAGATCCGTACTGCCGGAGGAGGGGTCGGAGCAATTGCGATCTGATCCGGAATCTGGATCAGATCCGTACTGCCGGAGGAGGGGTCGGAGCAATTGCGATCTGATACAGAATCTGGATCAGATCCGTACCGCTCGACACGTACCCCCGAAACCTCGCGGCGACGGGACCCGCCGGCGGAAACGGCTCAATAGCCCAACCGCTGCGGGCGTACTTCCTGCCACGCGAGCGCATCCCGAATCCCCTCGGCCAACGTGTGTTCCGCACGCCAGCCGATGAGGCGCTCTGCGTTGTCCGCCGACGCATAGACGCCCGCCACGTCGCCGGGTCGCGCCGGACCCTCGCGCACGTCGAGCGTCCGGCCCGTCGCCTCCTCATAGGCGCGCACCAGGTCCCGGACGGTGGAGGGCTTTCCGGTGCCGATGTTGATGGGCACGTAGTTCTGCTCCGCGCACACCCCGTCGATCTTCTCCAGCGCCGCGACGTGCGCGAGCGCGAGATCCCACACGTGGATGTAGTCGCGCAATCCCGAGCCGTCCGGCGTCGGCCAGTCACAACCGGTGATCGTGAACGTTTCGCCGTTCAGGTCGGCGTTCATGATCCGGCCGAGCACGTGGCTCGGATCGGCGATCTGCTGACCGGTGCGGAGCTTGGGATCGGCGCCGAGCGGGTTGAAATAGCGCAGCGGGAGCACTGACAGGGCGCCCGTCGCGGCGACGTCCTCCAGCACCCACTCCATCATCGCCTTCGTCCGCGCATAGGGACTCCCGGGACCGAGCGGCGAGGCCTCGGTGACGAGGAACTGCTCCGCGCCGGTCCCTTCGGTGACGACCGGTGCATAGACCGAGGCCGAGGACGAGAACACGATCCGCCGCACGCCGTGGCGCACCATCGCGTCCGCGAGTTCGATGCTCTTGGCGACGTTGTTCCGGTAGTAACCGAGCGGATCCGCCACCGACTCCGGCACGATGATCGACGCCGCGCAGTGCACGACCGCGTCGATGTCACCGCCCCCCAGCACCCGGTCCAGCACCGCGGGGTCACCCACGTCGCCCTGGACGAACTCGCGGCCCTCGGCGTACTCACGTCGACCCGTCGACAGATCATCCAGCACCACGACCTCATGACCGGCGTCCAGGCAGGCGGAGCCGATGGTGGCGCCGATATATCCCGCGCCGCCCGTGATGAGCACCTTCATTGGAACGTCCCTTTCGTGGCAGGAGGGCGTGGGCCGCAAGGCCGCTCGCAGTCGCCCTGTTCTGTGGTCAGATCCTTGCAGGTACGCTGTCCCCGTCCTCAATCGGCTTCCCATTTTCCTCGCCACGCCCGACCGCGGGGGCCGAAATTTGGCAGCGCCCCACCGTTGTGTCTAAGATTGACGGGTTGCCTCGACGGGGTCGCTGGGGCGTGCTGTGGGTGAGATCGGCAAAGGCCGGTTCGTTCCCTGGTCGCCGAACCTGAGACCTCGCCACGCCAGGCGGGCAGCGCCGGGCACTCCACCTGCAGGTCCAAATTTCTGCAGAGGTGCGCTCAAAAGGTGCGACACGCCCGACCGCGTGGGTCGGAGGTCCGGCACGGCCGGGACTCATCGGGGCAGCGGACGGACCAATAGGGACGAGAGAAGGACGAACTGTGGCGGGACAAAAGATCCGCATCAGGCTCAAGGCCTATGACCATGAGGTCATCGACTCCTCCGCGCGCAAGATCGTCGACACGGTCACGCGGACGGGTGCGAAGGTCGCCGGCCCGGTGCCGCTGCCGACTGAGAAGAACGTGTTCTGCGTGATCCGTTCTCCGCACAAATACAAGGACAGCCGCGAGCATTTCGAAATGCGCACCCACAAGCGGCTCATCGACATCATTGATCCCACCCCGAAGACGGTCGACTCGCTCATGCGTCTCGACCTGCCGGCGGGCGTGGACATCGAGATCAAGCTCTGAGGGAGGTGGCACAGATGAGCTCCACGAAGACCAACACCAACGAACGGACCGTGAAGGGCATCCTGGGCACCAAGCTCGGCATGACCCAACTCTGGGACGAGAACAACCGCGTCGTTCCGGTCACCGTGATCAAGGCCGGCCCCTGCGTCGTGACCCAGGTCCGGACCCCCGAGGTCGACGGCTACAACGCTGTCCAGCTCGGCTTCGGCGCGATCAAGGCCAAGAAGGTCACCAAGCCGTCGGCCGGCCACTTCGACAAGGCCGGGGTCACCCCCCGTCGCCACCTCGTCGAGCTGCGCACCGCTGACGCATCGGAATACACGCTCGGCCAGGAACTCGGCGCCGACGTGTTCGAGGCCGGACAGGTCGTCGACGTGACCGGCGTCAGCCGTGGCAAGGGCACCGCGGGTGTCATGAAGCGCCACGGCTTCGCGGGTCTGCGCGCCTCCCACGGTGTGCACCGCAAGCACCGCGCCCCCGGCTCGATCGGTGGCTGCGCCACCCCGGGTCGCGTGTTCAAGGGCCTGGCCATGGCCGGTCGCATGGGCGTGGACAAGGTCACGGTGCAGAACCTGACCGTGCACGCCGTCGACGCCGAGCGTGGCCTGATCCTGGTCAAGGGCGCGATCCCCGGCCCGAAGCACGGGCTCGTGGTCGTGCGCACCGCTGCCAAGAAGGGTGAGAAGGCATGAGCAACCTGACTGTCGACGTGGTCGACGCCAAGGGCAACAAGGCCGGCAGCGCTGAGCTGCCCGCCGAGCTGTTCGGTGTCGAGCCCAACATTCCCCTGATCCATCAGGTTGTCGTGGCCCAGCTGGCCGCGGCCCGTCAGGGCACCCACGCCACCAAGACCCGCGGTGACGTCCGCGGCGGTGGCGCGAAGCCGTGGCGTCAGAAGGGCACCGGCCGCGCCCGCCAGGGTTCGCGCCGTGCTCCCCAGTGGACCGGCGGTGGCGTCGTCCACGGCCCGCAGCCGCGGGACTATTCCCAGCGCACCCCCAAGAAGATGATCGCGGCCGCTCTGCGTGGCGCGCTCTCCGACCGGGCTGCCGATGGGCGGGTCCGCGTGCTGACCGGTCTGGTCGACGGCGACGTGCCGTCCACGAAGCAGGCCCTCGCCGCATTGGCCAACGTGACCGAGACCGCCAAGGTCCTGGTCGCGCTGCACCGCGATGAGGATCTGGCGTGGCTGAGCCTGCGCAACGCGCTCAACGTGCACGCGCTCAACGTGGACCAGCTGAACGCCTATGACGTGCTGGTCGCCGACGAGATCGTGTTCACCAGCGCCGCGCTCGACGCTTTCGTGAACAAGGGCAAGTCGGCCGCGACCGAGACCGCCGAGGCGAACGAGAACGTTGAGGAGGAGTCCAAGTGAGCGACGCCCTGAAGATCCGCGACCACCGCGACATCCTGCTCGCGCCGGTCGTCTCTGAGAAGTCCTACGGGCTGCTGGACCAGAACAAATACACGTTCCTGGTCGCCAAGGACGCGAACAAGACCGAGATCAAGATCGCCGTGGAGAAGGTCTTCGATGTCAAGGTCACCAATGTCAACACCGTGAACCGGGTCGGCAAGACCCGCCGCACGCGCGCGGGCCTGGGCAAGCGCCCCGACACCAAGCGCGCGATCGTCACGGTTGCCGACGGACAGCGCATCGACATCTTCGGCAGCGCGGGCGCCTGAGGCGCTGGCTGACCTTCGAAAGAGGAAGAGAACCCATGGGAGTCCGTAAGTACAAGCCGACAACTCCGGGCCGTCGCGGCTCGTCTGTTGCCGACTTCGTCGAGCTGACCCGCTCGACCCCGGAGAAGTCGCTGCTGGTCCCCAAGACCAAGACCGGTGGCCGCAACAACTCGGGCCGCATCACCACCCGTCACATCGGTGGTGGCCACAAGCAGGCCTATCGCCTCATCGACTTCAAGCGCTATGACAAGGACGGCGTGCCGGCCAAGGTCGCTCATATCGAGTACGACCCCAACCGCACCGCCCGCATCGCGCTCCTGCATTACGCCGATGGTGAGAAGCGCTACATCATTGCGCCGCACAACCTGAAGCAGGGCATGACCGTCGAGGCCGGCGAGGGCGCTGACATCAAGCCGGGCAACAACCTGGCCCTGCGCAACATTCCGGTCGGCACCACGGTGCACGCCGTCGAGCTCCGCCCCGGTGGCGGCGCGAAGATGGGCCGTTCGGCCGGTGCGTCGATCCAGCTCGTCGCCCGCGAGGGCAAGATGGCCACCCTGCGCATGCCCTCGGGCGAAATGCGCATGGTCGACGTTCGCTGCCGCGCCACCATCGGCGAGGTCGGCAACTCGGAGCAGGCCAACATCAACTGGGGCAAGGCGGGCCGCAACCGCTGGAAGGGCAAGCGCCCGACCGTCCGCGGTGTCGTCATGAACCCGGTCGACCACCCGCACGGTGGTGGCGAGGGCAAGACCTCCGGTGGCCGTCACCCGGTGTCGCCGTGGGGCAAGCCCGAGGGTCGCACCCGTGACAAGAACAAGGCGAGCAACCGTCTGATCGTCCGTCGCCGCAAGACCGGCAAGAAGCGCTGATCGGGAACTGAGGAAATATGCCACGCAGCCTTAAGAAGGGTCCTTTCGTCGACGACCACCTGCTCAAGAAGGTGGAGGTCCAGGCGGAGAAGGGCACCAAGAACTCTGTGATCAAGACCTGGTCGCGCCGTTCGATGATCATCCCCGACATGATCGGGCTGACCATCGCCGTGCACGACGGTCGCAAGCACGTGCCGGTCTTCATCACCGACGCCATGGTGGGTCACAAGCTGGGCGAGTTCGCGCCCACGCGCACCTTCCGTGGTCACGTGAAGGATGACCGCAAGTCCAAGCGCGGACGCTGAGAATAGGAACGAGAATCTGATGAGCACTCAAGAGAAGGCCCGGCCCAGCCGCCGTGCCGCCCTGCTCGGGGATCGTCCTGGCTCGTACGCCATCGCCCGGCACGTGCGGATGTCGCCGACCAAGGTCCGTCGCGTCGTCGACGTCGTGCGTGGGCTCGACGTCAACGAGGCCCTGGACATCCTGAAGTTTGCCCCGCAGGCCGCCTCCGAGCCGGTCTACAAGGTTGTTGCGTCCGCTGCCGCGAACGCGCAGCAGACCGAGAACCTGCGCGCCGACGCCCTGTTCATTTCGCAGGTCTTCGTCGACGAGGGCATGACCATGCGCCGCATCCGTCCGCGGGCCAAGGGCTCCGCGTCGCGGATCATGAAGCGCTCCAGCCACATCACCGTGGTCGTGGAGCCGCAGGAGGCCCGCGAGGCCGCGCGCACCAAGAAGAAGAACACGAAGACCGAGAAGGAGGCCTGAGCATGGGGCAGAAGATCAATCCCAACGGCTTCCGTCTGGGCATCACGACTGACCACAAGACGCGGTGGTACGCCGACAAGCAGTACTCCGACTTCGTCGGCGAGGACATCAAGATTCGCGACTTCCTGACCTCCAACCTGGAGCGCGCGGGGATTTCGTCGGTCGAGATCGAGCGTCGTTCGGAGCGGGTGACCATCTACTTGTACGCCGCCCGCCCGGGCATCGTCATCGGTCGCAACGGCGCCGAGGCGGAGCGCGTCCGCGGGGAGCTCGAGAAGCTCACCGGCAAGCAGGTGCAGCTGAACATCCTCGAGGTCAAGAACCCCGAGATCGATGCCCAGCTCGTCGCCCAGGGCGTGGCCGAGCAGCTCGGTCAGCGTGTCGCCTTCCGTCGCGCGATGCGCAAGGCGCAGCAGTCCGCGATGCGGGCCGGCGCCAAGGGCATCCGGATCAAGTGCTCCGGCCGTCTCGGCGGTGCGGAAATGTCGCGTGCGGAGTTCTATCGTGAGGGCCGCGTGCCCCTGCACACCCTCCGTGCCGACATCGACTACGGCTTCTTCGAGGCCCGCACGACCTTCGGCCGCATCGGCGTGAAGGTCTGGATCTATAAGGGTGACGTCTCCGGCACCCGCGCCGAGCGCGCTGCCCAGAAGGCTGCCCGCCAGAACGCCCCCAGCGGGCGCGGTGGCCGTCCGGGCCGTGGCGGTCGTCCGGGCCGTGGGGATCGTCCCGAGCGCGGCGGTCGTCGTCGCGGCGGTGACGCCCCGCGTCAGGAGGCCACCGACAGCGCAGCACAGGCCCCGGCCGAGGCTGCGTCCGCAACCGAGACCGCAGGAGCCTGATCATGCTGGTACCTCGTCGCGTCAAGTTCCGCAAGCAGCACCACCCCAAGCGCTCCGGCGCCGCCAAGGGTGGCACTGAGATTGCGTTCGGTGATTACGGCATCCAGGCTCTCGAGCCGGCGTACGTCACCAACCGACAGATCGAGTCCGCTCGAATCGCGATGACTCGTCACATCAAGCGTGGCGGCAAGGTGTGGATCAACATCTATCCCGACCGTCCGCTGACCAAGAAGCCGGCCGAAACCCGCATGGGTTCCGGCAAGGGTTCCCCCGAGTGGTGGGTGGCCAACATCAAGCCCGGCCGCGTCATGTTCGAGCTGGCCGGCGTCCCGGAGGACGTCGCCCGCGAGGCCATGCGTCTGGCGATCCACAAGTTGCCCATGAAGGCGCGCTTCATCAAGCGTGAAGGTGGTGATATCTGATGGCGAAGCAGACTGTTTCGACTGCCACAGAGCTCCGCGGCCTCAGCCGCGATGCCCTGAACGCCAAGGTGACCGAGCTGAAGGAAGAGCTCTTCACCCTGCGATTCCAGGCCGCCACCGGTCAGCTGGAGTCCAACGGCCGCCTGCGCAATGTCCGCAAGGACATCGCACGGATCTACACCGTGCTGCAGGAGCGCAACCTCGGCATCGTGCCCGAGCCCGAGGTGACCGCCGAGCCCGAGAAGTCCGACAGCAAGAAGAAGGCCTGACATGAGTGAGACCACCGAGAACGTCGGGGCCCCCGAGCAGACGGAGGGCCAGGAGCGGTCGGCCCGCAAGGTCCGCACCGGGTACGTCGTCAGCGACAAGATGCAGAAGACCATCGTCGTCGCCGTCGAGGACCGGGTGAAGCACCGCCTCTATGGCAAGGTCATGCGCCGCACCATCCGGCTCAAGGCCCACGACGAGAACAACGATGCCGGCATCGGCGACCGCGTGCGGATCATGGAGACCCGCCCGCTGTCCGCCACCAAGCGCTGGCGCCTCCTCGAGATCGTCGAGAAGGCCAAGTAATCCAAGTAATCCCGCGGAACGGTTCCGTTCGCCGGTATCCCGACGAGGTGCGCGAAGGAACCGTTCCACTCTGCGGAGCGGTGTGGGGCGTACGCCACAGCACGGCTTAGAGTTGAAACATCGGTTCAAGAGACCGATAACCCCCCTCACGAGGGCCGAGAATCCGGGCAATCCCTGGACCGGCCCTCGTGGCAATTCCGGGCGAAGCCGGCGGGGTCAGGGCCGCAGCGGCCGCCCCTGCGCATCGCGAGAATTTCCGGCGAGCATGATGATGCCGTCGATCAGACCCCAGAGGGCGCCGAATCCCAGGGTCACGATGGTGACCACCAACTGGGCGACCCCTATGCCGATGTGCCCGGTGTAGAAGCGGCCCACTCCGGCGCCGCCGAGCAGGATGCCGAGGAGACCGGCGGTGAGCTTGGTCTTGTCGGAGTACGGCAAACCTGTCAGCGGGTCGATCCCGAAGGGCGCGTGCGGATAGCCCTGTTGGACCGGGTAGTAGCCCTGCGGGGCGTAGCCGTGCGGCTGTCCGTATCCCTGTGCCTGTCCGTAATCCTGCCCATAGCCCTGCTGGCCGAAGTCGTGCCCGACGTAACCGGACGGCTCGGAGGGATGCCCGGGGGGCTCGGAGGCGCTGGTGCGCCCATACGGATCCTGGGCCGAATACGGATCACTGGCCGAGTAGGGATTCTGCGCCGAGTAGGGGTCCTGCCCGGACCCATAGGGCTGCCAGGCGGAGCCGCTGGAATCGGAACCGTGCGGTTGGTGGGGCATGGCGGGCCTCCTGGATCGACGCCTGATGGATAATCAATCTACTCCCGCGAGGTCCGGTGTGCCGGGCGGCGACGGGTCGTGGAAGGCGCTCGTTCCGGGGATGGTGTGCGAGCAGTAGCGATCTGATCCATTCTGCGTATCACTTTCGGAGCACTCGGGCCCCTTCCTGGGAACCACCGGCGCCCTGATCCGCTTTCTGGATCAGTTCCGGAGCGCTGATCCGCTGTGCGTATCACTTCCGGAGCGCTCCGGACCCCTTCCCCGGAACGGGCACGCGGAGCGCGCTCAGCGGTGCCGCAGGTCCCGCAACCACTCCTCGGCCGCGCGATAGCTCTCGTCCGAGTGGCCGTTCCCGACTTCGGGGCGGAGTTGGTCGGCGCGGGGGTACGACCCCAGGAACGTCACCTCACGCGACGTGCGCTTGAGGCCCTTCATCGCCCCCGCCAAGCGGTGATCGTTGATGTGGCCCTCGGCGTCGATCGAGAAGCTGTAGTGCCCGCGTACCAACCGCGACGGCCGCGACTCGATCCGCGACAGATTCACCCCACGCGACGCGAACTGCTCCAGCATCCGCAACAGCGCGCCGGCCTCGTCGTCGCGGAGGAAGACGGTGAGGGTGGTCTTGTCGGCGCCGGTGCGCTCCGGCGGCGGCCCCGGCTTCGCCACCAGGATGAACCGAGTCACCGCCTCCTTGTTGTCCGCGATCGCCGTGGCGATTGCTTCGAGCTTGTGCAGCTCCCCGGCGGGCGCCGAGCAGATCGTCGCCTGGAACCGCGAGTTCGGATCGGCGACCTCGGCCGCGCCCGCCGCCGTCGAACCGCCCTCATGGACGGTCGCGTGCGGGAGGTTAGTGTTCACCCAGTCCCGGCACTGCGCGGCGGCGTGCGGGTGCGTGACGATGCGCTTGACGTCCTCGAGCCGGGTGCCCGGCCGCCCACAGAGGTTGAACTCCACCGGGAGCAGGACCTCGCGGGTGATCATCAGCGGTCGACCATAGGTGAGGTTGTCCAACGTCGCGGACACCCCGCCCTCGATGTTGTTCTCGATCGGCACGAGCGCAGCGGCCACATCCTCGTTGCGCACGGCCTCCAGCGCCGCGACCACCGACGGATAGGGCCGCAGGTGGCCGGGCACGTCCGGCACGGTCAGCAGTGCCTCGTGGCAGAAGGTTCCTGCCGGTCCGAGATAGCCGTACGCCGAGGTCTTGCTCACAATCTCTCCTCATCGAGGGGGTACGCCGACACCGCAGGCTATCGCCCAGCTCAGCGCTGGGCGTACACCTTCCGCGCCACGACCACCGCGATCAGCGAGAACAGGCACAGAACCGAGTAGTAGAACCCCGGCACGGTCAGCACGTTCGTCACCCCGACGAGCCAGGACAGGATCAGCGGTGCGAAACCGCCGAAGATGGCGACGCCGAAGGAGTAGGCGATCGTCATCCCCGAACCGCGCACCTCGACGGGGAAGAACTCAGACAGCAGCGCGGGCATCGGCGCGAAATAGAAGCACATGAAGATGCCGACGATGACCTCGCAGATCGTGAGCATCGCGATCGACGGATTGTTGGTCAGCAGCAGGAAGATCGGCCAGCCGGCGATGATGCCGGCGACCGCGGCGGGAATCATGATCGTCGTCGGGCCGACGCGGTCCGCGAGCATGCCCACGAACGGTGATCCGACGAGCGTGATGACGCCGGCGACAACGGCGCCGGGGAAGGCGGCCCAGGGCGCGAGACCGAGATTCTGGACCGCGTACTGCGGCAGGTAGGTGATCAGGTACACCGAGATCGTCGCCATCGCGATGATCGCGAATGCCGTGACGACCCGGCCGAAGTGCCTGCCGAACAGCGTCGCCACCGGGCGCTCGAGCGGCGTGACGGCCTCGAACTCGGGGGTGTCGGACATCTTGGAACGGATGTACCAACCCACCGGACCGATCAGCAGACCGATCGCGAACGCGATCCGCCAGCCCCAGCTGTGCAGGGTCTCCGTCGACATCGTGGAGGTCAGCAGCCACGCGATGCCGGCGGCCATGAACATCGCCACGCCCTGGGTGGCGACCTGCCAGGAGGCATAGAACGCTTTGCCGCGCTTGGCGTTCTCCGTCAGGAACGCCGTCGCGGACCCGAACTCGCCGCCGGCGCTGATGCCCTGGATGACGCGGGCGATGGCCAGGATGACGGCGGCGCCCACCCCGAGGGTGTTCGCCCCCGGGAGCACGACGATGATGAACACACCGAGCGTCATGAGCAGGATCGTGAGGCTGAGGGCGGCCTTGCGGCCGTGGCGGTCGGCATAGTTGCCGATCAGCACGGCGCCCAGGGGGCGCACGACGAATGTGATCGCGAACGTCGCCCAGGTCATGAGCGTGTTCGCGAGGCCGGTGCCCGGATAGAACACGGCGGTGATCGTGCTGGCCATGAAGCCGAAGAGCACGATGTCGTACCACTCCAGGGCATTGCCCAACGACGCGGCCACGACGGCCTTGCGCGCTCGGGCGCGTTCGGCGGTGGATTCGAGAGTCACAGCGGACATATGGGGGGACCCTTCGTCAGGGGTCGCGTGGGCGCGGCCCATCGGAACCATCTCTACTCCCATCGGGAACGGCAATGTCCACGCGTCCATTCCCTGACCGGGTGGTTGGATTGGCCGAATCGGATAACGGGGCCCGTCCAGCGGTGGTCTGGCGATGGTCTGATGGGTCAAAGCCGCCGGGGTATCCCGCGAAGATACGTCTACAGCCGGGCCGTGTGGATTATCCCCTCCGCCCGGCTGTGGACGGATTTTTCCGGGTATCCACAGGCCATGATCCAGCCTGAACCGATCGGGATGCTTCCTCGCACTGTCCCGGCATGGAAATCCTTCTCGAAGAACACCATGGGGTCGTGAGCACAGCCCAGTTGCTGGCATTGGGGATCGACTCGGAAGAGATCAGGAGGCTGGTGGCCGTCGAGGCGTTGCGACCGCTGCGCCGTGGCTGGTATGCCGGTGCCGACGCCGACCCAACCGTCGAACGCGCCGTCAAGCTCGGCGGCGCCCTCAGCTGCGTCTCGGCGCTTCGCCTGCACGACTTCTGGGCACCGGGGAAATGGCCCAACCGCAACCTGCACATCCGTCGGACCCGGCACTTTCACGGAGTCAAGCTGCCGAAGGACGTCACCGGCTGCCGGGTGCCCGGCCATACCGAGGCGACGGTCAAACGCTCTGTCGATCCGATGGGCACGGCGCTGGCGTGCGCGGTCGGATGTCTGCCTGCCGAAGCGGCCGTGACGCTCATGGATTCGGCGCTGAACAAACAGCTGTACTCGCCCGAAGAGCTCAGGGCCCTGATCCAGCCGCTTCCTTGGCGGGCGAGCCGATTGCTCGAGCGCGTCGATCCCGGCGCGGAGTCGGGGACGGAGTCCTTGGTCAGGCACCGCCTTCTCGTGCTCGGCGTCAAGTTCCGGACACAGGTCCACATCGGCGACGTCGGGCGGGTGGACCTCCTCATCGGGGATCGTCTGGTCATCGAGGTGGACAGCAAGGCCTACCACTCGGATTCCGACGCGTTCCACAACGACCGGCGACGTGACCGGCGACTTGTCGCGATGGGATATCTCGTGATCCGCCTCACCTACGAGGACGTGATGAACAACTGGACCTCGATTGAGCCAGACCTTCTCGCCGTGATCCGGGAGAGGCGCCATCTTTGGCCGCGCCAGCGATGACCTTGAGCAGTGAGCCGGGGAGAAGCGCCAACTTTGCCCGCCAGCGATAGCGTTGAAAGTCGCTTTGCTCCCGAAAGAAACGTCTACGGCTGGGCGGAACGGATAATCCACTTTGCCCAGCTGTAGACGCTTTTTCCGGGATCACTCGGTGGATTCGGAGCCGGATCGCTCGCGTCCCGGTGCAACGGACCGCGAACGCCGATCGCGCGGCGCATCGTCGCCGCGCTCCATGCCCAACAGGCGCCGCTTGACCTCGATCCCGCCGGCATAACCGATCAGCGCGCCGTCCCGGCCCACGAGCCGGTGGCAGGGCACGATGATGGACCATGGGTTCCGTCCGGTCGCGGCGCCCACAGCCCGGGACGCCGTGGGGCGCCCGATCGCCAGTGCGAGCTCGCCGTAGGTCATGGTTTCGCCGTACCCAATCCCGCGCAGCGCCGCCCAGACCTCGGCTTGGAATGCCGTTCCCCGCGGCGCCAGCTCGAGATCGAACTCGGTGCGTGTGCCGGCGAAGTACTCCGACAGCTGGCTCACCACGTTCTCGCCCACGGAGTCGTCCCGTGCACCGAGCATCTCCGGCGCCGGCCAATGCTTCTGCCCCTCGTTGTAGAGCCCCACCAGTCGCCCCTCGGGATCAACCACGACCGTGATCTCGCCGACGGGCGATTCCCAGACACGATGCCGATTCGAACTCACGATGCCTCCTGGTTCCCCGGGCCGCTCCCCGGCAGACGGTTGATGGCGTGTTGGGCGTCGCTGGCCCAGAGGTACTGCACGGCATAAGCCCGCCACGGCCGCCATTGCTCCGCCGCCGAGGGATCGAGCCCGAGGTGCTCGAGCCCCTTCCGCACGCCCAGATCGCTCCCGGGAAACGCGTCCGGGTCACCCAGCCCGCGCAGCGCGATCACCTCGACCGTCCACGGGCCGATGCCGGGCAGCTCAGCGAGCCGGGCCCGGGCCCGGTCGCGATCACAACCGGGGGAGAGGTCCAGCGACCCGTCCGCGAGGTGCTGCGCGAGACCCACGAACGCACGACCGCGGGCCCGGGGCATGGGCAACTCCGCGGGATTCAGGTCCGCAAGCCGTTCAAAACTGGGAAACAGCCGCGACAGTCCGCCCCGCGGATCGACGATCGGGTCGCCCAACTCTGTGACCAGCCGTGCGGTCAGGTTCGCTGCGCGTGCGACGGAGATCTGCTGCCCGAGCACCGCCCGCAGGGCGAACTCGCCGGCGTCCACCGAGCGCGGCACCCGCCGGCCGGGCGCGTCCCGCCATGGGCGTCCGAGCGCCGGATCCGCGCCCAGCACCGCCCCGATCGCCTCGGGATCCGCATCCAGATCGAGCAGCGCACGGCACCGCGCAATCGCCGGCGCGAGGTCGCGGGGGTCCGCGAGCATCAACTCCGCCGCGACACAGCCCGACCGAGGCGTCAACGCAGCGAGGCCCGCGGCCACCGGCAGGCGAAGCGTGGTCCGGTAGGCCCCGTCCCGCCACTCCTCGATCCCCGGAACCGCGGTCGCCGCCAGGTGCCCGAACAGGTTGTCGGCCACGAAGGGGTCGCGGCGGGGGAGCCGGAGGCGCACGACCATGGCTCCCGCGCCAGCCTCCACGGCCGGGGAGCCCGGAGCGAGTCCCGACGCCCCAACCCGTCGACCAGGACCCTCGGCCCCCATCGCCCAACGCTGGGGTCGTGCGCTGGCGCAGCTGGCAGAGGCCTTGACGCTGCGTGCTCTGAGCTCGGTCGGCGTGGTCGCGTACACCTGCGCCACTGCCTCGTTGAACGCCCGGATGGACGAGAACCCCGCGGCGAACGCGACGTCGCCGAGCGGCAGGCCGGTGGACTCGATGAGCAGTCGAGCGGTGTACGCACGCTGCGCCCGCGCCAACGCCGCCGGACCGGCACCCAGCTCGGCGAGCATGAGGCGTTCGAGCTGGCGGGCGGAATACCCCAACCGCCCCGCCAGCCCCGGCACGCCCTCGCGATCGACGACTCCGTCGCGCACCAACCGCATCGCCCTGGCCACCACGTCGCCACGCACATCCCACTCCGGCGACCCCGGACTCGCATCCGGGCGGCAGCGGCGGCAGGCCCGATAGCCGGCGGCCACCGCTGCCGCGGCGCTGGGATAGAACGTCATGTTCGCGTCCTTCGGCGTGACCGCGGGACAGCTCGGGCGGCAATAGATGCCCGTGGTCCGCACGGCGGTGAAGAACACGCCGTCGAAGCGGCTCTCCCGACTGCGCACGGCCCGCAGGCAGGCCTCCCGATCCGGCATCACCCGTCCATCATGACCCTCCCGCGCCCGGAGCACTAGCGGAAATTCGACATGGACGTGAGGGTGAAGCGCGGCTTCGAGACGCCGCTGCGCGGCTCCTCAGCCGGCGTTCGCGCGGCTTCGAGACGCCGCTGCGCGGCTCCTCAGCCGGCGTTCGCGCGGCCAGGCCGCGCTCACCCGACTCGCGCACCCATCACGAGCAGCACCCCCGGCAGGACCTCGGCCTCGAGGACGGAGCATTCACCGCCGGTGTCCCCGTCCACCTGATACGCATCGACGCGGTCGCTCTCGATCCTGACCCGCGTACCCTGCACCAGATCCATCCGATCATCCTCACCCCGCCGGCGCGTGAGGACCTTCGCGGTCAACCGTGCCCAGTCCGCCGCGGTCCGCGGGGACGCGATCATCACGTCGAGGAGCCCGTCCATCGCGCTGGCGCCGGGAATCAACTCGATGTTCCCGGTCACCACGCCGACGTTGCCGATCAGCACCACGGCGGCCTTCCGCCGGAACGGCGGCCCACCGTCGACCCGCACCGTGACCGGCAGCGCCGGATGGTTGGCGTTCTGGGCGGCCGCGAGCACATAGGCGGCCGGTCCGACGGTCCGCTTCAGGTCCGGGTTCGTGTGCTGCATGATCGCCGCGTCAACCCCGATGCCGGCCATGACCCCGAACACGTGGCTCTGCTCGCGATCGGTGCCCGGATCGGCCGTCAGCCGCACGAGGTCGGTCGGTCTCGGTTCCCCGTCGAAGGCGGTGCGGAGGGCGAGGGATTCGTCGAGGGGTACGCCGAGATTGCGCGCCAACAGATTCCCCGTGCCCGCCGGCAGCAGCCCCAGGGGAATCCCGGACCCCGCGAGCCCCTCGCACACCGCGCGGATCGTCCCGTCCCCGCCGGCGGTCAGCACCAGATCGGCCTGCTGCTTCACCGCCAGCGCGGCCATCCGATAGCCGGGGTCGTTCCGGGTCGTCTCCAGCCACAGCGGTGGCTCCCAGCCGCGGTTCCGCAGTTCGTATTCGACATGCCGCCGGAACGTGGTCACGTCCAGCACCTTGGTCGGGTTGAAGATCACCACGCACTGCTTCCCGGTCTGCGTCACGGGCCGCGGCAGCGCGAGCTCCCAGGGGTTGTCGGGCAGCACGTGCACCCGCGCGACGACCAGACAGGTCGCCGCCACGAACGCCCCGAGCAGGACCCCGCCGACCAGATCGCTGAACCAGTGCGCCTGCAGCACCCACCGGCACAGACCGACGACGACCACCGCCGCCGCCCCGAGCCCCCACGCCAGCCACCGCGCGAACCGCGACTGCCGCGTCACCAGCACCGAGGCGATCAGCATGGCCGCGACGACGGTGGCGGTGGTCATGTGCCCGGACGGGTACGCCCACCCATGCCCCGTGACCAGCTCCAACACGGCATCCGGCCGCGGCCGGCGCACGATGGCCTTCACCGCGAGGTGGGACCCCCACCCGAGCGGAATGGCGAGCCAGAGCGCGTACGCCAAATTCCGCAACCGCCGCCGAAACGCCCAGAAACCGACGACGAGCAACGCGAAATACGGCACCCCGGGCCAGGTGAGGATCGCGATCGCGGACCAGATCTCCGCGGCGGCGGAGCTCGGCGCGAACCCCCGGGCGACCGTGCCCCGATCGAAGTCGTCGAAGACCCCGGCCACCACCGACCACGTCCAGGCGACGAACGCCGCCGCCAGCCCCACCGTGGTCCACACGGAGAATCGGCTTGGGCGTGAGGTCGACATGCGCGCAGTCTAGGGTGGGCCTTGTGATTGACCCGAAGTTGCTGCGCACGAACCCCGACGTCATCCGCGAGAGCCTGGTCGCCCGGCAGGCGGATCCGGGTGTGGTGGACCGTCTTCTCGAGGCCGACGAGGCCCGGCGCAGCTCGATCGCGACCTTCGAGGCCCTGCGGGCCGAGCAGAAGGGCATGGGCAAGCAGGTCGCGCGGGCGCAGGGGGAGGAGAAGCAGGCGCTGCTGGCCCGCACGAAGGACCTCGCCGCGCAGGTCAAGGAGACCGAGGCCGCGTCCAAGCAGGCCGACGTCGACTTCGAGGAACTCCTCAGGACGATCCCCAACCTCATCATCCCGGGCGTGCCCCACGGCGGCGAGGAGGACTTCGAGATCCTCGAGCACATCGGCACCCCGCGCGATTTCGCGGCGGAGGGCTTCGAGCCGAAGGACCACCTCGAGCTCGGCGAGATCCTCGGCGCGATCGACGTCGAGCGCGGCGCGAAGGTGTCCGGCAGCCGCTTCTATTTCCTGACCGGCCAGGGCGCGATGCTCGAGCTCGCGCTGGTCAACCTCGCGATGAACAGGGCCCTGGAGTGGGGCTTCACGCCGATCCTCCCGCCGGCGCTGGTCAAGCCGTCCGCAATGGAGGGCACCGGGTTTCTGGGCCAGGCGGCGCAGGACGTCTACTACCTCCCCGCCGACGATCTCTATCTGGTCGGCACCGCGGAGGTCCCCCTCGCCGCCTATCACTCCGACGAAATTCTCGACGTCGCCACCCTCCCGCGCCACTATGCGGGCTATTCGCCGTGCTATCGGCGTGAGGCGGGCTCCTATGGCAAGGACACCCGCGGCATCTTCCGGGTGCACTGGTTCGACAAGGTCGAGATGTTCGTCCACTGCGATCCGACCGAGGCCGAGGCGCAGCACCAGAAGCTGCTCGGCTGCGAGAAGGAGTTCGTGGGGCTGCTGGATCTGCCCTATCGCGTGATCGACGTCGCCGCCGGTGACCTCGGCCTGAGCGCGGCGCGCAAGTTCGACTGCGAGGCGTGGATCCCGACGCAGGGCAAATATCGCGAGATCACGTCGACCTCCAACTGCACCGACTTCCAGGCCCGCCGGCTGGGGATCCGGGGTCGTTTCGAGGAGGGGGTACGCCCCATCGCCACTCTCAACGGCACCCTCTGTGCGGTGCCGCGCATCATCATCGCGATCCTGGAGAACCATCAGCAGCCGGATGGCTCGGTGCGGGTGCCGGAGGCGCTGCGACCGTATCTCGGTGGCCGCGAGTTCCTCACTCCGGTGAACGGTTAATCTCGATCACATGGCTTCCTCTGCGGCGAAGCGTTTCTTCGGCGGTGGCCCCGACCCCGACTGGCAGCCGCGACTCGTCGCACTCGACATCGACGGGACGCTCGTCGATCACGCCGGAGTGATGCCGGACGCCGTCTATGACGCCGTTCAGCGTGTGCTGGCCGCAGGGAGTCACGTGGTGCTGAGCACGGGTCGCAGTTGGCATGCGACGAAGCCGATCTTCGACATGCTCGATCTGCCGCCGGGACATGCGGTCAGTTCCAACGGTGCGGTCGTGGTGACCTATCCGCCGTCGGAGGTCATTCGCGAGGTCACCTTCGACCCGACCGATGTGCTGGACAAGGTCGCGCAGTTCGCGCCCAACGCGCTGGTTGCGACCGAGGAGGTCGGTGTCGGCTATCGGGTGTCGGACCTGTTTCCGGAGGGCGACCTGCACGGACAGATCACGAAGGCCACCCCGGACGAGCTGCGGTCGAAGCCGGTGACCCGCGTGGTGGTGCGCGACCCGAACAGTTCGGTGCCCGACTTCCTCGCCTTGGCGCAGCAGTTGGGTCTGCACGGGGTGAGCTATTTCATCGGCTACACGGCGTGGCTCGACATCGCCCCCGAGGGCGTCCACAAGGCGACCGGGCTAGGTGAGGTCTGCGCCCGTCTCGGCGTCGACCGCGAGGACGTGCTCGCGCTCGGCGACGGCCGCAACGACATCGAGATGCTGCGCTGGGCGGGCCGCGGGGTGGCGATCGGTGATGCGCCGGATGAGGTGAAACGCGCCGCCGATGCGGTGACGAGCAACTTCGCCGACGGCGGCACTCCGAACGAGCTCGCGCGCTGGTTCTAGATCAACTGCCTTATAGGTCTGGAAGGACGCCCCCTGCGGGGTGTACCTATGTGACATCTCCCACGAGAGGTCGCCATGCCTGTCACCCCGCGCAGCGCCGCGCCCGGCCGCCCGGCCGCACCGATGAGCGAGACCGTGTTGCCCGCCTTGGCCTGGCGCGCCGGTCTCACCCTCACCCTCCTCACCGCCCTCGTCCTCCTGCTCAGTGAGATCGACCGGTTGAGCGGGCAGATCCCCGCCGTCCTCGACGGGCGGATCCATCCGTTCAGCGAACTCGTCGGCCCGCGCCCGTCGGCCGCCGCGTGGTCCGCGGTCCTCACCAGCCCGACGCGGACGTTCTGGCAGTTGCTGTGCGCGCACGTGGTGGTGGATTCGGCTTTCGTGGGGGCGTACGCGGGACTCGCGCGGTGGCTTGCGCGCGGTTCTCGGGTGGCCACAGCGCTGCTGGTGACCGCGGTGTTCGACCTGGGCGAGAACGTCCTCATCGCACTGACCTGGTTCGCCCGTCGCGATCCGGTCGGCGCCGGACCGCTCGTTGCGGCCATCATGGCCTTCACCGCGCTGAAGTGGCTGGCCGCCCTCGGCGCCGCGATTCTCGCCTTCCGGGGGCTTCAGCGCCGGTGGCCCGACGTCCGGGCGTGGCTCGGCACGGCCCGTTTCGCAGTGCGCATCCAGCGGTTCGGCGCGCTGCTCCTCGCGATCCTCGTCCTCCTCTCGCTGGTCCCACGCGACGGGGTGTTCGATCAGCTCCCGGACGTGCAGCGCTCCTGGCCCGAGTCGGCCGCGGGCTGGTTGCAGTTCGGCGCGTCGGTCGCGGTGCTGTTGGTCATGGCGGCGGCGCTGTTCGTCATGGGTCGGCTCCGGACCCAGCACCTGCTGGACGAGCAGGCACGGGGGCGGCGGGCACGGCCCGCGTACCCCCTGCTCTTCTGGCTCATCGGCCCCGTTGTGCTGTGGGTGCTCGCTCTTGCGCAGCCCCACGACGTCCTGTGGGACCGCTTGGGGCTCGTCACCGGCGGGCTCGCCGCGATCGCGCTCATCTCGTTCGTGCTGCGCCAGGGCCGCCAGCCGCCCTGGCTCGAGCCCACCCGGGCACTGGGGCGGGACCGCATCCACGCAGCCGCCCGGCTCGGTGATCTGCTCGCGATCGGCGCGATCGCGGCTTCGGGCGTCGGCCTCGCCCGCGCGTTCATCGGACCGCTCGTGCTGGGGTTGTCGCCCGCGATCAGCGCTGGTCTCACGCTCTTCGGGCTCGTCGCTGCGCTCGGCGCCTGGCCAGTCGCCGCCCGGCTGATCGACCGGCTCCACGCTTCGCGGTCGACGAGCAATTGGCGGCACCTCCTGATTCCCGGCGAGCACACCACCTGGGGCCTGCGCACAGCCGAGGGCGAGGGTGACGCCGAGCGTGACGGCGGTGCCGTGCGTGACGGCGGTCGCGTGCGCAAGGGTGCTGCCTGGCGCAAGGCCGTGATCCCGGTGGCATCGTTCGTGACGGGCCTCGCGATGCTGGCCGTGGCGGGTCTGCCGGGGCTCGGCGTCATCGGCGTCTCCGCGACCGTGCTGCTCGGGACCGGGATCATCGCGCTCTTCGTCGGCGGCATGGTCGTGCTCGGTCAGGATCTCCGCCCGCCCGAGGCGCTGGAGCGGCTGGGGTTCAGGACCACACCCGTGGTGCTCCTCCTCATCACCATCCTCCTCATCACCAACCTTTCCCCGGCGAGCACGCGGATCCACGGCCTGCGCCAACTCGCCGATCCGGTCCCGGACCGGCCGGACCTGCAGGCCGCGTTCAATTCGTGGCTCGCCGCGACGGCGGGGTGTGGGCGTGAGTCGGCGGACGGGGTGCGGTGGCGGCCGATGCTGCTGTACGCCGCGGAGGGCGGCGGGATCCGCGCCGCCTATTGGACCGCGCGGGGGATCGATCTCATCGGTGACGCCGATCCGCGGTGTGCGGCGGCGTTCCTGTCCGGGGGAGCGTCGGGCGGCGCGGTCGGTCTCACGGTGGCCCAGGTCACCGAGCCCGGTCGTGCCGCGGACGCGGTGACCGAGCTCAGCCGGTCGCAGGCGTTGGCGCAGGCATCGCTGGGGATGTTCCTCCGTGATGTGCTCCGCGCCGGGACAGGGTTGCCACTGACCCTCGGCACCGAGGGGTGGCAGGACCGTGCGGCGCTCATCGAGCAGTCATGGGAACAGGCGGTGCCCGCGCTGGCGTCGGCGTACCTTCCCGCCGAGACCCCCGACTCTCCGGACGCGCCCGGATCTCCGGACGCTCGCGACGACCTCGACCAGCGCGCGCCGGCCGATCAGCCCGAGCCCACGGCCCAACCTGGCCCGACCGCGTCGAATCCACCGGGCCAACTGGTGCTGAACACGACGGCGGTGAGCAGTGGGTGTCGGACGTACCTGAGTCAGATCACCCTCCCCACCAGCCCCACGCCGCTCGCCGATGCTCGCCCGGGGGACTGCGACGGGGACCAGGTCCCGGGCGGGCGGAGCGTGGACTTTTTCGCGGAGAGCACCGCGCACTGCGTGGAGGCGCTGCGGGCGTCGACGGTGGCGCTGACGGCGAGCAGGTTTCCGTATGTCACTCCCGCCGCCGCCATCGGCTGCCCCGGCGGTGAGATCGAGCAGCTCGTGGACGGCGGCTATGTGGAGAACACAGGGCTCGGCACGATCCTGGATCTGTGGCCGGCGGTCTCGTCGCTGGTCGAGCAGCACAACGAGACGGCGGCCGGGTCGGGACAGGACTTGGTCGTGCCGATGGTGGTCTATCTGACCAACTCACCCGGCGCCGACCTCGCCCCGCCGGGGCGCCCGGTGACGGAGGAGTTGTTGGTGCCGCCGGTGGCGTACCTGCGCGCCAGCGGCGCACAGAACAGCCCGTCGGCCCTGTTGCAGAGGTTGCGCGGGGCGACGGGCGATTTTGTGGTGGGTACGCCGCAGCAGGCCTTGCCACAACGCCGGGTGTTCGTGGTGTATCCGGCGACGCGACCAGCGCTGACGGCACCGTTGGGGTGGACCCTGTCCGAGATGAGCCGTGCCTCGATGGACGACGCCTTGGCCCAGCAGGAGAACGCTCGCTGCGGGAACCGGGGCGTACCGGACGGGACGCGACGTGCCGACAGAGTCTCGGCAGGTCTGATCTGTGAACGTGGTTACGGAACGCTGGGGGATCTCGTCGGCGCACTGCGGGGGTGAGGTCCGGCGCCGGGGGGATGAGTCGCGCCGACGAGATCCGGTCAGGCGGCCCGGCCGAACGTGGCCGGGGCGACCACCGCGCGGAACGCGGCCAGGACCTCCGCCATCGAGGGCAGGGGCCGGGGCTGGACGTGCGGGCGGTGGGCTTCGTTGCGATGTCGGCGCAGGTGGCGCTTCACCGTGGACAGCGAGCAACCGAGACGATGTGCCAAGGTCTCGAGGCTCTCGTGGGGATTGGCATAGCGGAGGCGGACAACCTCGTCGTGGTCGACGTGGCGGTTGCGCGCGGTGATGCCGGCGAGGGTGTCGAAGTCCTCGGGGGCAACGGTGATGCCGAGGCGGCTGCGGATCTCGACGCGCTGGCGTGCGGTAGTGCCGCCTGCATATCCCGCCACATCGTGCTTCACCACCGCCGCATAGAGGCACTGCTGCATCAACGGGCAGGCGTGGCAGAGGTTTTCGGCCTTGCGGGTGAGCATGGAGTATTCGCGCTGTTGGTCACTCGGAGCGGATCCCGTGGGGGGCTCCTCCAGCAAAGGATGCTGGAACAGGGAGGCAAACTCGTGGCATCCCTGGGTCGCCGACTCCGGGTGGGAGGTGAAGGTCGCGCTGCTCATGGTTGCTGTGATCCCCTTGTCTGATTCAGTCACTTCGCAAGAACGGACGGGGCGCAACGTCCCGTTGGTTCCACCCAGCGCCCACTATTTGAAGGGCGAGGTATGCACGGCTAAAGAGTTTCATCCCTGACCATGCGGAAGGCTGTTACGAGATAGGCGGAGCTACCCGACTTGCGCTGGGTGCTCGGCCCTAGGGGTGTGTGAGTACGAATACTCACACATCCATGACTATTGTCATGATCCCAGCACGAGGGGTCATGTGGGTCAAGGGACGGGTCAAAAGACCAAGTCAGGGCGGGAATGGGCGCGCGATGTCATCAGTTCCGGGGTACGCGCCAGAGCTCTGCTGGCTTCGGACGCTGGTGAGTGATTCTGGTGGGGGTATACCCCCACTAAATCCACTCACCAGGTTCAGGCGGGGCAGCCCGGGAGCTTCTGTCGACAGCCGCTGGCCGGTGGCTGCTGCCCAGGTGTCGGGGTGGTGCGGCATCGATCGGCGTGCTGCCGCCGCACATGCCCGGGGTCTCCGCCGATGTGCATGTCCCTGTCCTTGTGTTCTGACCCGCTGGGTGGATCAGAGCACAAGGACACGGACACCTTCCCTGAGAAGCTCGTCCCCGCCTGGTGCGGCGGCTGTACCCACCACCCCTTGCCTCTGACGGTCCGCGGTCACGCCCCAGATCTCTCTGGCAGCTCCGGAGTTGCTGACGCCCGCAGCTCTATTGCCGCGCGTGCCTCGCGAGCGGACTTGGTGGACGGGCTCGGGCCTGTCCAAACTGGCGAGTGAATCTAGTGGGGGTATACCCCCACCAAAGTCACTCACCAGAGCAGCGACTGCGGAACCGGGCCGTCAACGCCTGTCTGCATCCGGACCGGCCGCCTCAGGAGAGCCGCCGACAGCATTTGCATCCGGACCGGCGGTGCCAGAACCGGCAACGGCCTGATCGTCACCAGAATTGTCCTCCGGCGCATCGGTGAACACCACATACGCATCATTGAGCAGGAACGAGCTCGCCGTGATCGGGGTCTCCACCGCACTGGGCACCGGAATCCCCTTCTTCGACGGGTCCGGCGATCCGCCGGGCGTGATCGGGCGCACTGATTCGCCCATCGCCTTCTCCACCGCCGCAGCGATGAGTCCACCGCGCCCGGGGGTGACCTTGCGTACCTCTGCCATGACCCCAAGCCTAGACGCCACCCAGCCCTCCATAGACTGCAACGCATGACTGAAGAGCGCCCCGAAGAGAAGCAGAGCGACGACGAGCGCGCCCGCGTGGTGGCAGGTCAGACCTCGGATGGGCAGGTCTACGTCGTCAGTCCGCAGGGCATGGCGGTCGAGTCCGCGCCCGATGGTGACGGCAACAACCCCGATTCGGTCACTGACATGGTCCCTGAGCCGGACAAGGTCATGCGCATCGCGACCATGACCCAGAAGCTCCTCGACGAGATCAAGTCCGCACCCTTGGACGATCCGTCCCGCGCCCGCCTCGGGCACGTCTATGCGACGTCCATCGAGGAGCTCAAGTCCGGTCTCGATCCGAAACTCGCCGACGAACTCGAGCGGATCACCGAGCCGTTCGCAGAAGGCGCTACTCCGAGTGATGCCGAACTCCGCATCGTCAAGGCGCAGCTCGTGGGCTGGCTCGAGGGCCTGTTCCACGGCATTCAGACCGCGCTGTTCGCGCAGCAGATGGCTGCCCGCGCCCAGCTCGAGCAGATGCGTCGCGCGCTGCCTCCGGGCGTGCAGATCGGCGGCCAGCAGCAGCCGCCGGGTCCGGAACAGGGCGGGCCGGGCGGGAAGCCGGGCGGTTCGGGGATGTACCTCTAAGGGCTTCCCCGCCCAGCCGACCAAGAGTTGGGACGGATCGACCCCGAGTCGCGCGCGGTGGCGTGCCCTCACGCCGAGCGGCGCAGATGCGCCGCGGCTCTGCACTTCGGCCCGCAGGCGACGAAGTCTCCGCGATAACCCCGGCTGCGCTGGGTGGCGAAGATGTCGGCGGCGAGTTGGCATTCCTCGAAGTACACATCCACCCATTCCGCCCGCAACGTCACCAGCCCTCCGGCCGCTGCTGACCGGTCCCGCCTCATGTCCGCACTGCGGCGCCCTTCGTGGGCTACCCGCCCGTCGATCTCGACCACGACACGGTGCGTGTCATCGACAAAGTCCCTGCGGATGGAGAACCGGCCGAGCCAATCAGGCGCCGCCATGCGCATCTCGGGAAGCCCGTGCGCGCGCAGCACGCGCAGGACGAAATCAACCTCCAGCACACTCTCGGCACCATCGGCGACGATCCCCAACGTCAGTTCGAGCGCCCTGCGGTGCCGATGCTTGTGGCGCTGTCCGAGTTCGATCCGCAGTTGATCGACCGTCACCTTGCGCCGCTGCACCGCTCTGGCCGCGATCGCGATCGCATCCTCCCGGCTGGCGTCGGCCAGGTCGGCGAGATCGATGACCGTGTACGCCGGCGCCGTCACCCGCATCCCTCGCCGCAGCACGGTCTCCAGGCGTCGCCGGCGACGTACGCGGACCAGCGGCCGCTTCTTCCGTTGGATCTCGATCGGGACATCGACGTGGACCAGAGGTGGTGCTTTGGGCTCGATCCCCAGCACGTATGCCGCCGACCCCAGCGACAACGCAGCCCTCTCCCCATAACACAGCAGGGCGGCATGCGCCCAGGCGTGCCAGTCCAGCGGCTGCGAGTGCAGCGCATAGACACCCGGGTGGACCCTCTGCCATACGCCATGGGCGAGTTTCCAACGGAGGCTCTCCTTCGTCACCGCGCCCAGCGCCTGCGCGCGGGACACCACGCCGCACTGCCGCCTGGCGAGCTGCTCGAGATCCACACCTCACACTTTGCCTACCCGTGCACCCGCGTGGAGCGGTTATCCACAGGCGCCAAGCGCCCGGGCTCGAAGATTCCTCCTCAGTCCCGGCCCGGATCGCCCCGTCCTAACTTTGGTGAGTGAATTCAGTGGGGGTATACCCCCACCAGAATCACTCAACGGCATTTCGAGGCGCCGGGTTAGCGGTGAAACACCGCCGGCCGTAGCTCGGCAGCACACAGCTCAACGCGGTTGATGCGCGGCCAGTGGCCTGCCACCCCGGCGCGCGGTGAAACACCCCCAGAGTGACCACAACTGGTAAGTAGTCTTCGCAATTGACCACAACACCGGCTGACAATCTCGTTGTCCCAACCGCGGTCGAGCCGATCGCGGGCGGGTTACGACCGGCCTCATCGAGGCCACACCGGCGCGGTGAAAGTGGCGAGCTGAAACACAAACAACTCGGGGGAGTTATGAACAGTGCTGATGTGAGGATCGCGGTCGTCGGTCTGGGTTATGTCGGTCTGCCGTTGGCGGTGGAGTTCGGCAAGCAGCTTGAGGTGTTGGGCTATGACATCAAGCGCGAGCGGGTCGAAGAACTCCGTGGTGGTGAGGACCACACCCTGGAGGTCTCTGCCGAAGAGTTGGCCGAGGCCACGGGTCTGCGGTTCAGTGATGACCCGGCGGATCTGTCGTGGGCGAATGTCTACATCGTGACCACGCCGACGCCGATTGACGAGAACAAACGCCCTGATCTGGGGCCGGTGCTGTCGGCGTCCCGGGCGATCGCGGAAGCGCTGAAGCCCGGTGATGTGGTGATTTATGAGTCCACGGTTTATCCGGGGGCGACGGAGGAGGATTGCGTACCCGTCCTCGAACAGGTCTCCGGGCTCACCCTCAACGAGGATTTCTTTGTCGGGTACAGCCCCGAGCGGATCAACCCGGGGGACAAGGAGCACCGGGTCTCGACGATCGTGAAGGTGACTTCGGGGTCGACGCCGGAGGCGGCGGATTTCGTGGATGAGCTCTATCGGCGGATCATCACGGCGGGCACGCACAAGGCGCCGACGATCAGGGTGGCCGAGGCGGCGAAGGTGATCGAGAACACGCAGCGGGATGTGAATATCGCGCTGATCAACGAGTTGGCGGTGTTGTTCAACAAGCTCGGGATCGATACCGAGGATGTGCTGCTGGCGGCGGGCACGAAGTGGAACTTTCTGAATTTCCGTCCCGGTCTGGTGGGTGGTCACTGCATCGGGGTGGATCCTTACTACCTGACGCACAAGGCCCAGGCGGTCGGGCATCATCCGGAGATCATTCTGGCCGGTCGGCGGTTGAACGACTCGATGGGTGCCTATGTCGTGTCCCAGTTGGTGAAGCGGATGACGCAGGAGGCGATTCGGGTACGCGGCGCCCGCGTGCTCGTGCTTGGGTTGACGTTCAAGGAGAACACCCCGGACCTGCGGAACACCAGGGTGGTGGACATCATCGCGGAGTTGGAGGACTACGGGATCGAGGTCGACGTGCATGACCCGTGGGCGGACGCGGCGGAGGCGAAGGACTATTACGGGATCGATCTCGTCGCCGAGCCGGCCGAGCAGGCGTACGACGCCGTCATCCTCGCCGTCGCCCACCGCCAGTTCCGCGAGGGGGGCCTGGCAGGGGTCCAGCGGTACTGCTCCCCGGACGGCTCTGTGATCTACGACCTCAAGTACGCGCTCCCCAACGAAGGCACCAGCCTGCGCCTCTGAGCCCCCGGGTCAGCCCCCCCGGTTCAGCCCCCCCCCGTTCAGCCCCCCGTCCCCAGGGTCAGCCCCCGGTCACCCCTCGGTTCGCGCCAGCGGCTCGGAGGTTGTCGGCCGGGCCTGCCGGCGTACGCCGACGAGCACCCCGACGACCACCGCAGCGACGAGCGTGATCGCACCGCCGACGAAGAACCCGGCACCCCAGCCGAACCCGTCGATCGCGATCCCCACGGCCGGCGCAGCCAGCGCCGACCCCGCAGTCAACGCCGACCCGTGCCAGCCGAATGCCTCCCCGCGCGAGCGCTCCGGCACCAACCGGGACAACGCCTCGGTCGTTGCGGTGAAGCTCGGCGCGCAGAACAGCCCGGCGACGAACAACAGCCCGGCCATCGACAGATCCGACCGTGCGAACAGCACCGGCATCGTGAAGAACCCCAGCGCCACGACGACCAGCCACGGCGGGACCTGCCGCTGCATCGCGCCGAACAGCAGCCCGCCGATCGCGGATCCGAGACCCCAGATCGCCAGCACCCAGCCGATGGACCCGGCCTGCTCCAACGACCGCAGCCCGGCGACGACCGAAAGGTCCGTCGCGGTCAGGGCGATCGTGGTGGCGATGGTGAGCGCGAAAATGCCGAGCACGCCGGGCGTCACCCAACGCGACGTACGCCGCCCAGCGGACGCCGACTCGACCGCCGGCCCGGATTCGTCCGCAGCCGCCGAGCCCGCATGCCGCAGCGGAGGATTGACGATGAACAACGCCGCCCCACCGGCGACACAGAGCATTTGAAAGACCGTGAGGGTCCAGGCGGTGCCCCAATAGTGCGCTACCCATACCGCCAAAGCCGGCCCCGTCATGAAGGCCATCTCCGCGAGGACCGAGTCCAAGGCCAGCGCCGGCTTCCGTTGCGCAGGCTCGATGACGCCGAGCAGCGCCTGCCGCACGAGCGCGAACACGGGGATCGCGAACAGCCCGGACACGACGACGAGGATGAGCAGCAGCCAATACGACCCCCACGGCGCGAAGAGCCAGCAGGTGGGGACGATGATGAGGGAGGACAGGAGAGTACGCCGCAAACCGTGCCGATCCAGCAACCTGCCGCGCCACGGCCCGGAGACCCCGACGGCGATCGTCGCGGCCATGCTGATCACGCCGGCCGCGGAATAGCGCGGGTCCAGCCGCTCGACCACGTGCAGGGTGAGCAGCACCATCGCCCCGAACAGCGGTGCGCGACAGATCAACCCCAGGACGAGGATCGTCCGGGCCGTGGGGACGGCCCAGACCGCGCGATAACCGGCGAACGCTGACACCCTTGCAGGCTATTCGCCGCCACCGACAATCGTCGTGTCAGTTTCCGCCCAGCCCCAGCCGCGGGGCCACCTCGGCGACGACCGCGGGATCGCCCTCATACGGCCACGACCCCCGCGGCCAGGTCGTCACGACATCGGTGAACCCCAACTCCTCGGCCCGCCCGAGCTGATCGAGGAAGAATTCCGCACTGTCCAACGAAAACCGCGGCGCGGAGTCGAGATAGAGATAACGCTCAATACCCGCGCCGCCGGCGTCGTCGACCATCCGGGAGAGCTTCGCGAGATTCGCCCACCACTCATCCACGGTCTCCCCGCCGAGCCCCGTGGTCGCCCAAGCACCGTGCTCGACGGCCAGCGCAATCGCTTTCGGCCCGGTCGCCGCGACGATCATCTTCGGCGGCGTTGCCTCGACCCCGGCGACATTGCGGTAGTCCACGACCCGATAGAACTCCCCGTCGTGGTCGACGTGATCCTCGGCCAGGCTGCGCCCGAGCACGTCCAGGAACTCCCGCAGTCTCCGCGTACGTTCTCCGCGCGACAACTCCGCCCCCAGCACCTGCGCGTCGGGCTCGCCACCCGACCCGACTCCGCAGAGAATCCGGCCGCCCGACAGGTCCTGCAGGCCGACGAGCTCGCGCGCGAACGCGGTCGGATGCCGGAAGTTCGGCGACGTGACCCAATAGCCCAACGGGATCTGCGAGGTCACCGTGGCGGCGCCGGCGAGGGTGACGACGGTGGAATACCAGGCATGGTCACGCAGCGGACCCCACATCAGGTGGTCATAGGTCCAGGCGTGATCGAACCCGAGTTGCTCGATCTCTCGCCACACGGGCGCGGCCTCCGCCCAGGGCAGATCGGTCAGGACACAGACACCAACGCGCATCGGAATCTCCTCGGATCAGAAGGTCAGCACGATCTTGCCGCGGTGGTCGCCGGAATCGAAGTACGCATGCGCGTCCGTCGCCTCCGCCGCCGCGAACGTCTTCGTGGGTGCGGTCTTGATGCGGCCATCGGCATACATCGGCCAAATCGTCTCGACGACCGCTGCGCAGATCTCCGCCTTCTGGTCCGCGGGCCGTGACCGCAGCGAGGTCGCGATGACGTGGTTGCGCTTGCGCAGCAGTGCGCCCAGATCGAGTTCCGCCTTGCGGCCACCCTGCAGCCCGATCACCACGAGCCGGCCGTCCGGCTTGAGGACGCCCGTGTTAGCCGCGAGATAGCGGGCGCCCTGGTTGTCCAGGACCACATCAGCACCGCCCGCCTCGCCGAATGCAGCCGCCCAGTCGTCGTGATAGTCGACCGCGAGATCCGCGCCCAGCTCACGACAGAAGTCGAGCTTCCCAGCGCTGCCTGCCGTGGTCCAGACGGTGCAGCCGAGGGCGGTGGCGTACTGGATCGCGAACGACCCGATCCCACCCGCCCCGCCGTGGACCAGGAACGTTTCCCCCTGGTTCAGGTTTGCGACGCGGGCGTTGGAGTGGACGGTGGCGGCGACTTCGAGTACGCCGGCCGCGGTCACCAGATCCACCCCTGGAGGTGGCGGGATGACCTGGGCGGCCTCGACCGCCGCGTACTCCGCATAACCCCCGCCCGCCAACAGCGCCACGCACGGTTCTCCGACCTGCCAGGTCGTGACCCCCTCGCCGATCGCGGCGATATGCCCGGACACCTCGAGCCCGATGATCTCGGAGGCGCCCGGCGGCGGGGGATAGAAGCCCTTGCGCTGCATCACGTCGGCCCGGTTGAGGCCGGCGGCGGTTACCTTGACCAGCACCTCACCGGCCCGCGGGGTGGGCGTGGGCGCTTCGCCGAGGGAGAGCACTTCCGGGCCGCCGTCGCCGGAAGCGAGCACGGCGCGCATGGTCGTCGGGACGTCATCGCTCATGTTGTGAGCCTATGCGGCTAGCATGTTCAGGCGTGAGGGGCCTCCGGGCTGACGATGCGCCGTGATCCTGCGGGCACGACGCAAGACCGCCGAAGCCACAAGCCCCACACTGGCGAGATCGCATAGTGGACTAGTGCAGCCGCCTTGAAAGCGGCCGAGCGGGCGACCGTTCCGTGGGTTCGAATCCCACTCTCGCCGCTCCTTTCGCTCCGCGCCGGCGGAGACGCGCAGCGCAGCCACAGGAGGATGCATGACGGACGCCCACGATCCGGCACAGGCAACACCCGCTACCGATGTGACGGTGCATGTGCTGCGGGCAGCCCCACCCGTGCGGGCCCTCGGCATCGCCGCGGTCGGCAGCGTGCTGGGTGCAATCCTCATCGTGCTCTCGGCGGCCAACAACTGGTCCGCGATCGTCACGACGTTGGGCGTCATCATCCTGGTCGCGGGACTGGCACTCCTCGGCCTGGCCGTCTGGACGATGCTCAAGATGCGGGTGCAGGCGGAGCTGACGCCGACCGGTTATGTGTTCCGGACTCCGGGCGGCGTGCGGACCGGCAACTGGGCGGATACGCGCAAGGTCACCGCGTCGGAATCCGGCCGGCGGCTGAGCCTGCACCGCAAGGACGATTCGATCCAGGACGTGCTTTCACCGGTGGGCACCGAGGACGCCGCGATGCGGCGCCTCGTGGCTGATCTCACCGAGCGGTTGCAGCGCCCACGCGACTGACCTCGGACCCGAAGGCAGGAAACGACGAACGACTCACTGCTCCCACGGCGGCACGGGAGGCTGGGCTTCGGCGAGCTCGGGCTTGTAGGCACACGAGTCCGACAGATCCTCCGCCGGCAGCGGCGCCATCGGCGGCGCTGGATCGGCAGGCCCGTCCGGTCCGGCCGGCTCGGCAGGGGCAGGTTCCGCAGGACCCCCGGGCTCGGCCGGAGCAGCAGTCTCGGCGGGCGCAGCGGGAGACGCGGGCGATGCGGGTTTCGGCGGAGCGATCGCACCGGCAACCCGTGCGCGGATCCGATCGAAGTCGGGGTCACTGGAGACGAAGCCGTCCTCGCCGTTGCGCAGGACGATGCTCGTGGTCGTGCCGGCCTTGACCCGCAGGGAGAGGTCGACGACCGCCGGCAGGATCTCCTGCGGGATGTCGGTCAGCACGATGTCCTTGCCCTGTCGGGCGATCGCTTCATAGCGCGTCAGCACGTTGGCGGGATTCGCCTGCTTGATGACGGCGTCGATCACGCAGCGCTGCCGGTCCATCCGCTGGAAGTCGTCGGAGCCATAGCGGCCCCGGGCATACCAGAGCGCTTCGGCCCCGTTGAGGTGCTGGTTGGGACCCGGACGGAGCGCGGCCGTCGGCTTGATCCCGGCGCTCGTGTCGCCACCGATCGCGACCCACGTGTTGATGTTGACCGTGATGCCGCCGAGCGCGTCGATGAGTTTGTGGAAGCCCTCGAGCTCGACGAGCATGTAGTAGTCCACCTTCAGCCCGGTCGCCTCACCGACCGAAAGCTTCAGGACGTCGGCGCCGAGGTTGTCGGTGGGGCCGAGGATGTCCGGGGGGACGTTGTCGGGGACGCTCTGATACATCTCCGTGAGCATGAACGCGAGGCTCTCACCCCAGCCGTTGGTGAAGCCGTTGGGATAGTACTCATGCAACGGCGAATCCGCCGGGAACGGCATCCGCGCCGTGTTCCGCGGCAGGGAGATCAGCACGGTGTCGCCGGTGCGGGTGTCGATGCTGGCGAGGATGACCGTGTCGGTCCGCGTGCCCCACCGGTCGGCCCCGGCGTCACCACCCAGCAGCAGGATGTTGACCCGCGGCTTGTTCTTCCACGGGTTGCGACGGTCGAGCTGCGGCGCGGTGCCCGAGTTGAGGTCGGAGCCGTCTTTGAAGATCGTGTCGAGGAGTCGGGACTGGTCGAACGAATAGCGTGCGGCCACGGCCATCGGCGTGGTGATGGTCAGGACCAGTGCACCGACGAGGACCGAACCGATGGCCCGTTCGGCCTTGGTGAGCGGGCGCGGACGCAACTGGAGGTGGGTCACGACGATCAAGCCGGCCCAGGCGAGCGCGATCAGCGGGATCAGCACCACCAGGACTTTGAGCAGCAGCGAGTTCACGCCGAGGCCGATGAACGAATTCGGCGCGATGAACAGCCAGAACACCAGCCCGACCAGCAGGATCCCGAACGTCGCCAGCGCCACATAGCCCGGCTTGCGCAGACCGGATCGCACCAGCCCGGCGCCCGGCAGATAGGTCCCGAGGATGGTCCACACCGCAGCGCCGCGGAAACCGATGCGTCCGTGGGCCGACCGTTTGGGTCGTCGGGTGGCGTTGGACCAAGCTGCGCGTGGGGTGGACATCAGCTCGGGTACTTCGCCACGTATTCAGCCATCCGATCATCCCGCAGCGCCTCCGCGAGCTCTGCCATCTGTGGCTCGTCGACGACGGCGATGGACTGACCGTCGCTCGAGGTGCCGAAGCCGGTGATCGGCGCCTGCAGGGAGTGGACCGCGCTGCGTTCGCGGATCTTCAGCCCATAGACCAGTCGCTTGACCTCGCTCGACGGCAGGGTCTGGTCGACGACGACCTGCTGTGACAGCAGGTCGAGCATCTCGCCGAACTTCACGGGGTTGGCGAGGGTCTCGGGCGAGGTGGCCTTGTTGATGAGCCCCACGAGGACCGCGCGTTGGCGCTCGGCGCGGTCGAGGTCGCCGTTCGGGAGGCCATAGCGCTGGCGTACGAACGCGAGGGCTTCCTCGCCCTGGACGGTGATCTCGCCCTGCGGGAACGTGTAGCCGCCCGGTGCGGTCGACGCGTGCTTGTTCTCCACCGTCACCCCGCCGAGCTGTTCGGTCATCTCCACGAATCCACCGAAGTTGATCTCGGCGGTGTGGTCGATCTTGGTCTGGGTCAGCTCCTCGACCGTGCGGACGGCGAGGGGGGCGCGTCCCCAGGAGTACGCGGCGTTGATCTTCGCCTTGGCCCGGCGCGGGACGTACTGGTTCTCCGCCACGTCCACCCACAGGTCGCGAGGGAACGAGACGAGATAAATGTTCTCCCGGTCGCCGCTGACGTGCGCGACCATCAGCACGTCCGAGCGGCCGTCGCTGCCGTCGTCGTTCTTGTCGGCCCCGACGAGGAGGACGTTGAGGGCCTCGGAGGTCTTGACCGGCTGCCCCTCATAGGGAGCGGGCAGCAGCGAATCCTGCTCGAGGCCGCCCAGTGCGGAGTCCACCCGGCTGAAGTAGTAGCCGATCACTGCGGCGATCAACACCACCGGAATCAGCAGGGCCGCGACGGCGATCCACAACGCGCGCCGATTCCGGCGCTTGCGCCCGCGGGAGGACCGTGACGAGCCACGCGGTGCCGCGTAGTTCGCCTGCTCACTCGGTTCCGGGCGCTGGAGACGCTTGGGTGCGGTGTCGGTACGCGTGCCTGCGCGATCGGTCGACTCAGGCCCGTCCTCGTCTTCGTCGAAGAACGGAAAGTTCGACTCGCGCATGGACAACTCCTCGAGCATGGCCGGATCGGCCATGGGTGGCCTGCGCAGATTCTAGTCGCCACGCCGGATGGTTCCGAAATAGTTGTTCTTTGATTGTGATCAGCCACCCGGCCGATCGAGCAACTGCAGGAGGTACTTCCCATAGCCCGACTTGGCGAGTTGCTCGCCGCGAGCTCGGAGTTGCTCGTCTGTGAGGAACCCGCGCCGCCACGCCGCCTCTTCCGGGGACCCGACCAACAGTCCTTGGCGCCCCTGCAGGGCGTGCACGAAGCTCCCGGCGTCGTGCAGGGACGCGAAGGTCCCGGTGTCGAGCCAAGCCGTGCCGCGGGGCAGAACGGACACCTGGAGTTGGTCGCGTGCCAAGTACGCCCGATTGACGTCCGTGATCTCATACTCGCCCCGTGCCGAGGGCTTCAGGGCAGCGGCGATGTCGAGGACGTCGTTGTCATAGAAGTACAGGCCCGGCACGGCGTACTGCGATTTCGGCGCGGCGGGCTTCTCCTCGATCGAGATGGCCCGGTGGTTGTCGTCGAACTCGACGACGCCGTACGCCGTCGGGTCAGCTACCAAATAGGCGAAGACGGCTGCTCCGTCGATGGTGGCCAGACCCCGCAGTTGGCGGCCAAGCCCGTAGCCGTGGAAGAGGTTGTCGCCGAGGATGAGGGCAACGGTCTCGTCCCCCACGAACTCCCGCCCGATGACGAACGCCTGCGCCAGACCATTGGGTTCGGGCTGCGCGGCATACGCGAGTTGGACGCCGAAGTCGGACCCATCCCCCAGCAGGCGTTGGAAGAGCGCCTGCTCGTGCGGGGTGGTGATCACCAAGATCTGGCGAATGCCCGCATGAATCAGCGTGGAGAGTGGGTAATAGATCATCGGCTTGTCATAAACCGGCAGCAGTTGTTTGCTGACGCCTAGGGTCAAAGGGTGCAGCCGCGTTCCCGAGCCGCCTGCCAAGATGATTCCGCGCACGGGGCCGATTCTGCCAAGTCTGCTGGCCTGTGGCCACCGGTCACCGGTGGTGCGGGAACTCAGTGCAGTACCCGTAGAGTCGGTCGCATGAGTAGTGCGCTGACCGTGGCTCAGACCGCAATCCCTGGCCTTTTCCTGATTGATCTGCCCCTGCACGGGGATGAGCGGGGATGGTTCAAGGAGAACTGGCAACGAGCGAAGATGACGAGCCTCGGTCTGCCCGATTTTCACCCGGTGCAGCAAAATGTCGCGTTCAACGCCGAGGTCGGAGTCACGCGCGGCGTGCACGCTGAGCCGTGGGACAAGCTGGTGTCGGTTGTCTCAGGCCGCATCTTCGGGGCGTGGGTCGATCTGCGGGAAGGCGACTCGTTCGGGCACGTGGTGACCCTCGAGTTGGGTCCGGAGAAGGCCGTGTTCGTCCCGCGGGGCGTGGGAAATGCGTACCAGACCCTCGAGCCCGGGACGACCTACAGCTATTTGGTCAACGAGCATTGGAGTGAGTCCGCGCGCGATTCCTACACATTCCTCAACGCGGCCGACCCCGCGGTCGGCATCACGTGGCCCATCCCGCTGGAGCGATCCACGCGGTCAGCCGCGGATCTAGGTCACCCGGCGTTGGCGGACGTGACGCCATTCGCTCCGCGGCGGACGGTGATCCTGGGTGGGGAGGGGCAACTCGGCCGGGCGCTGGCACGAACGATCCCCAGCGCAGAGGTCTTCTCGCGGCGAGAGCTGGACCTGACCGCGCCGCAGGACTTTGACTGGTCGGGCGTCGGCACGATCATCAACGCGGCGGCCTACACGGCCGTGGACGCCGCCGAGGCAGAGCGTGCTGCGGCGTGGGCGGTGAACGTCACCGGCGTACGCAAGCTCGTGGGGATCGCCCGCGAGCACCGGGCGACGCTGGTGCACGTGTCGTCGGACTACGTCTTCGACGGAACACAGGAGGTGCACACCGAAGAGGAGCCGCTCAGCCCGCTCAGCTTCTACGGTGTCACCAAAGCCGCAGGGGACGAGCTCGTCGCCACCTGGGACCGGCACTACATCGTCCGGACGTCCTGGGTGATCGGAGACGGGAAGAACTTCATCACCACGATGGCCAGTCTTGCGGAACGGGGAATCGAGCCCTCTGTCGTCGATGACCAGCACGGACGGCTGACCTTCACCGACACTCTCGCCGAGGGTATTGCCCACCTCCTCGCGAGCGGTGCCACATTCGGAACGTACAACCTGACGAACTCCGGTCCGCAAATGACCTGGGCCGAGGTCGCGAAGGCGGTGTTCCGCGAGTGCGGCCGTGCCGACGGTGCCGTCAAGCCTGTCACCACGGCTGAGTATTTCCTCGGTCGCGACATGGCGCCTCGGCCTGATCATTCCACCCTGGACCTGGGCAAGATCAGCGCGGCCGGCTTCGTTCCGCCCCCACCGCCGGCGGGCCTCCGGATCGCTGAGTCCTGACAACTGAAGCAGTTCGCTGGCCATTTACTGAGGAAGGTCGATAGCTGTGGCGCATCTTCTCGTCACCGGAGGGGCCGGCTTTATCGGCTCCAACTTTGTGCATTCGGTGTTGTCCGACACGGACGACCGGGTGACCGTGCTGGACGCGCTGACGTACGCCGGCGACAGGCGCACCTTGGCCGGCCTGCCGGCTGACCGCCTCGAGTTCGTGCACGGCTCGATCGCGGATGGGGACCTGGTCGATGAGCTCGTGTCCGGGGCGGATGTGGTGGTGCATTTCGCGGCCGAGTCGCACAACGACAACTCGCTGCGCGATCCGCGGCCGTTCGTCGACACGAATCTGGTTGGGACGTTCAACCTGTTGGAGTCGGTGCGTCGGCACGAAACCCGGTTCCATCACATTTCGACCGATGAGGTCTATGGCGACCTCGAACTCGACGATCCGGAGCGGTTCACCGAGACAACGCCGTACAACCCGTCGAGCCCGTACTCGGCCACCAAGGCCGGGTCCGACCTGCTCGTCCGGGCGTGGGTGAGATCGTTCGGCATCCGGGCGACGCTCAGCAACTGTTCGAACAACTACGGGCCGCGGCAGCACATCGAGAAGTTCATTCCCCGCCAGGTCACCAACCTGCTGGATGGGCGGCGGCCCAAGCTCTATGGCGACGGCCTCAACGTGCGCGACTGGATCCATGTCGATGATCACAACGCTGCGGTGCTGCGGATCATCCAGGACGGTCAGATCGGTGAAACGTACCTCATCGGCGCCGATGGCGAGCTCGACAACAGGTCTGTCATCGAACTCATCCTGGAGTTGATGGGGCACCCGAGGGATGCGTTCGACCACGTCACCGACCGTGCGGGCCACGACAGGCGGTATGCGATCGACTGGTCCCGGCTCCGGGATGAGTTGGGGTGGCAACCGCGGTACCGCTCGTTCGAGGAGGGGCTCGCGCGCACGATCGACTGGTACCGGGCCAACGAGGCGTGGTGGCGGCCGGTGAAGGAAGCGATCGAGGCACGGTACGCCGCGGCCGGCCAGTGACCAACGACGACCGCCTTGGATTCGATTGGCCGCATCCGCCCGGGTCCACTAGGATGAACCCTCGTTGAGGAGGCGTCGCCTAGTACGGTCTATGGCGCCCGCCTGCTAAGCGGGTTTGGGGCTTCAACCCCATCGCGGGTTCAAATCCCGCCGCCTCCGCGCACGAAACGGGCGCTGTGCAGCACGCACGGCGCCCGTTGTCGTTGCTGGATCGAAGTTGACCCGGCGGTCCACTCGAGTTGTGGCGGGTCCGGCGAGCATGCGGTGCAGGTCAGGCTTGGTGGCGTTCCGGCTGTTCGTCCGGGGCGGTGCTTGGCTTTCGGGTCAGCAGCGCAGATGCACTGGCGCCGCGCTTGGTGTGACCGGTCGTCAAGAGGCGTCCCAGTCGGAAGGAATTGGCAAGTTCATAGGCGATAAGCGAACCAAGGAGCGCCAGCAGAGTGAGGGCGACACTGCTTGCCACCGCGTGCAGGTCCCACGATGCGACGACAGGTCCAAAGGCGTAGATGAGAACGTTATGGACTAGGTAAACGGTCAGTGAGGCATCCACAACCCAACGGACGGTGATGCTAGCCCTATCGAAGCCGGCTCGGAACAGGAGCAAAAGGATGGCCGCCCATGCCATGCCCGTGACGCCGGCAATGGCGAAGTTGGCTGCGCCTGCCACAACACCCGGAAGAACTATCGACGTCGCATCTGTCAGGAGAATGCAAGATCCGATTATGGCGATGACTGCCACGGGCAATCGGGCCCATGTCGACAGGCGGTCAAGTGTTCCCGGAGCGGCGGCAACCAGCACCCCGATGAGGAACTCCGCAAACTGTGACGGAAGCCCGAGCCCTAGCAAGCCGCCCGACCTCTCGTCGATTCGAAGAACAAACCAAGCCGTTGAGATGACTACGGTGCCCACGGACAGTACGGCGATAGTCACAAGATACTGTCCTGGCCCGCGAGTGGCCCACGCGCCGGCCGTTTTGGCCAACGATCTGACTCGGGCGACCCGCCACGCCAGCGCAAGGATGGCGCAATATATCAGCAGGTACAGCAGGAACCAGGCGTGGTAAGTCTTTATGCTTAACGCCTTCCAGTCCCCGTCCTTCAAGATCAAGGTCTGTATCGGGCTCAGCACGGCGACCGCGAAGATCAGTGGGATACCGAGCCGGCGGACTCTTCCTGACCACCAAGTGGTGACACCGCGCCGCTCCAAGAGCAGGACGGCGAAGACTCCCGCGATGAAGAAGAAGGCAGGCATCCGGAAGTGAGTCGAGAACGAGACGACTGCGTCAAGACCCGACGACTCGCCGCGGAAGAAGAGCCCTGCGTGGTAGGGGACACCAAGCAGCATCAGCGACGCTCGAAGAGCGTCTAAGTAGTGCCAGCGAGCAGGAGCAAGGACCTGAGGCATTGGGGAACTTGCTCCAATCAACGGCTTAGCTTCCAGAGTGTCAGGCTAACCGGAAAGCATAGGGGTCGTGGCACAGAGAGCGGCGTTCGGAACCGCCCGTGGACGCCTACAGCTACGTGGCATCAATAACTGCGTTGGCCGGGACCCAAGTAGCTCGGGTCCCGGCCAACGCAGTCAGGGGTGAGATCAGGCGAGGCTCGCCTTGAGCTTCTCGAGTTCCGCCTTGACCTCGGCAGGAACGTTTCCGAGCTTGTCGAACCACTCCTCGATCAGCGGGATCTCCTTCTTCCACTCCTCGGCGTCGAACCGGGTCGCGGCCTCGAGCTTGGCCGGATCGAGGTTGAGACCCTCGACGTTCAGCGAACCCTCGGCCGGGATCGCGCCGACGGGGGTGTCGATGGCCTCGGCGTCGCCCTCCAGGCGGCGGACGACCCACTCGAGCACGCGGCTGTTCTCGCCGAAGCCCGGCCACAGGAACTTGCCCTCGGCCGACTTGCGGAACCAGTTGACGAAGAAGATCTTCGGCAGCTTGTCGCCGCCCTTCTCGCCGATGTTGATCCAGTGCTGCAGATAGTCGTTGGCGTTGTAGCCGATGAACGGCAGCATCGCCATCGGATCACGCCGAACGACACCGACCGCGCCGGTGGCGGCGGCGGTGGTCTCCGACGAGCAGGTGGCACCCATGAAGGTGCCGTGGTTCCAGTCGCGGGACTGGGCAACCAGCGGAATCGTGCTCGCGCGGCGGCCACCGAACAGGATCGCGTCGACCGGGACGCCCTTCGGGTTGTTGAAATCCTCCGACAGGATCGGGCACTGCGAGATCGGGGTGGTGAACCGGCTGTTCGGATGCGCGGCCTTGACCTCGGACTCGGGGGTCCAGGGGTTGCCGTGCCAGTCGGTGAGCTGTTCCGGCTCGAAGTCGGTCATCTCCTCCCACCAGACGTCGCCATAAGGAGTGAGCGCGACGTTGGTGAAGATCGAGTTGCCGGCCTCGACGGTCCGCATGGCGTTCGGGTTGGTGTGATAGCCCGTGCCCGGTGCGACGCCGAAGAACCCGTTCTCGGGGTTGACCGCATAGAGACGGCCGTCCTCGCCCCAGCGCATCCAGGCGATGTCGTCGCCGAGGGTCTTGACGGTCCAGCCCGGGATGGTGGGCTCGAGCATCGCGAGGTTGGTCTTGCCGCAGGCGGACGGGAAGGCGGCGCAAACGACGTACTTCTTCCCCTCCGGCGACGTCAGCTCCAGGATGAGCATGTGCTCGGCGAGCCAGCCCTCGTCGTGCGCCATGGCCGACGCGATGCGGAGCGCATAGCACTTCTTGCCGAGCAGGGCGTTGCCGCCATAGCCGGAGCCGAACGACCAGATCTCGCGGGTCTCGGGGAAGTGCGAGATGTATTTGGTCGTGTTGCACGGCCACGCGACATCCTCTTCGCCCTCGGCGATCGGCTGGCCGACGGAATGGATGCACTTCACGAACGGCTTGTCGTCGCCCATGGCCTCGAGCGCCTGGGTGCCCATGCGGGTCATGATCTTCATGGAGATCACGACATATTCGGAGTCGGTGAGCTCCACGCCGAACTTCGGGTCGTCCGCGTCGATCGGGCCCATGCAGAACGGCACGACGAACATGGTGCGGCCCTTCATGGAGCCGTCATAGAGCTCCGACATGGTCTGCTTCATCTCCGCGGGAGCCGCCCAGTTGTTGGTCGGGCCGGCGCCCGCCTCGGTCTCGGAGCAGATGAAGGTCTGGTCCTCGACGCGCGCGACGTCGGAGGGGTCCGAGCGGAAATAGAAGGAGTTGGGCTTCGCCTCGTCGTTGAGGCGGATGGCGACGCCACGGTCGACGAGATGGTCGGTGAGTTCCTTCCACTCGGCATCCGATCCGTCACACCAACGGATCGCGTCAGGCTTCGTAAGCGCCGCTACCTCTTCCACCCACGCCACAAGATCGGCATGGGTGGTGGGTGCCTTCTGGCCAACGGTGGCAGTCACGTCCAAATACTCCTGCAAGGTAGGGATGTCCAGTCGAGTGCCATAGACCATACCTGACGAGTCTCGTCCCGACCCGCGGAACGGAAATGGCGGAATTTGTGAGGTTCCTCACTCTGCGCCCTCTCGCGCGGGTGGCTTGGCGGTGCCCCCGTCGCTCTGCCAAGGTCGTGAATGACGCACAGGAACTGACGGTTGATCGCTGGAGGCGGGGCGCGCATGACGGAGCGGGTGGTCGTGATCGGCGCCTCGGGTTTCGGGCGGGAGGCGCTCGATGTGCTGGAGGCGATGCAGGGCGGCGGAGACGACCTGACGATCATCGGGGTGGTCGACGATGGGCCCAGCGACCTCAACTTGGCGCGGCTCGCCGACCGCGGTGTCGCGTACCTCGGCACCCTCGACGCCTGGCTCGCCCGCGCCGACCGGGACACGTGCTATGTCCTCGGGATCGGCAGCCCCGGCGTCCGGCGGCGCCTGGTCGCCCGGCTCGACGCCGTTGGACTCGAATCGTTCACGACAGTCCACCCGAGCGCGACCTTCGGCGCCCGCTGCCAACTGGGGGACGGGGTCGTCGTCTGCGCCGGCGCGACGATTTCGACGAACGTACGCCTCGGCGCTCACGTCCACATCAATCCGAACGCGACCATCGGTCACGATGCGGCGCTGGGCGCGTACGTCTCCGTGAACCCCGGCGCGATCATCTCCGGGGAGGTCGTCATCGGCGACGAGACCCTGGTCGGCGCCGGCGCGATCGTTTTGCAGAATCTGACCGTCGGACAGCGGGTCGTCCTCGGCGCAGGGACGGTGGTGACGAAGGACGTGCCAGATGGAGCAGTCGTGACTGGCCTTCCCGGCCGGTGGGTCTAACGGGTGTTCTGGAGCCTCTCCCACGGGCAGTCCCCAAGCGTCCACGGGCAAATGGTCCAGTCGTACGGAAGTTGCGGAAGCGCGCTCCTGAGGAAGGGCAGGTTGGGTGCCCAATGTGGCGATAGGACGCGAGCGACACTGAGAATCGAGACCTGTTCGACACCAGCCTGCTTCAGCGCCACAGCGACCGATTGCGCACTCGCCCCCGAGACCCAGGAATCGTCGATGACGACGACATGCGGGGGAAGGTACGCGGGGTTGATCGGGAGCGCGCACACCTTGCACGACGCCCAATCGTCGGTCGTGACCGAATGGAGGTAACTGCCTGCGACTCTCGCGAGGTGGTTGCCGACGTTCGAGACGGCGTCTGGAAACCTGCGGCTCACCCAGAGACCAGTTCGTCGAGTGCGGTCCTTAGGCGTCCTGGTGCTTGGCGCACGTCAGCCACGGCTTCGGCCAATTCTTCGATGGATCCGGCCACATACACGTTCGGGCGTCCTGCGAGTGCGGCGCCCCACGAGGTGTTTTCCACCACGCGGTCTGTCAGGATGACTGGTCTGCCGTGCTCGCCTGCAACTCGTGCCTGGATCCTTGTGCCGGAGTGCTCTCCCGCTTCGACGACGACCGTAGCGAGCCCATATCCCGACATCGTCGCATTACGCATCGGGAACGACTTTCGGGTTGGCTGGGCATCTGGATAGAACTGCGACAGCACTAGCCCCTTCTGTGCGATCTCGCGCTGCAAGGAATGGTTGGCTGCGGGGTAGGTGCGGGTAACGCCGGTGCCGAGGAAGGCCACGGTTCTGCCGCCTTCGTCGAGGGCGATCCGATGCGCCGCGGTGTCAATGCCAGCAGCCAGCCCGGCGATGACCGTCACGCCTTGCGCCACCAGCAGGCGTGCCGTCTCCTCGGCCACTCTCAGCCCCCAGTCAGACGGTGACCGGGTCCCCACCACGGAGAAGCCGTCGTCGGGTTCTTGGAGAGTGCCCTCATAGAACAGGAACGGAGGAAGCTCGCGAATGCCGAGGAGGCGCGACGGATAGGCGGCATCTAGGACCGTAATCCATTGAAGGCCAGCTTTGGTCCATCGGCGGACGTCGACAGTGGCGTCTTCCAGTTCTGGCGCAAGGCGGGGCGTCACGAAGAGAGCTTCATCGTTCAGATCGTCAAGAAGTGCCGTAGCGCTGCCTGCCGCGAGGACGTCGGCGGCGATCTCGTTCCAGCTAGCGTCATGGGCCCTCAGTCTGAGCAGAGTCAGCAGGGCGACGAACTCATCGATGCGCGACTCCATGGCAACAGCGTATCCGCCATGGCTGACCAAGTTGGTTCGGCAAGCGGGGGCAACCTGCGCAGGAGCGGAACGCCCAGCCGAGCTGGTGCGGCGACCAGCGGCGATTTGTCGTCCCGGCTCTGGTGCGCTAACGTTTCTCCTCGGTCCGTGAAAGCGGTCCGCCCAGCGCTCGTAGCTTAACGGATAGAGCATCTGACTACGGATCAGAAGGTTGGGGGTTCGAATCCCTCCGAGCGCGCCAGCTTTGCCCCAACCTGAGGGAGGAGCGGACCCCATGGAGGCGCACCTTCTGTTCCAGGACGTGTTTCCATACGAGACGCCGCGTTCGCTGGAATCTCTGCGAGGGCCCGCCACTGGGGTGCTGATCTTACCGCGCACCGTGCACTGGGGTCCGGACCCCACCGCCGATCTGGACACACGGAGTGGACTCCATAAGGCGTACCGAAACTTGGTCCGGGAAGGCACCCGCGTCATTCAAGAGGAAATGCTCAACGCTTCCCGGTTGATCGAGGTGTGGCCCGACTTGGCGCTGCCCCAACGATGTCGCGCCCTATGGGAGTCCCGGTTCCCTGAGCTGCGTCAAGTATCGCTGGCCTGATGCCGACCGGTGTAGAAGGACCGACTCCTGAGCTGGGGGCTAGGTTTCCCGGGCAGAGGGATCCAGTAAGGGCGTTACGGCCGAGCTGGGCAAAGCCAGCTCTCCCGCCTGTGTCACGCGCACGCAGCCCCCACTCTGATCCAGCGATCCGCTTCCACACCACGCAGTGTCTCGACAGTTTCGGTACGCGGCCGCCGGATCTCGACATCCACCGTTGATGCCTCACCCAGGCCGAACCGCGCCACGGGCTCGGCGCCTGCGCCATAGCCCGACTGCGCGCTGATCTCCGTACGCCCCAGCAGGTGCGCAGGATCCCCTGCGTGCCCCGCCTCATAGACGGACACCTCCGCGCCCACCCCGGTCGTTCCGGCAGCGCCCACTTCCACGGTCAGCCAATGCCCCCGAGCCCCCGTCGCAGCCAGCAGCAGGCTCGGCTTGTCGGGAAACCACTCAGCCAGCAGCACATCGAGCGCGCCGTCGCGATCCGCGTCCAAGACGGCGCCGGTGACCCAGTACTGATCGCCACCCGGCGCCGCGGACGCCTCGAACCGCAGGTGCCCGGGAGCGTCGGTCACGTTGCGGAAGACCACCGGACCCGTCCCGGATCCCGCAGCGGTCGTGACGAGGTCCGGCCGTCCGTCCGCGTCCAGGTCCGCGACCTCGATATGCGGCGACTTGGTCGGCAGGCCCACCAACCCCGCGCTCTCGGTGACGTCGACAAATCGGACGCCATCGCCCTCCCCACGATTCGCGTACACCCGGATCGGCACACGACGCCCGTCGTCGAGGGTGCTGTTGAAGTGCTGCCCGACAACCAACTCCGGCCGCCCATCACCGTCGAGGTCGCGGGCCACGACCCCAGCCGGGTCGTCCTCCTTGCCATAGGTCTCCCACGCGAAGTCGCTTCCGGTATCCTCGCGGAAACCACCACCCGCGCCCTGGTGCAGGAACAGCCGGTTCGACCCGGCCACGAACAGGTCCGGGAACCCGTCTCCGTTCAGGTCGGTCGTCGACACGCCCAGCCCGTGGACATCGGCCGGCAGGCCGAACTTCGCCGTCGCGTCGGCGAACCGCAGGTCGCCCTCGTTGCGATACAGCACCGATGACCCGCCGGTCCACTTGTCCTCGACGACGAACAGGTCAAGCAGCCCATCGCCGTCGACGTCCGCCACCCCGATCGACCGGAACCCGCGCGCTTCATCCAGCACAAACGCCTCTGTGAAACGGCCGTCATCGTTCCGCAGCACGACCGAGGGGGCGCTCTGTCGCTCACCACCACGCGGATTCCGTGCGAGCACCAAGTCCAGGTCGCCGTCGCCGTCCAAGTCGGCGAACACCGCGCCCGAGGTCCGTCCCCGCATCTCCGGGAACGACTCATCCACCGTGAAACCCTCCGCGGACCCCAGCAGCAGCCGGTCCGGGCTGGGACCGGACGCGCCACGAACCGCGTACTCAGCCGCCGGCCGATCCGCGAACGTCCCCACGAACAGGTCGGCCCAGCCGTCGTTGTTGACGTCGCCGGCGGCGACGGCGTGCGCCATCATGCCCGCCAACGGTTCATTCAAACCGAGGTCACGGGTCCGGTCCTGAAACCCGATGGCTCCACTGCCGCCAGCTTCAGCCGTCCAGCACACCTCATAACCACCCTGGGCAGCAGCGCCCGCCGCCTGAGTTTCGGAAGGGCGCGCTGGTGAATCGGCGCGACCCTCCGGCTGCGGTGCGCCGCATGCTGACACCACCAGGAGCGAGAGAACGCCCGCTGCGACACCGAGCCGAGGCCACCGGGCCTGCACGGCTCCACCACGACGAGCGCGATCTCGGCGGGCCCTTCGGGCTCCGCCGTGACCAAAGCCACCTCGCCCCGCCCTCATGGCTCCACCGTGACGAGCACGACTTCGCCCCATGGCTCATTGCTGGTCGTGCCAGCATTCAGCCCGACGAAGACCCGCCCCGAAGACCCGTCGACCGCGACGTTGTACGACCCGCCAGGCGTCAACCCCAAACCCTTCTCGACAACCGGCGCGAGTTTGACGACCTCACGCTCCCGGCCCGTGGCGACGTCCACCGCCAGCAGGGGAGTGCCCTGCTTCCAGGCGTCGCCGTGGGCACCGGGCACCACGAACAGCTCCGTCTCGTCGGCGGACAGCGCCACCGACGCGATGTAGCCGCTCGCCGCGCCGAGGTCGTCGATCGACCCGTCGGAGCGGATGGCGACATAGCGCTCGGGCTCGCGGGTGACGGCGTACACCGTCCCGTCCGCCGCCGGCGCCGTGCTCGCGCGCAGCCAGCCGGCCGGAAGGCGGTCCTCGTGCGGGGTCAACCCACTGCCCGGCTCATAGCGGAGGAGTCCGCCGTCCTTCATGGCGAGGTACGCCCGCCCGGTCCCGTCCACCGCCATGCTCCGGAATCCAATGTGCCGCGGGTCATCGGCCGAGAAGGTGACGTTGCGGGTCCGGGTGTCGTACGCGAAGAACGTCCCCGTGTCCGCCTTGTCTCCGCCGGGACGGCCCTCGGGGTCGACGGCCTCGCCATACACGAGGTCACCGTGCCCCCCGAGCGACGTGATGCCCCGGCTTGCGACCGGCACTCCGAGGTCGGTCACCTCCAGGGTCTGGGTGTTGACCGAGAGCAGATGGTCGCCCGTGTACCCACCCTCATACGTCAACCCGCGCCGCGTCCCCCAATAGGTGGCCACGACCACCTCGTCACAGTTCGGCTGGACCATCTGGGCATGGACTTTGCCGTACCCGAACTCGCCCGCTCGATGGCCGATCGGTGACGCGACGTCACTGAACCGGGTCAGCTCCTGGGTGTCGGGGTCGAAGACATACAGGTACGAGTTCCCGTCCACCCCCAAGTGATCCCCGATGGCCGACAGGAAGCGACCGTCCGACAGCACGATGCCCTGACCCCACTGGGACCACGGGTTGCCCTCGTGGTCGGGTCGTGGATAGACCACCCCGGTCACCTGCGGAGCCTGGCCGGTCCGTTCACTCAGCACCTTCCCGGTCGCCTTCGGCCCCTGCGGTGGCGCCGCGACATCGGTCACGGGGCAATCCAGCCCACCCTGCGGTGACCGACCCACCGCTGGTGCCGCCGACGTCGCGGGGGCCTCACCCGGACCAGCCGTTGTCGGTGCCGTCGTGGAACAGGCCGTGGCGACGATGGACGTCAGCACGACGCAGAGTGCGAGTTTCGTTCGTGATCCAGTGCGTGGCGTCAAAGATCCTCCCCCGAGTCCCTCAAGACCCTAGCTTCCTGAGCCGTAGGCCGTCTCGAACGCTCCCTGAGGAGGCCGTGGGCCGTCTCGAACGCTCCCTGAGGAGGCCGTAGGCCGTCTTGAACGCTCCCTGAGGAGGCCGTAGGCCGTCTCGAAGGGACACCCGCCAGCCCGATCGGATTAGGCTGTTGCGCGGTTCTCACGCAAGGAGTCGTCCGTTGAGCGCGGTCTTCAGCTTTCTCGCTGACATGCCTCTCATCTATCTGTTCCTCGTCGTCGGGCTCGGTGCCGCGCTGGGGCAGATCCCGTTCGGGAAGGTACGCCTCGGTGCCGCGATGGTCCTGTTCGCTGCGATCGGCATCACCGCGGCCGGGGTGGCGTTCGGCACCGAGATCGCGGTCCCCGCTGTCGTGGGTGACCTCGGCCTGGCCATCTTCGCGTTCGCGATCGGGATCACCTCCGGCCCGAACTTCTTCCATTCCTTAAGAACTTCTTGGCCGTTGATGCTCGGCGTCGCGGCGATGCTCATCGCGGCAGGAGCTGTGGCGGTCCCCGTGGGCCGAGTGCTGGGCCTGGACGCCGGCACCATCGCGGGGGCCTACGCGGGGGCGCTCACCAACACCCCTGCCCTCGCGGCGGCGGGCGGCACCCCCGAAGCCACCGTGGCCTATTCGGTCACCTACATCTTCGGCGTCCTCGGCGTCCTGGTGGCGGTCTCCGCGGCGCTGAGTTACGGCAAGAAGGACTCCGACGTACCCCAAGAGCTCATCGAACTCGCCGTCCGCGTCGAGCGGACCGATCACCCGGTCGCTGACGCCCTCGTGCGGATCCACGACGGGCGCGTGCGGTTCAACCGAATCCGCCGCACGGAGGAAGGGCCGACCGAGATTCTCGACCCGGACACCGAGCTGAGGCCCGGGGACGTGGTCACCGTCGTCGGCCCCGAGCAGGACGTCGCCCAGGTCGCTCGCGAGCTCGGCCACCGGTCCTCCCACCAGTTGTCTGCCGACCGTCGGGAACTCGACTTCCGCCGGATGACGATCTCGAACCCCAAGCTGGCCGGGCGGGCGATCCGTGAGCTGCACCTCGAGAAGCGGTTCGGCGCCACGATCTCCCGGATCCGCCGCGGCGACGTCGACATGGTCGCGATGCCGGACAGTGTCCTGCAGCTGGGGGACCGGATCCGCGTGATCGCCCACCGCGACCAGATGACCGACGTCACGCACTATGTGGGGGATTCGGCCCGGGGGTTGTCGGACATCAACCCGGTCGCCGGCGGTCTAGGTCTCACCCTCGGGTTGACCCTTGGTCATCTTCCGTTGCCGCTGCCGGGCGGCGGGACGTTCATGATCGGAGCGGCTGCCGGAACCCTGATTCTGGGGCTGATCATGGGCCGGATCGGGCGGATCGGGAAGGTCATCACGACCCTGCCGAACACCGCCGCGATGACGCTGATGGAGTTCGGGTTGCTGGTCTTCCTGGCGTACGCCGGGACTCGCGCAGGGGGCCAGATTGCGGTGGCATTCACGTCCGGCGCGTGGTGGCGGATCCTCATCCTCGGGGTGGTGATCACCCTTGTCATGAGCGGTTTGGCGTACTTGGTCGGGCGCTGGGTGTTCCGCTCGGGCGGCACCCGGTTGGGCGGGATGATCGCCGGGATGCAGACGCAGCCGGCGCTGCTGGCGTATGCGAACGGACGAACGAACTTCGACCCGCGGGTGGGCTTGGGGTACGCGCTGGCGTATCCGACCGCGATGGTGACGAAGATCCTGGTCGCGACGGTGCTGTCGGCGCTGTGACGCGCGGCGAGCGCACGCCCATCGGCTATCGACCGGGTCCGCCCGCCAGCCGTTCGTAGAGTTCGACGGTCGCATCGACCACCTTGTCGAGCTCAAAGCGTTCGCGGAATCGGGCGTTGCCCCGGGTCCCCAGAGCTTCGCGCGCTTCACCGTCGTAGAGAATTGCAACCAGCGCCTCAGTGAGTGCCGCATCATCCTGGACGGCGACCAGACGGCCCGCACGACCGTCGTCGAGGACCTCTCGAATCGCCGGAACGTCAGATGCCACGATGGGCAGTCCGAGCGCCAACGCTTCGACGAGCACTGACCCCAAGCCCTCGAAGAGGGACGGGAACGCGAAGACATCGGCCGCAGCCATCAGATCCGCAACGTCCGTGCGATAGCCCAGGAGCCGGACGGCGTCACACAGGCCGAGGGCATCCACCTGCGCGTTGATTTCCTGGGTGGACGTCCCCTCGCGTCCTGCGATGACCAAGACAGCGTTGGGAGTCTGCTCTCGGACTTCTGCAAAGGAACGAACCAGTCCCACTTGATTCTTCTGGAGGTCCTGGCGGCCGACATTCAGCACGACGAGATCCTCGGGGGAGAGCCCCAGATCTGATCGGACGCGGTCCTGCCGCTCTTTCGAGCGTTCACCCATCGCCGTCGACGAGCGGCCGCGGGGAATCACGGTGATCTTGCCGGGCGGAATCCCGAGTGCCTGTTGAGCTTCCTCCACTACAGCCGCCGTGAGAGTGTGAAAGTGATCAGCGCGGCCGGCTGTGAGCCTGTCGACCAGCCGAACGAGTCGGTACTTCGCGGCTATAGCGCGTCCGCTCGCTTCCATGCGCAACGGCACATACGACGTGTTAACGAGGCTGTTCAACAGCGGCACGTTTCGGGGAGTCGCCAATCGGCTCGCCAGGCACGATTCGAAGAGCGTCGCATGCACAAGATGCGGCTCAGTCGCCTTGATCACGCTCCGCAACTGGCGCGCCCGGTCGAGCCTGCTCTTGGCGTCCAGGACAGTGACTGGCGTGCCTTCATTACTCACCCATTCAGCCAGCGGGCCGCCCCGGGATCGAAGGCACACCACATGAGAATCGATACCCCTTCGGGCGAGTTCTGGCAGTTGCAGGCGTAAGGCGTGCTCGGCGCCCCCTCCGCCACCCAAAGTGTCGATTACGTGAAGGACTCTCACATACTTAGTCTCGCAGGCCCGGTCGGCTAAATGATCTAGTCTCATGGTGACTAGGGACGCGCGGACATAGGCATCAGGTCGAAACCGCTAATGCGGAGGGGGATTCGTGGCCGGACGAGTCGGATGGTTGGCGGGGGTTTGGCGGGGCGCGCCAACAGCGTTCCGGGCCAAGTTGGCCAGCGTGGCGACCACCTGGCCAGTGCGGTCGGCCTGGATGGCGTTGACCCCAGGACGTGTTCGAATTCTGGCCTATCACGGTGTAGAGGACCTCGATAAGTTCGAGCGTGCAGTTGATCGCATCTGTGAGCGATTCACGCCAGTGAGTGGGTCGGATATCGCTCGGGCGCTCAACGGCGGCGGAACGCTTCCCAGGCACGCCGTGTGGTTCACGTTTGATGACGGGTTGGCGACGACTCTCGCAGCGGGTGAGATGCTGGCGAACCACGGCATTTCTGCAACTGTGTTTGTGAACCCTGCAACGATGGAGCGTCCCGGGCGGCTCTGGTTCCAAACAGTTGACGAGGCGTCACGAGCAGGTCTCATAAGTACGGAAGAGTCTGAGCGCTTCTCCCACGGCCGACTGAAGCGGATTCCTGATGCCGAGCGCCGATTAGAGACGGCAGTGCTCGAAGCGCGTCTTACGGGACGAGAGGACGTCCGGGAGTCTCTGACCGGAACGCTCGATGACCTGAACCGATGGGTCTCTCTTGGCCATGAGATCGGCAATCACACGTGGGACCATCCCTGCTTGGACCAGTGCTCGCGCGACGAACAAGAAGACCAGATCCGACGCGCCCATGAGTGGTTTGTTAGCCGCGGCCTCAATCCCCAATACTTCGCCTACCCGAATGGGGACTGGATCGACCACTCGGCTGCCGTCGCGCGTGACCTCGATTACGTCGGGTCAGTGCTCTTTGACCATCGACTAGCCAACCTCAGGGCTGACCAACATCGGCTCTCTCGGTTGCGCATCAACAGCGATGCCAGCATCCCGAGGGTGGACGCCATCCTCTCGGGTGCACACTCAGGAGCCTATGCGCTGATGCGTTCCTGACGGAGCTTTCAGATCACATCACGCCCTCTAGGTCCGCGAAATCAAAATGGAGGGGCTCGGTCAGGCGCGCGTCATGGTGCGTGGGTGGTGCCCAGCTGCTGATCGTCGATGCACCAACTTGCCAGCCGTGGGCTCCGGGGCCCGCAACCGACAGCACAACGGGTGCGCCCAGCCGTGTGCAGGCAGCCCTGATCAAAGCACTTCTGGTCGCAGGCCTTCCCCAGCTATACACGACCAAGAGCGTGGGCACCTTCTTGAGGTGGGTTCGACGCAGTAGCAAGCCGTTCGGCTCGTTCGCATCGTGCAAACGTACGCTTCTGTACTTGTGCCCTGACTCCGCTGCGGTGCGCCACTGCAGGGACTCAGATGTCCAAGCGGTTCCTAATGGCGCGTTCGGCGGCACTTCACCCGCCCTGAGGGCGTCGCCCCACACGAGTCGGGCTGCTCCGAACGGGCTGATCCGAACAGGCCGCGCGGTGTGGGCGACATCCGTGATCGCCCACCCGAGTTTACGGTATGCTTCACGGCTGGCCGGAACCGATGTCGAATAGATCAGCGCAGACGACCGTCGCCCTTCGCTAAGAGCATCCATTTCCGCGGTCACGCATCGACTGAACAGACCCTGGCGTTGCGCTGAGGGTGCGACAGCTCCATCGACTGCACGCATGATGGGGATTGTTTCCGCCTCGTTCGACAACGCCCACGGCAGAAAGAGGCGTGCTGCGACGAGCTGGCCGGTCGCGGCTTCTGCCACCCACCCCGAGGAGGGGCCCCACGGTCCACGACGGTGCTTCCAGTCGTACCACTGTGGGGTGAGGCTGCGTTGGAACGCCCGATTAAGAACGTCCAGGACGGCTTGCTCGTCGCCCTCTCGGAGAGCGCGAATTTGGAACTGCTTTGACTGGCCCGTCTCCACCGTCAGCCCTCCTTGTCTTGGAGCGAGGCATGCTCTAGGAGAACCTACCTAGCCGATTGGTCCATCCTCGTCTGCTTCAGCCAGACCGGGGGCCGGGTCTCACCCTCGGGTTGACCCTTGGTCATCTTCCGTTGCCGCTCCCGGGTGGCGGGACGTTCATGATCGGAGCGGCCGCCGGAACCCTGATTCTGGGGCTGATCATGGGTCGGATCGGGCGGATCGGGAAGGTCATCACGACCCTGCCGAACACTGCGGCGATGACGCTGATGGAGTTCGGGTTGCTGGTCTTCCTGGCGTACGCCGGGACACGGGCGGGGGGTCAGATCGCGGTGGCGTTCACGTCCGGCGCGTGGTGGCGGATTCTGCTCCTCGGGGTGGTGATCACCCTTGTCATGAGTGGTTTGGCGTACGTGGTCGGACGGTGGGTGTTCCGGTCGGGCGGCACACGCTTGGGTGGGATGATCGCGGGGATGCAGACACAGCCGGCGCTGTTGGCGTACGCGAACGGGCGGACGAACTTCGACCCGCGGGTGGGCTTGGGGTACGCGCTCGCGTATCCGACCGCGATGGTCACGAAGATCCTGGTCGCGACGGTTCTGTCAGCGCTGTGACGCTGCCGGGGACCGGCGTGCTCGCTGTCCCCGGTGGCGAGACAACGAGTGTCCTTTTCCGCCGGTTGGTTTAGATTGACGTGCGAGTTGTCACTGACTGCTGATTCGGGGGGAAAGGCATGTCGAAAGTACCGGTCTTCTGGAAACGGGCGATAATGCTCGGTTGGGACCTGCTGGCTTGGGTGTTGGCGTTCGCGGGCTTCGTGCTGGTGCGCTACGACTTCCACCTCAAGGACGACCAATGGGCGGCTGCACTTGCGTTCGTCGGCGCGTTGATGATGGCGCAGGTTGTGCTCGGGTTCGTCACCAAGCACTACTTGGGCCGTTCGCGGGTGGGGAGTTTCGCCGAGGTCACCGCGCTCGGGGTCGGGGTCCTCGGGATTTCCGCGGTGCTGGGGATCGCCTTCATGGTCCTCGTGCCGCGCTTCCCCAACGGCATCGCGCTCGTGATGCCCCCCATCGCTCTGCTGCTGATGGCGGCTGGCCGATGGGTGTTCCGGGGCTACTTCGGCCCGAGCCGCCGCCGCGCGGCCAGCAAGGACGCCGTTCCGGTGCTCGTCTATGGCGCGGGCGAGGCAGGGACCGAGGTCGCACGTTTGGTGAGCACCACGCCGAACGCGCCTTATCAGATCGTGGGTTATCTCGATGACGCTCGGCACAAGAAGCATCTGCGTCTCCACACCTATCGCGTGTTGGGAACCGGCGCGGATCTGACGCGCCTCATCCGCGAGACCGGGGCCGAGCAGGTCATCTTGGCCATGGGCCACCCGGAACCGGACCTGCTGCAACGAGTCTCCGAGTCCGCCGCAGCCGGAGGCGCCAAGCTCGTGGTGATTCCTCCGGTTCGGGAGCGGATCGGCGGCCGGGTCAGCCTCGATCAGTTGCGCGAGTTCGATGTCGTCGACTTGCTCGGACGCCGGCAGATCGAGACAGACCTGACCCAGGTCGCAGATCTGGTCACCAACAAGGTCGTCCTGATCACGGGCGCCGGTGGTTCGATCGGTGCAGAACTGAGCCGCCAGGTCCATGCGTTGGGCCCGACGAAGCTCTTCCTGCTCGATCGCGACGAGTCTGAGCTCCACGCGCTCCAGTTGTCGATCCATGGCAATGGCCTGCTCGACGACGACCAGACGGTGTTGTGTGACATCCGTGACCACGCTGCGCTGCAGCGCGTCTTTTCGGACTGCCAACCCGATGTGGTTCTCCACGCGGCCGCGCTGAAGCATCTGCCGATGCTGGAGCGATTCCCGGTCGAAGGCTGGAAGACCAACGTGCTGGGCACGCTCAACGTCCTGCGGTGTGCGCACCGCGCGGGTGTGCGTCGGTTTGTGAACGTCTCCACCGACAAGGCTGCGGACGCCAGCAGTGTCCTGGGGCAGACGAAGCGCCTGGCCGAGCGGGTGACGGCGTGGTATGCCATGAAGTACGACCTCGAGTATGTCTCCGTCCGGTTCGGCAACGTCCTGGGGTCGCGCGGCTCCGTTGTGCACGCGTTCAAGGCGCAGATCGCGCGCGGCGGCCCGGTCACCGTTACGCACCCCGAGGTGACCCGCTTCTTCATGACCATCCCCGAGGCGTGTGAGTTGGTGCTCCAGGCCGGGGCGATCGGCAAGCCCGGTGACGTGCTGGTCTTGGACATGGGGGAGCCGGTCAAGATCATGGACGTCGCGCGACGCCTGATCGACGTGTCGGGGCGCGATGATGTGGAGATCGTGATCTCCGGTCTGCGTTCGGGCGAGAAGATGCACGAGGTCCTGTTGGGCGAGGCAGAGTCCGGGCAGCCGAGCGAGCATCCGCTGATCACGCAGGTGACCGTCCCGGTCATCAATCCCATCGAGGTCATTTTCGACGAGACCGATGAGGCCCGCGTGGGACAGGTGCTGGCTGACCAAGTGGTCGCCGTGAGCCCCAACGCAGTCCTGCCGGGCCTGGAGTCGGGCGAATCCCTGCAGACCGGCTCACAGCGGGACAGCAGGCAGCGGGCGTGATGGATCGCATCTATCTCTCATCTCCGGATGTCACGGAGGCTGAGGAGGCGGCACTGGTGCGTGCCATTCGGTCCGGGTGGGTGGCGCCGCTGGGCCCGGAAGTCGACGCCTTCGAACGAGAGTTGGCTGGGTACACCGGTCGGGCCCACGCTGTCGCTCTGTCCTCGGGGACAGCTGCCCTGCACCTGGGGCTGATTGTCCTTGGCGTTCAGCCTGGCGACCTCGTCGTCACCTCGACGATGACGTTTGCGGCGACCGCCCATGCGATCACGTACGTCGGGGCCGAGCCCGTCTTCGTCGATTGCGATGAGACCGGCAACCTCGATCCGGACCTGCTTCGGAAAGCGGTGGCCGACCTCGGAGGGGACCGTGTGGGCGCGGTCATTCCCGTCGATCTGTTGGGGAAGGTGGCCGACGCGCAATCGATCAATGTGATCGTTGCCGAGGCGGGCGTGCCAGTCCTCTGGGACGCTGCTGAGTCACTGGGCGCAACCAGGGATGGCCGGCCGGCAGGCTCGTTCGGTGCTGCCGCTGCGGTGTCGTTCAACGGCAACAAGGTGATGACGACCTCCGGTGGGGGAGCTCTGCTGACCGACGACGGCGACCTGGCCGCCCGCGTGCGGTATCTGGCGACGCAGGCGCGCCAGCCCGTTGTGCACTACGAGCACACCGAGATCGGCTACAACTACCGGCTGTCAAACCTACTTGCGGCCTTGGGGCGCGCGCAGTTGGGACGCCTGGACTCGATGATCGAACGCCGCTGTGCCCTCCGTGAGCGGTACCGTGCTCTGTTCGCGGACGTCCCAGGCGTAGCCATCTTCGGTGAACCGCTGGCTGAGGAGCCGCGCAGCGGCGTCTCGAAGCCACTGACTGAAACGCTGGCTGAGGAGCCGCGTAGCGGCGTCTCGAAGCCTAAGCCCGCCACACACGACAACTACTGGCTCTCGTCGATCCTGATCGACCCGAATAAGGCCGGCTTCTCAAGCGAAGGCCTGCGTTTGCATCTTGCGGCGCACGACGTTGAGGCCCGCCCGCTCTGGAAGCCCATGCACCTACAGCCGGTGTTCGCCGATGCGCGCAGCTACCTGAACGGCACGAGCGAGCGCTTGTTCGAGACGGGGCTGTCGCTCCCGAGCGGCTCAGTGCTCGGCGAGTCGCAGATCGAGCGGGTCGTTGGCTGCATCGCGGATTTCCTTGCAGGTCGACGTGGCTGACCAGTCCTACGACCGTGTCAAGCGCGGCATCGACATCGTCGGGAGCGCGATCGGTCTCGTGGTCTCGGCACCGATCCAGGCTGTCACCGCGGGGGTGGTGTTAGCTGCGCACGGTCGTCCAGTGCTGTTTCGCCAGGACCGCCCCGGGAAAGACGGGGTGATCTTCGAGCTCGTGAAGTTCCGGACGATGCGTCATCCAGACACGACGCACATCACCGATGCCGAACGTCTCACACCCGTCGGGCGTTTCCTGCGCGCGACCAGCTTAGACGAGTTGCCAACCCTTTGGAACGTGCTGAAGGGTGACATGAGCCTAGTCGGCCCCCGACCCCTTCTGGTCCAGTACCTCGGCCGTTACTCCACCGAGCAGGCGCGTCGTCACGAGGTACGCCCTGGTGTCACGGGGCTTGCCCAAGTCTTGGGGCGGAATGCGCTGGAGTGGGAGACGAAGCTGGCACTGGATGTGGAGTACGTCGATCGGCGCAGTTTGTTCCTCGACCTGAAGATACTCGGGCGCACTGTCACGGCGGTGTTCCGACGGTCAGGGATTTCGCACGCCGGGGAGGCGACGATGAGTGAGTTCATGGGGTTGGAAAAAGCATGACGGGCTCCACGAGGCGGGGTTCGTCCACGGATCCGTTGGCCGCCAGACTCGCTGGCCATCCATCACACGGGAGGCTCCTCGGCCAGCAGAGCCAGACTAACTGTTGTGAGGCCGATCAGGCCGACCGGTAGAATCCGCCTCAGGTAGAGGTTCGCTAGGAGGGTCAACCTTTGAGGCGGCAGGCTGCACAGTCCGAAGCAGTCCATCCCTAACTAACTACACCGAGTTAGTAGGTCATTTTGCTTGACCATAGCAGGCGTGGTGCGAAAAAGAGGAAAGATATGCATGATCTGGAACCAGAGGCGGGGAGAGGTGATCCTATGCGTCGGCCTTCCTTCTCAGTGATTATTCCAACCCACAACCGTGCCGAAATGCTCGCGGAAGCCATCCAGTCAGTGCGTTCCCAGACGGATCCCGACTGGGAACTGATCGTTGTAGATGATGGGAGCCCGACTCTGCAGGCAGTACCGGACGACTACCGCATTCGATTGATGCGGGTGGAAGTAAGTCAGGGTCCCGCCGCGGCCCGAAACCTTGGTCTTGAGACCGCGCGTGGACGATGGGTGGCGTTTTTGGATGACGACGACGCGTGGGCGCCCACACGCCTCGAGCATGCCCGGCAAGCTCACCGGACCGCGCATATCGTTGTATGTGCGGGCACAAGTTTCGACGACCCTCTGCAGAATTCGCCTGGATGGCACCAAGGGAGTGGACCCGTTCACGATTGGATACTGGATGCAACAGCACCACATCTGGGCGCTACGAGCGTCTCGCGCGATCTTTGTCCACCCTTCGCGGAAAATTATCGAGCGGCAGAGGATCTCGAGTGGTGGCTCCGGATGACTCTAGTTTCCGATCGAATTCGTTACCTGGAGTCGAGGGACTGGATCTGGCGTAGGCATGATGGGGTGCGGCATGGTATTGGCACCGTGCGACGTAGAGAGGCACAGAGGAAGCTCCTGGTGGATTATGATTCATACTTTAAGAAGCATAGGCGAGCTAGAGCTTTTCGTTGGCGAAGAATAGGTGTATTATCCCTGGCTCTGGATGAGCCTTTGATGGCGATGACTAGCGCTGTGCGGTCGATAGCTGCCTATCCCACCATGGGAGGAGCGCGACTCCTAGGCAAGATCGCACTTTCATGGAGACAAAATGGCCGCTAGGGATTCTCGATCTGAGCACCGATTTCACGACGCTCGTTCAGGGTTTACCGGTTCATGCTCTGCGTGTTGCCAATCTGGCACCTTAGGGTCGGATGGAATAGGCTCGGTGAGCAAGTATGTCTGGTGATGTCCCCGTCTTGATGAGAGAGGGCGACAGCCGCCCGAACGATCTGAAGGTCCTTATCATGGTGCTGTCCCTCGACCGTGAACCTTGGCGGAGCCTTGAGAAAGCGCAGCGCGAGACCTGGGCCGGCACCCTCCCTCCGTCGGTCGAGTTAGTGCACCTGCAAGGTGTTGCCGGAGGCGCTCCGAGGATGATATTTCTGGCAGCGAGGAAGATCGCCGAAAGGATGCGCCTTCGAAAGAGCTTCGACTCCTTGGCTGGACGGATCAGTATTCGGATGCCTGTGCGGATCAATCAAGGCGTGATCCGCGCAGATATCCCAGAATTCTGGATAGGCACGAGCGCGAAGATGCACAGTGGGCTGCGCTTCGTTGCGAAGCACCTAAAGTTTGATTATCTGGTTAGAACAAACAGTTCGACCTACCTGCATGTACCAAGACTCGTTGAGTTTCTTCACGCAGCTCCTCGCGAGAACTTCTATTCTGGCGCTGACCAAGGTGAGCCTCATGCGCAAGGAACTTGCATCATCCTGAGTCGCGATGCTGTTGAGAAACTTGCTCTGGATGAATGCTGGGAATATTTTAAGGTGGATGACCAGGCAATTGGTGGCGCAGCGCAACGCGCGGAAATCCCGTACAATCCGGTGCCACAAGTGATTGTCGAGAGTGTGGAGGCTGGGCTCCGTTTCGATTATCTTCCTGCGCCATTCATTTATCGCCTTAAGACTCGCAAAAATAGACTGGAGGATGCTAAGGCGATGGAACTCCTGCATGGCCGCCTCGCGACCTGATTGTCCGGCAGCGGCGCCACCGCTTCGAGTTGCCGCCGCTCTAAGGAAGTGGGTGGTAAAGATCTCGCTCGGGGGCTGATTGTGTCGAATTTTGTGGGAGTGCGTTCGGCCGGCGGTCAATTAGAACTATCCTTTTGCGGCGATTGCATCAGATTCCTGAAGGGTGCGGTCGAAGCGGTCCGGAAAGTCGATATAAGAGCGCACGTTCTTGAAAGGTGGAGTTGGACATGAGGGTCTTGATCATTCCAGGGTACTACGGATTCGGTAGAAGGATCGCTACGCCCAGCGGTGCAGGATCAGGAGTCTTCTTCAGGGACCAGGCCATAGCGCTTTCGCGCTCGGGGCACGATGTGAGCCTCGTCTATGTGCATTTCGACGCCGACAGGGGCGTAGAGGTCGAGGTCTCGGATGATGAAGGGGTGAAGCGGATCATCGTTCATGCTCGACCGTTTCCGCGAGGAAACTCGCTGTACCGTTTGCTTCTCACCGTTTGGTCGGTTCGCAAGCACTTTGTTGAAAGCCGTCCAGAGGTTGTGCATGCTCATACCTTTCGTGCGCTCCCCATTGCTCTAGCAGTTTCCGGTTCGCTTGGCATTCCCTACGTCGTCACGGAACACTCGTCGGGCGTCCGCAAGGGTTCTCTTAATGCGGCGTGGCGGACCATCACCCGATTGGGATACAGGAGAGCTGGCGCGGTCATGGCAGTGAGCGAGGGATTGTCGCAGGCAATGTCATTGTACACTGACCGTCCGGTATTGGTAGTTCCTAATATGGTTCGAGAATTGTTTTTCCGCGTCCCGTTACGCCAGCGGGAAGTGGGTGATCCGTTCATCTTTCTATCGGTCGGCTATTGCGGCGCAACTAAGGGTTGGGACATTCTTCTCGATGCCTTTTCGCGTCTTGAAGCGCGCGTGGGAGGGCGGCGTGTTCTATTAGTTCTCTGCGGAACGGATTGCCCAGAGATTCACGAACTTGCGGATGAGTTTGGGTTGCGAGACCGAGTGCAGTTTACAGGCAAAGTCCCGCCCGATGAGGTCGCCGTATGGATGGAGGCCTGCGACGTACACGTGATGCCTAGCCGGGTTGAAACGTTCGGCATTGCTAGTATCGAGGCGCTGGCGTGCGGGAAGCCGATCATAATGTCGGCCACCGATGCTGCAACCACAATTGTTCAATCGGGCGATGGGTTGATTGTTCCGACCGAAGATGCCGTTTCTCTGGCCGAAGCAATGCAGATAATGATGGACTCGGCAGGTCGGCACCCCGCCGAGCAGATTCGGGAGTCTTGTCGGGAGAGATTCTCGGGCGAAGCTGTCACGGCTCAATTGGATGCCGTGTATCGAGACGTCGTCGCTGGTCAGTGAGTGCCACCCAGACAGCTGCGCCGCGAGTCGAAGATGGGCGGCCGCGGTCGTCGGCCCATACCCCAATCCCTCCAGGCCCATACCCCAATCCCTCCAGCTCCGCGGCCAGCCCGTCAGCCAAGGCTGTCTGGAGCGTTCCCGATAAAGTGGATAGCGGGTTTATGCTGCGAGTTCGTGGATATTCGTGAATCCTAGTTCTTTTTCGTGGGGTGTCAAGTAGCCGAGGGTGGAATGTCGGCGCGGTTTGGTTGTAATACTCCTCGATCCAGCGGAACGTGTGCTTCTTCAAGGACGCCAGTTCGGGCCAGGGTCGGGTGTGGATCAGTTCTTTCTTGTAGGTCGCGAAGAATGATTCGGCAACAGCGTTGTCGTAGCATATACCGGTTCGTCCCAGGGATCGACGGATCCGGTTGTTCTTGCAGAACTTGGCAAATTCCTTCGATGTGTACTGGGTGCCTCGGTCGCTGTGAAAGATGACTTTACGGCGGGGTCGACGGTGCGTGATCGCCATCGACAACGCGTCGGTGACCAGGTCGGTGCGCATATGGGTGTCCAGTGCCCAGCCGACCACTTTGCGTGAGTAGAGGTCGATAACGGTCGCGAGATAGGCCCACCCGTCCCACGTCTTGATGTAGGTAATATCGCCGCACCATTTCTCGTTGACCCGGTCGGCGGTGAAGTCCCGGCCGATCAGGTCCGGCGCCGGCACCGGCCGCTCGCCCGGCACGGTGGTCCGCTTCCACGCCCGCGGGTGACGGCCCTGCAGGCCCACAGCCCGCATCAACCGCCACACGCGCTTGCGGCCGACACGGTGGCCGGTCGCGGCCAGCTCGGCATGCATCCGCCGCACGCCGGGGTTGCCGGCCAGGCGATCGAAATGGTGCCGGATCACCGCGCTCAAGGTCGCGTCGGTGGTGGCGCGGTCGCTCGGCGCCTGCGTGCGCCATTTGTAATAGCCCGAGGTCGATACGCCCAACTCGTGGCACATAAACGTGACCGGAAAACTAGCACTCTCGGCCCAGTCCGCGATCGCAGCAAACTTCACTGCTGGTCTTTCGCGAACCAGGTCGCCACTTTTTTTGCGAAACTCACCTGCATCTGCAAGTGGGCGTTCTCGGCTTTGACGTCCTTGTTCTCCTGCCGCAGACGCTGCAACTCGGCCCGCTCCGATTCGGTCAACGGGGCATCCGGTGGGGTCTGCTCGTCCCTGGCTTCGCGTGCTTTTTTCACCCATTTCCCCAGTGTCATCTCGTGCATGTCGATATTCCGTGCGGTCTCGGCAATCGTCTTGCCCTCATCCAGCACCAAGGCGACAGCGTTGGCTTTGTACTCGTCTGTAAAGCGGCGACGGGTGGATCCCATGATCCGGCTCCTGTCCGTTCAGGAACTCACTCAACCTACTGCACTGTCCACCAAACCGGGGACGGTCTACTCCCAGGCCGGTGGCGGCCTCCCACCCCAGGGGGAGATCCCATGGCCGCCACCGTTCAGTTCCCATGGCCACCACCGTTCAGGTTCCAAGACCGCCACTGATCACTTTCAGATGGCCCTTGACAGTCGGCATAAAATGGGTCTATCACGGTGGTGGCCTTTGGGGAGTTCTTCGGTGGTGGCGGTTTTGAAACCCGGTGAATCCATCCATCGCCACCGCCTCTTAGGCGGCGGCGCCAGGCTTGGTCGCGCTCGCTCAGCCAGGTCTTGAAGGCCTGTTTGGAGCGGCCTTTGATCATGTCGAGTAGCCGGGCTGGGCCGGTGCCGTCGCGGACGGGGGTGAGGTCGATGATGACAGGCTGAACCAACCCGGGGCGGTTTATATCAGCGGCTCCGTCTGGCAAGATCGGGCGGCCTCCAGGGATTTAAAATACTCTCAATCAACGGCCGCCTGGAACACCTACGCGGCCTGGCCCTGGTTTTCTGAAATCTCACGCACTACAATCGCACGCGCACTACGCGAGATTGGCGGATTCAGACCCCGACTACACCCTGGATTGTGAAGAGCGAGTTAACCAGTCAGGGGCGTGCAAAAATCAGGAAACTCCAGTCCATGACGCCGCGGCCAACATTAGGGCAGCAGCACGCGCATCTCGTAGCCTCTTTTCAGGCGATTCCGGCGACCGCGAGGGCCTTGCGGTAAAAGGCGCTTCTGCCGCGAAGGCCATTCGGGGTATCCAGCGCGGTCATCTGGCCGGATTCGATCACCATGATCCGGTTACAAATATCAAGGGTCGACATTCGGTGAGCGATGATAACGACTGCGAGCTGACCGTGGAGCTCGGCGAGGGTGGATCGGATAAGGGCTTCGCTTTGGCCGTCCAGGGCAGATGTCGGTTCGTCCAGAATCAGTAGCTCGGGCCGCACCGCTAGTGCTCGGGCGATGGACAAGCGCTGCCTTTGCCCTCCGGAGAGTTGGTTGCCGCGTTCGCCGAGGTGCGTGTCGAATCCATCCGGAAGGTTCTCGATCTCGCTAAGAATGTTTGCCTGTAGTGCGGCCCTGCGCAGGTCGTTGTCGCTGATCCCATCGCGGAAAAAACGAATGTTCTCGGCTACCGTCCCGGTGAAGAGCCGAGCCTCCTGCGGCACAAAGGCCACGCGCCGACTCCACCATTCCCGGTCGACGTCTTGTAGTGGTACACCGCCGGCGCGGATGGTGCCCTTGCTGGGTGGGCGGAGGCCAAGCAGGAGCTGGGCCAGCGTTGACTTGCCTGCACCGGATGGCCCGATGACTCCAATCGCTTCGCCGGGTGCGAGCCGGAATGTGACGTCAGTCAGCGCCGGATGCTCTGCGTACGCAAAGCTCACATCGTCGACTTCCAAAGGAAGCACCGCAGCTGGCTGGGCCGCGCCGCGAACGGCGGAGGCATCGGCATATTGACGCACTGTGTCTTCGACTCCCTCAAGGAAGGGGAGCGACGCTGCGATTGTCGCTGAGGCCGTGGACAACTGCTGACCATAGCTCAAGGACCGGAGCATCAGAAGCATGACGGCACCGACGACCGCGAGGTCGAAGATTGGTGCCAGTGAAAGGGCTGCCACACCAGCGAGTACGGCACCGTAGGCTAGGGTCATGTAGATCTGGGGCATTGCGCCTTGGAGTTCTTGGGTGCGTCGCTGAGTAAGTGTCGAGTCTGCCGTGAGATTGTCGATCCGCTCCTCGAAGTGGCGCTCCGCGCCAAACGTCTGCATCTCGAGACCGAGTGAGCCCAGCTCGGAGACGGAGTTTGCGAATGCCAGGTTGGCCTTTGCGTTGCGACTCGACCGACGGCGAATTGCCCTCCGGATCGGCGTCAGAATCCCGCCCACCACAGTCAAGGCGATCAGCACGGCCGCCGTCGCCAATGGATTGACGACCAGCCCAGTGCCGAGGAAGGCGAGAAGACTCAAACCTGCGGTAATGGCTGTTGCCAGAGTCGATACGGTCTGAGTGATGCGGGTAACGAATGAGGTCAGGAGCTCTTGGAGGCGCCCAGCTGGCTCGGTTTGTTGGACGGCCCAGCTCGTGCGGAGGTAGGCGTGCGACAGCCGTTGACGCTGCGTGGTCGTGACCGCTGCAGCGAGGTAGGCCGACACCTTGACGCTCAACAGACTAAAAGTGACCCGTAGAGCAAGGGTGAGGGCGGCGACGACGAGAGCGCTGGGTACCGACAGGAATCGGCCGAAGGCCGGACCGACTCGATCGTTGCCTCCGGCGAGTGCCATCCCGATCCCGGTCAGAAGAACAATGAAAAGCGCTTCGAGCAGTGCTCCACCCAAAGACACCAACGACAACAGGGCGATCCGACCCTTGTACGGAGAGATCAGCCCTCGCAGGATCGCCCATCCGCCAGGCGGCCGCTCCCCATCCACACCGGTCGACGTCATGCCACCACCGTCAGCTCTCCGTTAATAGTCGCCACCTCACCTTGGGAGGCTGCCAGCTCTTCGGTCAGTTGTCGCCACTGTTGTGCCGTTGCGTCCAGGGAAAACAGATCAATGCAGCGTGCGCGTGCCGCCGCGCCCCACGCCGTTCGTTCGGCGATGTCCTCAATGAGGAACGCCACGCGATCAGCGAGTTCTGTTACGGAATCGCCTGGCACGATGGCTCCGGTGCGTCCATCCGCAAGGACATCAGCGACACCCGCAGCGGTGGTCGACACGACAGGGAGACCGGACAGGCCAGCTTCGATGAGGACGCCGGGCATCCCCTCCGTATCGGCGGCACTCGTCATGACCAAGACGGCCGACCGGCGCAGCAACTCCGGCACATCCGAGCGGGATCCCAACAACTCCACCTGGAGCGCAGCGGCCCGCGGGGCAAGCGCCGCGTGCAAGGGCCCGTCGCCAGCGATCGCGGCGGAAAACCCCAATCCGCGCGATTGAAGGTCCTGGACGACATCAAGGAACAGGTCGGGTCTCTTGCCCGGTTCGAGTCGCCCGACGAACAGCACGCGCGGCGGATCCACGGGACGCTCACCGTTGCCCAAAGGGTGGTAGCGCTGCGGGTCTCGTCCATTCGGAATCAACGTCGTGCGATCACGCGGAACGCCAAACAGACGGGCTACTTGGTCGACAATGGGTCGTGAGACTCCGACGACTCTGGTCACGCGGTTGCTCAGAGCCCGATAGAGGAGGCGATGCTGAGGGCGGGCAATCTCTGCAGACGACAACCCGACTTTGTAATACACAGTTGGCGTCTTGCCGGCGGCGGCCACGACATACTTAAGTGCCTCCCCACCGTGCGCGACGACCAGGTCGGCGTCCTCGTGCTGAAGCGATTGGCGGAGGCGCAGGACAGCGCGCGGATCCATGCCCACTCGTCGCAGCAGACCGCCCGCGATGCCGAGTTTGATGTCCGCGCGGGCCGCGGCATCGGGGGACTGGAAGAGCGTCACCACGAGGTGGCGTTGCCCTGTGTCATCGGCCAGGGCGTCGCGGAGCTGGCCGGCGTACACCTGCGCGCCTCGCTCTTGATCCTGCGGCAGCACATGAAGAACGGTGATGCGATGATTCTCAGCCTTCGCAGGGAGCCCCTTGTTGCGAGTGATCGACGCATATGTGTCCAATGAAATCTGGGCTATCTGGCGCTGGTCGAACTCAGCCTGTGCCCGCACTCGGGCTGTAGCGCCCAGTCGCGCCCGGAACGTGGGGTCCTCCAAGAGGCGGGCGATGGCGGCGGTGAGTGCGTCAGCGTCATGCGCCGGTGCCAGGAGCAGGTGTTCCTCGCTGGTTCCGATCTCCCGGCAGCCGCGGATGTCGGAAAGCACCATGGGCACGCGGCAGGCGGCAGCCTCCATGGAGGCGCGTGAGAATCCCTCCCGATAGGTTGGTAGGGCAAACACATCGAGAGCCGAGTAGACGGCGGGCATGTCCGTGCGTTCCCCAACGAAGTGGACTGCTTCCTGGTGTGGAACGGGCGCGGACCCATCGGTGTCGTCGTCCGGACCCACCCAGATGAAGCGGGCGCGGTGGCCCAAGGCGTGGGCCGCTTCGGCGTACTCGGCCAAGCCTTTCTCGCGCACTCGACGGCCAACCGTCCCGACGAGCAGTTCGTCGTCTGCGATACCGAGCTCTGCTCGGACCCGCCGTCGCCCTTCGGGATCCGGCTTGAAGCGCTCGAGGTCAATGCCGTTGCCCACCACCCGCCAGCGGCCCTTCTTGAGGAACCGGCGGAGGGTCTTTGCATCCTCGGCGTTCTGGAACAACTCGAAGTCCGAAAACCGGATGGCGAGCGCCTCCGCGCCGTAAACCAACACTCGCTTGAGCAAAGGGTCCTCGGGCCGGGCCCAGAGCCCGTGGCAGGTGTTGACCACGACCGGGACCCGGGCGAGACGTCCCGCGATGCGTCCCATCACCCCAGTCTTGGGGTTGTGGGTGTGCAGCACATCCAGCTTGAGGCGGCGGAGCGTGCGAAATAGTTCGACGAACGCGCGTGCGTCGCCGAGGAGGTTCCAGCGGCGGGTAAGCGTGTCGATGGGGACGTGCTGGAGGCCCAAGGCCTCGACGCGTTCGACATATGGTCCCGGCGCGCTGATGCCGAAGACCTCATGGCCAGCTTCAAGGTCTACCTGGAGTTCGGTAGCCAACAGCAGTGCCAGACTCATGTCGACCGTCGTGAGGTGGGCGATCCGCAGGCGTTCCCCCGATTCCTGCGAAGGGCTTTTCACCCGGCTATTGTTGCAGGGTTTTCTTCCCGGGGCGCAGGTTGTCCCACGGGATCCGCCGGAAGGCTCGTTCGGGGTACCGTTGGTCAGCGACGTGGGCATGAGGAGTTCGGGACGGAGCGCAACGTGACAGTGCTGGAGGCTTTGAAGGCACTGCGGCGACTCTGGCCCGTGTCCGTGGCGTGTTCCCTGGTTGCTGGCGCTTTGATGTGGCTGATCACGCCTGTGTCGATCAACACCGAGCGCCAGGTCGCGAACTTCGATGCGATAGCCACCCTGTTGGTCGTGCCGCGCGTGCCACTTGATGGCGATGAGCCAGAAGGGCGGGGCGCGGGGGGCGAGCGCACACCGGTTTCGCCGAGCGCCGCCGCAAATTCAACCGCGAGCCCGCGTGCAACCGCAACGCCGTCGGGGTCGCAGAGCCCCGCGCCAACCCCGAGCCCAACGCAAACTCGTGTCGACAACACCCTCGCGCTCAATCGAATCGCGTTGCTGGTGAGAACGGGCGAGATCCCACACATCGCGGCTCAGAAACTTGGGTACAGCGGAGACCCTGCCGTTCTGGCGGGCCGGATTCATGTGCACGCAGACGCCGAGAGCAACAGTGTCGCCATTTCGATGACGTCGAAGGACAGCCGCCCCGCGGTCGAGACAGTGAACGCGTTTGCTGAGGCTGCAGTGGAGTACTTTGCGGGGCCGGGGCGGAGCATCGGCGTGGACGTCATCCTGCTTGAGGAGGCGACGGCGCTGCCCAATGAGACCACCGAGGCGTACGTGGCGCCCCCGTCGAAATGGGGGCGCACACTGGCCGCTGCGATCGTTGGGCTGGTCCTCGGTGTCGGCTTGGTGTTGTTCGTCGGTCGGCTTGATCCCCGCCTGCAGACGCGCCGTCAGGTGGCGCGGGCGCTTGCGCTGCCGGTATTCGCCGAGATTCCGCGTCCGCGTCGTGCTCGGTCGACCGCTGGGATCGCCGTCCTCGATGATCCGCGCAGCTCAGAAGCCGACGGCTATCGCGTGCTGACCTCAGCGGTGCTGCATGCGAGGGCGGAGAAGGGGCGGGAGTCTGGCGGTGACGCCGGGTACGTGATCGTTGTGACGCCCCTGGCCGGCGGCGCCGATGAGGCGGTCGTCAATCTGGCTGCGGGCCTGGGGGCGGACCTGAGGGTGTTGGTCATGGATGGTGACCTGCGGAGTGCGGGTCTCGCCGAGTTGCTGGACGTGCCCGAGTTGGAGGGCGTCAGCGACTATCTCGCGGCCCCGGGCGGCACGCTCACGAGGTTTACTCACCCGTCCCGCGTGCCTGGCGTCCAGTTGGTGACCGCGGGCACGGACACCGGGCAGCCTGTCCTGGTGACCAGCCGGCTGGGCCAAGCACTCGAAGCGGCCAAGGGAATGGCCGACGTCGTTATCCTGAAGGCGCCGCCGCTGCTGGCTGCGAGCGAAGTTTTTGATTTCCTGCCGCTGGCGGACATGGTGCTGGTCTCGGTGCGGAGTGGGCGCCTGGAACCCGCCGCGGCAACACGAGCGATGGAGCTGCTCCATCGCTACCCGCACGCTGACACCGGGGTGGTCCTGATCGGCGTGGACGCGCAGCCGTTCGCACGGCGTACGGCCAAGGAAGCTGAACAGAAGTAGGTGGCGAGAGGATAGCGGGGTACAGTGCCCGAAGCTATCTCGCTCAAGGAGACTCGGGGGACGGAACGCGTATGACCTTGCACGAGTACTGGAAAGTCTTCCGGGAACGCTGGATTTTGATCGTCGCGTGCGTCTTGGTTGCGGCGGGTGTGGTGTGGTTGATCACGCCAGCGATGACGGACACGAGCCGTCAGGTTGGCTCGTACACCGCGACGTCCACGCTGTTGGTCGGGTCGAGGCCGAGCGACCCTCAGGCGGCTGCAAGCAGTGTGCAGTCCGCCTCGCTAGGGCGGGTGAAGCTGTTCGTCACCACCGGTGAGATCCCGAAGCGTGCTGCCGCAGCTTTGGATTACCAAGGTGATCCCGCTGTCCTCGCGTCGGGTCTTACGGTGGAAGAGGTTCCGGAGGCTCAGGCGCTCACCATCTCCACCACCAGCGCAGATGGGGCGCGTGCTGCCCAGGTTGCCAACACGTTCGCGGCGGAGACCGTGCGCTATTTCGATGAAGGCCACCAAGGCACTGGGGATGCCCAGCTTTCAATCTTGCAAGAAGCCACAGCAATTCCTGCTGAGAGCGCGGTCGCTCTCAGACTGCCCGCGGGACGCATTCCGCGGACGGCGTTGGCCGCACTCTTGGGACTCATCGTGGGCTTCGGTGTGGCGCTCATCCTTGACCGCTTCGACTCCCGCCTCCGGACGCGGCAGGAGGTGCACGAGGCGATCAGTATGCCGGTTGTGGCACAGGTGCCGCGTCTGAAGCGCGCGGATCGGGTGCCCGGTCGGTTGGGGGTGGTCGCCGAGCCGCTGGGTGAGTATGCGAACGGTTATCGTGCTGCGCGCACCGCGCTCATGCACCTGCCCGGTCAGCAGGTGCAGGGCGAGTGGACGCCCCAGGACGCGACAGCGGCTGGCGACGGTGGCGAGTTCCAGCCAGCCCGGGTGATCCTCGTGAGCTCAGCGTTCGAGTCAGAGGGGAAGACCACCAGCGTCGCCAACCTCGCCGCGAGCTTCGCAGAGACCGGCCAGAGTGTGCTCGTGCTGGACTGCGATCTGCGGTCGCCCGATGCGCACAATCAGTTTGATGTCCCGCAAGGTGCTGGGATCTCCGACCATCTGGTGCAAGCTGCGAGTGAGTCGATCCAGCCGCTCATCCGGCCGACGAATGTCTCCGGTGTCTACATTATGACGGCAGGAACCCGGTTGGATCACCCGGCGGCCTTGACCAGCCGGCTCGAGCCCATTCTGGCTGAAGCCCGACAGCTTGCCGATGTCGTCATAGTGGACACGGCACCCTTGCTCGCGGCGAGTGATGTGTTCGATGTGCTGCCGCTCGTCGACACTGTTCTGTTGGTCGTCCGCAGCGGGCGGCTGACCGAACAGGCAGGTCAGCGTGTCGCGGAGTTGCTCGGCCGGTTCCAAGTGCCCGTCACCGGAGCGATCCTCATTGGCGCGCCCGCTCGCCGTGCGGAGGGTTATGGCTCCCGGTACGGCTACGGCTATGGGGACGACCCGCGAAAGAAGCAAAGGAAGGCCGCCCGGGTGAAGGAGAAGCCGGCCGAACTCGCGAGTGCGGAGCCGCCCACGGAGTCGCGTCCTGCGCAGCGGTCCCTTCCCGAAGAGGCCTCGGACGTCGACAACGCGCTGCGTTCGTAGCAGTCGTGAGAGGACTGTCACGGCTCCAATGGGCCGCAATAGTCGCTGGGCTGGGTGCCATTGTCGCGTATGTGCTCGTGATGTCCTGGGCGATGCGCACTCAGTCCTATGCATCGTGGGGCACCATGATCGTGCTGCCTGCGATCATCATCATCAACGCGGTGCTGATTTGGATTGCCCGAAAGGTTGAGCGCGATTCTTTCGTGACGAAAGTGCTGATCGCTGGCTTCATCGCCAAGTGCATCGGCATCTTCTTCCGCTACGTTTCGGTGTTCTTCATTTACAACCGAGCTGGTGACGCGGTTCGCTACAACGACTTTGCCGCGCTCTACTATCAATCGTGGCGTGATGGCGTCATCACGTGGGCGCAGTACGACGGCAAGGCGGGCACCATCGCGATGGAGCTCATCACCACCGGCGTCTATGTGTTCACCGGGCCCTCGCCGCTCGCAGGGTTCTATGTCTTCGGCAGCATGGCGTTCTGGGGGGTGTACCTGATCTTTAGGGCGTTCAGGACAGCGTGCCCCGAGGGGCGCTATCGGCGCTATGCGGTGCTCCTGTTCTTGCTGCCCTCCCTCTTGTATTGGCCGTCCAGCATCGGCAAGGAATCCTGGATCCTGCTGTTCGTGGGGGTGGTCGCCTATGGCGCCGCTCGGTTCTTCACCGGGCGGCTGCTGGGGTTGGTGTGGATCGCTGTGGGGGCTGGTGGAGTCACCTTGATTCGCCCACATATTGCTGTCCTCCTGTTGGCCGCGCTGGCTGTCGCTCAGCTGCTGCGCCCCACGGACAGGAGTCCGGTGTCGGTCGTCGGCAAGGTCGTCGGCGTGGCGATTATGGCGGTGGCCTTGGGGTACTTCATCCAATCCTCGGCTGACTTCTTGGGCGTCCAAGAGGTCACCGTGGACAGCGTCACGGAGAAGGTCGAGTGGGCGGGCGGTCAAACGGAGCAGGGGGGGTCTGTTTTTGAGCCGGTGCCGCTCGGGTCTCCCTTGGGCATTCCCGCAGCCTTTGTGACCGTGCTCTTCCGGCCGTTCCCCTGGGAGGCCAGTTCGCCGTTGGTTCTCTTGCAGAGCCTCGAGGGGCTGGTGCTGATCGTGCTGCTGATCAAGGCCTGGCCCCAACTCAAGACACTGCCGCGGTTGCTGAGGACCAACCCCTATGTGACCTTCGCGCTGGCCTACGTAGTGGGGTTTGTCATCGCCTTCTCGGGCTTCGGCAACTTCGGCATCCTTGCCCGCCAGCGGAGTCTGATGCTCCCGTTCTTCGTGATCCTCCTCGCCCTTCCTGTCGTCACCGATGCCCGTCGACGATCCCGAGCCGCGCCGAAACAGGAGTTGGTGGATGCCTGAGTCCCCTCGTGTGCGCCTCAAGCGAGTGCTGGCGGGCGTCCCAGGCAGCCGACCGGCCGAAGGCGCCACGCTCCTGATCTATCACCGCTTGGGCGGTGGCACTCCCGACGAACTGGATCTTCCGGCGGACGCCTTCGAACGTCAGGTCGATCTGCTGGCCGGTCACGACGTGGTGTCGCTGGATGCCGCGCTCGATCGACTCGACGCCGATGAGCGCCGGGCATCGTTCGTGTTGACCTTCGATGATGGGTTTGAGGACGTCTATCAGCACGCGTGGCCATTGCTGCGTGAGCGTCAACTGCCGTTCACCATCTATGTGGCGACGGCGTACCTCTCGAAGACCATGCGCTGGGAGGGCGCGACCGCCAAGGGGTCGCCGGGGAAGGGACTGTCGTGGGATCAGCTTGCCGAGATGGTCGACTCTGGTCTCTGCACGATCGGCAACCACACCCACAATCACGTTCCTCCCGCCGAGCTGACGGAGGTGGAGCTTGATAGGTGCACCGCTGAGATCGAGCAGCACTTGGGGGTGACGCCACGGCACTTCACGTATCCCTGGGGAGTCCCGGTTCCTGGAATGGAGGACGCTCTCCGTGAGCGTTTCCGGAGCTCGTCGACCGGGGAGCTCGGTCGCAACGCTGGACTGACCGACCGGATGCGGCTCAAGCGCGTGCCAGTCCGGCGCACGGACCCGGACGAGTTCTTCGCGGCGAAGCTCACCGGAAACTTGGCGGCCGAGCGCGCGTATGCCGGGATCGTCCGCGTCGCTAAGGCCGTTGGGATGAGTTCCTAGCGCGCGACGGCGGCGTACGCGTCCTGCTGCGCGGTCACCGCAGTGCGGATGTCGAACCGCGGGGCGCGTGAGCGACCTTCGGCGCCCATGCTGGCGCGGAGGTCTGGGTCGTCGGCGAGCTTCAGGATTGCCGACGCGAGCCGTTCGTGGTCGTGCGGGGGGACGAGGATCCCGCTGACGCCGTCGGCAACTGCTTCCGGAACGCCGCCCACGGTCGTCGCCACAACGGGCAGCCCGGCGTCCATGGCCTCCATGATCGACACGGGCAGTCCCTCGTGCTCGGACGACAACGTGAAGATGTCCGCGGCACTGAGGAGGTCGCTGATGTCGCTGCGGTACCCGAGGAAGCGGAAACGGTCGCCCGCCTCGAGCTCCTTGTGCAGCGCGGTCATCTCGTCCATCAACGGGCCCTGGCCTGCGGCCAGCATGACCAGGTCGGGGTTCTGCGCGAACGCTTTCTTGGCCGCCCGCAGCAGGTTCGGGTAGTCCTTCTGCTTGCGCAGATTGGCCAGCGTGAGTGAGACGACGGCGTCCTCGGTGATCCCCAGTTCGGCTCGGACCCGTTGGCGCGCGTCCGCGGACGGCGGGTTGGCACCCTGCACGATGCCGTGAATCAGCACCTCTGCGCCTTTCGCGCGGGACGGCCACATCGAGCGTACGACCTCCTCCGAGACCGCCCACCGGCGTGCATCGAGCGGAGCGGTCACGCCGTTGAGCCAGCGCGTGGGCCGTTCGAAGCGGCTCCACATGTTGTGCTCGGTCGACAGCAGCACAGGCCGCTGCGATCGCGGGAAGGTCCGGGACAGCACGCGAGCAACGCCAGCGAGCAGGGGAGAGTGGGCGTGGATGACGTCGAATCGGCCCATGAGGCGACGCAGCCGCAATGGCCACAGGCGAGGATTCCCGCCCGCGGTCAGCCGGTGTGCGGTGACGCCGGACTCTTCCAGGGCGGGCACAAGCTGGGTCTTGTCCGCTCGAACGAACGCGACCTCAAAATGGAATCGCTCGTGATCGGCGACGCGTGCCGAGGAGACCAAGAGTTGCTCGGCGCCTCCGGGCCCCAAGCCTTTGATCAACCAGAGGACGTTGATCGGGCGCTGGGATTCGTTGCTAGTCACGGGCTGATTGTGCCCGACCTATACTCAACCGCGCGGCAATTTGTCCGCTGGTCGGGCAGCCGCCCGCCGACTCGGGGCAGGAGATAGAGGGTATGACGGACCTGAAGATTCGCAATGCTCGACGCGAAGACGATGAGCAGGTCCAGCAGCTTTTCCGTGCATCGCTCGGGCGCAAGCCGGAGGACCCGAACGAAGCGCTTTTCGACTGGAAGCATCGGCAGAACGCGTTCGGCGAGTCGCCGGCGTGGGTGGCGCTGGATCGCGACCGGATCGTCGGGTTCCGCACCTTCATGCGGTGGCGGTTCGTGGACGACGAGGGCAAGACCCATTCCGCGGTCCGGGCGGTCGACACCGTCACGTCCCCGGATTATCAGGGGCGGGGGATCTTCCGGCGGCTGACGCTGCAGGCAGTCGCCGAGCTGACGCTCGCGGGCGACCGGATGGTGTTCAACACGCCGAATGAGCAGAGCCGTCCGGGGTACCTCAAAATGGGCTGGACCGTCGCCCGCCACCTGCCGGTCGGCATGCTGCCTGCTGGTGCGCGCGGCGCGAAACGGATGCTCCGCTCGCGCGTCCCCGCGAAGCTGTGGTCCGAGGTCGCTCAGGCCGGCGTACCCGCCCGCGAACTCCTCGCCGACCGTGCCGTGGGGGAGCAGCTGCTGGAGCACGCGCCGTCCCGCGGGTTCCGGACCGACCGGACCCCCGACTATCTCGCCTGGCGGACTTCGCTCGAGCCGCTGCACTATCGGGTGCTGCCGGTGTCCGACAGGGACTGGGCGGAGGGCGGGTTGGTGTTTCGGGTGCGGCAACGCGGTCCGGCGCTTGAGGCCGCGGTGATCGAGCAGTTGGTGCCGGATCGGCTGACCGGCGCGCGGTTGGTAGCCCGGTTGCTGAAGGAGACCGGGGCCGACTATGCGATCGGTTTGCGCACCGGGCCGGCCGCCGGGTTGATTCCGGTGCCAGTGCCCGGATTCGGTCCGATTCTGACCACACGACCGCTGGCGGGGGCGCCGCCCGCGGTCCGGGATTGGACCTTGACGCTGGGGGACATCGAGCTATTTTGATCGGAGGATTGTGCGTACCGAGCCGTTGAACCTGCTGTTCGTCTGCACGGCGAACATCTCGCGTTCGCCGTACGCTGAGCGTCGAGCGAGGATGCTCCTCGGCGATGCACCGATCACGGTCGCGAGTGCCGGCGTACCCGGCTATCCCGGCCGCTCCATGGACCGCGAGATGGCCGCCCAACTGGAGCTGCGCGGCGGCGAGCCCGAGGGGCACGTGAGTCGGTCCCTGGACGGTGACATTCTCGGGTGGGCGGACCTGGCGCTGACGTTCGAGTTCGCGCATGATTTGAAGATCTTCGAGCGCTGGCCCGAGGCCTGGGAGCGAGTGTTCGGGCTGAAGCAGTTCGCCCAGGCGGTGACAGAGTTCGACGCCGCCGCGATGACTGGATCGGCGCTCACCTCGGCTGCACGCAGGGTGGCCGGTGGCAACTCCATGGGGTGGGATGTTGATGACCCCTATCATCGCGGGCAGCGTGCTGCAGAGACGGCGGCGGCTTCCATCGACAAGGCCGTTGAGTCCGTGGTCCGCGGGCTCTTGGGGCTGCCGGCAGCGGGGGACGGTCCGCGTCGCGCCGACCCGTCTCGGCACGGTGGCCGCGGCGATAGTGTCTTGCCATGGTCCAGCCGGAAGTGATGCCAGTGGGTGTGGCGATCCGCTTCGCGCACGCGGTGGCGCAGGCGGTCGCCGACCGACATGGCATTCGGTTGCTGCATATCAAGGGCCCGGCAGTGGATGAATCGCTGCTCGATCTCGGGCCCACCACGGATGATTCGCCCGGCGAGCCAGTGCCTCGCCACAGCACCGACGCCGACGTGTGGGTCGATCCCGAGGCGGTGCAGCGGTTCCTCGCGGCGATGAGCGAGCACGGCTGGCAGCTCAAGGTGGCGTTTGAAGATGGTTCGGCCTTCGAGCACGCCGCGACGCTGGGCCACGCACAACTCGGCTATCTCGATGTGCACCGAGAGTTTCCCGGCATCGGGTTGGATCGCCAAGGCGCGTTCGAACGGTTGTGGACGAATCGAACCTCCATAGAGATTGCCGGGCTGCCCTGCTGGGTGCCAGCGGTATCGGCCCAGAGATTGGTTCTGCTGCTGCATGCCGCTCGAGGCGGGACGCGTCGCGACCACCCGGATATTCGGCGGACTTGGACGGATGCGTCCGAGCCCGAGCGCCTAGCCGTCAGACGGTTGGCGCAGAATCTGCAGGCTGAGGTTCCACTGGCCGGTGCGATCGGGGAACTGGAACGGTTTCGTGGGCGACGGGAGTACTGGTTGTGGAAGGTGCTCTCCGAGTCGAGCGTGCGGCACTCAATGGTCACAATCTGGGCAGCTCGCGTCTGGGCAGAACCCACGCCGGCGCGGGCAGGCCGGACCGCCTTTAGGCTTCTGCTGCCGAAACCGCAACGGCTGGTGCTTCTTGAGGGACGCGCACCCACACGACGGGACGCACTGCGGGCTTACTGGCGCCGGGCCGGACTGGCTTGGCGTGAACTAAGGCGGTTGGTGCGGCAGTGACTGAGGCGTACGCAATCCCCTCCGACGTCGCGCAGGTGGTCCTCGAGCCGTCGGGAGGGAATGACCTGAGGGTCTTTGTGATGCGGGTGCCCGACGGTAACCCGGTCGCGTTGGTGGGAATCAGTGCGGTGATCTGGTTGCTCGCGGCGGAGGGAGACATCGACGTGGTGGTGAGCGTCGCCGAGGCTGTAAACGAGCCCGTCGCGGAGATAGGGCCGATGATCGAGGTGTACCTGAAGGACTTGGCGGACCAAGGATTGCTGCAGCGACTGGAGTGATGGCTAACCGGGATAAGGTGCGGCCTATGTCGTCGCCGCCCGTCGTGGAAATCCTCGGGGAGTTCTGGGAACTGCCAGACCCCGCATTGAGTGATCGGTGGTCCCGTTGTCTCCGTCCGGACGTGACCCAGGGCCGCCAGTTGAAGGGGGGCACCCCCTATCACTGGACGTCGGCGGCCACGGTGCAGTCGATCCAGGCACGAGCGGGCGAATGGCTGATGTTCCATGCCGCAGGCGTGAGCGACGATGCCGGCGCGGTCGTCGCACTGATCGGCCCCAGCGGTACCGGAAAGTCGACGGCGGCTCGGACGCTGTGTCGTGACGACTTCGGCTATGTCACGGATGAGACCGTGGCGGTGCAGCCCGACGGCACGATCGTCCCCTTTCCGAAACCGCTCGCCGTGATTCCCGCTGGCGGCGGAGTCAAGCTGGAACTTGGCCCGGATGAGCTCGGCCTGGGTACCTGCCCCCCAGCGCTGCGGCTGAGTGGACTGGTGCTCTTGGAACGGCAGGAAGGCCTGACGGCACCAGCGGTTGAGCGGTTGGGTCTGCTGGAGGGAATCGTCGCGATGGTGTCGGATATGTCGGCGCTGCCGCACGTGCCCTCGGCCCTAGCTCGCGTCGCGACACTGGCCGATCAGTGCGGGGGACTGCACAGGATTGTCTATGGCGATGCTGGTCAGCTGTCTGTTCTCGTGCGGCAAGTGCTCGAAGTGGGTCCTGTCCGGTCTGCGATTGTTCAGCACCCTTCTTGCACGGTTGCGGATCGGCCTGGGCTGGTTCGTGCTGAGCATCACGATGCGATAGAGCTTGACACCGAGGTGCTCATTCTACAGGGCTCCACGTGCGTACTCACTCGCGGCATCGGGGCCCTCGCCTGGCTGGCGGCAGTCCAGCCGCTCTCTTTCGATGAGGTTGTCGAAGCGGTCGTGGGGGCCGCTGGGGATCATCCGGAGGCGGAGCGCCTCGTGCGAGCCGCGGTGGATGACCTTGTGGCGCAGGGGGTGCTGGTGTCCCGCTGAGGTCCGATGATCACGGCGTGCGCTGGCCGGCCGACAGCAGCCGCGCGGAGGCGTTGAAGCACCGGAACGCCGCATCTACTAGAGAGGACCTCGGGCGTACCTGTGGGTTCGCTTGGTGGGACCCAGTGGGTCCTTCACTGAACGGGGAACGGGGGTTGGGCGGCGAGCGCGGAGTTGATCGTTGGATGCCCCAAGAGCAGCGACGCGTCTGCTGGCATCTGGAGGCTCGTCAGGTCGGGCGGTCCTGCGTGATGGATGCGGTCTCAAAGATGTCGAGAAGTTGCTCGGGCCCCTTGACGCCCTGATATGTTGCCGTTGACTAAAGCGGCTCATCACAAACGGGGGTGTAGTTGGGGCCTGAATCCTCCGGTTTCCAGAAGAGACCGGGCGATGTAGTGGGTGAGATTGCGGAACCCCAGGGCCAGTCCGCGCAGATGCTCCAAGCGACCATTCAGCGCTTCAGTAGGTCCATTCGAGGTGCTGGGCCAATCGAAGTAGGCCAGCACGTCCTCGGCCCGCTGCTTCAGTGTCCGGCCCAGGCTGATGACCTCGGTCAGGGCGCCGGGAACACCCGCACTGATGCTGTCGATCAGGTGCTGCATCCGCATCCGACCTGTCGCTCGATCGAGGTCGCGGTAGGCGGCGATCAGGCGTTGATAGATCCCCCAGGTGGCTTGGACCTCGACGTGCTCATCGCCAGCGAAGAGCGCCTCGAGCCGGGCCTGCTGTCTCTCGGTGAGCAGATCGGTACCGGTGTGGAGGGTGCGGCGGGCCCGGTACAGGGGGTCGTTCTTGCGGCCGCGGCGACCGTGCAGCCGCTGTTGAACCCGGCGGCGGCAACGGTCCAACGCATCCCCCGCGAGGCGGACGACATGGAACGGATCCATCACCGAAGTGGCCTCGGGAAGTTCTTCGGTGGTGGCGGTCTTGAAACGGGCTTGTCAGGGTTGCTGTGTAAGGGCCTGGCCTGGTGATGATGTTAGGCGTTGTCCAGTCGTCCGGGGAACATGATGTCGAATTGGTTCATGGCGGTCTTCCAGTTGTAGCTGGAGCGGCCGCCGCGGCCTGCTCTAGTGGTGCGGCCCATTTCGCGGCAGCCGAGGTAGAGCAGCTTGATCAAGGCGTCGTCGGTGGGGAAGCTGCCGCGGGTCTTGGTGATCTTGCGCAGCTGGTAGTTGATCGACTCGATCATGTTGGTGGTGTAGATGACCTTGCGGACCTCGGGCGGGAACGCGAAGAACGGGATCACCTGCTCCCAGGCGGCCGCCCACTGCCGTTTGATGGCTGGGTACTGGCGCCCGATCTCGGAGTCGGTCCACGCGTCCAGAGCGTCTTTGGCGGCCTGCTCGGTGGGCGCGGCGTAGATCAGCCGCAGCTGCGCCGCGACGCGTTTGCGGTCTTTGTAGTTGACCCACCGCAGCGAGGCTCTGGTCAGATGCACGATGCAGGTCTGCACCACCGCGTCAGGCCACACGGCCTCGATCGCGGTGGGCAGGCCGGTCAGGCCGTCGCAGACCACGATCAGAACGTCTTCGATGCCGCGGGCCTTGAGGTCGTTCATCACCCGTAGCCAGAACTTCGCGCCCTCGGTGTGCTCGACCCAGATCCCCAGGACCTCCTTCTTGCCGTCGACGCCGACGCCCACGGCCAGGTGCGCGGCCTTGTTCTTCACCGTCCCGGCGTCGCGGACCTTGCAGATGATGGCGTCGAGGAAGATCACCGGCCACACCGGATCCAGTGGCCTGGCCTGCCACTCGCGGACCTCCTCGAGCACGGCGTCGGTGATCTTGGAGATCAGGTCGCCAGAGATGTCGATCTCGTAGATGTCGAGCAGATGGGTCTGGATGTCACGCACGCTCATCCCGTGGGCGTAGAGCCCGATCACGATCTTGTCGATTCCGGCCAGGCGTCGCTGGCCCTTGCGCACGATCTTGGGCTCGTGGGTGCCGGCCCGGTCCCGAGGGACCTCCAGGTCCAGGGTGCCGGCCTCGGTGTGCAGTTTCTTGGGGGTGTAGCCGTTGCGGCTGTTTCCCGAGCCGATGCCGGCCGGATCGCCGATCTCGTAGCCAAGGTGATCGGTGAGCTCCTCGGCCAGTGCCCGCTCAAGCACCGCTCTGGTCATCTGTTTGAGCAGGCCACCCTCCCCAAGCAGCTCCACCCCCTGCTCGCGGGCTTGTTCGATCAAGGCCTCGGCCTGCTCAGGATTGAGGAACTGAGGCTCCTTCGGCTCACGTCGAGGTCGTCCCACCTCGACAGTGTCCAACACTTCCTTCATGACGTGACTCCTCTCAAGAACCGCTCCCGCAGCTCAGGTTGCAGGCCACGCCTTACACAACCGATCTGACACGCCCCTTGAAACCGCTAAAACCATCCATAGCCACCACCTCGACCGCATCGCGCCAGGCCTGGTCCCGTTCGGCCAGCCACCTCTTGAACGCCTGTTTCGACCGTCCCTCGATCATGTCCAGCAGCCGCGCGGGCCCGGTGCCGTCACGGACCGGGGTGAGATCGATGATCACGGTGACGAACTTGTCCCCGCGGCGGGTGTGGCGCCAGCAATGCTCATCGACGCCGAGCACGCGGACGCCGTCGAGGCGGTTCGGATCATCGATCAGCACCCGGCGTCCCTCGGCCAGCACGGCGTCGTTCGCGGTATTCCACGACACTGCCAACCCCTCCGCGATCCGCGCCATCGACAGGTGCTGGCACACAATCCCGACCAACGCCCACCTCAACCCGGTCCGGGAGATCTTCGCCCGCGGTTCAGCGGCCTTGGTGGTGTCCTGACGCCACACATGCCCGCAGCCGGTGCACCGGTAGCGACGGATCCTCAGCAGCAACGTCGTGGGGCGCCACCCGAACGGCTCGTGCGCCAACCGCCGGGTCACGGTGTCGCGCGGGACGCCCTGACAGCCGCACCGGCGGCACCACTCATCCGGCTCCACCACCCGACACGACAACACCGCTGCGTCGGGCTCGAGTCGCTGACCTGTGACTTCCAGACCGAGCTCGTCCAGTCCGGCGAAGGTGGTCAGGTCAGGGCGCGTGAAGGTAGCGTCAAGCATGTCGAGGTCTTTCGGATGGCTGGCGTGAGAACCTCCATCTTCGAAAGACCTCGACCCCTACCCACCCATCGACGCGCCGACCACCCTCGCCGAACCTTTACACCTTGGTTTGTGATGAGCCAGATAAAGCCGCAAATTTGCGGCTTTTCCAGTCACGCGCACCCGGGCGAGACCCCGGCCACCATTAACCCGGCAAATTTGCCGGGATCTCGACCCCGCGCACCCGGGCGAGACCGGATCAAGGGGCAAATTTGGCCCCTTGACGGCCCCGCGCACCCGGGCGAGACGAAGGGCGATGGAAAGCCTCGTGCCACGAGAGTTTCCGGCCCCGCGCACCCGGGCGAGACCCATGACGCGCGTAACTGTTCACTGCCGTGAACAGTTGACGACCCCGCGCGCCCGGGCGAGACACGATGTCCAAGATGGTGCAGATCTGCCACATCTTGGTGTGGGAGGCGGTGACGCTGGTGCACGGATAGTGCATGCACTGAGAAGCAAAACCGCCTCTGACTGGTGCGTTCCCTAGTCAGAGGCGGTTTCCATTTGTAGCGGGGACAGGATTTGAACCTGTGACCTCTGGGAGAGATCGGAGGGCCTGAATCCGCTACCTCAAACTTCGGGTCCCGCTGGAAAACCTCGGGCTGGACTGGAGATTCTCCATCGGACGGTCGTCAGTCTATCGGAACCTCTCGGGACCGTGGCGCATCGTTTGTGATGACTTTCTGATGACCTCTCGAATCGGCGCGCGTCGTCACGGGGGGCCGAGGGTCGTGAGCAAGGCGCGCAACTCCGCGTCGGGGAAGGTGTGGGACTTGTAGAGCGGTCCGCAAGGGACGTGAGCGAGCTCCTCCGAGAGCTCGCTCAGGTCGTCAAGGTCGTTGCCCGCCTGCTGACGCCGATGGTCGGCGAGGAAGGCGAAGTCGTTCATGGAGCCCACCACGGACCTGTCCGCCGTGGGGGCGATCCGCACCTCGCTCATGCGCTCGCGCTCAGCATCCACGAAATCCCGCTCTACGCCGAGAGCCAGCAAGGCATCGGCGATGACATCCGGCAGCCGCTTCGCGAGCCCCTTCGCCGGTGCCAACGGAGTGATGACCGGGACCAGCGTTCGCGCGTTCACGGGGATGACGTGCGGTCGCCGCCACGCCAGCAGGTTGGCGTACCAGTCGCCCAGCGCAGCCGTGGACTCGTCCCCTGGCCCGGCGGGGACACCGCCGATCTTGTCCCGCAGCTTCTTGGTCGCCCGAACGATCAGCACGGCACTTTCCTCAGACCAACTCGTAGAGGGTGCCGTGCTTGCTGGTCATGGTCGACTCGCCTTGGCGCGCTGGACATCCGCGGCCTGGCGTTTGGCGAGCTGCTCGATGACCAACTCGTGTCGACGGCTGGCACGGGCCTGCATCGACTCTTCGAGGCGCAGCCGCAGCGGCGCGTCGGGGACGTTCCACAGGTCGCAGAGCTGATCGCGGACGCGATCGTCGGCAACGTTGAGATGTTCGCGGTCGAGTGCCTTGTCGAGGGCAGCTTCTGCCTTCGCCTCCGCCATAGCGCGGCGACCCTTCAATCGCACGCCTGCGAGGAAGACCTCTTCGTGGAGGCGGACACCGCCGCGGCCGACGAGGACCATGCGCGTGACGGCGGCGACGAAGGACTCATCGAGGTCGTCAACGACGACAGCGGTCACCCGACTCAGCGGCGAGTCGACACTCCACAGTGAGCGTCGCAGGAGGCGCTGGGCCTTCTGGACGATCGGGTGTCCGAGGTGGACGTAGACCAAGTCCTCCGGCCCGACCTTGCTGTCCTCATCAAACGCAGTGGGATCAAAGGTGATGGGACGAAGGACGCCTGGCTTGAGCCGGGTGTCGAGCCCGCGGAGGGTGTCGTGCCAACCGGTCGTCAGCGACGGCACAGTGAAGACCTCTGCGTCGGTGTCCTGGGCGAACTCATCGTTGTCGATCAGGGGTGACTGGTGGTTGATGCGCAGTGCCGTGTCCACCACGCGTTCGGAGCGTAATCAACCGTCACGCAGTACGACTGGGCATACGCTGGGGCAGCGGCTGCCACTGCAACGGCGGGGACGCTCCAAGCTGCGCCCTTGGCCAAGGTGCGGCGCGAGACGCCGAACTTCGTGGTGTCTTCAGTCATGGGGGTGGGTCCCCCTAGTAAGGCTTGTTCTCCAAGAGACAACATATCAGCGTTATCTCAGGTTCGTGCAAGCGGGTGGACCCTTGGTCGGGGCCTTCCCCGCTGACGGCGAGTAACGATTCGGCAACGCTCGCAAGCGCTGGTGTGCGTCAGGTCGGGGTCGCCCCACTGTTCCTGGGCTCCGGAGGCCTCCCACTTGAATGGGGCCCCGTAGTCCGGCCGGCTGTCGCCGGCCGGGCCATTCGGTCAGAGGCAGGCGACAGCCGAGTAGGTGTCGGTTGTGTCCTCACCTGACTCTTCTGCCGGCTCCGCCTGCTCGGCGTTTGGCGGCTCCTGGTTGGAAACACTGGGCGACGACGCCTCGCCCTTGGTACTCGTCGACTCTGTCGTCTTGGCTTCCGTGGCGACCGTTGGCTCAGCGGCTGCCGCGCCGGTCTCCGCGGCGGGCGGAGCGTCTGGGGCTGCGCTTGCCGATGCCTCGGTCGGCACCTCCTCGACGGACTCGAGCGGCTCGGGGGTTGTGGTCGGATCGGTCATGGCGTGACTCCTTGTCTGCGGATCAGAGCTGGATGCTGCGCGAGAAGCACACGTTCTGCTGGGGGCGGGGGTAGGACGGGCCGTCGGGATCGACGTTCACGCAGCGCCGGAGGCTGAGGTTGAACACCTCGCGGCAAGACCGTGTCGCCGTGATCTCGAGCCGAAGGCGTCCGTCCGCCCACAGGGAGCCTGCGCCCGGGTCGGTGCCCATCTGGGACTGCCACGTCCAGCCCCCGGTGTACGTGGCGGTGATGACGTTGCCGGAACGGGTCACTGTCCAGTCCTGGTTCCCCGACAGCGTGGTCACGGAGGTCACGGTCCCATTTCCGATGGTGATGGTGAGTACGGCCCCGGACGCGGTTGCCTCCGGCAGCGCGTTCTTGATGTACAGGCCGAAGGGGTCCCCGTCGGTGCCCGTGCCTGAGCCGGGGGCGGAATCGTAGATCAGGGTGTTGGAGTCCCAACCGCAGTTGCGGCTAACTCGGAGCCACCCCTGCAGAGCGTACGGGGGAACCTGTGAGACCGCGTATGCCGGCGCGGCGGCGACGACGGCTGCGGCGGGAACGGTCCACGCGACTCCCTTGGCCAGGGTGCGCCGGGACACGCCAATCTTGGCGGGGTCGGGCATGATGCGGGTCTCCTCAGGATATCGACGTTATGGCCAACCTATCATCACCCGTCGTCGGAGGCGCAACCCCGTCTCGCCGGAGGCTGCTGAAGGTTGCGGGTTCGTTATCTCTCCTTGTCTGTCACCTGTACCAAGGCGTGCCCCAAGGTGGCCCGGTCCACGTCGGGGCCCCGGCTCTTGGCCTGGGTGGGCGTTCTCCCACTCAGCGGTGAAGCGGGCGAGGTTCCGTTCCACCTGCGCGGCGCGCTTGGACATGAGCGCGTTGTACGGCTCCAGCTCAATGACCTCGCCGGTCACCGGGTCGAGGGTGAGTCCGTGCGCGTCGAGCACAGCAGTCAAGTGTGGGTGTGCTGCGATGACTGCCGTGCCGAGGGCGCGGATCGCGCCCTGTTGCTTGAACAGTGCTGCGGTGTCCAACGCCCGCCACCGGCCGGCGGCGCGGACGCGGGTGCCGATCTGGAAGTGGGTGTGGCGGTGCGGATCACCGGCTCGCGACGTGCGGTGCAGGACCGCAACACTGTGCAACCCCTCGACCGGTACCACCTCCTGCAAACCACGCGGACCCACGCGCGTCACCGAGTGCTGCGCGAGCCAACGCCGAATCTCCGTGGCGGCGTCGTGCTGCGCGACATCGAGCGCATCGGAGACCTTCGAGTGGAGCGCGGCAGCGATCGACAGGGACTTCGGCGTGTTGACGACCATCTCCGCGAAACGCGGACTACCGCGCCGTCCGCCGCCCGGCAGGCGCGGCGTGCCCATCGAGGTCCCGGTCAGGGGGTCGATCCAGTCCACCCACGCGGCGTACTTCTCAGTCGACAGCGACCGCTCCGCCACTACCTCGCCCGATGCGTCGGTCATGGTGAACTCCGCCAGGACGGTGCCGCCCTCCAGGTAGTAGTCATCGGCCGTGGAACGGTCGGACTCCAGGTAACGACGCGCGGCCGCACCCGTGCCGCGGAACAGGGTCACACCACCCTTCACCAGCCGCTCCTCTCTCACGTCTTCGTGAGACAGGTGCGCGGCCACTACCGCCGGTAGCATGCGTCCATTCGTTTTGGGGGTCGGCGGAGCCGAGGACGGGCGTAGAGCGCTGCGGCGCAGGCGATAGGCAACGGCGCGAGTGCAAGGCTCAGCGCGATCGGAAGCGGGGAGTTCGCGGAGACGAACAGCGGGGTTGGTCAAGACTTGGCCGCTCCCCGCTAAGGATGTTTCTCGTATCTTGATGTAACCTGACCATAGAGACGTTCCCCGTATCGTCTTGCAGGGAAGGAGGCTGCCATGACCACGATGACTCGCGACCGCGCCACGGCCGCGCAGGAGCGCGACCGCATCATGGGCTCGCGCAATGAGTTCTGGCGACCCGAGGACTTGGCGACATCAGGTTCGACGACTCTGCATCTGCTGGCCGATCTGGTGGAGGCGGGTGAGCTTCGCCGCATCCGTCGTGGCCTCTACTGGCGCGGAAACAAGACTCCGCTGGGGATGAGCTATCCCCGAACGGAGTTGGTGATCGCCGAACTCGCTCCCGGCCCCGGCGTGGGGCCAACGGGCTTGGATGCGTCGAACCTTCTCCGGGTGTCGACCCAGGTGCCCCGCAAGGCGCACATCGCGGTGCCACGCCGTGCGCCGGAGTCAACGCACGACATCGACTTCTATGCGCGGCCGGCTCGCCATGCCCGCGTGGAGGCTGAGCTTGGCTCGGGCGAAGTGGCGTTGCTCGAAGCCCTCGACCAGTGGGAGCGCACAGTCGAGGTGCCTCCGGGTGAGGCGTGGGAGCGGTTCCGTGAGCTGATCCGCAGTGGGCAGTTGCGTGCTGCCCATCTGGCGCGCGGTTCGCGGACCGAGCCGGGCAAGGTGAGGGCACGGTTGCGGGCGCTCTTGGAGTCACTCGGCGAGCACGCTCTTGCCGAGCAGATCCCGATCCCTGACCGTCGCACCACCGACGGCGCCCTGTCGATCCTGAGGAGTGCCGCATGACCACACTGCCGAGTTGGCGAGCTTCGAACCCCGACGGGTTCGCCGACGTTGTCATGACCGCTGCCCAGCAGCTTGGCGTCCGTCCGTTGGCTGTCGAGAAGGACTACTGGGCGTGCGAGGCGCTGCGGGCGATCACGGTTGCCCATCCGGGCGAGGTGGTGTTCAAGGGCGGCACGAGCTTGGAGAAGCTCCGCATCATCCGGCGTTTCTCCGAAGACCTCGACCTTCTGGTCGTCGGCGAGTACGGTTCCAACAGAGTTGCCGAACGCGCATTGAAGTCGATGATCGAGGCGGCCGCCGGCGCAACCGGCGGAGAGGCATCGGGCGGACGCAGCGGCGGCAAGCCCGGCAGTTTCCATCGCAGGGCCTACCTCGCACCTCCCCTCGCGCATTCTGGAGAGCCGGGTGCGATCGCCGACGCAGCCGCGATTCTGGTCGAACTCGGCCAGTCCGGTGGCCCGAACCCACACCGTGACCGGCAGGTCACCTCGCTGCTGACCCGCCAACTCGCCGACGCCGGTTTCGACACCTCGGCCTGGGGCGACCTGGCCGCTTTCGACGTCGCTGTCCTGCATCCGGGACGCACCCTCATCGAGAAACTGCTGCGGGTGAACAACTTCGCCAGCGACCCAGCCGCCCAAGAGGGCGTACACGGCTGGCCACGCATCGGTCGCCAGTTCTACGACCTGTGGGCGCTCCTCGGCAACGACGAGGTGCTGGAGTTCCTCACCGACAAGCCAACGGTCACCGAGGTTCTCACCAGTTGCTTCGAGATCTCCCAAGCTTTCACACCGGACCTACCCGTGCCTGACGGAGGCTTCGCTGCCAGCCCAGCCTTCGATGCGACCGGCCCGCTCGCGGTGCGCCTCCACGCCGAGCATGACGCAGCAATGGAGGGTCTCTACTACGGCACCGACGAACCGCCCACCTTCGACGAGGTTCTGGAGCGGGTCCACACCCACAGCGCCCTGCTGGCCGTCAGCTAAGCAGAACCGCCTTCGCCATCAGCCTGCTCGGCGGCGCGGGGTGCGAGGGCTTCCAGGATCTCGGCTGTCACCGGGTTCACGGTCTCGTCGGGTTCGATGTAGTGCTGCTTGGTGATCTTCGACGACGTGTGACCGAGCATGTCTGCCGCGAGGTCGGCGCCGCTGGCCCGATCCAGGACGGTCGCCACGGTACGCCGGAAGGCGTGGGGCGTGACCCCGGAGATTCCCGCTTCGTCGAGGACCGTCCGCAGACGGCGACGGACGTTGTTCGTGGTCAAGGGCGTGTGGTTGCGGCTGAAGAACAGCAGGTGCTCGTCCGGCTCGTCGGACATCGTCGCAAGCCGGACACGAATCGCCTCGGCAGCGAAGCTCGGCACCGAGACGACACGGGTCGACTTCTCCGTCTTCGGGTGAGCCTGCCGGTAGGTCGGCTTCCCGGCCGGCGAGATGATCGTGCCGCAGATGCGCACCCGTGCCGGTGTCACGGTGACGTCCACGTCACACTTTCGGATCGCCAGCACTTCGCCGATGCGACCGGAGGTGCCGAGCATGACCTCGATGATCTGCTCCAACTGACCATCCGGCTTCGGCCCCGACAACCCCGTACCGCGTCGCCAACCCCGGACAGCCACTCTGATCGCGTCGACCTGGGCGGAGGTCAGTGCCATCGCCTGCGACGGCGGCTTGTGCAGCACCGCGATGCTGCGCACCGGGTTCTCCCGTAAGGCGTCGTACCGGACCGCGAGCCCCAGCGCGAGACTCAACACGGTGCGAGCCTGCTTGGCCATGCTGTAGGACTTGTTCGCCGCCAGCGCCTTGATGAACTCGTCGACCTTGCGCACCGTGATCTCCCGCAACAGCAGATGCTCGAACGCGGGGCATGACGAGCTGCCGCATGTTCCGCTCATACAAACCCCGGGTGCTCGGCGCGAGCCGGCCTGTCAGGTCCAGGTCGGCGAGCCAGACCTCCACGAGGCGCCCGAAGGTGCTGTCGGCCGACAGATCACGGCTCCCAGCCGAGAAGTTGTTCCGGCGGGTCAGCTTCTTCTTCAACGCCCGCTCCGCCGCAGTGCGGGTGTCGCCCGTGGCCTGGACGAGCCGGAGTTGCCCGTCGTCGTCCCGAAACCTCACCCGGGCCTTGACCTTGCCGTTGTGGGCGGTGATGTAGGTGAACTGACCGAAGGTGCCGACATCGGTGCGTGGGCGCGCCATCTCAGATCACCGCCCCTCGCGTGGCCGGCCGGGCCGGACCTCGCGCTGGGCGTCGATCCAGGCCAGCACGTCGGCTTGGGTGAACTTCACATGGCGTCCCACACGGACGCCGCACGGACCCTTGCCGTCCACGCGCCAGTCGTAGATCGTCGCGACGGGCACGCCGAGGAAGTCGGCAAGGTCCTCGATACTCATCAGCGGAACAAGGCCGCTGGCCGGTTGCAGTGTCGTCTTCATGCCAGACAGGTGCGCCGGGCAAACCGGCTCTTCACAATCGAGAGGGGTAACCGGCGGTCGGGACTGGGCGGGTCGAAGCCGCATGAAAGGGCCCTTGGGCGAGGATGAAGGTGTCTAGTCCACATCACTACCCAAGGGCCTGTGTTGAACGCTACCGCACCCTGCCTGGATTCCTTCTGCCGTTTGGACCGGCTCGGTCTGACGGTCCTCAGCCAGCACGTCGAGCCTGACCACAGCGTCTTGGTGTGTGCCCCTACGACCGATCCGAAACCGTGTCCTGGGTGTGCCCGTCCGGGCGTGCGGCATGACACGGTGGTGCGGGACCTGGCGCATGTGCCTTACGGCTGGAAACCAACCATCCTGCGGGTACGTGTGCCGCGGTATCGCTGTCGCGAGTGTCGGCGGACGTGGCGGCACTGCCTCAAGCCTGCCGCTGCCTCGCGGGGCAAGCTGTCGCGGGACGCGATCACGATGGCGGTGAAATCGATCGTGATCGATCGGCTCTCGATCGCCCGGACCGCGGCCAATCTCGGGGTGGGGTGGAACACCGCCAGCGACGCCATCCTGGCCGCGGCCACCGATTGGCTGTTCACCGACCCACAGCGTCTGGACGGGGTCACCACCGTCGGGGTCGATGAGCACGTCGTGCGCCACGAGGCGCTGTTGTTTCGGATGGAGGTGAGAGACCTGCATCGCTTCGCTGTCGTAGCAGCGGGGTGAAGCTGGCGGCAGCCTGCCCTTGGGGAACGCCGGGGTCGGGTGGGAGCAGCCGCGACGAAGTCAGGACGGTCCAGTACTGCCGGATGGGCCGGGTCTGGTGAGCAAGACGGGAAGGTGTACGAGAGGAACCGGTGTCGTAACGCCTCTTGATCGTCGACCAGCTCG
>NZ_JBNZCI010000007.1:0-164701 GCF_050880385.1 Ammonicoccus luteus
GAACGAGGCCACAGCGCACTCAACGGGCTCCCACCCATCAGCCGACTGTCACCAACCTGATGGCCGGGTACACCTAGTGCGTGTCGACGACGGTGAAGGGCTCGCCCGTGAGTCGCTGATATGCCTCCGCGTAGCGTTCCCGGGTCGCCGCCACGATGCCTTCGGGCAAGGGCGGCGGAGCCTCGTCGGAGGTGGCGTTCCAGCCCGACTCCTTAACCAGCCAGTCGCGAACATATTGCTTGTCGAAGGACGCCAGGGACTCCGGCCATTGCGCGGCTTCCCAGAAGCGTGAGCTGTCAGGAGTCAGCACTTCGTCGGCGAGCACGATGGTCCCGTCGGGCCGGCGGCCGAACTCGAATTTCGTGTCGGCCAGGATGATGCCGCGCTCACGGGCGATGCGCTCGGCCGCCGCGTACACCTCCAGAGTCAGGTCGCGGATCGCCACCGCGGTCTCGCGCCCGACCTGCCCGACGACATGGTCGAAGTCGACGTTCTCATCGTGGTCACCGATGGCTGCCTTGGTCGCGGGCGTGAACAGGGGCTCCGGGAGCCGAGCACCATCGGTCAGGCCCTCCGGGAGGGGGATGCCGCACACCGATCGCGATTCCCGATATTCCTTCCAGCCCGACCCCGTCAGATAGCCGCGCGCGACGCATTCGACGGGGATCATGTCGAGCTTCTCGACCACGACCGCCCGTCCGGCGACCGGTGCCGGGACGTCGGTCGACACGATGTGGTTGTCGACCAGGTCGCACAGTTGGTCGAACCACCAGAGCGAGAGCCGGTTGAGGATCGCTCCCTTGTCCGGGATCTGGCTGTCCAGCACCCAGTCGAACGCGGAGATGTTGTCCGTCGCCACCATCAGCATGCGATCGGGCTGGTCGGGCAGCGCATAGAGCTCCCGGACCTTGCCCACATGGATCAACGGCAGGCCGAGGATCTGGTCGAACTGGGGGGTGATGTCTGTGGTCGGCACCGGTTCAGCTTATTGGTCCGGACGCCCGGGGCTCGGTTCAGCCCAGCGTCGCCAGCAGGCGGTGGACCCGCGGCCCGGCTTCCTGGAGGCGCAACGCGACCGAAGCGGCGGTGCGCACTGCCTGTCCGGGGATGAGTCGCTGTCGCTGGTACGCCCGCAGTCCCGTCTCCGGGTCTCGGCGGTTGAGTTCATGCGCCAACGCGACCGCGTCGACCAGCGCCTCGCAGGCGCCCCTGCCGAGACTCGGCGACATCGCGTGGGCAGCGTCGCCGATCAACACATGACGGCCGCGGACCAGGCGCCGGGTGAGCGGAGAGATCAGGATCCGGTTCACGAGAGTGCGCCCTGCCTCCGCTTCGGCCAGGACTCTCCGGACGGGGGCCGGAAAGTCGCGATGGGTCTGGCGCAGCGCGTCAAGAGCGGCCTCGGGTGGACCTGGGTCGTGCCGAATCGTGGCGTACCAATTCGTCATGTGCGCGGAGGCGGGCGAGATGCCGAACAAGACTCGGCCGCCCCAGTATTCGGCCATGTCGATCACCTCCGCCGGCCGCGGGAGGACCCCGCGGACCGCCCACGTGCCGACCGGCGTGGCGGTGTCTCCCCAGATCGCGGCGCGCACGCGGCTGCGGGCCCCGTCGGCGGCCACGACCACGTCCCCCGACAGGTCGCGCGGGTCCTCGACACGACGTTTCACCCGCTCGACGGACGCCGGAACCGCAGCATCGAGCGCGCGCAGCAACTCCGGACGCGAGACGAGGGCCATGTCAACGCCTCGCATCTGCACGATCGGCTTGTTGTCGGCCTGTCTGATCGCGCCGTCGGTGACGCGCACGCACTCGGCGGTGAGCCAATCCCCGAGCCCCAGAAACGCCAGCGCCCGCTGCGCGACCGGCCAGATCCCGAACGCGGTGCCGACGTCGGTCGGGACCGGGCGCTGTTCGATCAGCGTGACCCGCCAGCGCTGAGGATCCAGCGCGGCAGCCAGAGCGAGACCGGCAACTCCGCCGCCCACGATAATGATCGTGTTCACATCGGCAGGTTACTACGTTTGTAGTGTCACGTCCACGGGCTAGATTCGGTGCATGTCCGATCGCCGCCGAACCGTTGCCGACGCCGGCCTGCTGGTGCTGGCCAAGCACGGGTTGCGGGGAGTCACTCACCGGGCGGTGGATGCGGCGGCAGAGCTGCCACCGGGCAGCACCTCGAATGTCTTCCGCAGCAGGCAGGCGCTGATCGACGGGCTCGTCGCCCGCCTGGTCGAACTCGACCTGGAGGCGATGGAAGCGGGCGACATGCGACCCGACCTGTCCTCCCCGACCGCCCTGGCCCACCAGCTCGCCAACCAGTCCGCAGCTCTGACCCGGCCCCCGCTGAGCACCCTCACTCGCGCCCGGCTGGAATTGGCGCTCCACCCCGACATCGACCTGGGCGCTCAGCATCTCGGCTTCGTCGCGATGCTCGTCCCACTCCTGGAAGCGCTGGGGGCTGAAGGGCCCGAACGGCGGGCGCGGATGATCGCCGACTATCTCGACGGCTTGATCTTCCACGCCCTCACGATGCGTGCACGCGGCTTCGACCCCGAGGACGCCGCGGACGCGATCGAGGCACTGATCGGAGAAGTCCGGACTGCACCGAGTAATGTCGATAAGCAGTCGTCCCAACCCTGAGAGCAGATGCCATGCCGAACGCCGCTGTCGTCTTCAATCCCACCAAGGTCGAGCGCGAGGACTTGGCCGAGGTGATCGACCCTGCCGCCGCTGCCGCCGGCTGGGGCGAGTCCGTGTGGTTGGAAACCGCTGAGGACGATCCCGGCACCGGCATGGCCAAGGAGGCGGTCGAACGCGGCTGCGACGTGGTCATCGCGGTGGGTGGCGATGGCACGATCCGGGCGGTGTCGGAAGGTCTGCGCAACTCGGGCGTGCCCCTCGCGCTCTGCCCCCAGGGCACCGGAAACCTGTTGGCGCGCAACCTGGATCTGACGCTCGACAACCTCGAGGAGTCCGTGGACGCTGCCTTCAATGGGGTGCCCCGCAAGGTCGACCTCGGCATCGCCACCTGGTCGCGCCCGCAGGGCGGACACCAGGAGGAGCGGGCGTTCGTCGTCATGGCCGGCATGGGTCTGGATGCGGAGATCATGTCGTCCACCGACGAGGACCTCAAGGACAAGGTCGGGATGCTGGCTTATGTGAAGTCCGGGGCGGAGGCACTCACCAAGAGCCACCGGATGCGCCTCATCTTCCGCCTCGACAACGAGAAGCCTCGCCGCGCCAAGGTGCACACGGTCATCGTCGGCAACTGCGGGTCGATCGGCAACAACGTGCTCCTGCTGCCCGACGCTGCGGTCGATGACGGGCTCCTCGATGTCGTGGCCGCCCGCCCGCAGGGAGTGTGGGGCTGGGTGCGGGTCGGCTGGAAGGTGCTCGTCGACAACGCCATCCTGCGACGCACGGGCAGCGATGTCGTGCGGCGGACCCGTGACCGCGACCGTCAGTTGAGCTATCAGCAGTGCCGGACCCTGGAGTTGACGTTCCGTGACCCGCACGAGATCGAGCTCGACGGCGACCACTTCGGCGAGATCCTGGCCGTGCGCATGAGCGTCGAGCCGGACGCCCTGATCGTTCAGATGCCGGCCGGTTGGACGAGGGATCCGGATCGTCCCGCGGTCGCCGAGGAGCACCAGCAGACCCTCTCGGACGTGACGGAACCGGAGTCCGGACCCAGCGACCTCGATCCGGCAGAGCAGGCAGCGGCTGCCGCCGAAGCGGCTGAACTGAACAAGAACTGGGACTGACCCGAGCGGACGGACGTCCGGCTCAGAGCTCGTAGTCCATGTAGACCACGCCGTTGTTGCGCGGCGCGCCCTCGGGCGCTTCGCAGGGCTCGAAGCCGACGCTGTCATAGAGCGCCACCGCGCGCTCGTTGTCCGGCGACACGTCGAGCCAGATGCGATCGCGGTCGGGGACGTCGTCGATCAGCTTGAACACTTCTCCGAGAAGCTGACGGCCATAGCCCTTGCCGCGCTGGACCGCGCTGACCACCATGCGTCGCATCTCCACAGGACCGGGCTTGGCCAGGCCGGCGAGCACGACGAACCCGACGAGTTCCTCACCGTCGCGGTCCTCGTCGTCCCGACTCGGATGAGCCTTGACGAACACGAGATGCCATTGGTCAGGATCGGCCAGAGCGTTCTCGTGCCACGACCGGCCCGTATCGCCCAGCCAGTCGCAGGTGTCTTCCGACTCCTCCAACCCGATTACCCCGTCCAGATCCTCCGGCCGGGTCTCCCTCAGCAACATGGCTTCACTGTCGCACGTCCCGGGGACTTCGCCACTCCGCGTTCAGTTGCCGGGTCGCTCGGCGATGCGGTCCAATATGAACGCCCAGCCCACGATCACCACGTGAGAGGAGCCGATCATGGCCCAGCAGTTGAATCCCTATGTCACCTTCCCCGGCAACGCCGAGGAAGCGCTCAACTTCTATGCCCGCATTCTCGGCGGCACCCCTCGGCTGATGACGTTCCGTGAGTCGGGCATGGACGCCGACGGCATCATGCACGGTTCGCTCGACACGCCTGCCGGTTTCCATATCTTCGCCTCGGACACGATGGAGGGGATGTCCGAACTCAAGCAGGGCAACAACATGCAGATGAGTCTTTCCGGCGACGAGTCATCCGCGCTCCGGGGCTATTGGGAGGGGCTTGCCGAGGGCGGGAACGTCGTGGTGCCGCTGGAGAAGCAGATGTGGGGCGATGAATACGGTCAGCTCATCGACCGCTATGGCATCACCTGGCACGTGAACATCGCCGGCTGAGTTCAGAGCACCGACCCGGGACGGTACGCCGCAGCGGCCGGGTGCTGCGCCGCGATCTCGGCGACCTGCCCGACGAGTCGCTGGACCTGCGCCTGCGCGGAGCCAGCCAGCGCCAGCGGCTCGGTCAACAGTTCGCCGAGCTCGTCCCGGGTCAGGCCCAGCCGCGCGTCCCCGGCCAACCGGTCCATCAGGTCGTTGTCCGCACGGCCGGACTCGCGCATCTCCAGGGCCACCGCGACGGCGTGCTCCTTGATCGCCTCGTGCGCCTGCTCTCGGCCGATGCCCTTGCGCACCGCGGCCATGAGCACCTTGGTCGTGGTGAGGAACGGCAGATAGCGCTGCAGTTCGGCGTCGACGACGGCCTCGAACGCGCCGAAGTCCGCGAGCACGGTGAGGAACGTCTCGAACAGCCCGTCGAGGGCATAACAGGCGTCGGGGAGGGCGACCCGGCGCACGACCGAGCAGGACACATCCCCCTCATTCCACTGGTCGCCCGCCAGTTCGCCGACCATCGACACATAACCGCGCAGGATGACGGCGAAGCCGTTCACCCGCTCACACGAGCGGGTGTTCATCTTGTGCGGCATCGCCGAGGAGCCGACTTGACCCGGCTTGAAGCCCTCGGTCACGAGCTCATGGCCCGCCATCAGCCGGATCGACGTCGCGACGTTCGACGGAGCGGCGGCGACCTGCGCGAGCGTGGTGAGCACGTCCCAGTCGAGCGACCGGGGATAGACCTGACCCGTCGACGTGAGCACCCGCCGGAATCCGAGCTGCTCGGCGATGCGGCGCTCGAGCTCCTCGAGCTTGGCGGCGTCGCCGCCGAGGAGGTCGAGCATGTCCTGGCTGGTGCCGACCGGGCCCTTGATGCCGCGCAACGGATAGCGGTCGATGAGTTCGGTGACACGTTCGTACGCCACCAACAGCTCATCCGTCGCCGTCGCGAACCGCTTGCCCAAGGTGGTGATCTGGGCTGCGACATTGTGGGAGCGCCCGGCCATCGCGAGCTCTCCATAACGAGCGGCTAGCGCCGCCAGCGCGACCAGGGCCGCGATGACTCGATCACGAACCAGCCGCAGCGAGGCCAGGACCTGAAACTGCTCGATGTTCTCGGTGAGGTCCCGGCTGGTCATCCCCTTGTGCACGTGCTCGTGGCCGGCGAGGGCGTTGAATTCCTCGATCCGGGCTTTCACATCGTGCTTGGTCACCCGCTCACGTTCGGCGATCGAGTCCAGATCGACGTGATCCAGGACCTTTTCGTACGCCACGATCACCGCGTCGGGATCGTCACCACCGAAGTCGACACCCAGGTCACGCTGGGCAGCGAGCACGGCCAGCCACAGCCGCCGCTCCGCGCGGATCTTCTCCTCGGGAGACCAGATCTCGCGCATTGCGGGAGAGGCATAACGGGTGGCCAGAACGTTGGGGATGGCGGCGCTCACTGGAAGAGGCCCCCCTCGGGCACCTCATAACGGATTTCGTTCCGGGCGGCCTTGGCGGCGATGTCGTCGCGGTGGAAGGTTTTCGGGAGGTGGAACGCCTGGATGGCTGCGTACACCATCTTGCGGGCGAACCCGAGCGTGTGCCCACGACCGGTGACCGTGAAGATGCGACCGCCGGTGACGACGAGGTTGCCGAGATCATCACGGCCCGTGCCGCCGTGATAGAGCTTGATGTTTCCGGAACGGAACTGACCCTCGAACACGCGCGTGCCGAGCTCCGGCTGATCGGGATAGCCGTCCGCGGCGATCACCACGCCGACGGCGAAGCCCGGCGTGAAGCGGAGGGGACCGACACTCTCGAGCTCACCGTTCGCCGCGGCCAACAGCACCTGGGCGAGCGGCGATTCGAGCTGCAGCAGCAGGGGCTGGGTCTCGGGGTCACCGAAGCGCGCATTGAACTCGACGACCTTGACGCCCTTCGGGGTCAGCATGAGACCGGCATAGAGCAGGCCGACGAACGGGGTGCCGCGCCTGGCCATCTCGTCCAGCACCGGCTGGACGACCTTCTCGGTGGTCTCCTGTTCGAGGTTGGGCGGGGCCCAGGGCAGCGGGGTGTACGCCCCCATGCCACCCGTGTTCGGGCCCTTGTCACCGTCGAGCGCACGCTTGAAGTCCTGGGCGGCCTGCATCGGGATCGCGGTCTTGCCGTCGCAAATGGCGAAGAGCGAGACCTCGGGGCCGGACATGAACTCCTCGACGAGCACCGAGTCGCACTTGCGAGCGTGCTCGAGGGCAGCTTCCCGGTCGTCGGTCACGATGACGCCCTTGCCGGAGGCGAGACCATCCTCCTTGACGACATAGGGCGCGCCGAACTCGTCGAGCGCGGCCTCCACTTCGGCCATGTCGGCGCAGAGGCGGGACTGCGCGGTCGGCACGCCGGCGGCGGCCATGATCTCCTTGGCGAACGCCTTGGAGCCCTCGATCTGGGCTGCGCCCTTGGACGGGCCGAAGCAGGGGATGCCGGCCTCACGGACGGCATCGGCGACACCGGCGACCAGCGGGGCCTCGGGGCCCACGACAACGAGCCCGACTTCGAGCTCCTGAGCGAGGTTGGCGACCTCGGCCGGATAGAGCAGGTCCACGCGGACCAGCTCGGCAACCTGGGCCATCATCGCGGAGCCGGGTGCCGCGTACACCTTCGTCACGATGGGGTCGCGCTCCAACGCTGCCGCCAGGGCGTGTTCGCGGGCGCCGCTGCCGAGGACGAGTACCTTCATGTCGCTCCTAGAGTCGTGCGGGATTGGAAGTCGGATGAGTGCTGGGACTCAGTCGATGAGGTCGTGGACCATGACCGTCTGCTCGCGGCCCGGGCCGACGCCGATGCCGGAAATGCGCGTCCCGATGAGTTCTTCGAGGCGCTTGACGTAGTCCTGGGCCTTGACCGGCAGGTCGTCGAACTCGCGGCAGCCGGAGATGTCCTCATGCCAGCCGTCGAGCTCTTCATAGATGGGTGTTGCCTCCGCGAACTCCTGCTGGCTCATCGGCAGGCGGTCGTGCCGGGTGCCGTTCACGTCATAGGCGACGCAGACGGGAATCCGGTCCCAGCCCGAGAGGATGTCGAGCTTGGTGAGGAAGACATCGGTGAACGCATTGGCGGTGGCCGCCGCCTCGACGACGAGCGCATCGAACCAGCCGCACCGCCGGGGGCGTCCGGTGGTGACGCCGAACTCACCGCCGTCCGTTCGGAGCTTCTCACCGGTCTCGTCGTGGAGTTCCGTCGGGAACGGGCCCTCGCCGACGCGGGTGGTGTACGCCTTCGCGATGCCGATCACCCGATCGATCCGGGTCGGACCGACACCGGTGCCGGTGCAGGCACCGCCGGCGGTCGGGTTGGAGGAGGTGACATAGGGATAGGTGCCGTGGTCGACGTCGAGATGATGCGCCTGGGCGCCCTCGAACAGCACGATCTTGCCCTCGTCCAGCCCGTCGTTGAGCAGGCGGACGGTGTCGACGACCATCGGGCGCAGGCGCTCGCCGTGGGCGAGCAGTTCCTCGACGATCTCGTCCGCCTCGATGTGGCGTCGGTTGTAGATCTTGACGAGGATCTGGTTCTTCTGGTCGAGCGCCGCCTCGACCTTCTGGCGCAGGTGCTCCTCGTCGAAGAGGTCCTGCACGCGGATGCCCATCCGGTTGATCTTGTCCGAATAGGTCGGGCCGATACCCCGGCCGGTGGTGCCGATCTTGCGTTTGCCGGCAAAGCGCTCGGTGACCTTGTCCATCGTGCGGTGATAGGACGTGATGATGTGAGCGTTCGACGACACCTTGAGGTTGCTGCAGTCGACGCCGCGACCGGTCAGGACATCGATCTCGTGGAACAGGACGCCCAGGTCGATGACGACACCATTGCCGATCACCGGGGTCGAGTTGGGGCTGAGGATGCCGGACGGCAAGAGGTGCATCGCGTACTTCTCGCCGTCCACGACGAGCGTGTGCCCCGCGTTGTTGCCACCTGAATAGCGCACGCAGAAGTCGACGCGGTCACCCATCTGGTCGGTCGCTTTGCCCTTGCCTTCGTCCCCCCATTGGGACCCCACCACGATGATGCCGGGCATGACGCACTGCCTTTCTCGCAGGACTGGGGCCCGACGGTGTCGCGAACACGGGGCCCCTGGTGACAGTTCAGGATAACGACGTCAGGATGAAGCACCCGACTGGTCCGCGACCCGGTCGAGCGGCCGGATGTCGGTCAGCACGTCATAGGCCTGGAAGGACGAATCCTTCAGGAACTGGGAGCAGCGCTCGGCCTCGGGCTTCTCCCCGATCCGGTGCGCCGCAACCGCGAGCGCCCACAGCGCCCGCAGGAAACCGCGGTTGGGGCCGTGCTCCCACGGAATCGGCCCCTGGCCCTTCCAACCCGCACGGCGAAGCAGATCGAGACCGCGGTGATAGCCGGTCCGCGCATACGCGTACGCCGTCAGGTCGGCATCCGGCGTGCCCATCGAGAGCGCTCCCTCGGCCAACATCGCCCAGCACAGGCTCGACTCGGGGTGTTTCCGCACGATCTCCACGAACCGTTCCTTGCCGTGGGCCAGGATCTCGGCCGCCGCCGGATCATCGGGCAGCTTGGTCGCCGGAATGGTGCTGTGGCTGGCCAGCAGGTTCTCGCGAGGTTCGGTCACGCGATCCACCCTAGTTCACCGGGACGCCCACGCGAATCGCCAACACGAGCGCAGCCAAGCCGCCTTTGCGCGGCTCCCCGAAGGCAGCCTTGAGAGCGCCATTAAAAAGTTCTATGGGCTGCACATAACAGCCTGACGGCGATTGTCGGCAATTGGCCACGGAACCCTCCGGCGTGTGCGATGTTTTGCCCATCCCCTGGTTTCAACGGCGACACCCAGAAGGAGAGGCCGATGGCATCCAGCGCCGACCGGCCCGGAGACGATCGTCCTCCGGCCAAAAGAGAACCGACCCGCGACGAGTTCGTGACGGTGAGCAACACCCCTGAGTTCGCACAGTTGCGGAAGAACTTCCGCGGTTTCGCATTTCCACTGACCGCGGCATTTCTGGTCTGGTATTTCCTGTTCGTGATCCTGTCCAGCTATGCCACGGATTTCATGTCGAGGCCGTTCATCGGCAACATCACCGTCGGCATCTTCCTCGGGCTGCTGCAGTTCGTCACCACATTCCTGTTGACAGCGCTCTATATCCGCCACGCCAACAAAAACTTGGACCCCTTGGCCGGCGAGCTCCGGTCCCGACTGGAGGGTGAGCAGCGATGACACTCATGCAGGCTCAGGCCAACCCGGTCCTCAACATCGTCATCTTCATCGCCTTTGTGATCCTGACGCTGGGCATCGTGATCTACGTCTCCAGCGGCGGGCGTGCTGCCAAGGGCAAGGGCTACTACACCGGCGGCGCCGAGTTCAGCGGCCGCCAGAACGGCTTCGCGATTGCGGGCGACTATCTGTCCGCCGCATCGTTCCTCGGCATCGTCGGCGCCGTCGCCATCTATGGCTATGACGGCTTGCTGTTCTCCATCGGTTATCTGGTCGCCTGGCTGGTCGCGCTGCTGCTCGTGGCCGAGCCCATGCGAAACACCGGCCGCTACACGATGGCCGACGTGCTGTCGTTCCGGACCAGGCAGTCCCCCGTGCGGATGGCCGCGTCCATCTCCACGCTCGTGATCAGCTTCTTCTATCTGCTGGCCCAGATGGTGGGCGCGGGCAGCTTGGTCGCCGTGCTCCTCGGCATCGAGGGGGGCTTCGCGCAGGTGCTGGTCATCGGCATCGTCGGCGTGCTCATGATGATCTATGTCCTCATCGGCGGCATGAAGGGCACCACGTGGGTGCAGATGATCAAGGCCGTTCTCCTCATGATCGGCGCCGGCCTGATGACCGTGTGGGTCCTGGGCCTCAACCGGATGAACTTCTCGGCGCTGTTGGGCGAGGCGGTCAACGAGCACCCCGAGGGCATCGCCATCCTGCAGCCGATGCTGCAATACGGCGCCAACCCGCTGGGCTTCATCTCTCTTGCCATCGCCGTCGTCCTTGGCTGCGCGGGTCTGCCGCACGTGCTGATGCGCTTCTATACGGTGCCGACTGCCAAGGAAGCCCGACGCTCCGTGGCGTGGGCCATCTCCCTCATCGGCCTGTTCTATCTGTTCACGATGGTGATGGGTTATGGCGCTGCGGTCATGGTCGGCCGCGACAACATCCTCGCCGCACCGGGCAAGGCCAACGCGGCTGCTCCGCTGCTGGCGCTCGAGCTCGGTGGTTCCGTGCTCATGGGCGTGATCTCGGGCGTCGCGTTCGCGACCATCCTCGCGGTCGTTGCCGGTCTCGCGATCGCGGCCTCGGCCTCGTTCGCGCACGACATCTATAACAACGTGATCCACAAGGGCACCGCAGATCCCGCCAAGGAAATCCGCGTGGCTCGGATCGTCGTGATCATCCTCGGCATCCTCTCCATCGTCGGTGGCGTCGCCGCCAAGGACATCAACGTCGCGTTCCTGGTGTCGCTGGCCTTCGCCATCGCGGCGAGCGCGAACCTGCCGTCGATCCTCTTCTCGCTGTATTGGAAGAAGTTCAACACCCGCGGTGCGCTCTGGTCGATCTATGGCGGTCTGATCACGGCGATCGTGTTGATCGCGTTCTCCCCGGTCGTCTTCACTCCGGTCGGAGCCTCGCAGGACCTGGCTTCGGCGATGTTCCCCGAGCTCCACCTGGCGTGGTTCCCGCTGACCAACCCGGCGCTCGTGTCCGTCCCGGTTGGCTTCCTCCTCGCCATCATCGGCTCGCTGACCTCGAAGGAGGAGAACGAGGCGGTCTCCGCCGAGATGGAGGTTCGCTCCATGACCGGCGTGGGCACCGGGCACGTGCTGCAGCACTGACCCGCCCGCTGTTTCATCCGCAATGCGCCGGCCCCTCACGGGGCCGGCGTTCTGCTGTCGTGGCCAGCCCGTTGCCTCGAACCAGCTGCAACCCGATCCACGGAACGCAACAGCCCCCGCCCGGAATGGACGGGGGCTGCTGCGGTTGGTGCAGTGGTCAGACCTTGAGCGTGGTGCCGGTGGAGTTGAGGTCCTGGCAGGCCTCGACGACACGGGCAGCCATGTTGGCCTCGGCGGACTTGCCCCACGACCGCGGGTCATACATCTTCTTGTTGCCGACCTCGCCGTCGATCTTCAGCACACCGTCATAGTTCTGCATCATGTGCGTCACGACGGGACGGGTGAATGCGTACTGGGTGTCGGTGTCGACGTTCATCTTCACCACGCCATAGCTGAGCGCCTCGGCGATCTCCTCCGGCGACGAGCCGGAACCGCCGTGGAACACGAGGTGGAACGGCTTCGATCCGGCGGGCAGGCCGAACTCCTTGACCACGGCCTCCTGGGCTTCCTTGAGCACCTCGGGCTTCAGCTTCACGTTGCCGGGCTTGTAGACACCGTGAACGTTGCCGAAGGTCAGGGCCGTCATGTAGTAACCGCGGTCGCCATAGCCGAGCGCCTTCGCGGTGGCGATGGCATCCTCGGGGGTCGAATAGAGCTTGTCGTTGATCTCGTGGGCGACACCGTCCTCCTCGCCGCCGACGACACCGATCTCGACCTCGAGCAGGATGTTCGCGGCCTTGCAGAGCTCCATGAGCTCGCCGGCGATCGACAGGTTTTCGTCGAGCGGCGAGGCCGACCCGTCCCACATGTGCGACTGGAACAGCGGGTTGCCGCCCTTGTCGACGCGTTCCTGCGAGATTGCGATCAGCGGGCGAACGAAGGTGTCGAGCTTGTCCTTGGGGCAGTGGTCGGTGTGCAGCGCGATGTTGACCGGATATTTCTCGGCGACGATGTGCGCATATTCGGCCAACGCGACCGAACCCGAGACCATGTTCTTCACGGTCGGGCCGGACAGATAGTCCGCGCCACCGGTCGACACCTGGATGATGCCGTCCGATCCCGCCTCGGCGAAGCCCGCCAGCGCGGCATTGAGGGTCTGGGACGAGGAAATGTTGATCGCGGGATAGGCGAAGCCGCCTTCTTTGGCGCGGTCCAGCATCTCGGCATAGATCTCAGGTGTGGCAATAGGCATGTCGCGCTCTCTCTCCAACTCGGGGACACGAATGGCTCGTCGTCATCCTTTCATGGGCGAGCTCGCATCGTTGCCCAGGTGGGGAATCTGGCCGCCGGACATCAGCGGCGGCCGACGGAATCGCTCGACTCCACCGGGGTCAGTCGTCGAGGATGCTCAGATCGACACCGTGCCGACCGGCCGAATAGGCCCGCATCGCCGAGTCGAGCGTCCCGGGCAGAACTCCGAGGCCCGCCAACGGAAAGTCGAACGGCGGAGCATCCACCCGGTCGACACGAAGACGATGTCCATGACCCCACGCGCCCTTCGACACCGCGACCCGGTCAACCTCCGCCCAGGGCACCCGCCCCTCCGCGCACTCGATCCCCCACCGCGACACCACGAACGCAAGCCCTTCGCCGACCGCGCGGACGGCTGCGCGCAACCGCGAGAGCCACAGGAACCGGGCGATCAGGATCGCGAGACTGACCCCTGCGGAGACCGACAGGAGCCACGTCAGCATCCGGAAGACGTCCCCGAAGTCACCATCGCGACCTAGCCACACATAGAGCAGGACGCCGACGAGCCCGAGGAGCGTGCAGCCGAGGGAGATCGAGTTCATGACCACGCGCCCGCGCTCGGTCGCAACGCGGTCGGCCAAGACCCGCGCATCGAACGGGACCGACAGATGCGCCGCCTGGTGTCCGGGGGTGCTCATGGGGTCCTGGGCGGTTTCGTGCATGCGCCAAGGATAGGAGGGTCAGTGGGTGGGGTTGGCGATGCGCCAGGCGTACATCGCGATCGCCGCCGCCGCGCCCGCGTTCATCGACCGAGTCGAGCCGTCCTGCCGGATGGCGACGAGGCGCGCACAGCCGGCGACCAGTTCATCGGTCAGGCCATGCCCCTCCGAACCGAACACCAGGCAACAACGCTCCGGCAACTGGCTGGTCTCCAGCGGCACGGAGCCCGAGAGGTTGTCGACACCGACGATCTCGTACGCCAACTCGCGCAGGTGGTCGAGGAAGTCCCGCTCGTCCGGATGGTGCTGGACGTGCAGATAACGGTCGGTGACCATGGCCCCGCGACGGTTCCAGCGCCGACGGCCGATGATGTGGACACCGGCCACGTTGAAGGCGTTCGCCGTCCGGACGACCGAGCCGATGTTGAAGTCGTGCTCCCAGTTCTGAATAGCGATCCGCAGCGGCACTCTGGAGCGGTCGAGTTCGGCGACGATCGCCTCGACCGACCAATAGCGGAAGTGGTCGGCGACGTTGCGGTGATCGCCCTCGGCGAGCAGCGCGGGGTCGAACCGGGCGTCGTCGGGCCAGGGGCCGACCCACGGTCCGACTCCGGGCCCCACCGACGGAACAGAAGTCAGGGATTCCACACTCTGGACGTTACCCTTGACGGGTGTTCGATCTCCTCAATCAGACCGCCGCGCTGACTCCGATGCTCCTCCCCGACTTCCTCGATCCGGAGAAGATCATCAACGCCGCCGGCCCCTGGGCCCTGTGGGTCGTGGCCCTCATCGTCTTCGCCGAGTGCGGGATCTTCTCGTTGCTGCCGGGCGACTCGCTGCTGTTCACCGTCGGCATGTTCGTCGCACTGGGCGCGATCAACTATGGCTCCGACCTGCAGACCATGGTCATCGTCTGTGCCGTGCTGATCGTTGCAGCCATCCTGGGCAACATCTCCGGCTATTGGATCGGCAAACTGATCGGCCCGCCGCTGTTCAAACCGCGGAAGGGCTTCATGGGGAAGGTTTTCGACCCCGTCTATGTGGACAAGACGCACGGGTTCTTCGAGAAGTACGGCCCCAAGGCCCTCGTCATCGCCCGCTTCGTGCCGATGGTCCGCACCTTCGTCACGCTCGTTGCGGGTGTGGCCAAGATGGACTTCCGCACCTTCATCACCTGGACCGCGATCGGCGGCATCTTCTGGGCCGTCGGTGTGACCGTCCTGGGCTACTTCCTCGGCCAGGTGCCCTTCGTGCACGACAACCTCGAGATCGCGATCCTGCTGATCGTGTTCGTGTCCATCCTGCCGATGGTCTTCGAATACGTGATGGCCAAGAAGAAGAGCAAGGCTGCCAAGGCTGAGGTCAGCGCCTGATCGAACCACAGCAAAAGCCCCCACCGCCATGTCGGCGTTGGGGGCTTTTCGCTGCTCGCTTGGTGTGAGCTCTCTGGGACAGAGTCTCTAGGTCGAAGCTCTTCCGGGCGGAAGATCCGCGCCGAGCTCAGGGCTGGCGCCACTCCCCCGGGACCTGATAACCGCCCTGCTGGGGCGGCTGCTGCTGTCCGTAGCCCTGCTGCGGCGGCTGCTGCTGCCCGTAGCCCTGCTGGGGCGGCTGGCCCTGCTGATAAGGCTGCTGTTCATAGGCCGGCTGCTGTCCATAGCCGCCCTGCTGTCCCTGACCGTATTGCTCCTGCTGGCCGTATTGCCCCGGCTGGCCATAACCCTGCTGGGACTGCTGGTGACCGAGCTGCGGCTGGCTGGGCTCGCCGCGGTCCTCGGCACGCTGAGACGGCGCTTGGCGCTCGTCGCCCCGATAGGCGATCGATCCGAAGTTGACATCCGGGGCTTGGCGGGCGGCGGGGTCGTTGACCTCGAAATAGGTCGCCTTCTCGAACTTGAACGCGGAGGCGATCAGGCTGGACGGCACTGACTCGACCTTGGTGTTGTATTCCCGGACGTTCGCGTTGTAGTAGCGCCGACCGGCCGCGATGCGGTCCTCGGTCTCACTGAGTTCCTTCTGCAGTTGCAGGAAGTTCTGATTGGACTTCAGGTCGGGATAGGCCTCGACGGAGACCAGCAGGTTGTGCACGGCCCCCGACAGAGCCTCCTCGGTCCGGGCCCGCTGCTCGGACGGCAGCGCGCCCTCCTGCTGTGCGACCGACGCGGCCTGGTTGCGCAGGCGAGTGATGTCCTCGAGCGTGTTGCGCTCGTGAGCGGCGAACCCGCGGACGGTCTCCACCAGGTTGGGGATCAACTCATAACGCCGGTTGAGTTCCACGTCGACCTGTCGCCAGGCCTCCTGGATCATGTTGCGCTGCCGGACGAAGCCGTTGTAGATGCTCATCACGCCGAAGCCCAGCGCGATCAGCAGGAGCAGGACGACGAGCAGGATGATCAGGGGAACAGTCACGGTTCACTCCGTCCGACAGGGGGTCGAGGTATGCCGATCCTAGACCAGCCTGCCGACAACTCCGGCGCGCACCGGTCGCCGAGTCATTCCAGGCCGAGGTCGTCCGCACCGACGGCATAGCGATATTCCAGGCCGGCCTCGGTAATCACGCGAGCGGCCTCGCTGCGGCGGTCCACGATGCACGCGACCGCGACGACCTCGCCGCCTGCTGCCCGAACGGCCTCAGCAGCGGTCAGCGGAGAGCCACCGGTCGTCGACGTATCCTCCACGACCAAGACCTTGCGGCCCGCCACGTCTGTCCCCTCGATCCGGCGCTGCATCCCGTGCGCCTTCTGCTCCTTGCGCACCACGAACGCATCGAGCCGTTCCCCGGCCGCGGCGGCGGCATGAAGCATCGCGGTGGCGACCGGATCGGCGCCGAGGGTGAGCCCACCGACAGCGTCGAACTCAAGGTCGGCAACGAGTTCCCGCATAACCCGCCCGACGAGCGGCGCGGCCACACCATCGAGGGTCACGCGGCGCATGTCGACGTAATAGTCCGCCTCCCGCCCGGACGACAGCGTCACCCTGCCGTGGACGATCGCGAGGTCTTTGATGTGGCGGATCAGCTCTGCTTTGTCGGACATGGTTTCGAGCCTAGTGCTATTTGTTGCGGGTGCTTCCGAGGTGACCGAAGGCGACGGACCGGTCGTTCGACCACACCAGGTCCTGACTCGTCGTGAGCGTCAGAGTCGGTCGGGTCGGCTCGTCGGCGGTGCCCGGCACGGGGTCGAGGATCCACGCATCGTCGGCCCCGACCGTGACATCCCGGGCGGGGACGTCGATGACGTACGTGAACACGGCCGCCCTCGTCTCGATCACCACTTGGTCGCCCTTGTCGAGCTCGAGCAGCTTCCCGAAGGGAGCGCCATGGCTGGTCCGATAGCCGGCGAGCGCCAGGTTGCCGAGTTGTCCGGGCCGGACCGAGGACGCGTACGCCCCCACTCCCCGCGCCAGATTCCCCGGTTCGGTGCCCGCGATGATCGGGACCGCGTACCCCTCACCCCACTTGGGCACCGTCAGAATCGCGTAGGCCTGCCCGGCGGGCGGTCGCTCCACCAACGGCGGCGGCTCACCGAGTTCCCACTGTGTCCTCAGCTCGTTGATCTGATCCGAATACTGAACCCGCGCGACGACGGCGGACACGAGGAAATGCCAACCGAACCAGCCCACGACGAGCAGTCCGATGAGAGCGAGCACGAGACCACGGACACCGATGCGTTTCCTGCGCGGAGGTCGCCGCGGGGGGCGCGCCGGGGCACGATCGTCTGCCAGCTGGTCGGTCATGGGGCACATTCTCGCGGATCACCGGAAGAACGCCGGACCGCCGGGCGGTTCCGGCGACGGTGCGGCGTCACGGTCGGTGAACGGCACGCCGCCGGAGCCGAACCGGGCGAGATGGGGTCCGTGGAGGACGCGGTAGGGGAAGACCGAACCGGCCGCCTTCCGGGACAGCGCCGCGAGCGGAAGCGCCATCGCCGAACCGGCCAGGAGGATGTTGCCGAACCGTCGTCCTTTGAGGGTGGCGGGCTCCGCGCTCAACATCAACTCCGGAAAGACTTCGGCGAGGCCCGCGAGGACCCGCCGCGCATACACGAACGGCGACTTGTCCGTCACGTTCAGCAGCACGACGCCCACGGGGGCGAGGACGCGGCGGAGATCGGTGAAGAACTCGAGCGTGGTGAGCTCCGCCGGGACGGAGGCGCCCGCGAACGCGTCCATGATCACTACGTCCGCGTTCCAGTCGTCGCGGATCGCCGCGACCCCCGCCCGGCCGTCGATCGGGCGGACCTTGATTCCGGAATTGCGCGGCAGCGGGACGGTCCGGCGCACCTCCGCCGTCAACTCCTCATCCGGCTCCAGCACGATCTGCGCGGATGTCGGCCGGGTCGCCGCGACGTAGCGCGGCAGAGTCATCCCCGCGCCTCCGATGTGGAGAACCCGGAGCCGCTCCCCGGCTGGGGCGTGAGCGTCGACAACGTCCGCGATCCGCTGCATGTAGTCGAACTCGAGCCGCGTCGGGTCCTCCGGATCGATCCAGGAGTGGTCGGTGCCGTTGATGCGGACATACCAGGCGCCCGGCTGCTCGGGATCGGGCACGACGCGGTTCACAGGCGCCACCACGCTCGGGTCGTCTCGGTCGGGCCGTCGAGTTCGGTGAAGCCCGCGTCGACCACGTGGATGCGGCCTGGGTTCGCGGCCCATTCGGCAGGGGTGAGCGTGTGGACGCGTACGCGGAAGTCCCTGCCCGCCCAGGCGTCCCGTTCGGCGTCCGTCATCGCCTCCCAGGCGAGCTGACCGGCATGCGCGCACTGGGCGGCTGCCTTGCCCGCGGTCATCTCGATGTGGGGGTTCACGCCGATGAGCACGGGCGCGTCGGTGACGGTCGACTCCTCGTCGGCGGGCAGCTCGGTGCCCGAGACCTGCAGTTTGGCGAGCTCGGGCGGGAGCGGCCGGACCGGACCGGGCACGAAGGCGCGGACTGCGGCCCGCTCCTGTTCGACGGTGACGCCCGGCAGCTGCTGGACGTCGTCCCAGCGCACGCCGCGCGCCCGGCGGACCAGTTTGCGGATCCGCCCATCCCGCCAGCGCTTGACCGCGGCCGCCCACTCCCCTGTCGTGGCCTCGTCGGACGCCAACAAGGTCACGACGGCCCGCACCGCCGCCTCACACGTCGCGACGCGACCTGCGGGCTCCACCTTGTGATAGCGAACCGCCAACTGCATCGCCCACGGCACGTCGGGGTCGGGAGTCGACGGGGCGGTCTCGCTCACTGATAGCGCTCCAAGTGCTCGACGGCCGCCTTGGCCTCCGCGAGCCCGGCACCAGTGGATTGACGATAGAGCTTGATCGCCTGGATCTTGTGGCCTCCGCGGAGCATGACATTGATCCGCTCCCGGTCACCGGGGGACAGATATTGCGCTGGATTGTACGCCGGGTAGCGCGGCCCGGGCTGACCCTGGAAGCCCTGCCAGGGTGACGGGCCCGGCAGGGGCGGTCGGGCCGGCGGCAACGCCCGCCGCTGACTGTCGGTCGCCAATTTGAATCCAGCGAGGACCGCGACGACCGTGACGGTGATCGCGACCAGTCCGATCAGGATCACGAGCATTGCCATCTGGCCCACCAACTTCCATGCCGACTGCCACCGACGATACTCACCGGGCACTCCGGCCCACGGCGACAGCGCGCCAAAGGTCTCAAGCCTGCATCAGAAGCGCCGCACAGGTTGCGCACCATGCGTCGGTCCTCGCAGGGTACAAGCATGGCAGTCTCCGACCGACCTTCCGATTCACCGTCCGTCAGCGCCGAGCAGGCCGACCCGCCACCGGATCTCCCCGACACCCTCGACCCTGCGCCCGGCGAGAAGCCGGCCGAGGCCTACATCCGTGAGGCCGTGAACAAGCATGGGGTGGCGACGCGGGTGTTCCTGCCGGCGGCCATCCTCGTCGGGGCGTTCGTGCTCTTGGCCGCGATCTTCCCGGACGGCATGCAAACCGCGATCTCGGCCGCCAACACGACGGTGGTGAACTCGATCGGGTGGTACTACGTCGTGCTCGTCTTTGCCTTCGTGGTGTTCGCTCTCTTCATGGGGCTCTCCCGGTTCGGTGAGATCAAGCTCGGGCGGGACGATGACAAGCCGGAGTTCGGCCTGATCCCGTGGTTCGCGATGCTGTTCGCCGCCGGCATGGGCATTGGCTTGGTCTTCTGGGGTGTCGCGGAGCCCCTCAACCACTTCGCGTCGCCGCCCCCGGGCGTCGACGGCGCCCCCGAGGCCCTCGCGCAATCGGCGATGACCACCACATTCCTGCACTGGGGCCTGCACGCGTGGTCGATCTACATCATCGTCGGCCTCGGCGTCGCGTACGCCGTCCATCGCCGCGGGCGCCCGGTCTCGATTCGCTGGGCGCTCGAGCCGCTGCTCGGCGACCGTGTCAAGGGCATCTGGGGCGACGTGATCGACGTCGTCGCCATCGTCGGCACGCTCTTCGGCGTCGCGACATCGCTCGGCTTCGGCGTAGCCCAGATCAGCGCGGGTCTGGACTATCTCGGGGTGGCCGAGGACACCCCGGGCTTCCAGCAGATCCTGGTCGTGGCGATCACCCTGGTCGCCACCATCTCGGTCGCCACCGGCATCGGCAACGGCATCAAGTGGCTGTCGAACTTCAACCTGCTGCTCGCCGCCGGGCTGCTCATCACGCTGCTCGCCCTCGGCCCGACGCTGTTCGTGGCGCGGGAGGTCGTGCAGAACGTCGGCGCCTATCTGCAGAACTTCCTGCAGTTGTCGTTCCGGACCTTCCCGTTCCGGGGGAACGACGGGGCCGAGTGGTTGGGGGCGTGGACCACGTACTACTGGGGTTGGTGGATCAGCTGGTCCCCCTTCGTCGGCATCTTCATCGCCCGCATCTCCCGCGGACGCACCATTCGCGAGTTCGTTTTCGGCGTGCTGCTGGTTCCCACGCTGCTGACCGTCGTGTGGTTCTCCGTGCTCGGCGGCTCGGCGCTCTATCGGGAGCTGAACGGCGGCGGCCTCGTCGCCGAGGACGGCTCCGTCGACACGAACCTGGCGCTGTTCCAGCTGCTCGACTCTTATCCGGGCGCGGCGATCCTGTCCGGCCTCTTCGTGCTGCTGATCATCGTGTTCTTCGTGACCAGCTCGGACTCGGGCTCCTATGTCGTCGACATGATGGCTTCCGGCGGTGATCCGAACCCGCCGCTGTGGAGCCGTGTCTTCTGGGCGCTGCTCGAGGGTGCGATCTGCTTCGTGGCGCTGCTCGCGGGCGGCGCAGCCGCCTTGTCGGCGCTGCAGACGATGGCGATTCTGGTGGCTGCCCCGTTCACGATCGTGATGATCTTGATGATCCTCGCCATCCTGAAGGCGGCGCATGCCCATCTTGCGGAGATCAGGCGCCTCGAACGCCGGGCTCTGGTCCGTGAACTGCAGCGGGAGGTCGAGGAGGGCCTGATCAGTTCCGGTGTTCTCGAGGCACACCCGCGGGAAGATCTGCCGGATCTGCCGACCATGCTGCCGCGGCAACAGCGCGCGGCCAAACCACCGAAGAGTTGAGGCCGACGGCGACACTCACCGGAGGCTGAGGTCCGACACATCCGCGTCCCGGGAAATCCAGAAGCGGCATGTCGCAGTGCAGCGTTAACGTGACCCTGACCGACGAATCTCGTCGGCGGTGAGGAACGCGCATGAGGCACTTCCACCGGGTGCTGGTGAACACCGTGGTGGCCAACACCGCCACGGCGTTCTTGTGGTTTGCCTGGACCTTCTGGGTATATCTCGAGACGCGGTCGGTGCTGCTGAACGCGATCATCGGCGGCAGCTATATGGCGCTGCTCTCGATCACGTCCCTCTTCTTCGGCGTGATCGTCGACCGGTTCAAGAAGAAGCACGTGATGGTCGCCTCCTCGGTGATCACCACGGCCGGGTTCGTGCTGGCGGGAGCGCTGTTCTGGCTGTTGCCGACAGCGACGGTCATCGACCTCCGAGCGCCCTGGTTCTGGCTCGCCGGTGGGTTGATCCTGGGCGGCGCCGTGGTCGAGAACATGCGCAACATCGCGCTCTCGACGACGGTGACCCTGCTCGTGCCCGACGGGGACCGCGACAAGGCGAACGGGATGGTGGGCGCCGCGCAGGGGTTGGCTTTCCTGGCGACGTCGATCTTCGCTGGTCTGGCCGTGGGATTCCTCGGGATCCATTGGACGCTGGGTCTTGCGGTGGGGGCGACCGGGCTCGCCCTCCTGCACCTCCTGTGGGTGCCGATCCCCGAGGCGGGAGTGCAACGCGATCCCGAGGCCGCGACCAAGCTCATCGATTTGCCCGGCAGTCTCCGGGCAGTCCGCGCCGTGCCCGGATTGATGGCCCTGATCCTGTTCAGTTGCTTCAACAACTTCATCGGCGGCGTGATGATGGCGCTGCTCGACCCTTATGGGCTGACGCTCTTTTCGGTGCAGATGTGGGGCTTCGTCCTGGGGATCACGTCCATCGGCTTCATCGTCGGTGGGTTGATCGTTTCCCGCCGCGGCCTGGGCGCCCGCCCGTTGCGGACGCTGTTGTTGGTCAACCTCGCCGTGTCGGTGATCGGCATCCTGTTCGTCCTGCGGGAATGGCCGTGGCTGTTCGTGGTCGGAATATTTGCGTACATGGTGCTCATCCCCGCCGCCGAGGCGGCCGAGCAGACGATCATCCAGCGGGTGGTGCCGCTCGAGCGCCAGGGTCGCGTGTTCGGTTTCGCCATGAGCGTGGAGACGGCCGCCACGCCGATCTCCGCGATGGCGATGGGACCGCTCGCCGAATTCTGGCTCATCCCCTGGGTCGACTCACCCGCCGGCCAGGCGGCTTGGGGCTGGCTGCTGGGTGACGGGGAAGCGCGCGGGATCGCGCTGGTGTTCATCCTGTCGTCTGCCCTGATGCTGATCGTGGTGCTGTTGGCGTTCAGGTCGAAGGCGTACGCCCGGTTGTCCCGTTCCTATGCCGACAGCGCCCCTCCGGCGAGGGAGGTCGCTGCGTGAACCCCACGGAAGCAGCCCACCGGGACGGCTAACGTTCGATCCGTGGATCTGTGGCGGCGGATATGGCTGATCGCGGGGCCGGAACGGACGCCCCTGCGGAACTTTCACCTCGCCAATTTGCTGGCGTTGCATGCCGGAGTGCTGAACTCGGTGGGCTTTGTGGCGACCGCCACCTATACCTCCCACATGACCGGCCTGACGGCTATCGTCGCGGACCACCTCGTGCTCGGAGACTTCCGGCTGGTTGCGATCGGTCTGCTCGCGATCGCAGCCTTCATCGGGGGCGCCATGATGTGCGCACTGGTGTTCAACTGGAGTCGCCGGCGTGGGCTGCGCAGCCGTTTCTCGGCCGTTCTCGTGCTCGAGTCATCGATGGTGCTGATGTTCGGGGCGATCGCCGATCGGGTGACCTGGGAACACCGCATCTGGGTGTTCATTCCCGTGCTGTGCTTCACGATGGGGCTGCAGAACGCGATCGTCACCAAAGCCTCGGATGCCCAGATCCGGACGACGCACGTCACGGGCATGGTGACCGACATCGGCATCGAACTCGGCAAGCTGGTCTATCGGCCGAGCCGGGCGGACCTTGATCCGGTCGTCGCGAACACGACCAAGCTGCGCCACCACATCACGATCGTCGGGCTGTTCTTCCTCGGCGGGGTGCTCGGCGCTGCCGGCTATTTGGCGATCAACTTCTATGCCCTGATCCCCGCGGCGCTGTTCCTGCTCATCCTCGCGCTGCCGCCGTTGGTCGCGGATTTCCGCGATTGGCCCGCGCCCCCGCGCGTGGGCTGACCTGTCGTCCGAGCCGCCCGCACCGACGTTGTCGGAGGCCGTCGTTAAGGTGGCCGCCATGACCACACTCGACAAGGCCCAGACCCTTCAGCAGTTGCATCAGTCCACGACGATCCTGCGCGTTGTCAACGTGTGGGATGCGATCTCCACGCAAGCCGTCGCGGCGCTGCCCGAGACCAAGGCCATCGCCACCGCGGGACACTCGATCGCTGCGGCGCATGGCTATGCGGATGGCACGATTCCGCGGGACGTCGCGCTCGCCGCAGTCGAGCGGATCGTGGCCGCGACAGACCTGCCGGTCTCGGCGGATCTCGACGCCGGATTCGGCGATCCGGGTGACACCGCGCGACGCGCGATCGGCATCGGCGTCGTCGGTGCCAATGTCGAGGACCGGCTCGCGCCGTTCGACGACTCCGTGGCAGCGGTCCGGGCGATCGTGGCTGCCGCCGAGGCCGAGGGCGTGCCGTTCCAGCTCAACGCCCGCACCGACGCACTGGCCCGGGCGGGAGACCGCCCCCTCGCGGAAAGCATCCAGGACGCCATCGCGCGTGGCCGCGCTTTCCTCGAGGAGGGGGCCGCGCTCGTGTTCGTTCCGGGTGTCATCACGCGGGAGATCGCGGAGGAGCTCGTGGCTGGACTCGGCCCCAACAAGCTCAGTGTCATCGGGCTGCCGGGCGCGCTCACAGCCGCTGAATATGAGCAGCTCGGTGTCGCCCGGATCTCCTATGGCCCGCTCACTCAGCGCGTGGCTCTGCGTGCCCTTCAGGAGCTCGCCACGGATCTCTATGGCAACGGCACGATCCCCGCAGACACCCCGGTGCTGAACTGACCGAGCGGCTGGCGACCTAAGAGTCGGCCAAAGTCGTCACGATGCGTGACGACTCGTGCAGGGTCCGGTGGACCGGACACCGATCGGCGATCTCGGCCATCCGCTGCCGCACAGCGGGATCGAGATCGCCGGTGAGGTGGAGCGTGCGGGTGAACTGATCGATTTTGCGCTTCGCGCCAGTGCTGGCCGCGTCGCTGTCATCGGAATACACCTTGTCGTGCTCGACCTCCACCACCACGCGGTCGAGGGGGAGCTTCTTGTGCTGGGCATACATCCGAATGGTCATCGATGTGCAGGCCCCGAGCGCGGCTGCCAAATAGTCATAGGGCGACATCCCCGCATCGAACCCGCCCACCGACTCCGGCTCATCGGCGAGCGCATGGTGACGGCCGGCGACGACGTGGTTGAGGAACGTGCCCTGGCCGGTCTCGCCGACCACCACTTGGGCTGACGGATCCGGAGCCGCGAAGCTCTCGGGCTCGACGATGTAGCGCTCGGCCCACGTCCCGATCATCCGTGCCGCGAATTCGGCATCCCCACGCTTGGTGAGGAAGTGATCGGCCGGGTCCAATGACACATAGCTCTTGGGGTTTCGCGCCGCGGCGAAGATCTCGATCGCATGTTCAACGCCCACCACGTTGTCGATCGGTGAGTGCATGACGAGCAGCGCCCTGCGCAGTCGCGCGGCCGCATCCGTCACCACGTCGCTCGGATCCGAGGGAGCACCGATCGTGGCGACCGCACGCACATCCGCAAACTCCTCCGCGACCGACAGGACGGCCGCTCCGCCGAGGCTGTGACCGATCAGGAGCTGCGGTGACTGCACGTGTTCCGTGAGCCAGCCGATGGCCAGTCGGGCATCCTCGCACGCGGTGGAGAAGTCCTCGGCAGACATGCTCGAGCCGAGGGCGCGGTCGGTCAGGTCGAGCCGGAGCACGCCGATGCCGAGTTCATTGAGGCCCGCCGCGATGCGGCTCACCGCATAGTGATCGTCGGACCCGTTGAGGCAATGCGCCAAGAGCGCGATCGCCTTCGGCGGCCCGGCTGGCAGATCCAGCCGTGTCGCCAGCTCAGCCCCTTGGCTCCCAGTCAACGGGATGTCGTGTGCCGCACCCATGTGCGCCTCCTCGTCCGGGCGACCAACGATCGTTGTCAGACCTGTGTGCGAGCATAACGAGCATGCTGGATCTGCTGGCCTCGGCTCCCTTGCTCACGGTCGTGTTAGTCCTCGCCCTCGGCACTTTGGTTGGCCAGATCCCGTTCGGCCCGGTGCGGTTCGGACCGGCCGGTGCCTTGTTCGTCGGACTCGCCGTCGGCGCACTGGACCCTCGGCTCGGGGAAGGGCTCGGGCTGATTCAGACGCTCGGTTTGGCGCTGTTCGTCTACACGGTCGGCATCGCCGCCGGGGCGAGTTTCTTTCGCAATCTGCGCAGTCAGCTCCCGCTCATGGCCTGCGGCGTGCTGGTCGTGGCTGCCACGACGGGGGTCGCCATCGTCGGCGGTCGGCTGCTCGGACTCTCCCCAGCACTGACCGCCGGCGCCTTTTCCGGAGCGCTCACCTCCACGCCGGCGCTCGCCGCCGTCGCGGAACAGGTGGGCACCGAGGAGCCCGCCGTGGGCTATTCGATTGCTTATCCGGTCGGAGTGCTCGTGACGATCCTCGTTGTCGCTGTGGTGATGAGCCTCAAATGGGAGTCGCGCAACGACCCTGCCCCGGCCGCCGGGGTCGGCTTGATCGACATCAGCGTCGAGGTCACCCGACCCGGCCCGCTGCATGCCGTGCCCGGGTTCACTGACGGCTCCGTGCGGTTCTCCTATTTGCAGCGCGGCGGCAAGACTCGGGTGGTCGGTCCGGATGAGGATCTGGAGGTTGGCGACCGGGTGGTCGTGGTCGGCCCCCAGGCAGCGGTGCAGGCGGCGCGGGTGCATCTGGGCCGGCGCGTCAGCGAGCATCTCGCGCATGACCGCAGTGAGGTGGACTATCGCCGGTTCATCGTGTCCAACCGAGCGGTGGTCGGGCAGACCGTCGCCGACCTCGATTTCGACGGGCGCTTCGGCGGCGTGATCACCCGCGTCAAGCGGGGCGACCTGGACCTGCTCGCCCACGACGACTTGGCCCTCGAGTTGGGCGATCGCGTGCGGGCCGTGGTCCCCCGCGGCCAACTCGACGGTGTGGGCGCGCTCCTCGGCGACTCGGAGCGCAGCATCAGCGAGGTCGACGCGTTCTCCGCCGGCATCGGTCTCGCCCTCGGCTTTGCCATCGGCCTGATCGCCCTGCCGCTGCCGGGTGGGATCACCTTGGCCCTTGGCTCCGCCGCCGGACCGCTGGTCGTCGGGATGGTCCTCGGCCGACTCGAACGGACAGGCCCGCTGGTCTGGGGCCTGCCGATGCCAGCCAACCTCACGATCCGTCAGCTCGGACTCCTGCTTTTCCTCAGCGCCACCGGCCTCGCGGCGGGCCAAGCCTTCGCCAGCCAGGCATTCACACTCCTCGGGCTCAAGACTGGCGTCCTGGCCGTGATCATCGTGGTGATCGCCGGTGCGCTGGTGGTGATCCTTGCGCGGCTGATCGGCCTCAGCCCCCCACGGTCCGCGGGCGCGTTGGCCGGCTTCGTCGGCCAGCCGGCCATTTTGGCGTACGCGAACTCACGCTGCGCGGACGAACGCATCAATGCGGGCTATGCCGCGCTGTTTGCGCTCAGCATCATCGCCAAGATCGTCCTCGTTCAGGTGATCGCTGCCTGACGACCGCGAACCCCGGGGGGTCTCGGTCAGTCGCCCTTCGGGAGCGCCGACCCGACGAGTGCAGTGAGGACGCCCATGCCGCCGGCCAGCGCGGCGACTCCGAATGCCAGCACCGAGGTGAACAGCGAGGCGCGGAGCAGGTTGGCCTGCATGACCATCTCGCGTGCTCCTGCGAGTTCCTCGGCTCGGGCGTTGTCGCCGCTCTCCTGTGCTTCCATCCATTCGTGGCTGATTTCGGCAAACGTCCGGCCGCCGCCGATGCCCTGTGCGTGCTGCTCGATGACGTTGGCCTGCGCGAACGCCGTGATCGGGCCGGCCACGGTCTTGCCGGCGAGGATCGGCGAATCAGGGTGCACCTCGATCTTCTGCGAGGCGAGCTGCTTGGAGATCATCGCCCAACCCCCGGCACCGGCGGCGATGAGAGCGGGAGCGCCCAGATAGCACGCGGTGCGTGCGAGCGTGTTGGCCATGGTGGGACCTTTCGTCGTCGTTGACTGAAACGACGCCACGATATTGGGTGGGCCACCGCGGCGGTGCGACGGGGCGGTTCCGCCCACTCGTCCCGCACGGGGCGACCCTCGGAGTGCGGGTCAGGCCACCTCGGGGAACTCCGGCAGAGCCGCCACCACGCGGCCGCTGTCATAGTCGAAGAACACCATCCCCGTCTTGGCCACGGCGATGACCGTGCCGTCGGCCGGACGCACAACGCGATAGGCGACGTCGCCGCCGACCCGGCTGCGCTCGGCTACCCCGACGTCGATCCGCAGGCGGTCACGCAGTCGCGCTTCAGCCTTGTAGGCCACCGTCAAATCCGTCACGATCACCCCCGGCGAGGCGACCTCGGCGATCCCGAGCTGCTCGAGATACCGCGACCGCGCCTCGGTCACCAGAGTGACCAGTTTGTCGAAGCCCAGATGGGCACCGATGTTGATGTCGTCGAAGCGCACATCGAGTTCCGTGCTGAACGTGAAGATGTGGTCGGGATAGTCGAGTTGTACGCGCGCCATGGGCTCAGCTTTGCACGTTGGGCTCCCCCATCTCCCGGGGAATATCGCGCCGGCCGATTTAGTTGAACGTTATATGACCTTCTCTGCCGTGGTGATCGGCGCCGGCCAGGCCGGCTTGTCGGCGGCCTATCACCTCAAGCGCCTCAACCTCGACTTCCTCGTCCTCGACGCGAACGACGCCCCGGGCGGCGCGTGGCAGCACCGGTGGGACAGCTTGACGATGCACGACGTCCACGGCGTGGCGAACCTCCCGGGGCTGCCGGTCCCCGAGTTCGACCCGGGAGCCCCGGCGAACCTGCAGGTGCCTGCCTACTTCGCGGCGTACGAACGCGAATTCGACCTCCCCATCCGCCGGCCGGCGCGCGTGCAGCGCGTGACCGACGCGACAACGGGAGCTGCCGGCCACGGCGCGGGCGGTCCGCTGTTGGTCGAGTCCACAGCCGGGACTTGGCGGACACGAGCGGTCATCAACGCCACGGGCACCTGGGAGCAGCCGTTCCTGCCGTCCTTTCCGGGCTCGGCGGAGTTCCGTGGGCGGCAGTTCCACACGGTCGACTATCCGGGTCCGGATGCGCTCAGCGGGCAGCGGGTGATCGTTGTCGGTGGCGGCGCCTCGGCCGTGCAGTTCATCGGCGAGTTGGCGCCGGTGGCGGACGTCACGTGGGTGACTCGGCGCGAACCGGTGTGGCGTACCGAAAAGTTCGACCAGGAAGCCGGTCGCGCCGCAGTGGCATTGGTCGAGGAACGGGTCGCTCGGGGGCTGCCACCACAGTCGGTGGTAAGCGTGACCGGGCTGATGCTGCGCCCGCAGGAACGAGCCGCCGCGGACCTGGGCATCTATGAGCGACGACGGCCGATGTTCGAGCGGATCGTTCCCGAGGGCGTACGCTGGCGCGACGGCACGACCGAACCCGCTGATGCGATCCTCTGGGCCACCGGGTTCCGGCCCGCGGTGAAGCATCTCGCCCCGCTGCAGTTGCGCAGCAGGCTCGGCGGCATCGAACTGCTCGCCCCTCGCGATCCCCACGTCTTCACGACCGCCGCGCGCGATCCTCGAGTCCACTTCGTGGGCTATGGCCCGTCCGCCTCGACCATCGGCGCCAACAGGGCCGGGCGCGATGCCGCGTACGCAGTCCGCGACCAGGTGCAGGCAACGATGCAGGACTACGCAGCCGCGTGAGTCCCCCGAGTGCAGGGGGCGTCATTCGTCGCCGAGGGATCAGGGCGAGCCACCCGCGATCACGCGGAGAATCACGTCGCGATGCTGCACGATCTCGGCTTTGATCTCCGCGACGACCCGGTCCACGATGTCGGAATAGTCGGGGCGGTGCACTCCGATCCAGGCTAGGCTCGCGTATTCACACAGCAACCGGTCCGCTGATGCCTCTGGCAGGGTCTCGGCGAGCTTCTCGTAACCCGGGTCCGTCGCATAGTCGGGTCGGTGCTCGGCGATCCAGGCGCGCACTCTCTCCATGTCGTGGTCGATGAAGCTCGAGAACTCGTCGAGGAGATCATCAGACAGCCCCGCGGACAGCCGTTCGCCCACTCGGAGCTCGAGATCCCTGTAGGTCGCCGTCAAGAGATCCTGGGCGTCTGCAGGTGCCAAACCCGTGAGCCCGCACTCGGCGAGCAGATCGGCGTCCCACCGCATCATGACTCCTCCGTCGTTCGTGCCTGTGCGCGCAACTCTTCGAGCCACACGCCGAGTTCTGCAGCGAAAGGCACTGAGCTCGGGTCTGATGCACGTTCCGGCAGCGCGGGGGGTGTCATACCCAGTTCCGCAAGAAGTTCCCCGGCGAGTCTGACTGCCCTTGGTGAGTGCGTCGATGGCCCGTCGGCCCAGGCCTGTCGATAGGTCAAGTCCGCATGCGTGATCGCCTCAGCCGGCCGGTCCAACGCCAAGAGGGCCTGAGCGGTCGCATAGTGCGGGCGCAGGGCTGGATGAACGCGATCAAACCGGAGCAGAGCGCTGTCCACGGCAGCCGCCGCTTCGTCCCGCCGTCCCAACTGGGCGAGCGCCCAGGCAACCTCCACCGGGAGGGACTCTTGGCCCTGCACGCGGGCCAGTCGATCCGTCTGCATGGCAGCCTCATGCGCGAGGCCCCAATCCCCCTGCTGCACCGCCCACTCCCAGACGAACGCCGCCCATTCCTCTCGCGCGGCCATGCTCGTCCCGAATCGCTGATCGGTCAGTCGCACCTGCCAACCCGGATCCTGTCCCATGCGCAGCACTGCACGCGCCCGCATCCCTGCGATGCTCGATCGCCAGTGCGGATCGAGCGGGTTGTCCGGGCCCCGCTCCAACAAGTCGCACTGCCGGAGTGCTTGGGGATAGCGCTCCGCACTCATCAGATCGATCAGGTGGTAAAGCTCGAGCCTCGCCAGATCACCCGGTTGGCTGTCGAGCACGGTCGTGAAGTCACTCAGCCAGGAGCGATAAGCGGTCTCATCGGCCGAACGCTCCATGGCGGACAAGCTCTCGACGACATTGTTGAGAGCAGGGAGCAGGTGATCCGCGCGTCGGCGCTCGATGCTCCGCTGCAAACACCGAAGTCGGCGGGCGAGCGCCTGGGACAGGCGTCCCATGCCGCCTTCTGCCCAGGCCAAATACCACTCGAGGACACCGTCGGGATCCGCAGCTGCACTGCCGGCACAGTCGGTCAACAGCTGCACGACCACCAGATTGGCACCCAGCCGATGGAGCAGGGCGTCGTGGAGTTTGTCTTGCCACAGTCGCGTCGCACCCTCGTAGGCGCCCGCTCCCAGAAGGGCTCGGAAGAACTGGATGGTGTTGACCAGATCTTCGACAGAGTTGACGCGCGCGGGGTCTTCGGTTGACGCGACTCGGCCAAAATGATCGCGCCCCAGCCTCACGTTGGCGGCTCGCCGCGTGACGTCGCTGGTGCCTTCACTTGCATAAGCCCGCACCACCGGGTGGAGGTCATAAGTGTTGGACTGGGTGTTCCACCACAGCAGGCCACGGTCCTGCAAGTCAGACAACGCCGCATCCAAGCGCGTCAGAGGCTCGCGTGGATCATCGAGCTGTTCGATCCTTTCGCGAGCCTGCCGGCTCTTCACGAAATCCTGCAACCACTGGGGCCACGGCGCCCTGATCCGGAGGGGGTCACCCGGCAGGAAAGGGTTGATGATCTGGACCATTTCCCAGGTCATCGCGCCACCGGTGATCGCCAAGCCCTGCAGCAGCACCAACGTTTCGTTATCGAGTCCGGCGAGTGCTTGTTCGAGAATGTGATGGCTGCGTTCAGTGATCGACAGCCCCGCGACCGTGAATCGCTGCCCGGCCTGGGGATCCGCCACCCACGCATCGAAGTCCCCCGGTGCCGGCCGATGCTTCCGCACCAGACCGGCCACAATGCCGATCAGCAGCGGATGGTTGTCCAGGCGATCAAAGAAGAGCTTCACCTCGGAATGGCTGTTCTGCACGCCGAGTTTGCTCAGCAGGTGCCGGGTTTCAGTGGTGCGCAACCCGGGCAGGCGAAGATGGGAAACACCGCGCAGGAGAATGTTGCCGAAACCCGTGAGGGCATCAGGCAAGAGGCGGCTGCTGATCAGCACTTTGCTCGTCCGGAGCGTGGCGAGGCGGCGTACGAAATCGTGAGCGTTGGGATCGGTGACCGCGCGTGCGTGGTCCTTGAGCAGGCGGTCAACTTCGTCGTCGGTCACGGTCGAGGCATCAAACCGGTGATAGGCGTTGAGGAGTCGTTCGAAACCATCCATCACCACGAGGAACGGTCGCGCCTCCAACTCATGCAACACCGCATCAGCCAGTGCAACGGCATCCAACGCTTCTGCCTCCGCGGGCGCGCATCCGGTGAGGTAGGCCAACAACACCTGTTGGAACTTTCTCAGCGTGTTGGAGCTGTCATAGAAGCTCCACCAGAAGCGTCCGGCGAGCCCGTCGATCGCGGCCGGTGCACGATCGCTGAACCACTCCCACGTCAATGCGCTCTTGCCTGTGCCACCGATGGCCTCGATCACCGCCACGCCGTCGGTCCCGTTCGCCCAAGAATCCAGCCACTCCAGTTGCTCGGTGCGGCCAGTGAAGGTCAGACCACCCACATAGACGGGGAAGGCTGCCTTCTCGGGGGCACGGGGGAGGTTGCGACGATGGGGAGGCACCACCGTGGGCGCGCGGGATCTCCCCGCCTCTCGAGTGTTCAGTCGTTGCCGCAGATCAGCGAGCGCATAGGCAATCTGCTCCTGAAACCCCTCCGGATCGGCAAATCTGCCCACGGTATGCGTACCCAGCTTTTGTTTGAAACGCTCCAGCCGGTCCCTGTCGTCGGCTTGATCGATCTCGGCCGGTCGCCACGGGCAGTTGTCGTCGACGATCCAAGCCATGAGATCAACGTCCGGCAGTTCGATCGCGGTGTCGTATTCCAACTCGGTATAGGAACGATCCTCGCCCGGCACCAACGAGCCATAACGATGCGCCACCAACAGCACCATGGCGTCACAGCCCTGAACCAGCTCGCGACAATAGCTGGCTGGAGGACGCCGGTCCGGCGTGAACTCCTCCATGAAAACGGGCTCGAAGCCATAGCGGCGAACAACTTGGATAACTCGGGCGCGATAACTGTCCAGTTGCTGACCGCGAGCGCTGCTGATGAACACGCGTGCGGTTGGCTTCATATCGCGCTCCTCCATTGCCAATCCACGGATTCTCTTCGAGCGGGAGTGCAGGCAGTCTAGGGGAACGGCGGCACTGACGCGGGTGAGCACCGAGGGCGCTCGCTGTCGTTGTCAGGAGCGATGTCCGGGATCTCGGCGGATCCCAGCGGATTCAGCGCGGGCCGAGCGCTGCCTCGGCGGCCAACGCCACCTCGGCGACGCGGGCGTCCGCGCCACGCGGCCCCGCGATCATGAGGCCGACCGGCAACTCGCCGGGAGCCTGGCACGGCAACGAGAAGGCGCAGCCGTCGAGCCAATTGACCACGAAGGGGTTGCGCAGCAGCAGCCTGTTCGCCTCGAAATAGGCCTCGTCGGACGCCTCCAGATCGCCGATCGCCGGCGCCACGATCGGCACCGTCGGGCACAGGACGGCGTCGAACGGCTCCAGCGCCCGCTCGGTCTCGGCAATCCAGCGCGCACGACGGTCGTGGATCGCCAGATAGTCGGCCACGCTGATCCCATCTCCCAGCTTCATCCGCTGGGACACCCGATGATCGACGTCGCCTTCGCGACTGCGCACGAGGTCCCCGTGCGCCGCCCAGCACTCGATCGGAGACAGCCCGCTCGGTTGGTTGAGTTCGGCGATCTGGCCGAACTGCGCCAGCGGCACTTCCTCGATGCTGGCCCCGGCGTCGGCAAGGGTTCGCAAGGCTCGCTCATAGGCTGCGGCCACCTCGGGTTCGAGGTCGTCGAGGACGAAGGTCTGGGCCGCCGCGAGTCGCAGCCCGGACAACGAACGCGAAGCCACCTGGATCGGGGCGTCGGCCAGCACGGCGTCCAAGGACAGGCAATCGGTCACCGAGTTGGCGATCGGCCCGATCGAATCCAGCGAGCGGGACAGCTCGACCGCCCCGGTCAGCGGCACCCGGGCCTGGGTGGGCTTGAAACCCACCAGTCCACACAAGGCCGCGGGGATCCGCACCGAACCGGCCGTGTCCGAGCCCACCGCGGCGACCGCCAGGCCCAGCCCCACCGACACCACTGCCCCCGACGACGAACCGCCGGGGACGCGAGCCACTTCGGGATCGGCCGGGTTGCGCGGGTTCCCATAGTGCGGGTTGAGGCCAACCCCACCCAACGCGTACTCGACCATGTTCGTGCGCCCGGTGATCGCAACGCCGGCCCCACGCAGCCGCGAAACCACGACCGCGTCGCTCTCGGCGGCCGGCAGGCCCCGGCGCACGATCGAGCCGGACAGGGTGGTCTCACCGGCGACATCGAAAAGGTCTTTGATCGTGACCGGCAGCCCGGCCAGCGGACGGCCGGGGTCCCGCCCGGCGGCGTCGGCCGCGCGGGCCGCAGCCAGGGCGTCCTCGGCATATGAGGCGGTGAAGACGTGCGCGGCCGCCGGGTCCGAGTGCCCGCGTTCGAAAGCTTCGCCAACGATCGTCTCGCAAGTTTCGCCACCCGCCACGCGTTCCAGTACGCCGTCGATCGTCATCATGGCGTCACCGTACTATGCGGAGATCCAAGGAAGCCGGTGGTGCCGACGACGACTCAACCGATGATCGAATGTCCCAATGATTGTGACAACGCGCCAAGGGTGCGACACTTGTCCTAATAATTAGGACAAGTGAAACATGGCCGAACGACTCATGGCCTTCGTGCTGAATCTGGCGGCAGGTCCTGGCTTTCCCGTTGACGTCCAGACGCTTCGGACAATGCACTTCATGCTCCTGAGCCATGAGAGCGCCAAGTCACCAGGGCAATATCGCTCCGGACCCCTCTACGTCCAGGACGAGCGCACAGGCGATCAAGTCTATGAAGGGCCAGCGGCTGCCCGAGTGCCTGCTCTCATGGATGCCTTCGCGAGGTCGATCCAATCCGAGGCTGGTGTACCCACCCTCATTACTGCCGCTATGGCACACCTCAACCTTGTCATGATTCACGCGTTCCGCGACGGCAACGGGCGCCTGGCTCGGGCGGTTCAGACACTCGTGCTCGCGCAGGACGCGATCCTGGAGCCGACGTTCTCCAGCATCGAGGAATGGCTTGGCCACAACACCGACGACTACTACCGGATCCTTGCCCGCACGGGCGCTGGCGGGTGGAATTGCGAGCGATCCGCGCGCCTGTGGGTGAAGTTCAATCTCCGCGCGCACCACATGCAAGCCCAGACCGTGCAGCGCCGGTTCAACGAGGCAGAGCGCGTGCTCACTGCGATCCATGACTTGGCCGGCGATCGCGGGCTCCGAGCGAGTGATCGATCCGCTCCACATGGCGACTCTCGGCTTCCGGCTAACCCGGCCGGTCTATGCGCAGGCGGCCCTCACGGAGGTACGCACAGCGTCGCGCGATCTCAGCGACCTCGTGGGTGCTGGTCTCCTCACTGCGCACGGACAAACACGTGGTCGACACTATTCGGCCGGCCCCGTGCTGACCGGCCTGCTGCGCGACCTACGATCACGACGAGCGACCATCACGGACCCCTATCCCTGGCTGCTCAGCGAACTTCACGCGCCGTAAGCCAATGACTGTGTCGAGCACGCGTCTTCCGCCCGCGTTCTTTCATAGGGATGAGCAAGCCGGGCCGCCACCCGCGTGGGGCAGCGACCCGGCGTACGGTCATTTCGAGGCGAGGATCAGGCCTCCTCGACCTGGTCGGCGAGATCCGGCGTACCCCCCGAATCCCCCACGATCACCAGGCCCTCACCGTCCGACGCACGATCGAACGTGACCGCGTCGCCCTCGAGCAGTTCGCCCGCGAGGACCTTCCGCGCGAGCGCGTCCTCGATCGTGTTCTGCACCAGGCGACGCAGCGGCCGTGCACCATAGACCGGATCGAAGCCGGTCTCCGCGAGCCACTGCTTGCCCGCCTCGGTGACGTCGATGACGATGCGCCGATCGGCCATGCGGTCGTTGAGGCGCCGCAGGTTGATGTCGACGATGTGCGTGAGATCGTCGAGACCCAGCGGGTCGAACATGACGACCTCGTCCAGACGGTTGAGGAACTCCGGCTTGAACGACTTGCGCACGACCTCCATCACTGCGTCGTTCTTGGTCTTCGCGTCCAGTTTCTGATCGGCCAGGAACTGCGAGCCCAGGTTCGAGGTGAGGATGAGGATGGTGTTGCGGAAGTCGACAGTACGCCCCTGCCCGTCGGTCAGCCGCCCGTCGTCGAGCACCTGCAACAGGATGTCGAACACCTCGGGGTGAGCCTTCTCGACCTCGTCGAGGAGCACGACCGAATAGGGCCGACGCCGCACGGCCTCGGTGAGCTGACCGCCCTGCTCATAACCGACATAGCCCGGAGGGGCACCGACGAGCCGGGAGACGGAGTGCTTCTCCGAATACTCCGACATGTCGATCCGCACCATGGCCTGCTCGTCGTCGAAGAGGAACTCCGCGAGCGACTTGGCGAGCTCGGTCTTGCCGACACCGGTCGGGCCGAGGAACAGGAACGATCCCAGCGGCCGGTTCGGGTCGGAGATCCCGGCCCGCGAGCGCCGCACCGCATCGGCGACGGCCGTGACGGCGGTCTTCTGCCCGATCAGACGCTTGCCGATATGCGACTCCATCGTGAGCAGCTTTTCGGATTCGCCCTGGAGCATGCGTCCGACGGGTACGCCGGTCCACGCGCTCACCACCTCGGCGATGTCGTGCGCGGTGACCTCCTCGGACACCATCGGCTTGTAGTTCGCGTCCTCCTCGTCGGCCTTGGCCATCTGCGCCTCGAGCGCGGGGATCTGGCCATAGAGCAGCTCCGACGCCCGGGCGAGGTCGCCCTCGCGCTGGGCGCGCTCGGCCTCGCCGCGCAGCTCGTCGATCTGCGACTTCAGCTCACCGACCTTGTTGAGACCGGACTTCTCGGCCTCCCAGCGGGCCTCAAGTCCGCGCAGCTCCTCCTTCGCGTTCTCGAGTTCCTCCTCCAAGCGGGCGAGCCGTTCCTTGGAGGCCGGATCCTCTTCCTTCTCCAGCGCGAGTTGCTGCATGGTCATCCGGTCGACGTTGCGGCGGAGCTGGTCGATCTCCTCCGGCGAGGAGTCGATCTCCATCCGCAGCCGCGACGCGGCCTCGTCGACGAGGTCGATGGCCTTGTCCGGGAGCTTCCGCGCGGTGATATAGCGATTCGACAGCGTCGCCGCCGACACCAGGGCCCCGTCGGTGATGGCGACCTTGTGGTGGCCCTCATAGCGCTCGCGCAGGCCGCGCAGGATCGCGATCGTGTCCTCGACGCTCGGCTCACCGACATAGACCTGCTGGAACCGGCGCTCGAACGCCGGGTCCTTCTCGATGTTCTCGCGGTATTCGTCCAGCGTGGTCGCGCCGATCATCCGCAACTCACCGCGGGCCAGCATCGGCTTGAGCATGTTGCCCGCGTCCATCGACCCCTCGGCCTTGCCTGCACCGATCACGGTGTGCAGCTCGTCGATGAACGTGATGATCTGACCCTCGGCCTCCTTGATCTCGGTGAGGACGGCCTTCAGCCGCTCCTCGAACTCGCCGCGATATTTCGCGCCGGCGATCATGGCACCGAGATCCAGCGAGACGAGCTTGCGGCCCTTGAGGGAGTCGGGCACGTCACCGGCGATGATCCGCTGGGCCAGGCCCTCGACGACGGCGGTCTTGCCGACGCCCGGGTCACCGATGAGGACCGGGTTGTTCTTGGTGCGCCGGGACAGCACCTGCACGACACGCCGGATCTCGGAGTCGCGGCCGATGACCGGGTCGAGCTTGCCGGCGCGGGCGGATTCGGTGAGGTCAATCGAGTATTGATCGAGCGCACCACTCGTGCCCTCTGCTTCGGCCGAGGTGATCCGCTTGTCGCCGCGTGCCTCGTTGAACGCCTTCGCGAGCTTGCTGTCGGTCGCCCCGAGCTGGTTGAGGATCTGCTGTGCAGCGGACTTCACCCTGGCGAGCGCAATGAGCAGGTGCTCGGTCGAGACGAACTTGTCGCCGAGCTTCTGGGCCTGGTTCTCGGCCTCGGCATGCACGCGGGCCAGCGCCCCCGACATCGTCGGCTGCGCTACCGATGAGCCCGAGGTCGACGGGAGCTTCTTGATCGCGCCCTGCGCGGCGGCCTCGACCACCTTGGGGTCGGCGCCGACGGAGCTCAGGAGCGGCCCGACGGTGTTGCCGGGAATGGATAGGAGCGCGAGCAGCAGGTGCTCGGGCTCGGCCTGGGGGTTGCCCTCGGTCAGTGCGTTGCGAACCGCTGCCGAGACCGCATCCCGACTCATCGTGGTCAGTTTGTTCGTGTCCATACGTCCTCGTCTGTTGGGGCCGGGGTTCACCGGCCCGAAGAGTCAGCGACTCAAGATTGAGCCTGTCATGCTCAACTATGCCGCCGCCTCATGGCGCCAGCAACCAAAGTTGAGCCTCATTGACTCAACCCCGGGAGGCACAGGGGTATTCCCCGACGGGACGCGCTATCCGACGCGCTGTTCAGGGACTCCACCGTTCTCGCGCAGTCCGGAGATGTGTGACGATTCCGCCATGTCCTCGCTCATCCGGGTCCTGCGCCAGATCTGCGCTCCGATCAGCCGCACCCGTGCCTTTCGGGCCATCGGACCCGTGGCACTCCCACCGGCGGAACGGTTCCTCAAACGCGTGACCCGCGGCCGCCTGATCGTCTCCGGCATCCTCGTTCCCTCCCTGGTGCTGCACACCACGGGAGCGAAATCGGGCGAGCCGCGAGTGGTCGAGTTGATGTACACCCCCGACGGCAACGGCGGCGCGATCATCGCGGGCACCAACTTCGCCCGTGGGAATCACCCCGGCTGGACCGCCAACCTGAAGGCCCATCCCGACGCGGAGGCCGTCGTGCGCGGGCAGCGTTATCGCGTGCACGCGGAACGCGTCCCCGACAGCGAGCGGGAAGCGGTCTGGACGCGCATCGAGAAGCAGTGGCCGGGCTACCGGGCGTACGAACGCGAGTCCGGTCGCATCGTCCGCCTTTTTCGGCTCGCGACCGACGCGACGCCGAGTCCGTTTACCAGTCGTCTCTAGTCGGGTCGATCGACGCGACGCTCAGTACCGCACCACCACGCGACCGTCGATCTTGCCGTCCTTCATCTCGTCGAAGATGTCGTTGATCTCGGTCAGCTGACGCTCGTGCACGCGCGGCTTGACCTTGCCGCGCTCGAAGAAGTCGAGCGCCTCGACCATGTCCTGGCGCGTCCCGACAATGGAGCCCCGGACGGTGAGGCCCTTGAGCACGATGTCGAAGATGGGTGCGGGGAAGTCGCCCGGTGGCAGGCCGACGAGGACGATGGTTCCGCCCCGGCGCGCCATCCCGATCGCCTGTCCGAAGGCGGTGGGGTGGACGGCTGTGACGAGTACGCCGTGCGCGCCCCCGCCCGTGCCCTCCAGGATGGCCGCCACGGGATCGGTGTCCTTGGCATTGACGAGCACTTCGGCGCCATAGTGCTTCGCCAGTTCGAGCTTGTCGTCGGCGATGTCGACGGCGGCGACGCGCATCCCCATGGCCACGGCGTACTGCACCGCCATATGGCCCAAGCCACCGATGCCGGACACGACCATCCACTGGCCGGGCTTGGTCTCGGCAACCTTGAGGCCCTTGTAGACGGTGACGCCCGCGCACAGCACCGGCGCGGCCTCGAGCACGTCGACACCGTCGGGGATGCGGGCGGCGAAGCGCTCGTCGACGAGCATGAACTGCCCGAAGCTGCCGTTCACCGAATAGCCACCGTTGCGCTGGGATTCGCAGAGCGTCTCCCATCCCTTGCGACAGAACTCGCAGGACCCGCACGCCGACCACAGCCAGGCGTTGCCGACCAGGTCGCCGACGGCGAGATCGAGGACTCCCTCACCGACCTCCACCACCTTGCCGACGCCCTCGTGGCCGGGCACGAACGGCGGGGTGGGCTTCACGGGCCAATCGCCCTCTGCCGCGTGCAGGTCGGTGTGGCAGACGCCGGTGGCCACCAGCTCCACCAGGACTTCACCGGGACCGGGCGTCGGACGCGCGATCTCCTCGACGGACAATGGCTTCGCAAAATCGTTGACGACGGCGGCACGCATCTGAGTCATGGGGGCTTCTCCATCCGGATCGACTGTGCTGTCGGGCCGCCGCGAAACGGGTCGCGCAGAAGCAGCGTGCGCAGCATCGCGCGGGGTCGGGGACGTCGAAGCGGCTCACCCGTGTTTGTCGCCAAGCCTAGTCGAGGGTCCTCGGTGCCACCGCGGATCCGCGGAGTGCCCGCAGGGAGCATCCCGGGCCGGGATCGCTGTCGTGACGATTCGTGGCATCCTGTCCCGAGACCCGAGCGGAGGACCGATGCCCGATACCGGCCGTGATTTCATCGCCGTTCTGAACGGCCCCAACCTGAACCTCCTGGGTCAGCGGCAGCCCGAGATCTATGGCCGCGAAACTCTGGCCGACATCGAACGCCTGTGCCACGAGACCGCGGATACTTGTGGTCTCGATGTCCGGTGTTTCCAGTCGAATCACGAGGGCGAGCTGGTGGAGGCGGTTCATCGGTGGCGCACGGCGGCGGTGGGCTTCGTGGTGAACGCGGGGGCATACACCCACACGTCCGTCGCCCTCCGCGATGCGCTCGCGACGATCGACGGCCCCCTCATCGAGGTGCACATCTCCAACGTCCACGCCCGCGAACCGTTCCGGCACCACTCCTATCTGTCCGACATCGCCGCTGGCGTCATCGTCGGCTGCGGTGTGCAGGGCTATCGCTTTGCGATCGAGCGGCTCGCGATGATCTCTCCCCGCGCCCCCAGACAGGCCTGATCGAACGGCCGAATCGATCGCCCGATCAGACTCCACATCTTTCCCGGAGACCCGCTCACTGCGGGCGCCGGAAGCATAGGCTAACCGCATGGCTACCTATGTGATCACCGTCATCGGCGACGAGCAGGTCGGATTGGTTCAGTCGCTCGCCGACGCGGTGTCCCGCGCTGGCGGCAACTGGGAACGCAGCGAAATGGCCGAACTGGCCGGGAAGTTCGCGGGGCTGGTTCAGGTCACCCTCCCCGACGATCGGGCCGACGAGTTGGCCGACAATCTCGAGGGCCTGGAGGGCCTCGAGATCAGCGTGCAGAAGGCCGAGGCCGAGAGCACGGTCCCCGAGGATTCGGTGGCGTTCCGCCTCGAGCTGGTCGGCAACGACAAGCCGGGCATCATCCAGGAGATCACGACCGCGCTGCGCGGTCACGGCGTCACCATCGAGCGCCTCGAGTCGACCGTCACCGATGCGCCGTGGCACGGCGGGCAGTTGTTCGAGTGCAAGGCCACGCTCCGCGGGCCCGAGGTTCGGATGGGCCCGGTCAAGACCGAACTCGAACGCATCGCGGGCGAGCTGATGGTCGACCTCAACCTCGGGGTCTGACCTCAGGGAGCGAACACCGCTCACCACCCGGCGGGTGGGAAGGCTAGGCCGAGCGGGTCGGTGTTCCCGGCGAGAGCATCAATGTCGACGCAGAACGCCAGCTGCGCAGGCAGACTGGGGCCATGAGCCTGCCCGTGGAACTGCGTCATCGTCTTGTCGAAGCCCGTCACATCGCCGTGTTGACCGGCGCCGGAATGTCCGCTGAGTCCGGCGTACCCACTTTTCGCGATGTCCAGGACGGCCTGTGGGCGAAGTATGACCCGATGACCTTGGCGACCGAGGAGGCCTTCGCGGAGGAGCCGTCCCTGGTGTGGGCGTGGTATCTCCGGCGAGCCCAGATGATCCGCCTGGTCGAGCCCAACGCCGGCCATCTCGCGCTCGCTGAACTGGCGACCTTCAAGAAGGTCAGCGTCATCACACAGAATGTCGACGACCTGCACGAACGCGCCGGGTCGGACGTGCTCAGCCATGTGCACGGCGGCCTGTTCGACTATCGGTGTTTCGACTGCGCCGCTCCCTGGCAGGCGGAGCTCGAGATCCCCGGCGACATCCCCGAGCGGGTCGAGCCACCGAAGTGCACGGCCTGTGGTGGCTGGATCCGGCCGGGGATCGTGTGGTTCGGCGAGGTCCTGCCGCAGAAGGCGTTCCAGGACGCCGTCGACGCGTCGGCGAGCTGCGACCTGATGCTCGTCGTCGGGACGTCCGGGATCGTCCAGCCCGCCGGGTCGCTGCCCTTCGCCGCGCTCGAGCGAGGCACCCCGGTGATCGAGATCAACCCCGAGGAATCACGGCTGACCGACTATATGACCCACTGGTGGCAGGGCACCGCGGCCGAAGTCCTGCCCGAGCTGGTGCGGTTGGCCCGCGGTCAGGTCGGCTGACCGGTCAGCTCCAGGAACACCTCGTCGAGGGAAGCGCTGCGCAACGCGAGATGGCGGGCGCTCGTCCGGCGACGGTCCATGTGGTCGGCGACCGCGCGCAGGCACTGGAACGGCTCAGGCGCCTCGAGGGTCAGGCGCAGCCGGTCTTGCTCGACCGTCACCGTTACCGCCGGCCAGCCCTGCACCTCGGCCAACAGGTTCGCGAACTCCTCCGCCCGGTCCATCTCGACAACGACCCGCTCATTGCCCACCTGTGCCTTGAGCTCGGCCGGCGTGCCCTCGGCGATCCGGCGGCCGTCCTTCAGCACGACGATCCGGTCGGCCAGCATGTCGGCTTCCTCCAGATATTGCGTCGTCAATAGGACCGTGACGCCGTCGTCGGTGAGCCGACGGATATAGGACCACAGGTCGAGGCGACTGGCCGGGTCCAGCCCGGTGGTCGGCTCGTCCAGGAACAGGACCGCCGGCGTGGTGACCAGGCAGGCCGCGAGATCGAGCCGGCGGCGCATGCCGCCCGAATAGGTCCCGACCGGTCGGTCCGCCGCCCGCGCGAGACCGAACTCCTCCAGCAGTGCGGTCGCCCGCGCGGCGCTGAGTGTCGGGGACACGTGTCGCAGACGGGCGATGAGCTGGAGGTTCTGGCGGCCGGTCAGGAGCTCGTCGACCGCCGCATACTGTCCCGCCAGCGCGATGTTCTGGCGCACCCCACCCGGCTCCCGCTCCACGTCGTGTCCGGCGACCATCGCGCGGCCCGCATCCGGGCGGATCAGCGTCGCGAGCGTGCGCACCAACGTCGTCTTGCCCGCGCCGTTGTGGCCGAGCAGACCGAGCACGGTGCCCGTCGCCACCTCCATGTCGACACCGGCGAGGGCGGTGGTGTCGGCGTACCTCTTCTCCAGCCCCTCGACGCGAATCGCCTGCCCCGTCATCGGGCCAGCTCCTGCGAATCTTGGGTGCCGGCGCGGTGCGCCGGGGTGAGCGTCGTCCACTCGCGCGCGACGAACTCCACCGCAGCCGCGTGGTCGACGGAATCGACGACGGTGTGCCAGCCGATGGGTGTCGGCACGAAAGCCGGCCACAGGCTGAACTCACCGGTCTGGTTGCGCAGGACGTGGAACACGCCATCCTCATCATCGAACGGGTTGGCCATCAAGATGTCCTTCTGTCGGGGTTTCTGGGGGCAGCTGGCAGTGTGGATGGACCTGGACCCGGCGAGCATCCGAGCCACGATTCGACTCTTCCGGCAGAACCTGACGGGGCGCTGACACGGACGTGACCGTGTCGTGCTTCCTGAGCCTTGGCCGACCGGACCACTCGGCAGGCACAGGTGCGGCCCCGGGAGGGGGGATCCGGGGCCGCACGTTTCTGGGTGCTGTGCGCTGGGTGCGCGGGAGTGGGCGTACGCGGGGCTCAGGCGGTGAGCACGCTCTCCTTCTCCTTCTGTCCGTCTTCGGTTTCGCGGGCGTCGTCCTCGCTCGAGTCGAGCGCGGCAAGTTCGGCCTCGAGGTCGTCGGAGCCGGCCGCCTCGGGGAGCCGGCCCGGCCACCAGAGCACCTTGCGGAACGCGACGAGCAGCGCCGGCAGTGCCACGAGCCGGATCACCGTGACGTCGAGCAACGTCGCGAGCGCGAGCCCGATGCCGATCTGTTTCATCTCGACGAAGGTGAGGGTCGCGAACACGGAGAACACCGCGATCATGACGGCCGCCGCGCTGGTCACCACGCCGGCGGTCTTGGTCACGCCCTCGAGGACGGCCCGTTGGGTGCTGATGCCCAGGCGGCAGTTCTCCCGGATCCGGTTCACGACCAGGACGTGATAGTCGAGCGACAACCCGGACAACACGACGAACAGCATGAGCGGGATCCAGGACACGACATGACCGTTGGACTGGAACCCGAGCAGACGCTCGGCCCAGGTGCCCTGGAAGATCAGCGTCAGCAGGCCGAACGACGCCAGCGTGGACACGATGTTGAGCAGGATCGTCACGAACGCGATGGCCAGCGACCGATAGACGGCGAGCATGAAGACAAAGGTCATCGCGATCACGATCCCGACCACCCACGGCATCTCACGCGTCAGGTTGGTCGAGTCGTCCAGGTTCGCCGCAACGTCCCCACCGACCGCGTGGGTCGGCGAGTCGACCCCGGTCAGGGACTCCGGGAGGATCGTCGAGCGCAGTTCCTTGACCGCGTCCCGCGCCTGGTCGGCGTTGGGCCGGTGGGCGATCGCCACGTCCATGACCAGATAGCGGCCGTCGGCGGAAACCCACGGTTCCGCGGCATTCCCGAAGAACTCCGGCTGGGCGGTGGTCCGGTCGTTGATCCGCTGGGCGGCGGCCAGCAGATCCTGCCGGTCGTCGCTCGGGGTCTCCACCACGACGCGCGCGGTGCTGACGTTGCTGGGATAGGCCTCGGTCACGCGGTCATAGGTCTGCATGCTCTGCAGGGACCGCGGGAAGTCCTCGATGGTGGTGGCCTTGAGCTTCATCCCCAGGGCCGGGATCGCCATGGCGCCGAGAATCAGGCCTGCGGCAAGCAACGCGACCAGGGGCCGACGGATGACCGGGCGCAGGACCGCCTGGAGCGCCTTCGGCTCCTTGCCCCCGTTGGTCAGCCGCCACGCGAACGGGACCCGCGGGCGGTCCACCCACCGGTGCAGCAGACGCATGAGCGCCGGCATCGCCGTCACCGCCGAGACCATCGCGATGAGCACGACCAGGATCGCACCGACCGCGACACCGGTGAAGATCGCCTCCTGCATCAACAGCAGGCCCGCCATCGCCAGGGCCACGGCCGTCCCGGAGACGATCACGGAGTGGCCGGCGGTGCGGGCGGCGATGGCCGTCGCCTCGATCGGTCCCGAGCCGGCGTGCTTCTCCTCGCGGAACCGGCGCAGATAAAAGAGGGCATAGTCGACGCCGACTGCCATGCCGATCAGCAGGATGACGTGGGCGACGGTGCCCTGGTCCGGAACCAGCTGGGACGCGGCCGCCCACAGCCCCATGGCCGACAGCACCGCACCGGCACCCACGACCAGCGGCAGGCCTGCGGCCACGAGCGCACCGAAGGCGATCAAGAGCACGACCAGCGTCAGCGGCAGCGAGATCGCGGCTGCCTTGTCGAGGTCCGCCCCCAGCCACGCCTGGAAGTCGGCCTGCATCGATCCCGCACCGGTCTGCTCGATCCGCAGGTCCGGGTGGTCGCGACCGAGGTCCGCGGTGGTCCGGCGCAGGTCGTCGAGGCGCTGCGAGGCGGTCTCGGGGTCGCCGTCGATCGATGCCCGATAGAGCAGAGCGGTGCGGTCATCGGACGGGATCGGTCCGGCGACGGAGCGGACGTGCTCGGTCTGCTCGATCGCCGTCTTGAGGGTCCCGGCGGTTTCGAGGTCGGCGGGGTCGGTCTCCGCGAACGCTTCCCCGTCGGCCTTCGTGACCAGCACGACCTCGATCGCCGGCTCGTCCTTGCCACTGGCCTGCACCATGCGGGCGGCCTGCTGGGATTCGCCGGTGATGCGCTCGGTGCTGGTGGCGTACTTGGTCTGCACCGTGAAGCTGATGGAGAACGTGGCGACCACCAGAACGAGCCAGACTCCCAGCGCGAGCCAGGGGTGTTTGGCGCTCCAGATCGCCGTGCGGGAGATCGGCCCGGCGGCCTTCGCCTCCTCGCGGGTCGTGATGCCTGTCATTGGTTTCCTCACTGTGTCGTGGCGGGAGGGCCCCGCCTGGGAAGGCTTCGGGAACAAGTTCAGTCGGCTCGCCGCCGCTCGTCGGTGGTGCCAGCACCCCTTGTCGGGCGGGGTCTGCGAGCGGTCAGGGGCGGGTCAGTCCGGGGTCAGAGGTCGCCGAAACGCCGGGTGCCGCTCCCCCGGGGAGGGAGCGGCACACAGGACGACCGGGCGGGCGAGCGGAAGGGTCAGCCCCGGCGATAGCACCGCAGGGCGATCGCGGGAGCAAAGGCCAGGATCGCGACCGTGGTGAGCGCCACGACCACCAACGGATGGTCACCCGCGATTGACGCGCTCTCGGCGACCGGGTTGCCCCAGAGCTCGCGCAGGGCGGTGCCGAAGCCGCTCACGGGGTTCCATTCCGCGATCGGCTGCACCCAACCGGGCATCGAGTTGGGCGCGAACAGGGCATTGGAGAAGAAGCTGAGACCGAGCATGACCGCCGCCCCCATGGAATCGATGGCCTCACCGCTCTTGATCAGCATGCCGAGCGCGATGCCGACCCAGATCATGAGGTGGGTGAACAGCAGCAGCAGCCCGAATCCGGCCAGGAAGCCCACCGCGTCGGTGTCGGGCCGCCAGCCGACGAGCAGCCCTGCGATCACCACGATCACGAGGCCGCCGGCGGCGATCAGCGTGTCGGCGATGCTGTGGGCGACGAGCACGACCGACCGTCCCATCGGCAGCGACCGGAACCGGTCCATGATTCCTTTGTCGACATCCGCTCGCACGGCCACACCGGTGGGCCCGATGTTGCCGAGGCCGGCCTGAAGGGCGACGCCGGCCAACAGGTATTGCATGTAGTTCCCCTCATAGCCCGGCACCCGCAACGCGTCCGCGAACAGATAGCCGAGCGCGACGATCATGATGAGGGGGTTCATGACGACCCAGAGGATGCGGGCGGGGGCGGCGGCGAGGTGGCGGAGCCGGCGCCGCACCAGCACCCCGACCTCGGTCACCACGTCGGCGGGACGACGGGCGCGAGCGGTGATGCCGAGCCGGTGTCCGTCGGCGTACGCCGCCGCGGGCGCGTAGGCGGTTGGTTGGTCGAGTGCGGTCTCGGGTGCTGGTGCCATCGAGGAGCCCTTCGGTGTGGCGGGGGTTGCTGGTGGGGGGTCGGTCTGCAATCGGGGCTCCCGCTCCAACACCTGGCGTCCGGCGTCGTCGAGCAGGGCGTTGACCTGGCTGCCGATGAGACGCTGGGGCAGCGGATGCATCAGGTATTCGTGGGAGGTCTCCACCGTCGTGGAGGTGAGGGGACCCGCGAAATAGGGTTCCCAGCGCTGGACGAGCTCGTGCGGATGGTCGGTCCCGGGGGAGGCCGAGTGGATGAGCAGGGTCGGCGCGTTCACGACACCGGGCGTGTGGTGCCGGGCGAGCCGCATGTGGCCGCGCATGGTCGCGACCAGCCGACCGACCTGGGCCTCGCTGAACCACGCCATCGTGCCGCCCTGCCGGACGAGCGCGGCATGAAGCCCGGCCACGGTCGTCGGCACCCTGGTGCCGCCCTCGTCGACGTCGAGATAGCGGGCGAACGTCGACACGAGGTCGGCGATGGACTCCTCACCCGGCAGCCCGGCGGCGATCGTGGCCTCGTCGGGGAAGATCGCGTCGATGAGGACGAGCAATTCGACGCTCTCCCCCGCCGCTTCGAGCTGCCGGGCGGCCTCCTGGGCGGCCCAGCCGCCGAACGACCACCCGAGCAGGCGGTAGGGGCCGTGCGGTTGCACCGACCGCACGCGGGTCAGATAGTCCGCCACCAGGGTGGGGACGTCCGGGCTCAACGCCACGCGATCGTCGACGAGAGCGGGTGACTGGAGGCCGAACAGTGGGACCGCCGGGTCGATCGTGGCCGCCAGGCCCGAATAGGGCAGGGCGAACCCGGCGCCACCGTGGAAACAGAACAGTGGTGCCGCACTTCCTTCCGGGCGGATCGGCAGCAGCGGCACGAACACGTCCAGATAGGGCTCGGCGAGCTCGTTCACGAACGACGAGGGCGCGGGCGCGGCGTCGGCCGGCGGGGCCGCGCTCTGCTCGATCCAGGCCGCGAGCTCCCGCGCGGACCAGCCGTTCATGACGGTGGCGACGTCGACACGGTGCCCGGCCAGCGCCACCGCGACGGTCACGGCGGCGATGCTGTGCCCGCCGAGATCGAAATAGCTGACATCGGGATCGACGTCCGCCCGGTCGACCGCCTGCGCATAGGCGGCGACGACCTCGGCGAGAACCCCCTCGCTCACCGGGTGTCGGGGGCGGGACTCGAGGGGCTGGCCGGTCCCGCGTACGCCCTCGTCCACCCCGCGACCATCCGCCGCGACCCGCTCCGGGTCCGCGGCTGCCGCGAGCAGGATCGTGCGGAACCGGTCGATCAGCTCGGTGATGCTGGCCTCGGCATAGCGGTGGAGGACGTACTCCCCCGCGACCGTCATCCCCTCACCGTCCTCCACGACGGCGACGGTCAGGTTCGAACGCGTCCGGGTCACCGGCGGGGGATAGTCCTCGGCGACCAGGCCCGGCAGCTCGACCTGGGGCCGTTCCTGGTTCTGCAGCACCAGCACCGTCTGGAAGAGCTCGTTGCCACCCGCACGATGTGGGTTGATGGCGCGCACGACCTGGTCGTAGGGGACGTCGGCGTTCTCCATTTCCAGCGCCAGGCCCGCGCCGCGGCGCCGCACCGCATCGACGAACGCCTCCGTTGGGTCGAGGGTGATGCGGCAGACGACGGTGTTGGCGTACAACCCGATCGCGTCCTCCAGGCACTCCAGCGGACGACCGCCCACCGGCGTGCCGAAGGCCTGGTCCGAGGGCGCGCCCATCGCCTGCAGAGCAGCCGCCAGCGCCACCTGATAGACCGCGAACCGCGTCGTGCCCGCCGCCCGCGCGAGGCTCTCGGCGGCGGTCAGCACCTCCCGGTCCCACCGGAACAGCAACTGGCGGCCGGCCAGCTCGTCGGCGGTCTCGTGCTCATGGTCGGGCGGCAGCGAGGTCCAGCCCTCCAGTCCGGCCAGGTGCCCCAGCCAGAACCGCTGCTGACGGCCGGCGAGGGAGGCCGGGTCGCTCGGATCGCCGAGCCGGTCAGCCTGCCAACGGACGAAGTCGAGATACTGCACCGGCGCCGGACCGCCGCCCGCGACGCCCGCGACCCGCGCCCGATAGGCCTCCGCGAGCTCCCGCGCCAGCGGTGCCGCCGAGCCCCCGTCGAACGCGATGTGGTGGCAGGTCATCTGCAGCACCGACCGGCGCGCCGACAGCTTGAACAGCGTGGCCCGGAAGGGCGGCTCGTGGGCGAGATCGAACGGCGCCTCCATTGCGGTCCGCACGGCATCGTCGAGTTCGGGTTCGGTGGTGGAAATGACGTGGAGTACGCCGCCGGGCGCGGGCACCGGCGCCACGCGTTGCACCGGTTCGCGCCCGACGAGGTGGAACGTCGTGCGCAGGACCTCGTGCCGCGCGACGACGTCGCTCACCGCGAGACCGAGCAGGTCCACGTCGAGTTCACCGCGCAACTCGAGCGCGACGTTGATGTGATAGCGCGCGGGGTCGGGATCCACCTGGTGGAGAAACCAGAGGGAGGACTGGCTCGAGGACATCGGCCCCGAGGTCAGCCCGAGCCGGGCCGGGATCTCCGGGCCAGTCGCCGGCACCGGATCCGCCGCGGCCCCCAGGTGCTCCGCGATCGCCGCCGGTGTGCGGAGCTGCAGGATCCGGCGCAGCGACAACGAAACCTCCCAGCGGGTCGCGACGCGGGCGGCCAGGCGCGCGACCGCGATCGAGTCCCCACCGAGCCGGAAGAAGTCGTCGTCGGCCTTGACCGCGGACCCGCCGAGGACCTCGCCGAACAACGCCTGCAGTTCGGCGACGGACGGCGCAACGGCGACCGTCGGCCCGGCCGTCGGCACCTCGGGCCCACCGCGCGGGACCTGCTCGGGATCGCGCTGCCGGAACGACTCGGGCACCGCCCGTGCGGCGGGCAGCCGACCGTCACACAGGCCTTCCAGGATCTCGAGGAAGCCCTGCCCGAGAGCGGCCACGACCCGGTCGTCGACCCGCAGGGGGTCCGACTCGAGCCGGAACGTCCAGGAGCCGTCGTCAACGGGTGTGGCGACCAGGCTCACCGGGTGGTGACGAGTATCGTGCACAGCGAGGCGGTCCACCGCGAGCTTGTCGCCGAGCCGGTTCCAGGGGAAGTTCTGGATGACCAAACACGTGTCGTAGGGCTCGCCGAGTGCACGCAGATCCGGGCTGCCGCGCAGGATCTCGCCCAGCGGCAGGGCGGCGTCCGTGCGGCGATCGACGAGCTCACGCTGGATCCGGGCGAGCAGCGACCGGGCGGTCTCCCCCGGCAGTCGGCGCACCCGGGTGGGCAGCGTGTTCAGGAACATGCCGAGCATGCGCTGGGCCTCGGGGCGCGGCTCGCGCGTCGACACGACCGATCCGAACAAAACGTCGTCGCGACCCGTGGCGCGCGCGAGCGCGAGCCCCCAGGCGACCGTCATCAGGGTGCCCGGGGTCACCCGGAGTGCCGCCGCCGCGGTGCCGAGGGAACGCTGCAGACCCGCCGGCACCGACAGCGAGCGGACGGTCTGTTCCCCGGCATCGGCCCAGGGGTCGGCGCTGAGGAACGTCCCGTCCGTCAGCCCGTCGAGATAGCCCGTCCACCGCCGACGACCGGCTTCGACGCGCTTCGGATCCAGGACCAGGTCTCCCGGACCCACCTGCGGCCGCGGTCCCGGCTCACGCCCGGCGAGCAGCTCGGTGAGGTCGTCGAGCAGCATGTCCAGCGACCAGCCGTCGACGAGCACGTGGTGCATGGTGAACACGAACCCCTGGCTGCCGGTCTGGGGCTCGGGGACGAGCGCACACCGCAACAGCGGCCCCCGGGTCAGGTCGAACGGGGTCGACCGCTCGGCACGGGCGACGTCGTCGAGCGGCGCGTCGATGAGGCGTACCCGAACGCCCGGCCCACCCAGCTCCGCCACCCAGTCGTCGGCGGTCGCGCGGAACCGCGCGCCGAGCACCGGGGACAGCTCGAGCACCCGGTCGAACGCCGCCTGCACCGCGGCCGGATCGAGGGGCCGGTGGAGGCGGGCGACGATCTGGAGAACATAGGGATCGTGGCTCTCCCCCGCCTGCACCAGGATGCCGCGCTGCACGGGCGTCACCGGCAGGACCGTCGCGCCGTCCGTCGCCACGGTCGCCGGCTCGGCCGTCGCCGGGGCGGGCGTCACCACCGGCGCGTGGGCCTCGGCCAGTCGTCGGGCGGTGGGCGCCTCGAACACGTGGTGGGGCTCCAACCGCCAGCCGCCGCGACGCAGCTCGGTCACCAGCGCGATGACGGTGATCGAGTCTCCGCCCAGTGCGAAGAAGTCGTCCGTCGGTCCCACTTCGGCCAGGCCCAGGACCTCGGCCATCGCGGCCCGTGCGGTGTGTTCGTGCCGGGGGTACGCCGCAGCGGTCCGGCCCGGCGTCGGCCGAACAGGAGCGGTGGCCGGCTCCGCGGTCGAGGGTGCTGCCGGCACGACCGGCCCCGCGGCTGCCGGGACGAGGCGGTCGGCACCCGGGAGTGCCTTGCGGTCGACCTTGCCGTGGCCGGTGAGCGGCAGCGCGTCGAGGCGGCACCAGAGGGTGGGGATGATGTTCGCCGGGACTCGGTCCCGCAGCGCAGCGCGGAGCCGGCCGGCGACCTCACCAGCGCTGAGCCGCGGGTCGTCATCGGTGACCACATAGCCGGCGAGGCGCTTGGTGCCGGCCACCTCGACCGCGAGCGCCGCGGCCTCGGCGACCCCGTCAAGGGACCGCAGCCCCGCCTCGACCTCACCGAGCTCGATCCGCTGACCGGCGATCTTGACCTGATGGTCCCGGCGTTCGACGAACTCGAGATCGCCGGCCGGGTTGCGGAGGACGCGGTCGCCCGTGCGGTACATCCGCTCACCGGGCGCACCGTCGGGCCGGGCGACGAAGGTCGTGGCCGTCTTGACCGGGTCGCCGAGATAGCCCGGCCCGACGCAGATCCCGCTCACATAGAGCTCACCGACGACACCGTCGGGCACCGGGGTGAGGTCCGGGCCCAGCACTTGGAGCGTCGCACCCGGGATCGCGCGGCCGATCGGCACGCGGACGTCCACGGGGGTGTCTGCCCACAGCACCGCATGCGTGACGTCGTCGGAGCACTCGGTGGGACCATAGGCGTTGATCAGCGGGATGGCCGGCTGGAGCTCGTGCCAGGCCCGCAGCATGTCCGGCGGCAGCGCCTCGCCGGTCGCCATCAGGGTCTTGAGTGCCCCCAACGGGCGCTCCCCGCGGGCCTGCCAGAGCTGCAGCGCGGCACCGAGCAGGGACGGCACGAGCTCGAGATGGGTGACGCGGTCGCTCACCACGAGACCGGCGAGCGCATCGGGGTCGGCTGCCGTCGCCTTCGACACCGGTCGCGTGGCGCCACCCACGAGCAGCGGGGCCAGCATCTGCCAGATCGAGACGTCGAAGGTGACGGGCGCGTTCTGGATCACGGTGTCGTCGGGCCCGAGATCGAGCAGCTCGATCTTGGCGCGCAGGTGGTTGAGCAGGCCCGCCCGGTGGACCATGGCCCCCTTGGGGCGTCCGGTGGTGCCGGAGGTGAACAGGACGTAGGCGACCGAGTCCGGTCCCCCGGTCGGTGCCCGAAGGGCGTCGAGCGGGGTACCGGTTGCCTGCGGGATCTCGATGACCTCCACCGGGTGGGGGGTGTCGGCCGCCAGCGCGCGGGCGCGGTCGAGCAGCCCGGGGGCGGCCAGGATCGTCCGCGCCCCGGAGTCGGCGAGCAGGGTCCGGTGCCGTTCTGCGGGCGCGTCGACGTCGAGCGGCGTCCAGACGCCACCGGCCTGGAGCGCGGCGACGAGCGCGGTGACGAAGTCCCGGCCGGGTTCGGCCAGCACCCCGACGACCTCGCCGGGAGCCAGGGCGCGCGCGAGAGAGTCGGCGTGGGCAGCGAGGTCTGCGTACCCCACCTCGCCCCGCTCGTCGCGCACCGCCACTGCTCCGGGGGTGGACCGGGCGAACCGGTGGACCGCCTCGACCACACCGTCGGCCGGGCTCCAGGTGAGGGCGGGCCCGTGCTCGGGCGCCTTGTCGGGCAGCAGCCCGAGCGCCCCCACCGGCCGGTCGAGGTCGGCGAGGAACCGGGTGACGAAGTCCGCGAACCGGGCGGCATGGCCTGCCACGTCAGCGTCGGAATGGAGGTTCGGGTGGCCGTTGACGTGCACGTCCTGGCCGCCGTCGGGGGTGTCGAGGAGCGTGATGACGATGTCGTCGACCATGCCGGCCGCAAGGTTGTGCAGGGTGCCGGTCCCCGCCCCGAAGTCGAGCGCCGCCTCCTGCGGCAGGACGTTCAGGAACGGTCCGAGCGCTCGCCGGTCACTGCGGTGATAGCCGGCCAGCCGCCGGATCTCCTCACCGCGATAGCGCTGGTGACGGGTGAGGCGGAGCAGATCGCGGGAGACGGTACGCAGGAAGTCGCTGCCGGTCGCATCCTGCTCGACGGTCGCCGTGAGCGGTGGATAGTTGGCGACCATGCCGGGGGTACGCCGCTCGGTCGCGCTCACGCGCGTGGTGAACGGGACGGCGATCATCGGATCGGCGCGGCCGGTGAACTTGGCGGTGTAGAGCAGGCCCGCCCCGATCAACGCCGACCCCCACGTGAGACCCAACTCCGCGACGGCCGCCCGCAGCGGCGCACAGACCTCGGCCGGCAGGTGGACCGAGCTGCGCAGACGGACCCGGTCGGGCGCGCTGTTGCCGACCGAGAGGCTGCAGGGCTCGGGCAGCCGGGGGGCCTGCTCGGTCCAGAAACGCTTGTCGGTCTCGAAATGCCGGCTCGACCGATAGGCCGACTCGGCGTCGACCAGCGTCGCCAACGGGGGCAGGGGCCGACCGCCCTCGGGGCCGAGCCGGTGGATCTCCTGCCACCGGTCATAGATGGTGTTGCGCGAATAGCCATCGCACACCAGGTGGTGCATGAGGGTGAGGACGAGGATCCGGTCGTCGGCGATGTGATAGACGACCACCCGCAGCAACGGCGGTTCGGTGAGGTCGAAGCGCTGGTCCAGCCGCACCTCCATGTCGGCCCGCGCAGCCGCCACCCGCTCGGTGTCCGACAGCGCGGCCGGGAACTCGACGTGCTCGAAGGGGATCGCGAGAGGCTCGCCGAGATCCTGGACGGGTCGGCCGCCCTCGATGCGATAGCGGCCGCGGGCTGCTTCGACCTCCTCGAGCGCGAGCCGCAGGGCCGTCAGGACTTCGTTGAGATCGAGATCGCCGGAGATGTCGACATAGTCGCCCATCGTGTGGTGGCCGGTGTCCGGCATGAAGGTCTCGACGAACCAGAGGGTGATCTGGGCGGCGGTGAGCGGAAGCGTCGCGGTCGAAGGCTGCAGGGTGGTGGTCATGGTCCCTCGGGAGTGGTCAGCGGCCGGCCGGCAGGAGGACGCCGGCGGTGGGTCGGGTCGAGGACCACGCGGTGTCCTCGGAGTCGTCGTGGGGGCCATAGCGTTCGACCACCCAGGAATCGTCGTAGAGCGTGTCGAGATAGCGCTCGCCGCCGTCCGGGGCGATCGCGACGCAGAGCCCCCGTCGGGCTTCCGGGTGCTCGGCCAGCCACGCCCGCGCGCCGGCGAGGACCGTGCCGGTCGAGCCGCCGAAGAGGAACCCGCGGTCGGCGAGCTGACGGCACATGCGGACGGTGTCCGCCTCCGGGACGTTCCAGTGATCGTCGAGCGCCGCGGAGCGGAACTGGGCCGGCACCACGCCCGCCCCGAGACCCGGGATGTGGCGGACACCGGCCGGGGCGCCGAAGGTGACCGATCCGACGGAGTCGATGCCGACGATCCGCACGCCAGGGGCGTGGGCCCGCAGGTGCGCCGAGCAGCCCATGACGGTGCCGGCGGTCCCAACACCGATGAAGACGGTCGTGACGTCGGGGAAGGCCGCCAGGATCTCCGGGCCGGTCGTCATCTCGTGGGCACCCGGGTTGGCCGGGTTCCGATATTGGTTGAGCCACACGTGACCGGGCCGCGCGCGGAGAAGCTCAGCGACCCGTTCGAGCCGGGCACCGAGCAGCCCGTGCTCGGGATGCGGGCGGGTGACCACCTCGACCTGGGCGCCCAGCGTCGTCATCAGCCGGATCGTCGCCGCGTTGCACCGTGAGTCGGTGACGCAGACGAAGCCATAGCCGCGGGCCGCCGCGACGAGGCTGAGGGCCACGCCCAGGTTGCCGGAGGAGCTCTCCACCAGCGTCATCCCGGGGAATAGGAGGCCTTCCTCCTCGGCCCTGGTGACCATCGCGCGAGCGGCCTTGAGTTTCACGGACCCCGCGAAGTTCATCTGCTCACATTTGAGGAAGGCTCGCATGCCCAGCAGGCCGGTGACGTCGATGAAGAGGTCGGGGACGTTGAATTCGTCGGGGGCGGTGATGATCATCGCGGGGTCCTTTCAAGGCGGCTCGACCGCTCAGGCGCGGTCGAGCCGGTTGAGGTCGTGGAAGAAGTCCGGGATGTCGTGCTGGGCGCCGGTGGCGCGGGACGCCGTGTGGATGAAGCGGGCCAGCGCCAGGTCCAGCACCCCGAGCCCGAACGGCGAGAAGACGATCGTCCGGTCGGCAGCCGGGGTGACCGCACCGGTCAGGACTTGCGCGAGCGTGCCGTCGATGAAGTCCCGGTCACCGTCCGCCTGCTCCACCAGATGCACCGAGGTCTGCGCCTTGAGCACGTGGTCGACGTCGTCGACGATGTTCTGGCCGGAACGGATGACCTCCGGGCCGAGGTCCCGCAGGGAGATGTGCAGGACGAGCGGGTGGTGGTCGAACCAGGCGGGATCGGTCACGTGCGGGGTGGGCGCGACGGTGGCGAACACGACGAGATCACTGGTGCGGATGAGGTCCTCCGCGTCCCCGGCGACCTGGGGATCCCGCTCCCCGCGATCGGCCAGCAGCGCGCAGAAGTCGGCGGCCCGCTCGGGGGCCAGGTCGTGGACGCGGACCTCGTCGAACTGCCAGCCGGTGGCCTGCAGGTATCGATGGATATAGCGGTTGATCACGCCCGCCCCGACCAGGCCGAGGCGGGTCGGGCGGGGGCGGTTCGCGGACAGCGCCGCTGCCCCGAGCACCGCCGATGCCGCCGTCCGGGCGGCGGAGATGATCGACGATTCCAGGCAGGCCTGAGGATAGCCGGTCTCCGCGTCGTTGAGGATGGTCACGGCCGACGCCCGTGGCAGTTCCCGTTCGATGTTGGCGGGGAAGCTGGAGATCCATTTGAGACCGCTGGTCCCGTCCGGTCCGGTCAGCGCCGCCGGCAGCGCGATGATGCGGTTGCGCGGCGCCTCGGGGAACGTGAGGAAATAGGACGGCGGGTTCACGGTCCGGCCGGCCTCGTGCTCCAGATAGGTGCGGCGGACGAGTTCGACCACCGCCTCCTCCTGGCCGCGCAGAACGGCACTGACCTGGGCACCGGTGATGACGCTGAACTCGGGCTGGGTGATCATGACGGCCTTTCGAGCGGGGGATGGACGGTGGACGGGTTCGGGTCGGGCAGATCGAGGTTCCCCTGCCGGGGTGATCGGGCGATGACCTCGTTCTGACTCGGGATTGACCCGGGTCCGGGGGCCGAAGGGCAGAGCAGTCCACGGGTGAACCACTCGGAGGCGACCGGCGCCGAGTTCAGCCCCTGGAAGACCTGCTGGCGCTGGACATCGACCGTGCCCTCCATGAACTGCACGGCCCACGCGTTCGCGACCGCGGACAGCGCCCGCGGCCGGGCCAGGAGACCGCCGAGACCGAGGCGGCGGGCAACCTGCCGGGTGGCGTCCCGGGCGAACCGGTGAGCGGCGTCCTTGGCGGCGGAGGCGGGTACGCCCGCCCCACCGTCCGAGGCCTGCGCCGCGAGCCGGATCAACTCGCGCACCGCGATCGCCCGGGCCCGGAGCTCCGCGAGCATCTCCCGGTCGTGACCGGCCGGCATCCGGCCCAGCTCGTCGGCGAGTTCGTCGAGGGCGCAGAGCCCGACGCCGAGGGACATCGCGGCAACGACGGGCCGGAGCGCATGGAAGACCGCCATTCCACCGCGGATGCCGCGTCGGCTGCGGGGGAGGTGGCGGCCGAGCAGGTCGGCGTCCGACACCGGGTGGGCGGTCAGCTCCACGGTGCAGAATTCCGCACCCGGAACCCCCACGGTCGGCATCGGAGTCGCGTGGAAGCCGGGTCGGGCCGGGGTCGTGAGGAAGGCGTCGATGGCGAACGTGCCGGTCCCGGTCCGGGCGAACACCACCCCGAGATCGGCGCGGGCGGCATTGCCGATGAAGCACTTGGTGCCGGTGATCTCGACCCCGTCGGCCACCGGGGCGGCCGTGGTCGTCATCGCGGTCGCGTCGGTGCCGACACCCGGCTCGGTCATCGCGAAGAAGGTCCAGGTCGGCCGGTCCACCAGCGGACCGTGGAACCGCTCCTGCAGCGCCCGGTCGCCGAGGGCGGCAACCAGCACGCCCGCCATGGACGGCCCGGGCATGCTCATGAACGCATCGACCCCGACCCGGCAGCCCTCCTCCGCGAGGATGACCCGCTCGCCTGCGGTGTCGAGGGGGAAGAAGTGGCCGCCGACGTGCAGGCCGGGTGCTCCCTGATCGGTCGGGATGCCGGCGGTGGCCATCAGCGCACCGAACTCGGTGGCGGCGATCGCGCGCGGGTCCGGTCGGGCGGCGTGGGCGTCGGCGGTCGCGGCGAGTCCGCCGGCGATGTCCCGGATGGCGCCCCGGAGGACGGTCGACCGATCGGCGTCGGTCAGCGTAGCGCTCATGTCAGATCCCTCCGCCGGCCGCGAGCCCGATGAGGCTCGAGAACAGGGCCAGGTGGCCGGGCGAGCCGGCGAGGACGGAGGATCCGCCATGAAGCTCGATGAGCAGGTGGTCGGCGTCGGTGACGCACTGGTGCGCGTACCCCCATCCCTCCCCCGCCCCCAGCCCAACAACGAGTCCGTCGGCCTCCACCAGCCGGACGGCGGCCTCTGCGAGCCGCAACCGGATGGGGGCGTGGGCCGCGAGCGGGCGGCCGGCGGACGTGCGCTCCCGCAGCCGCTGGAGGGTGACGTCGAGGAGCCAGTCGGACTGGGCCCGACGCGCTGTGAGCAGCCCGGCCGGGTCGCGCATCGGCGTGCCGTCGGTGCCGGGGATCAGTCGCGCGCCGGGGAGTGCCCCCACCCCGGGGGCGTACGCCGCAGCACTCCCGTCCCCGAGCACCAGGACCACGCCGGCGGCGAGTTGAATCCGGGTGGCTCCCGACGCCCACCGGGTGAGCGCAGGGAGCAACGGGGCCCCGTCGGCCGGGGTCGCGGGCGACGGCGGGGCCGATTGGGTGGCGATCACGACAGCAGCTCCGGCACGCTGAAGCGCAGCGCGGCGAGTTGTCCGAGGCCGGCGTGGAAACCCATGACCACGAGGTCGGTGCCGGCCGGGTGGCGCAGCGCCGCCTGGAACACCGAGGTCGCGGGGAAACCCGTGGGCCCGACGGTGATGTCGCCCCAGGGCACCGACGGCAGCCAGCGCCCCGCGAGCTCGGGGTCGATCACCACGCCGTCCGGGGCGGGCCCGGTGGCGGTGAGGTCGGCGAGCAGGGCGGTGGCAGCTTCCTCCAGTCGCACGGGGTCGGTCAGGCCGAAGCGGAAGGCGGGCCGGACGGCACCGCCTGCCGGGTCGCCGAGCCCCTGGATCAGCAGGAGCACGCCATGGTTGCCGGTGGGCTCCGATTCCCCTGTCGCATAGCCGAGGTCACCGCGGTCCGCGAGAACAACCGCAACGCACTCCACGCCGAGTTCGGGCGCGAGCGCGGCGCCGGCTTCGAGCGCGTGGAACCCGACGAGGTTCTCCCCATCGGCCACGGAGAACGTCGACTCCAGCGTCGGCACGAGGCCGAGCATCCGCACGGCGGGGGCATCGTCGATCGTGCGATCGGGGATCGCGTGACCGCCGACGAGCAGCCGCGGCTGCACGCCGGGCCACTCCCCGAGCCGGCTCAGGAGCGTCTCGTAGGCGAGGTCATAGCCCCAGCCCGTGGAGCGGGCCAGCCCGCTCTCGTCGAACGGGATCCCGCGCTCGGCGAGCATCGCCTCGTGGATCTGGCGATTGCTGACCGCGAGCCGGTCGGTGTCGGCCCGGAAGGGGCCGTGTCCGATCGAGGCAGCTGCGATGACCGGGGATCCGATCCGGGATGCGGTGAGGATGGTCTGCGTCACGGTCACTCCGCCCGCAGTGGTTCGACGTAGCGCACCAAGCTGCCGACCGTGGCGAAGTCGGACATCTCGAGCTCCTCAGCCTCGAGGCTGATGCCCAGCTCGTCCTCGAGGTTCATCAGCAGGTCGAGGACGCCGGTGGAGTCCAGTCCGAGCGTGGTGAACAGGGCGGTGTCCTCGGTGACCTCGCCGAGGTCGCGGTCCAGCGTGGTCTGCAGGGCGCGGACGACGAGGTCCAAGGTGGTGGTGGAGTGGATATCGATGGACATGGTGGTTCCTTTCCGAAGGATGGGTCACGGCCTCAGCGTGCGACTGGGGCCGGTGCCGCCAGGGGCGACAGGATCTGGCGGGCGAGAATCTGGGTGGTGGTCTCGGGCTCGGCGATCAGGTCGGCGCGGTCCCCGCGCACGAGCACTTCGGCCGGGAAGCCGTGGCTGAGAAAATGGCCTGGTGACGCGGACGGCCCATAGGCGCCGGACTGCCGGATGCCCAGCAGGTCACCCGGCGCCAGCGGGGGCAGCTGCACCTTGCGGACCAGGGTGTCGTTCGGCGTGCAGAGCGGACCGGTCACCGTCCACTCCTCCAGTTCCTCGTCGCCCGCCACGGCCGCGACAGCCGAGTCCCGGCCCAGCACCTCGACGGGGAAGTTCCGTTTGACGAAAGACCCGATGCCGACGGCGGCCATGTGGTGGTTGGTGCCGCCGTCGGTCACCGCGAACCGCTGCCCCAACGACGTCTTCACCCAGCGCACGCGGGTCACATAGACCCCGCTCGGTCCGGTGAGGAAGCGGCCCAGTTCGGTCGCGACCGTCGTGTGGGGGTGGTCGCGGCGGAAGTCGGCGAGGACCGCCCGCATGCCCACCTCGAGCTCAGCCAGATCGAGCGGCGACTCGCCCTCGAAATAGGGCACGCCCCAGCCGCCACCCACATCGATGAGCTCCGGCTCGAAGCCCTGCACGGCGGCGATCCGCGTTGCCAGAGCGAGGATCTGGTGGGTGTTCGCGATGATCGAGGGCGCGGCGAGCATCCTCGTGCCCATATAGGCATGGACGCCGACCACCCGGACCGCCGACCAGCGGCGGCGCAGATTCAACGGCCTTAGCAGGATCTCCTCGTCGATGCCGAACTGGCGCGGTGCGCCGCCCATGGTCAGCCCGGACCCCTTGACCTGGAACGACGGATTCACCCGGAGCAGCACGGCGGCGCGCACGCCCATGCCCGCTGCCGCGAGGTCGATGACGTCAAGCTCGGAGAGGCTCTCCACGACGAGCCGCACTCCATGGGCCAGGCAGACCCGGATCTCCTTCTCGGATTTTCCCGGACCGAGGAAGAGGATGTCCTCGGCCGGCGTACCCGCCCTCAACACCGTTGTCAGCTCCGCCAAGGACGACACCTCCGCGCGGGCCCCGGCGGCCCGCAGCACCGCATAGATGGAGATGTTGGGGTTGGCTTTCAGCGAGAAATAGATCGGGGTGTCGGGCCCGACCACCTGCTGAGCGGCCGCGAACGAGGCTTCGAGGCGGTGGGCGTCATAGACATACAGCGGTGTGCCGAATCGCTCGGCCAACAGGTGATAGGGCGCAGCGGGCAGCGCGAGCAGGTCGTTCATGGCAGGTCAGATCCTTCGGGGGTGTGCACGGGTTCGAGACCGAGCGCAAGCGCGGCGGCCGTGTCGAGCGACACGAGACGTTCGGGATCGGGGCTGACGATCAGGACATAGAGCCGCCCGGCCGCCTCCTGCCCGGGTTCGGTCACGGCGTGGGCGGCGTTGAGCGTGGCGTGGTTGAGGACGACCACGCCCTCGTCATCACCGGGCCGCGCGAGGAGCGGGCCGAGCCGGCCCGCCACTTCGTCGAAGGTCATCGGACCCTTGGTCCGCAGCTCATAGTGCCGGGCGAGAGCCGGCCCCTCCTGCGCCCCGAATGCCGCCTGGGCGGGCAGCTGATAGGTGGACATGTTGAACCGGGCGTTGATCTCGATCAGCGGATGCAGGGTGCCGTCGGTCACGGTCAAGGCGTCGATGCCGACCACGCCCCAATAGCCGTGCGCGAACAGGGCTTGGCCGACGGCGTCGGCCGTGCTGCGGATCTCGTCGAGCTGGCGTGGGGTCAAGCCGGCCGGCATGACGTGCCCCGAGTGGACGCCCTTGCGCGTGACGGCCTGCTTGACGAAGTCGAACCGGACCTGCCCGTCCCGGGCGATCGTGAACTGATAGTTGAAGTCCTGGTCCTTGTCGACCCATTGCTCCACGCAGAAGTCGAACCGGTCCTGGTTGGCGCGAGCGGCCCTCTCGACCCGGCGGGCGAGGCGGGCCAGCCGATCGGGGCTGTCGACGACGGCCAAGCCCTTGCCCGACACCCCGAAGGCTTCCTTGATCACCACCGCTCCCCGCGTGAGGAGTTCGTGGGCGTACGCCATCCCCGCCGACCAACTGTCCGCGTCGGTGCAGGCCAGGCCCGCCGGCTGCCGGATGCCCAGATCGTCGGCGAGGCGACGGCTGAACACTTTGGAGTTGACTCCCCGCACCGCCGAGGTGTCGGGGCCGGCGGTGGCGATGCCCAGCGCACCGGCAAGGTCGCTCTCCACCTGCGAGAAGCCGTGGGCGACCAGACCGCTGCCGGTGTCGACCGGCAGGTGATCGCCGGCCCCGAGTGCCACGAGCGCCAGTTCGGACACGAGTCCGTCGTGATCACCGCGATCGAGGCTGATGATGCGGGGCCGGGCGCCCGTGACCGCACTGACATAGTCGACGAACGCACGGTCGGGCGCGGCCTTGACGAGGACGGTGTCCCGGTCCTCCGCGAGCCAGAGGGCGAACTCGTCCATGCGGGACACCAGCGCGGTGCCGGCGCGGGAGCTGAGCCGGGGCAGGGCGGTATCGCCGGCGGCCCACAGTTGTTCGACCTCGAAGTTGCCGATCCAGAGCAGGCTCTGGTCGGCGTTCCGATAGGTCTCGGCGATCCGGGTCGGGGCGACGATTGCGGTCATGGGGTTCCTTGATTGCGTCGAGGGATTCGAAAGGGTCGGCAACCGGCGTCAGTGCCGACAGACCATGGCGCCGAACGTGGCACCCAAACCGACCGACGTCAGCAGATAGCGGTCCCCGGGTTGCAGTTCCCCGCTCTCGGTGGCCTCGCGCAGGTTGAGGAATGGGTCGGCGGACCAGCAGTGCGCAGTCCTGGCGACGGTGCCGGTCAGCACTCGCTCGGTCGGCAAACCGAGCGAGCGTGCGGCCCGCAGGCTCGCGATCCGGCTGACGTTGTGGGGCAGATAGGCGTCCAGTTCGGCCACGGTGATCCCCACCGTGGCGAGGACTTCCTCGATCGTCCCGTTCAGCTTCTCGCCATAGATGCTGCTGAATCGAGCGGCGCCCTCGTCATCGAGGTGCAGGCTGCCGCCCACGACCGGAGCCTGCTGGACCGCGACCCCGAGGATCTCGTCCGGCCCTTCGGCAGCCGTGACGAGGGCTGCCGCGGCGCCCTCGCTCAGCAACGCGATGTTGGGGATGACCCGTGAACACTCCCCATAGGTCTTCTCGCCGGCGAGGACCAGCACAAGTGCCTCCGGGTCATTGCTGTCGCGCAGCAGACGGGCACCGAGCCGCACCGCGAGCATCCCGGAGGCGCAGGCCTGGTCAGTGACGGTGAAGCACCGGGCGTGCGTGAGCCCGAGGCGTCGGCACGCTTCCGTCAGCGGCTGGGCGGGCCAGGGAGCGGCGATGCGGATCGTGCGGGCCCGGATGACCCACCGGATCCGGTGCCGGACAGCCTCGAAGTCCGGCAGGTCCAGGGCCGCTTCGACCAACAGGTCGGCCTCGGACTTGGCCGGGTCGAAGCATGCCGCCTCATAGCCGAAGGCGCGCTTGAAGCGCCTAGTGTCCTGGTCGGACAGCCCGAGTTGCCGCTGCAGCTCGTCGATAGGAACCTGTTCGGGAAGATGTACGCCGATTCCGGCAATGGCCGCCATGCCGCCTCCTGCTGTCGCGGACCCGCAGGTCCGATGGGAACAGCAGCGAAACTAAGGAGGCGGCATGACTGGCTTCTGACGGCGTGCTGATGGATCGCCGACGTCCGAATCGACGTTCAACCGTGCCGCATCAGACGTGACTGAGCGCGTGCGTTGGCGCGCTCAGCAACGCGCCGAACCCGGTCTCCCGTGCCATGGAATCGACCGGCGGGCAAGGCTCGACGTCCTCATGGCGCAGGATCCGCTGGTGGATCTCCTGCAGGTTCCGGCCGGGCTGCACGCCGAACTCGCCCATAAAGGCCCGCGCCACCCGGCGATAAACGTTGAGCGCCTCGAGTTGCCGACCCTCGAGATAGAGCGCAGTCATCAGCTGTTGATGGAAGCGCTCGCGCCCGGGATGCAGCTCGGAGAGGGGTTGGGCCGCGGTGATCACCCCGAAGTTGTTGCCGATGGCGAGCATGCAGGCACCCCGCAGCTCGAGCGCGGTCAGGTGCATCTCCCGCAGTCGTCCCCGCTCGGCATTGAGGATCGGTGCGTCATCGACGTCCTCCAGCGCGGCGCCTCGCCACAGCTCGTTGCCTCGGTCGATGAGCGCCTGGGCTTCCTCCGGCGCCTGCTCGCTGAGGTGGAGTGCGCGCTGGAGCATGTGCGCATAGCGGTGGATGTCCACGTCGCACGCCGCGATGTCGAGTCGATAGCCCGATCCCGATGTCACGATCAGTCCGTTCGCGGCGCCGCTGAGGGTGCGGCGGAGCCGGGACACGGTGGCGTGGCAGGCGTTCTTGGCGTTGCGAAGACCTTCCGCGCCCCAGAGTTCGTTGAGGATGGTGGGCAGTGGGACAGTCCGGCCGGCGTTGATGGCGAGGATCGCCAACAACGACCTGACCTTTTGGGAGGGGATGGTCTCGGGGCCGAGGTCAAGATCAACCTGGACCGGGCCCATGAGCCTGACATCGATGGGGGTGGTGGAAGCAGTCGTCTGCATCTCGGTTCGCTCCTTCGGGGGTTAAGTCGCGAGGCATGGCTGGAAGGAACCGGGACGACGCTGTCCGAGCCCTGGGGGTTGGGGATTGCTGGTTTCGGGTCGAGGTTGCTCCGGTCGACGAGACAGGCTGGCGACCGGACTGGCTGAATAATCAGGCCGCCGCGTCGGGAGCCTTGATCACGGCGACGGTCGGACCGCCGGCGGGGCTGGTGATCACGAGTTCGCCGTCGAAGGGCTGCAATCGCCGGCGGACGCCGTCGATGCCACCGCCCGGGTTCGGAGCGCTGTCGGCCCCGCCGATGCCGTCGTCGGTCACAGTCGCCCGCACGAGACCGCCACCCGCGCTGAGTTCCACGCTGATGTGGTTGGCCTGAGCATGTTTCGTCGCGTTGGTGATCAACTCTGCCACCGCGAAATAGAGCGCGGACTCCAGCGGCGGGGAGAGCCGATGATCCAGCGCAGAACGGACTTCCGTGTGGACCGGGCTCGACGCGGCGAGCGCGCGCAGGGCATCGGAGAGGCCACGGTCCGCCAGCACGGGCGGGCGGATGCCCCGGACGAGATCACGCAGTTCCTGGAGGGCCGACGCGGAGTCCTCCTTCGCATGATTGAGCAGGGCCACCGCCCGCTCCGGATCGGACTCGATGAGCCGCGTCGCCTGGGTAATGGTCATGCCCATGGCCACCAGTCGGGCCTGGGCACCGTCGTGCAGGTCGCGTTCGATGCGCTGGATCTCGGCCTGCTGCATGTCGAGTGCCGTGGTCCGGGTCTCCTGGAGCTTCGCGACCCGTTCGCGGAGCTGGTCCGTTTGGTCGGTGCTGAGCACCCAGCGGACCCACAGCCCGTGCAGCCGCAGCAGGGGACGCGCGGCAAAAGGAGCGGCCACGAGCCAGACCGCGCCGAGCGCGCCGGCCAGGAAGAACGACAGGCTGCCGCCGAGGGGGAAGAAGGCATACCAACTCCCCTGCATCACGTCGCCGAGCGGCCCCTGGAACACCATGAGCACGATGCCGAAGAGCCCCTGCGCGATCATCACCAGCGGCAGTGCGCCGATGGCCGTGCCGATCGCAGGGTTGATCAGGTGCCAGGCGAGATCCTTGAGCACGGTCGGATCGGTGAGGCGGCGGCCCAGGGTGGCGAGCCCGAACGGGCCCTTGCCGTCCGGAAACGGAAGGTAGTTCGCCGAAACCGGCACCCCCGAATCCGACCAGGCGGCGCGCCGTTGGCGCTGGGCGTTCGCGTGGATCGCCGAAAACGCGTTCTGCAGCAGCGGCAGGCCGATCCCGATGCACGACAGCAGAACGACCAGCACCAGCCACAGCAACGTGAAAAGCTCGACGATCCCATAGCCGACGAACTTGAGGGCGCTCAGCATCGCGGGGAACCCGAACGGAAGGTCGGTCAGCGGTTGATTGCGCTTGTTGCCGGGCGTGGCCCTGGCCTCGAGCTCGGCGTTCGAGGGCTCCGCCGGGGCGGCGGCGGGGGGCACAGAGGCGCGGTGGTGGGGATAGGGGGCGAATCCCTCGGTCATCTGTGTCAGCTCCATGGTCATGAGTCTTCCAATGAGACTCTCTCCCGTCAGTGGTGCAAACACCACCATTCTCGGTGGTGTCCAAGACCCTTCGGTGGTGGCACTGACGGCTGACATACTGCCCGGCAGCCGACCCGGAAAGGGGGTGCGATGCGGGTATTCATCGCCGAGGACCAGTTCCTGCTGCGCAGAGGGCTCGAGGATCTTCTTGCTGCACACGGGATCGACGTGGTCGGCAGCGTTGCCGACGGCTCCGAGATTTTGTCCGGGGTGCGAGCGGGCGGCGCCGACCTGGCTCTCCTCGACATCCGCATGCCGCCCACCAACACCGACGAAGGCATTCGAGCCGCTCTGGCCCTGCGGGCCGCGCAACCGGGTTTCCCCGTCGTCCTGTTGTCCCAATATGTCGAGGAGCTCTATCTCGACGAACTCCTGTCCGACGGTGCCGGCGGTGTCGGCTATCTGCTGAAAGACCGGGTGTTCGACGATGTGCAGTTCGTGCACACCCTGCGGGCTGTCCAGGCGGGAAGCACCAGTGTGGACCCCGAGGTGATCGCCCGGCTGATGCGGCGCCGCACCGTGCAGACCAAGCTCAGCCGGCTCACTGCCCGCGAATACGAGGTGCTCTCGCACATGGCGGAGGGCGACTCCAACACCCAGATAGCAGAGAAGCTGTTCGTGACTGAGAAGGCGGTGGCAAAGCACATCAACAGCATGTTCGCGAAGCTGGATCTCCCGGAGTCGAACAGCAATGCCCGCCGGGTGCTCGCCGTGCTGGCGTTCCTTCGCCAGTGAACGGACGAACCCGCAGGTCGATCCGAGTCACGCCCAGCACGAACAGAGCCGCCCGCCAGGCGGCCCGGTCCAGCCCCAACGTCGTTGTCACGTCGGTCAGCACCCCGGGCCGGTCCCGGACCGGCGCCAACAGCGGATGCGGTGTGAGGACGCCCACGGCCGCGCCTCCCGGGGCCCGGCGACGGACCGCCAGTGCCGTGGGGTTGACGTGCAGGCCACAGCCAGCCGCCTTCAGGACGGCCTCCTTGGCGGTCCAGGTTTCGGCCAGCTCCACTGCCCCGCCACCGGCCTCGCCGCGACCAAGGACGAACGGCGCCATCTCCGGCCGGAACCGGGCAATCTGCTCGATGTCGACACCCAGCTCGATCGACGCAGACTCGGCGTACGCGATCACGACCATCTCATCCGCGTGACTCACCGACATCCGCCAGGACAGCGGGCCCGGAGCACGAATGGCGCCGTGCCCGGCCGATCGGCAGACCGCACACCAACGGCAGACCTGAGTCGGGTGGCCGTGGGCGCGCAGAACATGGTTGCGCAGACGAACGGCAGTGGCGAGGCGGTCGCGGTCGGCCGCCATGGTGAGCTCGTCCCAACGCCGTCGGTCGGCAGGGACGAGGAACGCCGGATCAAGGGGCCGGACGCGAGCGCGCCACAGTTCGACCGGAATCGCTGGTGTCGGCATCGTCACCAGTGTGCGCGCGGTCTCTGACGGGGCGCTGACCCGGCGGGAGCGCGATCCTCGCGGTCAGTCCAGCGGATGCACGAGCTCGCCCGCGGATTCCCGCAGAACGTGCGCGATCCGGGGCATGAGCTCGCGATAGACGGAGGTCTTGCGCCAGAACAGCGCCAGGTCCCGGTGGGGTGCAGGATCGGTGAAACGACGCAGGGCGACCCGGGGGTTGTCGATCACCGGGGGCGCCACGGCCAGTTCGGGCAGGAGCGTGATGCCGACCCCGGCAGCCACCATGTGGCGCAGGGTCTCCAGGCTCGTCGCCCGGAACCCGTCGCGCTCCGCAGCCCCGGCGGTCTGACAGAACTCCAGCGCCTGGTCGCGCAGACAGTGACCGTCGTCGAGCAGGAGCAGATGCTCCCCCTGCAGTTCCGCGGACGTCAGCGGTGCCGCCTGGGCCAAGGCGTGCCCGACCGGGGTGGCGAGGACGAAGTCCTCCCTGAACAGGGGTTCTTCGTCGAGCCAGTCCTCGTGGACCGGTCGTGCCAGGACGGCGGCGTCGAGGGAACCGTTCCGCAACTGCTCGCACAGGTCGAGGCTCTTGGCCTCGGTCAGCAGCACCTCGAGGTCGGGGAACGCGTCCGCCAGCTTCGGCACGGCGTGCGGCAGCAGATAGGGCCCGACCGTGGGGAAGACGCCGAGGCGGAGGGTCCCGGTGTACGGATTGTTGAGCTGTCGGGAGATGTCCCGGATGTCCTCGGCTTCGGCGAGGATGTGCCGGGCCCGGCGCACCACTTCATCACCGGCGGTGGTGAAGAGGACTTGCCGGGCCCCGCGCTCGATCAACTGGACCCCGAGCTCGGCCTCGAGCTTGCGCACCTGGGTGGACAGCGTCGGCTGGCTGACGAAGCACGCCCCAGCTGCCCTCCCGAAGTGGCGGTGCTCATCGAGAGCGACGAGATATTCGAGATCCCGGAGATTCATCAGGCAGACACCGGAACCTTGGTGCGGATCAGGTGGTCGAAGGCGCTCAGCGCAGCGGTGGCGCCGGTGCCCTCGGCAACGACGATCTGCTTGAACGGCACCGTGGTGCAGTCGCCGGCCCCGAAGATGCCGGGGATGTTCGTATAGCCGCGCTGATCGATGACGATCTCGCCGCGATCCGACAACTCCACGCCGCTGTCCTTGAGCCACTCGGTGTTGGGCAGCAGGCCGATCTGAACGAACACACCGTTGACGTCCAGCTGACGCATCTCGCCGGACTCGCGGTCCTCATAGTCGAGACGGGTCATCTGACCGCCGTCACCGATGACCTCGGTGGTGCGCGCACCGGTGATGATGTCGGTGTTCGGCATGGACTTGAGCTTGTCGATCAGGACGCTGTCGCACTTGAGCTCGTCGAGGAACTCGACCACGGTGACCTTCTCGGTCACGCCGGCCAGGTCGATCGCAGCCTCGACGCCGGAGTTGCCGCCGCCCACGACGGCGATCTCCTTGCCCTTGAACAGCGGGCCGTCGCAGTGCGGGCAGAAGGAGACGCCCTTGTTGCGATAGTCCTGTTCGCCCGGCACGCCGAGCTGACGCCAGCGGGCTCCGGTGGCGAGGACGATCGTGCGCGCCTTCAGCGTGCCGCCACCCTCGAGCTCCACGGTGTGCAGCTCGCCGTCCTTGCCGGGGACGAGCTTGGCGGCCGTGACGTTCTTCATGAGGTCGATGTCGTACTGGCTCATGTGCTCCTCGAGCCCAGCCGCGAACTTGGGACCCTCGGTATAGGGAACCGAGACGAAGTTCTCGATCGCCATCGTGTCCAGGGTCTGGCCGCCGACGTTCGGAGCAGCGAGGCCGGTGCGGATGCCCTTGCGCGCCGCATAGATCGCCGCCGCGGCACCCGCGGGACCACCGCCGAGCACGAGGACCTCATAGGGGTCCTTCTCGGACAGCGCCTCGGTGGAGATGCCCCCGTCGGAGAGCTTGCCGACGAAGTCGGAGATGTCCATCCGGCCGGCGGAGAACTCCTCACCGTTCAGATAGACGGTCGGCACCGCGAGGATGCGCCGCTCCTCGACCTCGTCCTGGAACAGCGATCCCTCGACCGCCGTGTGCTTGATGTTCGGGTTCAGCACAGCCATCGCGTTGAGGGCCTGCACCACGGTCGGGCAGTTCTGGCAGGTCAGCGACATATAGGTGACGAACTCGTGCTCACCCTTGATGGACTTGACCGCGTCGATGACAGCGGCGTCCTCCTTGACCGGGTTGCCGCCGACCTGCAGCAGCGCCAGAAGGAAGGAGTTGAACTCATGTCCGAGCGGCAGGCCGGCGAAACGGATCGAGATGTCCGAGCCGACGCGCTCGATGGCGAACGACGGCGCACGCTCGTCGTCGTCGCGCTGCTCGTGGGTGATCTTGTCGGACAGTGCGGCGACCTCGTCGAGCATCTGCTTCATGTCGGCCGACTTGGGCCGGTCGTCCAGCGAGCTGGCGAGCACGATGTTCTCGGTCACGCGGTCGTCGATCAGGGCTTTCAGTTGGTCCAGCAGGTCCTTGTCCAGCACGGTTCCTCCAGTGAATCTTTCAATCAGGCGGCGGGCACGCCTGACGGCACAGGCGTGGGGGTAACTTCGGGCGATCGCTCAGGTGAACCGCACACGCGTGCAGCTCGCATCAACGCTCGCGAGGAGAATGGGGCTCCGCCCCGGTGGCAGGCTGCGTGCGACCTGCCACCGGAACGAAGAGGGTAAGGCGAAGATCAGATCTTGCCGACCAGGTCGATGCCCGGCTTGAGGGACTCGCCCTCGGCCTCTTCCCACTTGGCGGGGCAGACCTCGCCCGGGTGGTTGCGCACATACTGCGCAGCCTTGACCTTGCGCATCAGCTCAGCCGCGTTGCGGCCGATGCCCTCAGCGGTGACCTCCATGAACTGGATGACGCCGTCCGGATCGACCAGGAAGGTCCCGCGGTCGGCCAGGCCCTGGCCCTCACGCATGTTCTGGAAGTTGTTGGTGATGGTGCCCGAGGGGTCGCCGAGCATGTAGTACTTGATCTTGCCGATGGTGTCGGAGGTGTCGTGCCACGCCTTGTGGACGAAGTGAGTGTCGGTGGACACGGAGAACACCTCGACGCCCAGCTTCTGGAGCTCGTCGTAGTGGTCGGCCATGTCGCCCAGCTCGGTCGGGCAGACGAAGGTGAAGTCAGCGGGATAGAAGAAGAAGATGGCCCACTTGCCCAGAACGTCGTCCTGGGTGACTTCCACGAACTCGCCGCCCTTGAAGGCGGTGGTGCTGAAGTCGAGGATCTTGGTGTTGACGAGTGCCATTGATGCGACCTCTCAATTCTTGATGGCGGCCCGGGGAGCGTCTTTGGTTCCCCCCGGCTACGATTCATAGCTTATATCAAAAACTGGATTTTTGAAAGGCGGAATCGATTGATTGTGTGGATGCCGGGGATAGGTCGGAGCTATCGCATCGGGCCTGGGCGACAGACCGACGCCGTTATCGAAACGACATAAACCAGCCTAGCCGCACTGTTTTCGCACCCGTCAACGGGGGGCGTTCGGGGGCATCGTTCCGGTGGCACCCGGCGGGTCGGTGGGCGCAGCATCGGCCGGGCCCTGCAGTGAAGCAGCATCCGGCAGCGGCGCACCCGTGGGCGGCTGCGCGCCCGTCGCCTCAGGGGGGACGCTGGGCATCGCCGGGAGATAGGTGGACGCCAGCAGCGGGGCTTTGATGCCGGCCTCCCGGAGCGCGACCATCGACCGTTCCAGGATCTCCCGTTGGATGCCCCAGTGCTTGTTGGGCGCGCACTTGGCGAAGATCTTGGCGTTCATCGCCCCGCCGTCGACGGCGTCGATGCCCGCCACCGAGGGCTCCTCCAGCAGCACATCGTCGAACTCCGGGTCCGCATATACCTCGGCCATCGTCCGACCGAGCACCTCGAGCACCTGGACCGGATCGGAGGTCACCGCGACGGGCACGACGACGGTCGCGGTCGACCAGCCCTGGGAGAGATTGCCGACGCGGAGGATCTCGCCGTTGCGGACATACCAGACCTGCCCCGTCATGTCCCGGAGGCGGGTCACCCGCAGGCCGACCTCCTCGATCGTGCCCTTCACCTCGCCCAGGTCCACGACGTCGCCCACCCCGAACTGGTCCTCCAGGATCATGAAGATGCCCGACAGATAGTCCTTGACCAGACTCTGCGCGCCGAACCCGAGCGCGACGCCACCGATGCCGGCCGAGGCGATCAGAGGCGTCAACGGGATGCCCAGCACACGCAGGACCAGCATGATCGTGATCACCAGCACGACGACGGCGTTCACGCTCCGCAACATCGAGCCGAGCGTCTCGGTCCGCGCCCGATGCCGTGCATTGGAGATGCCGGTGACGCCGGCGAGGATGCGAGCCGTTCGGCTGTCGGCGGAGGCGAGGCGCGCTTCCGCGCGGTTCACGGAGGCGCGCACAACGACCTTGATCGCATGATTGATCACGCGATAGATCACCAGTGCCAGGACGACCAGCACCCCGAGTTCGATCGCGGTTTCGGGCCAGTCCCAGATGATGTGCGGCGTCATGTTCCCATCATTGCGAGTGCCCGCCGCTCCCCCAAGTCCTGCACGAGCAGAGCCCGGGGAGTGTCCCGTCACGACATAGTCTCGATCCATGTCCACCCCGACGCCCCCACCGCCCGCCGGCTCCCCTCCGACACCCTCGCCCTCTCCGCCCCGGACTGCGCGCAGCCTTGCGCCCGACCTGGCCCGCGGCTTCATGCTCCTGCTGATCGCGATGGCGAACAGTGGGTGGTATCTGTGGGGCCACCCCAGCAACCTCACCAGCGCCCATCCGACTGACGGGACCGGGCTCGACCGCGTCTTGCGGGCGATCATGGCGATCGCGGTGGATGGGCGGATCCTGCCGCTGTTCGCGTTCCTGTTCGGCTATGGCATGGTCCAGTTCGCCCGCAGCCGTTCGGCGCGCGGTCTGCATCCGGTGCACATCAAGCGCATGTTGCGCCGCCGGCACCTCGGCATGCTGCTGCTGGGTTTCCTGCACGCGCTGCTGCTGTTCGCGGGAGACATTCTGGGGGCGTACGCGGTGCTGGGCCTCATCCTCATGCTCGCGTTCGAGGCGACCAACCGGACCCTCAGGATCATCGTGTGGGTCCTGGTGGGATATGCCGCGGTGAGCGGCGTCACCGGCATGCTCACCCTCGGGCAGTTGTCGGCGAGCGGCTTCGACGTGACCGGCGCCGACAGTGGCTTCGACTTCTCGATGAACTACTTCTTCAGCGGCATCGACCACTTCGCGATCGCGATGGCCGCGCGCGTGGTGATGTGGCTGGTGACCTCACCTGGCCTGATCTTCACCGGGACCATTCCCGCCGCGATCATCCTCGGCTGGCTCTTCGCGCGGCACGCGGTGCTCGAGCAGCCCGAGCGGTGGCGCCCCCAGCTCACCAAGCTCGCGATCGGGGGAATCGCGGTCGGTTGGCTCTTCGGCGTCCCGGTGGCGCTGGATCATCTCGGCCACCCGATCATGTCCGAGGCCGTGGCGCTGGGCTACCTGACCCTCAACTATGTGGGCGGTGTGGCCGCAGGCCTCGGGTACGCCGCAGCGATCGCGTTGATCGCCGCCCGCTATCGCCCGCCGCACCCAGCCCCCGAGGGAAGCACGGGCGCTGCGCGGTCGCCCGGACCGGTCGTCCGCGCCCTGGCCGCGGTGGGCAAGAGGTCGCTCACGTTCTATCTGATGCAGTCGCTGATCTTCGCGCCGCTGCTGTCCGCGTGGGGCTTCGGGCTGGGGTCGCGCATCAACACGACGGTGGCGCTGCTCATCGCGCTGGGCATCTGGTTGCTGTCGGTGTTGCTCGCGGCTCTCCTGGAGGCCAAGGGGCTTCGCGGCCCGATGGAGGTGGTGCTGCGCCGCCTGACCTATCTGCCGGATGACAAGCTCACTCTGCCCGCGCCACCGCCGCCACCCGCTGCACATAGGCCCGCGCCGTCGCCTCCCCATCGGGAGGAGTCGCGGTCATGAACAGGGTCATCGTGTTGGCCGACCTGACGAGCAGGAGGTGCGAAGCCCTCCGGGCCCGCGGCGACGTCGAGTGAAAGCCGGTGACGTCCGCGGAGACGTCCGGTGCGGACTCGACCCGAGCCCACTGCTGACCCCGCGTCCGGCACCCGTCGATCCCCGCGCCCAGTTCCGCGTACGCCACCTCCGCCGCCTCCCCGGTCGGGAACACGAGCGTGAGCGCGTTGCCGGGCCGTTCCCCGCGCCCGGTGGAGACCATCGCCCGGTCGGCCGACTCGACGATGCGCAGCAGGACCCCGCCGCAGAACCGGGCGAAGAAACGGTCGGGCTCGAGCTCACCCGGCCCGCTCCACTCCCGTCCGTCCACCGCCAGCGCCGGCTCGAACAACGCGCCGGCCCGCTCGGCCGGCAGGTGCACCGGACGCAGGAGCGGCATGACCGAGATCACGAACACGGTCACGGCTGCCACGAACGTCACTAGCAGGAAGGCCGGCACGACCCAACGCCCCATCGGGACGAGGTGCACCCCTGGTTCCACCAACTCTTCGCGCGTCCCGGCGCCGCTGATGCGCACTCCCCCGGTCCCGCGCGCATCCGACAGTTCCTCGGGCGCATCGTGTCCGGGCCGACTGGGCATAGGAACAGCGTACGCGCGGGGAACTCGCCGGGCGGCCCGGCGAGTCAGCCCACTCGTGGCAGGCATACCACATAGGGTGCAGGGGTGGCACGCGTGACGCACAGGACGATGGCGATCGAACCCGAACAGGCGCAGAAGTGGTTGGAGCGCAACGTCGCCAACCGCACGCTCCGCCCGTCGCGGGTCAAGGAATATGCGGCGGCGATGACGGAGGGCCGGTGGCTCTACACCGCCGATCCGATCCGCTTCGATTCCGACGGCAAATTGATCGACGGCCAGCACCGACTGATGGCAGTGGTGCGCTCCGGGTGCACCGTGGAGATGCACGTCGTGCGCGGCCTGTCGCCGCAGGCCCAGGACGCGGTCGACACCGGCGCGATCCGCACGGCCGCGGACGCGCTGAAGGTCCGCGGATTCAAGCACGGCACCCAGCTCGCCGCGACCATCCCGATCGTGAACTGGCTGCTCAAGGGCGGCGGGTTCGCGGCCAGCTATTCACGGGACGACGTCGTCTATTGGACCGGAGTGCACGAAGGTCTGGACGTGATCCTGGAGAAGGCGTACAAGGACCGCAACCTGCTGCCGTGCCAGCTGGCGCCTTACGTGGCGGCGTACTATGCGGCCCGACAGCGCTCCGTGGATCCCGATGCGACCGACGACTTCTTCGTCGAACAACTCGTGAACACCATCGGGCTCACATCCGGTTCACCGGCCCTCGCGACGCGCAAATATCTGCTCGGTCTCCGCGAGGACAAGCGCCCCAACAACAAGGCGGCCAAGGCCAGCACAGTGCTGGCGCTGCTGGACGGCTATCGCCACTTCCGCGCCGGGCGGAGTCTGTATTCGATGCGCGCGCCCCGGGGCGGCTGGCCGGTCAACGAGCAGGTGGATATCCCCGGCTGAGCAGCACCGGTTGATCCTCAGCTGAGGACGTCGCTGCGCAGGAACCTGCGCACCCCCAGGCCGACGAACACCACCGAATACAGCACCGCCCACGCGACCCCCCGCGCGAAATCGGTCCAGGCGATCTCGTGGGCGAACAGGTCGAGCCACGCACGCGCATAGTGCAACGGCAACCCGTGCCGCAGCGCGCCGAGCGCGTCCAGGCTATCGAGGATCGCGGCGACGATCACGATCATCACGGCGCCGCCGACCGCGGCGAGCGGCGCTTCGGTCCGCACCCCGAGCAGGAATGCGAGCGACCCGACCTGCAGGACGTTCACGAACAGGAACAGCACCGTCGCGAGCAGACGCGGCCAGAGCTCTGGCCAGGTGAGCGTGGCGCCGGTGAGCCCGCGATAGGGATCGAGACCGTACGCCACAGCCCCCACGATCACGGCCCACAGGGCGAGGACCACGATGGCGATGAACGTCAGCGCGGCACCGACCATGAGCTTCGCGACCAGCAACCGCACCCGCGGGACCGGTGCCGTGAGCAGATAGCGCAGGGATTTCCAGTTGGCCTCCGTCGGGACCGCATCACCGAGAAACATGGCGGCGACGATCCCGAGCAGGAGGTCCGCCGACACGATGAGGGTGAAGACGGTGAAGTTCGGTGCCGACATGGTCGCGAGGTCGATGAAACTGGCAGCGCCGGCATCCGGTGCCCCACTCCGCCCGATGGCGAAGGCCGCCACGAACACCAGTGGCAGCACGAGGATCAGCGCGAACAGCCAACGGGTCCGGGCCCGGCCGAGCTGACGCCGCAACTCGTGTCGCAACGGCAGCGCAGTCCCCTGCGGTCCCGCCGCCTCGGCCCCGTGCCGCCCGTGCAGCTCAGCCTCGTGCCGCCGCGGCACCCCAGCCCTCATCGGGGCCGCACCTTGCGCAACCGATCCGTGAGGGTCTCCGGGCCGCCGCCGGAGCCGCGACCTTCGTCGATCACCGACAGGAACAGTTCCTCCAGGTGCCGCTTGCCGTCGAGCAAGTCCTCGACCCGTCCGCTCACCAGCACCCTCCCGGCGTCCATGACCACCACGTGCGTGCACGTCTGCTCGACCTCCCACAGCAGGTGTGAGGAGATGACGACTGTCCGGCCGGTGGCGGCGTACGCCTGCAGAATCGGCCGCATCGCCGCGATCTGGGGCGGATCGAGCCCGTTCGTCGGCTCGTCCAGGATCAACAGATCGGGCCGCCCCAGCATTGCCTGCGCGATGCCGAGGCGCTGGCGCATGCCCTGGGAGTACGACTTCACCGGTCGGTCCAGCGCCCCGCCCAGCGCCGCGACCTCGAGCGCCTCGTCAAATCCGGCTTCCGCGTCGGGTCGCCCGGTGGCGGCCCAATAGGCCCGCAGGTTCTGGCGCCCGGTGAGGTGAGGAAGAAGGCCCGGACCCTCGACCAGCGCTCCGACACGACGCAGCACCGGCGCGCCGGGCAGCACCGGCACGCCACGCACCCAGGCCCCGCCAGAATCCGGCCGGATCAGCCCGAGCACCATCCGCAGCGTCGTTGTCTTCCCGGCTCCGTTCGGCCCGAGCAGACCGACCACCTGACCGGCCTCGGCCCGCCAGGAGACGTCGGTGACGGCCCGGTGACCGTCCGGATAGGCCTTGCTCAGCCCCTCCACGACCACCGGCACATCGGCCAGTTCCGGCCGTTCCGGCAGCCGCACACGAGCCTGGTGATGCGTGAACCCCCACGCCACGAGGGCCACCAGGACCACGCCGAGCGCGATCAGCACGCCCACGAGTTCCGGGTCGAGCGGCTGGTCAGTCCCGACCTGCGTGCCCGTGAACTCCGGAAACTCCAATGCGGTGACCTGGACCCGGTCGACGCGGGCGACCATCGAGTTCGCGTACGCCGCGTCGGTCGAGTTCACGAGCACCCGCCAGGCGCTGCCCCGCTCGAGCGACCACGTGCCGCCAGGAAGGGTGACCGCGATCTCGGTCGGTCGGCCCGGAGTGACCGGCACCCGCACCGGGGCGACCCCACGCCGGGGCTGTGCGGCGGTCGCCCCGTTGACCTGCCACAGCGAGACGAACAGCGTGACCTCGGGCGCGCTCGACGTGACCCGCAGCCGGACAACGGGAGCCCCGACCGCGGAATGATGCTCGGACAGGTCGGCGGTGTCGAAAGCCGCGGACTGGCCCGGAAGAGCGGCGAGAGGATATGCCTGGAACGGGCTGTCGGACTCATCGCGCCCGAAGCTCGGCGCCCGGGTGATCGCCGCGGGCTGTCCGCCGGGCGGCGTGAGGATCGGGGCCGCCGGTGCATCGATCGGCAGGGAGACCGCGACGCCTGCGAGGCCGGGATAGTGGTCGGCGGTGAAACGCTTGGCGATTCCGCGGAAGGGGCGAACGCCCGGATAGCTGAACGCCGGCACGCTCTCCGGCGCACCTCGCAGATGGGTGTCGAACCAGGCTCGGACCGCCCGCTCGTCCGCGTCCGGGTCGCTCGGCTCGGCGTCGTGCCCGCCGTCGGTGAAGTGGACGGCGTATTGGGTCCCGGTGCGTTGCAGGGCGGCGGCCATGGCGTCCGCCTGATCGAGCCCGAACAGGGAGTCGGCCATGCCCTGCACGAGCAGCGTGGGGGCGTCGAGTCGATCAGCGGCCTCGATCGGGCTGCGGCGTTGCAGTTCGGAGAGCAGTTCGGGTGAGGGGCGCCCGGTCTCCGCGGCAGCCAGCAACTGGTGGCACAGTTCCGGATCGAACCGGCCGCAGGTCGCATCGGTGGGCGCAGATCCTTCAGCGTCGCGCAGCGTGGCCGCGAAGAACCCCGCGATCCATTGCTGCTGCAGCGGCCCGGGCGCGTCCGCGGCATGGTTGGGGAACAGTGCCCGGCCGAGATCCGACCAAGTGGCGATGGGCGCGATCGCGTCGATCCGGGGATCGTCGGCAGCGGCGAGCAGCGCTACCGCGCCGCCATAGGACGCCCCCGTCACACCGATGCGAGGATCCCCGGACCGGTCCAACCGCACATCGGGCCGCCGGGCCGCAAGGTCGATCAGCGCCCGCAGGTCTGCGCCCTCGATCTCGGGATCGTTGAGATGGATGCGGCCGCCGGAAGCACCGAAGCCGCGCGCGGTAAACGAGAGAACCGCATAGCCCTCCGCCGCGAACGCCCTTGCCTGCCCTTCCAGGTCTGTTTTCGACCCGCCGAACCCGTGCGCGAGGATCACCGCAGGGTATGGTCCGGGATCGTCCGGCAGGTGCCAGGTCGCATCGAGTTCGACCGGGGTGCCGTCTGCTTCGGCTGCGACCGGGACCCGGAGCGTCTCCGTGCGGGTCTCCGCATGCGCCCGCCCCGGCACCCACGCCAGGACCACGACGAGCAGGAGCACCAGGAGCCGCACGGAGTTATCGACCGATCGCCTTCGGCGGCGACGCCGCCCGGCGCGCCTGTTGAGCCGGTGTGAGCCGGACCCCCCCGGTCGGGTCCGCGGCGAAGACCCGGGATCCCGCGGGCGCGGCGTGGGCCTGGCGCAGCAGGTCGGTGAGTTGGCCGACTTGCTCCCGGAGGAGCTCCAACTCGGACTCGAGCTCCAGAATCCGGCGGATCCCCTCGAGGTTGACGCCTTCATCCTGGCTGAGTCGCTGAATCAGCCGGAGCCGGGCGACGTCGCGCGGTGAATAACGGCGTCCCCGCCCCGCCGTGCGGCGGGGGGAGACCAGACCGATGCGGTCATAGGTCCGCAGGGTCTGCGGGTGGAGTCCGGCGAGCTGGGCAGCGACCGAGATCACGAAGATGGGCGCGTCGCGGTCGATGACCGACACGCCGTCCCCCGGTGATTTCCTCGTGCGCTTCCGGCTCGGGCGGGCCATCAGACACCGAGCCTCGCGCGCGGGTCGGGCTCGTCAGCGGTCTGGGCAAAGGCCTGCAGCGCCGACTTCGCGTCCTCGGTCAGATGCGCCGGGACGACCACCTCGACGGTGACGAGCAGGTCGGCCTTGGTGCCGTCGGACCGGGTGGCGCCCTTGCCGCGGGCCCGGAAGGTGCGGCCGTTCGGCGTCCCCTCCGGAATCTTGATGCGCACCTTCGAACCGCTCAGGGTCGGCACCTCGATCTCCGCGCCCAGCGCCGCTTCCGCGAACGTGATCGGAACGGTCACGGTGAGGTTGTCGCCACTGCGCCCGAAGAGCGGGTGCGGCTGGACGTGCACGATCACATAGAGATCGCCCGGTGCACCGCCGTTCTCGCCCGCCCCGCCCTTGCCCTTGATGCGGATCCGCTGCCCGTCGGTGACACCCGCAGGAATGCGGACCTGCATGGTCTTCGTCGACTTGGCCCGGCCGGAGCCGGCGCAGACGGGGCAAGGATCCTCGACCACCAAGCCGCGACCACGGCAGTCCGGGCACGGCTCGCTGACCGCGAACATGCCGCCCGAGGCCGAGGTTGTCATGCCGGACCCCTGGCAGGTCGAGCAGACGTTCGGCATCGTGCCGGCCTTGGCGCCGGTGCCGTGACACGCATTGCACGCGTCGGTCGACACCATCTGGATCGGGACGGTCTTGCCCTCGACCGAGTCGACGAAGTCCAGCGTGACCTCACCCTCGACGTCGGTGCCCCGCCGCGGACCGCGACCGTGGGTCGTCGTCCTGGTGCCCCGGTTGAACAGTCCGCCGAACAGGTCGCCGAGGTCGGCGCCCTGCGCATTGCGGAACAGGTCCTCGGCGGTCTGCTGGGCTCGTCCCGCACCGCCCGCGGCCCCCGGGAAACGGAACCCGCCGCCGCCGAAGAGCCGGCGCGCGTCGTCGTATTCCTTGCGCTTTTTCGGATCCGACAGCACCGAGTTCGCCTCGGAGGCTTCCTTGAAGCGCTTCTCCGCGGCGGCGTTGTCAGGATTCTGGTCCGGGTGGTTGGCCCGGGCGATCTTGCGAAATGCCTTCTTGATGTCCTCCGCGCTGGCGTCCTTGGAGACGCCGAGGACCTTGTAGTAGTCCTTCTCGAGCCAGTCCTTCGTGCTCATGCGGCCCCTTTCAGTGGTCGTTCAGTCGGACGTTCAGTTCGGATGAGATCGGCAGATCACTCGGTCGGAGCGCCTTCGTCGGTGCCGTCCGTCGCGGACTCCGGCGCGTCGTCCGTCGGCATGCCCACAGCGACGCGGGCCGCCCGCAGAACCCGGCCTCTGAAGCGATAACCGACCTGCATCACATCGAGGACGGTGGGCTCGGTCACCCCGGGCATGGGCGCCTGCATCAGCGCGTCGTGCACCTGCGGGTCGAACACCTCGCCCTTCTCGCCGAAGATCTCGAGACCGTATTTCGTCGTGATCTTCTCCAGCTCATCCACCAGCAGCTTGAAGCCGCCGGCCATCTCCTCGTGCTGCTGGGCGATCCTGATGGTGTCGAGAACCCCACCCAGATCGACGATCACGGCCTCGATGCCTGCATTGCGCGCAACATCACGGTCCCGGTCGACCCGGCGCTTGTAGTTGACGTATTCGGCCTGCAACCGCTTCAGGTCGTTGGTCCGCTCACCCAAGGCCTGCTTCAACTCGGCGATCTCAGCGGCCTGGGCCGACTCCGCGGCCTCGTCCTGATTGGCTGCGGGCGCTGCAGGAACGTCGGTCACCTCACCGGTGACGGCTTCTTCGGCAGTGGGGGCGGTGGTCTCGTCGGTCACGTCCTGCTGATCCTGCGCCTCGGCTCGGGGCTCCGGTTCCACGTCTTCTCCAGTCGATGTCTAGTTGGGGGCCGGAACGCGTGTCCGCGGCCACCTGAAAATGTACGCCGGGCCGGGGCTCGTGGGGCTCTCGCTCCCGAGCCCCGGCCCAGCGGGTTGGGTCACTTGTTCTGGTCGTCCTCGTCGACGATCTCGGCGTCGACGACGTCATCGTCGCTGCTCGAGTCGTCGGTCTGGGCGCCTTCGCCAGCGTCACCCGTCGCGCCACCCTGCTGGGCGGCGGCCTGGGCATACATCGCCTGGCCCATCGCAGCAGCCTTGGCGTTCAGGTCGTCCATGGCGGCCTTGATCGCATCGCTGTCGGCGTTCTCGTCCTCCAGGAGCTCCTTGAGCGACTTGAGCGACTCCTCGACCGGGGTCTTGACGTCGTCACCGATCTTGTCGGCGTTGTCCGACAGGAGCTTCTCGGTGCGGAAGGCGAGCGAATCGGCCTCGTTGCGGAGGTCGACGGCCTCGCGGCGCTTGCGGTCCTCCTCGGCGTGCTGCTCGGCGTCCTTGATCATCTGGTTGATGTCGTCCTTGTTGAGCGCCGAGCCGCCGGTCACGGTCATGGACTGTTCCTTGCCGGTGGCCATGTCCTTGGCGTGCACGTGCACGATGCCGTTGGCATCGATGTCGAAGGTGACCTCGATCTGCGGGACGCCGCGCGGGGCGGGCATCAGGCCGGTCAGCTCGAAGTTGCCGAGCGACTTGTTGTCGCGGGCGAAGTCACGCTCACCCTGATAGACCTGAATCATCACCGAGGGCTGGTTGTCCTCGGCGGTGGTGAACACCTCGGACGACTTGGTCGGGATCGTCGTGTTGCGCTCGATGATCCGGGTCATCACGCCACCCTTGGTCTCGATGCCGAGGGACAGCGGGGTGACGTCGAGCAGGAGCACGTCCTTGACCTCACCCTTGAGCACACCGGCCTGGAGGCTGGCGCCGAGGGCGACGACCTCGTCCGGGTTCACGCCCTTGTTGGGCTCCTTGCCGCCGGTGAGCTCCTTGACCAGGTCGCTCACGGCCGGCATGCGGGTCGAACCACCGACGAGCACGACGCTGTCGATGTCGCCGACGGAGATCTTGGCGTCCTTGATCACCGCGTTGAACGGCGCCCGGCACCGGTCGAGCAGATCCGAGGTCATCTTCTGGAACTCGGCGCGCGTCAGCTTCTCCTCCAGGTGGAGGGGCCCGGACTCACCGAGGGTGATGTAGGGCAGGTTGACGGAGGTCTCGGTGGCCGACGACAACTCGATCTTCGCCTTCTCCGCGGCCTCGGCGAGGCGCTGCTTGGCGATCTTGTCCTTGCCCAGGTCGACGCCGTTCTTGTTCTTGAACTGGGTGACCAGCCACTCCACGATGCGGTTGTCCCAGTCGTCGCCACCGAGCTTGTTGTCACCGTTGGTGGCCTTCACCTCGAAGAACGACTTGCCGCCCTCCGAGCCGATGTCGAGCAGGGACACGTCGAAGGTGCCGCCGCCGAGGTCGAAGACGAGCACCATGTGGTCGCCCTCGCCCTTGTCGAGGCCATAGGCCAGCGCAGCAGCCGTCGGCTCGTTGACGATGCGGTCGACGGTGAGGCCCGCGATCTCGCCGGCTTCCTTGGTGGCCTGGCGCTCGGAGTCGGAGAAATAGGCCGGAACGGTGATGACCGCGTTCGTCACCGGCTCGCCCAGATAGGCCTCGGCATCGCGCTTGAGCTTCATCAGCACGCGGGCGCTGATCTCCTGCGCCGTGTATTTCTTGTCATCGATCGACACATTCCAGTCGGTGCCCATGTGGCGCTTGACGGAGCGGATCGTGCGGTCGACGTTGGTGACGGCCTGGCGCTTGGCGACCTCGCCGACCAGAACTTCGCCACCCTTGGCGAAGGCGACGACCGAAGGCGTGGTGCGGGAGCCCTCGGCGTTGGGAATGACAGTGGGTTCGCCGCCCTCGAGGACAGCAACGACGGAGTTGGTGGTGCCGAGGTCGATACCGACTGCACGAGCCATGGTGTTTTCCTCCAGAAGAGAGCTTGCTTATTGGATTGTCTTTAGTCTGGTGGGCTCAAGTTTCCCCTTGAGCCGCTCGGACTCAACTATGGCGCGACTCTCGGTCATGCGCAAGCAAAGTTGAGTTCACTCGACTCAACTCCGGGTGGACTCAGGTTATTCCCCGGGGTCGACAGGGGCATGAGCGCCCGCCTGCCTTGCCGCGGCGCGCTCGGCGGCCCAGATGTGCAGGTCCACCGCGGCGTCCCGCAGGGATGCTCCCGCCCGCAGACAGATGTCCCGCGCGGTGACCGGGTCCAGGACAAGTGTCGACGTACGCCCCGGCAACGCCACCGCCTCGATCCGCAACCGAGACCACGCCTGCAGCGCCGCGGGACTCAGGGCCGGGAACTCATAGGTGACGACCTCGAGACCACTCGCCCGCGCAACGCCGGACAGATCCTCGTGGGTCCCGGCAACAACCGTCGCCCCGCGCCGGAAGGCCTGGCGCAGCGCCCACCGTCGGGTGGCGGCGGCCATCCGGTCGGCCTCGTCCCAATAGACCAGCGGCGCAATCGGCGGGCGGCGCCATCGGCCGCGGCCAGGAGGAACGTAGTGATACGGCCCGGGTGCTGCCTCCCGCCAGCGCAGCAGATGGGAGGTCTTCCCGGCGCCCTTCGGCCCGATGAGTTGGACGAGGGTGCGGTGGGCGGGCTGGGGCGGCGGGGGTACGCCTGCCCGCGCGATCCACAACTCCGGAACAACACCCGGTTCTGCCTCGGCGACGAAAGGATTGCCGGTGAGCCCGAGGCGGGCATAGCCGCTGTCGGAGTACGCGAACCGCACTGCTCAGACCAGCCGCGGCGAGACCATGAACTCCCGCGATCCCCGGGGGTCGATGGCCCATCCCACGTCCACCCGGGCGTTCACCGACCAGATCACCCTCAGGAGCCGGCCGTGATAGGTGACCGGACCGTCCGGAGGCAGCACGAAGCGGAAGGGGAACTTGGTGACTGCGGTGGGCTGCCCGTCGGAGAAAGGCGTCCGGACGGAGGAGATCGTCCCGCGATCCGTGTCACCGCGACCCTCTGTGCGCCAGCCGACGGTGATCTCGAACCCGCGGCCGCGGGTGACGTCACGCGGATCCCAGGTGACCACGCCGCTGATCTCCTGGCCCACGACGAACGGTTCCCGAGTTTCGAACTCAACGGAGATCACGGACCACCTCCGGTGTGACGGGCAGGACGAACGCGTTGCTGATGTCTGGGCGATCCTGGACCGCGACGTGGATCGTGAGCCGCCACGTGATGGAGTTGTGCGGGGCGCTGAACGACGGCGGCAGCTCCGGCGGAAGACGCAGCTGCCAGGTGCCACGCAGCAGTTCCGCATCCCCGAGCGGGTCGGCAATGGCTTGCGGAAGGGGCTGTTCCCAGAGCTTGTGGGTCTGGGACGAAGTTGTGGTGCCCTGTTGATATTCGACCCATTCCGTGCAGCTGAGCACCGCCGAGAGCGCAGTGATGTTCGACCGGTCCGTGCGGCGCTGGGAATAGCTCACGCTCATCGGCTCCCCCATCCGGAGGGGCAACCGGGGCAGGACCAGTTCGGCGTCGCTCAGTGTCCTGCGCTGATACGTTTTCCAACCTGCCCGGCCGAGTTGCCAGAAGGCCACGAACAGCAGGAACACCCCGAACACGATCAGGCTGGAACGGCTCAGCGCAAAGACTGCCACCGCGCCGGCCAGGGCAACGCCGCCGAGCGCGAAGGACGAGGTGTTGCCCTCGGCCGGAACGCGCACGAGCGCGACGGTGCCGTCCGCCCGATAGTCCGCGCGCACATCGGGCAGGACCGACGGGCCCGGGATTGCCGGCAGGTTCCCGCTCACGAATAACCCTCCTGTGCTGTCCGCTCTGCTCTCGCGGCCCTGCGTCACGCTAGCTCAGCGGCGGGGCCACCCGGGGGCCGTGATCGGTCGTCTCGGCACCGCTCACCGGTGTTCGCCGTGGGTCGCGTCGCACACCTCGAAGACGGGGATGTCCCCGGCGATCGCCTCGAATTCGGCAAGGGAGGCGCGCCGGTCGACCGGGACATGCGGTCGGGCGCCGGGCACCTGAGCCAGATAGCGTTTGATGATGGGCGCGCGTTGAGCGGTCGGAACCTCGTTGAGGAGTACGCCGCGCGGCTTGCGTCGGCGAAGCACCGCGCGGCCTCCTGCCGCCCGGACGTTGCGCGTCCAGTTGCACTCACCGAGCATCGACACGAGGAACCAACGGCCCTCCCAGTCGGCCATCCCGAGCGGGAATCGCGTCATCCTGCCGGACTTGCGCCCGGGGACCTCGAGGGTTACCCAGCGTTTCGGCATCAACCCCTTGCCGAACGCCAAGGCCCACGCGCGCGCATAAGCGCGGGCGGTGCGATCACCGCGGCCACCGACATACATGTTCCGCGCTTCTTCAGCTCGCCGGCCGGTCCGTTCGAGGGCCATCTCACAGCTCTTTCACGAGCCGGGAGATGGCTCTGAACTGCGCGTGATCGGAGGTCCGCAGCCACTCGAAGGCAACCATTTCGGCAGTGACAACGGTGGCCCCCGCGGACGCCAGACGCGCGAGCGCAGCCTCCTTGTCCCCCGCCTTCCGCGAGCCGGACGCATCCGCGACCACCCACACCCGGCGCCCGGCCTCCAGCAGCCCGAGTGCCGTCTGCAGCAGGCAGACGTGCGTTTCGCAACCGGCGATGACGACGTCGCGGGGCCGATCGGAATCGGTGTCCAGGGCCACGAGCACCTCATCGAGACCGCCCTCGCAGGCGCCGAAGGTCATCTTCGCGACGACTCGGTCGAGCTGGTCACCAACAGGTGGGAGGTTCGGACCGAGCTTGTCAGGATTCTGGGCGGTGCCGATGACGGGGACCCCGAGGATGTGCGCCACCTCGGCCAGGAAACCCGCCCGGCGCAGCACCTCCTCGGCGTCGTCGATTGCGGGCATCAGTCGCTGCTGATAGTCGACCAGGACGAGCGCGGCGACGTCGGCCCGCATGCGAAGGTCATCCACGCGGTGCAGCAGGTTCGGCATTCGACACTCCTTCGTGGTGCTCGATGGGTCCTCACCGTGCACCCTACGGATCATTGGGAGCGCGATGGTGAGCAATCGCTCCGCTCCCCCCTACGCTGTGGCAAAGCTGACTGTGCAACCAAACCGATGCCGTGACGAAGCGGATCGGACGAGTCTGCGGGAGCACCGGTCACCCACCCCGTGGCCGGACTGGAAGAATGCCGTCGAAAGCAACGACAAAGGAGCGCTCATGGCTGGAACCCAATCGATCATGCCGGCGGACCTGCCGGAGGGACCCGCGGTCAACAACACCTATTCCTATGGGGTGCGCGCCGGCGACACCCTGCACATCGCGGGCATGGTGTCGTTCACCGCAGACGGCACGATCGTCGGCGAGAACGATGTCGAGACCCAGATCGACCAAGCGATGCAGAACATGAAGGCGGTCGTCGAGGCCGCCGGCGGCACGATGGACGACATCGTGCAGACCACGACCTATCTGGTGAACGTCTCCGACGCCCCGATCGCGTCCGCGGCCCGCGCGAAATATTTCACCGGCCCGGTCAAGCCCACGCACACCGTCGTCGGCGTGGCGGCCCTGGGCCGCCCGGTGTTCCTGGTGGAGATCGAGGCGACGGCGTACCTCGGCGACTGACACCCGTCAGCCGCACCCGACGCGGTCCAGTGCCTGAGATGTCCCCGCAGGCCGGGCGCCATCCCGCCCACGGCGATGCTGCGCCCCCTGCGGGTACATCTCAGGGGCCGGACATTCAGTGCCGCCAACCAGCACCTGACTGAGCCCCCACAAGCCAGTGCCGCCAACCAGCACCTGACTGAGCCCCCACAAGCCAGTGCCGCCAACCAGCACCTGGCTGAGCCCCGACAAGCCGATTTGGGATACTTAAACCATCACCACAGCACCGTCCGGAGGAAGCCCCGTGTCCCAAGCCGCCGCATCAGACAGCACTGCCGTCACCAGGATTGCGAGGCGCCGGGCATTGCCGGGGCATGAAGACGCCTACGAAGACCTCGTCCGAGAGATGTTGCAGATGATGAGGCACCACCACGGCTTCGAGGGCGCGGAGATCATCCCCCCGGAATCCCCCGGCTGCGCCTATCAGATCGCGGTCAACTTCGCGTCCGAGGCCGACCTTGCAGCCTGGGACAGTTCCTCCGACCGCAAGAGGATCTTCGAGCGGATGCGTCCCCACGCGGAGGGCGAGCCGGAGCACCGTCGCCTCAACGCGCTGGAGGAATGGTTCCAGGGTCCGTCCATCCCGGCCAACGCCCCGAAACCGCCGCGCTGGAAGACCGCCGTTGTCACCTGGATGGGCATCTGGCCGCTGGCCTCGCTGTTCATCTTCCTCGCCAAGTTCTGGAACCCGGACGGCCAAGTGCCGTTCCTGGTGATGACGGCGATCAACGTTGCCCTCATCGTGCTGGTAATGACTTATCTCGTGGCGCCGGTGCTCACCAAGCTGATGAAGCCGTTCCTCGTGCCACAACGCCGGCACTGAGGAACTTGCGGCAACTCCCAGCGACCGTGGTGCGGGCTGCCTAGCCTGACCATGTGAGCAACGACGCCCAGAATTCAGTGCCCGATCACCCTTGGACCGATCCGAGCCTGTCTCCCCGTCAGCGCGCCGAGGCCCTGGTGGCCGCGATGACGCTGGAGCAGAAGATTGCCCAACTCCACGGTGCGATGGAGACCATCGACATCTACGGCGCGATGAACCAAGCATCGACCGAGGAGGAGATGGCCCAACTCGCGGCGCAGATCCGGGTCGAACGCCACGTCGCGGCTATCGATGAGCTCGGCATCCCACGGTTCCGGATCACGAATGGTCCGGTCGGCGTCGGAATGGGTGACGGCACACCGTCCCCGCCGGCGACCGCTCTCCCCATGACGATCGGGGTCGCAGCGAGTTTCGACCCGGCGCTCGCGGCGGCGTACGGCGACATCATCGGCAGCGAAACCGCCACCCTCGGCCAACACGTGCTGGAGGGCCCGGGGGTCTGCCTGCACCGGACGGTCACGGCGGGTCGGAATTTCGAGTACTTCTCGGAGGACCCCTATCTGTCCGGCGTCATGGGCGTCGAGGTCACCAAGGCCATCCAAGCCCACGACATCATCGCGATGGGCAAGCACTATGTGGTGAACGATCAGGAATACGAGCGCTTCCGCACCAACGTCGAACTCGACGAGCACGTGCTCCGGGAGCTCTATCTGCTCCCGTTCGAGATGCTCGTGAAGGACGCCGACATCGCCGCGATCATGAGCGCGTACAACCGGGTCCGGGGCGTGTACGCGACCGAATACCGGTACACCCTCCACGACATCCTGCGGGACGAGTGGGGTTTCGAGGGCTATGTGCAATCCGACTTCTGGTCCACCCGATCGGCCGCCGCGAGCCTGAACGCGGGCCTCGATCACGAGATGCCGGATGCGAAGTGGCTCAACGAAACCAACATCAAGAACGCCCTCAACGACACGAGTCTGGAGATCGAAACGGTCGACCGTGCCCTCGTCCGTCGGTTCACCCAGATGTTCCGGTTCGGTCAGTTCGAGCGTCCCTATGCGCCGGGCGAGATCGACGCGGCCGCCCATGGGGCAATCGCCCGGCGGATCGGCGCGGACATGGCCGTGCTGCTCAAGAACGAGAGCGGGATCCTGCCTCTCGATCCCAACTGCGGGCGGATCGTGGTGATCGGGCAGGAGAAGTACGCCGCGCACGCCTGCCAGGGCGGTGGCGGTTCGTCTCGCGTTGATCCGTTGTACACGGTCGACCCGGTCCCCGGTCTCCGCGACGTCCTCGCGGAGCTCGGCGGGTCGGCAACGGTCGACAGCGTGGTCGTCGCGAACGACCTCGGCAATCTCGAGGACGCGATCGTCGCAGCGCGAGCTGCCGACGCCGTCATCATCATGGCCGGCCTGGTCGCGACCGAAGGCGCGGATCTGCCCGATCTGCACCTGCCGAACGACCAGGACCGGCTGATCGCCGCGGTCGGCGGCGTGAACCCGCGAACGGTGCTGGTCCTCAAGAACTCGAGCCCCGTGCTGATGCCCTGGGTCGACGACGTCCCGGCAATTCTCGAAGCATGGAATCAGGGCACCGAGGACGGCCATGTCGTTCCCGATCTGCTGTTCGGCACCGTCAACCCGTCCGGCAAGGTCCCGACCACCTATCCGCGCTCGGCCGACGACACGCTGATCGCCGGACGACCGGACCGCTATCCCGGCACCGACGAAGGCGCCGGCTATCCGGTCATCCGCTATTCCGAGGGACTGCAGATGGGCTATCGGTGGTTCCAGGCGCAGGACATCGAGCCCCTGTGGGCGTTCGGGTTCGGACTGTCCTACACGACATTCGAACTGTCCGACATCACCGTCGACCCGGGCGCGACCCCGGGCGGTTCGCCCCTGACGGTGCAGGCGACAGTGCACAACACGGGCGATCGCACCGGGGCCGAGGTCGTCCAGGTCTATCTCGGGTTCCCCGAGCACACCGGCCAGCCGCCCAAGCGCCTCGTGGGCTTCCGGAAAGTGACGGTCGAGCCCGGCGACAGCCAGACCGTGACGATCACGATCGACCCGGCAGCCACCCATCATCCGTTGTCCGTGTGGAGCTATGGCGACCGCGGCTGGGCTGTCCCGGAGGGCGAGTTCACCGTGTTCGTCGGCACCTCGAGCGAGCACGCCGCAAGGGCAGAACGGTTCGTCGTCGGCTGAGGTTCGCCATGCTCAGTTCCGTAACGTCGCGGGGTTCACATCCAACAACTCCCCGACCCACTTGCGAGTCCCGGCCTTCGAAGCGCCCGGCTCAGCCAACCGTTCCCGATACATCCCGACCGCACGAGCCATGAACTCATCGTCGTACTTCCCTCGGTGCTGCCATGGTGCCGATCCTCCCTTGCTAGATCGACACCCTCCGAGAACCCCAGGACGGTTCAGTTGCATCTCCCACAGGGCCGACCTCCCTCCACGACACGCCGGCGCCTACCTGCACTTCTGCCATATGGCACAACAGCAGCCGACGACACGCGTGTCGCACCTGCACGCCTGCCATATGGCACAAGTGCAGACCGCTTTCGGCGTGTCGGCGGCGCTCCGGTGGCCCCGATGGGTGTGTCGGCGGCCTGCCTGGCGTGGAGCTGGCTCCTCGCCTCGATGAAGCGTCTTGTCCCCAATAATTGGGACACGCGGAAACGGCCCAAGAAATGGCGCACGGAACATTCCCGTGCGAATCTGGGATCGACCTCAGGTCAGCCACCGATCGGGGCGGGAGCTAGTGCGATCTTCGGGGGGCTCCCGCGCCGGTGGGGATCCCGTCGGCCACTCGGGCTCGCCATACTGTTCCCATGACAACGCACGTCGAGCGCGGCTTCGGCGAATCCCTGGTGTTCATCCCACCACTGGGCGGCACCGCGGAACTCTTCGATAACCAGGTCCAGGAATTCTCCCGCGACTTCCGCACGATTGCCGTGACTCTGCTCGGCAACGGTCAGACCGAACCGCTCGATCCGGACACACCTGACATCATCCGCACCCACGCCCGCGAGATCGCAACCCTGCTCGGTGATCTCCAGGTCCGCCGCGCCCACATCGTGGGTGTCGGTTACGGCGGTGCGGTCGCCCAGCGGTTCGCGATCGACCACCCGGCGTCCGTCCGGCGCCTGGTGTTGTGTGACACCTGGGGGGACACCACGACGCGGACGCCGCTCGAGAAGACGCTGGCGCTCGCGATCCGGAGCAGCTCGCTCGCCTATCGCGCGGTGCCCCGTTCCCTGTTGGCCGCCGCGACCTTGAACAGCTATCTCCGGTGGCCCGCCGCCGGCCGGGTCCTGGCCGACCAGATGCGGGCTGCTCGGCTCGGGGAGCTGCGGGCGCAGTTGCGGGCCTACACGTCGATCAAACACGCCGCCGAGTTGCGTACGCTGACCTGCCCCACCCTCTGCCTCGCCGGCGACGCGGCACCATGGCTGGTCACGCTCGCGAAGCGACTCGCGATGACGATCCCGGACGCGCGGGTCGAGATCCTCAAGAACGCGTTCGAGCCGTCCCACCTGACCCAACCGGCGCTCTTCAACGAGGCCGTACGCCGGTTCCTGTCCAAGCCCGCGGGCTGAATCCTCCCGCGCAGGGAACCCGCAGAGCCAAGCGCCAGGATCAACCCCGTAACGCACGGAACCCCGCCGAGAAGGTCTCCCGGCGGGGTCGCGTGCGTACTTCGATCAGATCACCGGGCCAGGTCCGGGAACTTCTGCCGATAGGCCGCCACGATCTGCTCCACCGCGTCGTCGAGCGAGCCCTCGGTGTTGACGACGAGGTCGTAGTAGGTGTGGTCGGTCGCGTCGTACTTCATCAGTCGCATCGACATCTCGTTGCGCATCCGATCCTCGCGGGACTGGCGCTGAGCCGCCGTCTCCCGGCTGATCTTCGCGGTTTCCGCCGCGCGGTCGATCCGCACCCGGACGGGGGCTTCGAGCCGGACGTGGAACGCGCCACGCATGAGGGCCAGCACCCGCGTCGCGTCGCGGCCCAGGATGACGCCACCCTCGTCCTTGACGAACCCGATCACCTGCGTGGTGTTCTCGCGCACGACCCGCGTGTTGGACTCGGCATCCGCTCGGACCGCAGCGTCGATATCGGCGTTGCTGGTGTGGGCGAAGTCCCACAACCACCTGTTCATCGTCGGTTCGGCCTCAGCGGCGCGGTCGATCTGTTCGATCTCGCTCGAAGTGAACCTCGATCCAACGAACGGGATGCCGAGTCGTTCGGCGACCCGCTCACCGATATAGGTGCCGCCGGCGCCGTACTGCTCGTTGATCGTCACCACCGGGCGGCGCGCGACCAGCGTGCCCTCGGTGTTGATGTCGAGGCCACCGGCCTCGTCGTCAACGTCGGCCGCGCTCGCGGTGGTCCGGCGCGCGAGGAGATCGCGCACGATGTCCTTGTGCTGCTGTGCGGTGAGCGGATAGAAGAAGATCACCAACGCGGCGAGGACGCCGAACGCAGCAGGAACATAACCGGCGGCGACCCGGATGCCCTGGTCGATGCGCTCCATGGTGGCGGGATCACCCGCGTCGACGGCTGCCTTGCTATAGCCGTACAGCCCGATCACGATGCCGCCGATCCAGCCGCCGACACCCTGGCCGCACTTCCGGACGAAGGAGAGGATGGAGTACGCCGCACCCTCGGCCCGGGTGCCCGACTTCCACTCGCCGTAGTCGACGGTGTCGGCCTGCATCGAGAACATCAGCGCGTTGGTGCCACCGACGCCGAGGCCATAGATGAAGAACGCGATGACCGCGACCGCCAGCGCGCTCATGCCGTGGCCACCGGGCACGTTGGCCATGATCAGATAGGCGACGATCGCGATGAAGGCGCAGAGCACATAGCCGATGCGCTTGCCGAACTTCACGGTGATGGCCGGCACGAACGAGGCGATGATGACGGTGCCGACGGTGTTCGCGATCTGCAACCAGATAAAGCTGCTGGCGCTGCCGAGCACGATGCGGGCATAGAACATCTGGACGGCCATCAGCGTGAACATCGCACCGAGGAGGAACAGGGCGCCCAGACACAGCATCAACAGCGGCCTGTTCTGGCCGATCATCTTGAACGTGGTCGACATCTTGACCTTGCCCGGCGGCCGCTGCACGGTCTCGCGGGTGTTCAGGAAGCAGATCAGATAGAGGACGACCGCGACGGCCGCCACGACGAGGATCGTGATCGTGAACTTCATCCGGATGTCCGGTGCCTGCAGCGCCTCCTTGCTGAACTGCGGCGCCAGGAAGATGGCCAGCAGCACGCCGGTGACGGAGGAGGCGATCGACCGGGCGCCCGCGAGCCGGGAGCGGTCGACAGCGCTCTGGGTCATGGCCGCGGACAGCGAGCCATAGGGGATGTTCACGAACGAATAGCACAGCTGGAACGCCGCATCGAACAGCAGGATCCACGCGACGGTGACCGGCCCGGACAGCCCGGCCGGGGTGCTGAACAGGGCCACGAGGACTGCCGCGAGCGGAAGGCTGCCCCAGAGCAGCCATGGCCGCAGCCGTCCCCAGCGGGTATTGGCCCGGTCCACCGTCTGGCCGGCCACGAGGTCGGAGATGCCGGCCCAGATCTTGGTGACGCCATAGATCGTGCCGGCTGCGGCGGCAGAGATGCCGGCGATATCTGTCATGTACGCCATCAGGAACAGCGACGTCATCATGAACGAGAGGTTGTTCGCGACGTCGCCGAGGGCGTACGAGATCACCCTGCCCTGGGACAGCTTCTGAACGGAGGCCGGCTGGGCGCCAGCAGTGGTTGCCATGGGGCGGCTCCTTCCACAAGGCCGGCACCGTCGCCGGCTGCTCCACGGGGGGCCACGGAGAACCGGGCTGCGTGTTAGTTCTTCATCCTGCCCATCCGGTCGGTTTTGTGCCTGCTGTTGCCAGATGTTTTCCGTCAAGCACCGTCCAGGGCGCGAATGTGCCCCGGCCGTTGGGAAATCGAAGCAGAGTTACAGTGGAAGAGGCCCGCGCCCGGAGGAGGTCCATGCAGTCGTGAACAGCCGCACTGTCCTCCCGTCCCCGTCGCCCGTCGCTGCTCCTGCGAGGGCCAATCCTTTGCCGGGGAGGAACGAGCCCTGACCCGACCGCCGCGCGTTCCGGGTCACCGGCCCGGAGAGCCGGCGTACCGCCGCATCACCCTCTGTCTCTTCCTCGCCGGCCTAGCCACGTTCGCCCTCCTCTATGTCCCGCAGCCGCTGCTGCCCGAGCTATCCGCCCAGTTCCAGGTGCCCGCCGCGTCCGCGACCCTCGCGGTCTCGCTCGGCACTCTGGGGTTGGGCATCGCCCTGCTGTTGGCCGGGCCGGCGACCGAGTTGTGGGGGCGGACCCCGCTCATGTTGATCTCCCTGTTCTCCTCCAGCGCGGTCGGCATCGCCTGCGCGCTCGCGCCGACCTGGGAGGTCTTCCTCGCCCTCCGCCTCCTCCAGGGACTCACGCTCGCGGGTCTCCCGGCGGTCGCGACGGCGTACCTCCGCGAAGAAGTCCACGCCTCCGCCTCCTCGCGCGCGACCGGGCTCTATATCGGCGGCACAGCGATCGGCGGGATGAGCGGACGCCTGATCGTGGGTGCGGTGACCGACCTGTTCGGCTGGCGTTGGGCATCGGCGGCCATCGGGCTGCTCGGGTTGGCATGTGCGGTGATCGTGCTCGTGTTCCTGCCGCGGTCACGCAATTTCCATCCGGTCGCGGCCAGGCCGGTCGCGGTCCTGCGGCTGTTCGGGCGGGCGATCACCGACCCGGCACTCCTCGCGCTCTATGGCATCTCGGGCACGCTGATGGGCGGGTTCGTCGCCGTCTACAACGCCATGGGGTTCCGGCTGGCCGAACCACCCTATGGGTTGCCGCTGTCGGTCGCGTCCCTGGTCTTCGTGAGTTATGCGATCGGGTCGTTCTCCAGTTCGTACGCCGGCTCGCTCGCCGATCGCTTCGGGCATCGACGAGTGGTGCCCTGGGCGGTGCTGCTGTGCCTCGCCGGTCTGGCCATCATGGCCGCGCGACCGCTGGGCTTGATGATCGCCGGCATGGTGCTGATGACCGCCGGATTCTTCGCGGCCCACGGCGTCGCGAGCGGGTGGGTGGCCGCCCGGTCGGCCGCCCGGGGTGGGGGCGCGGGGCAGGCAGCGTCGCTGTATCTGTTTGCGTACTATCTCGGCTCGTCGGTCTTCGGTGGGCTCGTCGGGACAGCCTGGGACAGGTTCCATTGGTTGGGCGTCACCGCCCTGGTGGCGGTCCTCTGGCTGGTTGCGCTGGGGCTATCGCTGCTGTTGCGGCGGATCCCGGCGATCAGCTGAACCCGCCTGGGCAACGCACGGCGTTGATCCCGGATCCCCCGGGCCGCACGCCCTAGTCTTTGGGCTGTCCACGCAAGGAAGGCTCTGAAGCATGTCCGGTTTTCTCAAGGTCCTGCAGGACCTCGCCCTGCTTATCGCGCGCGTCGCCTTCGGGGCCGTCCTCGTGTTCCGTGGCTGGCGCCGCTGGACGTCAGACGGCGGGATGCAGGGGCAGATCGACTATCTTCGGCAGTTCAACACCCCGGCACCGGAGTTGCTCGCCTGGGGCGGGACGCTGCTGGAGATGATCGGTGGTGTCTTCCTGATCTTCGGCCTGTTGACGCCGCTGGTGGCGCTTGCCGTGGTCGTCCAGCAGGGCATGATCATCGCGTGGACCAAGTGGTTCCGTGGGCCATGGCTGGAGAACGGCGGTTATGAATACAACGGGATCCAGGCCGCGCTTGCGTTGCTGTTCACCGTGTTCGGCGCCGGCCGCCTCGCCATCGATCGCCTGTTCCGTCGCAGCAAGGACAACGATCCGCTGCTCGACGACGATTTCGGCACCACGCGCGGTGGAGCCACCCGCGACGACTCCGGCCCCGCCTGAGGGACGCCCCGGCCGACCGCGCGTCAGACTGCTGCGCGGCTGATCAGGCTGGACGAGGTGACGATGTCGGCGTTCTCGGGAAACAGGTGCCACGTCTCCCAGCGCAACACGTCGGCGTCGACGGTCGCACCGATCGCGGTGAAGGCCAAGGCGTCGCCGGCGAACCGGACAACGAGAGAGATGTCGTGGGCTCGGCAGCGCCGGTCGATCTCGTCCGCGCGGGCACCGAAATCCCCTTGGGTGTGCGCCTGTTCGACCGCCACGGTCACGCGGTGCCGCAGGCCGGGCGCGATCAGACTGTCGCTCTCCGACGGGTGCGCTGTGGTGGGGCCGGTGTCACACGCCAGCGTTTCTGCCCAAGCCCACTGCGGCGTTCGGAGAACGACTTGGTGGGAGGCGCCGAGGACACGGAGCTCCGTGGCGTACTCGAAGAAGACCGGACCCGGCCGCGTGGCCAGCGCAGGACGCAGCGAAGTTCCGTCCACCGGGCCGATCACGAGCCGCAGATCGGCGGCGCGGGCGTCGAGGAACGGGGCTGGGGCTTCTACAGCGATCGGGGACAGCACCGCAGCAAACTAGCCCGCGTGGCGGCCACCTCGGTGCCGGCTCAGGAGGCGAAACGAGCCCTCGAGCGCTCCTTGGCCTTCGCGGCCTCCTCGGCCCGGTTCTTCGGCGGCGCGGCTGTGACCAAGCCATCGACGAGTCGGCGGGTGATCTCCGCGATCTCCGCCACCGCCCGGTCGAAGGTCTCCTGGTTGGCTTGGCTGGGTTTGGTGGTGCCGGCGATCTTGCGGACATATTGCAGCGCCGCTGCGGTGACCTCGTCGTCGGTCGCCGGCGGCTCGAAGTTGTGCAGGGTGCGGATGTTGCGACACATGGCTCCAGCGTCGCACAGGGCTCAGCAGCTGACGGCCCCGCCGCCATCCACCCGGCAGCCCGTGCCGGCCTCGATGGAGACGTCGGTCGGGGTGACGGCGTAGTTCATGCGCACGCCGCGGGCGAAGCCCGCCTGTCCCGTGCGCTGGTTCGCGCTGGCGACGAACCACTTCATGCGGTTGAGCTCCCGGCTGGCGGGGAGGACCGTGTCGAGTTCTTCGGCCGGATCGAGTCGCTCGGGGTCGTTGATGCGGCCGGTGAAGGTGATGTCGCTGAGATGGGCGGGATCGGCCGACTGGCGCGCGGTGAAGCTCCAGGCGGCACCGTTGGCTGTCCGCTGGCACTGGAGGACCTCCGTGCCGGCATCACAGCGATAGCCGGCCTGCGCAGCCTTGTCACGGACGGCACCGAGGTTGCCGGGGATGTAGGTGCCGACGGTCGGTCCGCTCCAGGTGCGGGCAACGGTGAAGGTGCCATCGGCCCACCCGGCCCGCCCCCACGGGCCGGTGACGTCCTGCGCGGAGTTCTGGCCGGCGGTGAGTGCGGCTCGGGCGGTGCGCTGCCCGTTCTGGTCGGGCACGCTCAGGTCGACGGCGCGGGTGGCCGCCGCGGTGCCCTCCTGCGTGAGCTGACCGTGCGGCTGGACATGCACACGCATGATTTCCCCACTCGTCGGCCCGGCGAACTCGATCGCGAGCTTGTCCGTCTCGGTGAACCGTGCGCACAGCCGATGGAAGTGCAGGTCGGTCGCGGCGCCCTCGTCGGAACAGGTGAACCCCTCGTCGCGAAGGAACGAGGTCAGCTCCTTCGCGTTCCCATCGGCGCTGCGCCATGCCGAGTCGATCCGTGAGTTGATGGGCCAGAACCGGTTGCCCGTCCAGGCGACACCGAGCACGAGCGCGATGATCGCCAGCAGCGAGATCAGACCCACCGGCGTGATGCCGCCACCCGGCCCCTTCGCGGGCTCCTGGTCCTGCGCTGCCGGGGATTGCTGCTGCGGTGGGGCCGCGAGACCGTCCTGTGCGAACTGCGCCTGCTGGGCAGGAAGTTGGATCGGCGGCGGCGGGGTCTGCCCGGGCCCCGGCCCGCCCCCGAAATCGAAGTTCGACACAGCGCCAGACTAGTTGGGGCCCGGGCCGGTCAGGGTTCAGTCCGGGCAGCCCGCGAGGACCCCCCGGGTGCCGGAAAGGCCCAGTCGGCTGGCGCCTGCCTCGATCATTGCGATGGCTGTGGCATGGTCACGGATGCCGCCCGAGGCCTTGACACCGAGTCGGTCGCCGACGGTCTCCCGCATGAGGCGGACCGCCTCGACGGAGGCGCCGCCGGCCGGGTGGAAGCCGGTCGACGTCTTGACGAAATCGGCCATCGCTTCCTCGGCCGCATGGCACGCCGCGACGATCTGGTCGTCGGTGAGCGCGGCGGCCTCGATGATGACCTTGAGCAGGGCGCCGCTCGTGGCCTCACGGACAGCCCGGATGTCGGCGGTCACGAGATCCAACCGACCCTCACGGACAGCTCCGACATCGATGACCATGTCGACCTCGTGGGCACCGTCCTCGACCGCCCGGGCGGCTTCGGCCGCCTTGACCTCCGGCACGTGCTTGCCGGAGGGAAATCCGCACACGGTCGCGATCTTGACGTCGCCGAGCTCGAGCGGAACTCCACCTAGCACGGCTGCGCTCAGCATCGAAGGCGAGATGCAGACCGAAAAGGCCCCGAGTTCGACCGCCTCGGCAGCCAAGGCTCGGACATCGGCCACGGTGGCCTCGGGCTTGAGCAGGGTGTGGTCGATGAACTGGGCCAACTCGGCCCGGCTGAGTGCCGTCATGACCGCGATCCTCTCACGCCAGCCCCTTCTCCTTCAGCCAGTCACCTGCTGCCTCGTCCGGGTTGCGGCGGTCCACGTCGACCTGCTTGTTCATCGCGACCAGGTCCTCGGTCTTCAGTTCTGCCTGGACCGCATTGACCGCGTCCACGGCCGCGGTGTTGTCCTTCACGTCAGCGCGAAGGAGCGGGATCACCGGCTGCGGGAGGATCATGACCTCGGGATCCTCGAGCATGACCAGATCGTTGTCACCGATGGCGGCGTCGGTGGTGAAGAACGTCGCGACCTGAATCGTGTCGGAGGTGAGATCGCGCACCTTCACCGCGAGCGCGTCATAGGTGCGGAATTCCTTGAAGGTCGCCCGATAGATGGCCTCCAGCCCGGGCGGGCCATAGGCACGGTCCTTCAGCTCAGCGGGCCCGCCGAGAATCGCGTCGCCGGCGATCTTGGACAGATCCGCGAGGGACTTGATGCCGTGCTCATCGGAATAGGCGCGGGTGACGCAATAGACGTCCTGATTGGCGGCCTCCGCGGCGGTGAGCACCGCAAGGTCGGGCGCGACGGCTTCGGCCAGGGCGGCCTCGATCTCCTGGGCAGTGCTGGCCGGGTTCTCCTCATCGACGTATTGCAACAGGTTGCCGCCGTATTCCGGGACCATCTGGATCGACCCGTCCCGCAGCGCCCGCAGATAGACCTCACGGCTGCCGATGCCGTGTCGCGTCGAGGCGTCCACACCCTTGGCCTTCATGGCCTGGGCATAGAGCTCGGCGATCACCATGGACTCGGTGAAGTTCGCGGAGCCGACGATGACCGAGCCACCCCCGCCCGCGCCCGCACCGCCGGGACTGGGGCTGGAGGTGGGGGCGAGCGGGTTCTGGTTCGCGCCGCACGCGGAGAGAGGGACGGCTGCGGCCGCAGCCGCACCAAGGATGAGCAGGGTCCTGCGCTTCATGCCGAAGCTCCTTCGCTGTCGGGACCAGTGTTGGCCTCGTCAAACAAGTCCGTGCGCACCTTGCGCCGGCCGGTCGTGCGTCGCTGAGCCATCAGCGCCAATCCACCGAGCAGCAGATCGGCCAAGAGGGCCAACACCATCACCAACAATGCCCCGGTGATCATCTCAGGATAACCGTCGGCCCGCTTCTGACCGTCCAGGACATATCTGCCCAGGCCGCCCGAGGCTGCCATCGCCGCGACGGTCGCGGTGGCGATGACCTGCAGGGCTGCGCTGCGGATGCCGCTGATGATGAGCGGGGAGGCGAGGGGCAACTCGACCTTGGCGACCTGCTGGCCACCCGTCATGCCCATCGCGGCCGCGGCGAGAACCGCGTCCGGGTCGGCGGTGCGGAACCCCACGACGGTTGCGTTGAGGATCGGCGGGATCGCGAGCACCGTGAGGGCGAGGATCACCGGGATCGCCCCGGTCCCGAGCAGGAGCACCACCAGGACGAGCAGACCGAGGGTCGGCAGCGCTCGCGTGGCGTTCGCCAGGCCCGCGACCAGGACGTTGCCCCGCCGCGTGTGGCCGATCAGGATGCCCAGCGGGAGCGCGATGAGGATCGCCAGCGCGAGACTCGCTCCCGAATAGAGCAGATGCTCCACGAGCCGTGCCGGGATGCCCTCGGGCCCGGACCAGCTGGCCGGGTTCAACAGATGCTCGAAGAGATTCATCGCCGCACCCCCGTGAGGCGCCTGCCCAGGAGCCGCCCACCGCTGCGCTGGCCAAGCCCGAACCAGGGCAGGAGCACCCGCTGCAGCCCGAGGATCGACAGATCGGCCAGCAGCGCCATCACCAGGATGATCACGATGCCGGCCACGATCGGGGTCATGAAGCCGCCGGCGAACCCGCGGTCGAACAGCTGCCCGAGCGCGCCGTTGCCGATGACCGCGCCGACGGACACCAGCGAGATCGTCGACACGGTGGCGACGCGGAGTCCGGCAAATATGACAGGCAGCGCAAGGGGAAACTCCACCCCGAGGACACGACGCAGCGGCCCATAGCCCATCGCCACTGCCGCCTGCCGCACCGTCGGATCAACCCCCGCAAAACCGTCACGGACACTGCGGACCAACAACGCGAACGTATAGACCGCCAGCGCGCCGATCACGTTCAACGGATCGAGGATGCCCGTGCCCAGAATCAGCGGCATCGCCACGAACAGCGCGATCGACGGGATCGCGTAGAGCAGGCCGACCACGGCCAGCCAGATCCCGGCCGACCGGCCTGTGCGGAACACGGCATATCCGACCGGCAAGGCCAGCGCGAGCCCCGCGATCACCGCGATCAACGACCACAGCGCATGCTGTCCGGTGAGCGCAAGGATCTGATCGACGTTGCGTTGGAGCCAGGCCCAGTCCATCAGGACTCCCGCCCCGGGGCCGGTTGTGCCCTGTTCTCGACAGCCTTCTCCTCGGCGGCCTTCTCCTCGACAGCCTTCTCCTCAGCGGCCGGGTGCTCGGCGGTCTGGTCCTGCGCCGTCTTGTCCTCGGCCGTCTCGGCAGCCGTCGCCTCATCCGCTCGACTCAGTTGGTGCCGGGCCAGGGTGGCCCGGTGCTGCTGAACCTGTGCCATCACCTCGGCCGAGGTGAGCACTCCGGCATAGCGCCCGGTCGAGTCCACCGCGACCGCGCGGCCGACCGGGGAGGTGAGCGCTGCTTCCACCAGGTCTCGCAGGGGAGCGCCCGGGTGGTTGAAAGTCTCGCCCAGCGTCAGCAGGCGTCCCGGCTGCTCGGCGGCCGCCCACCCCTGCGGGTGCCCACCGGCATCGACAACCAGCACCGGCTCGGCCCGGTCGTCTGATTTCCCGAACGCCGTCGCGGCATTGCGCACGGTCCGCACGCGACCCAGTTGCGGCTTCGGGATCTCGGCGAACCCGAGCGAGCGATAGCCCCGGTCCTTGCCGACGAAGTGCGCCACGAACTCGTCGGCCGGGTCGTCGAGGATCTCCTCCGGGGTGCCGAACTGGGCGAGGATCCCCCCGGGACGCAGGACGGCGATCTGATCGCCCATGTCGATCGCCTCCTCCATGTCGTGGGTGATGAGAACGATCGTCTTGTTCAGTTCGCGCTGGAGCTCTTTGACCAACTCGCGGAGGTCGGCACGCACCACGGGGTCGACAGCCGAGAACGGTTCGTCCATCAGCAGCAGGAGCGGGTCGGCGGCGAGCGCACGCGCCACGCCCACCCGCTGTTGCTGGCCACCGGACAACTGGGCCGGGAAGCGGTTGCCCAGCCGTGCCTCCAGGCCCACCTGTTCCAGCAGACGCCGCGAGCGCAGGAGAGTCTTCTGCTCATCCCAGCCGAGCAGCTCGGGGACGGTGCCGATGTTCTCCAGCACGGTCTTGTGCGGGAACAGACCGCCGTTCTGGATCACATAACCCATCTGGCGGCGCAGCGTGGTCCGCCGCATGCTCTTGATGGGATCACCGTCCCAGAGAATGCGACCTGAGGTCGGCTCGATCATGCGGTTGATCATCCGCAGGATGGTCGTCTTCCCGCAGCCCGACGGCCCGACCAGCACCGTGATCCCGTCGGACGGGATGGTCAGATCGAGATCGGTCACCGCCTCGGTGCCGTCGGGATAGGTCTTCGCGACCGATTCGAATTGGAGCACGCCGGTCCTCGGAGTCGGGGGATCGTTTCGCCCCGACCCTAACGTGCCGGTCGGACATTCTGCGGGACCGCAGGCGGAGCGGGCTAATCTTCGTCCGTGGAAATCAGGCGCTCGGCAGAGCGTGAGATCACGCGCCTCGACTGGCTGGTCTCCCGCTCCAGCTTCTCCGGCGCGGTTTCCTTCGATCCCCGATTCGGCCATCCGCGCAACACCCACCACGGGCTGCTCGTCACCCACAACGAGGACACCGTCGAAGCCGGCTGGGGTTTCGACACGCACCGGCACCGCAACATGGAGATCGTCACCTGGGTCCTGTCGGGGTCGGTGGTGCACATCGACGATCGCGGCCACACCTCGGTGATCACCCCGGGTCAGGCCCAGCGGATGACCGCCGGCACCGGAATCCTCCACTCCGAGCGCAACGACGCCTGGCGGCACGACCCGTCGATCCCGCGGCACGACGACCCCGCGCACGTCGTGCAGATGTGGGTGGTCCCGGACGCGGTCGGCGTACCCCCCTCCTATGCCCAGGCCGACGTCACCCCCGCGCTCGAGTCCGGGGAGCTCATTCCGATCGTCTCGGGGCTGCCGGCGCACCGGGGCGCGGCGTTGGGTTTGCAGAACGGGTACGCGGGGTTGTCCGTCGCCCGGCTCCGGGCATCGGGTGCGGTGGAGTTGCCGGCGGCGGCGTACATGCATCTGTTCGTCGCACGCGGAGCGGTCGACCTGGAAGGCGCCGGTCGACTGGACCAGGGCGATGCCGCGCGCCTCACCAACGACGGCGGTCATCGGGTCACGGCATTGGCGGACGCGGAGATCCTCGTCTGGGAGATGACGCGGGGTCTCGCCAGCTAACCTGAACTCATGAGCGCGCCGTTGATCGCCGAAGACCTGCTGTTGCTCCTCACCCACGAGCAGAAGGGCACCGTCCGGTCGTCCGAGAGCGCGGACTTCGTCCTGGCCGGTGCCCTGCTCGCAGAGCTGACGCTGTCCGGTCGGGTCCGCATCACGGAAAAGGGTGAAACCTCCCACAAGGCGAGTCGCGTCACCGTCGTGGACCCCTCGCCCACCGATGACGAGATCCTCGACGGAGCTCTCGCACGGCTGAGCACCAAGCCCGACTGCAAACCGCAGAAGGCCATCGAGTTGCTCACCAAGAAGGTGCGCCGCCCCCTGCAGGACCGCTTGGTGGAGCGTGGCTTCCTGCGTCATGAGCGGTCCCGTTTTGTCGGCTTCAACAAGTGGCCGGAGGCCGACGGCCGCCACGAGGCAGAACTCCGGGCCGGCCTCTTCCGCGTGCTGGTGCAGAACGAGGAGCCGACGGTTCACCAGGCGACGCTCATCGCACTGTTGTCCGCCCTGAAGATCGTCGACAAGGTGCTCGCCGAGGACGTTTCGACGATCGACAAGAAGGCCGTGCGCAAGCGGGCGGACGAGCTGCGGAAACAGAACTGGACCTCCGAGGCAGCGCGCAAGGCGATCGAAGCCGCGGCAGCGACCGCGGCGATCATCGCCAGCACCGCCGCCTCCGCCGGCAGCTGATGTCGGAGTTCCTGCTGGCGGAGGACCTCGCTCTGCTCCTGTTGCACGACGAGACGGGCTGGCTCCGAGGCCAGCACGCGGACATCGCTCTGGCGGGTGCGGTGCTCACCGAACTGGCCATCCGCGGCCGAATCCGGCTGACCGAGAAGGGCGAGCGGGACGTCCGACCCAATCGAGTGACCGTCGTCGACGACTCCGCGACCGATGACCCGCTCCTCGACGAGGCCTTGGCCCGGCTGGCGGCACGGCGCGCACGCTTCCAGCAGACGTCGGTGCAGCTCCTGCGCGGGCGGGCCAAGCCGGCCATTCTCGACCGGCTGGTCGACCGCGGCGTCCTCGAGCGCCGGGAGGTGAAGCTCCTCGGCCTCATCCCGTTGAAGACCTATCCGATGCGGGACCACACCTACGAGGACGGATTGCGGCGCCGGCTGTTCACCGTGCTGGTGCGCGACGAAGAACCCACCGTGCGCGATGCGTGCCTGATCGCCCTGCTGTCCGCCATGGGGTTGGCGGCCAAGACGATCGCCGAGGACGTGTCGACCGTCGACAAACGAGCCATCCGACGCCGGGCGAACGCGATGCGTCGCCAACACTGGGCGGCCGAAGCGGCGTACCGTCTCATCCAGGCCCAGGAAGGTGCCGCGGCCGGCTGAGATCAGTGGGTCGACGCTGCCGGCTACTGATGAGTAACATTGAGGCACTCGATCGAGCACTCAAGGGAGCGTGACCGTGAGAACCGTGGCAATCGTCCTCGCCCTGCTGATCACCGTCGTCGGCGTGGCGTTGTTCGCCCGAGCGGTGGCGCGCATCGTCGGCGTCGTGAAGGTCGGGCAACCGACCCTCGGTCGCGGGGACGATCCCGGTCGACGTTGGCGGAACCTGCTGGTCGAGTCGTTCGGACACACCCGGATGCTCCAGTTGAGCGGCGTCGGAGCGGCGCACTGGGTCGTGTTCATCGGATTCATGTTCCTGTTCCTGACCCTCGTCACCGCTTATGGGCAACTCTTCGACCCCGCCTTCGCGCTCCCGCTGATCGGGCATTTCTTCCTCTATGAATGGCTGACCGAGGCCATCGCCTGGGTGATGATCATCAGCATCCTGGCGTTGATGGCGATCCGGTTCTTCGGGGTCGGCGTCGGAAAGGGTCGCTTCTTCGGGTCGCGAACCTGGCAGGCGGTCTATGTCGAGCTGACGATCCTCGGCATCGGCCTGTGCATCCTTTTCCTGCGGGCCCTGGAGTTCCAGCTGCCCGAGACCGGCGGCCGCTTCCACTTTCCGCTGACCTGGTTCCTGCTGCCGGCCGGGTTGGCGCCGGCGACGGTCGGCACCGGGATCGTGCTCCTTGCCGCGCTCAAGATCATCATCTCGATGGCGTGGTTCTGCGTGATCGGGCTCAACCTCACCATGGGCGTCGCCTGGCACCGCTTCACCGCTTGGCCCAACATCTGGTTCAAGCGGGAGTCCAGCGGCGCGACCGCCTTGGGCGCGGCGCAGCCACTGAACGTCGCCGGGTCACCCCTCACAATGGAGTCGATCGAGGATCTCGAGGAGGACGCGGTCGAGCGGCTCGGCGTCGGCCGGATCGAGGACTTCAGCTGGAAGGGCCTGCTCGACTTCACCTCGTGCACCGAGTGCGGGCGCTGCCAGTCGCAGTGCCCGGCCTGGGCGACCGACAAGCCGCTGTCGCCGAAACTGCTAATCATGGGCTTGCGGGAGCATGCGTACGCGAAGGCGCCCTGGCTCCAGGCCGCGGAATCGGCGCGCGCCGGCCTGCCCGAGACCCTGCGCACCGAGGCCGAACGCCCGCTGGTCGCCGAGGGCGCCCCCGATGCGGCCGCCCAGGCCCACGGCGGGCCGATCCAGGTGTCTGCCGACGGCGCCGTGGGGGTGATCGACCCGGACGTGCTGTGGTCCTGCACGACCTGTGGAGCATGCGTGCAGCAGTGCCCGGTCGACATCGAGCACGTGGACCACATCCTCGATATGCGGCGCTTCGAGGTGCTGGTGAAGTCGGAGTTCCCGGAGGAGCTCAACACGCTCTACAAGGGCCTCGAGTCCAAGGGCAACCCCTGGAATCTGAACAAGAAGGGCCGGCTGGATTGGGCGAAGGGCCTGCCGTTCGAGGTCCCCGTGGTCGGCACGGACGTCGAGGATCTCACGTCGGTCGACTATCTGTTCTGGGTCGGCTGCGCGGGCGCCTTCGAGGACCGCGCCAAGAAGACCACCCAGGCCGTGGCGGAGTTGCTGCACACGGCGGGCGTCACGTTCGCCGTCCTCGGCAAGAACGAGACCTGCACCGGCGATTCGGCGCGCCGGTCCGGCAACGAGTTCGTCTATCTTCAGCTCGCCGAGGAAAACAAGGAGACACTGACCGACGCCAAAGCCCAGAAGGTCGTGACCACCTGCCCGCACTGCCTGAACACGCTGCGCAACGAATACCGGCAGCTCGGGCTGGAGTTGGACGTCGTGCACCACACGCAACTGCTCAATCGCCTGGTCCGTGACGGCAAGCTGGTCCCGGCAGCGGCGCCGGCCGGCACGGCCGCCGGGCGGACGATCACCTATCACGACCCGTGCTATCTGGGTCGGCACAATCAGGTCTTCGCGCCGCCCCGCGAACTCCTCGGCGGAATCCCCGGCGCAACGGTCACCGAGATGCCGCGGCACGGATCGACCTCCTTCTGCTGCGGAGCAGGGGGCGCCCGGATGTGGATGGAGGAGCGGATCGGCACCCGCGTGAACATCAACCGGACGCAGGAGGCACTCACCGTGCTCGGCCAGTCCGAGAACGCGGCCGTGGCGACCGGATGCCCCTTCTGCCGCGTGATGATCTCGGACGGGGTCACGGCGGAGCAGGCCGACGGCCGCGGCGAGAACGTCGAGGTGCTCGACGTCGCACAGCTGTTGCTGGAGTCCGTGCGGAGGGCGCCCGCGGAACAGTCCACCATCCCGCCGGCCACCGAGACCACCCCGCCGGCCACGCCGGAAAGCCCGGGTGCACAATAAAAGGACATATCGACTCATCGAGGAGGCGCCATGAGCGAGTCCACCCAGGGCAATGCCCCGCAGGAACCGGAGAAGCACGACTCGGGCTATAGCGAGAACATCGATCCCGAGCCCATGGATCCGGTCACCGACCTCGGCGACGAGGAGAACCACCCCGAGCGGCACAGCTCCGGTTACAGCGAGCACGGCAACGTCGTCGACCCCACGAAGAACGCCAGCGAATGATGGTTTGCTGAGGGGGTGACCCGCTCTTATCGCACCGTCGCCCGCTCAGCCGAAACGGATATCGAAGTCAAGCGCTCGGTCTTCCGTTGTCACGTCGAGCACGTGAGCGACGAGGCCGCAGCGCGCGCGGTGGTCGAGCGCGCCCGCAGTGTTCATTGGGACGCTCGGCACCACTGCTCGGCGTTCATCCTCGGGCCGGCCGGTCAGACAGCCCGGTCTTCCGACGACGGGGAGCCGGCCGGCACCGCGGGTGCGCCCATGCTCGAGGTATTGCGCGGCCACGAGCTCACCGACGTCGTCGCCGTGGTCACCCGGTGGTTCGGAGGGACCCTGCTCGGCGCCGGCGGTCTGGTGCGTGCCTATTCGGATGCGGTGCGGGCTGGGCTCGCGGAGGCCGGAGTGCGCCGCCGAGAGCTCCGGGCCGAGTTCACGCTCGATCTCGACCACGCGGTGGCCGGCCGGGTGGAGTCGGAATTGCGGTCGCGGGGGTACGCGATCCTCGACACGAGTTATGCCGCCTTCGTCACGCTCCGGCTCGGGGTGCCCCAGGACGCCACCGAAGCGCTGACCACCGCGGTCGCCGAGTTGACCGGCGGCGCAACGGAGCCGCGCGCGGTGGGCGAATCCTGGGTGGACGCCCACGACTGAAATCGTCTGCACTCAGCGAAGCAGGTGCCCGAAGCGGTGCCGGGTGCGGGAGATCGTGCGCTCGCGCACCACGCTGAGGAGTTCGCGCCGCCCGTTCGCCAGCACTGGCCCGCCGAGGGCGATCACGCCCGGCGCCGACAGCTGATCAGCCACTGCCTGCGCCTCCGGCCCGACCACGCGAACCCGCTCACCGGCGAGTGCTTCAGCAAAATCCAGGTCGCTCTCCACACGCACTGCTGGGAGCCAGACGTGCCCGTTGAGCAGGTCGGCGTAGGTCACCTCGGGCGCCACACTCACCACCACGGGCGTCTGCGCCCGCAGCGCCGCCAACACGACCCGGGCCACCTCGACCAGCCGCGATCCGGCCAACCCGCGGACCACGAGCGGCACCGGGACCCATTGCAGGAGGTTCTCCTCGGCAACGAGATCCGCGGTGTCGACCGAGCGGCCGAGCACGTGGTCCCAGGACAGTGCATCCGAGCGCGCCGCCGCCCCCAGCCACGCTCGGTCGGCAGGATCGTTGAGCATCGCCCGGAAGTCCCCGAGTGCCGAGGCCGCCGCCCCGTCGACGTCCAGCCCCAGGGCGGGCAGCCGGGTCTCGGACCACACTCCGAGTTGGGCGACATAGTCGGGTCCGCCGGTCTTGGCCCCAGGGCCGACGACGGAGGCCTTCCAGCCACCGAACGGCTGGCGGCCGACGAGGGTGCCGGTGATGTGCCGGTTGACGTACGCATTGCCAATGTCCACTCGGGCCAACCAGCGTGCGATCTCATCGCGGTCCAACGAGTGCAGCCCGCCGCTCAGCCCGGACGCGACGTCGTTCTGCCACCGGATCGCCTCATCGAGGTCGGTGGCGTGCATGATGCCGAGCACCGGCCCGAGCAACTGCGTGCGGTGGAACCACGAGCCCGGTTGAACCCCTGCTCGGATTCCTGGTGACCACAACCCGCCTGAGTCGTCCAACGGCTTGGGCTCGATCAACCAGGACTCGCCCGGATCCAGTTCGGTCAGGGCACGCCACTGGTGTTCGTCCGGCTCGGCGATCAGCGGCCCCATCGTGACACCGAGATCGCGTGACCAGCCCACCCGCAGGGAGGAGACCGCGTCGACCAGCTGCTCTCGGAACCGCGGAGAGGATCCGATGTCACCGACGAGGATGGCCAACGATGCGGCCGAACCGTTCTGTCCGGCGTGGCCGAACGCGCAGCGGACGAGATCCGTCACCGCCTGATCGATGTCTGCCGCATCCGTGATGACGAAAGCGTTCTTGCCGGAGATCTCGGCCACCACACCGTGGCCCCCGACGCGGCCGGCGCGCAATGAGATGAAGTGGTCGGCGTCCTTCGCTGGTCCCGACAGCACGACTCCGTCCACGCCGTCGTGGGCGGTCAGCGTGTCGGTCACCGTCGGATCCGTCACCCGGACGACCTGCACGACGTCTTCCGGGACACCTGCAGCGCGGACCGCCTCCAACAGAATTTCCGCGCAGCACGAGACCTGCGCCGCGGGCTGCACCACCGCTGCGGAACCGGCGGCGAGGGCCGCGAAAACGCCGCCGGCGGGAATGGAGACCGGGAACGTCCAAGGCGGCAGCAGCACCGTGAGCGTGTGTGGGGTGAACGCGAGTCCATCGGTGAGGAGTGGATCGGTGTCGAGGTCGGCCGCGCGGTCGGCGTACCACCTCGCGAAATCCACCGCCTCCGAGACTTCCGGATCCGCGTCACCGACCGTCTTGGCACTCTCCGTCACCATCGCGGTGATCAGAGCACCGCGACGGTCCTCAACGGCGTCAGCGACCCGGCGGAGAATATCTCCGCGTTCGCGTGCCGTGCGCCGGCTCCACGCCGCACCGGCCGCGCGGCCTTTGGCCACCACGTCGTCGACTGCCGCGGCATCGGCGAGCACGGGTGCCCGGGGCGGCTCCGGCACCGTTTCGACCAGAGCCGCCGCCCAGTCCCGGACTTCCGGCAGGGACGGATCGGAGTCAGTGGTGTTCGCGAACCTCGGTGGTGCGGGCGGCCGTTGCGGGGAGCGGTGCCGTTCGGTCGACACACTGCGCATCCCGTCGACCGCGGCCCGGAATCGCGCCTCCTGTTCCTCCATGCGATCGCCGAACAGGGCGTTCAGGAAGTTCTCCGGCTGGGCGTTCTCCTCGAGGCGCCGAATGATGTAGGTCGAGGCAAGCTCGAACTGGTCACGGGGCACGACCGGTGTGTAAAGGATGATGCGCCCCACCGTGTCCCGCACGGCACGGGTCTTGGCGGGTGCCCAGCCCTGGAGCATCTCCATATCGACTTGGTCGGCGACCCCTCGACCACGTGCCAGCAGATAGGCCAGGGCGACGTCATAGAGGTTGTGCGTGCCGATCCCGACCCGGAAGCCCGGGCCGTGGTCCTGCGACATCGCCCGGTCGACGAGCGCCAGATAGTTGGCATCCGTCTGGTCCTTGGTCGCATAGGGCGCCAGCGCCCAGCCCCGCAGCTCGGCCTCCACCCGTTCCATCGCCAGGTTGGCCCCTTTGACCAGCCGCACCTTGACGGGCGCACCGCCGGCGTCGTGGCGTCGCTGGGCAAAGTCGATGACGGCGTCGAGTGCAGCACAGGCGTCCGGGAGATAGGACTGCAGCGCCAGTCCGGCGGAGAGGTGGGCGAACTCCGGCTCCGCCAGGATCGTGGTGAACACCTCGAGGGTCAGCTCGAGGTCCCGATATTCCTCGACATCCAGATTGATGAAGGCGTTCTTGGCGGCGGCCACGCGGAACACACCGCGCAACCGTTCGACGACCTCCGCAGCGGTGTCGGACAAGCTCCAATAGGATGTCCGGGACGTCAGCGCCGAAACATTCAGCGACACATGATCGGCACCGGGGATCCCGAGCAGATCGATCGTGCGGCGCAGCCGCTCGTCAGCGCCCCGGTTGCCCAGCACGGCGCCGCCCAGCATGTTGAGGTTCAGCCGGAACCCGTCGCGACGGGCCAGTCGCAGCCTTCGGGTGAGCGTCTGGGGGTCGGCATCGAACACGAGATGACCGACGAGCTGACGCCAGCGCTGTCGGGCCACCCGGACCACCAGCCCCGGGGTGCTGGTAGCGACCGCAGCACTGAACGACAGCAACGCCCGGTCGGCCGGGGACAGGAAGGCGCTGGTGTCCTCCGTCAACCGGCCGAGCTCGCGCGCCGCGACGGTCATGCTCTCCGGCCGGATCACACCGTCGACGAAACGGATCGACAGTTCGGAGCCGCCCCGGTCCTGCACGAGGCCCGCCAGCTGGGCGGAAGCACGTCGTTCGAACAGCGGGGACTCCCCCCGCGCGGGCGCGAGCCATCGTCTGGCCAGGACACAGGCAGGCTCGACCAACTCAGTGAGGTCGGCCGCCTCGCTGAAACCACTGGGGGACATGGCGGCAACCTCGATAGCGACAGATCACACAGGTTAGTCCGGCGACTGACCTAATGCGACGAATCGGTGACTAGCATGGCCATCTGTGAAAAATCTCCTCATTCGTTCAGCTGCTGTTGAGGATGCTACGGCGTGTGCGGCGATCTACGCGCCATACGTGCAACACACCGTGATCTCCTTCGAGGAAGCTCCGCCGGATCCGCCGGAGATGGCGCGGCGCATTGAGGCGAGGGGAACCAGCCACGCCTGGCTCGTGGCGTCAGAACCAGTGCCCGGGGGTGAGGCTGGGCGAGTTCTGGGGTTCGCGTACGCCGGAACGTACCGCGAGCGGGAGGCCTGGCAGTGGGTGTGTGAGACCTCCATCTATCTCGACCCGACCGCCACTGGCCGCGGTGTGGGGCGCCGCCTGTATTCCGCCCTGCTCGCCGCGCTCGCCGATCGCGGCTATCGCGTCGCGATCGCCAGCATTGCGCTGCCGAACCCGGCGAGCATCGCCCTGCACGAGGCCGTGGGCTTCACCGAGTTCGGAATCTCGCCGCGGGTGGGGTTCAAGTTCGGCGAGTGGGTCGACGTCGCCTGGCTCCAGCGCGGCATCGGTCCGGGCACCACGACCAGTCCCGGAGCCCTGACGCGTGGCGACCTCATCCACGGCACGACGACAGCCCCGTCGCACGGACACAACTAGTCCGCGACGCCCTCAGTCGACCGGGGTGCGATGGAAATTCAGGAACGACCGACTCGGGGTCGGACCGCGCTGGCCCTGATAACGAGAGCCATAGATCGACGACCCATAGGGCTCTTCGGAGGGCGACGACAACTGGAAAAAGCAGAGCTGGCCGATCTTCATCCCCGGCCACAGTTTGATCGGCAGCGTCGCCATGTTGGACAGCTCAAGGGTGACGTGACCGGAGAATCCCGGATCGATGAACCCGGCCGTCGAGTGCGTGAGCAGGCCCAGCCGGCCGAGGGAGGACTTGCCCTCCAACCGGGCGGCCACGTCGGTCGGCAGCGTCACGGTCTCCAACGTCGAGCCGAGCACGAACTCACCGGGATGGAGAATGAACGGTTCCTCCCCCGACGGCTCGACCATCCTGGTCAGCTCCGACTGGGCCTCCGCCGGATCGATGTGGGGATAACGGTGGTTCTCGAAAGTCCGGAAATAGCGGTCCAGCCGCACGTCCACACTGGACGGCTGCACCATCTCCGGGGTCCAAGGGTCTAATCCGATCTCGCCCGCTTCGATGCGGGCACGGATGTCGCGGTCCGAGAGCAGCACGCGCTGAGCCTATAGCACGAAAACAGCCGCCGGTCCCCAACCTGAACGGGTGGGCACCGGCGGCGGAGATGGAATCCGGCGCGGTCAGGTCAGCGGTCGACCTTGACCACGTTGCCGTCGCGGACATCGATATAGACCTCGATGTCATCCTGGTCCGGCGTGTCGATCGTGACCTCCCACACCGGCGCACCGTCCTCCTCATCGAGCTCGACATCATCAAGGGTGCCCGGCACCTCTCGGAGAGCGGCTTCGATGGCCTGCGCCATCGACAGACCGGCCTGTCCCAGTCGCTCACGGTCGTCACCGTCTGAGTCGTCCTCCTCCTGCTCGACGACGTTCTGACCGTCGGCGGAGACCTTCACCTCATGGCTGCGCTCTCCCACCATGACGTCGACTTCCCACGAACCGTCGTCGTCAGAATCGTCGATCTCATAAGGCGTGCCGCCCGCAGCGTCAGCAGCGGTCGCAATCGCCTGGAGCGCACCTTGATTCCGTTCCTCCGGCGCCTGATCGTCGGCATCCGTGGTGGCCGCGCCCGAGGTGGTTTCCTCGGTCGGCGCGGGCGCCTGCGGAGCCGTCGCCGGCGGCGGGGCGGGATCGGCGGGCTGCTGTTCGTCGGCCGTGCATGCTGCGGCGCTCAGCACCAACAAGCTGGTGGCGATGGCGGCAATTGATTTCTTGATAGTCACGTCCGTCACTCCCATATGTCGATATTTCAATGGTTGACCGAGAATAGACGAACGCCTCAAATCTCCGTCACGCCGGATGTTCCACATGGATGCTCACGCCGTCGCCCAAGTCGAGAACGCACCCGGGGAAGATCCGCAGCGGTTCGCCCGGCGCCATCCGCTCGGGTTCGGGCTGGCCGGGCCTGATCAGCAAGGTGCCGTTGGTGGAGTGCAGGTCGGTGGCGACGACTTCCCAGCCGTCCGGGCTCACCTGCAGATGGGTGCGGCTGATGTCCGTGCTCGGGCTCACCACCGTGAGCAGCTTCGGCAGTTCGTCCCGCGACACCTTGCTGGCCTGCGGCGAGCGGCCGATGAGGACGCTCCTGTCGACGTCGATCTCCTGGCCATCGCTGGCGCGCAGGACTGCCATGACCGGCCGCGGCATCAGCCGGGGCTGGCCTTGCAGGCCACCGCCGCAGCGCCGGCAACGCTGAGCCTCCGGGGGATTCGCGTGGCCCTGCTCGCACGTCACTCCGAGGACCATCCCGTTCTGGGTCTGGGCTGCCGAGGAGACCGACGGGGACGGGACGGCCTCAGCCGGCGGGCCGGACTGCGGAAGCGGGGGCGGCTGCAGGGGCGCTTGCGTCGACGGGATGGGCGGGGGCGCCTGTGGGGGCGTCTGCGGGATGGGCGGTGTCTGGGCGTACGCCGCCGGCGGCGGGGCGAAAGGATTTGCTGCGCCTGCTGGAGCACCGAAGGGGTTTGCGTCCGGCGGTTGCGGAGAGACCGGGCTCGCCGGCGGGTCCTCGTGGTCCTGCACGACGGACAGCGCGAACGGATTGTGCGGATCGGCAGACTGTGCGGCCGGCTGGGCTGCGGAAGTGCCGAACGGGTTGAAAGCCTCTGTGCTGCCTCCGGGCTCCAAGCCGTCGTCCTGCGCATCCGCCGGTGCGGGCTCGCTCTCCCCGAACGGATGTTCGGTCGGTGAGCTGCCGAACGGATCCGGCGCCGGCCGGGCCCGGCGAGCGGACGGGGCGGGTTCGTCGACGTCGTGCCCCGACTGGGGATCCTCGTCGGAGGTCTCGGTGACCGCCGGCACTGCCTCGTCCTCCACGACCACGGCGTCGACCACGGCGGAGCGCGCGGGCTCGAGCTCGGCGAGCGGCTCCTGCGTGGGCGCCGGCATAGGAACGGGCACAACCGCCTCGGGCTGCGCAGCGGCGCCTTGCGGACTGCTCACCAGGGCGGCGTCGGTTGCGTCGATCTCCAGGGAGCCGGCTGTCACCGCCCCCACCACGAGAGGCAACCGGAGGGTCGGGCCCTGCGTACCCTCCTCGGACCCGAGGTCCACGCGGACCCGACGGACATCCCCCAGACCGACCTCACTCCATGTCTGGACGTCTGCGCCGTTGGCGATGACGTCGCCGCTGGCGACGTCCACGATCTGAAGCTCGCCGCGGATAAGGGAGCGCATGGCGTCGCCGTGCCAGAAGAAAGCGGCGAAGTCGGCCATCTTCGACACATTGTGGCGAGCCAACTCGGCGATCAGGGCGTCCAGTGAGTCCGCCTCGAGGACGACCTGCCACAGTCGCTCGATGAGACCCGACGAGTGAGCCGGCGCCGGCTGGAGCACGACCAATGACGTGGGCCCACCGAGGACGACCCAATCGCCAGGGGTATAGGTGGCCCGCCACAGGCCGATCTGCTCGGTCATGAATTCTCCCGTCTCCAACTGGCCTCATCGACATCGACGATCACGACGGACACATTGTCCCGCGCCCCTGAGGTCAGTGCCAGGGACAACAGTTCCACAACAGCGTCCTGCGGCGTATTCGGCCCCAGCACGATTCCCTCCACGTCGGCAGGATCAGTCTCGTGCAACAACCCGTCGCTGCAGATGAGCAGTCGCTCACCCGCGACCATGGGCAGCAACCAATAGTCGGGGTCGAAATGATCCGCCGACCCGACGGCTTGGGTGAGAACGTTGCGCTCCGGATGGTGGGCCGCTTGTTCGGGCGTGAGCAAGCCCAGCGCGAGCATTCCCTGGACATGGGTGTGGTCCTCGGTGACCTGGATCATCCGCCGGCGCTGACCGGTGACGCGATAGATCCTCGAATCTCCGGCGTTCACCAGACACCAGTAAGGCTGTCCCCCGATCCGCACGGCCACAGCCGCCGCGATCGTGGTGGCGGCACGGTGGTTGGATTCCTGTTGGCTCCGGCGGACGTGGGCATGGACGTCCTCGACCGTGTCCGTCACCAGTTCCGGAGTGAGATCGGTCCGACCGACCAACTCACCGAATCGTTCCGCCACCATCCCGCTCGCCAGCGCGCCACGCTGGCAGCCGGAGATCCCGTCGGCGACGAGGAACACCGGGGCCCGGGCGACCACGCAGTCCTCGTTGATGGCTTTGACGGTCCCCTGGTGCGTCACTGCCGCATAGACCAGGAAATCCACGTCCGCAGAATAGTCGCGGACGTGGATTTCCGGCAGTGGTTCGACCACTGTCACCCGGCGCAATCACCGGGTCGACAGGATCACCGGTTCAGGATCACTGCGGCTGGCGGGCCCACAGGTCCGGGCCGAACACCTCATAGTCGATCCGGTCGGCCGGCACGCCACGCGCGAGAAGCTGGCGTCGGGCGTTGGCCATGAACTCGAGCGAGCCGCACATGAACACGCGGCAGCCGTCGGGGATCTCCACGTCGGACAGGTCCATATAGCCCTCGTGGGCCGGCCGACGGGTGGGGGCCAGGTCTGCGCCCTCCTCGTACCAGAACTCACCCACGGAGTCCTTGAGCTGCATCGACTGCCCCAGCATGCGCTGATAGAGGGCCTGGGTGCCGTGGTTGCGGTCGGCGTGATAGATGCGGACGGTGCGCTTGGGCTGGTGCTGCACCAGGTCCTCGAGAATCGCGGCCATCGGCGTGATGCCGATGCCGGCGCTGACGAGCACCAACGGCTCGTCGGACTGGTCGAGGATCACATCGCCGGACGGCTGCGACACGTCGAGAATCGTGCCGACCTGGGCGTTGTCGCCAAGCCAGTTGGAGACCTGGCCATCGGGCACGCCGTCGGTGCCCTTGGCACGCTTGATGGTCAGGCGGAAGCTCTTCCCGCCGGGGACGCCGGAAATCGTGTACTGCCGCGGCTGCCGCTCCCCGCCCGGCAGGTCAACGGCGATCGCCACGTATTGCCCCACGTGGTGGGTCGGCAGGTCGCCCTCGACCGGTGCAAGCTCCAGCGAGAACACGCCCTCGGTCTCGTCGTCGCGGTCGACCACCTTGTATTTCCGCCACGGCTGGTCCGGATCCGTGCCGCCCAACGCGTAGAGCTTGGCCTCCTCGGCGATCAACTGGGCACCGAAGAGCCAATAGACCTCATCCCACGCCGCCGCGACCTCGGGGGTCACCGCACCACCCAGGACGTCGCCTACAGCCCACATGAGGTGTCGGCCGACGATCGTGTAGTCGGTCGCCTTGATGCCCAGCGACACGTGCTTGTGGGCGATGCGCTGCATGATCGGACCGAAATCAGGGGCGTTCGGATCGATCAGATGCACGGCATAGGCCACCACCGACGCGGCCAGCGCCTTGGGCTGCTCGCCGATCGCCTGGTTGGCCTTGTTGAACACCTTCAGCAGTTCGGGATTCGCCTCGAACATGTGCGGATAGAACCGTGCGGTGATGGCCTCTGCGTTCTCGGCAACCACCCCCGCGGTCGCCTTGACAATGGCTTCGGACTCCGGGGACAGCAGCATTGCTCCTCCAAAAAGATCTGCACGTCGGTGTGCGCCGGACGATCGGCTCGCAATTTAACAGGTTTTTCAATGCTATTTGCGCTGGGGGGCGGCGTATAGGCTCATCCCGGTTTTGTTCATTCCCTGAGCACCCCGCTCCTTCGAGAGGCAATCAGCTCATGCGTCAACCCCAGATCCGTCTGGCCCTGTTGCTGATCTCGGCGCTGCTATTGCTAACGCTGGCCCTCAATGTCGCCTCCTGTCAACAGCAGAATGCTGCGCGACTCGGTCCGGGAGCCACCGGTCTGCGGGTCACGGCCGTGCAGTGGCTGCTCAACGCACACGGGATCGACGTCAACGTCACCGGCACGTTCGCCCACCAGACCCATGGTGCGGTGCGGGGCTTCCAGGCACGGTCGGGGATCGACATCAGCGGCGTGGTCGACCAGCGCACGTTCGATCGGCTGGCCGCCGAGGACGCCCGGGAGGGGGATCGCGGCCTGCGCGTGCGCGCCGTGCAGACCCTGCTGCACCTCCAGGGCAATCGGGTCCCGGTCCACGACAACTTCGACACCGCGACCGAGGAGGCAGTGGCAGGGTTCCAGAAGTCCGCCGACCTCGACGGCACCGGCATCGTCGACCGGGAAACCTGGCGGGCACTGTTCGTCGGCCCGAACAACGGCCCGGCGGTGACGGAGGCCGACCAGTTCCTGGCCACGATCGCTCCGTTCGCCAAGGAGGGCAGGGAGCGTTTCGGCGTGCCCGCCTCGGTCGCGATGGCCCAGGCGGTCCAGGAGACCGGCTGGGGCCGGTCAGCGCCGGGCAACAACTATTTCGGTGTGAAGTGCCACAACCAGTCCCCGGGACCGGTCCCGTTCGAGTGTCAGGACCTGGAGACCGGGGAGTGGGAGAACGGCCGCAGGGTGCAGATCACAGACCGTTTCCGGTCGTACGCATCCATGCGGGACTCGGTCCTCGACTACGGGAACTTCCTGGTGTCCAACTCCCGTTATCGCCCGGCGTTCACGGTCAACGGCGACCCGGCTGCGTTCGCGCGGGCGCTGCAGCGGGCCGGGTACGCCACCGACCCCGCGTACGCCGACTCCCTCATCGCGATCATGGACCAGCGCGATCTCTATCAACACGACCGGTGACGCGCGACCGGGAAACGGTTAGTTACACGCGTGTGAGTTATCCCCGTGGTTATCCACAAGCTGGGGACAACCGTGGTCCTGGCGCGCGCGGATCAGAGCAGCCGCTCCCCCGTCGCCAACACGACGCAGGTGGTCAACACATGCATCGCCCGCTGGACCTCGTCCAACGGCGGGAGCGTGGGCGCGATCCGGAGGTTCGCGTCCTCGGGATCGTTGCCGTAGGGATAGGTCGCGCCCGCCGGCGTGAGCGCGACGCCGACAGCCTTCGCCAGCTCGACGATCCGCTTTGCGGTGCCCGGCACGGTGTCGAGCGAGACGAAATAACCGCCCTTGGGGTCCGTCCATTCCGCGATGCCGAGGCCACCGAGATCCTCGTCGAGCGCCGCCCGGACCGCAGCGAACTTGGGGGCGATGATCTCGGCATGTCGGCGCATGTGGGCCTCCACACCGGCGGTGTCGCCGAAGAAGCGGACGTGCCGGAGTTGATTGACCTTGTCGGGGCCGATGGCACGGACGAAGTCCCGCGCCAGAAACCACTCCACATTGGCCGGCGAGGAGCCGAAGAACGACACTCCGCCGCCGGCGAAGGTCACCTTCGAGGTCGAGCCGAAGACGAACGGACGGTCGGGATGTCCGGCCTCTGCGCAAGCGGTGAGGATGTCGAGCAGTTCATCGCGCTCATCGCCGAGGTGGTGGATGGCATAGGCGTTGTCCCAATAGAGCCGGAAGTCGTCGGCTGCGCTCGGCATCGCGGCCAGACGCCGGACGACCTCGTCGGAATAAGTGGCTCCGGTCGGGTTGGAATATTTGGGCACGCACCAGATGCCCTTGATGCCGGCGTCGGCGCGAACGAGTTCCTCGACGACGTCCATGTCGGGGCCCTCGGTGGTCATCGGGACCGTGACGAGCTCAACCCCGAGCTCGGCCGCCACGGAGAAGTGCCGGTCATAGCCGGGTGCGGGCGCGAGGAACTTCACCTGCTCCCCTGCCCAGGACGCAGCGCCGCCCGGGAGCGCGTGGAAGAACGACATCGCCATGCACTGGTGCATGAGCGACAAGCTCGCGTTGTCGCGCGCCACGAGTTGATCGACCGGGACCCCTAGCAGGGGCGCAAAGATCTCGCGGAGTTCCACCAGTCCCGGCGCAGGTGGCCCGTAGTTGCGGACATCCACCCCGTCGGCGGTGTGATCGCCCGGCTGGAGCGCTGTCAGCATCGGCTCCGAAAGGTCGAGTTGTGCCGCCGACGGCTTGCCCCGGGTGATGTCCAGCTTCAGGCCCTCGGCCTCGAAGGCGGCATAGGCGGTCCGGGCCGTGTCGACAGCATCGGCCAGAGCAGAGCGATCAATCGCTGCGATATCCATGACCGAACGCTAGCCGCCTCCGCTGACAAGCAGCATGCCTAGCTCTCGGCCGCAGCCCTCTCCGCGCCGTCGAAGTGGCTGCTGCCGCGCACGTCCTCGGCGGTCAGCGTCGTGAGGTCCGATTTGGTGAGTGGGCGCTCCAGGGCGACAAGTCGCCTGGCCTGGCGCAGCCGTGTGCGCTCGATGGCGTTGCGGACGCTGCGCGCGTTGGAGAAGTTCGGCTTGGTCATGCGGATCGTCAAATAGTCCGCGAAGGACTCCCGCGATGCGGCGTCGAAGCTGAAATTCTCCTTGGTCACCATCTGTTCAGCGATCTGCATGAGCTCGTCCTGGGAATAGTCCCCGAACGCGATGTGGTGGGGCACCCGGGAGGACAGGCCCGGATTCGCGGCGAAGAGGTCGCCCATGCGGTCGGCGTACCCCGCGAAGATCACCACCAGACTCCCCCGCTCGTTCTCCATCTCGGTCAGGAGGATCTCGATGGCCTCCTGGCCATAGTCGCGTTCGTTCTCCGCGCGGAACAGCGCGTACGCCTCATCGATGAACAGCACCCCGCCCGCGGCCTTCGCGATGGCCTCCTTGGTCTTGGGCGCGGTCTGGCCGATGAACTGGCCGACGAGATCGTCACGGGTGACGGCGTGGACCTTCGGTGTCCGCAGATAGCCGAGCGCGTGCAGGATCTCCGCCATCCGCAGGGCAACCGTCGTCTTGCCCGTCCCCGGGCCTCCGGTGAAGCTCATGTGCAGGGTCGGTTTGGAGGTCGTCAGCCCGAAGCGTTCCCGAGCCCGATCCACGAGCAGCAGGGAGGCGATCTCGCGCACCCGCTGCTTCACCGACGCCAGCCCGATCAGCTCGTCGTCCAGCCGGGCGAGGGTTTCGTGGACCCGGGTGGCGACCTCGTCGTGGGCGAGATCGATGTGGGCGTCGTCGGGAAGGTACGCGGGTTCGGCGGTGCTCGGGTCCGCTGCTTTGTCCGGGGAGCCGGACGGTCCCTCCGCCGCGGTGGGAGACGCGGCGGAGGGAGTGCCCGGCCGATAGAAGCCGAAACCGGAACGCTGGCTCACGACCCGCCGGCTCCGTTGGAGCCGTTCCCGCCGTCGGCATAGCGGTGATCGGCCGGTCGGGTGGTGGCGTACGAATGGAATCCATAGGACTGGGCGCGGCCGCCGAGCTCGGTCCGGGTCAGCCCGAAGCCGGGCTCGTCTGCCGGGCGCTGCACGAGGAAGGACAGCGCAGTGGTCTGGCGGCCGAGCGAGGCGTCATAGGCGTTGACGCGCACATAGTGGTTGGGGAACGCGTTGCGGCATTCGTTGATCTCGAGCATGACGCCGTCCGGCTCGTCGAGATCGAACAGCGGCAGCCCCCACATCTCCCAATAGACATTGCGCGGATGGGGATCGTCGGTGTATTCCACCGAGACCGGCCACTTGTTGTCGAGGGCGTACTTGACCTGCAGGGCGATCTCCTCGTCGGTGAGCGGCGGCAGGTGGGCGAAGGTTCCATAGCGCAGGGTGGCCATGTCGGTTCCTTTCGGGGTCTCGGCCGGCTCAGGCGGTCGGGGTCGGGGTGGGCAGGACGTCGGGGGCGTCGGTCGAGGTGTAGTCGAACGTGATGTCGCCCCAGGTGGACAGCGCCACGTCGAGCGGGCGGTTCGACTTGGCGGCGGTGCGCAGGATTTCGGGGCCCTCGGCGAGGATGTCCCGGCCCTCATTGCGCGCCTTCACCATGACCTCGGCGGCGACGCGGTTGGCCTCGGCACCGGCGGCGATGCCGAGCGGGTGGCCGATCGTGCCGCCACCGAACTGCAGGATCACGTCGTCACCGAACAGGTCGAGGAGCTGGTGCATCTGGCCGGCGTGGATGCCGCCCGACGCGACCGGCATGACGCCGGGCATGGACGCCCAGTTCTGGTCGAAGAAGATCCCGTGCTCGGGGTTGGCCGGGACACGGTCGAGGCGGAGGGTGTCATAGAAGCCGCGGGTGGTGGCCGGGTCGCCCTCCAGCTTGCCGACGACCGTGCCGGCGTGGACATGGTCGACACCCATGAGACGCACCCACTTCGCGATCACGCGGAAGCTCACGCCGTGCGTCTTCTGGCGGGTATAGGTCGAGTGGCCCGCACGGTGCAGATGCATGAGGACGCCGTTGTTGCGGGCCCACTTGCAGATCGACTGGATCGCGGTGTAGCCGATCGTCAGGTCGATCATCACGATGCAGCTGCCGAGGTCCTTGGCGAACTCCGCGCGTTCGTACATGTCCTCCATCGTCGCCGCGGTGATGTTCAGGTAGTGGCCCTTGAGCTCACCGGTCTCCGCCGTGGCCTTGTTGACGGCCTCCATCGAGAACAGGAAGCGATCACGCCAGCGCATGAACGGCTGGGAGTTGATGTTCTCGTCGTCCTTGGTGAAGTCGAGGCCGCCCTTGCAGGCCTCGTAGATCACGCGGCCGTAGTTGCGCGCCGAGAGGCCGAGCTTCGGCTTGACGGTCGCACCGAGCAGCGGGCGACCGTATTTGTTCAGATGCTCGCGCTCCATCACGATGCCGTGCGCCGGACCCTGGAAGGTCTTCACATAGATCTCGGGGATCCGCATGTCCTCCAGGCGCAGCGCCTTCAGCGGCTTGAACCCGAACACGTTGCCGATGATCGAGGAGGTCAGGTTGGCGATCGAGCCCTCTTCGAAGAGGTCGATGTCATAGGCGATGTACGCGAAGTATTCCCCCGGTCGCCCCGGGACTTCCTCGCAGCGATAGGCCTTGGCCTGATAGTGATCGTTGGCGGTCAGCCGGTCGGTCCAGACGACGGTCCACGTGGCGGTGGACGACTCACCGGCCACCGCGGCCGCTGCCTCGATGGGATCGACACCGTCCTGCGGGGTGACCCTGAACACCGCGAGCACGTCGGTGTCCTTCGGCACATAGTCGGGATTCCAATAGCCCATCCCGGCGTAGCTCTGCACACCCGGATCCCAGCGGCCCGGCCCGTTCTCGTTGTTCGCCATCGTCCTCGCGCCCTTCTGTGTTTGGGAGACGTGATCAGAGTGCAGGCCAACGGATCAAACGACAATGGAAGATATAGTTCAGAACATTCACTGATCGCTTAAGTGATCTGGTGGATTGGGTGAAGGCGGAGAGCGTCTCGAGGGGGAACGATGGTGGAGAACGGGCGTGCTGAAGAGCATCACCATCGCGTACCCAAGCCTGCCGACCTCCCCTCCGCCCTCACATGGTCGCGCCTCCACGCTTTCTGCCTCGTGCTCGAGGAGGGCAGCATCACGGCCGCCGCCGATCTGCTGATGGTGAGTCCGCCTGCGGTCTCGGCGTCGATCAGCGTGCTCGAGCAGGAACTCGGGACAAAGCTCTTCACCCGGGCCGGGCGCGGGATCGTGCCGACGGAGGCGGGACGGGTTTTCGGAGGGTACGCGCGGGCCCTGCTCGGGCTCGTCGACGAGGCGCAGGCTGCGGTGCGGGATGCCGACCGGGGCCGGTTGCGGGTCGGCATCGTGACGACCGCGGCCGAGACGCTGTTGCCACGCTTGATCGCCTCATTCACACGGGCACACCCACGGGTGGAGTTGGTGTTGTCCGTGGCACCGAGAGATGAGCTGTTCGCAGCGTTGGGGCATCACGAGCTCGACGTCGTCCTCGCCGGACGACCGCCGCAGGGATCGGGATTCGTGAGCCGCGCAACGCGGGCGAACTCCCTGGTCGTCGTCGGCGCCGGGCGCGACGTCACGGGAGCGCATCCGGATGGCGACGGCGCGGCTGATGCCCCGATCGCTGCCGGCCAGTCATCCACCAACGGCACCACCTGGCTGCTCCGTGAGCGGGGTTCAGGAACCAGGCAGACCGCCGAGGCGCTGCTGGCGGGGTTCGATCCGGCACCGCCGACGCTCACTCTGGGCACCCAGGGGGCCTGCGTCGCGGGAGCCCGGGAGGGGCTGGGCGTAACCCTGGTCCATTCGGACGCGGTCGCCCGAGATCTGGCGGCGGGTGACCTGATCGTCCTCGATGTGCCGGGCAGCCCCCTCGATCGCCCATGGCACCTGTGCACCGGCGCGACGGCGTCGCGGGCGGCGGAGTTGTTCATCCGACACGTCACCGACCCGGCGTTGGTGGGCGACGCGGTGTTGACTCGGACCCTGCACCATGGGTCGCGGCCCGGCGTCGGTGGACAACGCGGGGGCCACTCCGACCCTGCACCCTGAGGCACCACCCGGCGCTGGTGGACAACGCGGGAGCCACTCCGACCCTGCACCCTGATGCGCGGCCCGGCGTTGGTGGGCGACGCGGGAGCCACTCGGACCTGCACCCTGAGGCACCACCCGGCGCTGGTGGACAACGCGGGAGCCACTCGGACCCTGCACCCTGATGCGCGGCGCGCCCCGCGCGCGTGCAGGCGCGACCCAGCACAACTCGACGACGCGGGGTACACCGACCCTGCAACCTGAGTCGTGACCTTGCATCACGACCCTGACCTAGTGACACGCATGCGTGTCGGAAAGTGCATCTGGTGATGCAGAGTGATGAAACATGTTGCGAGGTCGGGCCAAGGCAGCACGCAATCGGCCCGGTGGGGCAATCTTGACCTGATCGCCACCCCATTTGCCGCTGCTGTTCGACGGTAGCGGCTCGGGCCAACGAGACAGGACGGCAACGGCTCAACGCCAACGACGCTGGACAGCCCGGCGCAGTACCTGCGAGGCAGACGGTCACGGCTCAACGCCAACGACGCTGGACAGCCGGCGCAGTACCTGCGAGGCAGACGGTCGCGGCTCAACGCCAACGACGTCGCGACGTCGCCGCAGCATTGCGAAAGCCGTTCTCGATCACTCGACGCAATAGCTCCGGCTGCTTCACCGTGGCGTTGACCCAGCGGACGGTCCACCGGCCGTGCTCACGCAGACGCTCCTCCCGCTGCTTCTCGAAGAGCACCACCTCTTCGACGGAGAGCTCGGCGCGGCGCAGCCGGCCGTATTTGGCCTCGCCGTCGAACTCCCCACACATTCCGTAGTCCTCCCAGTCGAAATCCACGCGCGCCTCAACCTCGCCCTTGTGGTTGAAGAACTCTCGCTGCAGATCCGGCATGGGCAAACCGAGCTGTGCGATCACGACGCGGGAGCGAGATTCCCCTGCACTTTCGGCGCGGGCATCACCGAAGTTCACGGCCTGCCGGGCGAGCACGTTCCCCGGGCGCCGACGGCCGAGGTCGAGTTCCTCGATCAGCGCATCACGGTCAATGCCCTGTCGGAGTGCGGCGTCGACGACTGCGACGGCGTCGGCGTACGGCAGCAGGCGTGCACAATCCACCACCGTGCGGGGAACCGACGTCGCCGCCCACCACCGTGCGGGGAACCGACGTCGCCGCCCACCCCCGCACCTCGACGGTCGCGCCGTCGGGGAGCTTCGCCGTGTGCCGGTGCGTGTGCGTGCCCGCCCGTCCACAACCCGTTCCCGTTCTGGTGACATGGACCTTCTTGAGCTGGTCGAGAGGCACCGGGAGACCGTGCAACACGGCCGCCGAGGTATGGCTGAGCACCGAATGCGGTGACACCTCGGAGAGGGTTGCTGCAATCAACTCCACGTGCAGATCCTCAGGTGTGGCCAGCCGGTTGGGGTCGGCGAACGCGCCTCGCCGGAGCTTGATCAGCTCGCCGGCTTTGACCTGTCGCCGCACCTCGGAGGGCGTGACGCCATTCGCCAAGAAGTCCTGAAACCGCTGCATGCGAACAGTCGACCGGAGTACGCCCGCCGCGGGTGGGGCTCATCCGGGGTTATGCACAGGCAAGTACCGGCGCAATGTTGTCCGCATCCGCCAAGTGTGGTCCAGCGTGTTGTCCGGGCCCGTCCAAGTCCCGGACAACTCCGATCGGCTCCCATGCCCCCCATGACCTGTGGCCGCGCATGGAACTGGTCGAGCCCATGGGTACCAGCCTCCTCCGTCTCGGTGACAGGGCCCTCCACTGGCTGCCATCACGCCCACCTCGGTGACATGGCCCTCCACCTGGCTGACACAATTCTCCGCCCGCTGACCTCACTCTCCACTCGCTGACGTCACCCTCCACCTCGCAACACGGGATCTCACCCTGCATCACCAAGTCCACTCTCCGACACGCATGCGTGTCACTAAGTCGCAGTCAGGATGCAGAGTGACGCGCCATGCAGCGAGGTCGGCGGCAACCACAGGGGCAAAGCGCCATGCAGCGAGGTCGGCGGCAGCCACAGGGGCAAAGCGCCATGCAGCGACGTCGACGGCAACCACAGGGGCAAAGCGCCATGCAGCGACCTCGACGGCAACCACAGGGCAAAGCCCCATGCAGCGACCTCGACGGCAACCACAGGGGCAAAGCGCCATGCAGCGAGGTCAGCGGCAACCACAGGGCAAAGCCCCATGCAGCGACCTCGACGGCAACCACGGGGGCGAAGCCATGCAGCGACGTCGACTGCCGAACAACTCGCGTACGCGTGGTCAGCCTCCACTCCCGCGCGGCCGCGCCCAACCGGGCGCTGCCGAACCCGCGTGGCGTGATCAGCCTCTTGATCGGGCTGCCGGTCCAGCTCCTGGCCGGGCTCCCGGTCGAGACCGACCGCGGGCCCTACTGCTGTGGCATGGGGAGCTCGACGGTGACCGAGGTCCCCCGCCCGGGGTTGGAATCGATCTGCAGCGACGCGCCGATCAGGGCACACCGCTCGGCGATCGAGGACAGCCCGAAATGGTCGACCTGGCCCGGGTTGAACCGCCGGTCCTCCCCGCTGTCGGCATCGTCGACCTCGGCGGAGGCGATACCGCGCGAAGTCTCCGCCCCGGCGGCACGGGGATCGAAACCGACGCCGTCGTCGCGGGTGGCCAGCACCACCGCGCCTTCGCTCCGGAGCAGCGAGACCTCGACCCGCGATGCTTGAGCATGCCGCACGGCGTTCGAGATCGTCTCCTGCGCGATTCTGAAGAGCGCCGCCGCAGCATGGTTCGACACATCGGCGAAGGCCTCCTCGTCGTCGGCGACGAGCTCGATCTCCAGTCCCGGCGCCGTCTCCACCAACGTCTCCACCGCGGCCACCAGGCCATGGTCGTCGAGCACCAAGGAGTGGAGACCGGTGATGGCGGCGCGGGTTTGGGCGTACGCAAGGTCGAGCAGCGACCGCGCCGCCGCGATCTGTGCGGCCACCTGGCCCACCTCGCCACCCGCGGCGACCTGCCCCAGGGACAGTTCGGCCGCGTTCAGGTGGAACGACATCGACGCGAGTGCCGTGGTCACGCCGTCATGCAGATCGAAAGCGATCCGCCGACGCTCCGCCTCCTGGGCGGAGATCGCTGCGGCGATCAACCGGTCCCGTTCACCGTGATGCGCATCGACCGCATCCCGGAGGTTCTCCGCCGCGAGTCGCAGGCCCATGAGGTCCGCGATCGGCTGCCACCGCCCGAGGTCCTCGCCCGAGAACGGTTCCGCGCGGTGCACCGCGACGACCGCCATCGTCTGCCCGTCCAGCGACCGCGCCGGCAGGCACAACCGCGCGACCGATCCAGTCTCGCCAAGACCCAGCAGCAACCGCAGATCCGGCGACCGCGGAGAGTCCGCGGCCATGTGGATCGCGTGCCCGATGATCGCGACCTGACCGACGAGCCCCTGGCCCGCCGGCACGATCAGCCGCTTCTCCGCGACAGCCCGACCCGGGAAGGCACCTCCGACCCGCAACTCGGTGCCGTCGAACAGGAAGAGGATCGCGCCCGCGGCGGACAACGCGCGCGCCCACTCGCGCGCAACCACCGACCAGACCGGCGTACCCGAGCCCGTCAACAACCCCACCAACGCCTGGTTCATCGAACCCTCATCGACACAGACCTTCGCGCAGCGCAACGGCCACCGCCGATCCCCGATCGGACACCTCGAGTTTCCGATAGAGCCCACGGATGTGGGTCTTCACGGTGTCGTCGCTGATCACGAGTTGGCGGGCGATGGCCTTGTTCGACAATCCGTCGACGAGGAGGGTCAGCACCTCGGACTCCCGTTGCGTCAGCCCGCGATCCGCCCCGGGCCAGACCTCGCCCGCGTTGATCCGCGCCGCCGACATGGCCACCCGTCCCGCCAGCGCCGGGTCGATCACGACATCGCCCTCCATCACCCGGTGCAGGTGGCGGACGAGCTCGTGGGCGTCGATGCGCTTGAGGATGTATCCCGCCGCACCCGCCCGCAGCGCCTGGAACACGTGGTGCTCGTCCTCATAGGCCGTGAGCAGCACGACCTTCAGCTCAGGCCGTTCCCGGTGCCAGTCGGCGACGAGATCAATGCCACTGCCGCGCCCGATCCGCACGTCACACAGCACCAGGTCGGGCTCGTGATCGGCCACGACCGTCTTCGCGTCGGTGGTCGACGTGGCCGTCGCGACCACGCTCACGTCCTGGGGGAAGTGGGTCAGCATCGCCTGCAGGCCATACAGCACCATTTCGTGGTCGTCGACCAGGACGGCCCGAATCGGCGTCATGAGCTCACCCTAATCACCCCTGGTCAGGGTGAGTGGGCATGTCCGGGAATTCACCCGGCTGGGGGATGTGGGAGTACGCGAGCCTCGGTTTTCCTTGAAACCCCCGCCACGTCCATCCCCCACGGAGGCAGGCCGATGTTGCCCGAGAAGTCCACGCTGTCGCAGTTCCTCATCGAGACGCGCCGTCACCACCCTGAGGCTGTCGGCGATCTCAACAGCCTCATCCTCGAGGTGGCCCTCGCGGTCAAGCGGATCGCCGTCCGGGTGGCGCAGAACCAATTCATCGGTGGCGCGAGCTATGGCGCGACCAACATCCAGGGCGAGCCCCAGCACCGCCTCGATGCGGACGCCAACGACATCCTGTTGCGCTCGACCGAGTGGGGCGGCCAGACGGCCGGCATCGTGTCGGAGGAACTCGCGGAGCCCTATCGGATTCCGGAGAGCTACCAACGGGGGAAATATCTGCTCTGCTTCGACCCCCTCGACGGGTCCGGCAACATCGACGTCAACCTGACCGTCGGCACCGTGTTCTCAGTGCTTCGCGCGCCCCGGCCCGGCGAGCATGCGACCGCCGAGGACTTCCTCCAGCCCGGTTCGCGTCAGATCGCGGCCGGCTATGCGGTCTATGGGCCGGCGACCATTTTCGTCCTCTCGGTGGGCACCGGAGTGCACGGGTTCACCCTCGATCCCACCCTCGGGGAGTTCATCCTCACCCATCCCGACATTCGCATCCCGGCGTCGCCGAACGAGTTCGCGATCAACGCGTCGAACAGCCGGCACTGGGAACCGGGCGTGCGGCGCTATGTCGAGGAATGTCTCGCCGGCACGACCGGCCCGCGCAAGGCCAACTTCAACATGCGCTGGATCGCCGCCTGCGTCGGCGAGGCGCATCGGATCCTGATGCGTGGTGGGGTGTACCTCTATCCCCAGGACCGCAAGAACGCCGCCCAGGGCGGGCGCCTGCGGCTCCTCTATGAGGCCAACCCGCTGGCGTGGCTGATCGAGCAGGCGGGCGGGCGCGCGTCCACCGGACGGTGCCGCATCCTCGACGTCGAGCCGACAGACATCCACCAGCGGGTGGGGTTGATCTTCGGTGATGCGGCCGAGGTGGAGCGGATCGAGGAATATCACCGCGACGACCCCTGCTCCGGCAACGACGAGTGTTCCGGCCGTGACATCCCCCTGTATGGGTCCCGCGGTCTCTTCCGCTCGGCCTGACCCGATTCGCATCCCGATGACTGAGGAGCACACGGCTCCTTCACACCCCGACGGCTGAGGAGCGCGCAGCGCGTCTCGAAGCCCTTGCCCCAGGAGTACGCCCATGTCCCAGCGCCATCCGATCATCGTCGCCACCGGTTCGTCCGGAGCCGGCACGACCACGGTCAGCCGCACGTTCCAGCAGATCTTCCACCGCGAGGGGCTGAAGGCGCACCAGGTCGAGGGCGACTCGTTCCACCGGTGGGACAGGGCCGAGATGAAGGCCGAGATGGCCCGCGCGCACGACGAGCACACGATGCTCAGCCACTTCGGACCGGAGGCGAACCTCTTTCCGGAACTCGACGCTCTGTTCGACAGCTATGGGCAGACGGGCACCGGGCGGACCCGCAAATATCTCCACGACGAGATCGAGGCCGAGCCCTACAACCAGCCGCCCGGCACCTTCACGCCCTGGGAGGACATCCCCGACGGCACCGATCTGCTCTTCTATGAGGGCCTGCACGGCGCGGTCGTCACCGACGGTGTCGATCTCGCCCGGCACGCCGACCTGATCATCGGGGTGGTGCCGGTCATCAACCTGGAGTGGATCCAGAAGCTGCATCGGGACCGGTCGGCGCGGGGCTACACGACCGAAGCCGTCACCGAGACGATCCTGCGGCGGATGAACGACTACGTGCACTACATGTGTCCGCAGTTTTCCAAGACCCATGTGAACTTCCAGCGCGTGCCGGTGGTGGACACGTCGAACCCGTTCATTGCCCGGACCGTCCCGACTGCGGACGAGTCGATGCTTGTCATCCGGTTCAACAACCCGCACGGCATCGACTTCCCCTATCTGTTGTCGATGCTCCACGACTCCTTCATGTCCCGCCCGAACACGATCGTGTGCCCGGGCGGAAAGATGGAGTTGGCGATGCAACTCATCCTCACGCCCATGGTGTGGCGGCTGCGGGAGCGTCAGCTGGAGGCGATCGCCAAGGAGGATTGAGGCGCGTCGCCTTCCCGCGCGCTCGCCGCTCTAGGGTGAGCCCCGTGAGCCAGCCACCGACTCCCGCCAGCCACCGCCGCGAGGTGTTGGCGCTGGCGATCCCGGCGTTCGCGACGCTGGTGTCAGAGCCGCTGCTGCTGATGGCGGACTCGGCGATCATCGGGCACCTGGGCACCACCCAATTGGCGGGCCTGGGCATCGCCGGGAACATCATCGGGGTCCTCGCCGGACTGTGCATCTTCCTCGCCTATGGCACCACCGCGACCGTGGCCCGGCGGCTCGGTGCAGGGGATCGACCCGGGGCGCTGACCGGTGGCATCGACGGCATCATCCTCGGCGCGTTGATCGGGCTCGGGATCACCGTGCTGTTGCAGGTGCTGCACGGGCCGGTGATCGGACTCTATGGGCCGACGCCGGAGGTGGCAGCACAGGCGGCGATGTATCTGCGGATCGCGTCACTGGGTTTCCCGTTCCTGTTGGTGATGCTCGCATCGACTGGCGTACTCCGCGGACTGCAGGACACCAAGACCCCCCTCAAGGTGGCGATCGCGCTCAATCTCGCGAATATCGCGCTCAACTTTCTGCTGGTCTATGGCGTCGGGTTGGGCATCGCCGGCGCCGCGCTCGGCACGGTGGTCGCCCAGGCGGGTGCGGCCGGGATCCTGGTGACCGTGGTGGCGCGCGGCGCGCGGCGGGAAGGCGCGGCCGTACGCTTCTCGCCCGGCGGCATCCTCGCCGCTGCCCGGTCCGGCGTCTGGTTGATCCTCCGGACTGCAGCGCTGCAGGCCTCGATCACCGCCACGACCGTAGTGGCGACGCACTTGGGCCCCACGGGGCTGGCGGCACATCAGGTGGTGAACTCGCTATGGCTCTTCCTGGCCTTCGCCCTGGATGCGATCGCCATCGCCGCTCAGGCGATCGTCGGCCGCTATCTGGGCGCCGGGGACGCGCGGACCGTGCGGGAACTCGTCGGGATGATGGTTCGCTGGGGAGTGTGGTTCGGGGCGATCCTGTGCGCGATCTTCCTGGTCGCACGCGTGTGGATCCCGTGGGTGTTCACCCCGGATCCGGCGGTCCGCGACCTCGTCGCGACGGTGCTGATCGTGGTCGCTGTGCTCCTGCCGCTGAACGGGCTGGTGTTCGTGCTCGACGGGGTGCTCATCGGCGCCGGGGACGCCCGCTATCTCGCGGTGGCCGGCACGATCGTGACGCTGGCGTACTTGCCCTTTGCCATCTGGGTCGACCTCACCGGAAAGTCGCTCGTGTGGCTGTGGGCGGTCTATGGCATCTCGATGTTGGGACGCGGGATCGCGCTGTGGCTGCGGGCGAGGGGAACAAGCTGGATGCGGCTGGGCACGGTCTGATCCGGCGTTCTGACCCGGCGTTCTGATCGGCGTGGAGGTTGCGACCTATTCCGCGCCGAAGGCCGCCCGGAGCATCTCCTCGCGCTCGGCCAGCTTGATGGTTGCCGCACCGTGTTCGGCACCCAGCGCATCCTCGGCTTCCTGGATGCGGCGCCACTGGGTCCAGTCCACGGGTTGCATCTCGGCGCGGGCGAGGGCATCGGAGATGTCGGGGCGGGTGCTGGGGCCACCGGGCGCGGCGTGCTTGGCCGGGTCCGCCAGGGTCGCCAACAGCGTCGCCACGGTCTCCGCGGCATCCCCCTTGTTGGTCCCGATCACACCGGTCGGACCCCGCTTGATCCACCCGGTCACATATTCGCGCCCGTCGGTGCCGGACACCGCGCCGGCGTCGTTGGGGATGAGACACGCGTTGGGATCGAAGGGCAGACCGGGAATGGGCTCGCCCCGATAGCCGATGGCCCGGATCACCCCTTGGGCCTCGATGTGTCCCTCGGTGGGTTCACGACCCGGTGGACTGGTCCGGGTGTCGACCCCTGTCACCTGATCGGTGCCCTGGATGTGGGTCGCGACCGTCCAGAAGTGGAAGTGCATGGTCTTGCGCGCGCCGGTGGCTCCGGCCGTCACGTTGTCCCAGCGGGCCTTCGCCTCCCGGAACAGACGGAGGTTGGTCGCCACTTCGCGGGGGTGGTCGGGGTCGGCGGCCAGGTCGTCGTCGGTCGCATGGATGACGATCCTGGTGTCGGGCAGTTCCAGCAGTTCCGCCAACTCGACCCGGGTGAACTTGACGTTCTCCGGCCCCCGTCGGCACAGCAGATGGACCTCGCCCACCTCGCCGTCGCCGAATTCCTCCACCACGTCGCGGGGCATGTCGGTCCCCTCGAGCAGCTTGATGGGTTGGAGGGAGATGCGGGAGACATCGAGGGCAACATTCCCCGCGCCGACCACCACGAGGGTCGCCGTGCCATCCAGCTCCGCAGGTTTGAGGACGTCGGGATGCCCCGTGTACCACGCCACGAAGTGCGCCGCCCCCAGACTCCCGGCAAGCTCCTCGCCGGGAATACCCAGATCGCGGTCATAGCGAGCGCCGGTTGCGTACACGATCGCGTCGTAGTGCGCCAGCAGATCCGCGCGGGTCACGTCCTGGCCGACGTGAACGTTGCCGAAGAAACGAACGCGCGGGTCGTCGAACGCCCGCGCCAGCGCCCGGGAAATGGTCTTGGTCTTGGGGTGATCCGGCGCGACGCCGTAACGCAGCAGACCGTACGGGGCCGGCAGCGACTCCAGCACGTCCACCCGAGCGACGCTCTCCGAGCTCAACAGCGCCTGGACTGCATAGATGCCACTCGGACCGGCACCCACGACAGCGATGTGGTGACCCACGGCTCGACCCCCTTGTCGACTGGCCCCTATTCAAGCCGGAAGCCCGCAAAGTGTCACGCACAAACAAAAAGGCCGACCCGCAAAGGGTCGGCCGTGAGGATTGGCTGTGCGGTCGCGCGTCAGCGATCCTCGGTCAGGTTCATGATGATCGGGGTGAAGAAGACCCACCCGAAACCGACGATCAAGGGGACGATGATCCACGCAAGAGTGCTGTCCATTTGGTGCTGGCTCCCATTCACATTCGGCGCCTCACCGCGATCCGGACGTTCCGGGCCCTGGGCCGCCGACTCGTGTTCGATTCTAGGGGGCAGGATTCGCAGGGTCACATTTCGTGCTGCGCAGCGAAACGATCGTTGTGCTGCGCCATCGAAGGTCGGGGCGCAGGGACGCCCGGACCGTCCCGAGCGATGAGGTAGAACAGAACCCATGACCTCGCACACGACTGAACCGCGCTCCCTCGACTGGGTGGTCCGCCTCTGCTCGATCGATTCGACGAGCCGGCTGTCGAACCTGCCGGTGATCCACCTGATCGCGGACGAAGCCCGTCGGCTGGGTCTGGACCCGAAGATCTGTCCGCGTCCGGACAATCCCGAAAAGGCGAACCTGTTGATCACCGTGCCGGCAGCCGATGGCTCCACCTCCGGTGGGGTGGTGTTGTCGGGGCACACCGACGTCGTGCCGGTCGACGGGCAGAAGTGGGACTCGGACCCGTTCGCCCCCGAGGTGCGTGACGGCCGCCTCTATGGGCGCGGCACCTGCGACATGAAGGGTTTCATCGGCGTGGCCGTCGCGCTGCTGCCGGACATGCTCGCCGCCGAGCTGTCCGAGCCGATCCATCTCGCGCTGTCCTATGACGAGGAGATCGGATGCATCGGCGGCGACCAGATCGTCAAGGACATCGCCAACCTCGGGCTCAATCCGCGCGCCGCGATCATCGGCGAACCGTCGAGCATGCGGGTGATCACCGGCCACAAGTCGGTCAACCTCGCCCGCGTCACCTTTCACGGCAAGGCGGCGCACTCGTCGCTCACCTCAGCCGGAGTGAACGCGGTCGAATACGCGGCGAAGTTCATCAGCTATGTCCGCATCCGGGCCGAGGAGTGGAAAGCCGAAGGACCGTTCGACGAGTCCTATGAGCTGCCCTATTCGACGACCGGCAGCAACATGGTGTCGGGCGGCATCGCATCCAACACCGTTCCCGAACTGTGCGTCGTGCACTCGGAGTTCCGCACGATCGGAGCGGTGAACGCGCACGTGACGATGGCGGAATACGAGGCGTACGCACGGGACCTGGAAGCCCAGATGCAAGCCGAGGACGAGTCGGCCTCGGTCGACTTCGAGGTGCTCGCGGCCGTGCCCGGTCTGGACACGCCGAGGGACGCCGAGGCGATCTCCCTCGGCCGCGAGCTCGGTGGTCTCCCGTCCGACGACAAGGTCACCTATGGCACCGAGGCCGGTCAGTTCGCCGGTGCCGGCATGGAGGCGATCGTGTGCGGGCCGGGCGACATCGCCCAGGCCCACGCGGCCAACGAGTGGATCGATCTCGACCAGCTGGTCGCCTGTGAGCAGTTCATCAGCAAGTTGATTCTGCGGCTCACTTCGTGAGCGACCCTCAGGCGTTCGCGAGAAATTCGAGCACGAGGCGGTTGAACTCGTCCGCGTGCTCGATCTGCAGCCAGTGGCCGCACCGGTTGATGAGCACCAGCCGGGCGTCCGGGATGAGCTGAACCAGCCGGAGGCTGTTCTCGAAGTGCACCACTCGGTCGTCACGGCCGTGGAACAACAGGGTCGGCGCCGTGATGCCGGGCACCTTGGCGTGGTCGAGCTCGACGATCGCGCGCTTGCCGACCCCGGCCAGGAAGTTCTCGTTGTGCTGCGGATGCGCGGCCACCATGTCGGCGCGGGCCTGGATCAGCTCGTCGGTGGCGAACGCCGAGTCGAAGGTCATGACGTCGACGAGCTGCTTCATCGTGTCGAACGTGGGTTCGCGATAGCCCTTCTGGAGGATCTTCAGACCCTCGGTGAGCCCACCGGCTCCGAACAGGGCGGGCCCGCCGTGAGACGAACCCATCGTGATCAGCTTGTGCACGCGGTCCGGGTGCTCATAGCCGAACCGGATCGTGGTGCCGCCGCCCATCGAGTTGCCGATCAGCGACGCCTTGTCGAGTTCGAGCGCGTCCATCAGGTCGGCGACCGCGCCCGGATGGTCGCGCTCGGACCAACTCACCGGATCCGATTCGCCCCAGCCGGGCATGTCGGCGGCGATCACGCGATAGTGCTCGGCGAGCACCGGGATGTTGTTGGAGAAGTTGCTCCAGCCGGTCGCGCCCGGACCCGACCCGTGCAGGAGGATCACGGGAGGTGCGTCGGCGGGACCGGCCTCGTTGATGTGGATGGTCCAACGCCGGGTCGCCACCATTCGGCTGGTGGAGTCATAAGTGAGTTCCATAAATCGGTCCTTTCGTGTCAGGTCGTGCGGGCAGTCAGTACGCCGAAGCCGGCGATGAACTCCGGGATGGCACTGCACTGCTCAGCGGTCGGGTCGGACCACCGCGACTGGGCACGGGGCGTGATGCAGGACGGTTCGGCTGACCGACCCCAGCAGCATGCCGGCGAAACCACCGCGGCCGTGGCTGCCGACCACGATGAGCTGGGCGTTGTCCGCGGCCTGCACCAGCGCGTCCGCCGGCTCGTGTTCGAGCACCGTCGAGCCCACCACCAGATCGGGATGGTCCGCCCGCAGGCCGGCCATCGCCTCGTGCAGGAACCGCTCGGCATCCTGCCGAACGCTCAGGGAATGCTCGTCGCTGACCACGATCTCGCGGGCGATCGAGCGCAGTGGGTCAGGTGCAGCCGCCACCCCCAACACGGAAGCGCCGACGGCTTCCGCGAACCGGGCCGCGAATCCGATCGCTGCCGACGAGGTCTTCGAGCCATCGACGCCGACCACGACTGGGGCCGTGACGTCGCGTTCGGTGTCACCGCGCACGACGACGATCGGGCCCAGCCCATGCTGGGTGAGCCCCTCGCCGACCGAACCCACAAGCGTGGAATGGAGACGCGAGTGGCCCCGCGTGCCCACCACAACCATCTCCGCCTCCGCCGACTCATCGCGCAGCGCCTCGATCGGATGACCATTGATCACCTTGGTGTCGATCGTGAGTCCCGGCGCCACCTCCGCGACCAGCTCGCGGGCAGCGGCGAACGCATCGGTGCGGGGATCGGGTCCGGTCCGGACCACGCGCACGATCCGCAGCTCGCGGCCCAGCCGGGCCGCAGTGCGTGCGGCCCACCGCACCCCGGGCGCCGCTCCCGGGCTATCGTCCCAACCGACGACAACTGGACGTTCGGACATGGACCCTCCTTCGCGAGCTTGCCTCCATCACACCACTGCGGTCGTGACGGTGGACACCGGGAGGCTGTTTGGGCTGTTCCTGGGTATGGCCTTCCCAGGGACAGCTGGGCAGGGCTGAGGTCTGATGGATTAGTACGCCTGGCCGACGATGAAAACATAGAAGTCCGCTTGCTCTCAGCCCGAGAAGGAGCTTCCATGACCACGACCCCACCGGTTGCGAAAGACGAGAAGACCCCACTGTTCGAGAGACCCGGCGTCCGGCCGGCGTCGCCCCGCGACATCGTCCGCGACAGCGGCATCGGCTATGCGAGCAACGGACTCATCGGCATGATCTTCGCCGCATCCGGTCCGGTCGCGATCATCCTGGGCGTCGGCGCCCAAGGCGGATTGAGCTCTGCGGAGCTGGCGTCGTGGATCTTCGGCGTCTTTCTCTGCGGCGGCATCCTGACGATCATTGCGTCGGTCGTTTATCGGCAGCCGCTGGGGTTCGCGTTCACGATCCCCGGCGTCGTGCTCGTCGGGCCGGCCCTGGGCCATCTGACGTGGCCGGAGGTGATCGGCGCGTTCTTCGTCACCGCCCTGCTGATCCTGGTCCTCGGCGTGACCGGGCTGGTCCGCAAGGTGATGGCCGCCATCCCCATGCCGATCGTCATGGCGATGGTCGCCGGCGTCTTTCTGAGGTTCGGTACCGACCTGATCACCTCGGTTGAGGAGAACGCCGTCGTGGCGGCCCCGATGGTCATCACCTTCGTGCTGCTCACGGCCATCCCGCGTTTGGGGAAGTTCCTGCCACCGGTGCTCGGTGCACTTGTCGTGGGCGCGATCGCGGTGGCGTTGAGCGGACAGTTCCAGCTGGAGGGTGGCGTGCCGACCTGGTTCGCCGCTCCTGTGTGGACGGCCCCGGTCTGGTCCGTCGGGGCGATGCTGGAGCTTGTCGTGCCACTGGCGATCACGGTGCTGGTCGTCCAGAACGGGCAGGGCGTGGCCGTGCTGCAAGCGGCCGGCCACAAGCCACCGGTGAACGTCACCGCCGTCGCCTGTGGCGTGTCGTCCGGCGTTGCCGCGGCATTCGGTGCCGTTGCCACCTGCCTCACGGGCCCGACCAACGCGCTGCTGACGGCCTCGGGCGAGAAGCGGCGGCAGTACACCGCCGCGATCGCTTTCGGCATCTTGTCGATTCTGTTCGCGCTCTTCGCCCCCGGTTTCACGACGCTGATGCTCGCCGCACCGCCGGCGTACATCCTCTCGCTCGGCGGCATCGCCATGCTCCGCGCGCTGCAGCAGGCGTTCGTGACGTCGTTCCGCGGAGCGTTCACCCTCAGCGCGCTGATCACTTTCGTCGTCACGATTTCGGGCCTGACGATCTTCAACATCGGGGCGGCGTTCTGGGGGATCGTGATCGGTTATATCGTCTCACGCCTCATGGAGCGCGACGACTATCGCAAGGGCCTCGCGGGCTGACGGGTTCCGCGCCCGGCCCGGGTCCGGCCGTGCCCCCATCCTCGTCTGCGCAGGGCTCGCAGGGCAAGGCCGAGGCCGACATAGCCGACGGTCGTGAGCACGCCGTTGATCGGCGAGACCAGGACCGACCCCGCGGGGGTGAAGGCGAGATGCCCGTCCAGGACGAGCGGATTGACGAGGGCGTCCTCGACGGCGTGCATCAGCACGCACGGCCAGATCGAGCCGCTGAGGCGATAGAGCTCGGTGAACAGCACCGACCAGCCGAGCATCGTCACGCTGAGGACCAGCGCTCCGGGCAGGCGCGGCAGATCGATGACGGTTCGCATCGTCTGCTCATCGAGGAAGAACAGATAGTACGGCAGATGCCACAGGGCCCACACCGCACCGACGGCCAGATAGAGGCCCAGGTCGCTGCGCCCGTCCTCGATGAGTTCCTCGGTCAGATAGCCGCGCCAGACGGATTCCTCGAAGACGTTCTTGATCAGGTTGATCGCCAGCGCCGGGGCGAAGGCAGCGGCGAGCCTGGGCACGTCCAGCGCGCCGGTGTCGGTCCAGCCGCTGAGGCGCCCGAGCGCGATGGCACCGGCGGTGACGACGGGGAAAGCGAGGGCGCCGGCGACGTACCACCGCGCGGCTGCCGGCAGCCGGGGCGAGAACCCGGATCGCCGCCAGCCCGTGCCGGCGAACCGCAGCGCGATCGTGGTGGCCAGGGGCAGGGCGAGCCACAGTCCCGCGCCGGGGCTGTCGAGGTCGTGCGGGACCCCCATGGCGCGGTTGAGGATGACGCCCAGCCAGCCGCTGCTCAGGGTGACGGTGGTGAAGATCGCGAGATTGCGGCGACGGATTCTCATCTCATGCTCCTGGTTCGCGGTCGGGCTCGGTCGCGGGATTGACGACGATCGCGAGCAGCCAGTCGGCTTCGGGCAGGGGCGCGTCGGGGTGCGCGCCGAGGGCTTCCGCGAGCCCCTGCAGCGCACTCCAGAAGGCGAGCGCCAGTGCATGCGGATTCCCGGGACGGATCAGGTCCGCCTGCTGTCCCGCTGCCAGGCAGGACACCAGCACGGGCAGCAGGTCGTGCCGGGTGAGCAGTTCGTCCGCGCGGGCGCTGATGCCCGGATGGCGCTCGGCGCGTGCCATGAAGGTGAACATCGCCGAGGCTTCGGGGGTCAGCCGCAGGAGGCCGAGCACGCCCTCGGCCACCCCGCGCAGGAACCCGAGCGGATCGGCGACCGCAGCGTCCGCGTCGGCCTCGAACTCGGCGAATCCGAGGGCGATGAGTTCCTCATAGAGGGCCTCCTTGGAGGCGAAGTAGTGGAAGAGCAGCCCCGAGCTGATGCCGGCTGCCGAGGTGATCGAACGGGTGGATGCGCCGTGGAATCCCCGTTCGTTGAACTCCGCGAGCGCCGCCTGCAGAAGGCTGGCGCGACGGGCGTCCTTGGTCTGCCGTCTCGTTGTTGTCATGACCGCACCCTATTGTTGAGCATGTGCTCAATATAGCGCGTTTGTTGAGCGCTTGCTCAATAAAGCCTGCGGAGATCTCGTCGCGGGCGGCCGCCGGAGAACGACAGCGCCGCCCGGTCCCCTGTTGGGACCGAGCGGCGCCGTGGTTGCTGGATCAGGCGATCACTTGGCTTCTGCCACGACCTCCAGCGGAAGGTGCGCGGTGACGGCCTCATGGAGCTTGACGCCCACAGTGTGGGTGCCGAGCGCCTTGATCGGCTTGGTCACGGAGACCGAACGCTTGTCGACGGACGGGCCACCGGCCTTCTTGATCGCGTTGGCGATCGAGGCGGAGGTCACGGCGCCGAACAGCTTGCCGGTCTCGGAGGCGTTGACGGCGACCTGGACCTGGAGACCCTCGAGCTGATCGCGCAGCTCGTTGGCGTGGTCGAGGTTGCGCACCTCACGGGCGTCGCGCGCCCGCTTGATGCCGTCGATCTGCTTCTCCGCGCCACGGGTCCACCGGATGGCGAAACCGCGGGGCAGGAGATAGTTGCGGCCATAGCCGTCCTTGACCTCGACGACGTCCCCGGCGATGCCGAGGTTGTCCACAGCGGCGGTGAGAATGAGCTTCATGCCGGTGTCCTTTCTCAGCGAGCCGTGGAGGCGTAGGGCAGCAGGGCGACTTCGCGCGCGTTCTTGATCGCGGTCGCGACACGACGCTGGTCCTGGACGGACAGGCCGGTGACGCGACGAGCGCGGATCTTGCCACGCTCGGAGATGAACTTGCGCAGGGTGTTGATGTCCTTGTAATCGACCTTGTCGATTCGCGTGGACTTGACCGGGACGGCCTTCTTCGGCTTCATCGGCTTGCGCGATGGTGCGGCCATTGTGGTGCTCCTGTTCCTTGATCTCGGGGCGGCGCCCCGCAGGTGCCCGGCGATTGCGCCGGAATGTGCCTAGTGAATGAGTGTTGTCGGGCTGCTCAGAACGGCGGTTCGTCGGTCTGAGGCTGGGCCCACGGATCCGCGCCCTGGGAGCGGTTGCCACCGCCGCCACCGGAGGACTGCCACGGGTCGGACTGCTGCTGGCCACCGCGGTTGCCACCGCCGCCGCCATAGCCGCCGCCCTGCTGCTGGCCGCCGCTATAGCCGCCGCCCTGCTGCTGGCCACCGCCATAGCCCCCACCGGAGCCCTGGCTGCCGCCACCGCTGGTCTTGGTGACCTTGGCGGTCGCATATTTCAGCGAGGGGCCGACCTCGTCGACATCGATCTCGAAGACCGTGCGGCGCTCGCCCTCGCGAGTGTCATAGGACCGGGACTTGAGGCGCCCCTGGACGACGACCCGCATGCCCTTTTGCAGCGACTCGGCCACGTTCTCAGCGGCCTGCCGCCACACCGAGCAGTTGATGAACATCGCTTCGCCGTCGCGCCATTCGTTGGTCTGACGATCGAAGTTGCGCGGCGTGGACGCCACGGTGAAGTTCGCCACCGCTGCACCCGACGGGGTGAAGCGCAGCTCGGGGTCGCCGGTCAGGTTGCCGACCAGGGTGATGATGGTTTCGCCAGCCATGGGGTGCTCCGTTGTTCGCGTTGACGTCTTCGTCGGATTCAGCTTGGGACAAGCCTGTCAGCCGCCTCCGACATAAAAGCTTCCGGGCGTGGATCTTTGAGGATCGTGCGTCAGACGTGCAGCTCGGGACGCAGGACCTTGGTCCGCATGATCTGCTCGTTGATGCCGAACTGACGATCCAGTTCCTTCACATCGTCGGGCTTCGCGGTGACGTTGATGACGGCGTAGATGCCTTCGGGCTTCTTCTGGATCTCATAGGCCAGGCGACGCTTGCCCCAGAAATCGAACTCGTCAACGGTGCCGCCACCGTCGGTGATGATCTTCAGATAGCGCTCCAGCATGGGAGTCACCTGACGCTCATCCATCTCGGGGGTGACGATGACCATGATCTCGTACTTGCGCATGTCGCGTACTCCACCTCCTCTGGTCTCAGCGGCCATGGGTCTGTCCCATGGCAGGAGGGCGATATGCCGACCGGGCCCGATCGTCGGGTCCGGCCAGGTCCACACGGGGACCGAGGACGTACTTTATCCGTCTCCGCGCGGGCGTCCTAATCCTGGTGTGCCGAGGCCTGCTCGTCGGTGGGCGACGCGCGGCTGTAGAGGTCAGCAAGAGGTTTCGCGGTGACGCCGTGGAGGAACACGCTCAGCAGCACGGTCAGCGTCACGGTCGACGCGACGATCGTGCGGTCCGGGCCGTTCAACGCCTCGATGGCTTCGATGCCGAACACGATCGAGGCGAGGCCCCGCGGTCCGAACCATCCAATGAAGGCGACCGTCGGCCACCTCACCTTCATGAAGGCGCTCGCGACCACGAAGGCCAGCGGGCGCACGACCAGGAGGGAGATCACCGCGAACATGACGACCCGCCAGGTCAGCTCGCTCAGCAGCGGGCCCACGAGCAGCGCGCCGAAGGTGAACCAGACCCACAACGACACGAGTTGCCCCTCGGCCTCGAGGAAATCGGTGAGGTCGCGGGCGTACCGCTTCGACAGCCGCGCCCACACCAGGCCGGCCGTGAACGCGGCAATGAACCCGTTGCTGCCCACGGCTTCGGCGCCGGCCCAGCACAGCAGCGCGGTCGCCAGGGCGACGATGCGTTCCCACTCCCCGGTCGTCCAGTCGTGCCGGTCCGCCCAACGGATGCCCCACAAGGTGATGGCGCCGACGGTGACACCGATGACCAGGCCGAGCCCGACGTCGATCGCCAGTTGTCCGGCGAGCGAGGGCGGATCGTCACCCAGCGCGGCCGCCAGCATCACCGCGAAGATTGGCGCAGCCAGGCCGTCGTTGAGACCGCTCTCGACGTTGAGGGTCTCGCGCGTCGGGCCGGGCACGCTTTCGTTGTCGATCACGGCCTTGCCGAGGGCGGCGTCGGTCGGGGCGACGATGACGGCGATCAGTCCGGCGATCAGCCAGGTGGCGTCACCGAGGATGAACCACGCGACCAGCGTTCCCAGGGCCATGACCAGCGGCAGGCCCAGCGCGAGCGACCGGACCGCCAACTGGGGGTGGCGGAGGCTGGTGAGGTCGGTGCGCGCAGCATCACCGAAAAGCACCATGGCCAGGGTCACCTCGGCGATGTGTCCGATCACGCCGCTCTCGATCGGGGCGGTGAAGAGCCCCAGCCCGACCGAGCCCGCCAGCAGCCCGGCCGTGGTGAAAATGATCGGGCCGGTCACCCACGACCGTTGGAGTCGTTGCGAGAAGAGGCCGTACACGACGTACAGCCCCCCGATCAGAACAACCAGCGACTCCATGACGGATCAGGGCCGCGTGCCCAGGGTGACCCGCACCTCGGTGAGCGAGCCGTCGCGGGCGACACCGAGAGTCACCTCGGTGCCCGGACGCCGCTCCCGGACCTGGGCGGTCAGCGCCAACCCCGAGTCGATGTCCTCGCCGTCGATCTCGGTGACCGCGTCGCCCCGCTGGAGTCCCGCCCGGGCCGCGGGCGTACCCTCGTCGACCCGCGCGACGCCGGCGGCACGCACCCGGTCGCCGTCCACCTGGGCAACGAGGTCGGTGACGGCGACCCCGAGGAAGGAGTGTCGGGCCTCGCCGTTCTCGATGAGTTGGTCGGTGATGTTGCGCACCTGCGTGGCGGTGATCGCGAAACCGATGCCGATGTTGCCGGACTGCTGCCCCATGGTCGCGATCGACGAGTTGATGCCGACCAGCTCACCCGCACTGTTGACCAGCGCACCGCCCGAGTTGCCGGGGTTGATCGCCGCATCGGTCTGGATCGCGTTCGTGACCACGGGCTCACCGCCACCGGCACCGCCGCCCTGAGTCGTGGTGACCGGGCGGTCCATCGCGCTCACCATGCCGGAGGTGACGGTCCCGGCCAGGCCGAGCGGATTTCCGACGGCAAGCACGGGGTCCCCCACCCGGAGTTCGTCGTCGTCCCCAATGGGGACCGGAGTGAGATCCGCGCCCTCGGCGATCAGCACCGCGAGATCGCTCGCCGGGTCGGTGCCGACGACACGCGCCGGATAGACGCGGTTGTCGGCCAACGTCACGGTCACCTCGCCGCCCCGTCCTCCGGCAGCGACGACGTGGTGGTTGGTGACGATGTGGCCCTGGTCATCGATGACGACGCCGGATCCCTGGCCTGCGGCGCTGCCGGCCTGCACGTTCACCGCGACCACGCCGGGGGCAACGCGTGCGGCCACCTCGGCCCAGTCGGGGACGGCGGCGGTGGCGGGTCGGGCGGTCTGTGTTTCGGGCGACCGCGTCGTGTCCGGGGTCGGTGCCGCGCCCAGCGCACCGGGCGTCTGCTCGGTCGGCCCCGGCGCGAGACCCGGTGCTCCACATCCGGTGAGGATGAGTGCGAACGCAGCGGTCGCCGCCGCGATTCCCGGTCGGATTCGGCTCATGGGTCGATCGTAGGTCGAGCCACCGACCTTTTCCGCAGCCAGGTCAACCCGTGACGGGCCGCTTCGACTTCGGCAGTTTCGCGACGACGAGGTCATAGGAATAGTCGATCGCCTCGCTGATCTCGTCGTCCGGGATGCCGTCCAGTTCGATCGTGTTCCAGCCGTGGCGACCGATGTACGCCATCACCGACGCCCGCTCCGGATAGCGCGCCAACCACTCGTCGGCTTCCTCGCGGGTGGCCCCACACTTGAGGCCGATCGTCCGGCCAGCCTTCCCCGGCTCACCCGGCAGGAAAGCGAAGATCTTGTCACCGACCTTGGCGACCCGATCGCCCTCCCAGGGTTCGTCGGGCCAAGCGCCGGGCTTGGCGAGGGCGTACGCGTCAAAATCCATGGACACCATGATCCGCCTTGCCGAGCAGGTCCGCGACCCCCGGCTTGCGGGGTGGTTCCGAGCCATTCCACACGGCCGCCGGGCGTGTCGCCCTGAGATGTACCCGTCAGCCCGGGCCCATCCCCCAAGTGGCGATGGACCTGCTGCTACGGGTACATCTCAGGGGCTGGGCGGAACGCCTCGGCGGAATGCTCGGAATGGCCTCGGCGGAATGCACGGAATGCCTCGGCGGAATGCACGGAATGGCCGGATGACCAGGGCAGCTGCGGTGAGCGCGCGCTCGCACGCCGGTATGTCCCCTCGACACAAAGGCCTGGCCGGGAGATGCCGGACCGGGCCCTGCCGGCTCACACGGTCGGCCCTGGCCGTGCTTTGCAGAAGGTCTGACCGGAAGTCACGCAGAACGCCAACCTGGGGACAGAAGATCGCTGCACGGGTCAATTCTCGCCCGGGACGGCACAAGCATTGTCTGCGACTTGCGTCGGGTCGACGGGTGGGTACGCCACCGGCGGCTCGGCACCGGCCTCGATCTCGGCGCCGGTGAGCGGCTCGGGCAGTTCGCGGAGCAGGTCCCCCGGGATCACCCGGGACCGGGTGAGGAACCTTTGTCCGGTCGGGGCCTCCAAGGAGAAACCCGCTCCGCGACCGGGCACGACATCGACGATGAGTTGCGTGTGCCGCCAGGCCGCGTACTGACTCCCGGAGATCCAGACCGGAATCGGCGGGACGCCGGCGCCCACGTCGACCCGGCCGAGCAGGACATCGCGGTCGCCGATAATGAAGTCCCCGTCCGGATAGCACATGGGCGCCGACCCGTCGCAGCAACCGCCGGACTGATGGAACATCAGGGGTCCGTGGTCGCCGTGGAGGCTGCGCAGCAACTCGGCAGCCGCCACGGTGACCAAGGCGCGGGCCTCCCAACCGGGCTGCTGCGGCGTACCCTGCTCGGTCATCAGAAGAACCCCAGCGCATCCTCGGAGTAGGACACCAGCATGTTCTTCGTCTGCTGATAGTGGCTCAGCATCATGTGGTGGTTCTCGCGCCCGATGCCGGATTGCTTGTAGCCGCCGAAGGCCGCGTGGGCCGGATAGGCGTGGTAGTTGTTGCACCACACTCGACCGGCCTGGATCGTGCGACCTGCTCGATAGACGGTGTTGATGTTGCGGGACCAGACGCCTGCGCCGAGACCGTACAAGGTTTCGTTCGCGATTTTCATCGCGTCGTCGAACCCGTTGAACTTGGTCACCGCGACGACCGGACCGAAGATCTCCTCCTGGAAGATGCGCATGGCGTTGTCGCCCTCGAAGACGGTCGGCTGGACGTAATAGCCCTCCGCCAGCGCGCCCTCGAGGGTGGCCTGCTCGCCACCGATGAGGACCTTCGCGCCCTCTTCCTTGCCGATCTCGAGATAGGACAGGATCTTCTGGAGTTGGTCGTTGCTGGCCTGCGCGCCGACCTGCGTGTCGGTGTCCAGGGGATCGCCCTGCTTGATCTTCCGCACTCGATCGACAGCCAACTCCATGAACTCGTCATAGATCCGGGTCGCGACAAGCGCGCGGGAAGGGCAGGTGCACACCTCGCCCTGGTTGAAGGCGAAGAGCGCGAAGCCCTCGAGTGCCTTGTTGCGGAAGTCGTCGTGCGCGTCCATGACGTCGGAGAAGAAGATGTTCGGGCTCTTCCCGCCGAGTTCGAGCGTGACGGGGATGAGGTTCTGCGACGCGTACTGCATGATCAGGCGACCCGTCGTCGTTTCCCCGGTGAACGCGATCTTGCGGATCCGGTCGCTCGAGGCGAGCGGGCGCCCGGCCTCGGCTCCGAAACCATTGACGATGTTGACCACGCCGGGGGGCAGCAGATCGCCGATGAGCTTGAACAATTCCAGGATCGACACCGGCGTCTGTTCGGCCGGCTTCAGGACGACACAGTTGCCGGCAGCGAGCGCAGGAGCGAGCTTCCACACCGCCATGAGGATCGGGAAGTTCCACGGGATGATCTGGCCGACCACGCCCAAGGGCTCGTTGAAGTGATAGGCCACGGTGTTCTCGTCGATCTGCGAGATCGTGCCCTCCTGCGCACGGATGGCGCCGGCGAAATAGCGGAAATGGTCGATGGCCAAGGGGATATCGGCGTTCAGCGGCTCACGAACGCCCTTGCCGTTGTCCCAGGTCTCGATGACCGCGATCTTTTCGAGATTCTCCTCGATCCGGTCGGCGATCTTGTTGAGGATGACCGCGCGTTCCGCGGGTGAGGTGGAGTTCCACGCCGGTGCCGCTGCGTGCGCGGCGTCGAGAGCGGCCTCGATGTCCTCAGCCGTGCCGCGGGCGACCTCGCAATAGACCTGACCGGTGACCGGTGAGGGATTCTCGAAATACTGCCCCTTCACCGGGGGCACGAACTCGTTGTTGATCCAGTGGTCGTATCGGCTCTGCAGTTCGACGATCGCATCGTCACTGCCTGGGTGGGCATAGACCGGCATGAGACTCCCTTGTCCGTGTGCGCTTGTCCGGTGTCCGGCAATCGTCGGTCTGCGGTTGCCCGATGTCCGGCAATCGTCCAATTATGTGATGGGGAACACACCTGTTCAAGCGCCCCCGGAAACAGGGTGGGGGGCCGAACGCCACTGTGCACAACGCCCGATCGGCCGGGGATTGGTTGGGGGAGCCGCCAACGAACATGCCGATTGTCGGCATCTGCTGACACGATGCCGGAAACGGAAGCGGCCGTTGGCGGGAGGGGTCGGGATGAAGCAACCGATATTGGGGGTCGTTGCGACCGGGGCGATCATTGTCGTTTCGTGGATCGTGATTTTGGCGATGGGTCCTGATCTGTTCATGGGGTGGGCGTCCTTCGCCCTCATGGGAGCGATTCCGTTCGCCATCCTGGTCGGGGCGTTCTGGCAGAGCGAGCAGCCGCCCGCGCTCGGTCGCCTGGGCCAGCCGGGCAAGGGCGTGACCTATCTCGTGCTCGCCGCGCTCGTCGGCGCGGTGGTCACCGTGATCCACTGGCAACTGCGCGGCGGTGGCATGAGTCCGCCGGTGCCCATGGCGGTGATGACGATCATCACGTCGGTGGTCACGATGTTTTTCCTCGCGATCGCCTTCGGCGGGTGGCCGTTCTCGTTGATGAAGAACAAGGTCGTCGGTGGTGCGCTCCTGTTGATCACGGCCTATGTGATCAACGCGGTGATCTTCCAGGTGTTCTTCAACTTCGGCTTCGCCGCCGAGGCGCCCTTCTATCGGGCGGCGCTCGATCCCGGTGGGCTCTTCAACGCCTGGGACGTGGTGGTCGTCATGGTCACCGCACTGGCCGTGATGTTCCTGTTCCTGTGCTTTGACGTGTGGCCGATCACCAGCATCAAGGCGTTCCGGAGCCAGCCCGTGATTGGCCTCGTCTGGACGGCGGCATGCTTCGGCATCGGGTTGCTCGTGTTCTGGCTCGGGACCTCCGTCGCGGGACTGCCCGCGCCGACGTTCCTCGTCACGGCGCCCATCCCGTTCCTGTTCGGCGCGATCGTGGTGCTGCAGATGCTCGGCGGTTCGCTGTTCGGCAAGATCGCACAGCCGGCCAGGGGCGTCCTGAACGCGATCCTCGCCGCGGTGGTCGGCCTCGTGCTCGCGGCCATCTATCGCGCGATGATGCCGGTGCTCAGCGGCGCGATGGCGGCCGGGCCGGAGAACGATTTCGCCGCCGAGTTGTGGTTGGCGAACGCATTGCTGGCCGTGACCTTCCCGTTCCTCGCGTTCTTCGGCGATTTCTTCGGCTTGTGGCCGTTGGCGGGCAAGCAGGACCGGGCAGCGGACGATGAGCAGCCGGAGACCGCCACGGCGTGAGCGTGGCGTGAGATCGGCGTGAGATCGGCGTGCGCGGGCGATCAATCCAGGAGCGACAGGTCGAGGCCGTTGTCGTGCTCATCGAGAACGAAGATCGTCTGGCTGCCGGTGACGAACGGCATCGTCTGGAGTCGCCCGAGCAGCACGTCGCGCAGGTCGGCGATGTCCCCGACTCGGACCAGCAGCGCGAAGTCGAACTGGCCGCTCGTCAGCAGGACCCGCTCGACACCGGGCAGCCCGCCGAGCTCGGCCGCGCTCTCCTCCCAGGTCCGCTGGCGGACGTTCACCAGCACGATCGCCGCCACGCCGAGGCCGACGGCAGCGGGGTCGATGACGACCGTGTAGCCCGTGATCGCCCCCTCGCGGCGCAACCGATCGAGTCGGGCGTACGCGGTCGCCCGCGAGACGTTCGCCCGGCTCGCGAGCTCGTTCACCGACAGCCGGCCGTCGGCCTGCAGCTCGCGCAGGATCCGACGGTCGACATCATCCAAGGCAATCCGTCCGGACGACATGGCTTCCTCCTCGACTGATCCGGACAAAATGGCCGATTCTGCTGGGCTTCTGGCCAAAGATCCGGACTTTTCCCTGCCATCCTGACATTCCGTGTGGCCCGCGTCACACTCGAAGCATGAGCACCGTTGCTGATCACAGGCCTGCTGGGGCGTACGACGTCTCGCTGCCCGAGGACCACCCGGGTGCCAGCGATCCCGCCTATCGAGCGCGCCGCGACGCGATCGCCCGGGTCGGCGCCGCGCACCGGCCGGGGCAGGCGATCCCGGACGTCGAGTACACCGCCGAGGAACACGCCGTCTGGGCCCGCGTCCAGGCCGAGCTGGGCGAGCTGCATGAGTCGCGCGCGTGCCGGGCGTACCTCCGCGGGTCCCGCGCCCTCGTCCTCCCCACCGACCGTGTCCCGCAGCTCCGCGAGGTCGACGAGCGTGTCCACGCGCTGACCGGGTTCCACATCGATCCGGTGCCGGGGCTGGTCGACACGCGGACGTTCTATGGCGCGCTGGCGGATCGGCGGTTCCTGTCGACGCAGTACATCCGCCACCACTCCGTCCCCCACTACACCCCCGAGCCGGACATCGTGCACGAGATCATCGGGCACGCGAACATGCTGGCCGATCCCGAGCTGGCCGATCTCTATGAGGCTGCCGGGAAGGCGTCCCGTCGCGCGGAGACCGACGAGGCGCTGCAGTTCTTCTCGAAGGTCTTCTGGTTCACGCTCGAGTTCGGCGTCGTGACCGAGGACCGGGTGCCCAAAGCGTTCGGCGCCGGGATTCTTTCGTCGTTCGGGGAGCTGCATACGTACGCGAACCCCGACCTCGTCGAGCACCGGCCGTTCGATCTGGCCGAGATGGGGACGACCGACTACGACATCACGCGCTATCAGCCCGTGCTCTTCCGCGCCGACAGCACCGAGCGGCTGCTCGACGATCTCCATCGCTTCTTCGCGGGCTACGACGACGACGCGTACGCCCGGCTCACCGACACGAGGCCCGCCCACCGGGCCGCCCAGGAAAGGACCTCCCGATGACCACCTTCGCCACTCGCCCCGCCGAGAACCTGTCCGACGCCCCGGCCAGCCACATCCGCGGCTGGGACTCCATCGAGCTGTGGGTCGGCAACGCCCGCGCGACCGCCGGCTTCCTGATGTCGGCGTTCGGGTTCCGTTCGACCGGGTACGCCGGCCCCGAGACCGGCCGCCGCGATTCGGTGAGCCACGTCCTCGAGCAGGGCGGCATCCGGCTCGTGGTGACCGGCGGACTGTCCGCGGACTCCCCCATCACCCAGCACGTGGCCCACCACGGTGACGGTGTGCACGACCTGGCATGGCTTGTGGACGACGCCGCTGCGGCGTACGAACTCGCGATCGCGCGCGGCGCACGCTCGGTCCGCGAACCCTGGACCGAGACCGACGAGCACGGGACCCTGTCGCTCGCGACGGTCGCGACCTATGGCGAAACCCAGCACACGTTCGTCGACCGCTCGGGCTATCACGGGCCGTCGCTGGCCCCGGGTTATTCGGACGCGGACGTGCTGCCGAACCCGGTCGGGCCGGAGGTGGGGCTGACGCTCGTCGACCACGTCGTCGGCAACGTCGAGCAGGGCCGGCTGGCGGACTGGGTCGACTTCTACGAGCAGGTCATGGGGTTCCGGCAGCTCACCCACTTCGACGACGACCAGATCTCGACCGAGTTCTCCGCGCTCATGTCGACCGTGGTGTGGGACGGCCACGACATCGTGATGCCGATCAACGAGCCGGCGGACGGCTTGAAGAAGAGCCAGATCCAGGAGTACATCGAGGCCTATGACGGCCCCGGCGTCCAGCACATCGCGATGGCGACCGACGACATCGTCGCGACGGTCCAGGCGCTGCGGGACCGCGGGGTGCGGTTCATGACGGTGCCGGCGACGTACTACACCGATGCCAAGCAGCGCCTCGCCGACGTCGAGCTGCCGTGGGCGGAGTTGGAGCGGCTGAACATTCTGGTCGACCGCGACGAGCGCGGCTATCTGCTGCAGATCTTCACCGAGACCGTCATGGACCGTCCGACGGTGTTCTTCGAGATCATCCAGCGCCATGGCGCGACCGGCTTTGGTGAGGGCAACTTCAAGGCGTTGTTCGAGGCCATCGAGCGCGACCAGGCGCGGCGGGGGAACCTCTGAGCTAAGGGATCCCGCAGTGCCGGATGGGGAAGTTCCACTGTTCGGCCCTGGCCCGGCTGGCTAGCGTCGCTTTCATGACTGAAGCTGGCGATATCGCGGCGCTGATCCGCCGGATCGAAATCCTCGAGGCCGAGGCGGAGATCCGGCGGGTGCAGGCGCGGTACATGATGCTGTGCGACACCCCCTGCCCCGAACCCGGCGTCAAGGACGACGCCGAGCGGATCGACAGGATCATGGAGCTTTATGCCGAAGACGCGGTCTGGGAAGGCGTGGGCGAGTACTACGACGGCCAGTTCGGGCGTGCGGTCGGACACGAGGCGATCCGCGCACACTTCAACCGCTTCTGGGGCGAGAAGTCCGACCCGGCGCTCGTGCTGAACGCGCACTATCTGACCTCGGAGCAGATCTTCGTCAACGGCGACGAGGCCGAGGGCCTGTGGATCCACATGCAGCCGTGGCTGTTCTCCGACGGGACCGGCCTGCTGCGCTCCAGCCGACTGTTCAACGCCTTCCGGTTGGAGGACGGGGACTGGAAGATCACCCGGACCCGGACCGAGAACGTGTTCGTCGCTCCGCTGCCGAGCGCCTTTGCTTCGGACTATCCGGGCACGTCGGTGCTGCTCAACCCGTCGGAATAGCGCTCGGCGGGTGTCCGCGGGGCAGGGCGCTTGACGCGTGCCCTGGGGCAACTCCTTCGCGTCGCCGTAGCCGGCTTGCCGGTGGAGACAGCTGCTCCGGTGACCGCTTCGGTTGAGCCGAGGGGCTATTAGTGTCCCCGCATGAATCGTCCCAGGCGCCGCTGGCTCGCTCTCCTCGCCGCACTCGCTCTGCTGTTCAGCGGTTGCGGTGGGCCCGGCGGCCACGAGCGCTGGCTGGCCTCGCAGGACGTGGTGGCATCGGTCAGCTCGACCGAGTTGCCGCTGCGCAAGTTGGGGGATCGCAGGACCTGGCACGTCGTCGCCACGCTCACGCCGGAAGCGACGATCGGGGACATGGCGGCGCTGGTGGAGGCCTGGCCCAGGCGTTCGAACGGATCTCGGTTGACGCTGGTCCGCCCACTCGACGACGGACCGGAACTGGTGTTCACCGCCTGGCCCCAGGAGGAGCGGACCCGGGCGCGCTGGCGGATGTTCACTCGGCTGCACGAGGCATGGCCACAGGCACGGGTGCGGCTCGGGGAGCACGGGCCGGACGACGGGGCACCCATCGGGGCAGCGGCTGAGGTGGAGTTGGCCCGCTGCGATCCGTGGAACGAACTCGAGCGGATCGATGTCGCGGAGGTCCTGGAGCGGAAGGAGTTCGTCGGCCTGAAGTTGACCTGCGCCGGCGCTCCCGGCGGGACCGTCCGGCTGTCCTATCGCAGTGCGCCGGGTCGAGCGGCGCTGGCGGGACTGCGGGATCGAGCGCGGGCGGTGTTGTCGCATCTGCCGCCGGGTACGCCGTGGATCGCCACGGCCGACGACCCCGGGCGACCCCTGCGGATCGAGGTGGAGACAGCCGATATCCCGAGCGAGCCTTCGCAGGCCGTGCTGGCCCGCCAGGACGCAGATCTCACCATCGTCACCGTGGATTCGGGCCGGCCGGTCGAGGTGCTCGTCACCGGGGGTGCTGATCTCCGGGTTGTTGCACGTGAAACCATCGGACTCCCCGCCGTGGAGAGGCTCGAGGTCGACTCCCGGCAGCGGAAGGTCCACACGTGGGCGGCGTTGGACCGCGTCAGGGAACTCACCCCACTGGCCACCGGCCACCCGGACGTCACGTGGTGGGTGACCCAACACGAAGAGCGACCTGCGAACTGGGTGCGGGCATCCGGTGCGGAGTTCGCGGAGCGCGCGCGGCAGTATCAGGCTCTGACCGACTCCGGGATCGCCTGGACCTCGATCGTCCTGCATGACAATTTTGGGCGCCCCACGCTGAGCGTCGAGGTCGAGGATCCCAGTGATTGGCGACCTGTGGTGGAGGCCGTGCGCGCCGTGCGGTGGGCGAGCGACATGAGCGTCGAGATCGGTTCGGGCTATCCGCAGGTGGTGTTCACCTCGACCTCGACGGGTCCCGCTCGCGACGCCGAGGTGGCGAACAGTCACGTGCCTCCCAGTCAGGAACGGCATCCGGAGTTGATCGCGATCATCAAAGCCTGGGACGCAACAGCTGCGTGAGTGCGTCGGCGCGGGGCGTCGAACCCACACCGCGACTGCGGCGCTTCCCCGGCCCGGCGAGGGTGTCTGGGTTCTCCCTGCGCGGTCACCCGTGTCGCTGACGCGGCCCGCCCTCCATGACCTCCTGCAGGAGCGTGACAGTGTCGTCCGACAGGTCCACATTGAGCTTGCGGGCACTTCGGACGAGCCTGAGCGCCAGACGCTCGACCTCACTCCGGTTGCCCACTCGGTGCTCGATCCGGACGCGAGCCGCGAGGAGCCGCTCGTCGTCGGGCGCAGCCACGAGCGAGCGGTTGACTGCCCACCGCGCGAGATCCGGGTCGTTTCGCTCCAGGGCTCTGTCGCTGAGGACCAGGCCGACGTCACGGATGAGTGAGGAAATATCGGTCCGGAGCTCTTCCGCCCAATGCCATTGCCCCGGTGCCGCGTCCGCGAGCGGGGCGCCACGGACCAACTGCAGGACGGCTCTCAGATTGTCCTCGGCGGCACGGTTCACGCCACCGATCGTCAGGAGCTGCATCCGGTTCCAATCAGACGTCACGGCGGCATGCAGCTGAATGCGGCCCGAATAGGCCTCCGGCAGGAAGCGCTCACCGTCATCCGCTGCGCCGAGCCAACTGCGGAGCCGACTCATGTTGGACCGCCGCGTGCTTTCTGCGACGAAAAGCTCCGTGGCCATCATGGCTGCGGTGGCGCCGGGGTGCTCAAGCAACCAGGCCGCGTACTCCATGCACTGCCGCGCAGCGCGCGTCGGCCGCTCGCCGCGTGCTCCCACAAGGTCCACGGGACCGACGAGGAGAACGGTGGGCTGATCGGTGGCCAGGGGGTGAAGAACGGGCTCGTAGGCATCCATGGCGGGCTCCTCGGGGTTGGTGGCGACCCGCCGGGCTGCCAAGGACACGATGGTCGCGTGACCGAAGTCCGGTCCGCGGAAAGGGGTTGGCGCGATGGCCCGGGCCGGGACGGCCTCTTTTGGAAATGCGCGACGCGGCCGGGTGTCGTCCTCATCGGCGACCTGCGCAGTCGCTTCGGCCGCCTCCGGATCAGCAGCCCACCAGGGCGCCGATGTGGTCCGCAAGGACGAGGTCGCGGACAGCAGATCCAGCAGATGATCGCGCGTCCTGCCGGACATCACTTGAGCATGAAAAGGCGCCTGATAGCTGAGTCGCGAAAGCCCCTCGGAGAGCATCAGACGATCGCCTGCCATGACCGAATCGGTCACGACGGCCACGACCTGCTGAGCATCGACGAGTTCGAGCAGGTTCGTCCGCTGCGTGTCCGTCATCGGCGTGTCGATCATGAGAATGCGGGGTCGCCACGCCTCCTCCAGTTCCGGACGCACCCGGAGATCCCTGGGATGGGCGTCCGTTCGCACCGGATGTCGTGAGGCCCATTCCGCGCGCAGGTCGTCCAGCACGGCATCGAGGTCGTCGGACGCGTGGAGAGCAGGATCGTCCAGTGCTCGGGCGAGTTCGGAATCACATCCCACCGTGATCACCGTCTGCCCACGTCCCCACCAAGAACACGACAACTCCAACAGAAGGGAGTTCAAGGTGCCACGGGTGAGCTCTGCGGAACCCTCCAGAAGAAGAACACCGCTCGACTCGAGATCGTGGAGGTGCAGCTCACCCCGTGGCGTCTCCCCCACACACGCAAGCGCGGGATAGGGCGATGGCTCGGACAGCAGGGAACCGGCTCGCGCAAGCAGGAGCTCATGATTCGCAGCCGCAATCCGCAGCGAGCTGCCCTCACTGCGAAATCCTGCTGGCAGAGTGCTGAGTGGCCGGTCGACTTCTAGCAAGATGCCGTCATCACCGACAAGAACACTGTGCAACGCGGGCAACGGTTCACCCGCGTCCCGCTGGTGCCGGCCGAGTGCCCGGAGCGCGAGATCGAGTGTCCGCAACGACACGAGGTCCTGCGCCTGCCCGAGCGCTGCCTCGAAACCCGTGCCCGCGGCTGTCGGGTGGACGATCCGGCGGCCCTCTGGCCTCGAAGTCAGTTGAACGGCGCGCCGCGTCGAGAGCACCGCGAGAAGGGCCGCTGCCGTGAGGGCAGAGATGCCAGCAGTGGCGTACGCAATCCGGTCTGTGGGTGCCATCATGTCCTGCGCGACGCCTTCGGCAGCCACCCGCTCGACGGCAGCGGGTTGGGAGGTGCCCACCCGCGCCATCCCGGTTGGCGTCGCGGGTGCAACTGTCGGGACAGGTGTCGGAGCAGGGTGGAGTGCCACGGTTTCGGAATCCCGAGGTGCTGCGGGCACGTCGGTCTCCACGTCCGTCTCCGGCGGATCAGCTGGCATCGGGTTCTGATCGGGGATGCCCGGCAGCAAGAGCTCCCAGCCAACGTCAAGGAGATCGGGGGACGTGATGATCGGGTTTGCCGCCGCGATCTTTGTCCAGGCGAAGCCGTCACCGTAGAACCGTTCGGCCAGCGTCCACAGATCATCACCGCGTTGGACCGTGTAACGGTGGTCGGACGTCCCCGACTCGGGACTCTCACCATCGGCGACCGCCGCGACGGTCGCTGGCTCGTCCTTGGCGGAGTTCCCGACAACGGTCGTGCTCGGTTCGGGTGAGGAAACGGAATTCTGTGGCTCGGCGTGAGCAGCCAGGGGAAGCATCGCTGCGATCGAGACCAGGAGCACCGCCGCTGGGCCACGCGGACCCGAAAGGCCGGGCACCCGGAGCCCGAGTTGACGGCCACGGATGAGCCCCACGAGTTCGAGGCCGACCGATAACGTGAAGCCGACCCAGCTGAGCCAGCCGAGGGCGGTCAGGAGCCAGACCAGGACCATCCCGTTGTCGGGCGAAAAGAAGATCTCCGGGAAAGCACCGGCACGCGGCCATTGGCCGATGCGGAGCAGCAGGAGCGGCGCGCCGACGACCGCGGCAGCCAACACACCGAGCGCAAGCAGGCCGCGGACGAAGCGAAACACGCCCCTCATTCACGCCTCCGATAGGTATCGAGCGCCGAGGCGGTGGTGGCCTCGACGGTGATTGTTCCTGGCAGCCCCAGTCCGAAGAGGTCGGCCAGCGGCACGTCGCATCGGACCGTGGCAGTCACTCGGGCCGGCTGTCCGACGGCCACGGCGAAGCCCGACGCGTCGATCTCGACCGCATTCGTCGCGCACGGAATATCAACCAGTCCTTCGCGCGCGGCTGCGGCGCCGCTGACGCTGGCCTGACCCGCGCCGTATTCGAGCGTGGCTGCTCGGGATCCCGCTTGCGCCGCGTCGGCGACAGCCGCCCTGGCCAGCCAGAGGCGGGCGCCGCCCACCATCATCGCCACGACCAACAGCACCACGGGAGCGAGCAGAACCAACTCGACCGAGGCCGCACCGCGCTCGGACCTCTCGCGCAGGCGGGTCACAGCACTGCCTCGATCGGCGAGGTGGCACGTTGGGTGACTCGTCCCATACCCAGATCGATGAGCACCGGCACGGTCGCGCTGACCTCCACGTCGACGCGCCCGGATCCGCGCGTCACACTGACCGCGACATCGGTTAGACCGCCGGCGGCAGCGATCCGCACGGCGGACTGGTGTCCGGTGCCGGGCGCAGCGAGATAAGCCGACTCGACCTCAGCCGCGGCGGCCGCCGCGTGATGCACCGTGTTCCGACCGTGCCACAGCATGCCGACCTGGAGCGCCCCCAGGAGCAGCAGCATGGTCAGGGGCACGAGCACCGCCCACTGAACGGAGTCGCTCAGCCCGCGTTCATCGCGATTCCGCACCGGACCCCGCCAATCACTGGGGCAGGTTTGCCTGGACGAACGCCGTGATAACGGCGATGACGATCCCGGCGACGGCGACAGCGCCGGCCAGCAAGATCGCGTTTTCGGTGCTTTGGCTCAGTCCCCGCTCGTCGCGTGGGCGTGAGGACAGCTGGAGGAAGGCCAGCACCAGGCCAAGGACATTCTGGAAAGAGCGGGTCACGGTGTCTCCTTTGGGGTTGGTTCGATTCTGGTCTGTCGGAGGGGTGCCTCAGGACGGTTATCCACAGGTTTCAACCACCAATGAGGCGCAATAGTGGCGGTGCGAGGAAGATGAGGCCGAACACCATTGCTGGCACAGCCATGAAGACGGTCATGCGCTCGCTCACCTCGTGGGCCGCGATCCGCGCGGCCGTGAGGTGGGCGTCGCGAAGCTCACGGACGCGAGCTCGCAGTGTCCCGGTGACGGCCGCTCCGGTTTCGTCGAGCTGCAGCACATCAGCGATATCGGCGAGCTGCGGCAGCCGGAGACGGTCCGCGAGGGCACGCAACTCGCCGAACGGCGGATGCTGTTCGAGACGGGCCCGCAGCAGCGCTGCCCGGATGCTGAGGAACAACGGATGATCGCTGGTCGAGGCGGCCGATTCCAGTGACTGTGTCGCAGACAGGTTCGCCATTCGTTCGAGCGTGACGAGGTCGAAGTAGGTGAACATCGCTTCCGCGGCGTCAACTTGGGCTCGATCCTCACCGCGCCGCAGCAGCAGGTCGGGCACGAACCAACCGACCACGCCACCCGCCAGCGCGGCGATCACGGGCACCACGGGAGACAATCCGACGATCGGCAGGAAGACCCCGCCCAGGAGCCCGGGCACGAGCAGCCCGAGGAGTCCGATCACCAGCTTGTCGGCATAGAATTCCGCGATGGATTTGTTCTGCAGTTCCAGGACCCGCGATTGGCTTGCAGTGAGCGGAATGGGCGTTCGACGATAGGCCCACAACCCCGCCCTCTCGCTCCGCGAGGTCGCCTCCACGGGAAGGTCGGCCCGGCGGGGGTCAATTTCCACTCCGTCCAGGACGCCGAGGCCGTCGGCCAGTCGCGGATGTGCACGGGTCCCGCCATATAGCGCCGCCACCAGTCCACCCATCACGAACATTCCGCTCAGCAGCACCAGCCCGGTCAGAAGTTGAGTCGTCATCGCCCCGCCTCCTGCAGGATGCGCTGGCGACGCGGCGGAGCGGTGATCCTGCGCATTCCGAGCAGCGATGCGAAATAGATGCACAGCAGCGCCGCCAGGATCACCTGTCCGATCCCGCTCCGATAGGGGGCGAAGAACTCCCCACCGAACAACAGTGCGAGCCCGAACACGACGACGCTAATGACCGTGACCTGCCGGACGACCACCCTCGGTTTGGCACGTTCGGCGTCGATCTCCCGCAGGGCCCTGAGCCGTTCCTGGACCGAGTCACTGAGCGCGTCCAAGGTGGCCGTCGCACCGGTGCCGCCGCGATGGGCTGCCAGTGCCAATGCCGCGAGCACCGCATCTGCATCCGGAGTGTCGAGCGCATCACCCATGGCTTTCAACGCGTCCCGGAGGGGCCAGCGGTGTTCGATCCGGGCGACAAGGAGGCGTACCTCCTCCGCCAACAGCGGCGGCGGGTTCTTCGCGGAGAGCCGCAATGCATCGCTGATCGACTGGCCGGTCTGCAGGTTGGCCGCCATCGCGCGGACCCAGCGGTCGAGGCTCGACAGCATGTCGGCTTCGGCGTTAGGTGGGTCACCCAGGAGGTACGGCAACGCGAGGATGAGCACGGGTGCGAGCGCCAACAACAGCGCCCATCCGGTCGCCAGATAGCCCAGCAAACCGATGACCACGCCGAGCACAAGCAGGCGGTCGCGGTTGCGGCCACGCCTGCCCGACGGACGGCGGGTCAGCCGCGACCAGCGGGCCGAGAGGGTCTCGGCGGTGCGGTGAGTGCCGGAAGGGAGCGGCCTGCGCCGCAGCCCGAACGAGAACGCCACCACCCCACCGACGAACAGGGACCCCGTCGCGACAGCTATGAGCGTGCTCACGATCGCTCCGGTCCCGGCCAGGTGCTGAAGAACGGGGTCAACTCGGCCAACGAGCGTGGGTCAGGCCTGAAGCCTGCGGGATCGACAGCGGTGGGTTCAGCTCTGTAGGTGACGTGAGTGACGGGTCGGTCGTTCTCGATGCTGCCTGTGAGTTGTCGAATCTCGGAGATGAACCGGCGCCGCGTCCCACCGCGCCAAGTGTCGTCCACGAGCGTCACGTGAATGAGGTAGTCAATGTTGTGCGCGATCTGACGATAGGCCTCCTCGACGTCGATCGACCCGTCCTGGGCAACCCGGGACGCAAGTCGGTCCATCGTCGACGATGCGGAATGGGAGTGCGTGGTCGACAGGGACCCGGCGCCCGACTGCATCGCCGTGAACATCGCGGCCGCCTCGGACCCGCGCACCTCTCCGACCACCAAACGGGTGAGGTTCTGCCGCAACGCCTCGGGGATGAGGTCCGCCACCGTGTATTCACCGATCGGTCGCCCGTCCTGACGCTCTCCCAACCCCACCTTGGCCTGCAACGCGAGGATGTTGCGGCGATTCGGCTGCAGATGGGTCAACAGCTCGTAGTCCGTCTCGATGGTCCCGAAGCGCTCATGATCCGGGATCGCCCCGATGAGTGCTCGGAGGAGCGTGGTCTTTCCGGCGCCCTGATCACCCGAGATGACCATGGATTTGCGAGCCCTGATCGCGGCATGGAGATAGCGCCCGACCTCCTCGGACATCATCCCGCCCGCCACCAGGTCAGGCAGGGTCACATCCACGAGCGTGTGCTGACGGATAGTCACCGACGGCCGATAGGCCAGTCCGAACCCGATGGCATGCAGCCGGAAGCGGTCGCCGAGAGCAAGCGTCATCGTGGGGTGGGCGTCGTCGAACGGCCGGGTAGGCCGGGCCTGTTCGCCGAAGAAGCGGATCGCCTCAACGAGTTCTTCGTCGGAATCGGCGACAGGTGCGTGCTGGGTCCTAGTGCCATCAGCGTGCTGCACCACGACCGAGTCCCAGCCGTGGATCTCGATGTTTTCCACGTCGGGCAACTCGAACAACGGCTGCAGCCGGCCATAGCCGAAGATGGCGTTCTCGACCGCCCGCGCATATGCCTCTTCGTGATCAATCGACCAGAGTTCTGCCCCCTCATCGTTGAGACGCTCAGCGTGCGCCCGGACGATCTGACGGATCACAGCCCGGCCCATGAGCCGCCGGTCCTGTTCGGACAGGGACCGGCCCTCGATCCGCGCCTGCTCCGACCGGTCGCTGATCTCGGCGGAGGCCCGGCGGCGCAGTGTGACCACCAGCGCCCAGTCGAGGTTCTTCGCCACCGCGTCGGCCATCGAGCGCTGCCGGTTCGCCGCGTACTCCTCCGGAGAGAACGTGGTCACCACGCCGTCGACCCACAGCGTGGCCTCGCCTGGCGGCACGAGCGCGGCGTGGGCGGCGCCGGGCGCGCGCGGCGTCTCCGCGTGTCGGTCGGCGACCGGGGCCGTGAACAACCCAACCCGGCTGAGAGGCGCCGGGGTGGCACCGCGGCGACTCATCGCGCGCCCGTTTCCGTGCGGCGGAGTTGAGCGAGCTCGAGTTCCGGTCTGCTCACCCGGTTGCGGATCGCGATCGCAGCAGCCCGGATGCTGCGCACCAGAGCACTATGAGCGAATCCCCGGCCCTCGGACCGGCCCTCCGACCACACCCGCGCGGCGCGTGGATGATTGGCCACGCTCGCCCAGACCGGAATGCCGAACTGGCGGGTGATTTCCTTCGCGCCATACGGCTCACCATCGCCGATCAGCGTCAGGCCCAGCTGGGTGCCCGTCGCGAGGGAATCGATGCGTTGCTGAAGGTGTGGGAGGTGGAGACGCACGCCCGCCAGCGCTCGCAGGCTGGTCCGGGTGATCACGAGGACGGCGTCGGCCTCCGCCACCATCGGAGCGGGAAGGCCCTCTCCGATGCGGCCGGCATCGACGACGACGGTGACACCGGCATCACGGAGTTGTGCCAGCGCATGCATCAGATCCTGCCAGACGGGCCCGAAGAGGGCGGGGGAACCAGGATGACTGAAACCGGGCAGGAACAGCCTGCGCTCCTCCACCTGCTCGCCCAGAGGGACGCAGTGGAGCCGAATCTCTTCGGCGATGGCCCGGCGCTCGCGATGGGCACGGGCGAGTCCGGTCAGGCCGCGGCCGGTCGCCGGGGCCCCGTTGAGGAAGCCGGCGAGAACCGCCTGGGTCGGCTGCCTGTCGGCGTCCACGAGAAGAGTGTCGCCCGGCCAGCACCGCGCCAGCCCGAGCGCGGTGGTCGTGACTCCCGGCGCGCCCGCGGCCGACGCCAGCACGATGATCGGCATCAGCGTCCTTCCTTCACCAGCGCGATGCGATCCGTCGCCGCGAGCATGGCAACCACCGGTGCCTGCGCGGTGTCGACCCGGACGTCGAGGAGTTGCGCGACCCCGTCCGGCCCCGTCCGCGGTGGAGTCAGGACACTCGCCCGGACAGGGCGGGGCAGTTCGGTCTCCGCACCGGGATTGGTCCTGGGATCCTCCAGCGGCACCAGGAGCACCGCCGTCCCGGCCGGAAGATCGCCCAGGGGGACTCGCCCGGGCACCAACCGCAGACCCAACTGGACGCCACCGGGATCCAACGCGGCACGTCCCACGCTTCCTGCCGGCAGCAGTGCGCCCTCGGCGAGGTCGACGAGGGCCTGTTGCCCCGCGAGCGTCGGGAGGTCGGCGGCCCGCACCGACGACGCACCATCGAGTTGACCGACCTGAGCCACGCGGAAGTCGCTCGCCGCAACGATCTCACCGCGCGACACCGCACGGGTGAGCACCAGAACATCGGCCGAGCCGGACGCCTCGCCCCACAGGACAGCCGCACCGAGTCCGCCCAGGCACATTGCCAGCACACCGGCGGCGATCCACTTGGGTTGCCTGCGCACGCGCAGGCGCCCGGAAGTCGGTTCGCTCCCCGACACCCCAGCCGGTCTGGCCGCGGTGGGGCGCGTCACAGTCGCCGTCATCTGGGTCCTCCGTCACATGTCCTTCGCACGCCACAAGTCAATCCGTCCGCGACCTCGCGTGGGACGGTTATCCACAGGCATGCCTTAACAAGGCAGAACCATGGCAGAGTTTTCTGACCATAAGTCGGCGTGGACACCAAGAAGGGAAACTTCCGGCTCGGCGCGCAGCGCCGCTTCGGTTCGACGGTCGGTGAGTCCGCCGAGGTCTGTACGCTCGGTGCCCGTGACGAACGTCGTAGTGGTGGGTGCAGGGTTCGCGGGTTTGGCAACGGCCCGCAGCTTGAGCCAACAGGGGCACGACGTCACGATCCTGGAAGCCACCGAACGCATCGGCGGCCAGGTCCGGACCATCGGCTGGCACGGCCTCCCGGTCGACGTGGGCGCGGAAGCCATGTTCCTCGGCGGCCCGCACCTGAAGCCCCTGCTCATCGACCTGGGCCTCACTGATCAGCTCGTGGCCCCCACGGCCGGGACGTCCTGGCTGCAGAAGGGCAAGAAGCTCGTCCCGCTGCCGGCGGGCGTCGGCCCCAGCGGCCCCACGCAGCTCAAACCGGTGATGAAGTCCGGGCTGCTCAATCCGTTCGCCCTCGCTCGAGCGGGGCTCGAACCGGTGCTGGCCAGGAAGAAGATCGACGGCGATCTCTCTGTCGGCGACTTCATCACCCGCCGCTTCGGCCGAGCCGTGGCCGAGACCTTCGTCGATCCTATGCTCGGCAACCTCCACGCGGGCGACATCGACCGGCTCAGCCTGGTGTCCACCGCGCCGCAACTGGTGCCCGCGGCACGGGCGGGCCGCTCGCTGGTCAGGAAGAAGACCCACGGCCCGTCGTCCGCCGGCCAGGAAACCAGCCGACCCGGCGCCCGCCCGCTGCCGCCCTTCGCGTCGTTCGCGACCGGCCTGGAGACGCTCGTCGACGCCCTGGCCGCCAACCTGACGATTCACCGGAACGCCCCCGTCCGGGGAGTCCGGCGTACTCCCTGCGGCTGGGACATCACCACCGACTCCGGGACCTTCGCCGCCGAGCGCCTCGTGCTCGCCGTGCCCGCGAACGTCGCCGCCGCGCTCCTCGAGCCGACGCTTCCCGGCATCACCGGGGACCTCACCGCCGGCCGGGTCGCCGACGTGGCGACGGTCGTGTTCGCCTATCCCGCGGCGGCCGCCGACAACCCGGCACTGCGCGACGGCAACGGCCTCCTCCTGCGCTCCGGCTCGGGGCGGCTTCTCAAAGCGGCCACCTTTCTCTCCCGCAAGTGGGCCCATCTCCACAGCGACGAGGTGTTCCTGGTCCGCGCCTCCGCCGGCCGGGCCGGGAGCGACGCCCTGGACCTCGTCGACGACGCGACGCTCGCCAAGCGCCTGCATCGCGAACTCGCGGACATCATCGAGCTCAACCACCGTCCGGTGGACACGTTGGTGACGCGGTGGCCGGGGGCGTACCCGCAGCTAGAAGTCGGCCACGCCGCCCGCATGGCCGGCATCCGGGAGCGCCTCGCGGAGCACCCGGTCCGGCTCGTCGGCACGGCGTTCGACGGGATCGGGTTGCCGTCGGTGTTGAAGTCAGCTCTCGCCGGTGTGGCCGACTGACTCGACCTCGGGGCGCTCCGTGCGCGCCCGAGCCGCGCGGCGCTGAAACGCACGTACGCCCAGAATCCCCGCAACCGTCACCCCCAGAGCGACCAACGCCCACGGCGAACTCGCGAGCGCGAAGAACACCGTCTGGATCGCGGCGAGCCCGATCGTGGAATAGACCAGCGCCCACATCATGCACCCGAGCGTGACCGCCGGCAGATAGCGGGTGAGCGGCATCCGCAGCGCGCCCGCACTCAGGTTCACAGCCGTCTGGATCCCGATCGTGAGGAACGACAACGGCACGGCGAGCACACCCCAGCGGTCGGAGAACTTCTTGGCTTTCGCCATCGTCGGGCCGTTGACGAACCGTTCGATCCGGGGCGATCGCCGGCCGCCGGCGACGAGGAGCCGCCCCACCCAATAGGTCGCGTTCGCCCGGAGCATGACGATGACGAAGAGGGTGAGGTACGCCCAACCGAGCGGCAACGCGAGAATCGAATCGAAGGACACGGCGCCTTTCTGGTCTGTTGGGGATCAGAGTACGCCGGTTCGCGCAGAAGTTAGGCTGCCCTAACTCGCTCGGTGAGACGGGGGGCTCGCATTTGCACGCCGCGGATGAGGAGGCAGCCGGGAGTGCGACCTCCTGCACGAGTTGGTGGGCGGGAGAGCAGGGAACAGGTCGTCGCCGGCTCGCTATCGTGAGCGCATGTCGCGACCCCCCACCGCTACCTGCTTCGCGCGCAGCATCGCTCGTGTGACGTTGGACGGAATTCGGGCGGTCCCGCTCTCGCGTCGTCGGTTGGTCGCGGAATGACCGGAATCCTGCTTGCCGGCACTTCCTCGGATGCCGGCAAGTCCCTGGTCGTGGCCGGAATCTGCCGGGCACTCGCCGATAGGGGTGTACGCGTCGCGCCGTTCAAGGCACAGAACATGTCGAACAACTCGATGGTGGTCGCCGAGCCCGACGGCACCTTCGCCGAGATCGGGCGCGCTCAGTGGCTGCAAGCCCGGGCCGCCCGGGTGGCGCCGACGTCCGCGATGAATCCGGTCCTGCTCAAGCCCGGGACGGACCGGCGGTCGTTCGTGGTGCTCCGCGGGCAGCCGGGTGGGACGTTGGAGGCCGGGGAGTACGCGACCGGGCGCCGCGGGCTGGCCCAGTCGGCGTTCGCTGCCTATTCGGAGCTCGCGGCCGAGTTCGATCTCGTCGTCAGTGAAGGCGCGGGTTCGCCGGCGGAGATCAATCTGCGGGCCGGTGACTACGTGAACTTCGGGCTCGCGGAGCGTTTCGATCTGCCGGTCGTGGTTGTCGGGGACATCGACCGTGGCGGGATTCTCGCGTCGCTCTTCGGCACGTGGGCGATCGTCTCCGAAACCGACAGGGCGCGGCTGGCGGGCTATGTGATCAACAAGTTCCGCGGGGACGTGTCGGTCCTCGAGCCGGGACTGGAGGAACTCACGCGCAGGACCGGCATGCGGGGGCTGGGCGTGATCCCATGGCTGGACGACGTCTGGCTCGACGGCGAGGACGCCCTGCGGGTCGATCGGTGGGTGGATGCGACCCCCAGAGACGGACTCCGGCCTCCTCGGGGATCGGTGGCTGAGGGAGGACCGATGGCTGACGAGCGCGCAGCTCGTCTCGACGCCCCGCTCACCGTCGCCGTTATCCGGCTGCCCCGGGTGTCCAACGCGACCGACGTCGACGCCCTGGCCGCCGAACCGGGGGTGGAGATCACGGTGACGACGAGCCCGATGGCCGTCGCGACCGCAGACCTCGTGATCGTGCCGGGCAGCAGGTCGACCGTGTCGGATCTCACGTGGCTGCAGGAGCGCGGTCTTGCGGACGCGCTGGTGGCGAGAGCCCGGCGTGGGCGGCCGGTGCTCGGCATCTGCGGCGGATTTCAGATGCTCTGCCGCGAGATCCACGACGAGGTCGAGTCCGGCACCGGCTCAGTCGACGGCCTCGGCCTGGTTGACGGCGTCGTGCGGTTCCGGAGCGAGAAGACACTCGGGCTCCCCACCGGAACCTGGCGCGGGCATTCGGTCGGCGGCTATGTGATCCACCATGGGCGAGTCGAGCTCGGACCCACGGCCGAGCCCTTCCTCGACGGCGCCACCGATGGCGTCGTGTGGGGCACCCTGTGGCACGGGGCCCTCGAGCACGACTCTTTCCGGCGCGCGTGGCTCACCCAGGTCGCCGTCACCCTCGGCTCAGCCTGGCAGCCACAACCCGGACCCGGCTTCGCCGAACTCCGCGAAGCCATGCTGGATCGGCTCGGCCGGGCGATCAACGAGCACGTCGACCTGGACACCCTCATCGATCTTGCCCGCCGGGGCTAGCCGCGCCGTTCCGGAACCGCGGGCTGCTCGGGCGCACCGTCACAAACCGCATTCCTGAGGGGTCTCATCGCAACAGTCGTCACGGGGGCGCCTGAAAATGCGGCTTCTGACGACGGCCCCGCATCAGGGAGGCTGGCGCGCCCTCGGGACGGCGCGTGCGACTCAGGCCACGGCGGCGGCGAGCAGGTTGAGCGACTCCTCAAGCGCCTTCTCGGGGACTGCCGGGAACAGCGGGATGAGTTCCTTGTCCGTGACGTTCGTCCAGTCATAGGTGAGCGTCACGTCGGTCGCACCGGACCCGCGGGCCTCGAGCATGTAGACCCACTTCCAGCCCGCCGGTTCCTCGCCCGGTCGCGCCGGCGCCCAGCCGATCAGCTTGTTGTGCGCATAGGCGATGACATGGTTCTCCATCTGATAGTCCCCGCCCTGGGACTCGTGATGCATGTTCATCGTGAACTTGTCCCCCACGGCCAGCAGTCGCTGGGTGCGGTCGTCGGCGACGACCATTCCGGAACCGTCGAATTCCTTGTGACGGGCGGGCAGCGTCAGGACGTCGAACAGATCCTCCGCCGGGGCGTCGATGGTGCGGGTCACAACGATCTCAGTCTTTTCGCTCATGCCTTCCACACTGCCAAATCGCCGGTGACGCCGAACGGTCGGGGCGCGCGCCGGCGCTGTCGACGAAGCCCGTCGCCCGCAAGTGATGAGGCAGCCAGCACAGCAAACCCAGAGCGAGAACCTGATGCGGAGCCGAAGAACGCCGTGATAGTCATGCGACATGGACGTGATCGAAAAGCTGGAGCGCTGGACGGACTCGGGCGCTCACTGGCGCGTCGTGCGGCGCTCCGGGGACCGGATCACGATTGCGCTGATCACGTGCACCGGGGATGAGGAAGTGGACCGGCTCACGTCGACCGATCCTCGGCTGGTGGCCTGGCTCGCAGGCCGCGCGTCCAGCGAGGACTGAAACACAATCACCGCCAGCCGGACGGGTCCGAACCGTCGGGCCCAGCGCCTAGATGTATCCGGCCAAGACGTTGGTAGCAGCGTGGGGTTGTTGACGTGAGGGGAACCTCCGGGTGGGGTGTGGCTTGTCG
>NZ_JBNZCI010000008.1:0-158637 GCF_050880385.1 Ammonicoccus luteus
AAGACCTCGACCCTTACCCGGCCATCGACGCGCCGACCGGACTCAACCACCCTCTACACCCCGAATTGTGAAGAGCCCGCAAAGCGATCTGAAGCAAGGATGGCTTCGGACGATTTGATCGTTTCTCTTACCCGAATTCGGAGCTCTTTCAGGCGATCTTTGAACTCGTCGGCGGTCTCAAGTGGATGACGATATTCGTAGATCCCGACCTGCTGGAGCAGGATTGAATCCTTGAGCTCGACGAGCTCGGCTTTGGCAGCTTCAATCTCCGCCGCCAACTCGACCTGTTCAGTCCTATGTCCCTCAATGTCGTCCTGCCCTGCGGCGCTGCCCCTTGGGGTAGCCGTTGTTGAATAGACCTCCGGTCGTTGTGGGGGTGCGGCGTCGGCCCAGGACGTGGTGGTGTGGTTGTCAACAGCTCCCGAGGTCGGCGCATCACTCGACGGGACTCGGTCTGCGCCTGCTGGGGAGTTGGCCTGCTCCGGAGTTGGGTCAGGAACCCAGAACTCCCATCCGGCAGGGGCTGGCGGCCAAGTCGGATCGGGCCGCCAGCCCAAGGAGGGCATCCACCCGGCTGGGGGAGGCGGCCACCCTGGCGGAGGGTTAAAGCGCATCGCTGGGCCTTGACTCATCCGCGTCGCACCCCTTCGTGCTGAGAGATCGGAATTAGCGCGTGGGCGTTCTTGGAAACGACTGCTTTGAGATAGTGGAGGGTCTCCGTTGGCGTTACGTGCGCGAGGTCGATTCCCTCGAATGTCCTGCGATCAGCTGCAACAGCGACGAGGGGCGTTAGCTTTGGTTGACCAGTGGCGGGATCCAGATGCGTAACGCTCGCAGTCAACGAAATGGTGTCAATATGCTCATGTCGATCAGCCTCCCAAACCTCATGCATTGTCCGGAGAACTATGGAGTGTGCCACGTGCGTGTACCGCTCGCGTTGTTCCTTGGCTGATTGAATCGACTCGGCGATTGTGTCGGACGTCTTGACGTATCGGTATGCCTTTGCGGTCGGCATGCTGTCAGGGTTGGGCAACTCCACGTCGATGTGCAGCTCTCGGTGTTCCTGCGAGTAGGAATGTTCAACGTGGACGGGCAATTCGTCTGGATAGACGGAATTGCTGAAAACAATCCGAAAGTACTCATCGACTGCCCATGCCTCGCCCGTGTGGTGCGCCGCGATAAGCTTCTCAAGCGGAATATTTGCCTCCTTGACCTCATTGTCAATGCGGCGACATTCTTCCTCGTGGATCGCTTGGTGCGCGCGCAGTTGCTGCAGCCGATACTCCTCCGCTGCGTGATATTCCTGAGCCGCGCGATGCTGCCGAATGGGAATGCTGGCGACGAAATCGCGCCATTGCGCGTGTTGCCGCTCAAACTGCGTTCGGGCGTCCTGGATCGCCTGCTCATGCTTCTTCTTGCCCACAAGGGCCGAGATCCCACTTGGGGGCGAGGGGGGTATGAAGCGTGGCTCCGGGGGCGCATAGATAGGAGCGGGAGGTTCCAGCGGCTGTGCGAAGGGAGATGTGAACCGTGGATATAGCGCCGGTCGTCGCAAGGACTCCAAGTCCACGTGATCGTCAACATCCAAGGTTGCGGATAGAATAGCGCTGAGTTCTTCGAGTCTTTCTCGCAGCTGCGAGTTGAGAAGCTCAGCTCTCGCCTCTTGTGCCTCAACATGAAGCTTGGCTGCCTCGCGCTCTGCTGCGATACGTGCGCGCTCGTCTGCGCGTTCAGCAGCCAATTTGGCCCGAGCAGCCGCGGCTGCCGACCGTTCTGCTTCTCGTGCACGGCGTTGAGCCTCGCGCGTCGCTGCGGCTGCTTGCCGCTGCTGTTCCCGCTTTGCGACCGCCATCTGGTGTTGCATTTCAGCGAAGAATCCGCGACGCCGCGCCACTTTGAGCACCCCTTTTTCGACGTGAAGTTTGCGGGAAGTCTACGAAACGCGCGATCTGCGAAGGGCACTGGCCCGATCCGCTACGAGAGCTATTCCGATCTGTGGCTAGTGGCGCTCGCGGTGTCAACTCGCCAGTGACACTCAGTTCCCCGGCCGCAGGCCTGCAAGTTTCACTGCGCCCAGCGGAAACCCGGGATGTCCTCTGCGAGCGCGCGCAGGATCTGGTCGGCGCCCTCGATGGCGCTGAGACTGTTGTCGCCGACCTCGGACTCGACCCGAGCGCGAATCCCGCGTACCCCCTGCGACGCCCGCACCGCATCCCGCAACTGGTCCTCGACCAGGGCCCACAGCCACTGCAGCTGCTGGGCCCGCCGACGCTCGGCGAGGCCCGCCCCCTCCAGCTCGGCGCGGTGCTCGAGGACCTTGCCCCACAGGTCGTCGAGGCCGGCGCCGGTTTCGGCGGAGCAGGTGAGCACCGGTGTACGCCGCCCCTCCGGCTGAATCAACCGCATCGCGACCTGCAGTTCGCGGGCGGCGACCTTGGCGGCGTTCACATAGTCACCGTCCGCCTTGTTCACCGCGATCACGTCGGCCATCTCGAGGATGCCGCGCTTGATGCCCTGCAGTTGATCGCCCGAGCGGGCGAGGGAGATCAGGAGAAAGGTGTCGACCATGTCCGCGACGGCGACCTCGGACTGGCCTACGCCGACGGTCTCGACCAGCACGACGTCATAGCCGGCGGCCTCCATCACCAGCATGGACTCCCGGGTGGCCCGGGCGACGCCGCCGAGGTGGTTGCCGGATGGGGAGGGACGGACGTACGCACGGTCGTGCGACGTCAGCTCGCCCATGCGGGTGCGGTCACCGAGGATCGAGCCGCCGGTGCGGGACGACGACGGGTCGACGGCGAGCACCGCCACCTGATGTCCCTGGTCGATCAACCGCAGCCCGAGGGCGTTGATGAGCGTCGACTTGCCCGCCCCCGGCACGCCGGTGATGCCCACCCGGATCGCGTCCTCGGAGCGCGGCAGCGCGCCGATCAGCGCCTTCGCGAGCTCGCGGTGGTCGGGGCGGGTGGACTCCACGAGTGTGATCGCGCGCGCGATCGCGGCCCGGGATCCCTGCGTGATCTGCTCGGCGAGCTCGGGAATATCGGGGCGATGCCTCATGCCGGGTCAGCAGCCTCGGACTCCACCTGGGCGGCGAGCTTCTCCAGCAACTCGCGGGCGGCCACCGGGATGACCGTGCCGGGCGGATATATCGCGTCGGCACCGCTGGCGCGCAGGGCCTCGAAGTCCTGCTCCGGAATCACGCCACCGACGACGATCATCATGTCGTCGCGACCCAGCTCGTCGAGCTCCCGGCGCAGAGCCGGCACGAGGGTGAGGTGCCCGGCGGCCAACGACGACACACCCACGACGTGGACGTCGGCCTCGACGGCCTGCCGCGCGACCTCACCCGGGGTCTGGAACAGCGGACCGACATCGACGTCGAAGCCGAGGTCGGCGAACGCGGTCGAGATCACCTTCTGGCCGCGGTCGTGACCGTCCTGGCCCATCTTGGCCACGAGGATGCGGGGCCGGCGGCCTTCGGCCTCGGCGAACTCCTCGACCAGCTTGCGCGTAACTTCGATATCGGACGTGTCCCCGGACTCCTTCGAATAGACCCCACTGATCGTGCGGATCTGGGCGGTGAAGCGGCCGAAGACCTTTTCCAGGGCCGCGGAGATCTCGCCGACCGAGGCCTTGGCCCGGGCGGCGTCGATGCTCAGCTTGAGCAGGTTGCGTTCGGGGTCCGCGTCGTCGCGGTTCTCGGCGGCCCAGGTCAACTTGTCGAGCGCAGCCTGGCAGGCCTGTTCGTCCCGCTCGGCCTTCAGCCGCTCCAGCTTCGCGATCTGGCTCGCGCGCACCTGCGCGTTGTCGATCTTGAGCACCTCGAACGGCTCGTCCTGGTCGACCTGATATTTGTTCACGCCAACCACCGGCTGACGGCCGGCGTCGATGCGCGCCTGAGTGCGGGCCGCGGCCTCCTCGACGCGCATCTTGGGGATGCCCGCCTCGATTGCCTTGGCCATGCCGCCGGCTTCCTCGACCTCACGGATGTGGGCCCAGGAGCGGCGGGCGAGGTCATAGGTGAGCTTTTCCAGGTAGGCCGACCCGCCCCACGGATCGATCACCTTCGTAGTGCCCGACTCCTGCTGGAGGAACAGCTGAGTGTTGCGGGCGATGCGCGCGGAGAAGTCCGTGGGCAGCGCGATGGCCTCGTCGAGGGCGTTGGTGTGCAGCGACTGGGTGTGACCCTGGGTCGCGGCCATCGCCTCGATGCAGGTGCGGGCGATGTTGTTGTAGATGTCCTGTGCGGTCAGCGACCAGCCAGAGGTCTGGGAGTGAGTCCGCAGTGACAGTGACTTCGGGTTCTTCGGTTCGAAGTCGTTGACCAGCTTGGCCCACAGCATCCGGGCGGCCCGCAGCTTGGCGACCTCCATGAAGAAGTTCATCCCGATCGCCCAGAAGAACGACAGCCGAGGCGCGAAGGCGTCGACCTCGAGACCCGCGACCCGTCCGGCGCGGATGTACTCCACGCCGTCCGCCAGCGTGTACGCCATCTCCAGGTCTTGCGTCGCCCCCGCCTCCTGGATGTGATAACCGGAGATCGAGATCGAGTTGAACCGCGGCATGTTCGCAGAGGTGAACGCGATGATGTCGGAGATGATCCGCATCGAAGGTTCCGGCGGATAGATATAGGTGTTGCGGACCATGAACTCCTTCAGAATGTCGTTCTGAATGGTTCCGGCCAACTGCTCCGGTTTGACGCCCTGCTCCTCGGCCGCGACCACATAGAGCGCCAGGATCGGCAGCACCGCGCCGTTCATCGTCATCGAGACCGACATCTGGTCCAGCGGGATGCGGTCGAACAGCTGCCGCATGTCGAGGATCGAATCGATCGCCACGCCCGCCATGCCGACGTCGCCCTCGACGCGGGGGTGGTCGGAGTCATAGCCGCGGTGGGTCGCGAGGTCGAACGCGACCGACAGCCCCTTCTGGCCGGCGGCCAGATTGCGGCGATAGAAGGCGTTGGACTCCTCGGCGGTGGAGAACCCGGCATATTGCCGGATGGTCCAGGGCTGGTTGACGTACATCGTCGCGTACGGTCCCCGCAGGAACGGCGGGATCCCCGGATAGGTGCTGAGGAAGTCCAATTGCGCGAGATCGTCGTCGCCATAGAGGGTGCCGACCGGGATGTGCTCGGGGGTGTCCCAGACGTTGGTGGCGGCGTCGCCGGCGACCTTCGCGTACGCCGCTGCGGCGTCGTCCGGGACCTGCGGCGTGCCGAGATCGATCGAATCGAACCGAGGGATGCTGCTCATCGTGCCGTCTCCAGGGTGTCGAGGATGGACGTGAGGAGGGGGACCGTGTCGACGCCGGCAAAGAGGGTGCCGTCGACCGTGCCCTCAGGAGCGTCGCCGAGTTCCTTCGCGTTGCCGGCGATCAGGACCGTGGTGGCTCCGGCGTCGCGGAGCGCGTTGGCGACCGCGGCGCCGTGCTCGGCGTACATCTTCGCCGAGGAGCACAACACGGCCACCTTGGTGCCGGCCTCCTTGAGGCCGGTGGCGAAGGCACTCGGGTCGGTGCCCTCGACGAGCGGGGCGCCGATCCCGGCCACGCCGAGCAGAGCCGTGGTGAAGGTTTCCCGTGCGCCGAAGTCGCGGCGTGTGCCCAGCGCGGCGAGCAGGACAGCCGGCTGGCGACCGTTGGTCTCGGCGAGCGCGGTGGTCCGGTCGCGGAGGCCTTCGAAGATCTCGGCGTCGCGGCGGCGGGGGAGTGCGGATTCGGGGGCCACGGGCCGCGGCGTACGGTCGATCACCGGCTCCACGGACTGCGGGAACATGCTCACGCCGGTGAGGGGCGCGGACCGGTCCGACAGGCGGCGGTCGCGTTCGGCCGTGCTGGCGGCGAGGCGGTCCGTGATGAGCGCAGTGTTGACGGCCTTGGTCATGCCGCCCGCGGCCTCGATCTGCTGGAACCAGGCCCAGCCGGCTTCGGCGAGCTGGTCGGTGAGCTGTTCGACAAAGAACGAGCCGCCCGCCGGGTCGTTGACCCGAGCGATGTTCGACTCCTCGGCGAGGATGACCTGGGTGTTGCGGGCGATGCGCCGGGAGAAGTCGTTCGGGAGCCCGTGGACCGTGTCGAAGGGCAACACTGTGATCGCCTCCGCGCCGCCGACGGAGGCGGCGAAACAGGCGATCGTCGTGCGCAGGACATTCACATAGGCGTCATCGCGCGACATCATCCGCCACGACGTGACCGCGTGCTGACGGGCTCCGCGCAGCTCGGCCGGGACACCGACGACCTCGCCCACCCGCGACCACAAGCGTCGCAGCGCCCGCAGGCGGGCGATCGTCAGGAACTGATCGGCGGTCGCCGAAACGCGGAATTCAACCTGGCCGAACGCGTCGGCCGGGGCGATGCCGGCCTCCTCGAGATCGCGAAGGTAGGCGACCCCGGTCGCGATCGCGAGACCCAGCTCGTCGGCGTCGGAGGCGCCTGCCTCGTGATAGGGCAGCGCATCGACGGAAAGCGCCCGGACGCCGGGGAGGCCTTCGAGGGCGGCGGCGACCCATTCGCGGTGGGGGCCGAGGTCGGGGGCGGTTCCGGTGACAGCGGCCAGGCCGAGCGCGTCGAGACCGAGGTTGCCGGTCGCGGTGGTGAGATCGATCCCGCGGTCCTTCCAGACCTGCGCGAGCGCGGCGGCCGACGCCGTCTGGTGCTCGCGGCTCGAGACGACCACAGCTGCCAAGTCGAGGAGGACATCCTCGAGCACGGCACCGAGATCCGCCGGGTCGATCGCGTCGCTGCCCGTCCGCAGCCACACCGAGTTGGCCCCGCGCTCGAGATCGTTGAGCACGTGCTGGCGGGTGGTGGCGGCCTCGGGGTCTTCGTGGAGTTGGCGGACATCCCAGCCGTCCATCTCGCCCGAGCGGATCGTGGCGCCGCGGTCGAAGGGAGCGAGGGCGGGAAAACCAAGCGCTCGGTCGTCGCGGGTATAGAGGGGCTCGATCGTGATGCCCTCAACGGTCTTGCTGCGCAGTCGCGCCATCGCCTTGTCGATCGGGAGTTCTTGGCCCGGGGGGCGGCGGCGGTTGAGCACTTTGAGCACTTCCGCTTCCCACTGCTCGCGCGTCGGGCTCGGGAACACCGAGCCCAACTCGAGCTCGTCAGGGACTCGTTCCTGGCTGTCCAGCGTGTCGTTCTCGACCATGGCGCCTCTTCCGATTAGTCCAACGCGCCTCACTTTAGCCATCCCCCCGGACGCTGGGGGCAGGAATCCCCGACCTCCTGAAGTCGCCCTCGCCACCGCGTCCCGGGTCGACCACGCCGGCGACCGCCCGCACTCCGCGGATGCGTGACAGGCTGAGTCATGGCCACCTTCTATCCGTCGATCGAACCGCAGCTGGCCGACTTCATCGGCCGTCAGCACATGTTCTTCGTGGCGACCGCGGCCCCGACCGGCCGCGTCAACGTCTCGCCCAAGGGGTTGGACACCTTTCGCGTCCTCTCCCCGCACCGCGTCGCCTGGCTCAACGGGACGGGTTCCGGCAACGAGACCGCCGCGCACACGCAGCAGGACCCGCGGATGACGATCATGTTCTGCTCCGTCGAAGGCAAGCCGTGGATTCTCCGCCTCTATGGCCGGGCGCGGATGATCCAGCCCGGTGATGTCGAGTGGGCGGAGGCGTGCGGGTGGTTTCCGCCCTTGGAGGGCGCGCGGCAGGTGTTCGTCGTCGACGTGGACGAGTGCCAGACGTCGTGTGGGTTCGGGGTGCCGCTCTATGACTACGCGGGCCAGCGCGACCTCATGGCGAAGTGGGCCGACAACAAGGGCCCGGAGGGGATCCTCGACTATCAGCGCAAGAAGAACGAGCGCTCGATCGACGGTTTCGACGCCGGCCTGCGGCAGGCCTGAAGCCAGAGCTGCTGGGTGCGGCCCCCGGTGTCGAGATCGGGGTGCTGCCGGCCGACGCATGCCTGGACCCAGGTGCTGCCGGCCGACGCATGCCTAGACCCAGGTGCTGTCACCGCCCTACTGCCCAGGTATCGAACTATCCGGCCAAAGTCGCACCAAACAAGATTGGTGACTAGGCACAATGCTCTTGGCTGTCGCCGACATTGGCCGAATAGTTACATGCGCCGCCGCTATAGGGTTCGGTGCTGTGATCGGCGATGAAGATATGCAGCACCTGGAGCGCGCCGTGCAGCTCGCCGAACAGGCGTTGGCGAGCGGGGACGAACCGTTCGGGTCCGTGCTCGTCGCGGCGTCCGGCGAGGTCCTGTTCGAGGACCACAACCACGTCGCCGGCGGCGACCGCACGCAGCACCCGGAGTTCGCGATCGCACGCTGGGCGGCGCGCCACCTTGAGGTGGGCGAGCGGTCCGGTGCGACCGTGTACACCTCTGGCGAGCACTGCCCCATGTGCGCGGCCGCGCATGCCTGGGTTGGTCTGGGCCGGATTGTTTATGCCTCGTCCTCGGAGCAACTGGTCCGCTGGTCCGCCGAACTCGGTCTGCCCTACTCACCGGTGGCCGCGCTGCCGATCAGCCAAGTCGCGCCCAATGTCGCTGTGGAAGGCCCGGTCCCGGAACTCGCCGCTCGCGTCCGCGCACTGCACGCGCGTCGCGTCAGCGGTTGACCGGCTCGCTGGGGCTAGCGGCGCGCGGCCGCCGCGTCGATGATCTCGGCAAGCTGCTCGGGTCGGGACCACATCGGCCAGTGGCCCGTGGGCAGGTCGACGAACTCGAGGGCGCGATAGTCGAGCAGGGCAGCGAGGAACGGCACGCCCTGCTCCGCATGGCTCCGGAATTCACTCGCAGGGAACGACGTGCACACGACGGTCCCCGGCACGTCGTGACGTCGAGGATCACGGAGCTCGACAGCGGTGGACACCACCGCGCCCGGTTCGGGGACGGCGCGTGCCCTGAAGGTCTCGAGCTGGTCGTCGGTGAGATCTCGCATGGCGCCCTGCTCGAACTCCTCCTGCCACACGTCGGCCAGGTCCAAGGCGGCACCGGTGAACTCGGCATTCATCGCGGCGCCGTCGCGGCTGGGGGCGGTGTCCACCCAGACGACGTGGTCGACCAAGTCGGGCGCCCGGTCGATGACCATGGTCCCGGGGATCGCGGCTCCGCTGTGCACCACCAGGACCCTTCGATCGGCCCGGTGATCCAGGGCCGCGAGGATCGCGTCCGCCTGATCCTGAGGAGTGATGACCGCGGTCCCGGGAGCCTCCGGTGCGCGCCCCGGCAGGGTCAGAGCAACGACGTCGTGGCCGCGGTCGCGCAGCGGCGGCACAACCGCGGCCCACGCCCAATCGCCGAGCCAGAATCCGGGCACCAACACGATCTGGGTGGTCATGGCTGAATCATCACACGGCGCCCCGACCAGAGCGCGGCGTTCCCGCTCACTCTCCTGGATAGGAACCGATCGACCACTGGTTGCCCTCGGGGTCGGCGACGCCGGCGCTGCGACCGCCGTAGTCCTGGCCGACCGGCTCCTGCAGCGACGTCGCGCCGGCCGCCATAGCGCGTTGATAGACCTCGTCGACGTCCGCATCGGTCGGCACGACCAGATAACAGGAGGCGACGCCGACCCGGCGCTCCCATTCGCTGCCGGGGGTGTCGGCCCGTTGCGCGGAGCCGAACATGATCGCGCCGTTGCCGCCCCAGTGGAACTGGGCGTGCTCGACGATGCCGGGGTCGGTTTCGTTGCGGACGACCAGACGCTCTTCGAAGCCGAGCGCCGTGAGGAAGGCGATGCCGGCGTCCGCGTCGCGGAAGGCCAGGCTGTGGAACACCGTGGGTTTCGTCATGGCTCTAGCGTTGCGCGGCCGGGTCCTCGGCGTCTTGAACGATTGGGAACGCTTCGGCCCGCCACGCCGTGGGCGTCTGCCCCGCGAACTCCCGGAACTCGCGCGACAGATGAGCCTGATCGGCATAGCCGGCGCGCGCCGCAACCTCGGCCCACGGGACGCCCTGCCGCGCGTACCTCTGCGCCGCCCCGAACCGGTGCAAGCGGCCCAGGTCCCGCGGGGGCAGCCCGAACTCGGCGGTGAAGCGGTTGACGAGATGGCGGCGCGACCACCCGATCCCGCGCGCGAGGTCGGCGACGCCGACGCGGCCGCGGGTGGTGGCGAGTACGCGCCAGGCCTGCGCCAAGTCGTCGGGCACGCGGGTGCGGTCGCGCGTCGCGAGTCGGAGGAGATGGTCCTCGAGGAGGCCGAACCTCGTTGGCCAGGGGGCATCGGCCAGCCGCGCGTGCAGGTGCTCCGGGATTCCGAGCGGCACGTCGGTGTGGTCGGCGAGTCCCCGCGCGATCGGTCCGATCGGCAGGCCGAGGAGCGCCCGGCACCCCGCGGGGGTGAGGTCGAGCTGGATGCCGTGCTGGGTGCCGTGGGTGTGGATGATGGCCGGCCGGGTGTGCATGCCCGAGGCGAGCAGCCACCGCTGGACGCGGCTGGTCGGGTCGTCCTGCCAGCCGACGTCCAGCGGCTCGTCGAAGCTGATGATGACCGTTGCGGCCGGGCTGGGCACGCCATGGTGGACGGCATGCGGGTCGAGGCGGAAGTCGTACCCCTGCATGCGGTTCACCAGTCCCCGCAGCCCGCGATGGACGGGGTGGGCGATGTCCATGTGACGAGGGTACGTAGTCGACGTCGCCGTTGGCGAGAGGCTCAGCCGAACGCGGCGGCGTACTCGGCTGTCGGCGGGACCGGCGTGATCACGTCGATCAGCACCCCGTCGGGTCCGGCGACGATGAAGTGTCGCTGGCCGAAATCCTCGGTGCGGATATCGAGCAGGGGTGTGAGGCCGCGCTCGGTGACCAGCGTCGCGTACTCGGCGTCGACGTCGTCGACCTCCAGATTGACGAGCAGCCCGGTCGACGTCGCGCGCGGGTAGGACGCGGGGATCGTGGGGTGGCCGGCCTGGAGGACCGCGAGTTCGAAGCCGTCGCGGGTGAGCGAGACGTACCAGTCCGCGGCGAAGGTGGTGTCGAAGCCGAGCAGTTGGGTGAAGAACGCGGCGGTCGCGGGGACGTCGTCGGTCATGAGCACGGGGTAGAGGCTGGTGAGGGTCATGGCTATGCTCCTTTACATACGCCGTGTTTGTATTCCGATGATACATACACAAAGTTTGTAAAGGAAGGTCGCGGATGGCACGAGCGAGTCGCGAGGAGGCCGAGCGGACCGGCCGCAGGATTCTGGAGCAGGCGCGGGCGGCGTTCGCGAAGGAGGGGTACGCGGACGTGCGGCTGGAGGAGGTCGCCGCCGCCGCCGGCGTGACACGCGGCGCGGTCTATCACCGCTATCGATCGAAGCAGGCCTTGTTCGCCGACGTCCTGGCGAGCGTCATGGGCGAGGTTGCGGCTGCTGTCGTGAAGGCTGCCGAACAAGTCGCGCCGGGTTCGGGAGCCTGGGCCCCGATCAAGGCGGGCTGTCTGGCCTTCGTGGCGGCAGCGACCGCGCCCGGAGTACGCCGGATCCTGGTGGTGGACGGGCCCGCCGTCGTGGGCTGGGAGGCCTGGCGTGAGCTCGACGCGCAGCATTCCCGACGGATGCTGGCGGAGGGCTTGGGGGAACTTGCCGCCGAGGGCCTCCTGCGCGGCGATCCTGAGTCCGCGACGATCCTGCTGTCCGGCGCGCTCAACGAAGGTGCCCTGTGGGTTGCGGCGCATCCCGATCCCGACCGAGCGCTCGATGCACTCGACGACACCCTGGACTCGCTGTTGCAGGGGCTGGGTCGAAATGTCGGTGGCCAACCAGGGTCCGCTCAGGGCCGTTCGCGACACCCTGACCATTAGGTTCTATTAAGGCCGGGTGCGCACCGCTTGGAAGTTCGGTGCCGATCCCCTGCGGAGGAAAACCTCGAACCCGGCCTGCTGGGAGAGGAAGCCCCTTATGCGGAAGAAGCGCTGGATCATCGGCGCGGTCCTGGTCGGTGCAGTCGTTCTGGTGGCAGGCATGTTGCTGCTGCCCGGCCTCCTGGGTGGCCCCCAGCGAACCGGCGCATCGACGATGAACATCGAGTCCGTGCGCAGCCTGAAGAGCGCCGACCGACAGCTGATCTCGGGCTCGGTGCACACCGCCGAATCCGAGAACTTCTATGTCGATGCCACGAAGGGCCGGGTCGATCGGATCGAGGTCGCCCAGGGGGATCCGGTGAAGAAGGGCGACGAGCTCTATGCCTATGCCAACTCCACGCTGACCATCCAGCAGGAGAAGGCACGCATTCAAATCCAGACCGCCCGGCGCAAGGTGTCGACGCTCGAAACCAACCATGCGAACCTCGTGCGCGACCTCCGGCGGGCACCCACCACCGAGGCGGCCGACCAGCTGAAGACGCAGCGTGACCAGGTTCGTGAAGAGCTGGAGATGGCGCGCACCGAGGTCCGGATGGCCGAGCTCGACGTCGAGGAGCTGAACGAGCAGGTCGCCGCCCTTGTCGTGCGGTCCAACTTCGACGGCATCGTCGAGATGGTGAACGAGGACGAGCGGAACGCCGTCGCCCAGGGTGCCGCGACCAAGCCGTTGATCCGCGTGGTGTCCAATCTCCCCTATGAGGTGAAGGGCTCGCTGACCGAGTTGCAGCGGGCGCAGATCAAGCAGGACCTGCCGTTCACCGCGACCAGCAAGGCTCTCCCGGGCAAGGAGTGGCGCGGCACCATCGCCTATGTCAGCACCTTCCCGATGGAGGCAGCGGGCGGTCAGGGCCAGGAGCAGGGCGGCCAGGCGCAATATGAATTCGTCGCGAAACTGGAGACCCAGGCCGACCTCGTGCCCGGCAACACCCTCTTTCTGGAGATCAACACCACGGGTGCGGACTCGTTCGACGTGCCCACCGGCGCGGTGCTGCGCGATGAGCAGGGCGGTCACCAAGTGTTCGTCGTCGAGAACAACCGCCTCGCGAAGCGGACGGTCACGGTGGGCGCCGAGGCCGATGGGCAGATCGCCATCACCTCGCCCCTGGACGATGCCACGGAGATCCTGCTGAACCCCGACGCCACCTCCGTGGAGGGCATGGAAGTCATCCGATGAGCAGCGCAATCCTCTCCCTGGACAGGATCAACAAGGTCTTCGGCACCGGCGATCTGTCCCTCCATGTCCTCAAGGACGTGTCCCTCGACGTCGAGCAAGGGGAGTTCGTGTCGATCATGGGCCCGTCCGGATCCGGCAAGTCGACGCTGATGAACATCATCGGGACGCTCGACAAGCCGACCTCCGGGGCGTACGTCCTCGAAGGCGAACCCGTCCACGAACTCAACGAACGCCGCATCGCACAACTGCGCAACGAGTCGATCGGGTTCGTGTTCCAGCACTTCTTCCTGCTCGCCCGGTCGAACGCGGTGGCGAACGTCGAACTGCCGCTGATCTATGCGGGCCGCTCGCGGGCGGAGCGTCGGGAGATCGCGGAGAGGGCACTGGACCGGGTGGGCCTGGCGGCGAAGCACCGGTCCCTGCCCAACCAGCTCTCGGGCGGCGAGAAGCAACGGGTCGCGATTGCCCGGGCGATCTCGACCGGCCCCAAATTCATCCTGGCCGACGAGCCGACCGGGGCGCTCGACACCACGACCAGCGCCCAGATCATGGAACTGTTCCGCGATCTCAACGCGGACGGCACGACGATCATCATGATTACCCACGAGCAGGACATCGCCAATTGCGCCGATCGGATCGTGCGCATCCGGGACGGGCGGATCGAATCGGACGAGCGCATCCGGGGTCGCCGGGTCGCGACCGCCGGCGACGCCGAGGGCGTGGCTGACGCCGAGCCGGAGCGGGCAGGCTGATGAACGTCATCGAGAGCTTCCGCATGGCGTTGTCGTCGATCATGGCCCACAAGATGCGGTCGATCCTCACCATGTTGGGGATCATCATCGGCGTCGGTTCGATCATCACGATCGTGGCGATCGGCCAGATGGGCGAGCAGCAGCTCAAGAACTCGCTGTCCGGCGGCAACAAGGCCATGGTCACCATGGAGTTCGGTCCGCCGGGTGCCGGCGCCTTCACGGCCGGGCCCATCGCGTCCCCGCCGCAGATCCGACCGGTCGATGTCGAGCGGATCCGTCAGTTGCCGCACGTCAAGAGCTTCATCGAGCAGCGCATGGACATGACGGACCTCGAGAACGGCACCGAGAAGGCCGAGGGCGTCTATATCCGGGCCGGCGACTTGGAGATCTTCGAGTTGAGCAATCTCGCCCCGGTGGCGGGACGGCTCATCACGCAGGAGGACGTCAACCGGGCTGCGCAGGTCATCGTCCTGGGCCGCGACACGGCCACCTCGCTCTTCGCCTCCCCCGACCGGGCGATCGGCGAGATCATCGAGATCAACGCCCAGCCCGTGCGCGTGATCGGCGTCGTCGAGGAGCAGTCCACGCTGGGCTTCACGTTGCAGACCTGCTTCATCCCGCTGACCGCGTGGGAGTCGGTGTTCCCGCAGGCGCCCGGGTTCTCGCAGTACGCCGTCGTCGCCACCGACGTCGAGCACGTCACCGAGGCCGGGCAGAACGCCGCGGACTATCTCAACGAGACGCTGGTGGTGAATCCCGAGGAGGCCCAGTTCAAGCCCACCGACATGCGCGAACTCGAGCAGGAGATCTCGTCGGTCACCACGATCATGACTGCGATCATCGGCGGCATCGCCGCGATCTCGCTCCTGGTCGGCGGCATCGGGGTGATGAACATCATGCTCGTGTCAGTGGCGGAGCGGACGCGGGAGATCGGCGTACGCAAGGCGCTCGGCGCCACGCGCGGCCGGATCCTGCAGCAGTTCCTGATCGAGAGCATGGTGCTCACCTCGCTGGGCGGCCTGATCGGCATCATGTTCGCCTACGGACTCACCGCCCTCGTCGCGGCCATCCTCGGTTATGAGTTCGTCCTGTCGATCCCCGTCACGATCATCGCCGTGCTGTTCTCCTCGCTGATCGGAGTCGTGTTCGGTCTGCTGCCGGCCAACAAGGCGGCAAAGCTGAGCCCGATCGACGCGCTGCGCTATGAGTGAGAAGGCAGCGACGGGCCCACGCACTGGTCGCGTGGGCCCGTCGTGTTGTCAGGCAGCCGGCTCGTCCATCGGCTGCCCCGTCTCCAGCAGGGTCTTGAGGCCCGCGAGGCACCACGGCCACCCGCCGCCGCCCGAGCCGGGATCGTTGCCGCCGGCGACCTCGGCGGCATATTCGGGGGCCGCGGACAGGTCGTGCGTCAGCTTCACGAACGTGAGGCCGCTCGGATATTCGGTCAGCTCCCACGTGAGTCGGGTGGGTTCCGACTCGGGATGCCACGTGGGCGCCCAGGCCAACACCAGTCGCCTGGGCGGATCGATCTCGATCACCTCGCCGACGACGGCATCCTCGCCCAGGCCCATCTGCTTCATCTCGTCGGTGGAGGTGTTGCGATAACGGCCGCCGACCTGCTGGTCGATCTCGGTGCCGCCGCCATAGCCCCAGCGCGTCGTGTATTCGGATTGCGTGATCGCGTCCCACACCTGCTGCGCGGGCGCCTTGATATAGATGCTGTAGATCTGAACGTTGCTCATGGCCGTGGCCTCTCTGAATCCGTGGGTGCGTCTGTCGGTGGGAGTGTGGGTGGTCCGCCTTCCAGGCGGCCTTTGAGGTCGAGGAGAACCGAGGCGATCCCGGCTCGCTCGGTGTATTTGCCGATCCACCGCTCGTGAATGGCCTGGATCGGCACGGGATTGAGGTGATGCAGCTTCTCCCGGCCCTGCTTGCGGGAGTTGACGAGCCCGGCGGACTCGAGAAGGCGCAGGTGTTTCGCCACCCCGAACCGGGTCATCTCGATGTCATGGGCGGCGACCACTACCTCCAGTTCCGCGAGCGAGCGGCCGTCCCGCTCGAAGAGCGCATCCAGGAGCAGCCGACGGGTTGAGTCCGCCAGTGCCTTGAACACGAGGTCGTCGTCCATGCCTCGACAATAGGTGACCAAAAAGTCACGTGTCAAGAGTCGGGGGAGAGGGTCTGGATCGAACACGGTCTGGGCCTGGGCCTGTGCCCGAATTTCCGCACTATTGCGTACGCCGACCGGTTGCGCTCCCGTTGATTGCTGGAAGGATCGGTCCAAGACGGCGCCATCTCACGGCGTGCCAAAGGAGGCGGGCGGTGGGCGGTGACAGAGCAGAACCGGTGACCGACCAGACCCTGCTGGCGGTTCTCGATGCCTCCATCGACGCGATGCTCCTGCTGGACCGGGACGGACGATGCACGCACGCCAATGCGGCGGCCGCAGCCACCCTGGGCAGGCCCGAGCAGGCGCTGATCGGCACCCGGCCCCTCGCAGACTGGCGCCCCGCCTTCGCCGAGGACTCAGGTCGCCCTGTCCTGCGCCGGCACGAGTTCGGGATCGACCGGACCTTGCAGATCCGCCGCAGCGACGTGGGCGAGCGACAGGTCGTCGTGCTCAGGGACGTGACCGATGCCGAGCGCTCACAACGGCGGCTGGCGGCGTTCGCCCGGGCGGCGTCGCGGGTGGCGTACGCCGATTCTCTGCGCGAGACGCTCGACGCCATTTGTGCGGAGATGATCCGGACCGTCGAGCTGGCCGCCGCCCAGATCCTGTTGATCGACACGGACACCTGGCGGATGCAGTTGCACGGGGCTGCGCCGGTGGCGTACTTCGGTCCCGACTTCTCGGACCGTATCCTGCAGGCCGCCGCGCTGGGCGCCGAATTCTCCTCGCTGGCGAGCCTGCGGACGGGGCAACCGATCGTCACCCCCGACCGCCGGCGGCTCATGCTGGCCGACCCCAGGTGGGCCCCGCTGCACGACCACCTCACCGGGTTCGAGTGGGGCACATTCGTGTCCGTGCCGTTGGCCGGCCGCGATGCCCCGATCGGTGCGCTGAACATCTATTGCCGGCCGGGACGCCAGCCGACGTTCGACGACGTGGCCTTCTTCACGGCCATGGCCGACCAGGTGTCGGTCGCGGTGCAGCACGCGCGGCTGTTCGCGGCATCGCGTTCGCGGACCCAGCATCTGGAGCGGCAACGACTCGCCCAAGAGCTCCACGACTCGGCCTGTCAGGAACTGTTCTCGATCAATCTGCATGTCCGGGCGGCGAAGTTTCTGCTGGACCGGGTGCGCCCGGGGCAGCCGGACGAGGTGGCCGGGGACGCGGCCGAGGCCGTGGGCAAGCTGGAGCGCCACGTCGCCACGCTGGGCGAGCTCGCGCACGCCGCGCTGGAGGACATGCGTTCGCTGATCTTCGAGCTCTATCCGACGGTGTTGCACGACGAGGGTCTGGTCGCGGTCGCCCGTCAGCTCGTGGCGTCACTCTCCGCGCGCGAGGGGATCGACGGGTCGGTCGTGTGCCCCGAGGACGGCATGACAGTGGCAGGGGATGCGGTCCTGGAGGCGTACCACATCATCCGCGAGGCCCTGCACAACGTCATCAAGCACGCGCAGGCCGACCGGGTGACGGTCACGTTGCAGCCCGATCCGGAGGACGCCGCCACGCTCGTGATCGAGGTCGCCGATGATGGGGTGGGCATGTCCGCGGGTCCACGCCGCGGGCTCGGGTTGACGTCGATGAGGGAACGGGCTGAACGAGTCGGCGGCTCGCTGCACCTCGGCCCGGCGACAGGTGGTGGCACGCTGGTGCGTGCGGTGCTGCCCGGCGCGCTCGCCGTCGGGATACCCGACCGAGACCGCTCCGGCAGAGTGGAGGGGACATGACCGACGTGCGGGTGCTGATCGTGGACGACCATGAAGTGGTCCGCCTGGGCCTGCAGGCCTATCTCGAGGAGCAGCCCGGGATCCGATGCGTGGGGGAGGCAGTGGATGGCGCCAGCGCCCTGGCCGCACTCGAGCGGCTCGCTGCAGAGGATGCACTGCCCGACGTCGTGCTGATGGACCTGGTGATGCGGGGTCAGGACGGGATCAGCGCGACGCGAGAGATCCGGGTGCGCTATCCCGTTGTGCAAGTAGTCGCCGTCACCAGCTTCGGCGAGAGCCAACGCATCCGGGACGCCCTCGCCGCCGGTGCCTCCGGCTATGTCATGAAGGACTCCGACGTCGATGAGATCGCGATAGCGATCCACGCAGCCGCCCAGGGGGCCGCCCACCTGGATGCGGCGACGGAACGCACGCTCAGCGAGGAGGGCGACGCCGGCCGGGAGGACCTGACCGCCAGAGAGCGCGAGGTTCTGGCGCTCGTCGCCGAGGGACTGTCCAACAGGCAGGCCGCGCGGTCGCTGTCCCTCAGCGAACGGACGGTGCAGACCCACTTGGGCTCGATCCTGCGCAAGCTGGGGCTGAAGTCCCGGACGGAGGCAGCACTGTGGGCTGTGCGCGGCGGCCTCCGCGAGCTGGACTGAACCGGCGCAGCGAGGCGCCACGAGCCTGCCACGATGAGGGGATGACTTCCTGCTATGCCGCTCCGAAAGCCCGTCGCTGGCTCGCCGAGCCACCCAGCGAGGGGGCCCGCGGCTTTCATCGGGCGCTGCCCGGCTATCGGCCCACACCGCTGCGCCCGGCGCCGGGGCTGGCGGCGGAGCTGGGCGTCGGGCGGGTCCTCGTCAAGGACGAGTCCGAGCGGCTGGGTCTGCCGGCGTTCAAGATTCTGGGCGCCTCCTGGGCGTGCCATCACGTTCTCCAGCGGAACCCGGGCGCCACGCTGGTCACCGCCACAGAGGGCAACCACGGGCGTGCGATCGCGCGCATGGCCGGCCACTTCGGCGTGCCCGCCAGGATCTTCGTCCCCCGCACGATGCGCGCCGACACCGCAGCGCTGATTGCGGCGGAGGGCGCCGAGATCGTCCGGGTGGACGGGGACTATGACGCCGCGGTGGCCGCCGCGGCCGGATTCGCGGCGGCGGACGGGAGCCGGGAGTTGGTGCAGGATACGGCGTGGGAGGGGTACGCGGAGGTCCCCGCCCGGATCGTTGCCGGCTATCGCACCTTGCTGCTGGAGATCGACGAGGAGTTGGGGCGCGCGCCGGATCTGGTCGTGGTGCCGGTGGGGGTCGGGTCATTGGCGGAGGCGGTGGTCCGGCACTATCGCCAGCCGGCGACCGAGCACCCGACCGTCCTGTTGGTCGAACCCGACACCGCGGCCTGCGTCCTGACCAGTCTTGTCGCCGGATCGCCGACTTCCGTGACAACGGCGAGCACGGTGATGGCCGGACTGAACTGTGCAACGGTGTCCGCGACGGCGTGGCCGGTGCTGCGGGACGGCTGCGACGCGGCTGTCGCGGTGGCGGACGCCCAGGTCCTCGACGCCGTCGACGAACTCGCCGCCGAGGGAATAGCGGCCGGGCCCTGCGGCGCGGCAACACTGGCCGGTGTGCGTGCGTTCCTCGCCGACCCCGAACGGAGGGTCGCCGCCCACCTTGCCGGCGACGCCGTCGTGGTCCTCATCAACACCGAGGGGCCGAGCCCGACCTGACTGGGCCGCCTGCTGCCGGTGTCGGAGCGGGTGGTTAGGCTGACCGCGTGAGGGGCGGCGTGGCCCCGGACGCCCGAGAGAGGACGCCCATGAGCGACAACGACATCAATCCCCAGATCACTGTCTCCGGCGGGCCGCTGATCGTGAGCGGCGGCATTCCGCTCGTTCGTGCTTCGATCAAAGTGGAGGACAAGCACTCCGCCGACTGGGAGATCGGGGCCGAGATCGACACCGAGGAGCACCGCAAGCCGAACGGCGACTATTGGCTGTGTCGTTGCGGGGAATCGAAGACCAAGCCGTTCTGCGATCTCACGCACCGGGAGATCGGGTTCGACGGCACGCCGAACCCTCCGGAAGGCACCTATGCCGAGCGGGCCAAGGCCTATCCGGGCACGGGGGTCGTCGTGCATGACGACCGTTCGATCTGCGAGCACGCCGGGTTCTGCGCCAAGCACCGCGACAACGTCTGGAAGATGGTTGGCCGCACCGAGGACGAGGCGGTGCGTGCGGAGATGCAGTCGATGATCCACCGCTGCCCGTCGGGCGCGCTGTCCTATCGACCGAGTGAGGACGCCGAGGCCGACGAACCGGACTATCCGGTCCGCATCGCCGTCGTCAACGATTCGTCCTATTGGGTGACCGGATCGGTGCCGGTGGTCGTGAACGGGGAGACGGTGGAGACGCGAGCCCGCCGGACGTTGTGCCGCTGCGGGCACTCCGATATCAAGCCGCTCTGTGACGGCACCCACGAGAAGGTCGGGTTCGCAGACAGGTGAGCCGGTCCGCGCGAACGGCTGCATTCCGGTCGTTCGCGCGGATCCGGCTCCAAGGGCTACACGGCGGTATAGCCGCCGTCGACCGTCACCACCTGTCCGGTGATATAGGTCGACTCCTTGGCCGCGAGGAACACGCACGCGCTGTTGAGTTCGCCCGACTGTCCGTGGCGCTGCAGCGGCACCGTGCGCCCCATGTGCTCCTGGAACGAGTCGCTCTCGAGGATGGGCGCGGTGAGTTCGGTCTCGAAATAGCCCGGGCAGAGGCAGTTCACGGTCACGCCGTTGGGTGCCCACTCGGCCGCCAGAGCGCGAGTGAGGTTGATCACGCCACCCTTCGCGGCGTGATAGGCAGGTGCCGGCGCGGTGGTGTTGCCGACCATGCCGTACATGGACGCGATGTTGATGATCCGGCCGTAGTTGCCTGCGACCATCTCCCGCCCGAACTCGCGGGACATCCGGAAGACGCCGGAGAGGTCGACCGCGAGGTCCCAGTTCCACTGCTCATCGGTCATGTCGAGGGCGGGCGTAACCGCGCCCGCGCCCGCATTGTTGACGAGAATGTCGATCCGCCCACACAACTCCTTGGCCTTCTTCACCGCATCCTGAATCTGCGCGAGGTCAGTGACGTCGCAGGTCACTGCATGGGTGCGCACTCCCCACTGCTCGGCGACCTCCGCGGCGGCAGCCTCCAGCCTGTCCATGCGACGCGCCAGCATGACCAACTCGGCACCGTGCTCGGCCAACCCGTGGGACATCTGGAGTCCAAGCCCACTCGAGGCACCGGTGACGACCGCGACTTGGCCGGAAAGATCGAACATATCGAGAGCTCCTAACGTTCGGTTGAACGCTGCTGAACCTAGCCAGAACTCAACGGATCTCATGCTCTGCTCAGATCTGGACCCCCTCTCGTCCAGAGAATGGCGGGTTAGCTGAGAGGGGGGCGATCCTGCTAACTTTCGAAGATTGCTTCTCGCAAGGTCGTTCGATCCGTTCTCGTCCTCGGATCTCCTGAATGCGCCTTGGTGTCTGGACATGCGCTTGCACGGTCCCCAACGCCGCCGGATGCACTCCCGGGGCCGGGTGGGTGGTGCGAGCGGTGAGGGCTAACGTTGTCGGTTACGTTGGTCAGGAGGTCCCGTGTCCCTGCTCGATCACGCCATCTGGTGGCAGATCTATCCGCTCGGCGCCGTCGGCGCACCGATCCACGGACGCCGTGTCCTGCACTTCCCGGGCGAGGACGCCGGCCACCGGCTGCGGCAGCTCGACGCCTGGCTGGACTATGCGATCGAGCTGGGGTGCTCCGGGCTGCTGCTCGGGCCGATCTTCGAGTCGACGGCGCATGGTTACGACACCGTCGACCACCTGCGGCTCGACGGCCGCCTGGGGGACGACGCGGACTGGGACCATTTCGTCGCGGAATGTCATCGACGCGGGCTCGCGATCGTCCTGGACGGGGTGTTCAACCACGTTGGAGTGCTGCACCCCCTGGTCGAGGAATGCGTGGCTGCCGGCGGCGGCATGGTCCGGGTGCGCGACGGCGTGCCCGAACCATGGGAGGGCCACGGTGACCTCGCGCTGCTGGACCACTCCGACCCCCGGGTGGCGGATTTTGTCGTCGACGTAATGGTGCATTGGCTCGGTCGCGGAGCGGCGGGCTGGCGGCTCGATGTGGCGTACGCCGTCCCCGCCGAGTTCTGGACCGCGGTGATCCGACGCGTCCGCGAACATCATCCCGACGCGATCTTCATCGGGGAGGTCATTCACGGGGACTATGCCGAGATCGCCCGCGCTGCGTCGCTCGACTCCGTGACTCAATACGAGCTGTGGAAGGCGATCTGGAGTTCACTCGTCGACCAGAACATGTGGGAACTCGCCTGGGCCCTGCAGCGCCATGACGAGTTCTCCCGCGAGCTCGTCACCCAGACGTTCGTCGGCAACCACGACGTCGATCGGATTGCGAGCAAGGTCGGTGACGTCGGCGCCGCTCTGGCGGCAGTGGTGCTGATGACGGTGCCGGGGATGCCGAGTGTGTACTACGGGGACGAGCAGGGATTCCGCGGCGAAAAGGTGGACGGCCAATGGGCCGACGCGCCGGTCCGGCCGCCGCTGCCACCCGCACCGGCCGACCTCGCTCCCAACGGGGCGTGGCTGTTCCGGATCTATCAGGACCTCATCGGTCTGCGTCGGCGGAACGCCTGGGTCACCCGCGGCCGCCTCGAGGTGACCGGCAAGCAGGACGAATGGATCACCTATGACGTGATGGGCGACGGCGGCCGGATGTCGGTGCGCCTCGACCTCGGCTCGCGCCCCCGCGCGGAGGTCCTGGTCAACGGGGCGCCTGCGTACGCCTGGCAGGCCGACTAGAACTCAGCGCGACGACTTCGCCCGCGGGTTGAAGGCGATCGCTTCGTCGATCCAGAAGTCGAGGTCGTCGTCCACCAACGCGGGCTCCACGCGGAGCCAGCCCGGCCCCATCGACCTTCCCCTGCCCATTTCCGGGGTGGAGGTGCCGGGTCGCTCTTGGAGCGTGGCGTTCCGTTCGGGGTCGATGCGGACCAGGAGGCTGCCGTCGGACATGGTGCCGACCAGGATCTTGCCGTCGAGCATGAAACACAGGGCACCGAACATCCGGACCTCCCGCACCCCGTCCCGGGTGGACAGAGCGGCACGGATGCGATTGGCCAGCTCGGCGGCGTCGGTCGGGATCATGGCGGGTCCTCTTGTGTCGGTGGCGTCAGCGCAGGGGGATGCCTGTGTGTCGGGTCAGCGCCTCGATCAGCGCGCCCTGAAACGCCGGGTCCAGCGTGGCCGGGTGCGGGTCCTCCCGCCGCTGGTGGTGCCAATAGCCACCCGAGGTCATCGCCTCTTCATCGCCGCTCACCGCGAGCCACGCCTGCGTCACATGGCCCTGATCGAGGTCGTCAGGCGCATTCGGGCCACCCATCCGCGTGGGCACCCAACCGGGGTCCACGGCGTTGCTGAGCACGTCCGGCCACCGGTGGGCGACTGCCATCGTGAGCGCCGTGACCAGAAGCTTGCTGTCGGAATAGTCCGCGGTCTCGGTGGCACCTGACCAATCCAGGCCGTCCAAGGCGGCGGAGCCACCGCGGTGCATTCCGCTGCTGAGATAGATGAGCCGGCCTGGACGCTGCATGGAGGCGGTCAGGACATAGGGGGCCACGACGTTCACCGGGAGCAGGATCTTGCCCGACCCGATGCCGGCCCCGGCGTTGTGGATGACCGCGTCGATCTGCCCGAGGGAGTCCACCTGTTCGGTCAACTCGCGCGTGGCCGAGAGATCGGACAGGTCGCCGACGACCGCGTACGCCCCCCGTTCCCGCAGGTCCGCCACCGCATTGAGCCGTTCGTGGGAGCGGGCGTGCACCACCACGTCGTGACCGTCAGCGAGCAGCGCCTCCGCCGCGTTGCGGCCCAGCCCGTCGGCAGATCCTGTGATGAATATCCGCGCCATGACCTCCACGTTAGCCCGTGCGGAGGCGCCCTTCGAATGATCGGCGGAGACGGGTATTGTCCGGGCAATCGGCAACTGGTTATTGACGGTTCGCCGACCCACTGGTTGACTCGGGACATTATTCACTTGTCGATACGAAGGAGTATCCGATGGCGAAAGACGCCAAGAAGCTCGCCAAGAAGGACGCCAAGGCGCTGAAGAAGGACGGCAAGGAGGCTGCCAAGAAGCTGAAGAAGAACGCCGACAAGGACGCCAAGTTGGCCAAGAAGCAGTCCAAGCTCGCCAAGCTCGACTCGAAGTCCGCCAAGGCTGACGCCAAGGCCCGCAAGTCCGCGAAGCGCGACTCCAAGAAGGCTGCGAAGGATGTCGAGAAGGCGGCCAAGAAGCAGGCCAAGGCCGTCAAGAAGGGCGCCAAGAAGAAGTGAGGCCGGGGCGCCGGGGGTCCGCCCCCGGCGCGCCCCTCCGTCAGCGCGCCGTGCCGGCGCACCCGTGGATGCGCGGCGTCGGGTCGAAATCGTGGCCAGATCGAGACATTGATCCACGAAGTTACCTGGTAGTATTTTTGGCGCAACGATGCCCCATGGGGTATGCCGTTCACCCTGTACGGCTCCTTTCACCCGACCGGCGATGTCCATTCGGCCGGTGGCGATCGATGCGGCCCCTGAGGCCCCGATTGCAGAAGGGAAGCACTCATGCGCAAGGTGACCAGCGACGAGATGGCAAGGCTCAAGCGACGATTCGCTGAGGCCTTCGAGCGGAGCCGGAAAGACATTCCGGGCTATGTCCCGCCATCGCTTCGCGACCACTGAGCTCAGTTCATTCCCTTGGCTGTCACCCGCCTGCTGCCGCGGCCACGCCGTGTGAGAGGTTCGAGTGGTTGGCCAAAGCTTGAGAGAGGATTTCGAAGCGATCATGGACATCAACGATCCCGGCCCCAAGCCCAATGCCTTCGACATCGAGAAGGCCACGGTCGAGAACGAGAACTATCGGACGACGGCGTGGACTGGGAAATATCTGCAGGTCACGCTCATGTCGATCCCTGTCGGGGCATCGATCGGTCTGGAGGTTCACCCCGAGACCGATCAGTTCCTGCGGCTCGAGTCCGGCAAGGGCCGCTGCGTGATGGGCCCGGCGGAGGACGATCTCGACTTCCAGCAGGACGTCGAGGACGACTGGTCGATCCAGGTCCCGGCCGGATATTGGCATGACGTGATCAATACGGGCGACGAGCCGATGCGGCTGTATGCGGTCTATGCGCCGGTGCACCACGCCCAGGGCATCGTCCAGGCCACGGCGGAGGATGCCGAAGCCGACGAGGAGTCCGGCAAGGACGAGCCGCCGAGCTGGACCGTTCAGCCGGGCACCGGCAAGGCGGATGGCCACGCCTGAGGCCCCATCCGGACCATCTGTTCGTCAATCAACGCCGCCCACCCCGCCGGTGGGCGGCGTTTCCCTTTTCCGTGTCCTGTTCGGAGGATCGATAGGGGCATCAGGCGGCTGCACGTGGGGCATACATGATCATCGCGACGCCCACCAAGCAGACCAGCGCGCCGGCCACGTCCCAGCGGTCCGGACGGAACCCGTCGACGGCCATGCCCCAGAGGAGCGAGCCGGCGACGAAGACACCGCCGTAGGCGGCGAGAATCCGCCCGAAGTTGGCGTCCGGTTGCAGCGTGGCCAGGAAGCCGTAAATGCCCAGCGACACGACGCCGGCGCCCATCCATATCCAGCCGCGGTGCTCCCGCACGCCCTGCCAGATCAGCCATGCGCCGCCGATCTCGGTGAGAGCGGCCAGGACGAAAAGGATGATGGATCGCAGCGTCATGATCGCGAGTGTGTCATGACGCTGCGCGCTGCAAGCGATAGTGCTCTTTTGGGGCGGGTCTGGTCTGGGCTGGGCCGGGCAGGTCATGGGGCATCACGCAGGACGGCCTCACGATTGGGGTGGTGATCGATAAAGCTTCTCAGGTCAGCGAGCCAGGAACCGTTCTCGATGACGGGCCAAGTGAATCGGAGCACGTGCCACCCGGCCAACACGAGCGCGTTCTGGATGGCCCGGTCTTTCTCGAATGCCGCTCGGCTGCTGTGAAACTCGAAGCCATCCAACTCGACCACCAGTCGGAGGGCGGGAAAGACCAGGTCTCCACGATGGGTCGCGCCAGTCATCGAGATCGGGTGATTGGTCAGCCATCCCGTGATGCCCGCCGTGCGCAGCTGCTCATGCGCGAGTCGCTCGGCCTCGGACCATGGGAGCGCTCGCGATTGTCGGAGGAGTTCGATGCGGGCTTGGTTGCCCGAACGCCGAGGGTGGGCGTGGAGTGCCGCCCACAGCAGGTCGAGCACGTCGGCGCCGCGCCTGGGTGCCTCGCGGAACAGGTGGTCGATGAATCGGCCGCCCTCGGTTGGAATCAGGTCGATCGCGGTCAGCGCAGGGTTCGTGACACGCACTCCACCGTCGACCTCCGCGATCCAGTCGTCCTTGATTCTCCGGGGTCGGACCGTGAATCCGGGGGCAGAGCAGCGGAGTCGGCCGGCGGCCTCCACCGTGTCCGGCAGCAGGGCGGCATCCCAGAGCAGGCCTGCGGCGGACATCCCGGTGAAGACGACATCGGGGTCCTTCAGGACCAGTGCCGCCATCCGGGTCCGCGGCTGGCCGGCTGTGTCGGCAGTGGCATAGATCCCGGGAAGCACACGAACGATGCGGCCCAGCCGGGCGAGGCGAAACACTGCCGGTCGCAGATGCGGCACCTGCTGGATCTTAAGCAGGCCGTGGTGGTTGAAATGGGCGTCGATCTCCTGCATGCGGTGAGTCATGTCCGGACCATGGGTGGCCGGCCCGCGTCCGGACCGGAGCGGATACCTCACCTGTGTAGAACTATCCGGCCAAGGTCGGACCTGGGGACAAATCCTGACAAGGCGTAACGCAACGCGTGCGGGCTGACGTTGGCCGGATAGTTCGACGGCTCGGGCCGCGGATGGCCTGCCCGCCCACAAACGCTGGCGGGCCGTCAAACACCCGAGCCCGCGCCACCCCGCTTCTTGATCCTGCGTCTGCGGCGATTCGGTTCGCCAGCCCGGTGAACTGGTGTCCGCCCGATCTGTACTCCCACACCCGCGCCGCAGGCAACCGGGAGGCATGGAGCCACAGATGCGCGAAGGGCACGACCTCGTCGTCGCGGCAATGATGGAGTGACAGAATCATCTCTGGTTCAGGCCCGTGGAACGCATAGTCCGAGACGTCCCAGCCGGCGTCGCTCCAATCCGGCATCGCGAGCAGGGCGACACGAGCCCGCTGGTGGGCGCGCGGAAACTGTGCGGACCCTTCGGCGAGGACGCGCAAAAGGATCGACGCCCCGAACGAATGCGCGATCACGAGATCGTCCGCATCCAGATGACTCAAGTGTTCCCGAATGGGTGTGGCCCAAGCCTCGAAAGACATGTCGTCATCCGGCAGGCGAGGCATGTCCGGGGTCAGCCCGACGGCGTCGCCGAGAGCCGCAGCCAGGGGACCGTCGTCGATGAACCCGCCCGCGCCGTGCAAGAACAGAAGCCGCATGGTCCATTCGATCACCCCTGCGGCCGGGTTCGAAGTCGAACGGCTCAACGCGCAGGATGCAGGTGCCCGCAGACCCGTTCGGTCTGTCGGACACGCAAACGGGCGGCTCCCGCGAAGGAGCCGCCCGCTGTTATGCGAATGTCAGGAACTCAGAGCTCGATGTCCTCAGCGCCCGGGGACGCCTTGGGGAACTCCTTCTCGACCTCGGGCGGGGTGAACATGTCGTGGTCGGCCGCCGCATACGCCTCCAGCGCGGCCTTGACCCCGGCACCATATGCCGGATCGGCCTTGGTGCAGTTGGCGACGTGACGCTCCTTGATGAAGTCCGGGGCGTCGTCCATGGCGGCGGCGGTGTTGTCGAACAGACGCTGCTTCTGGGCGTCGTCCATCGACCGGAAGAACGCACCGGGCTGGCTGAAGTAGTCGTCGTCGTCCTCCCGGAAGTTCCAGAAGTCCGCGTCGCCACGAATCCGCAGCGGCGGCTCGCGGAACTCCGGCTGCTCCTGCCACTGGCCGTAGCTGTTGGGCTCGTAGTGGGGCAGGCTGCCGTAGTTGCCATCCACCCGGCCGATGCCGTCGCGGTGGTTGCTGTTGACCGGGCAGCGCGCAGCGTTCACGGGGATCTGGTGGAAGTTCGTGCCCAGCCGATAGCGCTGCGCATCGGCATAGTTGAACAGGCGCGACTGCAGCATCCGGTCGGGCGATGCGCCGATGCCCGGCACCAGGTTGCTGGGCGCGAAGGCGACCTGCTCGACGTCGGAGAAGAAGTTGTCCGGGTTCTTGTTGAGCTCGAACTCGCCGATCTGGTGCAGCGGATAGTCGCTCTTCGGCCAGACCTTGGTCAGGTCGAAGGGGTGGATGCGATAGGTCTCCGCCTCCGCCTCGGGCATGATCTGCGCATACATCGTCCACTTCGGGAACTCGCCGCGCTCGATGGCGTCCGACAGATCCCGGCCGTGGCTCTCGCGGTCCTTGCCCACCAGCACCTCGGCCTGCGCATCGGTGAGGCCCTCGATGCCCTGCTGGGTGATGAAGTGGAGCTTGATCCAGAAGCGTTCGCCGGCCTCGTTCCAGAAGCTGTAGGTGTGGGAGCTGAACCCGTTCATGTGGCGGAACGTGCGCGGGATGCCACGGTCACTCATGATGATCGAGACCTGGAGCAGCGACTCGGGGAGCAGCGACCACCAGTCGAAGTTGTACGTTGGGCTGCGCAGGTTCGTGCGCGGCTCCCGCTTGACGGCCTTGTTGAGGTCGGGGAACTTCCTGGGGTCACGGATGAAGAAGACCGGCGTGTTGTTGCCGACCATGTCCCAGTTGCCTTCTTCGGTATAGAACTTCAGCGCGAAGCCGCGAATGTCACGCTCGGCGTCGGCCGCGCCGCGTTCGCCGGCCACCGTGGTGAACCGGGCGAACATCTCGGTCTGCTTGCCGACCTCGCTGAAGATCTTGGCCCGCGTGTACCTCGTGATGTCGTGGGTCACGGTGAACGTGCCGTACGCACCCCAGCCCTTCGCGTGCATGCGACGCTCGGGGATTACCTCGCGAACGAAGTTGCCCAGCTTCTCGTGCAGCCAGACGTCCTGCGCGAGCAGCGGCCCCCGCGGACCGGCGGTGAGGCTGTTCTGGTTCTCCGGAACCGGCGCGCCCGCATTCGTGGTCAGGTGGGTGACGGGGCAGGTCCCGTGGTTTTCTTCCGGCGTCGTGGTCAGCTTGCGCTGCAACTCGGCGGCTTCCTGACGCGTCGGGGCCTGCTGATAGTCCTCTGGCTGGGTCATTGTGACTCCGCATCGCTCGATTCTTGACATCGTTGGCAATCCTGAGCTTATGAGGCTCCTTTGACGGCGCACAATGACCCCCCGGCCAGATTGAACCGATCGCAGTGATAGGCCGCGTCGATCGCCTTTCACCGCTCCTGCGGAACGATCACTGTCTTGCCCAGGGCATGTCCGGCCTCGACCGCAGCAAGCGCTTCGCGCGCCCGGTCCAAGGGATAGGTCGCCGACACCCGCGGCGTGATGACGCCGAAGCCGATGACCTCGGTGATCTTCCGCAACGCGTCCGGGTCGTTCGGTCGCCCGCCGCCGCCGAACTCTTCGGCGGTCCGGGGATCCGGCGCGGACAGGATGTGGTCGCCCGATTTCGCGAGCGGCGCCAGCGCCCGCAACGCCTCCCCGCCGACGAGATCGACGATGAGATCCACACCGTCGGGCGCGAGTTCCCGCACTGCTGCCGCGGCGCCGTCGCCCGAGGGCACGAACTCCGCGCCCAGACCCTCGACGAGCTCCCGTTTTCCTTCGGACGCGATGCCGATCACCCGGAACCGGTGCACCCGCCCGATCTCCACGGCGAGCGAACCGACCCCGCCACCCGCGCCGAGCACGACGACGGTGGCGCCGGCGTCGAGTTCGATGGCGTGGGTGAGGTCGTACGCAGTCGTCCCCGCCACCGCAATCGTCGCCGCCGCTTCGAACGACAGCTCCGCCGGCTTCGCGACGGCCTCGTCAGCCCGCAGCAGCGCGTGGTCCGCGAACCCGCCCTGGCCGGGGGCGACCGGGCCGAGCACCTCGTCCCCGAGGGCGAAGGCCTCGACCCCGGCCCCGGTCGCCGCGACGACTCCCGCGACCTCCCGGCCCATCGGCGCCGGCAGTTTGCGGCTGGGTGACTGCCCGAGGAGGCCCGCCCGGATCTTCCAGTCGACCGGGTTCACCCCGGCGGCCCGGACCTCGACCAGGATCTCGCCGGGCCCCGGCGTCGGGACCGGGCGCTCGATCAGCGCCTCGGTCTCCGGGCCGCCGTACTCCCCGAACACATATACACGGGACATGTCATTTCCTCTTCTATAGGTGATTTGAGCGCATGGGCCCGCACGCAGCCTGACCCCCGCTTCATAGTGCGGGGGTCAGCTGCGTGCGTGTCGGGTGGGTGGCTCAGGCGCGCTGTGCGGCAGCGCGGTCCGGGGACGGTACGCCGGCCTCGGCGAATCGTGCGTCCGCCTTGTCGGCGCGTTTGCGCAGCAGCCGCATCGCGTTCACGATCACGACCAGCACGGATGCCTCGTGGACGAGCATGCCGATCGCCATCGTCACGCCGCCGAACAGCACGCCGGCGAGCAGGGCCGCAACGGTCAGCAGCGCGATCGTGATGTTCTGGCGCATGTTGTTGACCGTGCGCCGGGCCAGCGACACCGCCTCGGGCAGCTTGAGCAGGTTGTCCTTCATGAGCGCGATGTCCGCGGTTTCGATCGCCACGCCGGTGCCGGCGGCACCCATCGCGACGCCGATGTCCGCCGTCGCCAGGGCCGGTGCGTCGTTGACGCCGTCGCCGACCATCGCGACCGTGTACCCCTGGCGCCGCAGTTCCGCAACCGCCTCGAGCTTGTCCTCGGGCAGCAGACCCGCGCGTACCTCATCGACGCCGACCTGCGCGGCCACCGCCCGGGCGACCGGCTCGATGTCGCCGGTCAACATGACGACCTTCTTGACGCCCGCGCCGTGGAGGCGCCGGACCATCTCGGCCGCATCGTGGCGGATCTGATCGGCTACCGCGACGACTCCGATGACGTGGCCGTTGCGGGCGACGACCATGGGGGTGCGCCCCGCCGCCGCCAGTTCCTCGACCACCGCGGTGGCGCCGGCGTCGGTCGTCTCCCGGGTGTCGGCCTGCTCGACACGGATCAGGGCCATGTTGCCCACGGCGATCCGCTGGTCGTCGACGAGCGCCACGATGCCCTTGCCCGGGACGGGCTCGGTGTGTTCGGGCAGGCCCAGGACCGGCAGGCCCCGGTCGGTGGCCGCGGTCACGATCGGGCGGGCGAGCGGGTGCTCGGATCCGGCCTCGGCGCGGGCGGCCAGGCGCAGGACGTCGTCCTCTGAGAAGTCCGGGTCCAGGGCGATCACGTCGGTCAACTGGGGACGGCCCTCGGTGAGCGTGCCGGTCTTGTCCAACGCGACCGCGTTGATCTTCGCGGAGGTCTCGAGGAACTCGCCGCCCTTGATCAGGATGCCGTCGCGGGCACCGCGGCCGATGCCGGCGACGATCGAGACGGGGATGGAGATGACGAGCGCTCCGGGGCAGCCGATGACCAGCAGCGTCAGGGCGAGCACGACATCGCGGGTGAGCAGGCCGACGACGAGGGCGAGGAGGATGATGCCGGGGGTGTACCACTTCGAGAACCGGTCCATGAACGCCTGGGTCTTGGCCTTGGCGTCCTGGGCCTCCTCGACCCGGTGGATGATCCGCGCCAGCGTCGTGTCGGCGCCGACGCCGGTCGCGGTGACCTGCAGGAAACCGCCGGTCGCGATGGTGCCGGCGAAGACCTTGTCGCCCGCGACCTTCTCGACCGGGATGGACTCACCGGTGATCGAGGCCTCGTCGAGTGCTCCGGTGCCGCCGGACACCACGCCGTCGACGGGCACCTTGGTGCCGTTCTTGACCAGGACGGTTTCGCCGGGGATCACGTCGGCCGCACCGACTTCGACCTGCTCGCCGTCACGGAGAACGATCGCGGTGTCGGGGGCGACGGCGATGAGCTCGGCCAGCGCGGAGCGCGTCTTGTTGAGCGTCGCCGCCTCCAGCGCGTGGCCGATCGCGAACAGGAAGGTCACCGCGGCGGCCTCCCAATAGTTGCGGACCAGGATCGCGCCGATAGCTGCGACCGAGACCAGCAGGTCGATGCCGATCACCTTGGCGGTGAGAGCGCGCACGGCCTTGAGCACGACAGGGGTGCCGGCGACGACGGCGGCGGCGACCATGAGGATGTCGCCCCACAGCTCGGAGCCGAAACCCCGGCTCGCGGTCAGCGAGGCCAGGATCAGCAGCCCCGAGACCGTGGGCACGGCCCAGTGGCTGCGAAGCCACGCGTGGACCTTGTTCATGACTTTCCTTTCGGGTGATGGGGGTGGGTTGGTGCCCGAGGGCCCCGACATTGCGCCGGGCCCGGCGGGGGTGTCCGGGCCCGGCTGCTGAAGGGGATAGCTGGGGGTGGGTTTGCGTTATGGCGTCCGCGCGCCGGGTCAGAACGCGGACGGGGTGGCCGTGTAACCGGCCTTCTTGACCGTGGCGACCAGGTCATCGACCTTGGCTGTGGCGGGGTCGTGCATGACCTCAATGCGTGCCGAGGCGAAATGGACCTTCACCGACTCGACGCCCTTCATGCGGCCGACCTGCTTCTCGATCTTGCTCACGCATGACGGGCAGGAGAAGCCCTCGGCGCGGAGGACGGTCTTCTTGGTGGTTGCGGTGCTCATTTGGCGCTTCCTTCTCTTGTGCGACGTGTTCTTCGTTGATTCAAAATTACGAAGATCCGGCGTTCTGTTCCTTGACGCAGATCAAGTCGCCCGGGAAGTTCCATTCGGCAGCGATCACGTCGGTCCCGGGAGAACCGGCGGCCTCATTCCGCGACCCGCACCAGGCCGTGCTCATGGGCGAAGACCACGGCCTGCACGCGATCGCGCAACCCGAGCTTCTGCAGCAGTCGGGCGATGTGGGTCTTCACCGTTGCCTCGGCGATGAACAGAGCGCCGGCGATCTCGGAGTTGGACAAACCCCTGCCGACCAGCCGCAGCACCTCGATCTCGCGTTCGCTCAGCCGTTCGGTCGCCCGGTGGGCTGCAACCGGATCGGGGGTCGAGGTGTATGCCGCAATGAGCCGCTGGGTGATCTGCGGTGACAGGATCCGGTCGCCGGCCATGGCACTGCGGACCGCAGCGACGAGTTCCTCCGGCGAGGTGTCCTTCAGCAGAAACCCGACCGCCCCGTCGCGGAGGGCCCGGTACACATACTCATCGGCATCGAACGTGGTGAGGACCACCACCAGGGGTGGATCGGGCAGCGCCAGCACCTCCCGGGTGGCCGTCAGCCCGTCCATGACCGGCATGCGAATGTCCATCAGGATCAGATCCGGCCGCAACTCGGCCGCCAGCCGCACGGCCGCGGCCCCATCACCGGCTTCACCCACGATCCTCAGATCGGGCTGGTGCTCGAGGATCGAGCGGAACCCGGCCCGCACCAGCTGTTGATCGTCGGCCAGCAACACCTTCGTCACCGCGGAGCCTCCCAGGGGATCACAGCCTTGACCTCGAAGCCCCGACCGTGCGGTCCGGCGCGCAGCGTGCCGCCATAGAGCTCAACTCGTTCGCGGAGCCCGGCCAGCCCGAACCCGCCACCCTCGGCCGGTGCCGACGGCCGACCGCCCTCGTCCGCGATGCGCACCCAGAGTGAATCACCCTCGTCGGTGACGTCAACGGTCACGGTTGTTGGGCCGGCATGGCGCACGCAGTTGGTCAACGCCTCCTGCACCACCCGATAGGCCACCAGCTCCCGCGGCGCATCCACCCGTCCGATCGGGCTGGGCGTGAAGGCCGCCGTCAGACCGGCAGCGCGCATGGAGTCGACGAGATCCGGCAGATCCCGCAGGCCAGGAGCGGGCTGAATCCCCTCGTCCGCGCCCCCGGAGCGAAGCAGCCCGACCGTGCGGCGCAACTCGCCGAGAACCCGTCGGCCGGTTTGCTCGACGGCGAGGAGTTGCTCGTGCGCCGGTGAATCCTTGGGTACGCCCAGCCGGGCCGCGCCGGCCTGCACGACCATCACGCTCACTCCGTGCGCGAGCACGTCATGCATCTCGCGCGCGATCTGTGCCCGCTGACTCAGCAGGGCTGCTTCCTGCCGCGCCGCCTCCAGTTGGGTCAACTGCGACAGCGCGTTGTCCAATGCGTCGCGCTGCGCGGCAAGACGCCGAATCACCAGCCCGACCACCCAGGGCAGGCTGAGCAGGATCCCCGCGTACACCAAGCTGGCCGGCTCCCGGGCCGACACCGTGTGCACCGGGAATGTGGCGGCCCAGCCAACCGGACCCACCCACCCCCAGCGGGCCGCGCGTGCTGGGGCGTGCCGTCCCAGGGTGTACGTCAGCAGCCCCAAGGAGATCATCCCGCCGAAGAACGGGAAGTGATGGGCGACGGCAAGGTTGACGATGATCTGCAAGCCGAAGACCGCGACGGGAACGGCTGCCGGCTGGGCGCGGCGGGCCGCGACCGGGAGGATGGTGAGGGCGGCCAGAGCGAGGTCGAGGCTGAGCGCGCCGCGGGTCGCGGCCGGATCCGCGACCAGCCCGTCGATGATCCCGTGCGCGGACAGCACCTCGACGAGCGCGAGGCAGAGGAGCAGCGCCGCGATGGCCCCGTCGACGACCCGGGTCCGCACGCTGTGTCGCATGCCCAGACTGTATTGGCTGCCCGCGCCGCACGCCGTCGTCCGGCGGACACACCGAATCGTCCTCGGGGATGATCGGTCGACCGTGATTGGCGGATGTCGTGATGCCCAGCGGAGGCCGACCGTAGAGGCATGGACATGAATACGAAAACTTCCGCCCGGCGCGCCACCAAGGGTGGCTGCCTCATTCTCATCGGTCTGGTCACCTATCTCACCGAGTTCGTCGGCATGGCGATCGCCGGCGGGTTCCCGTCGAACGAGCCGGGTACGCCGATCGCGCAGGTTCCCGACGTCTATGTCGGCATCGCCGACGGAGCCGGTTTCCTGGCCGGGTGGATGGCGCTGGTGCTCACCGGGCGGATCCTCATCATCATCGGGATCCGGGAGGCGGTCGGCCGGTCCGGACTGCTGGACTGGGCCGTTGCGGCGATGGTCGTGTCCGTCGTTCTCGAGGTTGCCTCGATCGCCGGGATCGCGGCCGCCGCGGGGCTCGTGGCGGATGGAGCCGGCTTGGACGCGGTCATTGCCGCAGACCGAATCGCCTGGCACCTCGGTGCGAGCATCGCTGCGCCCGCAGGGTTGGCGGTCGCGCTGTCAGGGGTGGGGCTGTGGCGCGACGGCGGCTTTCCGCCGGCCATCCCGGTGGTGGGTCTCGTCCTGGGGCTGGTGCTGATCGCCAACGGTTTGCTCGCCGGTGCACCCGCCACCTATCCGATCGCCGGCGTGCTCTCGCTCGGGGTGGTGATGTGGTGGCTGTGGGTGGTCTGGGTCGGGATCCTGCTCGTGCGCCGGGCTCGGGTCCGGCCGCGAGCAGCGGTCGCCGCCGACCCGGTGGCCGGCTAGCCCTGTTCGGCCCCGAGCGCCGTTCGCGACCGGCTCCCGGATTCGTCCGCCGTGATCGGCTATTCCGGCTCCAGCCCGACCCGGTGGGCGATGACGATGGCCTGGACGCGATCGCGGGCACCGAGCTTGTCGAGGATCCGGCTGACGTGGGTCTTGACCGTGGTCTCGGCGAGATACAGCTGACCACCGATCTCGGCGTTCGACAGCCCGTCGGCCATGGCGCGCAGGACGTCGAGTTCCCGTCCGGTGAGGCGGGCCAGTGCGCTCGGTTCCGGCGCCGCGCGGTGGTTGGACCGTTCGACGAACGATTCCACCAACCGCGCGAGCACCGTGGACGGTGGCAGGGGTGCGGTGCGGTGGTTCCGCCGTCTCACGGCCGTCAGCATGGGGCTGCTCGCCGCGGTGTTCCTGATGGGCACCGTTGTCCGTGCCCTGATGATGGGCGAGATCGGCGGGATGGTGGGCAGCGCCGCATTCGTGGGCATGTTCCTCTTCGGCACCGCCCTTGGCATCGCCCTGCTCGCGACCCGCCGGCGCACCCCGGCCGCTTGGGCGCTGACCGGCATCCTGGCCGGCATCGCCCTGATGGTGGTGCTCGGCCTCACCGCACCGAGCTGGGTGCACCCGGCGTACCCCGAAACAGCCGTGCACTTCGGCGTCGCCCTGCTGGTGCTGCCCCAACTGCGGCGTCGCTGACCGTTCAGCGACGTCTCGACACGTGCCGCAGCGCGGGGGCGAAGGCGATCGGCGGCTGGTCGCTGCCCAGGCCCGCAACGATCGAGGAGACTGCGGCGACTGGGATCGCCCACACCGGCACGGCCTTGGCCCGCCACAGGGCGATCGCGGCCAGCACCGGCGCGAGCAGGAGACCGAGCAGGAACGGCGCGAAGATGATCGTGTGGAACGCCCAGGCGTCGAACGCCGAATTGATCCTGGGCGAGGCAGCCATCAAAGCCATGTGAGTCGCATCCTCACCAAGCTCGGGCTGCGGGATCGGGTGCAGGTGGTTGTGCTCGCGTGCGAATGCGGGTTTGTCGCGCCCCGGGGGTGATCGGCGACGTGTCCGCGTCATGGCACGGTTCTCTGTGCCTCTTGCCAAAAGGCCGTCGCGTTCGGGATCCTATCTTTATCACGGCGGATCGTGATTAATTGCGTCCCAAGGAGTTCCGATGACTGCTGACGTGCGGGTTGCCCTTTTCGGACCGGCAGCCGAGGCCTGGCGGGGCGCATTGCCCGAACGCGTCCGGGACCATCTGTCCGGTCCCGACGACTCGGTTGTTTGGGTTGTCGACGGAGACGGGGTGCCGACTCAGGTGCCGCCGGGCTGCATGGTGATCGTCTTCAGCCTCGGCGAGATGCCCGAGAACGATCTGCCCAATGTGTGGCACACCGTGGAAACCCCCGAACGCTGGATGCCCTCGATGTTCGCCGCCCTGGCTGAGGGAAGGACGCTGCCACGGTCCATTGAGATCGGCGGGCCCATTCCGATCAAGTTCGAGGGCAAGCCGGTCGTGAAGCCGAAACCCAAGCGGGGCAGCGTCGGCTGAAGCGCCACCGCCGGCCCGGTGCCGGCGTTTCAGCCCTTGGGCGTCATCCCTCCTGGCCAGCGCGGGCACCGTGAGGCGGAGCCGGGGGGCCAAGCCGTGGCGAGCCACTCCTGCACCGGGCGGAGTCCTATCCCTGCACCGGACGGGAGCCGCGGCTGAAGCATTCGACAGTCTGGCTGTCGCGCAGCGTGCAAATTTCCGCGTCCTCAGGGGGGTTCATCGCAATAGTTGTCATGGACCCCGCTGAGAATGCGGTTTGTGACCATCCCGGCCAGTTGCCAACGCACAACGTTGCCTTGCCTCACCGTCCAGGCCTCGTGGGTGCCTGCGATTTCTGGGTTCGGTCGTGTCGATGGCTCAGGCAGCGAGCGAGACCACGGCCAGCGCCGCGTACACCATGGAGATCGCGACGATCGCGGCCAAGGTGCGCCAGCCCGCCCGGCCGGACCGGGCGATCCATCCGGCCAGGGCCCAACCGAGGCCGAGATAGCTGAGTGAGAGCACGTCGTCCTCGAGCGGACTCTCGAAGATCCCGCCGCGGAGCCGCCACGCGACCGCGCCTGCTGCCAGAACGAGTCCGGCGGCCCCGGCGAGAAGGAGGCCCGGACGGGTCCGTGGTCCGGGCGGATTGGTGTCGGGGCTGCCGAGTCGGCGCACGCGATCGCGCTCCGGGTGCAGCACCAGGAACAGGACGGCGACGAGGGCGAGCCAGACCAGCGAGGTCACCAGGGCCGGCTGGGCATCATGGCCCTGGATGGCAGCGGAGACCCAGGCCAACCCGCCGGTCAGCGCGAGCATGCCGGCGGCCCAGGCGGCCAGACCGGACTGTCCGCGGGCCGGAGGACGCAGACAACGAGCGCCGTCCCGATCATCGAGAACAGCAGCGCCGCCGAGGCGTCGGCGATCAGATGCAGTTCGGGCGTACGCGGCCAGCCATGGTCGGTGCTGTCGGTGGCGACGAACCACGGCGACAGGATCTGGCGCCAGGCGCCGAACCCGACGACGAGCAGGAGTGCGAACAGCCCGGCAAGGATCCGGAACGCGATGGTTCTGACGGCAATCGGCCATGAGCCGGCGGCCCTGCGGGTGCCGGCCTTCGGGGTGGTGGTGCGGACGGTGGTCATGTCGGTTCCTTCGGTGGTGGTGATCCTCACCATCGCCTGCTCGCCGGATGGGCCACCAGGGTCGAGTAGCCCTGATTTTCGGGCGTTCCGCCCCGCGGATTCGGGACCGTCGCCCCTGTTCGAACCGGGTGAGCGGGCCGATGATGTCTGGTATGTGGTCCGTACAAGACCCTCAGCGGCCCCGGCCGGTGCCGAGGTTCGGGGTGGTGGTTGTCGCCATCGTCGTCGTGGCGGTCGCTCTCGGCTGCATCGCGGCGGCAGCGGAGATCACCGTGCAGCGCCGCACCGGTCTGCTGCTCGGCGCTGCGCTCGGGCCGGTCGCGCTCTCGGTGGTCGCGCTCGGCTTCGCGCTCGTCGGAGCGTGGTTGGTGCGTGCCCGTCCTCGCCTCGGTGTGGGCTGGCTCTTCCTGGCGGCGGGCTCTCTCGCCCAGGCCGGTGTCGCCGGTGAGAACGCCGGCCGAGTCGGCTGGCTGGTGTGGGAGGGGACTGCGGTGGGCCTCGGCGTGGATCTTCTCGGCGGGCTCGGGCTCTATCTCCTGATCGGGCTGCTGCCCGTCCTCTACCCGACGGGTCGGCTCGGTCAGTGGCCCGAACGGGCGGTCGCGGCGTTGACCGGAATCGGCGCGATTCTGCTCCAGGTCCAGTGGTTGCGGGCCCAGCTCGATCCGGCGTACGCCTGGCCGCTGGGAGATCAACCTGCCCGGACGTGGGTGGCCTGGATTCCGCTGCTGCTCGCCGGGACCGGGGTGGCCGGTGGCTGGGCGCTGAGTGTGGTCCGGTTGGTGCGGGCCGGCCATCCGGAACGGCTGCAGCGGGCCTGGCTCCTGGTGAGCGTCGTGGCCGTCATCGTGACCCAGTCGCTCGGATCCTCGCCGCTGGCCAGCGCCCTGCAAGCAGTGACCCTGTGGCTGTTGCCGGTGGCCATTGCCGTCGGCGTCGTCCGCTATGGCCTGCTCGGCATTGACACCGCTGTCCCACGCACGGTCACGGCCGGGGTGCTGGCGCTGGCGATCACCGTGGTGTATCTCATTTCCACCGGGATCGGTGAGCTTGCGGGCGTGGGCCGGGTCGGTTCGGCGTTGTTGGCCTCGCTCGTCGTCGCGATCGTGCTCGGGCCACTGCGGGACCGCCTGCGCGCCGGAGTGGACCGCTTCCTCTATGGCCGCCAGGAAGTGCGGGCGCAACTCCAGCGTGAGCTCCATGACGGGCTGGGGCCATCGCTGACCGGGATGCGACTGGGGCTCAACGCGCTGTCCGACGCTTTGGCAGCCGGGGATACCGCGACGGCGACGACGATCACGGCCGCCCTCACCGAGGAGGCCAATCGATCGGTCGTCGAGGTACGCCGCGTCTCGACGGTCTGCGGCCCGCCGATCTCGTCGGGGTCGACCTTGCGACCGCCCTGCGCCGGCGCGTAGCCGGCCCGGCTGGGTCGACTCCGGTGCGGATCGCGCTCGAGGACATCCCCAGCCTGCCGGCCCTCGTGGAGGATGGCGTGTTCCGGGTCGTCACCGAGGCCGTCCACAATGCCCACCAGCATGCTTCGGCCGGTGACATCGCGGTCGCGGTCTCGGCACCGGAAGGTCAACTCCTCGTCCGGATCGTCGACGACGGGACCGGTCTCGCCGCGACGGCGCAACCCGGGATCGGGCTGGCCTCGATGCGGGCGAGGGCTGCTGAGTTGGGTGGACGACTCGACCTGGACAGGTCACCCGCCGGCACCCGGGTCACCCTCACCGTGCCCTTGCGAGCCGGGGTGCGGTCGTGAACCGGGCGCGCGTCGTCATTGTCGACGATCACCCGATGTTCCGGTTCGGCCTGCGCGCCGCCTTGGCCGGGTACCCCCAGCTTGAGGTCGTCGGCGAGGCCGCTGATGGTGCAGGGTTGCTGGCGCTGGTGGCCGAGCTGGCACCGGACGTCGTTCTCAGCGATCTGGCGATGCCCGGGGTGGACGGCATTACCGCGATCGGTGAACTCACCAGCCGGTTCCCGGCGGTGCCGACGCTGGTGCTGACGATGAACGCCTCGGACGAGCAGCTCCTGGGTGCGCTGCGAGCGGGTGCCCGTGGCTATCTGCTCAAGGATGCCGACCGGGACGAGATCGCTCGCGCCGTGCTCACGGTCGCAGCGGGCGGGACGGTCTATGCCGGCGCGATCGGGCGCCGCCTCGTCGAACATGTCACCGCCGAGCCGGCCCGAGCGGACAGCCCCTTCCCGGAACTGACCGACCGTGAGCGGGACATCGTCCGGCAGGTCGCGACCGGTCGGTCCAACCAGGAGATCGCCCGGACACTCTTCCTCGCCGAGAAGACCGTGCGCAACAACGTGGCAGCCATCCTCGCAAAGCTCGGTGTGCGGGTCCGGGCCGCACTCGTTGCGCTCGCTCGTGACCGGGGGGTGTGAGGCCCCGCGAACGGCCGGTGAGTCCTGCTGCTCAAGGACGTTGACCCGGACGACCTGATCCACGCCTATGAGAGCGGCCACCTTGCTGGCTTGGCTAAGCTTGGCTAAGCTAGATTCATGAGTCAGACGGTCAATGTGCATGAGGCGAAGACTTCGTTGTCGCGCCTGCTTGAGCGGGTCGAGGCCGGTGAGCGGATCACGATCGCCCGTGCCGGCAAGCCGGTGGCCGACTTGGTGCCACACGTCCGCGTCGATCTGGTGTTCGGGCTTGCCGGCGATCAACTGACCTATGATCCGGACGCCTTCGACGAGCCGATGGCGGAGATTCAGGATCTGTTCGAGGACGCATGACCGCTCTGCTCGACACCCATGTTCTGCTCTGGTTGCTGGAGGATTCTCCACGACTGGGTGAGGGTACGCGGGGTTGGCTGCAACGCCAGCCTCGCGTCTTCGTCTCGGCCGCAAGCGTGTGGGAGATCGCCATCAAGCAGGAACTCGGCAAGATCACCACCCCTGACGAACTTCCGGACCTGATCGAGCGGAGCGGGCTGGACTGGCTGCCGGTCGCGCCGATCCACTCGTGGACCGTCCGGAAAGTGTCGGGATTGCCGCATCGCGACCCCTTCGACCGGATGCTGCTCGCTCAAGCCCACCAGGAGTCCCTCACGCTGGTGACCGCAGATGCGGTGCTGCTCGGAGCCGACGTGGTCCCGCCGGTCGCTCGACGGGATCCCCGCCGGTGAGCAGCCGGAGGTAACGGTCCGGGAGGACTTCCCGCAGCGGCGGGAGTTCCAGCTCTGTCGGCCGGGAATGCCCTGGGGAGACCGTTATGACACGCCCCGAATCCGGCGGCAGTCACGGAAGGAACCCCCATGAGCGCCCCATCGAGCCGATCCACGCAACTCACCAGATCCCTGCATTCCACCGCCCATTCCACCGCTCGGACGACCCGGGCCACCGGCATCGCGCTGGCTGCGGTCGGACTGGTCCTGGTGGCCAACGGTGCCTGGTATGCCCCGCTGATGTTCAGCATCAGCCCCGACACGAAGCTCTCCCAGTACGGCGGTGAGCTCCCGTTCCAGCTGTTCCAGACCATTCACCTCTGTGCCCTGGTGGCGCTGGCCGTCGTGGTCTCCCGGCTCGGGCACCTCCGCGGCCGGACCGGGCGGTCCCTGCCGCCATGGGTTCCGGTCGTGTTGATGGCGGTGACGATTCTGCAGGCCGCGACGGTGTATGCCCAGGCCTTCGTCGTGCCGCACCTCGCCGCGGTGGCGCCGCACGTTCTCGACATCGAATCCATCGACTTGTTCGCGATCTCGATGATGGTCATCTGGTCGGCGTTCTCGCTGGCCGTCGTGGCCATTGCGGTCATCGGCGCGATCCGGCGAGTGATCCCGGTCGTGGCCGCCATCGTTATCGCCCTGGGCGCCCTCTCCATGCCCATGCTCGGACCTGCCGGTGCCCTGCTCATCGGCGCGGGGCTGGCGTACTGGGCCCTGACCCGCATCCTGCGCCGAACCGCCCCCGACGAGACTGAAGCCGAGCCCACCACGGCGCCCGCGCGGGTCGCAGCTCAGGCCTAGAATCCAGGAGTGGGAGAAGCCGTCGTGCGCCGCAGCGGCGCGATTGCCCCCGCGCGCACCGGAGGGGCGGGGGTCGGCGCGGGTGCGTTCGTGCTGACCGTGGCCCTGGCCATCCCGACCCTCACGATCGTGGCGGTGCTGCCCCGCCAAGGCGCCCAGGACACCGTGTTGTCCCGGATCAGTGCGGGGGCGTCGGTGCTCGGCTTCGCGATTCTGGCCACCACCGGCGCCGTGCTCCTGCACCGTCAACCGCGGCACCCGATGGGCCGGCTGCTCACGGTGGCCGGGCTGGCCCAGTTGTCGACGATGCTGACGCTCGGCTGGGTGCCGTACGCGGTGTCCGCCGGGGCTCGACCGCTGGACCCGATCCTGTGGATCACGAACTGGGTCTGGGTGCCGGCGCAGGTGGCCGTCCTGGTGGTGCTGCTGCGCTTCCCCGAGGGGCGCCTCGCCGGTCGCGGCTGGCGGGTCGTGGAGGGCGCGGTGCTCGCCTGGGGCGCGCTGGCCTTGCTCGCGACCGCGTTGGCGCCGGGTCCACTGGGCTCGAGCAGCCTGGAGCAGTTCGACAATCCCTATGGCTGGGAGGGCCTGATCGGGGTGATCGACGGCCTGCTCAGTGGGCTGTTTCTCCTCCTGCCCGTGCTCAACGTCGTGGCCGCGGCCGCGCTGATCTGGCGGTGGCGCGGGGCGGATGCAGGGGAGCGGCAGCGGCTGCGCTGGGTGGCCGCTGCCGCGATCATCGCGATCGTGACCGCGCCGTTGGTGCTGTTCGGCACCGATTCCGCGGAAGCGCCCGCGGCAGTCGCCCTGCTGCTGCTCCCGGCGGCGATCGCGGTGGCGGTGTTGCGGCGCCGCCTCTGGGAGCTGGGGGTGGTCGCCCACCTCGCCGTGACGGCCGGCCTGACCGGCCTGGTGCTCGTCACAACCTATGCCGCCGCGGTCCGCTGGCTGCCAGGTTCGATGTGGCCCGTGGTTGCCGGGCTGGCCGTGGCTGCGCTGGCCTTCCCTGTCCACCGGCTCATCCGGTTCCTGCTCGACCGTTTCCTGCTCGGCACCAACGGCGACCCGAACACCATCGCCGACCGGGTGGCCAACCAGTCGCGTACCCAACCGGGACAGGTGCTGCAGGATGCCGCCGCCGAACTCGCCCGAACCCTCCGGGTGCCGTGGGTCGCGTTCACCGACGAGGGCGGCGATGTGGTGGCGGCCAGCGGAACCGGACCGGCTGACCGCCACGGCGTGACCGAAGTGCCATTGGTGGTGGCCGGCGCCGAGGTCGGCCTGCTGCGGAGCGCCGAACGGGCACCGGGGGAAGGGCTGTCCCCGCGCGATCTCCGCGTCCTCAGCGAGGTCGCCGCTGTCTCGGCGCTGGTGCTGCACAGCATCCGGATCGACCGGCGGCTCGCGGAGAGCCGTGACCGCTTGGCGGCCATCCGTTCCGAGGAACGGGCCCGGGTCCAGCGGGATCTGCACGACGGGCTCGGGCCGGTGCTCGGTGGGATCCAGTTGCGCGCGGAGGCCGCCCGCAACCTGACCGAGGCGGGCGCCGACCCCGCGCGGATCACCGCCCAGCTCGACGCCATCGGGCAGCAGGCCACCGGCGCGATCGCCGAGGTGCGCCGGCTCATCCAGGAACTGCGCCCGACCGCGCTGGAGCAGGCCGGGCTCTCCGACGCGCTCGCCCGCGCGATCCCGGAGGTCGCCGATCACCTGCACCGGACCGTGACCCTGGAGCTGCCGGCCGACCTGGAGTCGGCGGTCGAGGTCGCTGCTTTCCGGATCGTGATCGAGGCGGTCCGCAATGCCGCCCGGCACGCGGAGGCGACCCGGGTCGCAGTCGCCGGCCGGGTCGAGGATGATCGGCTGGTGTTGACGGTGACCGATGACGGCCGCGGCCTCGCCGGGTCGACGCCCGGGGTGGGGATCCGCGCGATGACCGAACGGGCCACCGAACTCGGCGGATCGCTCACGCTGGATTCGCCGGTGGACGGTGGTTGCCGGATCCGGGCCGAACTGCCCCTGCGCCCGGAGGGACACCGATGATCCGCGTGATTCTCGCCGATGACCATCCGGTATTCCTGGCCGGCCTGGAGGCTCTGCTGGACACTGTCGAGGGGATCCACGTGGTCGGGTCGGCCACGGACGGGACCGAGCTGATCGACCTGGCCCGGAGCACCGACTTCGAGGTCGCGGTGATCGATCTCGATATGCCCGGAGCCGACGGGGCCACGGCGGCCGAGCAGATCCTGCGGCTGCGCGCCGACGCCGGCGTGCTCATCCTGACCATGCACGACGACACCGCATCCCTGACCCGGTGTCTTCGGGCGGGCGCGCGCGGCTACATCCTCAAGGGGGCCGGGGCCGGCGCCATCGCACGCGCGGTCGCCGCCATCGCCGACGGGGACACGGTGATCGCGGGCGACCTGGGCAGATCGGTGCGCACCGCTGTCGCCACCCAGAGCCTGGCCGGTGCTGACGGACTCACGCTCCGCGAACGTGAGGTGCTCGAGTTGGTGCGCCAGGGCCTGGACAATCCCGAGATTGCCCGTCGCCTGCACATATCGGTGAAAACCGTGCAGAACAACGTCAGCGCTCTGCTCACCAAACTGCAGGTCAGCTCGCGTATTCAACTCATTGCCCGCGGCTGATCCGGCGCCCGGCGAACAGGATCTTGATCGTCCGGGCCGTGTTCTTGGTTCTCCCTGTCCCGATCTGCTGGGCCCGAAAGGTTGCTGCGCGGCAGCCCGTCACAAACCGCAACGAGAGTGGGGGCCACGTCGACTGTGTCGATGGACCCCGCTCTGCGCGCGGTTTGTGACGTCGTCTCCGGGTGGCAGGCGTCGCGTGCCGCCCGGCTCGGTCTTGGCGACCCCCGGTCGGGAGGGGAACCAGTGCCCCGCGCCGCCATGCACCCGATTGCGCTGCCGCGTCCAGGTCGATCGAGTTGGCCGCCCACTGCAGAGGCCGCATCGCCAGTCCCCAGCGCGTCGCTGAACGGCAACCGGTTCATCACGCGCAGTGCCGCCAGCGTGGAGCGCACGGCCCACTCGCTCTCGAGGACCATGCGCTTCGTGAAACGACTTCGGGCCAACGCGGGACTCTCCAGTCCGGCGTTGGCCCGAATCGGCTCGGTGCCGTCGGCGTCGTTGCCTCAGGCAGCCTGCGCAGTCAGATCAGTCGCATGATCACGATGACCAGGATGACGACGACCAAGATGCTGATCAGTGTTCCGATAAGTCCACGGCTCATTGTCATGCCTCCATTCCTCAAATCGATGTCCTGAAAGGTTATCGATAGAGAGCTAAAGCTCTTTCAGCGGGGTCCTATCAGCCACCAAAGCCTCGGCCAACAAGCCTCGGACGAGCGACCGATGTCCGAGCGCGGCCCAACGGATCAGAAGGTGGTGAACCCCCTGGACTGGAAGAACGCCCGGGCTGCTTGGGTCTGTTCCGGCGTCGGCGGCTCAACGTCATGGAGTTGATAATCCAACTCGATCTGCGACCACTTGTCACGCCCCATCTGGTGGAAGGGCAACACTTCCACCCGCTCCACGACGTGCCGCCAGCGCGTCACGATGTCTGCGACCCGTTTGATGTTCTCCGGGTCATCGGTCCAGCCGGGGACGAGGACGAACCGGATCCAGATCGTGACTCCGAGCGCATTGAGGCGGTCGCCGAAATCGATCGTCGGCTGCAGTTGCCGGCCGGTGACGCGGTGATAGGTCTCCTCGTCGCCCGACTTCACATCGAGCAGGACCATGTTCAGCCGTCTCAGCAGGTCGTCGCTGGCGGCGGCGCCCAAGAACCCGGACGTGTCCAGCGCGGTGTGCACACCCTCCTCATGGCAGAAGTCGATCAGGTTCGCGATGAACGGCAGTTGCTGCATGGCCTCGCCACCGGTGAAGGTCACCCCACCACCGCTGGCCTTGAAAATCGCCTTGTAGCGCTTGATCCGTGCCTTCACCTGATCCAACGTGCGGATGGTCCCGAAGCGGGCGAAGATCGTGTCCGGGTTGTGGCAGAACACGCACCGCAACGGGCAGCCGGAGAAGAAGATGCTCAGGCGTGTCCCGGGTCCGTCGACTGCGGTCACGAGTTCCCAGGAGTGGATCTGCGCGGCCTGTCCGGTCCGAAGAGCTTCTAACTCCTCGGACCGGACCCCGAACGGCGCGAGTTCGTCGCCGAGCGGGAGCAGCGTCACGTCCCCCTGGTGTTTAGCCTTGGTGGAAGGTCCGGTTGAGGATGTCAAGCTGTTGCTCCCTTGTGAGGCGCACGAAGTTGACGGCGTAGCCGGACACCCGCACGGTCAACTGCGGATATTTGTCCGGGTTCTCCATGGCATCGACGAGCGTCTCCTGGTTGAGGACGTTGACGTTCAGGTGATAACCACCCTCACCGACATAAGCGTCCAACAGTCCCACGAGGTTGTCGACCCGTTCTTGCTGGTCCCGGCCGAGGCCGCTCGGCACGACGGTATTCGTGAGGGAGATGCCGTCCTCGGCGTCGGCGTACGGCAGCTTCGCCACCGACAGCGCCGAAGTCAGCATGCCGTGCGTGTCGCGTCCGTTCATCGGATTGGCGCCCGGAGCGAACGGCTCGCCCGCACGGCGGCCATCCGGGGTGTTGCCCGTCGCCTTGCCATAGACCACGTTCGAGGTGATCGTGAGCACCGACTGGGTATGGATCGCCCCGCGATAGGTCTCGAACTGGCGGATCTTCTCCATGAACTTGCTGACCAGGTCGACTGCGATGTCGTCGACGCGGTCATCGTCGTTGCCGAACTTCGGGAAGTCGCCGTCGATCACATAGTCGGTGACGAGCCCGTCCTCGTTGACCACGGGCGTGACGTTGGCGTACTTGATCGCCGCGAGCGAGTCCGCCGCCACCGACAGGCCGGCGATTCCGCACGCGAGCGTACGCCGCACCTCGCGGTCGTGGAGCGCCATCTCGATCCGCTCGTATGCATATTTGTCATGCATGTAGTGGATGATGTTCAGGGCGTTCACATAGATGCTGGCGACCCAGTCGAGGGTCTCCAGATAGCGCGCGTAGACCTCGTCGTAGTCCAGCGGCTTGGTGGTGTCGTTGAGCGGTGTGGCGGCGGGGGAGACCTGCTTGCCGTTGACCTCGTCGCGGCCACCGTTGATCGCATACAACAACGCCTTGGCGATGTTCACCCGCGCGCCGAAGAACTGCATCGCCTTGCCCTGCTTCATCGGAGACACGCAGCACGCGATGGCGGCGTCGTCACCGGCGGTGGAGCGGATGAGGTCATCGGACTCGTATTGGATCGCGGACGTGTCGATCGACACCTCGGCGCAGAAGCGCTTGAAACCGTCCGGCAGGTCGGTCGCCCAGAACACGGTCAGGTTGGGCTCCGGCGCAGGGCCGAGGTTGTAGAGCGTCTGGAGATAGCGGAACGAGGTCTTGGTGACCATCGAGCGGCCGTCCGTGCCCATGCCGCCGATCGACTCGGTCACCCAGGTCGGGTCACCGGCGAAAATCTGGTCGTACTCCTTCGTCCGCAGGAAGCGCACAATCCGGAGCTTGATGACCAGGTCGTCGATGAGTTCCTGGGCCTCGGACTCGGTAATTCTCCCGTTGGCCAGGTCGCGGCTGACATAGATGTCGAGGAACGTCGAGTTGCGGCCGATCGACATCGCCGCGCCGTTCTGCTCCTTCACCGCCGCGAGGTAACCGAAATAGAGCCATTGGATCGCTTCACGCGCCGTGGCAGCGGGGCGGCTGATGTCATAGCCATAGGACGTCGCCATCCTCTTGAGCTCCTCGAGCGCGCGGATCTGCTCGGCGTTCTCCTCGCGGTCGCGGATGACGTCTTCGATCGACGCCTGGGCGTCGAGTTCCATCCGGTCGAGCCTCTTGTCGTTGATCAACGCGTCGACGCCATAGAGCGCGACCCGGCGATAGTCGCCGATGATCCGGCCGCGACCGTAGGCATCGGGAAGCCCGGTGATGATGTGGCTCGAGCGGGCCGCGCGGATGGCGCTCGTGTACGCGTCGAAGACGCCCACGTTGTGGGTCTTCCGATATTTCGTGAAGGCCGTCTTCAACTCCGGCAGCACCGGATAGCCATAGGTGTTGAGCGACTGTTCGACCATGCGCCAGCCGCCGTAGGGCATGATCGCCCGCTTCAGCGGGGCATCGGTCTGCAGGCCGACGATCAGTTCGTTGTCCTTGTCGATATAGCCCGGCTTGAAGGCGTCGATGCCGGACACGGTCTCGTAATCGACGTCATAAACGCCCTTTTCCCGTTCGGTCGGGAACATCGCGGTGAGCTTGTTCCAGATCCCCAGCGTGCGCTCGGTCGGGCCGGCGAGGAAGGACGCATCGCCGTCGTAGGGGGTGTAGTTGCGCTGGATGAAATCTCGGACGTCGATCTGGTCCTGCCACGGACCTGCGGTGAATTCGGCCCACTCTTCATTGAGCTGGGCGGAGGACGAAAGCGTGCTCGTCATGTGATCCCTCGGGGTGTGAGACGGACATTCGATCGCTATTAAGGGTACGCTTTCCTGCCCCAAATTGAACGGGCGCCTTCAGGATTGACACTGGGAACTCCGGGAAAAATCAGTCGCGCCAGCCGCTGAGGCTCACGCCGCGGGCGACTTCCACTCGGACCCCGAGCTCGACCTGTGCCTGCTGGCCATCGGCCAGTTCCAGGCGCCACGTCACTTCCCCGAGATCGTTCACGTCCGTGCCGGGCGAAGTCTTCACGTCGCGCACCGTGATGCCGGGCGCTTTCGACACCGGGGCCTGGTCGAGGACGGTGACCTTCGCCGGCTTGCCCGAGTGGTTCGTCACGGTGGTGCGCCAGCGTGCCTCATGGCGTGCGGTGGCGCCCAGGAAGGCCTTGTCCGCATGCCTGGCGACCAGTTCGCGCTTGACGCGAATCCGGTCCTCCAGGCCGAGTGCGAGCTCGACCTCCTCGCCGGGTGCCAGCACCTCGAGATCCGAGACGCCCACGAACTCGGCGCCATGGAAGAGTGACGCCCTGCCTGCGCGGAGCGTGTGAGGGGAAGAGTTCGTCACCGTCGCACGGAGGAAGACGTCCTCGCTGCGCACCGGCGCTGTCACATGATCCACATCGGCCGGCAAACGGAAATCGGTGATGAGCGCCTGGTGCTCGGATCCATCCGACGGGATCGCGACTGGAGTCTGGGCCGCATAGGTCGCCGCGGTCGCGCCCATCTCCATCGACGCTTCGTCGAACGCCACTGGCTCGGCCATTTCCAGCTTCGCCGACCGGGATGCATCGGCCATGGCCAGCATCGGCGCCGGTGCGCCGGCGACCGGGCCGGAAGGCACAGGCATGCCACGGTGTGCGACCGGCTCGGTCAGGAACCACGGGGCGAGTTCGGGGATCGTGATCGCCGCGGCCGGTCGGGCTGTGCTGAGGCGGAGTTCGCTCGCGGGCCAGTCCTCCCCGGACCACTGGCGGACCATCCCGAACCATGTCACCGCCACTTCGCCCGTGGTCTCGTCGAGCCGCAGGTCGTATCGGGGCTCCCACGTCGCGCCCTCGACCAGATAGGACACCTCGAGCTCGATCTCGCTGCCCTCAGCATCGTCTGCGGTCCTGACCGCGATCGCGACCTCGGTGCGGTCCGGGATTGGCTGGACGGGGGAGCCGAGTTCCCGATCGACGCGGGCCTGCTCGTCACTGATGCGCTTCTCCTTGTCGAGGAGCGCGCGACGGCTGGTCAGCACGTTAGACACCTGCGCGGCGATCCGCTCGGCGACCGGCCCGAGGTCATCCGGGGCGAGGCCGGTGGCCAGCTTTCTCGCGTAGGGCAGGCCGGCGGAACTCGCCACCGACTCCAGCAATGTGAGCTGCACGTCCAGGGCACGCCGCTCGTCCACGACCTCCTGCGCGGCGACCGCCAAACGCTGTCGCTCCGCCAGGAGCGCCGCGGTCCGGGCAGAGTTGTCGGTTGCGTGGTGGGTGGTGCGCACGTCGATGCCCGTGATGGACCCCGGGCCCCGGCCCGTCACCCGGACCGATTCGTGGATCAGCGTGAGCGGGAGGTCGGTCACCAGCACCTCCGACCGGCTGCGTGGGGGAAGGGTGATTCGGCCGTGTCGTGTGATGCGGGCTTGGCCGGGATAAACGGTCACCGAGGCCACCGACGTGGAGAACTGCGTCATGCGTGAACGATAGGGCGGCCCGGGGCGACGCGTCGGATCTTCTTCGAGGGCGTTTCCGCACGGTCACGGCGACCCGGTGAAAGATTCGTCCCTTTTCCTCTCGGTTCCGGGCGATCCATTTACGATGACTCATCTGTTGAAATCCCCCGGGAGAACGACCATGGCCAAGGTGAGTCGTCGCAAAGCACTGATTGATGCGCTCGTGGTCGGATTCGCGATCTTTGCGATCTATTTCGGCGCCGGAAATCTGATCTTCCCGCCCTATATCGGCGCCTCGACGGGCCCCAATTGGCAGATCGGCCTCCTCGGCCTGACTCTGGCGGGGATCCTGCTGCCGGTCCTCGCCGTGGCCGCGGTCGCCAACAGCGGTGGCACGTTCAAGTCCCTCGCGCAGCCGATCGCACCGTGGTTCTACATCGTCTACAACATCCTCGTGATGATCGGGGTCGGCACTCTGATCACAATTCCGCGAACCTCGGCGGTGGCGTTCGAGATCGGTGTCCGGACACTCATTCCTGCCTCCGACAACTCCGTCGGCCGGTTCATTGCCGTGGTCGTGTTCTTTGCCATCGCCACGTTCGTGGGGTTCGATCAAGGGTCCATCGCGGACCGGATCGGCAAGGTCCTGACGCCGGTGCTGCTGCTCATCCTGTTCACGCTGGTCATCCTCGCCGTGGTGCGCCCGGTGGGGGAGCCGGTCGCGACGGGCCTCGAGAACCCGTTCTATATGGCATTCGTCGAGGCCTATCAGATGGGCGACATTCTGACCGGTCTGCTCTGCGCGACGATTTTTGTTTCGGCCATGGTGAAGAAGGGATACCGCTCGCCCAAGCGCAACATCGTCATGATTCTGGGCGCCAGCGCGGTGGGCGCGACCGCGCTGTGGGTGGTCTATGCGGGGCTGGAATATCTCGGCGCGACGGGCAACTCGCACTTCCCCGCGGACACCGAGCGCACCACACTGCTGGTCGGGCTGATTCACCTTCTCTCCGGATCGATCGGCACTTATGCCCTCGCGGTTGCCGTGGCACTCGCCTGTCTGACGACGGCGATCGGGCTCATGACGGTGGTCGCGGGCTTCGTCGAAGAAGGCACCAAGGGCAAAGTGCCTTATCGGGTCGCCCTCACGGCCGTGGCGGTCGTCGGCGTCTTCCAGGCGATGGGAGGCGTCGAGCGCATCGTGGCCATCGCGGGTCCGATCTTCATGGCGATGTATCCGGTGTCCATCCTCCTCGTCGTCCTCGGCCTGACCCGGCGCATCATCCCCAACGATGGCGTCTGGAAGGGCGCGGCGCTGCTGGCACTCATCGTGAGTCTCTATGAATCCGCTGCGGTCGTCGTAAGCATGGTCGGAGCCACCATGCCGACGTGGCTGGAGTCGATCTATCACCTGATTCCGCTCGCCGCGCAGGGCTTCGGCTGGATCGTGCCGACAATCGTGGGCGGGATCGCGGGTGGCGTCCTGTGGAAGGTCACGGGTTGGCGCTCGATCTGCAAGGAGCAGGACGAGGAGTTCGATCGGCGGTCGGTGGCGGAGGAGGAGTACGCGGAGCGGTTCGCCGACGCGCACATCCTGCGCTCCGGTGCGACTTTGGCGCAGCCGGGAGTGCCCGCACCCCCACGCGAGGATGAGACCGACCGGGACACATCCTCGACGTGAGGGCTGCCGGTGTGGCACTGGCCTGCGTACTGCTCACGGCTGACCCTGCGCACTGCTCACGGCTGACCCTGCGTACTGCTCACGGCTGACTATGCACACCGTCGCAGTCTTCGCACCCGAAAGGGACGTGTGCGAGGTCGGCAACGGGGTGCAAGGTGGAGGCGTCGGGGCTCGGTGGTGGGCCCGACTGGCTAACGTGTGCCTCGAGCACGCTGGTGTCGTCGAGGAGCGCACATGGACAGAACGCGGGCGCACGAGCCCAATCAATTGCTGCAGTTGCTCGTGGAACGGGTCGCCGACGGTGACGTCGAGGGCCTGGTCGCGCTGTTCGAGGACGATGCGGCTCTGGACACCGGAGGAGGCGTGGCGCGTGGAGCGGCTGCGCTCCGGGAGTTCTGGGACAGCTTCGTGGCGAGTGGAGTGGCGGTCGAGGTGGGTGCGCAGAGCCCGCCGCTGATCGCCGGCGAACTCGCCCTCACCTCCACCGTGATGCCAGACGGTGGCGTCACCGTTGAGATCGCCCGCCGCCAGTCGGACGGCTCGTGGCGGTGGGTGGTGGATCAGCCCTCGCTGAACGTCACGTCTCGGTCAGCCGGCGCTGTGGCTCCCGACCGGCTGTCTGCGGATGCCGATCCACGAGACCACACCGCCGATGATGCTGAGAGCAGCACAGACGACTAAACCGCGGTGCAGGCCTGCGAGGTCCAGGCGTGCACCCACGATCAAACCCACCAACGCCACCGCCACGAGGCCGGCAATCCGGGACACCGCGTTGTTCACCGCTGACGCGATGCCGGATCGGGCGGTGTCGACGGCACCGAGGATGGCGGAGGTCAGCGGCGCGACCGTGATCGCCAGGCCCAGTCCGAAGGCCACGGCACCGGGGAGCAACTGGGTCCAATAGTTCAGCGGGTCGGTGATCATGAGCATGAGCAGGAACCCGGCGCCCATGAGCAGCGGACCGGCGGTCATGAAGGGCCGCGGCCCGAAGCGCCCGGCGAGTTTGCCGATGGTGGAGGACAACAGGATCATCGCGATCGAGGACGGGATCAGTGCGAGCCCCGCGGCGGTCGCACCGAAGCCGGCGGACTGCTGCAGATAGACGACGATGAGGAAGCCGGAGAGGTACAGCGCCGCATAGACGAACACCGTCGCCACGTTGCCCCAGGAGAAGTTGCGGGCCCGGAACAGGCTGATCGGCATGATCGGGTGGTCCACGCGGGTTTGCCGCCAGCCGAAGAGCCCGAGAGCGACCGCGCCGACGGTCAGCGGGCCCCAGATGCCCGGGTGCGACCACCCGAAGTTGCCCTGCTCGATCAGGGCGAACACCACGCCGCCGAGCCCGGCAACCACCAGGAACGCACTGGGAAAGTCGACCGCAGCGCCCGCTCGGCGTACGTCACGCTGCGCCAACCGCGACATCAACACCAGCGCCACCGCGATGGGGACCAGATTGATCGCGAACGCCGCCCGCCACGACAGCAGGTCGATGAATCCGCCCCCGATGACCGGGCCGGCGAGCGAGGCCACCGACGTCCAGCCCGTCCAGGACCCGATCGCGCGAGCCTGGGCCGCATCACGGAAGTTGGCCATGATGAGCGCGAGCGAGCTGGGGACGAGCAGGGCGCCGGCGGCACCCTGCAAGGCGCGGAAGACGATCAACAGTTCGACGCTCGGAGCGAGAGCGATCGCCGCGGAGGTGATGCCGAAGCCGATCAGGCCCGCGCGGAAGACGCCGATTCGGCCGAACACGTCCGAGAGCGCCCCGGCGATGAGGATGAGGGCGCCAAGGGTGATGAGGTACGCATCCACGATCCACTGCTGCGCACTCAGGCCGCCCCCGAGCTCGGCGCGGATCGCCGGGAGCGCGACGTTCGCGAGCGTGCCATCCAGGAACGACACGAATGAGCCGAGGATGGCGATCGCCAGGACCAGGCGTTGCTCGCGTGTCATGCGGGGAGCCTAAGGGCATGGCGTGGGGGCATCGGCGAAGGAGCCCCTGCGCGCGAGCCTCTGTGCGGCTTCCGTCCCGGCAGGTCGGGGCGTATCCTGGAAGCTTCCTCACATCGAGGGCTCTCTCCCGAGGAGGGGTCTCATGATGACGATTCGCGCTGCGACGGTTGTCGCGGTGATGGGTGGCGTGGTGGTCGCGGGATGCACGCCGGGCGGTTCCTCCGGTCCGACACCACACCCCAGTCCTCCCTCGCTCGCCGAGACGGCCACGTCGGCGGAGCCAGCGGCTGCCGAGTCCCCGGCACGGATGTCCGCCGCCCCTTCGCCCGGGTCAGCCTCGCCGACGGGTGCCGGACAGCGTGAGGCGCTCGTCTATTTCTTGGTCGATTCCCCGAACGGGATCCGATTGGCCCGGGAGGCCCGGGGTGTCGCGGGGGATACGCCCGCCCGCGGTGCCGTGGAAGCCATGATCGACGGACCGCAGGATCCGGACTACGTCGGGCCTTGGAATCGCTCGACCCGCGTGCTCGGGATCTCCGACAACGACGGCGTGGTCACCGTGGACCTGTCCGGCGAGGCGCGGACGGCCAACGTGGGGTCGCCAGCGGCCGCGGCGATGAAGCAACAGTTGATTCATACGGTGACGGAGCAATTGGGTGCGGAGAAGCGCGTGCAGCTGCACATCGACGGCGCGCCGGCACAGGAGTTGTGGGGCGCTGTCGACTGGACCTCTCCGGAAGCTCGTGGCGAGTGGTCCGAGACGCTTCTGCTGGTGGGGATCGATTCACCCGCCGAGCGCGCAAGCGTGTCCTCTCCAGTGGTGGTCACGGGCCAGGCGGCGGTCTTCGAAGCCACCTTGCCGTGGCGGGTGCTCACACCCACCGGCGCGATCGTGCAGCAGGGGACCGCGATGACCGAGCAGGGCATGACGATGGCGCCGTATCGCCTCGAGGTGGTCCTGTCGCCCGGGGAATACATCATCGAGGTCACAGAAGACGACCCCTCGGTCGGTGAGGCCGGCCCGCTCGACGTCGATACCCGCCGGATAACGGTCCGCTGAGGCGAGAACCTCCGGCTATTCGTCAGTGCTGCATGTCCACGAAGCGGCTGTAGTGGCCCTGGAACGCGGTGACGACGGTCCGGGTGGGGCCGTTTCGGTTCTTAGCGACGATGAAGTCCGCTTCGCCCAGGCGCGGGGACTCCTTGTCATAGATGTCCTCGCGGTGCAGCAGGATCACGATGTCTGCATCCTGTTCGAGCGAGCCTGATTCGCGAAGGTCGGAGACCATCGGCTTCTTGTCGGTGCGCTGCTCGGGGCCACGGTTGAGCTGGGACATCGCCACGACCGGCACGTCGAGTTCCTTGGCCAACAACTTGATCTGCCGCGAGAACTCCGACACCTCGAGCTGACGCGATTCGACCTTCTTGCCCGACGTCATCAGCTGGAGATAGTCGATGACGATCAGCTTGAGATCGTGCTTCTGCTTCAACCGCCGGGCCTTGGCGCGGATCTCCATCATCGTCAGGTTCGGCGAGTCGTCGATATAGAGCGGGGCGGACGAGATCGTGGCCATCTTGTTCGCCACGCGCTGCCAGTCCTCCTCGCTCATCGTGCCCTTGCGGATGTGGTTGAGCGGGATCTGTGCCTCGGCGGAGAGCAGACGCATGGTGATCTCCACCTTGCTCATCTCGAGCGAGAAGATCGCCGAGGTCATGCCGTTCTTGATCGAGCAGGCGCGGGCAAAGTCGAGGCCGAGCGTCGATTTCCCCACCGCGGGCCGCGCGGCCAGGATCACCATCTGGCCCCCGTGGAGGCCGTTGGTGAGCTCGTCGAGCTCGATGAATCCCGTGGGCACGCCCGCCATCTCGCCCGAGCGTGAGCTGATGGCCTCCATCTCGTCGAGGGTGGCCTCCAGCAGCTCCGACAGCGGCTGGTAGTCCTCGGCGGTATTCCCGTCGGTCACCGAATAGACGGCCGCCTGGGCCCGATCAACGATGTCGGCGACATCGCCCTCTCCGGCGTATCCCAACTGCGCGATCTTCAACGACGCTTCCACCAAGCGCCGCAGAATCGCCTTCTCCCGCACGATCCGCGCGTAGTAGCCGGCGTTGGCTGCCACGGACACCTTGGCGTACAGGTCATGGAGATAGAGCGGCCCCCGTGCGCGCTGGAGCATGCCCGTCCGGTTGAGTTCGTTCGCGACCGTGATGGGGTCGGCGGGCTCGCCGCGCCCGTAGAGATCGAGGATCGCCGAGAAGATGTATTCGTGCGCCGGGTGATAGAAGTCCGCGGCCTTCACCGTCTCCAGGACGTCCGCGATCGCGTCCTTGCTGGTCAGCATCGAGCCGAGGACGGCCTGCTCTGCGTCGTTGTCCTGGGGCGGCATGCGGTCCATCCCGCCACCGCGGGGCTCATCGGCGGTCAGTTCGTCGGTGAAGTCCTTGAAGTCGGTGGTCACGTGCGCACCCTCCTGTCCCTCGCTGGCTTGATCCGACGCTAGGGGGCGGGTCCGACAACAATGACGAACGGCCCGGGCTCGGCTGGCGCCGCCACGTTAGGCCCGGTCCGGGCGACACGCCAAGGGCAGTTATCCACAGGGCTTGTGGATGAGTTGGGGAAGAAGCCAGTCGGCTTGTGGGCCAGCTGGGCACAGTGCTGTGGATAGTCATATTGACGAGGCAGTAACTTGGCTTTCACTAGGTGTTTCGCTCTGCACACCCTGGGGATGAAAAGAATTTTGGGCCCTGTCCGCAGGGCGGATTGCATAGTTTTGCGGACTTGACAGCCGCAATCGATCGGCACTAAGGCCGATCGCTTGTGCATAACTTGCGTTCCTGTGGACAGTTGTCCGAATCTCGTGGTAGAGGGCTCCGAGCCGTCGTGTTGCGCCCCCGACCGTTTGATACCAGTACCCCCTAGGGGTACCATGGATTCCATGACGAACACGGCCCACGATCCCGGTTATCACGAGACGAAGCAGGCCCATCTCACGCGGCTCCGCCGCATCGAGGGGCAGATCCGCGGTCTGCAGCGCATGGTGGAGGCGGACAAATACTGCATCGACGTCCTCACGCAGATCTCCGCCGCGACCAAGGCTCTGGAGTCCGTCGCCCTCAATCTGCTCGATGAGCACCTCCACCACTGCGTCGCGCACGCCATCGAAGCGGGCGGGGAGGAAGCCGACCTGAAGATCACCGAGGCCAGCGACGCGATTGCACGGCTCGTCCGGTCCTGATCCGCCCGGCGATCCGCCGGCCACGTCCGTCATCATGATTCTGTCCGGAACCCATACCCCAGGAGGCGCCATGGCCACCACGAACTACACCGTCACCGGCATGACCTGCGGCCACTGCGTGAACGCCGTCACCGAAGAGGTGTCCGAGCTCGAGGGCGTCACCGACGTGAACGTCCAGCTCGACAGCGGCACGATGGTCGTCGAGTCCGCCGAGCGGCTGCCGCTGTCCTCGATCGCCGAGGCGGTTTCGGAGGCGGGCGACTACACCGTCGTCGAGGCCTGAGCCCGACCCTCCCGGTGGGGCGTGCTGCCGCCCACACCTCCCGCGTCCTATCGCACAAGCGACGCCGACCAACCCGACGCCCAGCGCCTCGGGTGGTCGGTCACCGCGCCTGTTCCACCGGCCCTCCGATGCCGCCAAGCCCCGGAGTGCCGGTCACCAGCCCTTCAGAAAGCCGATCATGACTGACCCCGTCACCACTCGCCTCGCCGCGCCCAAGAAACCACACTCACTCGAACTCGACATCGAAGGCATGACGTGCGCCTCGTGCGCCGTCCGCGTGGAGAAGAAGCTCAACAAGGTCGAGGGCGTGAACGCCTCGGTCAACTATGCGACCGAGAAGGCCCGCATCGACCTCCTCGAGCCGGTCCCGGTGGAGGATCTGATCGCGGTAGTGGAGAAGACCGGATACAAGGCCGCGGTCCCGCAGCCGGATGACCCCGAGCGACCCGACCCGGTCGTCCAATTGCGCCGCGACCTCATCATGTCCGCCGTGCTGACGGTGCCGGTCGTGGCGATTTCCATGGTCCCGGCGTTCCAGTTCCCCGGTTGGCAATGGCTCGTGATGATCCTGACCACACCGGTCGTCCTCTTCGGCGGGCTGCGATTCCATCGTTCGGCGCTGGTCAACCTCCGCCATGGCGCGACGACCATGGACACGCTGATCTCGATGGGCAGCCTGGCTGCGTACCTCTGGTCCGTCTTCGCCATGTTCTTCGGCCACGCCGGCACGATCGGGATGAAGCACGAGTTCTCGTTCACGCTGGCCCGGAGCGACGGGCTCGGCAACATCTATTTCGAGGCCGCCGCCGCGATCATCACGTTCATCCTGACCGGGCGCTATTTCGAAGCTCGCTCCCGTCGTTCGGCGGGTGAGGCGGTTCGCGCGCTGCTGACGTTGGGCGCGGCGGATGTGGCGGTCGTACGCGAGGGTCGCGAGACCCGCATCCCCATCGAACAGCTCGAAGTAGGCGACCAGTTCGTCGTCCGCCCCGGGGAGAAGATCGCCACCGACGGCCAAGTCGTTTCCGGCACCTCCGGGATCGACACCGCCATGATCACCGGCGAGTCCCTCCCGGTCGACGTCGCCCCCGGTGACACCGTCATCGGCGGCACGCTCAACACCGATGGCCGTCTGATCGTCCAGGCGACGCGGGTGGGGGAGGAAACCCAACTCGCCCAGATCGCTCGGCTGGTCTCCGATGCGCAGACCGGCAAGTCCCAGGCCCAGCGAATCGCCGACCGCATCTCCGCGGTGTTCGTCCCGATTGTCATCGGCCTGGCCCTCGTCACCCTGATCGGCTGGCTCGTCGCCGGGGCCGGCGCAGGGTTTGCGTTCACCGCCGCGGTCGCGGTGCTGATCATCGCCTGCCCGTGCGCGCTGGGCCTCGCGACGCCGACCGCCCTCCTCGTCGGGACCGGCCGGGGCGCCAGCGCGGGCATCCTGATCAAGGGCCCCGAAGCCCTCGAGTCCACGCGCTCCGTCGATACCATCGTGCTCGACAAGACCGGCACGGTCACCACGGGGCTAATCCAGGTCGTCGCCGCCCATCCGGCCGCGGGTGACCCGGAGTGGATCCGCCTGGCGGCCTCCGCCGAGTCGGGGTCGGAGCATCCGGTGGCGAGGGCGGTGGTGGCGTACGCGGAGTCCCGCGGTCTCGCGCCGTTCACCTTCGACGAGTTCCGCAACACACCGGGGGTCGGTGTCGATGCGACCGTCGATGGGCGGCGGGTGCGTGTCGGGCGCCTCAACCTGGTCGAGACCCTGCCGCCGGCGCTGGCAACCGCCGCAGCGGAGGCGCGGGCTGAGGGCCGTTCGAGCATTCTCGTGCTGGTCGATGACGAGCCCGCCGGTCTGCTCGATCTCTCCGACACCGTCAAACCGGGCGCCGCCGAGGCCATCCGTTGGTTCCGTGAGCTGGGGCTCGAGCCGCATCTGCTGACCGGGGACTCGACGGCTGCCGCCCAGCGCGTCGCGCGGGAGCTCGGCATTCAGCACGTCACCGCCGAGGTCCTGCCCGAGGACAAGGTCACCGCGGTGACCGCGCTCCAGGCGCGGGGTCGTCGGGTCGCAATGGTGGGTGACGGGGTCAACGACGCGGCCGCGCTGGCGACCGCCGACCTGGGCATCGCCATGGGCACCGGCACGGATGCCGCCATTGAAGCTGCCGATCTCACGCTGGTCCGGGGCGATGTCCGACTGGCCGCCGACGCGATCCGGTTGTCCCGCCGCACGCTGCGTACGATCAAGGGCAATCTGTTCTGGGCTTTCGCCTACAACGTCGCAGCGCTTCCCATCGCTGCACTTGGTTTGCTGAATCCGATGATCGCGGGTGCGGCGATGGCGTTCAGCTCCGTATTCGTTGTCAGCAACAGTTTGCGCCTCAGGGGCTTCCGCGTGCGTGCCGCCAGATGAACCAACTGATTAGGGCTTTGCCACATCGCGGCGTTACCGTTTCGTGACGATTTACCCGGTGTGTTCGTTCTTGGGCCACCTGGGAAACGAAACCTGTTGGGAGAAACGAGTGCGCAAGGTCATTCCTCTGGCAGTCGCCGGTGGCGTCCTGGTCGCGTCGGGTGGTGTCTTCGGTGCCGCTCAGGCACTGGCCAAGGACATCGAAGTGAGCCAGGACGGCGTGCCTGTGAAGGTCCGCACCTGGGATTCCACCGTCGGGGACGTCCTGGACAAGCAGGGCATCACCGTTGGTGAGCGCGATCTGGTCGCGCCGAGCCCGGCCACGAAGATCACCGATGGTCAGCAGATCTCGGTGCGTTATGGCCGCGAGGTTCGCCTGAACATCGATGGGCAGTCCGAGACCCTCTGGACCACCGCCCTGACGCTGGACGAGGTGCTCGCCGAGCGCTCGATCCGCGACGAAAGCCGCATGTCGACCTCACGGAACGCGGCCATCGGCCGCGAGGGCCTGACGGTCGACATCCAGACCGCCAAGAAGACCACGCTCGTCGTGGCCGGCGAGTCCCGCGAGTTCATCAGCCCCGCACCCACCGTCGAGGAACTCCTCAAGGACGCTCAGGTCGAGCTGACGCCGGATGACACGACCGATCCCGCGCTGGACGCGCCGATCGTCGAGGATCTGACGGTCACCGTCAACAAGAACGAGAACCGCGAGACCACCAAGACGGTCGATGTCCCGTTCAAGACGGTCCGCAAGAACACCTCGAAGCTCCCGGCCGGCACCCAGAAGGTCGAGACCGAGGGCGTGCCTGGCAAGGCCGTCGAGGTCTGGGTCGAGCGCTTCGAGAACGGCAAGTCCGTGAGCAACGAGCGCACCTCCACTCGCGTGGAGAAGGAGCCGGTGAACAAGGTTGTGCTCGTGGGCACCCGCTCCAACTCGGCCAGCCCGTCACCGAGCGCGCGGAACAACTCCGCCGCCCCGCGCACCTCGGCACCCGCACCCGCGCCGGCCCAGGATCTGAGCCCGGCCAACGGCGCCAGCTGTGTCGCCTCCAACTATTGGCAGGGGCAGATGACTGCCAACGGTGAGGTCTTCAACCCGAACGCGATGACCACGGCGCACAAGACGCTGCCGTTCAACACCCGCGTCAAGGTCACCAATCCGCGCAACGGCAAGACCGTGATCGTGCGGGTCAATGACCGCGGGCCGTTCATCGCCGGCCGCTGTCTCGACCTCTCCCGCGCTGCGTTCGCGCAGATCGGTGACCCGGGTCAGGGCATCATGACCGTGAACTACGAGGTCCTCTGATCTGAGCCGTCCGGTGGCCCCGTGACACCTGCTGAAACCCCTGTTGCCTCGGTGAAACACCCGCTGCAACAGGGGTTTCAGGCATCCATCGGGGGTTTCAGGCATCGGGAGTTGCAATCGCGGCCTGGCCGGAGGCGTTTCTCACGCGATGGGCAGCCGCCTGATCATCCGGAACATCGGCCGACCCAGCCAGGGCCCGCCCGCCGGCCCGACGGATCCGTCGGGCACGAATCCGTTGCGGCGATAGAACCGCTCGGCGCGGGGGTTGTTGCGGAGAATCCAGAGGTACGCCGACCGCGCCCCCACTGCCACATCGAACAGCGCCTGACCGGCGCCCGTCCCGTGTTCCGCTGGCAGGACATAGAGCCGGTCCAGCATGAAGGTGACATCGGCCGGGGGTGGATCGAACCCCGCCTCCCACCAGTTCGGCCCGGTGCCCGCGCAAGCAATTCCGATGATCCGGGTGTGCTCGGCCAGGCCGCGTTCGGCGACCCAGTGCCGTCGAAAGGGCTCGTGACCGCCCGCGAGCACGGCATGCATCTCGGTCAGCTCGGTCTCGAGCGCCTTGGCCGCGGCGGGCGCCTCCGCGTGGCGTGTTGCCGCATAGTCCCGCGGCATGATCGGCGCATAGGTGGCGATCTGCGCGGCGACATGCGCTCTCACATAGTCGTGGGCGTCATCAGGCTCAGCAGGGCGGATCCGAAGGTCCGGACGGTTCACTCCCGGTCAAGAGAATCGAGGGCCGCCTCGAGACGGTCGAGCTTGCCGGTCAACTCGCCGGTATGCCCGGGGCGGATGTCCGCCTTGAGCACCAAGGACACACGGTTCCCGAACTGGCCGACGGCCTCGGTGGCTCGCCGGACGACATCCATGCACTCGTCCCAATCACCCTCGATCGTGGTGAACATGGCGTCGGTGCGGTTCGGCAGGCCGGACTCGCGGACGACCTTGACGGCGGCCGCGACGGCATCGTGCACGGATTCGGGGCCGCTGGGGGCAACAGAGAAGGCAACCAACATGAGGCCCATTCTCGCAGGTGGGCTCGGCGCGGCCCGCGGCCGACGTACGGTTTCGCCATGCACCGTCCTGCAACCATCCGCCAGCGACTCGCCGGTGGCGTCACTGCCGGCTTGCTGCTGACGCTGTCGGCCTGTGGCGGTGACACCATTGCCGCGGGACCGGAGTCGACTCCGCATCAGCCGCCCGCCTCGGCGCCGGAGGCGATGTGTCCCGAGCCCGAATTCAGTCCCAGCCACGGGGTCACGGAGCTGCCGGGTGGCGTGGTGGGCGTACGCCTCTGCGCGCTCGACCTCGATGCCAAAGCGCCGGCGGACGAACTCGTGACCGGCAGCGACCGGCTCGTGGCGCAGTTCAACGGCGCCGAGCGCTTCCCCGCGGCTGAGATCCTGTGCACGGCGGATGCGGGGCCGGCCTATGCGATGGTGTTTCGCTATCCCGACCGCGATCCGGTGACGGTCACCTCGATGATGGGCGGCTGCCGGGAGGTGGGCGGCCGCTTCGGCGGTCAGGAACTGCTGGCGACGTTCGTCGAGCTGCTCAATGCTCAGCGCGCGGCCACCCCACCGGCACCGGTCCCGCCGGGTCAGGCGTGCGAGGGGCCCGCGCTGTCCTGGATCCCGGTGCGGCTGGACGACCTGACCACCCTGAGTGCGTGCGAGCGACAACCCGATGGCAGCCTTCTCACCCGTTCCGTCGCCAGCGCCGAGCAGTGGGCGGTGCTCAAGCCGGACCTGCTGGCGAATGTGGCGCCTGCCGAGGCGTCCACCGATTCCGGTCCTGAGCGGATCTTGTTGGCGACGGACCAGCTGGGGCAGCCTCTCCAACTGCGGTGGATCGCCGACTCGGTGACGATCTGGGAGGCTGGTCCCGGACTGCGCAGTGGGCGATCGTTGGAGTGGCGTCCGTCGCCGGAGTCGCGCGCGCTGCTCGAGTCACTCGCGTCCTGATCCGAGCCCGACTCAGCCCAGTTTCACCACGCGGTCGCAGCGCTCGATCACGCGAGGGTCGTGGGTGATCACGAGGACCGGGTCGCCGGCGGAGACGGCCCAGATGTCTGCCATGAGTGCGTCGGCGGTCTCGGCGTCGAGGTGTTCGGTCGGCTCGTCGAGGATCCAGCACTGGTGATTCCCGAGGAGCACCCGCGCGAGCGCCACCCGTCGGGCCTCGCCGCCGGACAGCATCGCGCCCTCCTCACCGACGATCCGGTTCGGGTCCATGCGGAGGCCCGAGCGCAGGAGTGCGTCCGCGAGTTCGGCCTCGGTGGCGTCCTTGTTGCCGATCTTGACGTTCTCGGCGACCGAGGTGTTGAAGATGTGCGCATCCTGGGCCAGATAGCCGATCGTCCCGTCCACGCGGACCGCACCGCCCATCGGTGGGATGAGCCCCATCAACGTCGCCGCGATCGTGGTCTTGCCCACCCCGGACGGACCCACCAGCGCAACCCGTTCCCCCTCGCGCACCTGCAGGCTCACGCCGGTCAGCACAGGCGCGGCGCCGGGCCACCCGACGTCGGCACCGCTCAGCTCGATGCGCGGCACGCTCGCCTCCGCACCGGCTGCGCGGTCTCCGCGGCCGAGCGCGGGGGCTTCGAGGACTTGGGCGACCCGGGCGAGGCCCGCAGTCGCCCGCGTATAGGTCTGCGCAGCCTGCGTCAACGTCGACAGCACCTCGTGCAGCGCGAGGGGGACGAGGACCAGCGTGCCGAGCGCGACGCGGTTGAGGTCGCCGTCGGCGACGGCGGGCACGCCGACCGCCAGTGCCACCAGCACCGCGAAACCGGCTGCCAGCACCTGGACCCCAGCGGCCAGGCCCCGCACGACGGAGGCCCGCTCCTCGGCGACCCGCAACCGGTCATCGACCGCCAGCAGGGCGTCGGTCCGGGCCGAGTCGCCATAGGCGGCCAAGTCATAGGAGGCGCGGTTGATCTCCCGGACCCGGTCGGCCAGTTCGCCGCGGGCCGGCACGGTCGCGGCGTCGGCGCGCCGGGAGGCCAACTGGGCGAGCCGTGGCACGACCACGCCCGCGACCACCGCCGAGGCGAACAGGGCGATCCCGGCGATGGGGGAGAGGACCGCCATCGCGGTCGAGGCGACCAAGGCGATCAACCCGGCGGAGGCGAAGGGCAGTGCGACCCGCACGATCAGGTCCTGGATGGCCTCCACGTCCTTGACCACGCGCACGAGCAGATCGCCGCGTCGGCGCCCGAGCAGGGTTGTGGCGGCAAGTCGGGCATAGGTGCGGATCCGGAGCAGCGACTGCATCCGCAGGGCGAGGGTGTGGGAGGTGATCCGCTCCGCATAACGGAACACAGCCCGGAACAGGCCGCAGGCCCGGACGATGACGATGATCACCATCAAATAGAGCACAGGGGGATGCTCGGCTGCACGGGAAAGCAGCCACGCGGATGCACCCATCAGCGTGACGGCCGTGAGTGAGGTCATGAACTGGAGGAACAGTGAGACCCAGAACAGGGTCCGCGAGCGCGGCACCTCTGGCATGAGGTCACGGGCCAGGGTGAAGGGGGAGCGCTGCTGTTCGGCAGCCACGTCGGTGCGGCTCATCAGTGGGCCTCCGAGCCCTGCAGTGCGTGATCGCTCGATGGCGTGGGTTCGGGCTCGTCAGCGTGCGGGGCGGGGAGTTCGATCACCCGATCGGCCGCAGCCAGCACGGCCGGTCGGTGCGTGACAACGAGAGCACCCACACCGCTGCGCCGCACTCCCGCCAGCACCTGCGCCTCTGTGTCGCTGTCCAATCCGGCCGTCGGCTCGTCAAGCACGAGCAGCCGGGCACCGGCGTCGATCCGCAAGAGCGCCCGCGCCATCGCGATCCGCCGGATCTCCCCGGCCGACAGGTTCTCCCCGGCGTCGTCCACGTCCCGTTCCGGAGCCAGACCTGCCCCGCCGGCGCGCCGGAGCGCATCCGCGACGGCCGCGTCATCGGCGGTGGGGTCACCGAGTCGGACGTTGTCCGCGATCGTCCCGGAGACCAGCCCCGGCTCTTGCGCCACATAGGCCAGCTGCTCCCGCCACGAGGCGATGTCCAACTCGAACAGCAGCCGATCACCAACCGCGATCGACCCCTCGCTCGGGGTCCAGAAGCCCATGAGCAGCGCCAACGCGGTCGACTTGCCACAACCGGACGGCCCGGCGAACGCCACCACCTCACCCGGTCGCACCTCCGCAGAGAAGTCCACCAGGGCCGGACTCTTCGCCTCGGGATAGGTGAACGAGACGCGATCGAGCCGGATCGGCGCGTCGACCAGCGACGGCGCCGGCACGATGCCCGGTTTGCCACCAGCGCGTTCGATCACCGCGAACGCATCGTCCGCGGCGGCGATTCCGTCGACCGAGTCGTGATAGTGGACGCCGACCTGGCGGACCGGCAGATAGACCTCCGGGACCAGGATCAGCACGAACAGGCCGGTCACCAAGTCCATGCGGTTGTCGACGATCAGCAGGCCGACGGGCACGGCGACGAGCGCCACCGAATAGGTCGCCAACAGCTCCAGCGCGAACCCCGACAGGAATGAGACCCGCAGCGTCGACATCGTCTCCGAGCGGTGCTTCTTCTCCGTGATCTCCAGACCGATCGTCTGGTTCTTGGCCCGACCGAACGCCTGGAGCGTGGGGAGGCCCGTGACCAGATCGCCGAAGTGGTTGGCGAGGCGGCGCTGCGTACGCCAGCTCTTCGCCATCCTCACCTTGGTCGCCAGCCCGATCAGGACCATGAAGACCGGGATCAACGGCAGCGAGACCGCGACGATCAGGGCCGAGGTCACGTGCGTGGTGAAAATCGCCACGCCGACGATAAGGGGGACGGTGAACGCGAGGGCGAGCTGGGGGAGATATCGGGCGAAATATCCGTCCAACGCGTCCAGCCCGTGGGTCAGGAGAGCGATGAGGGAACCCGTCGACGTGTCCGTGCGCCCCGGCGCGCGGAGTCGGGCAGCGATGATGTCCGACCGCAGTTGCGACTTCACAGCGGCCGCCGACCGGTGGGCGAGCCAGGAGTTGAGCCAGGCCAGCAGGGCCCGCCCGGCGATGATGGCGGCCAGGACTCCGATCGCTGCCCACAAGCCGCCGAACGGCATCGCGTCGATGCTGCCGGGCTGTGTTCCCTCCGGACCGCGCGAGTCAAAGACGCGGGCGATCATGCGGGAAAGGATCCAGGCTTGGCAGACGACCAGCACCGCCGTTGCGCTGCCGACCGCGACGCCGGCGATCAGATAGGTCCTGGTCGCCTTCGCGCGGGTCAGCAGTCTGTGATCAATCGCTCCGGCCATGCCTGAGAGTCTGCCCCATCACTCAACAGCGGTCCGAGTTTGCCCACGGGGCTCCCGCACACACTGACCCGGCCCCGCCCCACCGCCGGCAGAGGAGCCGGCGGGTGGACGCAGGATCAGTGCACGGCCGAAGCGGTGGGGAGGTTCTTGGTGCTGATCCGCTTGCGGAACACCCAGAACGTCCACGCCTGATAACCCAGCACCATCGGCAGGAAGATCGCGGTCGCGACCGTCATGATGGTGAGGGTGTAGGACGTCGACGCCGCGTCATAGAGCGACAGATCGTTGCCCGGGGTGAGCGCCGGCACCACGTTCGGCCACATCGCGATGAACATGCCGGCCACAGTGGTCAGGATGCTCACGACCGTGCCGATGAACGCCCAGCCCTCGCGGCCCTTGTTGTTCATGAACAGGCCCAGACCCACACCGGCGATGGCCAGGAGAGCCAGGATCCAGCTGATCACGCCCTTGCCGAACGCCACCGTCATCCAGATCGTCAGCGCGGCGATGAGCACGATCGCGGCGATGCCGACCTTGGCGGCGAAGCTGCGGGCACGTTCCCGGATGTCACCCTTGGTCTTGAGGGCGATGAACAGCGCACCGTGGAACATGAAGACCGCGAGGAAGGTGAGGCCGCCCACCAACGCGAACGGGTTGAACAACCCGAGGATGTTGGCGAACGTGCCGTCCATCACCCAGTTCCGCTGCGCCGGGTCGGCGATGATCGGCAGGCCCCGGACGAAGTTGGCGAACCCGACGCCCAAAACCAGCGGGACGACGATCGAGCCGAAGATGATGAAGGAGTCGAACAGTTTCCGCCAGTCGTCCCGGTCGTGCTTGTGCCGATATTCGAAGGACACGCCACGAACGATCAGGCCGAGGAGCACGAGGAAGAGTGGGATGTAGAGGCCGGAGAACACCGTCGCATACCACTCCGGAAAAGCCGCGAACATGGCGCCGCCGGCGGTCAGCAGCCACACCTCGTTGCCGTCCCAGACCGGGCCGATGGTGTTGATCATCACCCGGCGGTCTTCTTCCTTCTTGCCCAGGACGGGCAGCAGCATGCCGACCCCGAAGTCGAATCCTTCGAGGACGAAGAATCCGATCCACAGGATCGCGATCGCGACGAACCAGATCTCAGCGAGAGTCATGTCAGATTTCCCCGTTCAGCTTCCGTGTCGCGATCAGTAGGCGAAGGTCAGCGGAGCGTCTTCGTCCTCCAGGACCTTCGGCTCCTCGACATATTCGGGCATGCCCAGCTTGATGTAGTGGAGCAGCAGCTTCACTTCGATCACCGCCAGCACGCCATAGACCACGGTGAATCCGATCAGGGAGAACAGCATCTGGCCGGCGGTGACGCCGGGGGAGACCCCGGACATCGTCGGCATCAGGCCGAAGACGACCCACGGCTGACGGCCCATCTCGGTGAAGATCCATCCGAACGAGTTGCCGAACAACGGCGCCAGCGGCAGCGCCACCATCAGCCAGACCCACAGCTTGCCGCGTGGCAGCCGGTCCCCGCGGAGCACCCAGAGCATCCAGGCGCCGATGGCCATGGCGATCATGCCGAGCGTGATCATGATCCGGAAGGTCCAATAGGTCACGATGATGTTCGGGTGGTAGCCGTTCTGGGCGAAGTGGTCCGCGACCTCATCGCCATAGCGCTCCCGCAGCATCGGCGTGAACTCTTCCTGATAGCGGGCCTCGAGCGGGCGGATGCCGGGGACGTCCGTGTCGAAGTTGCCATAGGACAGGAACGAGAGCAGGCCCGGCAGGTGGATGGCGAAGACCTCCTCGTTCGCCTCACGGTTGCCGATGGTGAGGATCGAGAAGTCCTTCGTGTCCTCGAATGCGCCCTCGGCGGCGGCCATCTTCATCGGTTGCTTCTCATACATCGCCTTGCCCTGGAAGTCGCCGGTCAGCATGACCGCCATGCCGGCGATGATCAGCGCGATGGCACCGAACCGGGCAGCGAAGCGATAGGGGATGACCTCGTGGTCGTGGTCGGCGATCTGCTGCATGCCCTCGACGTCGTTGAGGTCGGCGGCCTTCGGCAGGGTCTTGTTGAGCCGGTGCAGGTGCCAGCCGGCCACCGCCGCCATGAACGCCGCGGACACGAGCCAGGCGGCAGCCATCTGGTGCGGGAAGGTCGCGAGGAACACCTTGTTGGTCAGCACGGCCACGAAATCGGTGAGCTCGGCACGGTTGGTCTCGGGGTTGAACCGATAGCCGACCGGGTTCTGCATGAAGGAGTTCGCGGCCAGGATGAACACCGCGGAGAGGTTGGTGCCGATGGCGACCAGCCAGATGCAGCCCAGGTGCAGGTGCTTGTTGAGCCGGTCCCAGCCGAAGATCCACAGCCCGAGGAAGGTCGACTCCATGAAGAACGCGAGGAGCGCTTCCAGGGCGAGCGGAGCGCCGAAGATGTCGCCGACAAAGCGGGAGTATTCAGACCAGTTCATGCCGAACTGGAACTCCTGCACGATGCCGGTGACCAAGCCCATCGCGAAGTTGATCAAGAACAACTTCCCGTAGAACTTCGTCAGCCGCAGATAGTTCTGGTTGCCGGTGCGCACCCACAGGGTCTGCAGGATCGCGACCAGCCAGGACAATGCGAGCGTGATCGGGACGAAGAGGAAGTGATAAACCGTGGTGACGCCGAACTGCCAGCGTGCGATGGTTTCCGAGCTCATGGCGGCCAACGTACTACTCGCTGTAGGAGAACGGTACTCCCCGGACGTAATGTGAGCCAGCCGAGACAATCGCGTATTATTACACGCTGTAGTAGAACCCGTGCGAACATTGGCGCATGGCTGTTCTGGGCGAGCTGGAGAGCAGGGTCATGGACGTGCTGTGGCGCGTCCCCGCTCCCTCGTCGGTGCGTGCGGTGCACACCGAGTTGGCGCAGGAGCGTGACTTGGCGTACACGACGGTCATGACCGTGCTCGACCGACTTGAGAAAAAAGGCTTGGTCTCCCGCGTCCGGCAAGGGCGCCAGTGGCTCTATTCCCCGCTGCAGACCCGCGAAGATCTCGTGGCGGGCGAGGTCCTCGAACTGCTCGGCCCAGAACCCCAGGCCCGGCGCGCGGCATTGGCGGAAATCATCCACCGGCTGCCCGCCGAGGACCGGATCGTGCTGAAGAGCCTTTTGCGGCGCGCCGCCAGTTAGGCGGCCCGGCAGGGCGGGCAGTCGGACGGGCGGCCCCGTTGGGGCGCGTCAGCTCACGGGGGCGGTGAACTGGGACTGATAGAGGCGTGCGTACGCGCCCTCTGCGGCCAACAAATCCGCGTGCGTCCCCTGTTCCACGATGCGGCCGTCCTCCATCACCAGAATCACATCGGCATCCCGGATCGTCGACAACCGGTGCGCGATCACGAACGACGTGCGGTCCTTGCGCAGCGCGGACATCGCGTGCTGGACCAGCGCCTCGGTCCGGGTGTCCACCGACGATGTCGCCTCGTCGAGGATCAACAGCGCGGGGTCGGACAGGAACGCGCGGGCGATCGTGATGAGCTGCTTCTCGCCGGCGGAGATGTTCGAGCCTTCCTCGTCGATGACGGTGTCGTAGCCGTCGGGCAGGGCGTGGACGAACCGATCGACGTACGTCGCCGTCGCTGCGGCCACGATCTCCTCCTCGGTCGCCTCCGGCCGCCCGTACGCGATGTTGTCGCGAATCGTGCCGCCGAACAGCCACGTGTCCTGGAGCACCATCCCGATGTTCGCGCGGAGCGCCCGGCGCGGCACGGTCGAGATGTCGACGCCGTCGAGGGTGATCCGGCCGGCATCCAGCTCATAGAACCGCATGACCAGGTTGACCAGCGTGGTCTTGCCCGCGCCGGTGGGGCCGACGATCGCGACCGTCTGGCCGGGCTGGACCTCGAGCGAGAGATCGGTGATGAGGGGCCTGGCGGGGTCGTACGCGAAGTCGACGTTCTCGAACCGCACCCGCCCCCGCGTCGGCTCGAGCGCGCTGCCGCCCTCGGGCACCTGCTCCTCCTCGTCGAGGACTTCGAACACCCGCTCGGCAGAGGCAACCCCGGACTGCAGCAGGTTCGCCATCGAGGCGACCTGGGTGAGCGGTTGGGTGAACTGCCGTGAGTACTGGATGAACGCCTGCACGTCGCCCACCGACATGGCCCCGCTCAGCACCCTCAGGCCGCCGAGCACGGCGATCGCCACATAGTTGAGGTTTCCGATGAACATCATCGACGGCATGATGATGCCGCTCACGAACTGCGAACCGAACGAGGCCCGATAGAGCCGCTCGTTCCGCTCGGCGAACACCGCCTCGACCTCGCGCTGACGGCCGAACACCTTCACCAGCGCGTGCCCGGTGTAGGCCTCCTCCACGTGCGCGTTCAGCTCGCCGGTGGTCTTCCACGTGTCGGCGAACAGCACCTGCGAGCGCTTGCCGATCGCCACGGTGAGCGCCATCGACACCGGGATCGTCACCAGCGCCACCACGGTCAGGATCGGCGAGATCCACAGCATCATCACGATGACGCCGATGACCATGAGCACCGAGTTGATGAGCTGCGACATCGTCTGCTGCATGCTCTGCGACACGTTGTCGATGTCGTTGGTCACCCGGCTCAGCAGTTCGCCGCGGGGCTGGTTGTCGAAATAGCGCAGCGGCAGGCGGTTGAGCTTGGCCTCGACGTCGCGGCGCATGCGATAGACGGTGCGCTGAACGACGTTGTTCAGCAGGTACGCCTGCAACCACCCCATCACCGCCGACACCACATAGAGGCCGAGCGCCAGCAGCAGCACCGCGCCGAGCCTGTCGAAGTCGATGCCCACACCGGGCACGGCCGCGGAGTTCGCGAGCAGGTCGGCCAGCGAGTCGTCCCCGCGGGCCCGGAGCCCGGCGACGATCTGTTCCTTCGATGCGCCGGGGGCCATTGTCGCCATCATCAGCCCGAGCACGCCGGAGAACAGCACGTCGGTGCCCCAGCCCAGGACCTTCGGGCCCAGCACGCCCAGCCCGACGCCGAGCACTGCGAGAGCCAGGACGAACAGCACGAGGCCCCGCTCGTGGCGCAACTGGCGCACGAGACGCTTCAGGGACGGCACGAAGTTGATCGCCTTCTCCACGGGCTTGGGCCCGTGCGGTCCGCCCATCTGGGGACCGGTCGGCCGGTGCTTCGGCCGTTCGGCGGACTTGCGGGGAGCCTGCCCCTCCGGTGCCGGCTGCGCCTCGGTGGTCATGCTGCGGCCTCCTCGGCGGAGAGCTGGGAATCGACGATCTCGGCATAGGTCGGGCAGGTCTCCAGCAGTTCCTCGTGCCGCCCGCGGCCGACGATCCGGCCGTGCTCGAGCACGACGATCTGGTCCGCGTGCCGGATGGTGGCGACCCGCTGGGCGACCACGATCACCGCGGACTCCCGGGTGACCGGCTGCAACGCTGCCCGCAGACGCGCATCGGTGCTGACGTCGAGCGCGGAGAACGAGTCGTCGAACAGATAGATCTCCGGCTTCTTCACCAGCGCCCGCGCGATCGACAGGCGCTGGCGCTGGCCGCCGGACACGTTGGTGCCGCCCTGGCTGATGGGCGCCTCGAGCCCGCCGTCCATCGCCCGCACGAAGTCCTCCGCCTGCGCGATCCGCAGTGCCTCCCACAGTTCTTCGTCGGTCGCGGACGGCTTTCCGTAGCGCAGGTTCGACGCCACCGTTCCCGAGAACAGGAACGGTTTCTGCGGCACCAGGCCGATGCGGTCCCAGAGGTCCTCGGGCGCGAAGTCCCGCACGTCGACGCCGTCCACACTCACCCGGCCGTCGGTCACGTCGAACAGCCGCGGGATGAGGTTGAGCAGGGTCGTCTTGCCGGCGCCGGTCGAGCCGATGATCGCGGTCGTCCGGCCGGGCTCCGCGAGCAGGTCGATGTCCTCGAGCACGCACGCCTCGGCCCCGGGATAGGTGAACGCGACGCCGCTGAACGAGACGCGACCATCCGCGACAGCCGGGCGTACCTCCTCGGCCGGCGGCACCACCGACGAACGCGTGTCGAGCACCTCACCGATCCGCTCGGCCGACACCGCTGCCCGCGGCGCCATGAACAGCATGAAGGAGGCCATCATGACGGACATGAGGATTTGGATGAGGTACGCGAGGAACGCCGTCAACTGACCCACCATCAGGTCACCCGACGCAATCCGGTGACCGCCGAACCACACCACGGCGACCGACGATGCGTTCATGACGAACATGACCGTCGGGAACATCAGCGCCATGACCCGGCCGACGGACGTGGCGGTCCGTGTCAGGTCACTGTTCGCGACATCGAACCGGGCCGACTCGTGCTCCTCGCGCGTGAACGCGCGCACCACGCGAATGCCGGTGATCTGCTCCCGCAGCACACGGTTGAGCGCGTCGATCCGCGTCTGCATCAGCCGGAACAACGGGCCCATCCGGGTCACCAGCACCACCATGAACGCGGCGAGCAGAGGCACGACGACGGCCAACAGGAGCGTCAGGCCGGGGTCCTCCCGCAACGCCATGATGACGCCGCCGACCATCGTGATCGGGGCGGCGACGACCATGGTCGCCATCATGACCACGAGCATCTGGATCTGCTGCACGTCGTTGGTGTTCCGGGTGATCAGGCTGGGCGCGCCGAACTGGTTGAGCTCGCGGCTGGAGAACGACAGCACCCGGCCGAACAGATCCGCCCGGACGTCGCGACCGAACCCCATCGCGGCCATCGCGCCGCACCGCACGGCGGCGATCGCGCAAACCACCTGGACCAGGCTGACGCCCAGCATGATGAGCCCGAATCGCCAGATCGCCCCGATGTCGCCGCGGGACACGCCGTCGTCGATGATCCGCGCGTTGAGGGTGGGCAGCCACAGGGAAGCCAGGGTGCCGGTCAGCTGCAGCACGACCACCGCGGCGAGCAGCCCGGAATAGGGCTTGAGATAGCGACTGGTCAGCCGGAGCAGCATGTCCGGTCTCCTTCGGTGGCAGGTGTGACCGGGGCATCGGTGAGCAGCCCGTGCAGAAGGAAGTCGACGACGGCCTCGGGGTCGGTGACGACACCGTCGGACAGCAGGGGATGGGCGGTGGCGAACGAGACCGAGCGCAGGAGGGACGCCGTCGCCTCGGGGGACTGGCGGAGGCGGGGGGCGTCGGAGGAGAGCACGCCGACGATCGCGTCCCGCAGGGTCTCGCTGTGGGCCTTGTGCTGCGCGTGGGTGTGTCTGGGTCGGCTGTGGGCAACGCCGCTGGCGTGCAGGACCCCCATGAGGAACGCGACGTCGGCGATCCTGGCGTGCAGGATGCGGACGATCGCCGTCATGCGATCGGGCAGCGGGTCTGTGCGGTCGATGGCCGCGAGGTCCTCGATCGTGTGAGCGGGATCCATGACGTCGTCGATCACCGCGTGGATGATCTCGTCCTTGTTGTCGAACACCCGGAACAGGGTTCCCTCGGCGACGCCGGCAGCCTGCGCAATCTCAGTCGTGCTGACCTGCACGCCCTTGACCCGCAGAAGCGGGAGCGCGGCGGCGACGATCGAACGCCGCCGTTCGTCTGGCGGCAGAGCGGGAGCGCGTGGTGGCACGAGGGAAAGCGTATGTGAGTGAGCACTCACTCACAAAACGCTTCGCTCCTCAGCGGGGTGGCGCGATCCTCACTCCTGCACGAGGCCGGCGCCCACGAGACGAAGTGACACCTCGGCCGCGAGGCGGAGCGCAGCGCGTCGCGTCGCCGGGCGCAGCTGACCGAAGTTGATGACCCCGCCCTCGGCGATGTGCGGGTCGGTCGGGATCTCGACGATCGGATGGTTGGAGCCGAACCAGGAAGCTCCGTTGTCCTTCACGACCTGCTGGGAGTCCTGGGGGCCGTTGGTGGCTGCGATGACCGTGCGCTCCAACAGGCCGGGGTTGGTGTCCTGCAGTGACTCCAGCATGCGGGCGGCCGGGATCAGGCTGTCCTTGCGCCACTTGGTCGGGACGACGAGGCAGTCGGCCTCTGCCGCGGCCGCGGTCCAGTTGGGGGCGGCCTCGTTGTTGCCGGTGTCGACGACGATCACCTGGAAATAGCGAGAGAAGAGCTCGTGGACCTGGCGGAAGTTCTGGCCCGTCACGACGTGGCCGGCGTTCTGGGCCGACCCGAGCGTGTAGTGGTTGCCGCTGTCCTGGTGGTTCAGGAAGTACGCCAAATCCGTGAACTGCGATGTCGACCATCGGAGCTGTTCGAGCTTCGCGAGCATGTCGTGGACATTGCGGCGATGCGGCGAGGTCGTGCGGTCCGGCATCGTGCCGCGCAGCTCGTTGTTGTCCCACGCGACGACGCCGCCACCACGGCTGGTGCCGAACGCGGCCGCGAGCAGCACGCTGACGGGCGTCTTGCCGGAGCCACCCTTGGGGTTCGCCACCATGACGGTCACCGGGCGCCGGAACGCGGTCTTCACCGTGGCCAGGTCGCGCAGCTCGTCAGCCTCCCGCTGGGACGGCTTCAGGCCGAAGAAGGCCCGCCAGCCGCGCGTCGCCTTCTGCGGCGTCTCCGGGGTGAGCTGTTGGATGAGGTCGCCGGCGGAGGGGCGCTCGTCCTCGGGTTCGACATAGGTCCCCGAATTGGACACGACGCGCGGGGTCGGGCGGGTGTCGCTCTCCGGCCTTGCGAACCTGCGGTCCTGCTCGGTGCGCCCGCCGGCTCGGCGAGCGGTGCGGGTTTCGTCCGGGCGCTCACCGGTGACGGCGTCGTCCCGATCGGTGTTCTGGGCCGTGGCCATGTCGTCTCCCTCGTTGCTGTCCTTCCAGCGGCCGCGGCGGGGCTGCTGTTCAGCGGTGTCATCGTCGGCGGCGGAGCCGGGCGCCCGCTTGGCGGCGCGCGCCGCATAAGTGCGGCGGTCGGTCGAGTCCTGCCTGCGGCGCTGCACGTTCGGGCCCTCGTTGCCGGCGGGTGCGGCGGCGTCCGATGCGTCCTGGGCTGCGTCCTCAAGGAGTTCGCTCATGGGTCCCTCCGAAATCTCTGCTCGCTTGTCGAACTGATGGGTCAGCGTTTCCCGGTCGGGGGATGCTGACGGGGTGCCCCGGCCGTCGTCGGCGCGACGCGGCGGTCAGGGATTTCCCCACGTTCAGCAGAATAGGCGCCAAAGATGAAGGGTCGTTCCGGATATGCCGTTCGATGAAACGTTCGCCGCAGTCGTCTTCGACATGGACGGCACGCTGATTCTTTCCGAGCCCGCGATCATCCGCGCTTGGACTACCTGGGCGATCGAGCATGGGGTGACGGCAGACCAACTGCGCGGATTTCACGGTGTGCCGACCGCCGATGTGGTGCGTGCGGTGCTCGGTACGGACCGGGCGCCGGCGGCGATCGAGCGGATCAATGCCCTCGAACTCGCCGAGACCGACGGCATCGTGCCCGTGCCCGGCAGCGCGGCCGCACTCGCCGCCTTGCCCGCCGGTCGGGCCGCCATCGCGACCTCGTGCAGTGAGCCCCTGGCCCGCGCGCGATTGGCGGCGGGCGGGGTCGCAGCCCCGGATCTGGTGATCACGGTCGATGACGTGGAGCGCGGCAAGCCGGCCCCGGACATCTTTCTGCTGGCGGCAGAGCGGCTCGGGGTGGATCCCGCCGACTGTCTCGTGGTCGAGGATGCGGTGCATGGTCTCGCGGCGGCAGCGGCTGCGGGCATGCGTACGCTCGCCGTGACGACCACCACCCCGGCGGAGGACCTGCTGGCCGACGCGGTCGTGCCCGATCTGTCGGCGGTGCGCTTCGAGTTCACCGGTGACGGGGTCCGCGTGTTCCCCGCCACCGAACCGGCCTAGCCGGGTCAGGAGAACGGCCAGCCCTGGCTGGACTGTTGGCCGCCCTGGTTGCCCTGTCCGCCTTGGCCCTGTCCGCTTTGGCCCTGTCCGCTTTGGCCCTGTCCGCTCTGCTCGCCGGGGTGGGCGTAGGGATTGGGCTTGGCGTACGGGTTGCTGCCCTGCCCGTAGGGGGACGACCCGTAGCCGGCCGATTGCCAGGGATCCTTGGACTCCTCGTCGGCGGCCGGAGCCGGGGAGCTGTGGGAGGCGGCGCTGCTCTGGGAGGCGGGCGCGAAGTCCTCTGCCTTGGCCAAGCGGGTGGCATCGGCGTCGGAGAATGGCGTCTCCTGACCGTGATCGGTGTCGGGGGATGTCCCGTCCTCGTCGTCCTCGTCGCTGCCGAGCGGCCCCGAGAAGTCCGTGTGGCTGTTGTCGCCGGACTCGCCGACGGACGCGGCGGCGGCCATCAGGTCATGGGCGCCGTTGCCGGCGTCCGCACCGTCCGAGTCGTCCTCGGCCTCATCGTCGGAGTCGGTGAGCTCGAGTTCCTCGGCCATGATCACCGCTGTGCCATAGGCGACGATCTCCTCGGTGTTGGAGTCGAACCGCAGCCCGACCACCGCGTCGGCATCCGCGGCCTTCGCCATCTCCGCCATCCGGCTCACCGCGTCCTGGCGGGCTTTGGTCAGCGACACCGGATCCTTGGTCTGCGGGCGCAGGGCGACGCCGACGACTTCGCCCAGTGAACGGGCGATGAAGGACTCGGGGTCGTCGCCCAGCGTGTGCACCGGAACCGCATGCTCCGCGATCGTCAGCGGGGTGCTCGGCGCGAGCGACTCGGGAGCCGCAGGAGGCTGGTTGGCCTGCCAACTCTCGGGCCCGGTCGCCGAGGGCGCAGACTGGGGCCGTTGGGGAGGCTGGGCGTACGGATTCTGGGGCTGGCCCTGCGGCTGCTGGCCATAAGGATTCTGGCCCTGCTGACCGGGACGGCCGCCATAGGGATTCTGTTGCGGCTGGCCATAGGGGTTCTGGCCCGGCTGGCCATAGGGATTCGGTTGGCCCTGCTGAGGTTGACCGTACGGATTCTGGCCCGGCTGTCCATAGGGGTTGGGCTGTTGAGGCTGGCCGCCATACGGCCGCTGGCCATAGGGCTGCTGCTGCGGCTGTCCACCATAGGGGTTCTGGCCGTAAGGATTTTGACCATAGCTCATGGGCAACAGCGTAATGGCGCAAGGGCAACCCTCGGGAGTGGAGCGGGTCGGCTGCGGCGATCGTTAGGCTGTCGGCCGTGACCGAACCGCAGCAGTTGACCGACCCCGCCGCCGACCTTCCGGAGCAGATGCAGATCCGCCGTGACAAGCGGGCTCGTCTGCTGGAGGCCGGGCATGAGCCCTATCCGGTGCGCGTGGGGCGGACCCACTCCCTGGCCGAGGTCCGCGCCCGGTGGGGCCACCTCCAGGCCGGGGAGGAGACGCAGGACGTTGTCACGGTGGCCGGTCGGGTGGTGTTCGTGCGCAACACCGGCAAGCTCTGCTTCGGGACCCTTCAGGACGGGTTCACCACTCAGGCCGATTCCGAGCGGCTGCAGGTGATGCTGTCGCTGGCCGAGGTCGGTGACGAGGCGCTCGCGGCCTGGAAAGCCGATGTCGATCTCGGCGACCACGTCGCGGTGACCGGTCGAGTGATCGCTTCGCGCCGCGGTGAGTTGTCGGTGATGGCGACCGAGTGGCGGATGGCATCGAAGGCGCTGCGTCCGATGCCGAACCTGCATTCGGAGATGAGTGAGGAGGCGCGGGTTCGTCAGCGCTATGCCGACATGACCGTCCGCGACGAGGCGCGAGCGATGGTGCGCACGCGCGCCGCCATCACCCGTGCGATTCGTGAGACGCTGCACGCCGAGGGCTATCTCGAGGTCGAGACCCCCGTGCTGCAGCTCATCCATGGCGGTGCCGCGGCCCGCCCGTTCCGGACCCACCTCAACGCCTTCGACATCGGCATGACCATGCGGATCGCGCTCGAGCTGTTCCTCAAGCGCGCCATGGTCGGCGGCGCGGACCGTGTTTATGAGATGGGCCGCATCTTCCGCAACGAAGGCATCGACTCCTCGCATGCTCCGGAGTTCACGATGCTGGAGGCCTATCAGTCGTGGGGCGACCAGAAATCCATTGCCGCACTGACCCAGCACATCATCGTGGCGTGTGCCGATCTGTTGGGCTCGCGGCAGGTCCAGAGCGGTGAGCACACGATCGACCTCGACGGTGAGTGGCGCTGGCTGGGTGTGCACGAGGGCGTCTCCGCTGCGGTGGGCGAAGAGGTCACGGTCGACACCCCCATGTCCAGGTTGGTGGAGATCGCGGCCAAGCACGACGTGGAGCTCGATGCCGGTTGGTCTGACGGCAAGGTGGTGATCGAGCTGTTCGAGGCGCTCGTCGAGCCCAGCCTGATCCAGCCGACGTTCGTCTGCGACTATCCGGCGATCGCCCAGCCGCTCGCGCGCCGCCATCCCGACGAACCGCGGCTGATCGAGGCGTGGGACCTCATCATCGGCGGCATGGAACGGGCCACGGGGTTCTCCGAGCTGATCGACCCGGTGATCCAGCGCGAGGTGCTCACCGAGCAGTCTCTCGCGGCAGCCGCGGGTGATCCCGAGGCTATGCAGCTCGACGAGGACTTCCTCGCGGCGCTCGAGTTCGGCGCCCCGCCGATGGGCGGCATGGGTCTGGGCATCGATCGTCTGGTGATGCTGTTCACCGGCGTCGGGATCCGCGAGACGATCCTGTTCCCGTTGCTCAAGCCGCACTGAGCCATCTGCGCGGCTGGCGTTCTCGATCCCGGCAGCGCACTTTGCACCCGGTCATCGACGTCGCATCCGAAAGGGACGTGTGCGAAGTCAGCCACGGGGTGCAGAGTGCGGTCGAGCGCTGGGAGGACGATCGGCGTACGCTCGCCATCGAGTCCGGCGGCCGCAGTCGGGCGCACCGCTCACGGGAGAGGAAGCCTCATGTCGAACGACACCGCCGGGCAGGGATCGCCGCAGCCTAACGAGGGATCGGCCGGTCAGGTGCCTTCGGAGCCCTCGGGTCCCCAGGGTGATCGCGCGCCGGCTGTCGATGCGGTGGAGGCGCCTGACTCCGCCGCCGAGCATCCCGATGCGCCGACGCTCGTGATCCTCGGCGCCTCCGGCGACCTCACCTCACGTCTGCTTCTGCCCGGGCTGGGCACGCTGATGGCGCAGGAGCCCGACCGGCGGATCATCCTCGTCGGCGCTGACCGCAAGGAATGGTCCCACGGCGAGTGGCACGAGCAGGTGCACGAGTCCATGTGCCGCGGCGGTGCGCGTCCCGAGGTCGCAAACGGCCTCGCGGGCGATTCGCGCTATCAGCAGCTGGACGTGATGGACCCCCAGGCCTGGCCCGAGTTCGTGCGGGCACTGCCGCCGAACTCCGTGCTCTATTTCGCGCTCCCGCCGGCGGTCACCATGGCGGCCTGCAAACTGCTGACGGCGGCAGACCTGCCCGAGGGGGTCCGTCTCGGACTGGAGAAGCCATTCGGTTCGGATCTCGAATCGGCCCGCGAGTTCAACCGGCTGCTCGCCGGGCTGGTCCACGAGAAACAGATCTTCCGGGTGGACCACTTCCTCGGCAAGGACACAGTCCTCAACATCCTCGGCGTCCGCTTCGCCAACCGCATGTTCGAGCCCGTGTGGAGTGCCAACGACATCGAGCGAGTCGACATCGTGTTCGACGAAACCCTGGCGCTGGAGGGGAGGGCCGGCTACTACGACAAAGCCGGTGCCCTGATCGACATGATCCAGTCCCACCTGCTGCTCGTCATGGCCATTCTCGCGATGGAGGAGCCCAACCGGGTCGATCACGTCGAGCTCCGCGACCTCATGATGCACGTTCTCCGCGCGACCTACTGTCACCCGGAGATCGGCTCGCGCCGGGCGCGCTATACCGCGGGCCGCGTCAACGACACGGACGTCCCCAGCTACGTGGACGAGCCCGGTGTGGACCCGGCCCGGGAGACCGACACGCTCGCGCAGGTGACGCTCGAGATCCGTTCCCGGCGCTGGGCCGGCGTACCCTTCCGGCTCCGCTCCGGCAAAGGACTCGGCGACGCCCGCCGACTCGCGATCATCTATTTCCGGCCCGTCGCCCACATGCCGGAGGGCTTCACCGGTGAGGTCAACCAGAACGTCCTGTTGTTCGACCTGGGGGAAGGGCGCCTCGGCCTGCGGATCGCCACCAACGGCGAAGGGGACAAGCTCAGCCTCGAGGAGACCGTCTTCGAGGCCGAGTTGGGGGACAGCCCTGTTCGTCCCTACGGCGAGATTCTCGCGGGCATCCTCGACGGCAACCCGCTGCTGTCCGTGCGCGGCGATGTGGCCGAGGAATGCTGGCGGATCGTGGCGCCGGTCATCGCGGCGTGGCGGGCGGGGGAGGTGCCGATGGATGAGTACGCCGCCGGCACGATGGGCCCCCTCACCTGGGGAGTGGTGTGACGCCGCTCACTTCCACATCATCGACAGGCCGAGGGCTGCCGCCATCAGCCCCATGCCGATCAGGATGTTCCAGTCGCCGAGCCTGCTCATGACCGGGACGTCGCGGCCGGCGATGTAATAGACGACCAGCCAGATCACGCCCAGCAGACCGATGGTGATGAAGGCGGGAGCAACCCAGCGGCTCGTGCCGGGACCGGTGATCCGACGGTCGGGAGCTTCCTCTTCCTCGATCTCGGCGCCGAAGGCGTCAACCTTCTTGGTGACCTCCTTGGGAGCGGGGTCGTCCGGCTCGCCGCGGCGCTTCCTGTCCGTTGGCTTTCGGCCTTTAGGTTCCGACAACGGTCCCTCCTTCGTGTCGCCCGCTAGCGTAATGGGTGAACAGGCGGATCTCACGGTGAGGACGAGGGATGGTTCGGTGGCTGCGGACGGGATGGGAGCGGTGGCTGCTCATCCTGCGGGACCGCCCGAAGCGCCCGCGCGCCCGCATCATGACGGCCCTCGTGTGTGTCGTGATCGGCCTGATGATCAGCGTGAGCAGCCTGAACGCGCGGGGTTTCGATCTGCGCCCGGGCCGCAACACGCAGCTCATCGACGTCATCCGCGACGGCACCCGTCGCAACGCCGACCTCACGCGGGACGTCGCCGCGTTGCGGGCAGAGGTCGATGAGTTGGCCAGTCGGGCAGGTGACGAGCCCGACATGAGCGGGCGGGTCGCGGAGACGGGCGGCTACACGGGCACCGAGCCGGTGCAGGGCCCCGGTTATACGGTCATCCTGACGGACGCGCCCACGTCGGTGACGGTCGCCGGCATCGATGAGGATCTGCTTGTCGTCCACCAGCAGGACATCCAGGCGGTGGCCAACGTGTTCTGGGGGGCCGGGGCGGAGGCGATGACCATCCAGGGCCAGCGCGTGGTCGCGACCACCGGCATCAAATGCGTCGGCAACTCCGTCGTTCTCCACGGCACACCCTATGCGCCGCCCTATGTGATCTCCGCGATCGGTGACCCCGAGCAGCTCTCGCACGCGCTCGCGACGTCTTCCTATCTGAAGGTCTATCGCCAGCACGCGGAGGCGTACAACCTGGGTTATCAGCAGAAGCGCGAGGGCAACCTCCGGTTCCCCGGGTTCGAGGGTGCGGTGGAGTTGCAGTACGCGCGCGCGGCCTGACCGGTCCGCAGGACGGCGGGCAGGTGTCGACAGCCGTCAGCCGAGCGACATCAACGGTGCTAGACCGACGGCGCGTCCGGGCGCCTCGGCATCCCCACAGGTGAGCAGCCAGTTCGCGAGCATCTGATAGCCACCCTCGGTGAGGACCGACTCGGGATGGAACTGCACGGCTTCCACGGGCAGCTCGCGATGCCGGACCGCCATCACGACCCCCGCTTCGGTTTCCGCCGTGACCTCCAACGGCTGGGGCAGCCTCGTGATCGCCAGCGAGTGATAACGGGTCGCGGTGAAGGGATTCGGCAGGCCGGCCATGACTCCGACGCCGCGGTGCCGGACCGCGGAGACCTTGCCGTGCAACAGCTCGGGCGCGCGGCCCACCTCGCCGCCGAAGGCCACCGCGATGGACTGCAACCCCAAGCACACACCGAAGATCGGCAGGTCGCCTGCGATCTTCCGCACGAGTTCGACGCAGACTCCGGCGGACTCGGGCGCCCCGGGACCAGGGGAGAGCAGGATCCCGTCGAACTCCGCGAACCGTGCCGGCGACAGGTCCCCGAAGCGCTCGTCGTCATTGCGCCAGACCTCGATCTCGGCCCCCAGCTGGGCGAGGTAGTGCACGAGGTTCCAGACGAAGGAGTCGTAGTTGTCGACGACGAGGATGCGGGGAGCGGGAGGTTCGGTCATGGCGGTGTCATCACTGCTCGGTCGGAGTGGGTGAAGAGGTGGGCGACACACCGGTCGGTGTCGGCTCGGTATCGGTCGGCGTCGTGGTCGGCGCTGGGGTGGGCGTCGGGGCGACGAAGCGGGCGATCCGGACGACGATGGGGTCATCGCGTTCGACCTGCGTGCCGGCCGCGGGGTCCGTGCTCAGCACGGTGCCGGCCTGCTCGGAGTCGTCCGTATCGGTCATCTCGAACGTCACGTTCGTGAAGCCCCGGGCCTCACGGTCCTGTTCGACCGAAGCCTGGTTCCAGCCGACCCAGTTCGGCACCCGGGACAGGCCGGTCGCGACCTCGAGCACGATCTCCTGGCTGACGGGCACCGTTGTCCCTTCGCTGGGACGCACGCTCAGGACGGTGTCCTTGACCGCATCCGGTGGCTCCTGCGTGGCGTCGACGACCCGGACGTTCTGGAAGCCGGCATCGTCCAGCAGCCGGCGGGCCTCGCTCACCGACGCGCCGGTCAGGCCGGTCGGGATCGCCGCTCTCTTCGGGCCGGTATTGATCTCCAGCACCACGGTCTTGCCCGGGTCGATCATGGACCCTGCGATCGGGTTCTGACGGACCACGGTGCCCACCGTGTGGTCGTCCGGCCCCTCGACCTGGTCGATCTCCGGCAGGAGCCGGGCATTGCGGATCGTGGTTTCCGCCTCGGCCTGGGTCTGTCCCACGACCGGCGGGACAGCCACCTGCAGCGGTGCTTCGGGGGTGTTGGGCCGGAGCCACCACCACAGCACTGCGCCGAGGAGCACCACCAGGACGAGCGAGAGGATCGTCAGGACGATCGGCAACGCACTTCGGCGTTCCGGCTCGTCGTCCTCGGGCACGACCAGTTCCTCGCTGACGGCGATGGTGTTGAGCGCGGCGGTCGGCTCGGGAGCGCTGGGTGCCGACGCCGGTGTGGTCGTGGTGACCTCGAGCCCGGAGAGCACGCGGTTGATGTCGTCGGCCATCCCGCGGGCGGTCTGATAACGGTCGGCGGGATCCTTCGCCAGCGCGGTCAGCACGACGGCGTCGACTCCAGGGCCGATGTGACTGTCGAGCTGACTGGGCGGAACCGGGAGCTCGCGCACGTGCTGATAGGCGACCGAGACGGGCGAATCGCCGACGAACGGCGGCCGCCCGATCAGCAGCTCATAGAGCAGGCAACCGGCGGAATAGATGTCGGACCGGGCATCGACGGTCTCCCCGCGGGCCTGCTCGGGCGACAGATACTGAGCGGTGCCGATCACGGCCGCGGTCTGGGTCATCGACGACGACACGTCGGACACCGCGCGGGCGATGCCGAAATCCATCACCTTCACGTTGCCCTGCGGGGTGAGCATCACGTTGGCGGGTTTGATGTCGCGGTGCACGATGCCGGCGCGGTGGGAATACGACAGGGCGTCGAGCACGCCCACGGTCAACTCGAGTGCGCGCTCGGGCAGGATCTTGCGGCCGTCCTTGAGGATCTCGCGGAGCGTGTGGCCCTCGACGAGCTCCATGACGATGTAGGGGATGTGCAGCTTGCTGACGGGGTCGTATTCCTCGCCCGTGTCATAGACCGCCACGATGTTCGGGTGGTTCAGTCCGGCCGCCGACTGCGCCTCACGGCGGAAGCGGGCCTGGAAGGTGTCGTCGGACGCCAGGTCGGGACGAAGTTCCTTGATGGCGACCCACCGGCCGAGCCTGGTGTCGTACGCGCGGCGTACTTCCGCCATGCCACCCCGACCGATCACCCTGCCGAGCTCATAACGCTCACCCAGCATCCGGCCCGGCTCGTCGTCCTCGGCCGGCACCTTCTCGTTCACCCGGGTCGCGTGGTCGTCGTCGGGGTCGTGGGGCGGGGGGCCCGGATAGAGCGGTGGCTCCTCCTGCGGGCGCACGCTCGTCGCGTCGACCGCGTCCTCGTCGCGCGACATGGCGCGCCGTGGCGTCGTGGGCGGGCCGTCGGCTGAGCCCGGGGCGCGGCGCTCGGGCCGGTCCTCGTGCTGGTCCATCACTCGCCACCTCGCAGTCTGTTCGCAGTTCGCTGGCACGTCCGGCCGGCGTCATCCATCGTCCAATGGCTGAGGAGTTTCTCAGAATCAGTGTTTCGTCCGCTCACAACACCGCCTCCATCACAGCTCGGGCGATCGGGGCGGCCACACGGTTGCCCCCGACCTCACTGCGGGGCACGTCGGCGTCCTCCACGAAGACGGCGACGGCCACGACCGGCTGCCCGGACTTGTCCAGCGCATAGCTGGTGAACCAGGCATAGGGCGGACGGTCGGGCGCTGACTGGGCGGTGCCGGTCTTGCCGCCGACCGTGTGGCCCGAGATGCGGGCGTTGGTGCCCGTGCCGTCCTCCACGACGCCGACCATCATCTGCGCGAGCGCGCGGGCGTTCTGCCGCTGCATCGGCTGCGACTGCAGGCGGGGCCGGGTCGTCGAGAGGACGTTCAGGTTGGCCGACCGGACGCGAGCCACCAGGTGGGGTTCGAAGAGCTGGCCCTCGTTGGCGATGGCCGCGGTCACCATTGCCATCTGCAGCGGTGTCGTGGCGACATCGTGCTGGCCGATGCCGGTGAGGGCTGTCGACGGTCGGTCGGGATTGTCCGGATAGCGGCTCGCCACGGCGTTCAGCTCCGGCAGGGGCCGCGAGCCGAAGCCGAACTTTTCCGCCTCGGCGCGCATCACGTCGTCGCCGAGCGTCAGCGCGATGTTGGCGAAGGCTGTGTTGCACGAAACCTTCAGGGCTTGGCCGATGGTGATGCGATCGCCGCCGCAGTCGACCTGGTTGCCCAGGTCCGTGTTGGTCTGGGGGAGCCGCAGCTGGGTCGGTGACTCGACGAGCGTCTCGGGTGTCATCCCGTTTTCGAGCGCGGCCGCGGCGGTGACCAGTTTGAACACCGAGCCGGGCGGATAGATCTCTCGCGCCGCCCGGTTGGCCATGGGCCGGTCGGAGTCCTCGTTGAGCTCGATGTACGTCTGCCGAGCCGCGGTCAGGTCGTGATTCGCGATCTGGTTGGGGTCGTAGCTGGGGGTGCTGGCGAGCGCCAGGATCGCCCCGGTCCGGGGATCGATGGCGACGACGCCGCCCTTGCGATTCCCCAGGCCCTCGAACGCGGCGCGCTGGGCGCGTGCATTGATCGTGGTCTCGATCGACGCGCCGGTGGGCACCTGGCCGGTCAAGGAATCGATGAACCGGTTCACGAACTGGGAGTCGGCGGTGCCGGCCATTTCGCGGTTGTAGCTGGCCTCCAGCCCGGCGCGGCCCTGGTCATAGGAGTAGTAGCCGGTGATCTGTGCGTACAGCCGGCCCTCGGGATAGGTCCGCTGGAACTTGAACTGGTCGTCGGCCGACACGGTCTGGGCGATCTCGGTCTGCCCGACCATGATCGGGCCGCGGTCCTGGGCGAACTCCTCGTCGCGGGTTCGCCGGTTCGTCGGCTGGTTGTTGAGGGAGTCCTGGCGCATGACGATCGTGTAGGTCTGATTGCCCAGCAGCAGACCGAACATGATCAGCGCGAGGATCGCGACGCGACGGATGGGCTTGTTCATCGGCCGACTCCCCGGATCACCTGGGTCGCCTCGTTCGCGAGCCCGCCGCTGTCCTCGGCGACCTGCGCCACCGGTTTGCGGGCTTGGTGGGAAATGATCATCAACAAGCCCATCAGCACCCAGTTCGCTATCAGCGACGATCCGCCCTGCGACATGAACGGGGTGGTCAGGCCGGTCAATGGCAGCAGGCGGGTCACGCCGCCGATGATCAGGAACACCTGCAGCGCGAAGACGAAGCTCAGTCCGCTGGCGAGGAGTTTGCCGAATGGATCCTTGGACGCCAGGGCGGTCCGCAGTCCGCGGGCCACGATGAAGGCATAGATCATGATGATCGCCATCAGCCCCACCGTGCCGAGTTCCTCACCGATCGCGGCGGCGATGAAGTCCGACTTGGCGAACGTGGTGAGCCCGGGGCGGCCCTCGCCCCAGCCACGCCCGAGCAGGCCGCCCCAGGCGAACCCGAACTGGGCATTGATGATCTGCCCGTTGCGGTCGATGTCGGAGAACGGGTCGAGCCAGGCGTTCACCCGGCGTTGGACGTGGCCGAAGGTGAGATAACCGACGTACGCGAGCCCCGCGAACATCACGGTCCCCAGGATCGGCCAACTGGGCCGCTCGGTCGCGACATAGAGCATCATCACGAACAGCCCGAAGAACAGCAGCGAGGTGCCCAGGTCGGTCTGGAACACCAGCACCAAAACGCTCGCGCCCCACATCATGAGGATCGGGCCGAGATCCCGCGGACGTGGCAGGTCGATGCCGGCAATCCGGCGGCCGGCGATCGCCAGCGCCTCGCGTTTTTCGACCATGTAGGACGCGAAGGCCACCGTCAACGCCAGCTTCGCGACCTCGGCCGGCTGGAACGAGAACGGTCCGATCGAGATCCAGATCCGGGCGCCATAGACCTCTTGGCCGATGAACGGCAGCGCCGGCAGCAACATCAGGATCAGACCGAACACGAAAAGCGTATAGGTGTAGCCCTGCAGCGGCCGATGGTCACGCACGACGATGAGCACGAGGGAGAACAGGATGACCCCGAGCACCGTCCACATCAGCTGACTGCTGGCGTCGGTCCGCACCGGGTCGGGGATCTTGTCGATCCGGTGGATCATCGCCAGCCCCACGCCGTTGAGCGTCAGGACCGCGGGCAGGATCAGCGGGTCCGCATAGGGCGCCCGCCAGCGGACCGCCGCGTGGGCGGCCAGACCGATGCCCAGCCAGAGGCCGGCGACGAGCAACCAGTTCGCCGGGAGCTCCCCGAACAGGTTCTGCTCGACGAGCAGATAGGACGAGACCCCGATGGCAGCGGCGAACACCACCATCGCGAGCTCGACGTTGCGTCGCTTGCGATAGACGATGACCACGTTCTGGTCGGTCTCGGCCATCAGCAATCCTCGTCCGGGCCCAAGGTCGTGGGGTCGGTCGGGGTGGCGGGTGCCTGCAGTGTCGGTGCCTCACCGGGCGGTGCAGGTTCACCCGGTGCAGGTTCGCCGGGTGCAGGTTCGCCGGGCGGTGCAGGTTCGCCGGGTGCAGGTTCGCCGGGCGGCTGCGGCGCGGGAGTGGCCGCCGCCTCGGCGCGGGCCTGTCGTCGGGCGATGCAGCGGTCGGCCTCGGCCTTGAGCTGATTCGTCGTCTCGCGCGCCTGCTCGAGCGAGTGCAGGGGGATGGTCCGGATCACCCGGTCGCGATAAACCCGAGGCAGATCCGCGAGTTTGATGTCCTGCACTTCATAAACCTCGGAAAGGTGCACGCCGAGCACGTTCTGTGCGAGTCCACGATGGATGGCGACGTTCTCGGCTGCGGGTCCCACGTAATACTGCGTCCGCGACCACGCATAACCGGCCCCCAGGCCCGCCCCCAACAAGGCACCGATGAGCACGAGCGCGATGACGACACGGAGCGCGCCCCGGCGTCTGGGACGCAGGCGAGGGGCGTACCGAATCTCCTCCTCATCCGCCTCCTCAACCGCGGCAACCGGCTCCTCGACCGGCTCGGTCGCGGCCGCGTGGGACGCCAGCTCGGCGCGGTCGCGTCGGATGGTGGGTTCGTCGTCCTCACGGGGCGGGACCATCGGCACCGAACGTTCCAGCGCTGCCCCGACGATCTTCGGGTCCTCCTGGAAGTGGATGACCGCGGTCGGGGTTTCTGTCTCGCTGCGGTCGGCGGTGTCCTCGTCGGGCGAGCCCTCCGCGTCCTCTTCGGCGGCGCCAGCGGGCGCGGGCTCCTCGACCACGTCGGCCAGGATGATCGTGATGTTGTCGACCCCGCCCTCGCGGTGGGCGGCGTCGATGAGGACGTCCAGGACGTCCTGGAGATCGGTGGACCCCGTGAGCGCGCTCAACAACTCGTCGTCCTCGACCAGCCCGCACAGCCCATCGGAACACAGCAGCAGCCGGTCACCGGCGGCGAGATCGATCAGCGCGGTGTCCGGGTCGGCCTGTGGCTGCCCGTTGAGCACCTTGAGCAGGAGGGAGCGGTGCGGATGGTACGCCGCCTCCTCGACGGTCAGCTTCCCATCGTCGACCAGCGACTGAACCCAGGAGTGGTCGTGCGTGAGGCGGATGATTTCGTCGTCGCGCTGAAGGTACGCCCGCGAGTCGCCGATGTGGACGAGCCCCAGCTGCGCGCCGTCGAACAGCGCGGCGCTGACCGTCGTGCCCATGCCCTCGAGCAGGTGATCGTCGGCGACGAGATCGGCGATCTTCTCGTTGGCGTTGTGCAGCGCGCCCGCCAGCAGCTCCAACATCTCCTCACCGCGCGCGAGCTCGACGTCGGCGCCCCGGTCCGCGCGGCGCAACTGCTGGATTGCCACCGCCGAGGCGAGATCACCGGCTGCCGCGCCGCCCATGCCGTCGGCGACGACGAGGAGGCGGGGCGAGGCATACCCCGAGTCCTGGTTGTTCTTGCGAACCAGGCCGATCTCGGAGTGCGCCGCATAACGGAGCTGCAGGGTCATGGGTCAGGGTTCCAGCTTCAGTTGGGTGCGCCCGATCCGGACCGTGTCCGCCAGGGTGATGGTCGTCGGCATCGTGATGCGCTGCCCGTTGACATAGGTGCCGTTGGTGGAGCCGAGATCCTCGATATACCACCCACCCGCGTCGTCCTGCAGCACCTGTGCGTGCCGGGTGGACACGTAGTCGTCGTCGAGGATGATCTGGGCGTCCGCACTGCGGCCGATGCGGATCGGCACCTCATTCAGGTCCGCCGATATGCCCTGCTGTTCGCCCGCGATGATCGCCAGCCGTCTGGCCTGGCCTTTCTTGCGTCGCTGGAGGCGCTTCTTCTTCCGTGGCTTCTCGAGCTCGTGCGGCAGCTCGGACGCCGGCACGGTCCGGCCGAAGAGGTCTGTCTTGATGATGCCCGCGCACGACAACACGAAGGCCCACAGCAACGCGAGGAACAGGACCTTGAGCAGGGTGACGGCGATGGCGGACATCAGGCGATCAGCGCCCCGCGGGGGCATGCACCAACATCTTGGTGGACCCGATCTCGATCCGGCTGCCGTCGGCGAGCACCGCATGCTTGACCTTGCGGCCATCGACCGTCATGCCGTTGCGGGCGCCGAGGTCGATGATCTCGTATTCCAGGTCGAAGCCGAGCCCCGTCACCTTGATCTGCGCGTGCTTGCGGGACACCCCGGGATCGTGGATCCGCAGGTCCGCCTCGGTGCCGCGGCCGATGACGATGCCCGGGGGCACGAGCGGATGCCGCACCCCGTTCACCTCGATCACCATGCGGGCCCGGCGGGAGGCCACGCGACTGTCCAGCTCGTCGCGGTCCACCCCAGCCACTGCGCGGGACTCGACGGTGAACTTTCCCGTCGGCAGCTCCGGCACCAACTCGTAATGGATCTCCAGCGGCCCGTTGAAGATATAGCCCATGTTCTGGGCGTGCGACCGCAACTCGGGGACGATCAGGTCGGTGGTCTTGCGCCCATAGGGCTCCAGCGCGTTGTAATCGTGCTCCGACAGGTTGATGAAGAACTCGTTCGGCGCGAGCTTGCGGTCGCGGGAGAGCAACTTGGCCTCGGCGTCGAGCTCCTTCTGAAGGCGCGCAGCGATCTCCATCGGCTCCACGTCGCCTTTGAAGGCGCGCGCGAAAACGCCGCTGACGACGCTCTCGATCGCCTTCTCCAGACGGTCCAGGAACCCCACTAAACCCACCTCTGCTCTGCTCGGGGAGGCGCACCAGTTCACTGGGCCCCGGTTCGCCACCCTAAATCCTATTGTCGGGGGACAACAGCCACAGTCCCGTTTTGAACTCCGGCGAGCCGCCTAAGGCCTTACTCAGGTTCAGCGTCCCGTGCGCCAGGGCCGCGGCAATCGCGGCTGTGCAAGGGGACGGGGCGACTGCCGCGTACCCTCCTGTCGAACCCGCCCGCCCGTCGAAAAGAGCCCCGATGACCAGCGTGCCCGCCCGGCCCTCGTGGTCCGTGCTCGCCGCGGTCGCCCTCGGGGGCGCGCTGGGCAGTCTGGCGCGGTGGGGTGTTGGTTGCGTCTTCTGGGGGTACGCGGGCTGGCCCTGGGGCACGTTCCTCGTCAACGTCACGGGATCGTTCGCGTTGGGGGTGGTGATGGTGCTGGTGTTGGAGGTGCGCCCCCTGTCCCGCTTCGCCCGGCCCTTTTGGGGTGTGGGCGTGTGTGGGGGATACACGACCTTCTCCGCGTATGCGCTCGAGGTGCACCACCTCCTCGTCGCGGGGCGGGCGGGACTGGCGGTGGCGTACGCGGTCGGCTCGGTGCTCGCCGGTGTTCTCGCCGTGGCGCTCGGGATGATCGCCGCCCGACGCATTCTGTGTGAGCGGGGCGCGTGATGCTGACAGTTGTTCTCGTGGCCCTCGGTGGCGCGGTCGGGGCGTCGCTGCGGTTCGTGGTTGACGGCGAGGTGCGACGGCTCCTCGGCGACCGCTGGCCCGGCGGGACCGTAGCGGTGAACGTGGTCGGGGCCCTGCTGCTGGGGCTCGTTGCGCGGTATGTCGCTGCTGTTGGTGACGTTGGCGCTGCGGGGGTTGGGGGTGGGAGCGGCCTCGAGTCCGGCTCTGACACGGTGTGGGTGATGGCGTTGCTCGGGACCGGAGTCTGCGGGGCGCTGACAACGTTCTCGACCTTCTCCTATGACACCTGGCTCCTGTTGACCCGCCGCGCCTGGGTCGGCGTGCTCGTTTATGTCGTCGGCACCCTCGTCGCCGGCATCGGCGCCTTCTGGCTCGGTTGGGCTCTGGCGGGGTGAACCCCCGTGTGGGGCTGACCGGCATGCGCCGATGTGGCACAGGTGCGAGTTGGGACCGGCAGCCGAGCACCAGAAACCGATTTGGCGCCCGGCCAACGGGGGTGTTAGGGTCCTCTGGTTGCCGGGCGAGAGTCCGGCGAGCGCGAGTGGCGGAATTGGCAGACGCGCTGGCTTCAGGTGCCAGTGCCCCTTGGGGCGTGGAGGTTCAAGTCCTCTCTCGCGCACAAACCGAAAACCCCGCTCCGGCCTAGGTCGGAGCGGGGTTTTTCGCATTCGCAGGGGTTCAGGTTCCGCGGTCTCCGCAACTGGCGGAGCCTCCGCTGAGCCCGATGCGTGCCACGCTCTGAAGGTGCGTCGAACGGTCCTGCACGCCACCCTCGTGGCGCTCCTGCTGCTGGTGGGCTTCGGCCTGCCGATTGCCGTCGTCCCCGCGCACGCCGCGGCGGAGGACGTGATCACCAACTTGGGCGTGCGGTACGAGATTCGCCCCGACGGGTCGGTCGGCGTCACCTACCGGCTCGACTATCGCTTCGGTGAAACCGGGCGGCGGGGGATCCTGTTCGCGATCATCGCAAAGGAGCCGTTCGGGGACGGCCTCCACAACGCCCGCTATGACATCCGCAACGTCGCGGTCGACAGCCCCTCCGGCGCGCCGGACACGTTCGAACAGACCGTCCAGACCAAGGGAGACACCGAGGAGATCTCGCTGCGCGTCGGTGACGCGGACAAGCCGCTGTCGACACGCACCGCGAGTTATGTGATCACCTATGACATGTCCGGCGGGCTCGAGACCCACGATGACTATGCGGAGCTCTATCGCGACGTGACGACCGACTATCCGCTGGTGGAGCGCTATTCCGTGGAGGTCAGCGCCCCCGGCGGCGTCGCCGAAACCCGCTGTGCCGCCGGTTCCACCGAGTGCACAACCGCGATCGAGCAGGGCACGGCGCGCTATGGCGGCAGCAATCTCGCACCCGGTGAGCAGCTCACCATCGCCGCGAAGGTGGATCCGGCCCGGGTGGCCAATGCGCACCCGCACCTGGAACTGCAGTCGATCGACACTCCGCGTACCCTCGCGGTCGCCGCCACGACCACCCTCCGACCGGACGGTGTCGTCACGGTCCGGCAGGCGACTCGCTATCGATTCCCGGCCACGGGCGGCGAGGTCACCTATGCCATCCCGACCCGCCGCCCGTTCAGCGACACCGCGGACCAACTGTTCGAGGTCGACCGGATCGTCGTGACGGACGAGACCGGTGCGCGGATCGCGACGCGGGAGCGGGTGCGGGGGGAGGGGAGAAGCACGCAGGCATTGCTCGTCACCGCTGCTCCCGATCCGGGCACTCTGTCGGCGGAAGGAGTCACGACGCTCACGCTCGACTACGAGGTTCGCAACGCGTTCCGCGCCGACCAGGACAACGCGCAGCAGTTGCAGTTCCGGTGGCCGCTGGTGCTCGAGAGGGCGGCCCGGTTCACGGAGGTGACGGCGGAATACCGGTCTGCCGGCACGCTCGCCAGCCTCGGCTGCGAGATCGGCGGCACCCGGGAGCAGTGCGACATCCCGGCAGCGGAGGTTGTCGATGGGACGGGCGTCTTCCGCCTCCCACGGGATGTGGCCGCCGAACTCGACCCGGACCGCCAACAGGTTGTCGTCACGGTGCCGGTCGCAGCCGTCGGCAACCCGCAGCCGGTGCTCGGCGAGAGCATCGACCGCCGCGAGGCCCGACGGATGGGGGCGAGCTTTCTCACGACGGTAGGGCTGATGGGCGCGCTGATCACGGGTGGGGTCGTGCTGTCGAGGCGGCAGGCGTTTGCGAATTTGAGGTACGCCGGCGTGCCGCCCGGGGTGCTCAACCGCGGCGGCGCGGTGGAGGTCGACGAGAAACTCCAGGTGCCCGTGCGGTTCGAGCCGCCGGAGACAGATTTGGCGACCGCCGGGCGCCTTCTGGACGGTGCCTATCACGATCGGCACACCACCGCGGAGATCGTCGATGCCGCTGTGCGCGGGGTCGTGCGGATTCAGATGAAGCCGTTCACCCTCTGGGCGGGGCGCAATCAGCAGCTGCCGCCGCAGTGGTCGACGTGGTTCGATCCGGTCGTGAAGCGGTTCGTGCGCGGCGCGGGCGGCGGGATGACGCCGCTTCCTGCCGGTCTGTCCGGGACCACGCCGGCGGACCTGGTGGCCATGACCGCCGCCGTGCGACAGCATCAGCCGACACCGCAGGCTCCGCGAGGACTGCTCCGTTCGCCGGAGGAGGTCAACCAGCTGCGTCGCAAGCGCTGGGGGAGGGCCTGGCTGGCCTTCGGTGTGCTGGTCGTGCTGCTGATCGGGCTCCGGTGGGCGCTCATGCCGATCCTCGGCGGGTGGGTGAATGGCCTGCTGCTCTTCGGGATCGTCGCAGCCGCCGTGGCGACCTCGCTGTGGCGCCGGCGCACGGGTCGGATCCCGACGTCAGCTGACGGCACCGCGTTGCTGGACCAGGTCGTGGGCTTTCGGACCTATCTCACCACCGCCGAAGCCCACCAACTCCGCTTCGAGGCCGGCGAGGACATCTATTCGCGCTATCTGCCGTGGGCGGTGCTGTTCGACATCGTGGACAAGTGGACAGCCACCTGCCAGCAGCTCGCAGCCCAGGGGGCGATCCCGCCGTTGCGCACCGCCTGGACCGACCAGCCCGTCCGGGCGCTGGGGTCCATGACGCTCATTATGGATCGCGAGCTCTCCCGGTCCGAGCAGGCAGTCCGGGCCGCAGCGGCCGCAGCGGGCCGGCGCAGTGGGTCGTCGTCGGGAACGGGCGGACGGTCGGCGTTCTCCAGCAGGGGTTTCAGCTCCGGCGGTGGCGGCGGAGGCACCAGCACCAGCAGTTGGTAGGCGAGTCCTCGCGTTCTGACCCGTGGGGCGGGTCAGAACACAAGCGCCCACACACGTCAGCCCGAGGGTGGCTCAGGCGAACAAGCGGCACGTCCTCAGGCGAACAAGCGGCACGTCCTCAGGCGAACAAGCGGCACGTCCTCAGGCGAACAGGAGCGGCACGTTCATCGCGAGCACATAGCAGGCCACGAGCACCATCATCGCCGAGAACGCGAGGCTGAGGTGCTGGGGCGCGACACGCTGACCGATGCGGCTGCCGATGACGCTGCCGATCGCAGCAAGCACGCTGAAGACACCGATCACGACCCAGTCGATCTCGAGCCCCGTGGCCGCGCGCCCGGCGAGGGCCGTCGCGCTGTTGATCACGATCACGACCAGTGACGTGGCCACGGCGGTCGGCATGGAGAACCCGAGGGCAAGCACCAGCGCCGGCACGACCGCGAACCCACCGCCGACGCCGAAGAAGCCGGTCAGCAGCCCGACCCCGGTCGCCGTGACGATGAAGATGGCGAGCTTCTTGGTGAAGGCCGCCCGATCGGCCGGTCGGCCCGTGGATCGCGGCGATGTCGCACTGTCCGCAATGGGCGGCGATGTCGCACTGCCCGCAGCGGGCTTTCCCGCACCGGCGGCGGGACGCCGGGACTTGCGGAACATCAGGATGGCCACGACCAGCATGAGCACCGCAAAGGCGGTCATCAGGATCTCGGGTTGCGTCAGCACGGACAGGCGGGAGCCGATGAGGGAGCCCATGACTCCGGCGGCGCCGAAGACCAGGCCGTCCTTGAGGCGTACGTTCCCCGACTTCCAATGACTCGCGATCCCTGCGAGGGACGACAACCCGACGATCACGAGTGACCCGGTGGTGGCGGCGGAAGGTGGCTGGTTCAGCAAGTACACGAGGATCGGCACCATCAGAATCGCGCCCCCGCCGCCGAGGGCGCCGAGGCTCAGGCCGACCACGGTCGCGAGTGGGGCCACGAACAGGAGGCTCATTGCGGGCCCCCTGCCGGCCGCCTGCGCTGTCGCTGCGGTGAATCCCCACCTGTGCGGACCTTGCGTACCTTCGCCGACACGGCTCCTCCTCGTATGCCCCTGGGGGAATAATACCCCATGGGGTATAGTTCTTCCAGGCGAAGGACCACCGAGCACGAAGGACAGGGCCATGATCTTCACGCAGTACTACTTGGATTGCCTCTCCCAGGCCTCCTATCTGGTTGGCGACGAATCGACCGGCCGGGCCGTGGTTGTCGACCCACGCCGTGACATTGCGGAATACCTCGACGATGCGAACGACAAGGGGCTGAAGATTGTCGGGGTGATCAATACGCACTTCCATGCCGACTTCCTGTCGGGCCATCTCGAGTTGGCCAAGGAGACCGGCGCGTGGATCGGATACGGCCGTGCGGCGAACCCGGAGTTCGAGTTCCGGCCGCTTGCCGACGGCGACGCGATCGATCTCGGCGGAGTCCGCCTGGAGATCATGGAGACACCGGGGCACACCCCCGAGTCGATCAGCGTGCTCGTGTTCGAAAAGGCCGATGACGAGGTGCCCTATGGCGTGCTCACCGGAGACGCGCTGTTCATCGGTGATGTCGGCCGTCCGGACCTGCTCGCATCCGTCGGAACGACCGCCGAGGAGCTCGGCAAGCAGCTCTATCACTCGGTCCAGACCAAGCTGATGGGCCTGAAGGACGAGGTCCGGGTGTTCCCGGCCCACGGAGCCGGGTCTGCCTGCGGCAAGAACCTGTCGACGGAGAAGCAGTCGACGATCGGCGAGCAGCGACGCTTCAACTACGCCTGCCAGCCGATGACCGAGGAGCAGTTCCTCGAGGTCGTGACCGAGGGGCAGCCGACCGCTCCCGGATATTTCCTGTTCAACGCCACCCTCAACAAGCAGGAACGCGAGCTCCGCGACGTCGATGCGACCGTGCCGGCGCTGTCCGACGAGGAGGTCGCCGACGCCCTCGGTGCGGGCGCGGTGGTGCATGACGCGCGGGCGGGAGATGAGTATGCGGCCGGTTATCTGCGTGGCTCGGTCAGCGTCCCGGCCGACGGGCGGATGGCGGAGACCGCGGGCATGGTGTTCACCCCCGAGCAGCGCATCGTGATCATGGCGCCCCGGGGAGGCGAGCAGGAGGTCGCGACCCGGCTTGCCCGCATCGGCTATGACAACGTCATCGGCTATATCCCCGAGCCGGAGGACTATCTCGTCCGCCACCAGGATCAGGTCGAGCCGGCCAGCCGGCTGCGCCTCGACCAGCTCGAGCGAGTCCAGGAGGACGTGCAGCTGATCGACATCCGCAACCCCGGCGAGGTCGCCGAGGGAATGATCGACGGCGCCCGGCACATCCCGCTGCCGCAGTTGCCGGCCCGGGCATCCGAGCTCGAGTCGGACAAGCCGGTCGTGCTCTACTGCGCCGGCGGATGGCGGTCGGCCGTGGGCGCGAGCTTCCTCCGGAGCCGTGGTTTCTCGGATGTTTCGGATCTGCTCGGGGGCTACAACGCATGGAGCGCCGAGCACGCTCCGGCACACTGAAAGGGGCCGCGTTCCTCGTTCGAGCGCGCACGGCCGAACGGATCCCGGAGCTGACCCGGGGCCGACACACAGACAAGCAGGGAGACTTATGTCCACCGTTGATATCACCATCGAGACCTTCGAGAGCACGATCAAGGACGCAGAGAAGCCGATCGTCCTCGTTGACGCCTGGGCCGCTTGGTGCGGCCCGTGCCGCCAGTTCGCGCCGGTCTATGACGCGGCCGCCGCGCAGCACGACGATGTCGTCTTCGCCAAGATCGACACCGAGGCCCAGCCTGAGTTGGCGGTCGGGCTCCAGATCCAGTCGATCCCGACCCTGATGGCGTTCCGCGACGGGATCATGGTTTTCCGCCAGGCCGGTGCCCTGCCCGCTCCCGCGCTGGAGCAGGTCATCCAAGGCGTCAAGGGCCTCGACATGGACATGGTGCGCCGGGAGATCGCGGCCCAGCAGGACGGGGCGGCGCCGGCTGCCGAGTGATCACGGCTGGCGGCGAACTCCTGGAACGCCGCCAGCGCACGTGGTCCGCAGACCGCAGCAAGCGCGCGCCGCCATGATCGCGACATCGGCGTGGGAGGCAACGCATCCGTCGCACCCGGTCGCCACGCTGGCGCTGGACTTCGTTACCGATGCGTTGGAGACGTCTGCAGCGGATCTGACGTGGTTGCCCGAGACAAGGTGGCCTCGGCCGGAGCGGCGACTGCGCTGATGTCGGGTGCTCGGTCACAAACCGCATTCTCAGCGGGGTTCGAGGAGATCATTTCGATGAACCCCGCTGAGAATGCGGTTTGTGACGCGACCGGTAACCGCAGAGCCGTCGGCAGCTCCGGGAAGTTGAACTCCTCCCCGACACGCTCGATGAACCTTGCCTGGGGGCGAGTCGGCTGCGCAGATCATCCGTCACCAGGGCGAGGCGAATGCCCGATCTGCGAGCTGAACCTGGAGTTTCTTCACAGCCTGGACGGCAGTGAGTCGATCTCGGCGGTCCCGGCCCGACTGCCCAAAATTCCGACGATCGCCGGGGAGTCCGGCCAGCCCGTCGACTATGCGCACCGCCAATGACTCTGCACCCGAAAGGGCCGGGTGCAAAGTCATTGGCGGTGGGCAAAGTCGGCGACAATCACGTCCCGCGTGGTTGCCGAGGCGCGTCTGGCCTCACCGGGAGTTGTCCGGGGTTTGCGCTGTACCCGCGCCGGGAGACGCCGATATCCGGAGGATATGCAACTATCCGGTCAACCTCACCGGATCTGCAGTGACCGACAAGGTCGAACGCCACCCATTCGCGGTGACCTTGGCCGGGTAGTTGCACGTTGCGCGAGTACCCCCCCCGATCCGAGCAACGCAGAACTCCTGAGCATCGACGGGATCGGTCGAGTGAGTACATCAGTCGGCCGCTGGCATCGGGTCACCGCCAAGACTCTTTCGAGAGCATGATGAAGAACGTCGAGATCATGCCGTTCCGTCGGTGCCGGGCGCGGCCTCATCCGATCGGATGAGGCCGGCTCGGCCTGATCGTCCGATCCTGCGGGCCGCTGTTTCCGCGAGCCTGGATGCATGAGGTTGATCGAGGTTTCCGGGCTCACCAAGGCATACGCCACCAAGCAAGTCCTCCGCGGCATCGACCTGACCGTGGATGCCGGGGAGATCGTCGGCATCCTCGGACCCAACGGCGCCGGCAAGACCACCGCGGTCGAGTGCATCGGCGGCCTCCGCACCCGTGACGGGGGCACCATCACTGTGGCCGGCGTCGACCCGGCGACCGAACCACCGGGTTTCCGTGAGCTGCTCGGCATGCAGCTCCAGCAGTGCCGCCTGCCCGCGAAAATCACCACCGCGGAGGCGCTCGAGCTGTTCGGCAGCTTCTATCCCGACCCGGTGCCGACCAACGAACTGCTCGATCGATTCGGCCTGACCGCGCAGGCTGCCACCCGATTCGAGAAACTCTCCGGTGGCCAGCAGCAGCGCCTGTCCGTCGCGCTCGCGCTCGTCGGTCGGCCGCGCATCGCGATTCTCGACGAACTCACCACCGGCTTAGACCCGGCCGCCCGGCGCGAGATCTGGGAGTACCTGCGCGACCTCAAGGCCGCCGGCACCACGATGCTGCTCGTCACCCATTCGATGGAGGAGGCCCAGTTCCTCTGCGACCGTGTCGTGATCATCGACGACGGGCTGGTGGTTGCCGAGGGCAATCCGAGCGAGCTCGCCGCCACCACGGTCCAGCAGCAGACCTCGTTCGAGGCCGCCCCGGCCGCCCCGGATGCCCCGGCCGATCCGAACCATCCGAACCAACCGAACGATTCGCAGGCTGTCGAGCGCCTGCTCGCGCTGCTGCGCGCGCTGCCCGGTGTGCACACCGCACGCCTGGTCGAGGGGCGTCTCGTCGTCGACGGTGATGCGGACAGCCCGCAGACGATTCTGTCCGCGCTCCTCAAGGAAGGCATTCGGCCCCACCGGCTGCGCGTGACCCAACCCACTCTCGACGATGCCTATCTCCGCATCACCCAAGAGCGCCGCATCACCCAAGAGCGCCGCATCACCCAAGAGCGCCGCATCACCCAAGAGCACCGCATCACCCAAGAGCACCGCATCACCCAGGAGCACCGATGAACGCCACCGCGGCCCTTCTCCGCAACGAAGCCCGTCTCTTCGCCCGTACGCCGGGCGGGGTGATCCCCGTCTTCCTGCCGGTGCTCGCGGCCCTGATCATCGCGGCGATCCCGGCCGCCCGCCGCCCGGTCGACGTGATGGGTGGGCTGAGCGTCTCCGCGGCGTACACCCCCACGCTCATCCTCTTCGCCATGACCATGGCCGCGCTCGTCGTGCTGCCGCAGATGCTGGGCAGCTATCGAGAACTGGGGTTCCTCCGGCGGCTCCGGACGACGCCGACGTCGCCGGCGGCTCTCCTGGCCGCATACGTCATCGTCACGGCCGTCCTCAGCAGCATCGTGTCCGTCGTCATCGCCGCCGGGCCACGGCTGTTCGGGGCTCCCGCGATCCAGCGGCCCCTGAGCTTCGCCGCCGCCGTGATCGTTGCGCTGCTCCCGTTCCTGGCGCTCGGGCTCATGCTGTGCGCGATCATCCCCAATCCGAAGGCGGCCGCCGGGATCGGCAACGTCGTGGCCGCGGTCATGTGGTTCGTCGCCGGCATGTGGTTCCCACGGGCGCAGTTCCCGGACTGGCTGCTGACCCTCAGTGATCTTCTCCCCGGCGGCGCGGCCGCCACCCTCATGACCGATGCGATGGTCGGGGCGCCGATCTCGTGGCAGGCGGTCGCGGTGTGCCTCGCGTGGGCGGTGCTGGGCACGGTGGTCGCGGTGCGCACCTTCCGGTGGGAGTGACGCTCGTGGCCACCGAACCGCCGTCGATGCGCGAGCATGGGGGAGTGGAGACGGCACGGGCTCGGGGGAACATCGTGGCCCCGTTGGCCATGCTCGCTGTCTCGCTCACCGCCGCCTTTATCCTCGTCGCCCTTTCGCCGGACCTGTTCCCGGCCGCGAACATCCCGTGGTTCGTCCTCCTCACTGTTGCGGTGGCGGTCGTGCGGGTATGGAGCAGGCGGGCGGCCGATCGCACGCGGCGAGCCCGAGCAGCCTTCTGGGTCGGCCTCGTGCTGACCGCCGGCTTGGTCGTGCTGAATCCGGCGTTCGGGCTGTACGCGTTCCTCGGGTATCCCGACGCCACGCGACAGTTCACCGGCCGCACGAGCGTGGTCGGCATGGTCGCGGTGGCTGCCGTGGTCGCGGTGGCCCAGACGGGCGGCGTGCGATCCCCGATCTTCACCCCCGCCATCTGGGGACTGTTCGTGCTGGTGAATCTCGTGATCGCGGGCCTGATGGCCGCGTTCGACCGCCAGCGGCAGCGACAGGCTGAGGCGGTCGAAGTGGCTAACGCCGAGCTGCGGAGGGCCATCGCTCACAACGACGAGTTGCAGGCACAGCTCATCGAGCAGGCCCGGGACGCCGGCATGAACGAGGAGCGCAGCAGGCTGGCCCGCGAGATTCACGACACCATCGCGCAGGATCTCGTCGGGATCATCGCGCAGCTCGGCGCGGCAACGGATGCGGTGGACGGCGTACGCGGCCCCGCGGCCGTCGCCGTCGGCGGGGATCCCGCTATCGACGACCTCCGTCGGCGGCTCGGCCAGGTCGACACCCTCGCCCGCGACGCGCTCGCCGAAGCCCGCCGGTCGGTGCGGGCCCTCGCGTCGCCGCGCCTCGACTCCGATGACCTGCCTGCCGCCCTGCAGCGCGTGCTCGCTGCGTGGGAGGGGGCCACGGGATCGAGCGCACGCCTGACCGTGACCGGGCAGATCCGGCCGAGCGGCAACGACGGCGTCGCACTGCGCATCGTGCAGGAATCACTGGCGAACGTGGCGCGGCACGCGGAGGCGAAGTCGGTGACCGTCAGGCTGGCGTACGCCCTCACGACTCTCACTGTCGAAATCAACGACGATGGGATCGGCTTCGATGTCGATGCCCCGCGCACCGGGCGCGGGATCGCCGGGATGATGGAGCGAGTCCGCGCAGCCGATGGGGAGCTCGAGCTGCGGTCGGTTGAGGGCACCCTCGTCACTGCACGACTCCCCGGGAGGTGGGCATGATCCGCGTAGTGATCGCCGACGACCATCCGATCGTGCGGGACGGGATCGTCGCGATCCTCGAGCGGCAGGATGACATCACGGTGGTCGCCGAGGCGAGCGGCGGCCGCGAGGCCGTGGCGGTGGTCGCTCGGGAGTTGCCCGACGTCGTGCTCATGGATCTCCGGATGCCGGACGGCGATGGCGTCGAGGCGATCCATGCTTTGCGGGAGATCTCCAGGGAGACGCCGCGGATCCTGGTGCTGACCACGTACGACACCGACAGCGACATCCGCCACGCCCTCGCGGCCGGCGCTGACGGTTATCTCCTGAAGGACACGCCACGCACCGAACTCGTGGCTGCGGTGCGGCACTTAGCAGCCGGCCGACCGGTTGTGAGCCCCGAGGTGCTCCGGGTGATGGCGGTGCCCGCGGTCCAGGACCCGGAGGTGCCGCTCACCCCGCGGGAAAGGGACGTGCTGCGCGAGGTCGCCGCCGGCGGCACCAACCGCGACGCCGCGGGGCGACTGTTCATCAGCGAGACCACGTTCAAGACCCATCTGTCGCGAGTGTTCGACAAACTCGGCGTGAATGATCGTGCGGCCGCGGTGCGGGTGGCCTATGACCGCGGGCTCCTCTGAGTCCTCTCTGGCTGTGGGGTTCGGGCGCCTCCCACTTTGACCCGTGGGGCGGGTCAGATCGCGAGGACGCGGGCCCGTCTATCTGGAGGGGGTCGGGCGCTCCGACTTTGACCCGTGGCGCGGGTCAGATCGCGAGGACGCGAGCCCTTCTATCTGGAGGGGGCCGGGCGCTCCGACTTTGACCCGTGGAGCGGGTCAGATCGCGAGGACGCGCACGCACTCCAGGACGAGGGATCCCGGGGCCGCATGGCGGACGCGGGCTGGGCACGGGGTGGGTAGGCCTAACCTCGAAGCCCTTGTCCTCCGGCCGCCCACGAGTCGGCCCCGCCCGAGCCCAGGAGCGTTGTGACCGAACCCAGGGTGCCGGCACCCAACGATCCCGCGCCGACACCGGTGCCGTCCCCCGGCGCGCCGGAGGCCGACGAGGCCCACGGCGTCCGGCACGCCCTGCGGTCGCCGCGCCGGCTGAAGACCGAGGCCCTCGCCGGACTGGTCGTCGCCCTCGCGCTGATTCCCGAGGCGATTTCGTTCTCGATCATCGCCGGGGTCGACCCGCGGCTCGGGCTGTTCGCCTCGGTCACGATGGCGGTGACGATCGCGATCGTCGGTGGTCGGCCGGCGATGATCTCGGCCGCGACCGGCGCGGTCGCTCTCGTCGTGGCACCGATTGCCCGGGAGCACGGCGTCGATTATCTGATCGCGACCGTGATCCTCGCGGGGCTGCTGCAGATCGTCCTGGGCGTCATCGGGGTTGCGAAGCTCATGCGCTTCATCCCCCGCCAGGTGATGGTCGGTTTCGTCAACGCGCTCGCGATCCTCATCTTCCTGGCCCAGATCCCGCACCTCGTCGAGGTGCCGTGGCTGGTCTATCCGCTGACCGTGGCCGGCATCATCCTGCTGGTCGCCCTGCCGCGGCTGACCCAGGTGGTGCCCGCGCCCCTCGTCACCATCGTGGTCCTCACGATCGTGGTGGTCGTGGCCGGCGTCCGCGTACCCACCGTCGGAGACCAAGGGGACCTGCCCGACAGCCTGCCCAGCCTGCTCATCCCGAACGTCCCCTGGACGTGGGAGACGTTGCGGCTGATCGGCCCGTACGCGTTCGCGATGGCCCTTGTCGGCATCATCGAGTCGCTGCTGACCGCGAAGCTCGTGGACGACGTGACCGACACCCACTCCAACAAGACCCGCGAGACCTGGGGCCAGGGCGTGGCCAACGTGGTCACCGGCTTCTTCGGCGGCATGGGTGGCTGCGCGATGATCGGTCAGACGATGATCAACGTGAAGGTCTCCGGCGCGCGCACCCGGATCTCCACCTTCCTTGCCGGCATCTTCCTGCTCATCCTGGTCGTCGGCCTCGGGGACATCGTCGGGCTCATCCCGATGGCCGCCCTCGTCGCCGTCATGATCATGGTGTCGATCGGCACGATGGACTGGCACTCGGTCGACCCGCGCACCCTGCGTCGGATGCCACTGAGCGAGACAGCAGTGATGGCAGGCACGGTGATCGTCACCGTGGCGACCGGCAACCTGGCCTATGGCGTTCTGGTGGGCGTGGTGGTCGCGGCGCTGCTGTTCGTGCGCCGTGTCGCCCACTTCACGAGCGTCACCCGGCTCGACGCCTCCGACGCCGACGACGAACGGGTCTATGCCGTCGAGGGCGAGTTGTTCTTCGCCTCGTCCAACGATCTCGTCTATCAGTTCGACTATTCGGGCGACCCGAAGAACATCGTCATCGACATGAGCCGCGCGCACCTGTGGGACGCGTCGACGGTGGCCGCGTTGGATGCGGTGAGTCGGAAGTACCGGGCGCGTGGCAAGCACGTCACCATCGTCGGGATGAACCCGGACAGCACTTCGCGCTACGACCGCCTGGCGGGCAAGCTGGGCGAGGGGGACTAGCCACTGCCGCCCCTGCGCGAGGCGCGGAGAGGAGTCACATGGCTCGGCACGACGGCATCCGTTGGCACGCTGCGCTCGACGGCGTCCGTTGGCACGCTGCGCTCGATGGCGCCCGCCTGCTTCTGGTCGACTTCGACGGTCCGCTCGTCCGCCTGCTGCCCGATCCCGAGCACCTGCTGCTCGCGCGGCGACTGGCGGGGTGGTGTTCCGAGCGCACCGGGGTGGCCTGGTCCGCGGCTGCCGCGGACCACGTCCAGGTGCTGCGCGAGATCCATGCCCGTCACCCCGAGCTCGCCGCTGAGGCCGAGGCCCTCGCCACGGAGGTGGAGGTGGCCGCGGCCGGGGTGCGGGCTGCGTACCCCCACGCCATCCGCACCCTCCACACCTGGCTCGCGCACGGCGGCCGGTTGGCGGTGGTGAGCAACAATGCGGAGGAGGCGGTACGCCGGGTTCTCGCTGGCGCCGGGCTCCACGACGGGCGCGAGTCCGGCGTCACGGTCCAGGCCCGCCGGCCAGGTCGAATCGCGGAACTCAAACCGCGACCGGACCTGCTGCTGGCCGCGATGGCCGGCCACGGGGCGGGGTGCGCCGATACCGCGATGCTCGGAGACACCATCAGCGACATGCAGGCCGCGAACGCGGCGGGCGTGCGGGCCATCGGGATCACGGGGGAGACGGCGACCCACGATCGCGCCGCGGAACTGCGCGCCGCAGGAGCCGTGACCGTGCTCGATCAGCTGGCCGATCTGCTGCACGCTCCGCCGTTCACCGGCTGAGCCGACCGCCCGGCAAAGGCCACCCGCTGTGTCGCGGGCTCCGGACCGGGGGATAATCGATCATGACTCCTAGGGATTTGTCGACATCGAGGCGAGCCGTGGTCGGTGTGCGGCGGGTTGCCCAGACGCGACTCCCCACCGGGCACGGGGTGTTCGACCTGGTGTCGTTCGAGGACGAACTCGGCACCGCGCATCTCGCCCTCAGCATGGGCCTCGACGTGACGCCGGGCACCGGGACGACCCGGAAGAACGGCGGCAGGTCGACCGCCGGACCGAACACGGACCCCGTGTTGGTGCGGGTGCACTCGGAGTGCTTGACGGGGGATGCGCTGGGGTCATATCGGTGTGACTGCGGCGAACAGTTGGAAGCCGCGCTCGCGACGATCGCGCGGGTCGGTCGCGGGCTGCTGATCTATGTCCGCGGCCACGAGGGGCGGGGGATCGGCCTGGTGGAGAAGCTGCGTGCGTACGCCCTCCAGGATCTCGGCCGCGACACGCTCGACGCGAACCTGGAATTGGGCCACCCGGGTGACGCGCGCACCTATGAGCAATCCGCCCAGATTCTGCGCGATCTCGGCATCACCAGCGTGCGGCTGTTGACCAACAACCCTGCCAAGGAGACGGCGTTGCGGCTGCTGGGCGTGGACGTGCTGGAGCGGGTCAGCGTACCCATCGCCGACCGCCCCGAGAACGCCCGCTATCTCGCCACCAAGCGCGAGCGGATGAGTCACGACCAACCGGTCGACGTGTGGGCGAACCTGGTGCGCGGTGAGGTGCCGATGTTGCCGGGGAACGAGTTGGTGGAGTTGTACGGACCCCTCGTCACCGCCGGCCCCCGGCTCGTGATCGCCCAGTTGGGGCAGAGCCTCGACGGGTTCATCGCCTCGCGGACCGGCGACGCCGAGTTCGTCACGGGGCCGGAGGACCGGCTGCGGTTGCACCGCATGCGGGCGCTCGTCGACGCGGTCGTGGTGGGCGCGAACACCGTGCTCGCCGATGATTGCCGGCTCACGGTCCGCGACTGCGAGGGGCCGAACCCCGTGCGCGTGGTCATCGACCCGCAGGGTCGCGTGCCGCTCGATGCGCACGTGTTCGCCGACGGTGCGGCACCGACCCTGTGGTTCGTCGGGCCGGAGGTCGAGGTTGCGGAGGGTCCGGGGCGGGGTGTTGAGGTGGTACGCCTGCCGCACGCCGGTCCCGTCGACCCGGCGGAGGTTCTTGCCGTGTTGGGGGCGCGGGGGCTGGGCCGGGTGCTGGTCGAGGGTGGGGGACGGCTGGTGTCGGCGTTCGTGTTTGCCGGCCTGATCGAGCGGCTCTATCTGACCACCGCGCCGGTGCTGATCGGCGACGGTGTGCCGGGGTTGCGGTTCGAGGGGTCCGATGCGCTGCGGGACGCCCTGCGCGGGCCCGCGCGGCACTTCCGGATGGGCGATGACATCTGCACCGAGCTGATGCTCAACGCGGCGGCGCAATGAGCTGATCGACGTGGTCGACGGTGACGGCCAGCCTGCCCGCGTCGACCTCCGCGAGCCGCTTCGGGAGCCAGGCGAGGATCGCGTCGGCGAGGTCGGGATCCTGCTCGAGGGCGACGGCGGCGCGTTCGCGGAGGTACTGCCGCATCAACCCCGCATCCGACCGCGCCCCGTCGGCGCTCAGGCGCCACGGTGTCCGGACCTGCCGGAGACGGCCCTCGGGGAGTCGGCTCGCGAGGAAGCGCGGGGCGTCCGGGCCGAGCCGGCCGTCGCGGCGCTGGTGAGCGTTGAACGCGTCGGTGATGCGGTCGTCCAGCGGATCGTGCGGATGGATCGCCACCGCGCCGGTGACCGAGAGGCTGAACAGCGCGGGGATCCCCAACTCCAGCACGACATCCGCGAGCTGTTGCACATCGTGCTCGCGGAGCACGTCCAGCAGCGCTGAACACGTGAGGAAGGCCGCGCCGGTGGTGGCCTGCGGGATCAGCCCCGCCAGGTCTGCGATCTGTCCGGCCAGCCTGGTCGCACGGCCATGGGCGGGGTGGTCGAGCAGGTCCCGATCGTGATCGAGCACGGTCCAGTGGGTCGGCACGGGGAGGTGAGTGGTGAGGTACTGGTGATTCGCACCCGTCCCCGTGCCCACGTCGATCCCGTGCGCGGGACCGGGCGCCAGATAGTGACCGAGTTGGCGGACCAACAACCGTGCAGGCTCCCGGGCCCTGACGTCGGCCGCCCGGCGGGTGCTCAGCCAGGACGGATCGGCGCGGTTCTCGTCGCGCTGCTCGGGGACGTTCAGCGACGCGCCCGGCCGGGGCTCGGTCATGTCAGTTCCTCCATAACGCGGACGAGGTCGTCCGCCGTGTCGGCCCACGTGCGCAGCTCGGTGCGGCGCCGCAGGGCGCGGTGCCGCCAACGGTCACGCCGAGCGGTGTCGGTCAGCCAACCGCGCAGGGTGGCCGTCCACTCCGATGGATCACCGGGGTCGGCGACGGCGCCCGCGAGCTCGGACCTGCCGGACTCCCCGACGGGTCTGGCCGGCGCCGGATCCGAGTTGCCGAGCGCCCCGACGGTCCCGCCGGAGGCCGCTGCCGGATGCCCGCTCAACGCCTCGACGGCGCCGGTGCCACGGGACACCACCGCGGGGATGCCACGCGCCAGGGCTTCTGTCACGACGAGCCCGAAGGTCTCGGTCCACGACGGCACCAGGAGCAGATCGGTGCCGCGCCAGACGTCGTCGAGCGCATTCCCCGTGAGCTCGCCGGTCAAGGTGACGCGCTCGGCAAGAGCGGAGGGGCGCAGAGTCTCGCGTACCCCCGCCACCCTCCCCGCGCCGACGACCAACGCCCGCCAAGGCAGGTCGGTCAGGGTACCGAGCGCGGCTAGCGCAGTGGCGTGGTTCTTGACGGGAGTGAGCGCACCGAGCAGGAGGAGTTGCGGCGGCTCGCTGCCGTCGGCGAGCGGCTGCCGCCGGGCGCCGGGCGTGAGGACGCGAACGGCCGGCAGGCCATAGCGCCGCCGGAGATCCTGGGCCGCCCAGTGGCTGGTGGTGAGCACGGCAGCGGCGGCGTCGAGCGCCCGCCGCTCCAGCGCGGCGAGGCTCTCCTGCTGCTCGGGGGAGAGGCCGGTCTCCGCGGGGAGCGGGAGATGGACGAGGACGGCGACGCGGACGCCGGCAGCGCTCGCGGCCTCGATCTCCGCCGGGCAGGCGGACCCGATGAGGCCGTCAACGAGGACGAGCGGGGCCGGGGAGGCCGGTGCGGTGGATGCCGGATCGCCCACGGGCGTGGTCAGTGCGGTCCGAACGGCCGCGCGCTGCTCCGCGGTCGGCCAGGGCCAGGCGCCGGCGAGCTCCCGCTCGTCGATCTCCCAGCCGGCGCGGGCGAGAGCGTCGCGGAGTTCGGTGTTGACGACCCGGCCACCGCTGATCTGTTGCTGCTGGGGGACGACGAGGCGCAGGGCGCCGGCGTACCTCCCGCTCACCCCCACCCGCTCAGAACTCCAGGCGATAGCTCGCCCAGGCGTCCGGATGCTCGCGCAGGGTCACCTCGAGGGCGGCGAACGGGCCGGTGTCGATGCGGGTCCGGAGTTGCTCGGCGATGTGCTGCGCGAGGAACTCGGTGGTGGTGAGGCGGCCGGCGAAGATGTCGAGCTCGTCGAGGTTCTTGTAGTCCAGATCGGCGAGCACGGCGTGGAGCTGCTCGGTGGCCTCACCGATGTCCATGACCACGCCCATGTCGTCCAGGGTGGGGCGGTGCCAGGTGGTCTCGACGACGTACGTGCAGCCGTGCAGGTTGCGCGCCGGTCCGAAACCGGGGTGGTCGAGGCTGTGCGCGATCATCATCCGGTCACGGACGGTGAGGGTGAACACGGGTCATCCTTTCCGGTGGGCGGATCAAGCTAGGAATAGTCGACAATCTGGCACATGCCCGAACCGGCGCCGCCGGCGGTCAGGTCCGCCATGAACGCGGGCAGGTCATCGAACCGGCAGCCCTCGCCGAGCAGCAGATCGAAACGCGGGTCCGTGAGGGCCTCGAGGGCGAGGGCGAGTCGGTCGGCGTGCGTACGCCGATGGCGACGCGACCGCGCGATCCCGCCCACCTGGCTCGCGCGGAGGTTGAGGCGGCGGGCGTGGAAGTGGTTGCCGAGGGGTACGCGGGGCTCGGTGTCGCCGAACCACGACACCTCCACGACGTCCGCGTCGTCGCCGGCGAGGCGGAGTGCGGTCCGCAGGCCGGCCTCGGCAGCGGAACAGTGGATGACGATGTCGCAGTCATCGAGGGCGTCCTCGGGGGCCGTCCACTCGATGCCGAACCGTTCGCAGAGCGCCTGGGTCGCCGGGTCGACCTCGACGAGTTGCAGCCGGCTGAGGGGGAACTCGGTCAGCAGCGCGGTGATGCAGGCGCCGACCATCCCCATCCCGACGACCGCGACCCGGTCCCCGTAGTGCGGGCTGCTCTCCCAGATCGCGTTGATCGCGGTCTCGACGGTGCCGGCGAGGACGGCGCGGTCACTCGGCACGTCGTCGGGGATCGGGGTGAGCGCGTCGGTCGGCGCGACGTAGCGCTCCTGGTGCGGATAGAGGGCGAACACGCGCCGGCCCTCGAGGTGGCTCGGGCCCTGTTCGACGAGGCCGACGGAGAGATAGCCGTACTTCACCGGCCACGGGAAATCCCCCTCCTGGAACGGTGCCCGCATGAGGTCGTGGACCTCGGTGGGAACGCCGCCGTGGTGGATCAGAGTCTCCGTGCCGCGGCTGACCCCGGACTTCAGCGAGCGGACGAGCGCCTGGTCGGGCCCGGTGGCCGGGAGGGTCTCCCTGCGGAGCTCGCCCTGGCCGGGTCCGGTGATCCAGTACGCCCGAGTCTCCATGTCGTCATTATTCCCTGCGGGTCACCGGCGGCGCCGGAGCGGGTCGAGGACGGGGTGGATCCTGGCGGCTCCCGGCGCTGCTGACGTCGGGGTCTTGGGCACCGGCGGCATGATGGCTGGATGCGACGGACCGATGGAGCCCCAGCGGCGTGGGGGACGCAGGGTGGCGTTCCGTCGTCGCGTCGATGTGCGCCGCTCACGCCCGCGGATTGGGTGACGGTCTTTCGCGCGGGGCTGGGGGTCGTCTGCGCGGTGCTGGTGGTCCTGACGTTGATCGGGCTGCTCCCGCCCAGGTCCTGGATCCTGTTCCTGTTGCTCGTGCCCACTGTCGCGCTCGATGCGGTGGACGGTGCCGTGGCTCGACGGACCGGCACGGTGACGGCTCGGGGTGCGCGCTGGGACATGGAGGTGGATGCAGCCGTGTTGCTGATCGCCTGTCTTCCGGTCTCGGTGTTCGCGCCGTGGGCGCTCGTGATCGGGCTTGCCCGTTATCTGTTCGGTCTGGGTGGTCTCGTGCGGCCGTGGTGGCGAGCGAAGTTGCCGTTCCGGCAGTCGCGCCGAGTGATCGCGGCACTTCAAGGGGTAGCGCTCATCGTCGCGCTCGCGCCGTTCGTGCCGATCTGGCTCGCCCAAGTGGTCACCGGTGTCGCGGTTGCGTTGCTGGTGTTCTCGTTCGCGCGGGACATTCTGTTCCAGGAGCGGCGCCGGTGAGCGTGGAGCAAGGACTCCGCGCCGGTTCGGGGGTGTGCCTCTTCATGGGGCGTGGCTGATCTTCCTGGGGCCTGACCCGCCTCTTCCTGGGGCCTGACCCGCCTCTTCCGGGGGGTGACCCAGCAAGCGCGCGCCGCTGGTGAGTGATTTCAGTGGGGTTATACCCCCACCAAATTCACTCGCAACCAGTTGGACGGCATCGCACGGGAGCCCAGCGCCGGCGGATCAGTCACCCGTAGGTGGGTTGCAGTCCGGTGCGCCGGGGAACTCCTCGCAGTAGGTCACGCAGCGTCCCTTGCGGGGGTTGAAGCCGGTGCCGGGCGGACAGGTGCCGGTGGGGGTGGGCCGGACCAGGGTAGGCACTGGCTCCGGCAGCGGGAACGTCCGCTTCGGGTTCGGATCCGTCACTCGGCCATTGCGGTCCAGCAACTGGCGGGGGTCGTCGGGCCAGTCGCTGTTCGGCGGGGGCGTCCACGGCTGGCACTGTGGCGCGCTGGCGGGCGCGTCCCGATAACAGACCGCCCTAGGAATCCCGTTGGAGTCGTAGCGATAGAAGTAGCTCCGCTGGATCGTCGGCGACCTCTTCGCGGTCGGTGACGGCCGGTCGACGCACGCTATCTGGGTATCGCGGCCCTGGAGGGACGCGGCGCCACCGTCTGACGGGAGGCGTCGGGGGATGCTCCGGGGTCCTGCGCCCGGTGCTCGGGGTTGGGGGCGTGCCGTACTGAGCGGTCACGTAACGAACCGCATTTTCGGAGGGGTCCGAGGAGACTATGTCCATGGACCCCTCTGAAAGTGCGGTTTGTGACAGGTGCGCCGAGTAGCCGGTCGGGCATCACGTCCCGGACGCGCTTGAGCGTGCTGTCAGGGGCGAATGCTGACGAGCGGCCTCGCGACGTCAGCCGCCAGGCACGGTGAAGAATTGGCGGGCAGGCTCATTGCCTCGCGCCCCCGGTGGACATGATCCGCTGGCGGGTTGCTCAGGCCGCGGCGCAGCCCCGCTCGCGGAGCCAGGCCAGGGCCGCAGTCGGCGCCTCCTCGGCGGTGGTCGGGTGGTCCGGTGGCATCGGCTGCTCGGCCAGATCCACCCCGGCGCGGTCGACATAGACAGCGCCCGTGAGCACCAGCACGGCTCCGTCGGGCAGGCGGTGGACGGAGTTCGCAGAGGTGTATCCGGCCGTCGGCGTACCGAACGAGGCCGCGTTGGGAAGCCCCCGGAAGGCCGTGGCGACAGCCTCCCTACTGGAGGCCGTCATGTCGTTGAAGAGCACGGCGACCGGCTGGTCGGTGATCTTGGTCGTGGCGTCGATCTTGATTTCGGCTTCGCCACCCATGCCGGCGCCGTTGTCGTGGACCATGACGTCAACGGCGGACCCGGTGCGCGGGCGGAACGACATTGCGGGGCCGTTGGGCAGGAGCGGGGCGATCCCGGACAGCATGGGGTACATGTTCCCGCCCGTGTTGTCGCGAAGGTCCACGATCCAACCGCAGGTCTGCGGCGCGGCGTCGGTGATGCCCCGGGCGAGGGCATCGGCATACTCCTGCTGCAGATCTGCACCAGGCGCCCCGAACTCGGGCAGCCGCAGGGTGGTGATCTTCCGTGACCGGTGCTGACGCAGCGGCCGATCGTGCTGGGGGTGTCTGAGCCCAAGGCCAGGGCGCGTACCATCGATCCGTCCCGAGACCGCACCCCCGAAGGTTCCGATGAGCAAGGCCAGCGTTGGCATCCATCCGCGCAAAGCCGCGCTGCGTTTCGCGTGGGCGCGCGATCGTGTGCACGGGGTGTTGCCGGGTCCGTTGCGGCGGATCATCCCGCCGACGGCTGTGGGCTTCGGCGCGCTGAGCTTGTTCACGTACTCGGTTGACCTGCTGGTGCTCTCGCTCGGATTCGATGTGCTCGGGCTGCCCTATCCGGTGGCGGTGACCATCGGCTATGCGATCGCGTTCGGGCTGTCGTTCCTGCTCAACCGGTGGCTCAACTTCCAAGTGCACGGGCACGTGGGCCGCCAGACCGGGCGCTATGTCCTCACCGTGGTGGCGAACTATGTCCTGTTCATCCTGCTGGTGGCCTCGATGCTCGAAGCCGTCGGCATGCACTATCTCCTGGCCCGCATGCTCGCGGGAGCCTGCGAAGCCGTGTTCATGTATTCGATGATGCGCCTCTTCGTCTTCCGCACGCGCCGCGCTCACACCCGATTAAGGACCCCCTGAACGGATGGGCGGCGATGAGTGGGCGGATAGCGGCGCCAGTGCTCACGGCGCAAGGCTGCTGCGGAGATGGGCCGTGACCGGTGCCCGCGAGCGTGCGTGCTCCGCGTACCCTCGCCGGACCACCTCGACCGCCAACCCGCCGCAACGTCCTCGACAGCCGCGCGCGTGCCGACGAACGCCATCGCACCCACGAGCATCGCCACCCCGATCACCGTGCCGAAGACCATGCCCATCCAGTGCCCACGCAGACCGGAGATCACCGCGAGGGCGAGCAGGATGAGGGCGAGGAGATAGGGGAGCAGGACATACAGCGCCGGAGCCGCCACACGGTCAGCCACCTTCGGCGTCCGCGCGAACGGGATCTTCCTTTTCGTGACCGCCTGCTCGATCGACTTGAGCACGCCCGCGAGGTTGACCGGCACGAGCACGAGGTTGAGCGCGAACACCCACAGCACGTTGCCCGCGCGATGGCCGCTGGTGCGGAGGTCCGTTGCCATCGCGGCGAAGTACGGCATCGCCGTCAGCGCCAACAGCGGACTCAGCAGTTCGTTGCTCGCGGGAATGGCCAGGAGCAGCACCAGGCCACAGGTGGTCCAAGCGATCGAGCCCAGATAGTCCAGCCGCACCACGATCTCGCCGAGGCGGGTGCGCTCACCACGAGCCCGCCGGCCGCGCAGCACATCGACGATCTTCGGCATGATGATCAATCCACCGTTGGCCCAGCGCCGTCGCTGCACGACGAGCGAGCCGAAGTCCGGCGGCGTCGCGCTATAGCTCAGCCGCTCCGGATGATTGTGCAGCGACCAACCGCGCGCGACGAGATCCATGCTCGACTCGGTGTCCTCGATGACGGTGCGGTCCTGGATATAGGTGCGCACCTCATGCCGCCCGGCGGGTCCGTCCTCCACGCCGACCTCGACGATGTCCGCCAGTGCCGCCGACCGGATGACCGCGTTCGCGCCGACCCAAAAGGTCGCATCGAAAGCAGTGCGTCCCTGGTGCTGCAGATGCTGCAGGTCGGTGGTCATCCCGGCGATGCGTTCGACGGTGGTGGGGGCGCCGCGATAGGAGGAATACGGGGTCTGGATCACCGCGATCCGCTCCTGACCCGGCTGCTCCAGAACGTGCACGAGGCGCAGGCAATAGTCCGGCACCAGCAGCGAATCGGCGTCGAGGGTGAGGAGATAGTCGGTCGCCGGGACCGCGAGGTCGGGGCGCTCGCCCGGCCGTGCCGGCCGCAGGGTCGTGAGCGGCCGGTCGGTGTCCGACAGCGCTTCGATCACCCACTCATGGCCCATGAGGGAGATATAGGAGTTGAGGTTCATCGCCTTGTTGGCCTCGTGGGAGAGGGATGCGTACCGCTTCCGCTCGAACACCACCAATCGCGCGCTGAAGATGCGCCGCACCCGCTGGACCAGCGTGCGGCATTCCGCCAAGGACGGCGGATCGGTCGGGTCGCGCCGCCGGAGCCCGTCGGCAACCCCGGCCAGGTCGCGGGCGAGGCTGAGCAGGACCTGGTCGACGAAGAAGGCATCCGCGTGGTCGATGACGTTCTCGCGCCCGGCCATGCCGGACAGCCAGCCCGCGCATCGGGCATAGAGGTCGGCGAGGCTCGCTGCGGTGAGCGCGGTTGGTGCGCGTACGCCCAACTCGCCGCTGACGCAGGCCCAATAGGGTGCGATGACCGCGAGGGGTTCCTGCAGGGCGGCCTCGATCTCCAACGGCAGACCACGCGTCCGCTCCAGCAACGCCAGCGTCGCGGGATCGGTCGGGAAAGGCTTGTCGTCGATGAGCAGGACGACCTGCACGTCGGGGAACTCCTGCAACGCCGCCGACCACAGCGTCGCGCGCACGACCTCGGGTTGCTCGGCGTAGGACGGGACGAGCACGGTCACCGCCTGGTCGCCCGTGGCGAAGTGCCGATCGAGTTCCACGCGCGGCGTTCGCTCGTGCCGGGCGAGTCGGCCGATCGCCGTGGCGGGTGAGCAGATAGACGAGCGCGGACAAACTCATGAAGCCTGCGACCACGAAGACGACGGCCACCAGGGTGATGTCGAGAGCCGACACGGGTGAGACGGCTGATTGCTGGTGAATGCGGTGGCTCGTGTGGAGGGCGGCCGTGCTCCAGGCGATCACGATCGCAACCATGGCGATCACACCGAACACGCGCGCGCCCCGGCGCGGACGGCGGTGGACCAGGTCCGGATGGTCGGTGCGAATGGGGGGCGGAATCTCGACCCGCGGAGCGTGGGCGGCCGTCTCCGGGGCCGTGCGGGACTGCGGGAAGACGTGCGTGTCTCCGAGACGTGCGGGCCCGTTGGCCATGGCGCTCCCAGGTGTTCAAGCGGGCATGGCGTCCGTGCCCCTAATCAGAAACTTCTCGGAGATTAAGGGGTGTCGCTGCCGCTTCACCATAGGGAAGTGTGTTTCTGGACACCGGTCGCATCAGTGCCAGAGGCGTGCACTAGCGAGGTGCGGCCCGATCGAAGGCCTTCCGGAGCTCGGCAGCCGCGTACTCCTGCGCCTCCCGGGCCGCCGCCAAACTCCCGCCGAAGAGGATGAACGGATGGAACATCCCGTCGAAGCGGCGGAGGCCGATGTCGACGCCGGATTGTTCGAGGCGGGCCGCGTACGCCTCGGCCTCGTCGCGGAGCGGGTCGCACTCGGCCGTCACGATCGTGGCGGACGGGAGGCCCGTGAGGTCGCGTGCCTGATAGGGCGCGAGCAGCGGGTCGTCCGGGCTGGTGTCGGTGTCGCCGAAGTAGTGGTTGAAGTACCAATCCAAGTCGTTGCGGGTGAGGTTATAGACGGTGGCGAACTCGCGCTGGCTGGGCCATTGATCGAGGTGGGTGTCCAGCGTCGGGATCAACAGAAGCTGATGGACCAGCCCGGGGTGGATGCGCAGATGCTGGGCGGCGACCGCCGCGAGGTTGCCGCCCGCACTGTCACCGCCGACCGCGATCCGGCCGGGATCGAAGTCGAACTTCTCCGCATGGTCGAGGACGTGCTGGACCACGTCGATGACGTCGTGCGGTGCCGCGGGGAACTTGTGCTCGGGCGGTTGCCGATAATCGACCGACACCACGGCGCAGTCAGCGAGCGCGGCGAGGTTGCGGCAGATGGCGTCGTGGGTGTCGAGGTCCCCGAGCACCCAGCCGCCACCATGGGCATAGACAAGAACGGGCTGGGAGCCGCTGGCGGTGCGATAGATCCGCACGGGGATCGCGCCGTCCCGACCCGGAAAGGTGGTGTTCTCGACCCGATCGATCTCCGCGCCCGCGCCGAAAGCCGTCGACGTCGCCCGCATCGCCGCGCGGTTCTCCTCGATGGAGAGCAGGTGCCGCTCGGGACGCCGGGGCGCGGCGGCCAACACCTCGGCAGCCTCCGGCGCAAGGGGAGTGGGCTGATCGTTGCTGGGCTGGTCGGACACAGAACACCTCGCAGTCGTCGACGCCCGCGAGGCTATCGGGTCGGACGGCTATGACGAGGACCAGGGCGGCGGCCGAGATTCGTCTGCTGGCGGCTTGGTGTCCCCCATTCCGATGACTTGCGCGGGGTGCGTGGTCGGCGCAACGTGGAGCGAGGATCGCGGATCGGTCACGGACCGGAGCAGGGGGCAGGGATGGGAGCCACTGGCTTGAGACGAGGGGCAGCACTGTGGATCTCGGGGTTGGCGCTGACGCTGTCAGTTGCCGGTTGTGCAGAGAAGAGCGAGCAGACACAGGCCACCCCGTCGCCGCCCGTGGCCGCGACCACCGCGGCAGAAACGACAGCAGCGCCGTCGCCGACCCCGGAAGCGGTGAGTCCGAGTGCTTCGGTGGAGGGAGAATCCGAGACAACGGCGTCACCCGGTGCGGCTGCTCCGGCGAGCGCTTCGCCGGAGCCGGCCGCATCGACCACGGAGAACGCGGACATGAACTCCTGGACCCTGACCACCGCCGGCTGGGGTCCCGTGCGCATCGGTTCACCGCTGCCCGCGAACCTGCGCGGTCAGCTCAAGCCATCCTGGGAGTGCATCGGTCCGATCATCAAGGATCGGCAGGGCAACGAACGCATGGAATTCTTCACGGGCCAGGCCGATGGGTCAGGCCGGATCAACACGTTGCATAGCGTGAGCCCATCGGTGTCGACGCGATCCGGCATCAAGCAGGGCGACAGTCTGGCGAAGGTCAAGCAGGTCTATCCGAAGCTGGAGCAGTTCCGCGGAACGGAGAGCCAGACCGGTGAGGTCTATGTTCTGCGCGACGGCGCTGTCGGCCTGTTCTTCGAGTTGACGCCCTCCGGTGTCGTCGAGCACATCTCGGTCCAGCCGATCGCGCAGTTCTATGCCTTCCAGCTCCAGGTCTGCGGCGGTCCCTGAGAGGTTCGTCGAGCCCGCTGATCCGATCTTCAGCCAGAGGCGGTGGGGTCGGTGGGGCGCTCCCGGGCAGCGGACGTGATCCCAGCCAAAAAGAGGTCTGGCTCACCGGATCGGTCCGATGCCCGGGGCGTCCCGCGGGATCAGAGGCTGCCGGCAGCCCGGAACGCATTCGCCTGCTCCACGCGGAGCGCATCCGCCTGCTCCACGACGGGCCTTCCCGTGTCATAGTCGACGCCGAGTTCATCGAGCGGCACATGCGCGGTCTCGCGTGAGGTGGCGACAGCAATGAAGGCAAGGAACGCGATGGCGGCGGCAAAGGCGGCAACCGGAAGCCAGCCCCAGGTTCCCTCACCGAGCAGGCCAGCGGCGATGGCAGGCGCGAACCCTGCCACGAGCAGGCCCAGCTGGTTGCCCATGGCGGAGCCTGTATAGCGGACGGGGGCAGCGAACATCTCGGCGAAATAGACGGGCCACACGCCGTTCCAGAAGGAATAGAAGACGCTCATGTTGAGGAATGCCCCGAGGAAGGCCAGGGCAACATTGCCGGTCGAGAGCGTCCAGAAATAGAAGAAGAGGGTGACAACAACGCCGACGTGGGCGATATAGATCGACTTCTTGCGCCCGATGCGGTCCGAAAGCGCGCCCGCCAGGGGAATGGTGACCATCGATGCGCCTACGGCAACGACGGCGATCATCAGCATGGTCTCGCGCGGGATTCCCTGTTCCACGCCATAACGAAGTGCGAACACGCTGAAAAGGGTCTGCATGAGCGAGAACATCATCGACACCATGACCCGCAGGATGTCCTTCCATTGATGACGGACCACGCGGGCGGCAGGGAGGCGCTCCACGACGTCGTCCTCTTTCGCCTCCTCGAAGACCGGTGTCTCGTCGAGGTGGGTGCGCACGAAATAGGCAATGGCAAGCACCGCGATCGACAACAGGAACGGCACGCGCCAGCCCCACGACAACAGCGCTTCGGAAGGCAGCAAAGCGACCGGGATGAAGACGAGTGAGGCCAACACATTGCCGGAGGCATATCCGGCCATCACCGAGCTCGTGAACAGACCTCGCCTGCCCTCCGGTGAGTGCTCGACCGTGAGGGTGGCTGCGCCGGCGGCCTCGGCACCTGCGGTGAAACCCTGGGCCAGCCGCAGCGTCACCAGAAGGACGGGAGCCCAGACGCCGATCTGCGCATAGGTGGGCAGCACGCCGATCAGGGTCGACGCCACGCCCATGATGCCCAAGGTCACGAGGAGCACCTTCTTGCGGCCCACGCGATCACCGAAGTGTCCCATCACAAGACCGCCGAGCGGACGCGCGATATAGGCGGCGCCGAAGGCCATGAACGAGGCAACCGCCGCAATCGTTGGGTCACCGGTGGGGAAGAAGAGCTGCGGGAAGACGAGTGCTGCCGCAGTTCCGAAGATGAAGAAGTCGTAGTACTCGAGAGTCGAGCCCAGGAACGATGCCAGGGCAGCCTTGCCGGGGGTTTTCTTCTGACCGTCGACGTGGGTTTCGGCGTCGCTGAGGATCTGGTCGATGTCCTCGCGGAAGGGGTCGGATGAGTGTCGCATGGGTGGGCCTTTCGGAAGCGGTGGGGAGCTCATAGCTCGAAGTCGACGGCCGCGATGACCTCGACGTTGGGCAGGGACAGAGGCTTGATGGCTTCGTGCAGCGGGTGCGTGTCATAGACGGCGACAGCAGCAAGGGATTCGAAGTCCGCGACGATCGCGTGGTCCCAGGAGCGTCCGGCGCCCAGCACATCCGTGCCATGGGACAGCTTCAGCAGACCGGGGATATTGCCTTCCAACCGGTCGAGGCCGGAGATCCATCGCTGCTTGATCTCAGGCGTGAACGTCGGGGCCCACTTGAACATGACGACATGGCGAATCATCGGAGTTGGTCTCCTCAAAGAGCGTTGTCAGAGATTGGAAGGCCGGCAGAGATGCCGGTCAGAACGTGCGGGCGGTGAGGCCAGGCGCAGCGGTTCTGATCGAGGATGTGATCTCAGCGGAGGCGGTCTTCAGGGCGGGGAGGGTCGCGCGCAGGGACTCCTCGCCGACCGGCACGACGATGCCGAGCGCGGCCACGACCTCGCCGACGCTGTTCTCGATCGGGACAGCGATCCCGCTGGACGGTGTCACGATGGCCCGCACAGCGACGGCGAATCCCTGCTGACGCACCTGCGCCAGGATCCGCCGCAACTCGTTGGGGTCCGTGACGGTGTCGGAGGTATAGCGGGTGAAGCGTGAGTTGAGAAACGCATCCTGTGCCTCGGCGGAGGCATGGGCCATCAGCACATATCCCGCGGAGGAAGCGTGGGCCGGCAGCCGGGCGGCGATCTTGGTGATGTTGACCGTGGACTTCTCGGTGGTCAGTCGATCGACGTACAGCACCTCGTGTCGGTTGAGCACGCCAAGGTAAACGTGGTGCTGCAGGCGGTCTCGCAGGTTTTCCAGGTGCGGGCGGGCCGCCTCTCGGAGTGCGAACAGGCCCGAGGAGCGCTCCGTGAGTTCCCACAGCCTCAGGCCGAGTTGCACCTCGCGTCCGCGGCGATCGAGCAGGCCGGTGGCGACGAGCTCGTCGACCAGCCGATGGGCGGTGGTTGAGGGCAGGTCCGCGCGACGACCGAGCTCGGCGACCGTCATCACCAGCGTCGACCCGTCGAAGGCCTCCAGGATGCGTGCGACGCGTTCGACGATCGAGTCGCCGCTCGATGAGTTCGCCACCGCCCCCACCTCCTTGTGGTCATCGTGGCTGCGATTGCCTGCGGTCAGACGAACTGCTTCGTGGAGCGCTCGGCGGCGTGTGCGGCGATGTCGCGTCCGGTCAGATAGCCGAAGACCATCGCCGGACCGATGTTGGCGCCATAGCCGGGGTATCCGCCACCGAACACACTGACGGCGGCCGTGCCCACGGCGTACAGACCCGGGATAGCGCTGCCGTCGGCCCTGACGACTTCACTGCGACCGTTGACTTTGAGGCCAGCATAGGTGCCGAGGTCGCCCATCTGGATCTTCACCGCGAAGAATGGCCCCTTGTCCAGCGGCTCGAGGTTCGGGTTGGGCTTGTGGTCCATGTCGCCCTTGAAGTTGTGGTATTTCAGCGAACCCCGCTTGAACTTGGGGTCCTCACCTCGTGCAGCGTGGAGGTTGAACTCGTCGACGGTCCTGCGGAGATTGGCCGTCGGGACGCCGATCTTGTTGGCGAGGTCCTCGATCGTTGGGGCCTCGATCAGGAACTTCTCCGCTTCGAAGATCTGCTTCGGGAAGGGCCAGGGCTTGGCGTAGCCGATGCCATATTTCTTCATGGCCTTGGCATCGGCGATGATCCAGCCGAACGTCTTGTCGCGATCGGCGTCGTTGTTGATCATCTCGACGCCGTAGTCGTGGTAGCTCAGCGACTCATTGGCGAACCGGACGCCGTCGCGATCGACTGCGATCAGGCCCGGCAGGCCGAACGCGCGCAAGTGCGGGAAGATCGCCGAGCGCTTTTTCATCAGGGTGGTGAACGTGGTCACCGGACCCCAGGACGCGGGCTGATGCACCGACTCGTCCATGAATCCGCCGAGGCTTTTCGCCATCAGGTACGCATCGCCGTCGTGCCCGATGGTCGGCGTGAAGTGGTCGTCGCCGTTGGGGTCATGGGCGAAGAACTTCTTGCGCAGTTCCGGGTTGTTGGAGAAGCCGCCGGAGGCCAGGACGACGCCGAGGCGGGCTTCGATGACGCCGGCGTGCTCGCCCTTGATGCGGGCACCGGTGACCGTCCCGCGGCTGTCGGTGATGAGCTCGCTGGCTTCGGTGTTGGTCCACATCCGGATGCCGGCGTTGCGGGCGGCGGCGAACATCCACGTCATGAGCGCATTGCCGTTGGTGCGGGTGTACGCACGCTTGTAGAGGGCGGTCTGGGCCCAGGTCGTGAGGACGTTCTTGGTGGCGTACAAGAAATTCGGGACGCTCTGGTTCGCCTTGAGCATCTTGGCGATGTCGGTGCCGATCTCGGGCATGTAGCCGTAGACCGTGTAGGGCATGAGATAGGGCTGAACGCGGAGGCGATCCTCGCCCAGGATCCGGGCGTCGGCCCGCTTGAACGTGACCGCTCGGCCCTTCTCCTTCGCGCCGGGGGCGTCCATCTGGTAGTCCGGGCTCATGGCGCCGTAGACCATCTGCACGCCCTCGTCCTCGAAGAACTCCATGGCCTCGGGCACCGCGTCGAGAAAGACATCGACCATGTCCTCGTCATAACCGTCCTGCGCGAGGGCCTTGATGTATTGCTTCGCTTCGGCACGGGTGTCGTCGCCCCCGCCCTTGTTGCCGGGGACCCAGCCCCAGCCGCCGCAGATGGCGGACGTGCCGCCCAGATAGCGGTCCTTCTCGATGACCAGGACCGAGTGGCCCTGCTGTGCGGCCTTCAACGCGGTGCCGATGCCGGCCGCGCCAGAGCCGATGACCAACACGTCGGTGTGAATCGTTTGAGACATTCGCCTAACTCCTTCGTCAGAATGCGGGTGCCCCATCAGAGTCGGCGAGCCCGTCGAGGTCGTGAAGTGAGATCCCCGTTCATCGGGAAAATCCCACCTATTGGGGATCCGAATTCCCGATGTTCGGGGAATCTCCTGTGCCGCAACTCAGATTCCGGAAAACCTTTCGGCAAATGACGCGAAGGAGTGAGGAATGAGCGGGAACTGGTTGGCGCTGAGGGGCAAGGTCGTCGCCGTCACCGGCGGTGGCAGCGGGATCGGCGAAAGCGTGGCGCTGGAACTTGCGGCGGTCGGAGCGGTGCCTGTTGCGCTCGATCTCGTTGCCGAGAGCGCCGAAAGGGTTGCGGACGTCGCGCGGCAGTGGTTCGGCGTGGACGCATCGGGTTTCGGGGTGGACGTCTGCGATGGCGGCCGCGTGCGCGAAGTCTTTGCGGCGATCAAGCAGAAGTACGGCGAACTGCATGGGTTGGTCAACGCCGCCGGGCTGCTGCGGGCCGGCGAGCTGGCCACCTTGTCGCAGGAAGACTGGGACCTCACGCTGCGCATCGACCTGACCGGGTGCTTCCTCACCTCGCAGGCAGCGGCACAGCAGATGGCCAGCGGTGGTTCGATCGTGCACATCTCGTCGATCGCCGGCTCAAACCCCCAACCGTTCAGCGGCGCCTATAGCCCGTCGAAAGCCGGCTTGGGAATGCTGAGTCGCCAGGTCGCCTTCGAGTGGGGCCCCATCGGTGTGCGCTCCAACGTCGTCAGTCCCGGACTGGTGCGAACGCCCATGAGCGAAGCGTTCTATCAGGCGCCGGGAGTGCTGGAGGCTCGTGAGCAGGCGGTACCCCTGCGCAGGATCGCCACGCCGCAGGACATGGCTGATGTCGCGCTCTATCTGCTGTCGGAGCGTTCCGCCTATGTCACCGGCCAGGAGATCGTCGTCGACGGTGGGTTCAGCACCGCCCTTATGTCGTTCGTCCCACGTCCGGGATTCGGGGATTAGCGCCGTTGCTTCGGCGGGTTACTCCTGGTCCGATCCAGACCCCGTCGACAGCACCGGTCCGCGAGCGGAGCCGGTCACCGCTTAGGCGAAGGGGTTCGTGCTGCGATTCATGAGGCCGATCGCAGGCTCCAAGACCTCGCGTGCCGTGGTGGTGAGTGCTGCGCGACCGAACAAGCGCAAAGTCAACCGCAGCAGTTGCTCCTGACCAACCGCCGGGTGCCTTTGTGCCACACCTGTCAATGCAAGAGCCAACTCCGCCGGCGGAACTTCATCAAGCCGACGCGGACCGAGCTCGCGCAGGATCGCAACCGGCTGCCCTGGCAACCTGAACGTGCGGAACTTGATCCCCGACCGGCGGAATGGATCATCCCCGAGCAGCAATCCACGACGTTCAGCCTTGGCTACGACTGCGTTGAGCCGCTTGGCAATGAGTTTGCCCACCCGTTGCCCGCCGGAAGCGACCGCATAGGCCGACAGGAGACGGCTGCCCAGCAGGGGCCCTTCTGCTTCAGCGATCTGCAAGAGCCCGATGATTATTTCGTCGTCAGTAGCTGTGCTGACTGGTGCCGTCACTCCGTCGAAAACCTGATAGCGGTCGAGGACGATGCCATCCGCCACCTCCGGATCAGCCATGCTGCCGGCAGAGGCAGAGGCGGAGGCGGAGGCGCGTAGCGGCGCACGGAAGCTGTCCGGGGAGGGGGCAGACCCCGGCGAAGAGTTCCCGGGGTCTTGAGCCTGACCCGGTGCCGGGGCTTGGCGCAGGATCGTTCCGACGGACGGGGTTGTTGCGCGTCCGTCGTCCTCTTCGTTCTTCGCCGCTGTGTTTTCCGCGGCCTCGGCTCGCTCAGGCTCCCCAACTCCCACGAGCTGCTCGGATTCCTCGACGCGCGACGATTCCTCGACGTCTCCGGCTGCCGCGACCATCGGTTCGTCGATGTCGGCGGGTTCATCGAGGTCGGCGTCCAAGACGTCTTGCTCGTCGTTGATCGGACGAATATCCATCTCTTCGAGCAGTTCCCAGAGTGGTGCCAGCGCGGCAGCCTCATCGATATAGAACGCCGACTCGCGCATGCGGAAGAAGGTCCATTGACAGCGCTCGAGTTCACGCTGGGCAGCAAGGTCCTTCTCGTACGACTCCCGACCCCGCCATGCGTCCCCATCGCATTCGACGGCCAACCGGGCACGCGTCCCGACCACCACGAGGTCCACCCGATGGCCGAGCGCTTCCACCTGAGGGAGCACTCTGAAACCACGTTCGACGATGCGGTTGAAGACGGCCTGTTCGAACTGTGATTCAAACGGTTCCACCCGATAGTCCTCCGGCACGACCGCCATCGCGTCCGTCGGCGCGAGTTCGCGGCCGTGTGACACGATCCCGTACGCGTAGTCGAGCAGATGGTGGCGCATGTCTTCGCTGTTGTGGAGGTCGCTGAGCGCGATGCTGTGGAACAGGCGGACTTGGTCCTTGGCACGACTGACAGCGACGTTGAAGCGCTGGACATACATCTCCGCGGAAAGGGTCGCCATGCGCTGGCCTTCTTCGCGAGAGGACACCATGGAGAGGAAGACGACATCCCGCTCCGAGCCCTGGAAGTCGGGCGCGGTTCCGACGCGCAAGTCGCGCCGAGCCCACTCGTCTGCCGGAACTTCGTCCAGCAGCAGACTCTCGATGTGCTGGGCTTGGTGGGGACCCACCAGCGAGATCACCGCCATCGTCCGGCCGTCGAAGGCCGGGTTTTCGAGGCAGTTCTTCAGGTCGTCCACCAGGGCTCTGGCCTCAGCCCGATTGATCTTCCCACTGCGCCCTTCCTCGACGCCGGCGGCAACGTGGCTCACGACGAATGGTTCCAGCCGCTGAGCGCCGAACTGGCGCACCGGAATCAGATTGATCCCGTGTGGTTCATAGGCGATGCGATTGGAGAAGCCGATGATTTCCGGCACACACCTCCGGTGCTCGACGAGCGTCAACTCACCGCCATAACGCATTTGGGCTTCATCGAACAGTGAACGCTTGGGGTCCTGCCAGGTTGCGCGATAGCGGTCGCCGCTGAGGTATTGCGCGCCCAAGTCTCGCAGCTGCTGCTCGTCCACGCCCACGGCTGCGGGGGAGACCTGCTTGTCGTCACCGATGACCACAATCTTCGGTGCCAGGTATTGCAGGAACGTAGCTTCCAAGCCAGCCTGCGACGCCTCATCCACTACCACCACGTCGAACATGTTCTCTTCGACCTGGAACTGCTCAGCCACGCGGTAAATGGGCATGATCCAGACTGGGACGGCCGGTCGACACCGGTCCATCGCGCGACGGATCTCGGCGCGGCGCTGGGGAGCGTACTTGCCCGTGCCCTTCCCCAAGCGCGTCACCAGCTGCGAATAGTTGCGCAGGTCAGCCTTCCGGCCCTGCGTCAGGCGACCGGTCCCGACCGCGTGATCCCATGCGCGCTCAGCGGCGATCAACTCTGCGCTGTCGCGAAGGTGCTGATCGAGCACTGCGATCTTGGCTTGGATCGCGTTCGCGTCCACCTGCTCCTGGGCCAGCACCCACGCGCCAACGCTGCCCCAGCGAAATGCCGCGGCGAGGGCGCTGAGGCGAGTCAGCCACCCGTCGTCGCCGGCCGTCGCTTGGACCGCCCCGGCCAGGTTCGGGGCTGCCGTGCTGATGCGTGTCGTGAGGTCCTCGCGACGGTCGAGTTTGAGGCTGACGATCTCCAGTCGCAGGATTCGTTGGTGAGCCCTCGCGTACGCCTCGATGTCCCGATGCCGGACTGCCTCGTGCAGTTCCCTGACGGCGCCGACTGTGTCATCCCACTCGACGACGGCGTCCAGCTGTTCTCTCAGCTGTTCCAGTGGTTGCTGGGTCGTCAGCATGTGCTCGAACGCATCGGCTGTGTCGATCCCTGTCACCAGAGCTTGGACGCTTGCCGAGTCGGTCCAGTCGGGGCGGGGGACACCCAGCTCTTGGAGGTGCTTATCCACGGTGAGCAGGACATGGTGAAGCTTCAGGATGCGATCCAACTGAGCGAGTTGACCTCGATGCCAATCGACTCGCTCGCGCGGGGTGTCCTCCATGGGGATGATGACGTGCGCGGGCCACAGGCGGTCCAGCTGGTGGAGGAGAGCGGAAGCGTCCCGATAGTTCACGATCAGCGCGAAGGCCTCTGCTGTCGACGGAGGCAGGCCATTGACCTTGGTTTCCTCGAAGACGGAGCGGCATTCCTTGATCACGGACTTGGTGAAGGTCCCGATCTTCACCGAGCCATCCGAGTTGGTCTTGAGGACTCCGCCGCCCGAAACGAAGTCCAGCATTGTCGAAGCCAGCTGACGCAGCCGATCCTGGTCGCCGAGAATCTCGACGCGGGCTCTCAGCGGGATCCGGGTGAGGATCTCTTCGACTTCGTCGATGCCCTTGCGAAGTGCTTCGGCTCTGCCGAACCACACCTCGGCACCACCGGCGAGCACGTCTGCGTGCGCTTCGGGCGCCCAGTCACCGGGTGTGTGGCCAACGTGCTCGATTTCGTCGCGCGCCTCCACGAGTCGGTCCCGAAGTTGGTGGCGCCGTTGAGGGGACAGAGCGCGCAAGCTGGGCTCATTGGGCTGTCCCGCGTAGTTGGCAGCCCGGTCCATCGCGTTCGATTCGAGGCGTACGGCATCTGCGAAGGCCTGGGGCGCCGGAACGGACGAGCTCGCTATCCTTCGACGAAGGCTGTCATCCGCGTCGTCGACCAGAGAGTGGTCGCGCAGCAGCTCCAGCCATTCGATCGCCTCAGGGTCTGTGACGGGGGCTGTCGAGTCTGCACGGAAATCCACCAAGTGCGCGATCCATCCATGGTCCTGCGCTTCGTCCCGGTATCGCTGGGCGATCGACGACAGCGTGCCCGTGTAATCGCGGTGCGCGCGGTTGGAAACGTCAGCCTCCCGAGCGTCCAACAACTGGTGGTTCAGTGCACGGCGTTCCGCCCCCAGCTGAGCTACCTTCTCGAGAGTCTCATCAATGCGCTTGGCCGGCTCCCCCGAACGGTGCTCGCCCGCTCGGCGAGCGATGGTGTCGACCGCCGTGCGGAGGTCGGCCAAGTCGTCTCTGCTGGCGCCGAGGACTGAGACCGCGAGTGGCCTGATTTTCTCCGGCAGCTTGAGTCGCACCTCATGGAGCGCGCGGTCGGTGTGCGCCGTGACCAGGATCCGCTGACCTTGCGCGAGCAAATGGGACAGAAGTGCGGCAGCCGTATGGGTCTTGCCCGTCCCCGGTGGTCCCTGAACCAGAGTTTGGGCGTGGGTGTCGACTTGGTTGAGGATTCTGCGCTGGACATCGTTCAAGGGCAGCGGTGAGATGACCTCGTCGTCGACGCTCAGCAACGCGCCAGGGGTGGTGTTCTCCGTGACCGGCGGAAGCCGGTCCGGGTCGATCAGGGGGAGGATGCCCGCCGGAGCGACCCCGCTGTCCGAGATCTGTCGTGTGATCGAGTCGAGAACGTTGACCAGGCCGCGCTGGGTTCGTGGGCGGAGAATGAGCGCAGGGGCCCAGGACACGACCGGATGTGCTGTCGCTGGAGGGGGAGTGGCGTTCGCGTCCCATCGTCCTTGGTGGTGGAGACGGGTCGCTGCAGTGTTGCCCAAGACGCCGACGGTGTCAGGGGCGAGCGGACTCAGGTCAATCTCGTGGGCGGCTTCTTCGATCTGCGGGATCATGCGCGGATCGGGCAGCAGTTTGGGGTCGAGCATGTCGAACTCTGCGGTCAATCCGATCGCTGCTTCGTCTATGTGGAATTCCAGACGGCCGGTGTTGTCATCGAGGATGGGTGTGACAGCGACCGTAAAGAGATGCCTGCGCACGCGCTCAAAGCCGGGAGCCGCCCAGGACAGCAGCCCAGTGCCGAGGACGAGTTCCAGCTCTTCGGTCTTTTGCGTGGCCTGGACGTAAACCTTGAACAGATCCCCATAAGCCCGGCGGACCGGATCGGTTTCCAGCCGCTTGGCCGCCCACGCGTCCCACGACGGAATCCAGGCATCAAAGGCGAGCTGGATCTCCGGCGGCCGCTCAGGGCCGTCCGGTCCTTCCTCCGGAGTCGGGTCGATCAGTTCCGGACGACTCTTTGGTTGGGTGCCGTCGTTGCTCAGCCAGGGAGCGAGCGAGCGCGGCACTCCCGGCGGTTCGGGCGCGATGAGACGGTCGATGCTCAGCAGAGGGAACTCGTCCCAGTTGCTGTCGACTCCCCAACGGATCGCGCTGTGGTCGGGCAGATCTCCGAGCCAATGGACCGAGCCGGCGGTTGTGTAGTCGCTGACGTCCCGCACCGCCCGTTGGCGCAGTTGCTGCGCCTTGGTCAGGAACGTGAACAGTCGAACGGCCTTCTCTGCCAAGGGGTCTTCGTTGGGCACGGTCCTACCTCGAGTTGTATCGGGACAGTCTGGGCAGCATATGCGCCTCGTTTTGTCAGGCCTGCCTCGGCCGACCGGTGGAAAGTCAGTGTTCGAAGAGAAACTTGGCTCGGACGTGGCCTACCGGTTTGCGGTGTTGCGGTCCTTTAGCTGCCACTGGCAGCACGCCAAGCGCCTTGCCTCGGGGGAACTTCCTGACAGACTGTCGGTAAACCGACTTCTGGAGGTGTCGCGTGCTTGTCCTGGCGTGGATCATCAACACGGCTCTGCTGGTCTTCCTGACGAGGCGGCTGCTGGGCGTACCCGTCGGGTGGGGTCGGGTGGTCATCGTCGCCGCCTTCGCCAACGCGCTGGGCAGCGACGCCGCCCTCGTCTATCTGGAGACTTTCCAGATCTCGCGCGACACCCCGACGTGGCCGGCCGTTGCGTTGAGCGTGGTGTTTCTCGGGTGCATCATCACCGCCCAGATGATCGTGCTCACGATTCTGGAGGCGATCATCCCGACGGAATCGGTGCCGACGTTCACGAGCGTGGTGACCGGCACTCCGCGTGGGATCCGCCGTTTCCGCCGCTATGCCGAGATCTGGTGGATTCTGACCCGGCGCGGACTGACGGCGTACCTCGGCCCCACCAAGAAGACTGACCTCGAGACCCCCCGCGTCGCACGGTCGCTGCGGCTGGCGTTGACCGACGCGGGCGTGACGTTCGTCAAGTTCGGTCAGGTGCTCGCCACCCGGGGCGATCTGCTGCCGCCGGCCTTCGTCGCCGAGTTGTCCCGTTTGCATTCGGAGGTGGCGGCGGAGCCGTGGGCGGAGGTACGCCCGGTCGTCGAGTCAGCGCTCGATCGACCGCTTGACGAGGTGTTCGACGAGCTGTCCGAAACTCCGATGGCCGCCGCCTCTGTCGCGCAGATCCATGCGGCTCGCCTCGCCGACGGCACCGACGTGGTGGTCAAGGTGCAGCGGCCCCGGGCCCGCAGCCAGGTGACCGCCGACCTCGACATACTCCTCCGGCTCGCGCAGCGCTTGGAGAGGCAGACCCTGTGGGGGCGCCAGATCGGTGCGGTCGCGCTCGCCGAGGGCTTTGGCCAATCGCTGCACGAGGAGCTCGACTATGGCGTCGAGCTGGGCAACATGCGCGCGGTCGCCGCGTCCAGTGATCTGATCGTGCCGAAGGCGTACGTGGGGCTGTCCACCGCCGAGGTCATCGTCATGGAGCGGATCGACGGGAAGCCGCTGTCCTCGGCGGCCGCCGAACTCGACGCCCTCCCGGCCGAGCGCCGCGCGGAGCTGGCCGAGGAGCTGCTCGGCGGCGTACTCCAACAGATCTTCGTCAGCGGCACCTTCCATGCCGACCTGCATCCCGGCAACGTCATCCTCACCGCCGACGGGCTTGCGCTGCTCGACTTCGGCTCGGTCGGGCGGCTCGATCGGCCGACGCGGACGGCGCTGGTGCTGTTGTTGTACGCCGTCGAGCGCCAGGATTCCATCGCGGCCACCGACGCGCTCCTCGATCTGCTCGACCGTCCCTCCGGCATCGACGACCGGAGCCTGGAGCACGATGTGAGCCGGCTTGTGATGCGGTACAGCGACGGGTTCGCCCCCGGTGGCAGCGCGGCGATGTTCGCGGAGTTGGTGCGGCTGGTGGTCGGTCATGGGTTGCGGATCCCGTCGCAGTTGGCCGCGGTGTTCCGGACGCTCAGCACGCTCGACGGCACGCTGCGGCTCATCGATCCCGACATCGATCTGGTCGACATCGCCCGGACCCGGGGCGCCGAGTTGGCCAAGCGGTTTGCGAGCATCAACGAGGTCAGGCAGCAGGCCAGCCACCAGGTCGCCACCTTGGTGCCGGTGCTGTCCCGGCTCCCGCGCCGGCTGTCGCGGATCAGCGAACAGCTCGAGGACGGCACGTTCGCGCTCAACATCCGCACGTTCGGGGATGTGCACGACCGCGACTGGGTTGCCGGGCTCGGCTATCAGTTCATCCTGACGATCCTCGGCAGCGTGCTGGGCATCGCCGGGGTCTTCCTGCTCACCCGTCAGGGCGGCGCGATGCTGTTGCCGACCGTGTCGATGTGGCAGTTCTTCGGGCTGACCTGCCTGTTCCTCGCCTTCACCCTTGGCGCACGCGTCCTGGCCAAGGTGTTCTTCCACGAGCAGAGGTGACCCGGCGAGCGGCAGGGGGCGCCAGCGTCCCAACCGAGCAGGCGCCAGCCCCCGGGGAACGAGTAGGGAGAGCTCGACCCCACGAAAACTAGTGGCTCGGTTGAGGCAGCAGGCTGCTCGCCTGTCCGCTCCAGCTGACCGCGAGCGCATCCCGCGCGCGGGTCGCCGCGACATAGAGAAGCGCACGCTCGCGCAGGATCGCCTCGGCGTGGGCTTCGGGATCGAATTCGTACGCCCGCTGGGCCTTCGGGATGCTCGCCTCGGAGATCCCGAAGAGCAGCACCCGGGAGAACTCCGTCCCCTTGGCGCGGTGCATCGTCATCACCACGGGCGTTCCCGCGGGAACGCGTTCGCGTTCCACCGCGCGTACTTTCACGCCCCGTTCGCCCAACGCCGTCGCCACGCGGTCACGCACCTGCTGGTCGCGGACGAGGATCGCGATGGTCTCCGGCTTCGCGTCCTCGGCGAGCCACGCTTTCACGACCTCGGCAGCTCGGTCCAGTTCGGCGGTCAGCGACGCGCTCTCCGCCAGCTCGGGCTCGGGGCCGCGCCGGGCCGACCGATAGCCCCCATGCTCCTCCACGCCCTCGTCGCCATCGACCCAGTCGCCGCCCTCGAGGATCTGCTGTGCCAGCCGGAGATTCTGCGCCGTGGTCCGATAGTTCAGCTTCAGCCGGCTCGACCGGCCCCGCACCTGCAACCCATAGTGCGACAGCACCAGCCGCGCGCCATAGATCCGCTGGTGCGCGTCCTCGGCGAGGAATACGTCGTTGGGGCCCTCGGCCGCCAGCGCCCGCACGAGCATCAGATGCGCCGGCCCGAGGTCTTGGGCCTCGTCGACCAGCACGTGGTCGAAAAGGGGCCCGGTCCGCTCCACGTGGGCGGCCGCGATCATGGCGGCCTCGACAAAGTCGAGCGCGCCATCCATGCGGGCATTCATCCGGTACGCCGACACGACCCGCCACACCGCCTGCCGCTGCAGCTTGCCCAACCTGACCCCGCGCCCAGGCCTGCGTACCCGCAGATAGGCCCGTTCCTCGGTGAGCCGGTTCGGCAGGATGACCGCGCCATATTCGGCCGCAAAGAACTCCGGCCGGCGCAGCTCATCGGGCAATTCGGAGCCGGCTGAGTCGATGGCGTCGCGCCAGGCTTGCTGGGACGTACGCCGGGCAATCTCCGCGCGCGCCTGCCCGAGCACGGTCGCGACATCCTCGGCAATCGCTGCGCCGGCCTGCTTCAACACGCGTGCGGCCAAGGCGTCGATCCCGACCACGCAGATGCCGGGCTGACCCGGTTGGTCGGTGATCGGCACGCCCGGATCCAGGAGTGACAGCTGTTCGGCGATTCCGTCGGCGAGGTTGGTGGTGAAAGTCGTCAGCAGCACTCGCCGCGATTCATCCGCCCGCCACAGCCGCCGCGCACGATGGACGAGGACGACGGTCTTGCCGGTGCCGGCACCACCCGCCAGGCGATAGGGCCCCTTGTAGTCCGCCGCCACCAGCCGACGCTGCGCAGGATGCAGCCAGATCCGCCAGGCACCGAAGTCGCCCGCCTCGATCGCCTGGCGGAGCTCGTCGTTGTTCTCGATATAGGTGAAGGTTGCCTGCGTATCCGGACTCCGCCGCACCGCCTCGATGATGCGGGTGTCCTCGTCCTCCTCGTCGGCCGTCGCCTCAGCGCCGGCCTTGAGCCGCTCAGCGATCTCCTCCAGCGGAATGCCCGTCAACAGGTCGAGCAGGACCATCCCCTGCCACTCGGGGTGCTGCGCGGCGGCATCCAGGAGACCGTCCTCGGTGGTCGCTTCCGCTGCGGCTTCCGCGAGGTCGGGATCGATTCCGAGTGCGGTGAGTTCGTTGCTGGTGTGCCCGAGTACGCGGACCTGGTCGCCTGTGGGCTTGGTCTCCCGGCGCGGTTCTGGCGTGGCAGAAAGGCGCGGCTCGGTCTCCCGGATCTCCGGGATCCCGTTGAGCGGGTTGATCGTGAGCGTCATCCGCTGGGCGAGGGCGGTGCCCTCGTCATGGGGGTACGCCCCGTAATAGATGTAGACCGGCGAACCGTTCTGGTCGAGCCGGAACAGCACGGCGCGGAAGTTGTCGTTGACCCGCCCGGTGCGGGCCCGGGGATCGGCCGAGTTGTTGATCGGCTCGATGTGCAGGCCGGGCAGAGCGTCGTCGGCGGTGAGCTTGTCGAGGAAGGCCATCTCGAGCTTGCGGATCGACGGGTCCGCGTTGCGGCCCCGCTTGGTCAGGATCACAGTCGACTCAGCCATGGGGACATTCTGTCCAAGCGGGCGAGTGGCAGTTAAGGAGCCCGCCACGCGGCAAAGTGGGACGCCACATCCCCGTAGGCGAGTTCGCCGCAGCTGGCGGCTCGCGGAGATCAGCTCTACAAAGCTCGTTTGTATATATACAATCCGGTTGTGGAGGAACAACCCCAGCTGGACAACACCACGTTCCATCCGGCCGCTGACGAGGTCGTTAACGAGTTGATCGATGCCGCGCGGCAGGATCACAGCGACAGCACGGATGTGGAGATCAAATCGGGATCTGGCGGCCTGCCTGAATCCCTCACAGCGACGTTGTCAGCCTTCGCTAACCGGCCCGGGGGCGGCGTGATCATTCTGGGGCTTGCCGAGGACAGAGGTTTCTCGGTCGTCCGATTGGGTGATCCCGCGGCGCTCGCGCGGGCGCTCGCTGACAGAGCGCGCAAGGCGTTGGACCCGCCGCTCACGCCCGAGATCGAGCTTGTCCAGTTCGAGGGGGTGACGCTGGTGGTTGCACGTGTACCGGAGCTGCCAGCCGCGTTGAAACCGTGCGTTGTCCGCCGGACAGGCGCCGCCTATGTGCGCGGGTTCGATGGTGATCATTCGATCTCAGATCAAGAGATCGAGGTCTTCCGCAGTGATCGTGGGCAGCCGACTTTCGACAGGCAGCCGGTCGAAGGCTCCAGCGCGGAAGACCTCGATTCCACACTGACCTCCTTGTTCGTCGCGGAAGTCCGCAACCAGCCGTCACGCCTGGCGACCATGTCTGACGAGGACATTCTCTTCCACAAGAACGTAATTGCGGCTGATCGCTCGCGACTGACCTTGGCTGGTCTCTATGCTCTCGGCAGCTATCCGCAACGGCTCCTGCCGTCGCTCCAGATCACGGCCAGTGTTGTGCCGACTGAAACCACCGACCCAAAGACCAGAAGTCAAGACATCGCCTACATCTCCGGCGCTCTTCCAGACATGTTGGATGCGGCGCTTCCGTGGATCCGGCGGAATACGTCGACACGTGTGGTGTTCGACGGCCAGGGACAAGGCCGATCGGTTGCCCAATACCCCGACGAAGCAGTGCGCGAACTCGTGGCAAATGCTCTGGTCCATCGAGATCTTGGACCCCATGTCCAGTCTGTCTCGGTCAACTTGAGGTTGGACAGCACGCAGATGGTTCTGACGAATCCAGGTGGGTTGTGGGGGATCACCGTCGAGCAGCTCGGCCGGACCGGGGGTGGCGTCTCGAGAAATCCGGTGCTGTACGAGATCTGCAAATTCCTGCGAACCAGGTCCGGTGCGCGTGTGATTGAGGGCATTGGATCGGGGATCGCGGCAGCTCGCCGTGCGTTGCTCGATGCCGGCATGACGCCACCCAAGTTCATCGACAGCGGTGTCCGCTTCACCGTCTTGGTTCCACGACACACACTTCTTGATCCGGCTGATCTTCAGTGGATTTCGGACCTTCCTGAGTCGCGTCAGCTGACTGACTCGCAGAAGCACGCCTTGGTCGTAATGCGCCGTGGCGGCGAATGGACCAACCACGGCTATCGAACTCAGTTCGCTCTCGATTCAGTTGAAGCGCGCCGGGAATTGCTCGGCTTGGTGCAGGCAGGCCTTGCTCTTGCTGAGGGCGATGGGAGGGGCCGTATTTACCGACTTGCGGACTCCCCTCCGCGGGCTCACTCCCAAGCGGCGAATCGATCTCTCCCTGCGTCTGCCGTGACTCGCAACGGCGAGGCAGTGCTGAGGGCTTTGGAAGCCGGAGCTGCGACGGTCGCTCAGCTTGAAGCACGGACCAAGCTCAGCAAGCGACAGATCACGTACGCGCTGGAGAAGTTGCGGGAGTCTGGTCACGTCGTTCTGATTGGCAATCCGGGCGACCGCGGCAGCCAATACCGTCTGTTCAGCGCGAATTGAGCGCAGCCAAACAGCAGTCCGCAGCGTTCTCCGCCAGCCAAACCTCGACGCTGTTCTCGGTCAACGTCCTTGCTGCTGGACCACGCCGGCGACCGCGGCCGGGTCGAGACCGATGAGCCGCCAACCCTCGGCGGCAAGATCAGTGACGTCCTCCTCGGCCGGGTCCTCCATGACCGCGACCTTCAGGTCGGTCCAGGCATAGTCGACGATCAGCCCGATCTCACCGAGTTCCGGGCCGATCTCGTCGGGAGCGGGCAGCCCGCGGTCGGCGAGTGCGCGCAGGAACGTGCGTTCGTCGTCGCCTGCGGCGTTGTCGTACGCCGGCCGCCACGGCTCCGGAATCTCGATCTCCACGGCAACCTCCACCGGAGGCGCCACCACGTCCACCCGCGTGGCCATGCCGAGCGTCGCGATCGTCAACGGCGCCTGCGACAGCTGCAGCGCATTCGACAGCCGCAGCCACTCGCGCCAGGACTCCTCGAAGCCCGGCGCACCAAGCGCCTTCGCGCCATCATCGAGCAGCACGCACAGCTCCAGCGCCGGCCCTGGACCGATCGCAGCAACACCCACGCCGAGAGCGCCCTTCGCGTACATCCCGCCGGGCCGGGGAGCCGCGACAACTGAGGTTCCCCCGCGCACGCGGCGGCGTACCTGATCCACCAACGGCTGATCCCCATCCACCGCGTCAGCCGACTGGAGGAACATCAATCCCAGCGCCTGCGCCAAGGCCTGCTGAGCATCCGGATCCGGGTCGGTCAGCCAGGACCGCAGGAACGCGAACGGCCCCCCGAGCACGGCGGGCATCATCACCGACGACTTCGGCGCGTGCTGCACCACATAGGCGGCCTTCTGGTCGTCCCACCACGCCGGCGGATTGGGCGTGACGCCTTCCTGATGCAACCGCACATCCTCGGCAGTCACGGCGAGCACCACATAGCCGGCATCGCGCAGGTTCGCGCGTTTCTCGGCGTCGTCGGCCAAGCGGTTGTGCGCGTGGCTGGCGTGCCACTGCCGCCCGTCGGGGAAGATCGCGACCCGGGGAATCGATTGATCCGAGCACTCCAGCACGAAGTCCGGCTTGGCGCCGGAGACGGTGAGCTGGGGAGAGAGGTACCAAGTCCGCCGCGACTTCCCGAGCGTGATCGTGAGCTGATTGCCCTGGGCCGTCGGGCGGGTGACGATCGTCCCGCCCAGCCCCTCGACCAAGTCCCGGAATTCCCGGTGGAACCGCTTCTCCAGGTGCGACCACGGATCGTCGGCGGGCGGTGTGTCCTTGGTGACCCGCCACAGCATCCCGGCGGTCGGGTCGTCGTGCTCGCCGAGGGTGAGCAGATCGCGCAGGTGCCGTTCGGCGGTCGCGCGCGAGACCTTGTTCGGCTCTCGTCCGGCGAACGGCAACAGGCAGCGGTGGCACGCCTGGCGCCCCTCGTCGGCGCAGGCGCAGTCGCGGACGAGGAGGTACGCACGAGTCAGCAGGTCCCAGACCTGTTCTGGGCGGGCCAGGTCAGCGAGATAGCCGGTGCCGCCGGGCACGGTGTCATGCAGCAGCAACGCCTTCCGGTTCTCGCCCCCGAGCACGGGATCGGGACAGGCCAGCACCCCGATGTGGTCCGGTGATCCGCCGAACGTCTCGCGCAGGCCCAGCAGGATCGCAGCCGTCAGCGACGGCAGCGCGAACTCGTCACCCAGCACGACCGACCACGGCAGCGGCAGCAGCACCCCCTGGGTGTGCAACGTCCGCGACAGCGCCAGCGTCTCGACATGCTTCTCGTCGGTGGCGTTGCGATGGGTGCACCACGGCCGATGCTCCTCGGGCCGGTTCTCGTGGGTGGCCCGGTCGCGGACGCCGCAGCCGCGGCAGATCCGGAACAGCGGCGCGGCGTACGTCTCGCCGGCCAGATCCCTGCTCGGCCCCGGCCCGCGCGGCCCGATGTTGAGCCAGCGGATCGTGAGCCGGCGGGCATATCGGGCCCCGAAGCCGAGCTGCTCCACGAACCACGACCCGGCCAGGTCGTCGGGCGCCACGTCCACCGCCGGCACCACCGTGAACCGCGCCCGCTTGCGGTCATCGGTCCGGTCCCCGATGTGCGCCTCGTCGCGCTGCAGTTGGGCGGAGACCCGGGTCAGCTCCACGACCCGCAACCGCTGATTCGCATCCGTCAGCGCGGTCCCGCCACATCGCGGGCACGCGGCCAGCTCGGGCTGCTCGTCCAGGCACTGCGCATAGCCGCACTCCGCGCACCACGCCCAGGTCCGCACGTCCGCGGCATCCCGGCCGACGTCGACGGCGTCGATGCCGATCTCGAACCCGCGCGAATAGAACGTCGCTCCGGGCGCGAACTCCTCCAGCGCCCGCGACGAGGGGCGGTCGAGCCGGGTGTGATCCTGCTTGTATCCATCGTCCTCCGGGTCGATCCAACTGATCGCCACATCGAGGGTCACCCGGTCATCGAGCAGCGTGTAGTTCGGCAGCAGCCCGTGCGCCTCCAGCGCCGCGATCCAGTACTCGGTGTTCGTGTCGGCGAGCTGCTTGCGGGTGCCTTTGATGGCGGCGAGTGCGGTGGAGTACGCCCGCTCGTCCGCCTTGCTCGCCGCCGGCGATTCGGCGCGCAGCTGCAGGTCGGGCAGCTCGGTCTGGATCGCGTCGATCCGGAACTGCAGGTCCTCCCGGTCGCGCTGCCAGCGCCCGGATGCGGCGTACGCCGTCGCGGCCAGCCCCGACGTCCCCACCCCGTTGGCCGGAGTCGCCCACGCCGTCAGCGCATCTCGGGCGGTCTCCTGCAGGCCCTCGAAACCGGCCAGGAACGCGGACAGCAACTCCTCCGCGTGACCGTCGGCGTACTCAATGAGATCTCCCAGCCACGTGCCCGGATCGGCGGAGCCCAGCACGCCGGGCGCCTTGCTGATCGAGAGTGCGCCGGGGCGGCGGGCGAGGCGGTCGACGATCGACGCGAGGTACTGCCGCTGCAAGATCTCCTCGGCCGACAGATAGGTCGCGGGTGGGCGGACCTCGCCGTTGATCACCGAGAGCGGGTCGCCGAGGCGGGGGAGGGTGTCGCCGCGGCCGGTGAGGTACGCGAGGTTGAGGCTGTTGCCGGTGCGGCGGCCGGCGCGGCCGATGCGCTGCAGATAGGACGCGACGGTGCGGGGGAGCGAGGCGAGCATGACCGTGGACAGGTCGCCGATATCGATGCCCATCTCCAGGGTCGGGGTGGCGACCAGGACGTTCGGGGCCGACGGGTCGGCGGAGGCGGCCTTGAACGCGTTCTCGTAGCCCACGCGGGTCTTGTCGTCGAGCATCGACGAGTGCTCGCGCGCGACGACGCGGCGCATGTCGGTGGCGCCATAGAGCCGGCGGTAGTAGTTGTCCTCCCCGGCCGCGCAGCGCAGCCGGCCGGGGCAGCGGTCGTGGGTGCAGGGGGCGCCGGCGAGCTGGTCGATGACGGTGACGGTGCCGGCGGTCTCGGCGTGGCAGGTGTCGCAGCGCAGCAGGTGCCGCGCGGCTTCGAGGTCGTCGAGCTGGGTGGGCTGGACGAGCACGTGCGCCGGCGGAATGGCATAGGCGGTGCCGGTCCGGGTGGGGAGTTCGCGCAGTACGCCGGCCCGCGCGAGTTGACCGAGCAGCAGCTTGCTGAGGGTCGCGCCCGCGGGCCGCGGGACGCCGAGCACCTTGGCGGCCCACCCGGCGTACCAGCCCTGGGTCGCGGTGACCTGGTCCATGAGGACCTCGGCGGACCGGTTGAGCGGTGGCCCGACGCGCGGAAACGTGGGCGCCGACCGGCCGGGCGGGAAGGCGGGCATGCCCTGCTTCTTGGGCCGGCCGCCCCAGATCCGCCAGCGGCTGCCGTCCTCCTCGAGGTATTTGTCGAGCCATTCATGCTGCATGGCGCCGGAACCGCGGAGGCGTTCGAGGACGCCGCGGGTCCAAGCGATCAAAGTGTCATCGCTGGGAGGTCCGTCGAGGGCGGAGACGTCGTTGTACGCCGCGGTCGCCGCGCGAAGCAGCACTGCCGGCCGGGCATCGACCTCGGCCACGACCGCGCCGGTCGCCTCGAGGGTGCGGCCGAAGCGGGACTGCAGCCCGAACTCGAGTTCCAGGTCGAACAGCAGGCGTCGCCTGACGTTGAGCTGCACCCAGTTGGGCGCGGCGGCGCGAGATCGCCAGAACGGCGCGAACGATTCCCGCTCGACGATGTCGGGCCCGAGCAGGCGGTATCGCGCGAACGGATCGTCCGCGTGCCGGAGAACCGTGTCGGCCAACTGCTCCAAGTTCATCGCCGTCGGCGTGTACGCCTCCTCGAATGACGGTTGAGCAGCGCCAAGAAACGATGGCTGCGGGTCGCCGAAAACCGATGGCTGAGGAGCTCCGAAGGAGCGTCTCGAAGCCTCGTCCCCGAACCCATCCCTAATCGCCGACCGCAGACTCAACGTATGCGACCGCGCCTCCACGAACCCTGCGCGATGCGCCGCATCCTGCACGGAGTCGGTGAACACGAGCGCCTTTTTGTCGGCGGGCGCCAGGTCGTCGCTGCCGAACAGGGCGGACAGCGAGACTGACAGCAGTGTGGCGATCGCGGAGCCGAGGAACCGGATCCCGTCGCGCTTGCCGCACGAGGGGCATTCGTCCTGCTGCGCGGCCTCTTCATCGTCGCGGCCATGGGTGAGCACGGGCAGGACCAGCCCGTTGAGATAGTCCTCGTCGTCGGCGTCCGGAGCGTTCCCGCGGATCTCGCGGGTCCGGGCGTCGAGCCAGCGGAGTCGGTCGAGTACGCCGGTCTCCGCTTCGGTCGGGGCATGGATGAGCGCCCGGAAGTATGGCTCGTTCATCGCGTGCTTGCGCCGGATGGCGGTGTCGTCGGGGTGGAGGCTCCAGCCGGTCGGTTCGAGCGTGACGCCCCAGCCGGAGCGGCCGCAGTGGCGGCAATAGATGGCCGGGAAGGCGGTGGCGTGCGGATCGTCGAGGGTGCCGTCGTCGGACCAGCGGTACGCCGGCGCGCTGCCTGCGTACCTGTCGATCCGAGTGAGCTCACGGACCCACAGGTGGACCTCGACCGATGGCAGTGCGCGGCCGAGACGGGTGCGGAGGTGGCTGAGAGCCGCGATGAGGACGGTGACAAAGCCGGTGGCGATGTCGCCGGCGTCGGGTCGGGGGAAGACGGTGTCGGCGAGGGTGTCGAGGGAGGCTGCCTCATGGGCGGCGTCGAGGAGGTTGGCGACCATCGGGTGGTGCGCGAGCAGGGCGATGGCATGCCGGTCGTCGTCCGGGGTGGCGTCGTCATAGAGCACGGCGAGGACCTGGCGTACCAGATCGTCAGGCTCGGGCTCGCGAGCGGTGAGGCGGCGGACCAGCTCGTCGGCATCGGGGAGTCCCACCGTGCGGGGTTGGGGGAGATCGAAGCCCTCCGTGATGTCGGCAGTCCACTCGTCTCGGGTCTGCCGGGTCTCGGTGATCACGGCCTCGGGCGGAAAGGGCGTCCCGAAAACCGTGGACGCGAAGCCGAGCATGGTCGCCGGGTCAGCACCGTCACCGAGGGTCGCTGAGGTTGCGACCGGGATGACATTCCCCAGCGGATAGGTGTCCGATGCCTGAGGAGCGCGGTCGTCGCGATTGTCCGATGCCTGAGGAGCGCGGTCGTCGCGATTGTCCGATGCCTGAGGAGCACGGTCGTCGCGATTGTCCGATGCCTGAGGAGCGAGGTACGAGCGTCTCGAAGGCTCGGACCGATGCTCCATCAGGGCGAGCCCGAGCCGCCGAATGAGCATCGCCACATCGGTGCCCTGGGCTCCGTCATAGGTGTGGAACTCGTCCAGGACCAGATAGGTCAGCGAATCAGCGGACGCCCGCCACAGGTTCTGGTCCTCCGGCCGCAGCAGGAGCTGGTCGAGCATCTTGTAGTTGGTGAGCAGGATGTCCGGTGGGGTGTCCCGGATGATCGCGCGGTCGGTGATGAGCCCGTCTTTGGTGACGGTCGTGCGGGCGGTGGTGGACTCGCCCGTGTAGATCGCTGCCGTCAGCGTCGACAGCCGCTCGTCGGTGGTGATCGCGTCCGCGATGCGCTGGGCCTGGTCGGACGCCAAGGCGTTCATCGGATACAGAATCAGCGCCTTCATCCCGGTAATCCCGAGCCGCCTGGCGCGCAGGCAGTGATCGAGAATCGGATGCGTGAACGCCTCGGTCTTGCCGGAACCCGTGCCCGTGGTAACAAGCGTCGGCTGGGGCTGCCGTAGCTCGGTGATTCCCTTGCTGCTCAAACGTTCGTACGCCCGGGCCTGGTGCCCGTAGGGGGTGAAATCCTCCGGATACCAATCGAGGTGGGTACGCCAGGCAGTGTCAGCCGGCGCGAAGGGAAGACGAAGCCGTGTGAAGGGGCCTTTGAAAATGCCGTCGGTTTGGTGATGCAGGAAGTCGGTCAGAGCGACCTGTGCCGGCTGGTCGGCGAGAGCGAACGTCGTGGTGAGGTAGTCGACCAGAGCCCGCTGCAGGTCGTGGGCCTGGAGGCTCGGCAACATCGCATTCATGATGGTCTGCACCTATGCGGGCTCCACTGCTTTTGCAGACTTCCGCCACGCCTGTTCGATGTGTTCTTGTGTGAACAAGGAAGCCTTGCGACGGCTCCACTTCTGGACACGGTCGTGGACGACTTGGGTATTCCTACGGGCTGCTTCGTCGTGTTCTAGGATCCATCGCACTGTGGCGAGCAGTTCGAGTCCGTAGGTGCTTTCGAAGCCTTCGACAGTCTCGAGTACGTCCTGGATGCGTTGCCGTGTCTCGGGATGGACGGCAATGTATTCGGTGAGCACTTGGTCCATCTCGGGCATCACTCGGATGGGTTCGGCGTCGTTGACGGACGCTGACCCGTCGCCAAACCCGATGATGAAATGACCCTCCATCGCGCGCAATGCTTTCCGAAGGTTGTTTGCGTACGGGCCGTAATGGGCGGGCTGGAAATCCAGCCGAAGAGGTTCGCCGGCCAGCTGGAGGAAGTAGGCGAGTTTCTGGACCTCGATGAGGGTGGGGGGCTCGAGGGTGAGCCGCTCGTATTCACGCATTACACCGAGCATGGCAGCGCGGGCCGGAGTCAGCGCCGGACGTTGTTCACGGTTGGGCTGCGCAGCGGCTTCAGGCGCACTTGAGGGTGCAAACAAGATGATGGTGACGGAGTCCGCCAGGGGCTCGAGAGCTTCCTCTATCCGGGGGCGGACATCGCGCCAGTCCAATCCGCCGTTGCCGCAGCCGAGTGGAGGGACCGCGATGGAGCGAAGGTCGAACTCGCGGATGACTCGGGTGAGATCTGTCAGACCCGCCACGATGTCAGTGAGGCGAGACCGTTCCCGCCAGTGTCGCTTGGTGGGGAAGTTGACGATGAGTCTGGGGCCCGTCGCGGCGTGCGTCTCCCACACATGCACCTTCCCGGGCACGACCTCGCCGCGTCGGCAGGCAGCTTGGTAGGAGCGGAACATCTCAGGCCACGCCTTCTTGAACTGCAGCGCGATGCCCTTGCCCATGACGCCTTGGGTGTTCACGGTGTTCACCAGGGCATCAACATCCTGCGTCAGGAGGTTTCCAGTCCCCGGCTTGATCGGCATGTTCATTCCTCAGAAGTACCAGTCGCGTCTGACAGCGACGGCGGTGTGTGCATCCACGCTAGCCAGAACCGCGTGGACCGCAATAGCTATCTCGTCAGTCTTGGTGACGACCGCGTCGAATAGAGGCCATGGCACATGCGGGTGGACCAGGCACTCGGCTTGGCGACGCTCCTTGCGGTCCGGCTCTTCTGGCGTGCTGTTCCAGTACCTCTGACCCATCAGCGGCCAGTCAACGAAGTCGTCGCGATCGAGGTCAACGTCGTTCGTTGTGAACTTCGCGAAGCTCATGGCTGGATGGCGGTCGGAAACCACCACGGACAGGCCGTGGGTGCGGAGGTTTTGGATGCTGCTGACGAGATAGATAATGCGCTCGGTGTGAGCCGCTTCGGGTCCGAGTTGCCCACTGCTAATCGCGAACAACATCGGACTCCGCGGGGCGAAGTAGAACGGAACGTAGTCACTCAGCGTGCCGCCGGGATGGCATGGCACTACTGTCTTGGAGCGCCGGTCCTTAAGATGCGGATATCCGATTTCGACTCCCGCAATGCTGCGCCTGCGGCATTCGGATTGCGGCAGGAGGCCATCCCGGACGATGTTGAACAGACGCTCGATCCGCGTCATGTGGAGCACGTAAGTGGGAATGGGGCGTGGCACGACGTACATCATGCCTTCGGGGTCGGACAGACTTGGCCTGCGGCGAGCTCAGGGGCGTTTGCCCAACTCACTAAGTCACGGTCGGGTTGCTCATCCTGCAAAGGATTCGCGCTGAGTTGTCACCCTGAGCGACGTTGTGTCCCTCACGTGCGCCACCATTTCCAACTCAATGCGTCCATGCTGTCCCCAGCGCTCGTGTCCATCGAGCGGGAACTCGAGACCACGCCGGCGGCGGTCGGGGTGACCCAGACCGCGTTCTTCACGTCGGCGGCGCTGTTCTCCCTGTTCCTTCCGCGCCTCGGCGACATGGTCGGGCGGCGCCGGGTGCTGTTCGGGATGCTCGCGATCATGGCGATCGGGTGTGTGGTGTCGGCCTTCGCGACCGGGATCCCCATGCTGTTCGTCGGGCGCGTGATCCAAGGCCTGTCCGGACCGACCGTGCCGTTGTGCCTCATCATGCTGCGCCACGAGATCCCGAGCAACAAGCTGTACGCCACCCTGATGGGCGTCGTCACGGCCATCAATGGCGGTGTGGCCGGTGTCGATGCCCTGGCCGGTGGCTGGCTCGCCGCCAACTTCGGCTTCCGGTCGGTGTTCTGGGCGATGGCCGCAGTGGCCGTGGTCGCGGCCCTGCTGGTGCGGTTCCTGACGCCGGAGTCGACCGGGGGCGAGCCTGCACCGATGGATTGGCCGGGCGTGCTGCTGCTGGTGTTGACCGTGGGAGCGGCGCTGATCGCGATCAACGAGGCCGGCAAGCTCGCCGCCGCCAACTGGTGGGTGGTCGGGGTCCTGCTCGTCGTCGCGGCGATCGCCTTCGCCATCTTCTGGCGGATGTCGGGCAGGCGACCGCATCCCCTCATCAGCCCCGCTCAGATGCGGCAGCGCTCCATGTGGGCGCTGCTGCTGACGACCCTGCTGACCATGACCGGCATCTTCGCCATCATGAACGGGCTGGTGCCCGGGATCGCCCAGGACGGGGCGGTCGGCCCCGGGCTCGCGGCGGATGCGGCCGCTTTCTGGACACTGACGCCGTACGCACTGGCCGGGCTGGTCATGGGCCCTGTCGCCGGTCGGCTGGCCGGCTCGATCGGTTATCTGGTGGTGCTGCGCGTCGGCATGATCGGTACGCTGATCGGGGTCATCGTGCTGGCGCTGACCTCGGGGCGCACCACGCCGGTGCTCCTTCTGGTGCTCTCGATCGCCATCGGCGTGACCTATGCAGGGACGGTCAATATTATGCTGAACGGCCTCGGTGTGGTTCTGTCGCCCAGGGAGGCCCCCGGGATGCTGCCCGGTCTCAACGCGGGCGCCTTCAACCTCGGTGCCGGACTGAGTTTCGCGGTGCTGTTCGCCATGCAGACGGCGTTCGCCGCCGAGGGGTCCGCGCGCGGCTATCAGGCGGGCATGTTCACCGGTGGCGCGCTGCTCCTGTTGGCGATGCTGGTGTCCTGGTTGATCCCGCGGCCGCCGGAGGATGCGCCGGACCCGGCGACCGCGGCCGCCGAGGCAACAACGTCCAAGGAGTGACGATGTCGCGAATTGCCGTCGTGGGGTCGATGAACGCCGACCTGACCGTGCGCACCAAACGGTTGCCCCGGCCCGGCGAGACGGTCACCGGGTCGGAACTCGCAATCAACCCCGGCGGCAAGTCCTCCAACCAGGCCGCCATCGCGGCCAGACTCGGTGGCGAGGTCGGCTTGTTGGCGCTCGTGGGCGATGACCCGCACGGAGCCCTGCTCCGCGCGGAGGCCGACAAGGCGGGGGTGGCCCTGCGCTGGGTGGGCACCGAGCCCGGCGTGGCCACGGGTACGGCGATGATCGCGGTCGACGACGACGCGGAGAACTTCATCATCATCTCCCCCGGCGCCAACGCCCGGCTGTCACCGCAGCGGTATGCGGAGGGCGCCGACATCCTCGACGACGCCGCCGTCCTGTGCCTGTGTCTCGAGGTGGACCAGGCCACGGTGCTCGCGGCCGCCCAGGATGCGGCTGCCCGTGGCGTGCGGGTGGTCCTCAATCTGTCCCCCTTCGCCGAGGTCGATCCGGCGCTGCTGGAGGTCACCGACGTGCTGCTGGTCAACGAGCACGAGCTCGCCGACCTGGTGGGCTCCGACGACCTGACCGAAGCACCCCAACGACTCGCGGCCCATGGCATCCAGCAGGCCGTGGTGACCCTCGGGGCCGAGGGAGCGGTCGTGATCACCGACGCAGCGGGGGAGCGGGTGTCCTCGCCGGCCGTCTCGGCCGTCGACACCACCGGCGCCGGCGACGCGTTCACCGGGTCGCTTGCGCTGAGGCTCGCCGAGGGCGACGACCTCCTGACCGCCGCCCGGACGGCCGCCCAGGTCGCGAGCTTCACCACCACCAGACCGGGGGCGCAGCGGTCCTATCCCACGGCCGAGGAGTTCGCGGCGTTCCAGGCCGGGGCGCGGTGATCACGAGCGCAGCGGACCGGCGGGTGAGCAAGCAGGAAGGGCTGTTGCCGCGGCCACCGACTGTGCGAATCTGAGGCATGAGCCATTGGTCGCGCCGCGCAGCCTTGCGGCTCGCAGTGGGGACCAGCGTGGGGCTGGTCGCAGGCTGCTCCACACCCCAGGGCGCGCCAATGCCGAGCCCGCCCGGCGAGAGCGGGCCGAGCACGTCCGTTCCGACAGCCTCCAGCGTCACCGCACGCTCGCCGAGCCCCACCCCATCGCCAACGCTGCCCCCGGTCCGGTACGAGCCGTCCCTGCCCGCGCTCATGCGTCGCCGGTACGCAGCCGCCCCGCCCGAACGACTCCGCACCCTGGCGACGACCCGGGCGTACACCAAACATGCCGTGCACTATCCGAGCGGGGACCTCACGGTCTCCGGAGTCCTCTATGTCCCTCGGGTCGAGGGGCCTTCTCCCGGCATCGTGCTGAACCATGGCTACATCGAGCCCAGCCGTTATGTCACGGGACAGGGAATGGCACCGGAACAGGCGTTTCTCGCCGAGCAGGGGTTCGTGGTGCTCCACACCGACTACCGCGGCCACGCGACATCCTCGCCCGCTCCGCAGGTCGATCGCGAGCTGCGCTTGGGGTACGCCGAGGACGCCCTCCATGCCGCCGCGGCGTTGAAGGCGATGCCCGAAGTCGATGCGGACCGCGTCGCCATGTTCGGGCGTTCGATGGGCGGCGGAGTGACGCTGAACGCTCTGGTCATCGCGCCGGAGCAGGTCCGCGCCGCGGTGATCTGGGCGTCGGTGAGCTCGGCCTTCGTGGACAACGTGCGCCACTTCACCGCGCGCTCCCGGCCGGAAGCCGTCGCGGAACTCGAACGGAGGTTCGGACCGCTGAGTGACGACAACAGCTTCTATGCCGACCTGTCGTCGCGCACGTTCTTCGATCGCGTCGCCGTGCCGGTGCTGATCGAACACGGCACGGCCGACTCGACGTGTCCGATCGAATGGTCGCGCCGCAGCCATGCATTGCTGCAGGCCGCGAACGTGGATGCGCGCCTCATCGAGCGCGACGGCGAGGAGCACGCCTACGGACGGCTGTGGTCCCGGGCCATGGCCGAGACCCATGCTTTCCTCCGTCAGCACCTCGGCGACTGACGTCCGGGTCTGCAGGTCTACCGTGCAGACCCGGACGTGCCGGGAGCCTGCCGGCGCTAAGGCCGGCGTTCCCCGCCCGCGATGGGTGGGTCCAGCGCAAAGATGGACAGCAACTCGTCCACCTCATGGCCGGCGATCGCGGGGTGCCGGAACGGGCGATGCCGGGCCACCGAGTAGTGGTTTCGGCGACCCACCCGGTCCCGGGTGAGATAACCGGCTTTCTCGAGGTCATCGAGGATGGTCAGGGTTGCCCGTGTCGTGATCCCGACCTGACCGGCGATGTCGCTGACCAGGGCGTCCGGGGACCGCGCCACGGCCAGCAGGACGTGACCGTGATTCGTGAGGAAGGTCCACGGCGGCCGGGTCACCGGGGTGCGCCCCACGTCAGATCTGCCTTTCCGCATCGGTGCCCTTGCCGGACACGGTCCCGGTTCCTGCCTTGGCGAGGGGACCGTGACCACGTCCCCACAGGGGTTCGAGGGCTGCGTCCTCGGCCGCGGTCGCCACGTGGAAGGGCGGCTCGGACGCGCTCTCCAGGGGCCGGCGACCCTGCCCACGGGTGGCGTGCAGGCTGGCCACGATCGACACGGTGATGATAGTGGCCACCACTGCCAGGGAGATGGGCGTCGGAACGTACAGGATGTCGATCTTCAGCAGCATCTTGATCCCCACCCAGATGAGCACCAGAGCGAGGCCGATCTTCAGATAGATGAAGCGGTGGATGAGATCGGCGAGCAGGAAGTACATCGCCCGCAGCCCAAGGATCGCGAAGGCATTGGCGGTGAACACGAGGAACACCTCGTCGGTGACGGCGAAGATCGCGGGGATCGAGTCGACGGCGAAGACGATGTCGGTGAATTCGATCAGGACCAGCACCGCCAGCAGGGGCGTGGCCAGGACGACCCCGCCTTTGCGGACCACCAGCTTCTTTGCGGACCACCAGCTTCTGGCCGTGGAAAGCGTTCGTCATCGGCACCACGCGCCGAAAGATGCGCAGGACGGCCGACTCGTTGGGATCAAGATGCGTGTTGCGCTCCTTGATCATGCGCCACCCCGTCCAGAGCAGGAAGGCGGCAAAAACATAGAGGATCCACGCGAAATTCTCGATGAGCACCGCACCGGCGGCGATGAAGATGCCGCGAAAAACCAAGGCTCCCAGGACGCCCAGGAACAGCACCCGATGCTGAAACTCGCGGGGCACGCCGAAGAAGCTGAAGATGATGGCCCAGACAAAGAGGTTGTCGACGGCCAGCGACTTCTCGATCAGATAGCCGGCGAAGTACTGCTGTCCGAATCCCGCCCCCCAGGCGGTCCAGACGATGACTCCGAACAGCACGCCGAAGGCCACCCAGATCGCTGACCAGACAGCGGCTTCTCGCACGCCGATGACGTGGGCCCGGCGGTGGGCGAAGAGGTCAACCGCGAGCATGAGGATGATGAATGCCAGCAATGCGGCCCAGACCCAGAACGGAACACCCATGACGGACACCTTTCGATTCCGATGATCGAAGGTCTCTTCCGGCCCGATCGGGCCCGCCCAGCCGGACCCCTCCCTCAGGGCCGTAATGACGACAGGACGCCTCTGGAGTACTCCCCTTGCGAGAACAAGTGAAGCAGACTTCACCTATCGACGCAAGCAAGAAAAGACACGTTCACCAACCCAAGCTGCCCGGGACTCCCTTGAAAGGTCCGGCCACCGACTCGGTGATCCAGCCACCGTAGAAGCGGCCGGGTTGGGGCCGGACCAGCTCGTCGCCGACGTAGCACGCGTCCACGGCGTGTGCGTACAGCGCGATGTGCTCCGCGATGCGCTCAAAGCCGGGCGAGGGCTCGGGATAGGTCCACGCGGCCCGGTCGGCAGTCCGGCCGCCGCCATGGAGATCGAAATAGCGGGCGGCGCCCTTCCATTCGCAGAAGGACGACCCGTCGGCCGGGGTGATCGCCTGCTCGACGAACGCAGTGCCCGGCAGATAGTAGGTGGGCGGATGGCTGGTTTCCAGCACCTGCCAGGCCCCCGGCGCGTCACAGATGGTCTGGCCACCGAGCACCACGCGGATGCGCTGGTTGCACCACCGCAGCGCAGGGGGACGCGGATAGTCCCACACCGACTCCTGCCCGGGAGCGACGGAATCCCGCCGAGGATGAGGCATTGGAGCAGTCTACGTCTCGGTGGGGAGGTCCGGACCGGCGTCGTCGCCCCCAGCGTTCGCGGCCGGGAGCGTGTGGCGATAGGTCCACGACGTAAGAGCTGTGCCGAGCATGCCCAGCAGGACGCCGATGAAGATGTGCTGGGCAGTGATCCCCGCCTCGCCCAGTGCGTACTGCATGCCTGCACCCACCGCGACCAGCACCGCCAGTGCGACGTTCACCCGGCCGGCCGAGCGTCGGAGGACGACATACACGCCCGCTGCCAGCACGCACACGGCGACCGTGACCGCCGCGCCCACGCGATGGTGCGCCCGATAGCCGGTGTCACCACCGAGGAAGGCGGCCGCCCAGCCCGCCTGCGCGACCAGGCAGCTGAGCACGATCGTCGCGGCGGTTCGCAGCGCGATCAGATGGGGATGCGGCAAGCGGAGCATGCGCCACACTGTGCCAGCCCGAGCTGCCGCCCCGACGGCACCCGCCGAAAATACGTCGTCACCGATGCAACCCGAAGCACCCTTTCCGCCGAATAGCCCACAGAGGCAGGGCGGGTTCCCCCGGCAAGGCGCCCGCCCTGCCAGCACACAACCAGGGACGGGGACTCAATGAGTGATTGGCGGGCAGAACAGCGTGAAGCTCGGGCAGGTGTTCCGTTGATCACCACCGCCGCGCCCGGGCGGTCCCGGGATCTTGCTCGCCGCCAGCGCAACTATCTGGTGGCGATGACGCTGCGCATGGTCTGCTTCGTCGGCATGATCCTCGTGCCCGGTGCCTTGGGCATCGTGCTCCTCGTGGCGGCCCTGGTGCTGCCCGCAGTGGCCGTCCTGTTCGCCAACTCGATCGACCGACGCCGACACGATCCCGGGCGCATCGAGCGCGGCGAGCCCGGTGAGCACATGGCGCTGACCGCCGGCTCCATCAGCGCGTGAGTTGATACCGGGCCAAGGCCTCCTTGCGCTCCTCGGCGTGATCAACAATCCGTTCCGAATAGCCGCGGGCGTACCCCTGCTCGTTCTTCCACGGTTCATGCGCCGACCTTCCCTCGAGGTGGCGGAGTTCGGGAATCCACCGGCGCACATACGCGCCCTCCGGATCGAACTTGGGTCCTTGCAGCATGGGGTTGAAGATGCGGAAGTACGGCGCGGCATCGGTCCCCGTGCCCGCCACCCACTGCCAGCCGTGGTTGTTTGAGGCCAGATCGCCGTCGACGAGGTGCTGCAGGAAATGCCGCGCCCCGACCGGCCACCACACATGCAGGTGCTTGCAGAGGAAGCTGGCGGTGATCATCCGCACGCGGTTGTGCATCCACCCGCTGCCCAACAGCTGGCGCATCCCGGCGTCGACGATCGGATAACCGGTGCGGCCGTTCTTCCACGCCTGGATCAGGTCCTCGGGCTCGTCGTACGGCATCTGCGCGAGCGCGGGATTCAGGTCCTGCCAGAGGCTGTCCGGATTGTGGTGCAGGACGTCGGCATAGAACTCACGCCACGCGAGCTCGTTGGTGAAGATCGCGGGGCCTTTGCCCGGGTGGTCGGCGAGGTCGTGCAGAAGCGTGCGCGGGTGGACGACGCCGAGCTTCAGGTACGGCGAGAGTCGCGAGGTGGCCGACAGATCGGGGCGATTGCGGTCCTCGGCGTACGCCTCGAGGTCATCGGCCAGGAACGTCCGCCACCTGTGCAGCGCCGCGTCCTCGCCCGCCGGAGGGAGATCCGGAAGCCCTGGGGCAGTGGCTGCCGCAGTGAGTCGCTCCCAAGCTTCGGGATCCGACTCCAGTTCGAGGAGTGCGAGGTCCGCGGGCTTTTCAGCGGGGGGGCGCCATCCGTGATTCCGCCAGGCCTTGGCAAAGGGTGAGAACACCCGGTGGGCCCCACCCTCACCGTTGCGCACCCGACCCGGCGTCACGGCGTACGGCGATCCAGTCTCCTCCCAGGCCACCCCCAACTCGCCGAGCCGGTCGCGGACCCGGCGGTCCCGGACGCTGCCATCCGGCTCGGTCTCGGTGGAGACATGCACGGATCGGGCCCCGATTTCCGCCGCGACCGCCGGGACCACCTCGGCCGGATCGCCCAGACGGACGCACAGCTTCCCCTCGTACGCCGCAGCGGTCGCTTCCAGGGTTCGGGCGATCCACGCCTGCCGGACCGGCCCGGCCGGATCGAAGATCGAGGGGTCAAGCACGAACAGCACCGCGACCGGGCCGTTGTCCGCGGCGGCGACGAGGGCCGGGTGATCGGCTCGGCGGAGGTCTCGGCGAAGCCACAGGATGCTGTTCGAGGTCATGACAGGACGCTAGCGGGCCACAACCCGGCAGCCGGCGACCGTTGCCGGATTATGCAGAGTTTGTCTAAGCTCTGGCTGCTCCCGGTGCGGCCAGCGCGCAGAGGGCTTTCGGACGGCCGCATCGGAGGACCGCGTGTACACCGTGAAGCAGGCTGCCGCCCTGACCGGCATCTCGGAGTACAACCTGCGGGCCTGGGAGCGCCGCTATGGCGTCGTGCAGCCGATGCGATCCCACGGCGGATATCGGCTCTATTCCGACACGGACGTTGCCCGGTTGCGGCGCATGACCGCGCTGATGAATCGTGGCGTGCCGGCATCCAAGGCTGCCGCCGCGGTCCTCGAGCAGTCCCCGTCGCCGGAGACGCCGCCGGCGACGGGCAGCGATCTCGTCGAGGCGGCGGCCAGCCTTCGCCCCCGGCACCTGGCCGACCAGCTGGCGGAGGCATTCGCCACCGGACCGTTCGAGACGGTCATCGACCACTGGCTGATGCCCGAACTGGCCAGGCTCGGCGAGGCCTGGGAGCGCGGGCAGTTGACGGCCGCCCACGAGCACTTTGCGGCCGGGGGCGTGATGCGTGTCCTCGCGGCCCACTTCGACCGTGCGCAGCCGGAGCCCGACAGCCCGCTGGTGCTCGTCGGTCTGCCGAGCGGCCAACGCCACGAGATCCCGCTGCTCGCGCTCTCGGCCTGCCTGCGCCTGCGCGGCGTCGAAGTCGCCTACCTGGGCGCGGACGTCCCCGCCGACGACTGGTCGACCGCCGCCCAGGAACGGTTGCCGCGCGGAGCGGTGCTCGGCGTCCACGTCGGTGCCGCGCCAGCCGCGCAGGCGGTCACGAACCGGCTGGCTGCGCTGGCTCTCCCCGTTTGGGTCGGCGGGAGTGAGGGCGACCAGGTCGCCGGAGCGGTGCGGCTGCCCTCGCCCATCGGCCACGCTGCCGCGGAGCTCGCGTCACAGTTGCGCTCGGGTGCCGTCTGAGCCGCCGTCCCGACATCGGGCGCCCCTTGTCGAAGAGCATCGGAAAGGGTTGTTGGCCTGAGAACTGGGTCAGAACGAATTGAGCGCACAGCTGAATGCGGCCCGATTTCACATCCACCAGGCCGACCTTCGCCGTGCGCCATTGCGCACAACCAACACGGCACCCCTGCGTGTCCAAGGCGGCGGGCGCTACGGTGGTTGCCGATGGCCCCTCGGTCTTGTTCAAGTTTTGTCTAGGCCTGGGGTGGGACGCGACAGTCAGGGAGGCCTTGTGGAACCTGCGACTCGACCCGCGCCAGAAAGTGGCGGTCGCGGAATCGTGAAGCCCGTCGTCGGCGAGCTGCGAGCGTTCTTCCGGGCGTCGTTGATCAGCCCGGTGGAGCGTAAGCGCACGGAAACACCGGCGCTCCGCCTGCGCCGACGGATCGTGGTCGGAGTCACCCTCGCGCTGGGAGCCGTCGCCCTCGGGCTGGCATTGTCCGTGCGGCCGGGTGATCCGCTCTTCTATCCGGCGACTCTGGGCGTTGCCGCGCTGTGGGTCGTGGGATCGCTGGCCTCGGGACCGTTGCGGTTGGGCCGGGGCCGGACGAGGGAGGGCGGAGTCAGCCGTGGAGTGCTGCAGGGGTTCATCCTGGGGCTCATCCTCCTCAGCCTGTTTCTCGCCGGCGCCTTGGTCATCGCCCAGATCCCGGTGCTGCGGGCGCCGGTCGAAGGGCTGCTCGACCATGCTCGGTTCGGCTCCCTGTGGCTGGTCGCGCTGATCACGGCGGTCAGTGGCCTGGCTGAGGAGTTGTTCTTCCGGGGAGCCGTGTACGCCGCGCTGCCCCCGCGTATGAATGCCCTGGGGTCCACGGCGCTCTATGCCGCCTCCACCCTGTTCTCCGGCGTGCCGCTGCTGACGTTCGCCGCCGTCTGCCTGGGTCTGTTGACAGCTGCCCAGCGTCGCGTGACCGGCGGTGTGCTCGGCCCGATGGCGTCCCACCTCACGTGGTCGCTCGGAATGCTGTTCCTGTTGCCACCGATCTTCGCCCTGGGAGGCTGAGATGAGTCCACGAACGGTTCTGGTCACTGGTGCCACCGGTTATGTTGGCGGCCAGCTCGTCCCGGCGCTCCTGTCAGCGGGTTGGCACGTTCGGGTGCTGGCGCGCACGCCCGCGCGTTTGCCTCAGGATTGGCGAGACGAGGTCGAGGTCGTCCAGGGCGATGCCACGAAGCGTGAGGATCTTGAACGCGCTCTCGGCGGGACCACGGCGGCGTACTATCTCCTGCATTCCATGGACGCCCAGGGCGGTTTCCGCGAACGCGACCGCGAGTTGGCCGAGAAGTTCGCCACCGTTGCGCGCGAGCAGAATGTCTCGCGCATCGTCTATCTCAGCGGGCTGCACCCGGACGGTGACCTGTCGGATCATCTGGCCTCGCGGGTGGAGGTCGGTCGCATCCTGCTCGACTCGGGTGTGCCCACGGCAGTCCTGCAGGCAGGCATCGTCCTCGGTGACGGATCGGCGTCCTTCGACATGCTGCGGCACCTCAGCGAGCGACTGCCGGCCGCGATCGGGCCGAAGTGGCTGCGCAATCGCATCCAGCCGATCGCCATCGATGACGTGGTGCACTATCTGGTTGCCGCGGCGGATCTCGACCCGTCGGTGAACCGGACCATCGACATCGGCATGGACGAAGTGCTGACCTACAGCGACATGATGCGCCGTTATGCGCGCGTCACAGGTCTGAAGCCCCGCCTCGTCGGCACCGTGCCCGTGCTGACACCCGGGTTGGCCTCCCACTGGGTCGGACTCGTGACCCCGGTGAGCAAGCACATCGCCCGGCCGCTGGTCGGCAGCCTCATCCACGATGCCGTCAAGCATGAGAACGACGCCGCCGAACTGCTCGGGGACCCTCCGGGCGGCACATTGGGCTTCGAGGCGGCCGTCGCGCGCGCCACGGCTCACCTCGACCCGGGGCGTTGGGGTCGCACCCTGACCCGCATCGGCGCCGCCGTGGCGGCCTGCGCCGCTGTCGGATCGGTGCTGACGAAGCCGAACGGTGAGTGGTACGCCCAGTTGCGCAAGCCGTCCTGGCAACCGCCGGCCGCTGCTTTCCCGCTCGTCTGGACGACGCTGTATGTCCTCATCACAGTTGCCGCGACGGCCACGAGTGCGGACCTGGAGGAGTCCGGAGCGGCCGACGACGCGGCCGCCTTCCGGCGGGCCCTGTGGGTGAACCTGGTGCTGAACGCGGGGTGGAGCGGCTTGTTCTTCCGGGTGCACAACCTGCCGCTCGCGACCGTCGGTGCGGCTGCCCTGGCGGCGTCGTCCGCCGACCTCACGCGCCGCGGCGCGAAGGCCGGGCCGGGCAAGGCACTGGCGTTCGGGGCGTACGCCGGCTGGTGCACGTTCGCGACTGCCTTGTCCGGGACCATCGCCAGGCTCAATCGGCGGTGAGGCCGCGATCAGTCCACTCCTGTTGGTGGAGAGGTGACTCATGGATGCTGATGTGATCGTGATCGGTGCCGGCCTCGCCGGGCTGAACGCGGCCCGCGAGTTGACCCGCCGCGGAGTGCGTACGGTCGTTCTGGAGGCCGCCGACGACATCGGCGGGCGGGTGCGCACCGACGTGATCGACGGTTACCGGGTGGACCGAGGCTTCCAGGTCCTCAATCCCGCGTATCCCGCGCTGCGCGACGCGGTGGATGTCGATCGCCTGGCGATCTCCCCGTTCGGGCGCGGTGTCGTCGTGCGGCGGGGACCTGATCTGAGAACGGTGACCGACCCCTCCCGGGCACCCTGGCGGTCAGCCGGGCTGCTGCGTCTCGTCAGCCGCGATCCCCGCGGCGCGGCCGGCCTGGCCGCGTGGGTGACGCCCGCGTTACGGGGGCGCGACGCGCTGGCCCAGACGTCGGACACCACCCTGTCCGCGTCGCTCGACGCTGTGGGTGCCCGCGGCCCCTTGCGCGAGCAGGTCCTCGAGCCGTTCCTGAGCGGGGTGCTCGGCGACGGCACCGGAGCGTCGTCGGCCGCCTTCGCGCGCTGGTTGGTGCGTTGGTTCGCCCTGGGTACGCCCGGATTGCCCGCTCAGGGCATGGCGGCGCTGCCGGCCCTGCTGCGGCAGCAGACCGACGCCGAGATCCGGTTGGGCATCCGGGTGACCGGCGTCAGCCGCGAGGTGGGCGGCTGGCGCGTCGATGCGGAGGGGGAGTCCTTCGCGTCGCGTGGCGTCGTGGTTGCGACCGACCCGCGGACCACCTCGTCGCTGTGCCGGCTCGCCGTCGCGCCGATGCGGGGCCTGGCCACCTGGTGGTTCGCGCCGGATGAGCCGCCCACGGAGTCGATACACCTGCATGTGGACGGTCGGCGGGAGGGGCCGGTGGTGAACACGCTGGTGATCAGCAACGTGCAGCCGTCGTACGCGCCCGCGGGGCGTCATCTGGTGCAGGCGTCGACGCTGCTGGCCGGTGAGGCGCCGCGGGAGGAGGACGTACGCCGTCACGTCGGCTCCATCTACGGCTGCTCGGCTGATCGGTGGCCGGTGCTGGCGGTGCATCACCTGCCGCATGCCCTGGCCACGATCGAGCCCGGTAGGGCGTTCGCCCCGTCCTATGCAGAAGGCGACCTCATCGTCGCGGGCGACCTTTCCGATGCTTCGATCCAAGGCGCGCTCGACAGCGGCAGCGCCGCTGGCCGACGACTGGCCGGGGACTTGACGACACCGGCCGATCGACGGTGACACTCCAGAGCGGGGCAGCAGGGCTTACGAGACCTGAACGCCGAGCTGGATCGTGGCAACCCGTCCCTGGCGGGAGTCGAAGGACAGCCGCAGGCCGGATGCACCGGTTCGATAGGAACTCAGCCAGACCGTGGAACGGTTGACGGCCTCGATGAGGGGCTCAAGCTGATCGAGGTTGACCCGGACGCGCAGCGTCGTGCCATCGGCGAAGTGGATGTGCGCCCGATTCGCGTCGCTTGAATCCGGTGCGGGTGCGACCCTGCGGACGGGCGCGCGACCCGCCACGAGCATGTCCAAGCGACGGTGTAGCTCCTCCGACTTCTTGAGCCGGTTCCTCCGGTGTTCCTCGTCGACGACCTTGAAGCGGGTCGAAAGCTCGGACAGATCGTCGGGAGCGAACGTGGGGGCGCGGCCCGGACCGCTGACGGGTCGCCGTCGGGGTTGGCGCCCACCGAACAGGACAATGACGACCAGGACCGCGCTCACCGCCATCATCGTCAGCATCAGGGCCCCGTCAACCATGGTGGTCACCTTTCCGGTCGTGCGCGTCCGGCCCGTCATTCCGGTCGGGACCGTCCCCACCGGACGTGCGGCGTGACGTGGTCACGCTGCCCGTCAGTTCGGGGGTGTGGTGGTCGGTGTGGTTGCGGGCTTGGTCGATGTCGGTGCGGGTGGGTTTGGGGATGTTGTGGCCGAAGAACCAGCGGTGGAAGCGGGCGCGGCGTTTGCTGATGCCGTTTTTGGTGGTGAGGCCGGCGGTGTCGTGGTCGGGGGTGGGCTCGATCGGGACGATGTCGCTGCGGTGGGTGAGGGCGTAGGCCTCGCCGTCGGAGATGGGGGCGTGGTCTTCGTAGTAGGCGCCCTCGGCGGAGCGTTCCATCAGTCCGGATTCCGAGCCGTGGAGCAGGCGTTCGTGGCGGGCGCGTTGGATGCCCAGGCAGATCCGTTTGGTAATGATGAACGCGATGACCGGGAGCACGAAGACCGCGACCCGCATGAAGTAGGTGACCGCGTTGAGCGAGACCTGGAAGCGGACGGCGATGATGTCGTTGCCGCCGGCGATCAGGAACAGCAGGTAGCAGGTGATCGCGGCGACACCGAACGCGGTCCGGTTCGGGTTTTGCCAGGGGTAGTCCAGGATGTGGTGTTCGCGCTTGTCCTTGGTGATCCATTGTTCGAAGAACGGCCACAGGGCCATCGAGGTGAACAACAGTCCGAGCAGGCCGAGACCGGGAATGAAGATGTTCCACGACCAGGTGGTGCCCAGGATGTGGGTTTCCCAGCCGGGCATGATCCGGACCGCGCCCTCGGCGGGGCCCATGTACCAGTCGGGTTGTGGGAGCCGGCGGTGACCTGGGCGGGGTTGTAGGGGCCGATGGTCCACACCGGGTTGATCTGGGCGAACGCGCCCATCAGGGTGATCACGCCGGCCACGATGAAGAAGAAGCCGGCCTGCTTGGCCATGTAGACCGGATAGACCGGGTAGCCGACCACGTTGCGTTCGGTGCGTCCGGGGCCGGGGAACTGGGTGTGCTTGTGATAGACCACCAGCCCGATGTGGGCGGCGATCAGCCCGAGCAACAGCCCTGGCAACAGCAGGATGTGGACCATGTAGAGCCGGGCGATGATCAACTCGCCGGGGAACTCCCCGGCGAAGACGAAGAACTCGGCCCAGGTGCCCACGATCGGCACCGAGCGGATCATGCCGTCGGCGAAGCGAAGCCCGGTGCCCGAGAGCAGGTCATCGGGCAGGGAATAGCCGGCGAAGCCTTCGACCATGCCCATCGACAACAGCCCGACGCCGAGCAGCCAGTTGATCTCCCGGGGCTTGCGGAACGCGCCGGTGAAGAACGTGCGCAGCATGTGCACGAACATCGCGGCGATGAACAGGTGCGCGGCCCAGTGGTGCATCTGGCGGATCAACAGCCCGCCGCGGATGTCGAAGGAGATGTCGAGGGTGGAGGCGAACGCCTCCGACATCTGCAGTCCGCGCAGCAGCTGGTAGCTGCCCTCGTACTCGATCTCGGCCATCGAGGGCTTGAACCACAGGGTCAGGACCACCCCGGTGATCAACAAGATGATGAACGAGAACAGCGCGATCTCACCCAACAGGAACGACCAATGATCCGGAAACACGTTCTGTGGTTCCCCCGAAATCGTAGAGGTTTGTTATGCGGCGTCCGGTTTGGAGGCCGTGGTGGTTTCGTACTGGATGGGGCTGACCAGGCCGATCGTGGAGTGGCGTCGGTCGTGGTTGTAGAACCCGTAGCACCAGTCGAGCACGACCGCGCGGGCCTGGGTGCGGGTGGCGAAGGGATGGCGGGATAGGACTTCCCATTCCAGCGATGAGAAGAACGCTTCGGCGACACTGTTGTCAAAGCACGATCCCACGCGCCCCATGGACTGGCGGATCCCCAGCTCGCCGCAGAGCTGGGTGAACCGTTTCGCGGTGTAGGTGGCGAGTTCAACCGGTCGATGCAACACCGGTTTGTTGAAGGGAGCGTAGCTGTTCATCGAAGACCTCGGCCGGGGTTTTCCAGCCGAGGGTCTTGCGGGGTCGGTTGTTGAGTGCGAGCGCGACGGCTTCGAGGTCATCGGCGCTCCAGCGGGACAGGTCGGTGCCCTTGGGGAAGTACTGTCGCAGCAGGCCGTTGGTGTTCTCGTTCGTGGGCCGTTGCCACGGTGAGTGTGGGTCAGCGAAGAAGACCTTCGTGCCGGTCTCGAGCGCGAACTCGGCGTGTGCGGAGAGCTCCTTGCCGCGGTCCCAGGTGAGGGTCTTGCGTAGCTGTTCGGGCAGGCGGGTCATGGATGCGGTCAGGGCGGCGTTCATCGCGATTGCGCCGTAACCGCCGAGCGCGGGTCCGTTTTTCACGACCGGCTGTTCGCCCCAGCCGTCCAGCCGGGGCAGGTGCACCAGCAGCGTGGAACGGCTGGACCGCTCGATGAGCGTTCCGATCGCGGACCGGCCGGTGCCGATGATCAGATCACCTTCCCAGTGCCCGGGCACGGCCCGGTCGGCGGCCTCGGCGGGCCGCTCGGAGAGCACGACATCGGCAGTCACGTGTCCTTGCGGCTTGTTCCGCGACCGCTCCCGCGGCTGGCGCAGCGCCCGGCCGGTCCGCAGGCACGCGACCAGCTCCCGCTTGAGCGCGCCACGGCCCTGGATGAACAGCGATTGATAGATCGCCTCATGGCTGATGCGCATGGACTCATCATTGGGGAAGTCGATCCTCAATCGGTGGGAGATCTGCTCAGGGCTCCATGCAGTCGCCCACCGCCGATCCTGCCGGTGCGGCTTGTTCAAGCCCTTCCACGCAGGCGGCTCGGGCCCAACGACCGTGCCGTCGGGCCGGTGGACGTTGCCCGAGAGACGTTCTTGCACGTACTCGCGCAACCTGTCGTTGGTCACGAGCTTGGCGGTCTTGGGGCGCTTCGCAGCCTGTTGCGCCTTCCACTGCGCTACCAGGGCCCGGTAGTCGGGCTTCCCGCCCCTGGTGGCGGCGTTGCGGCGCAGCTCGCGCGATACCGTGCCGGGATCCCGCCCGATCGCGCGGGCGATCTCGCGCACGCCCTTGTCCTGTGCCCTCAGGATCGCGATCTCCTCCCGTTCGGCGAACGACAGGTAGCGGCCCGAGGGTTCGTCCAGGCTCAGCGGTGGCATCCCGCCAGCGTGACGGAACCACCGCGCGCCGACCGGCCACGACACACCCACGGCCTCCGACGCCTCGACCGTCGTGACACCGGTCGCAATCAACCGCCAGAACTCGCGCTGCACCGCCCGCGACGGCTCCGGCCGCCCCGGCGACCGCATCGCCGGCCGCAACGCCCGATCCGCCGCCCACTGCCGCCGTGCACCAGCCGGCAACTCCGGCCACGGCTTCCTCGAACTCGCCACCAAGCACCTCCACGATCAGGTGTTGCGACGACCAGTTGAATCCGCCGGTGCTGCCACGGTCGGTATGGAAGATCACCCGCTCGGACTCCTTTTCGCGCCACAGCGCAGCCTTTCCGCCGCGGG
>NZ_JBNZCI010000009.1:0-155273 GCF_050880385.1 Ammonicoccus luteus
GCAGAAAAGGTCCCAAAAAAGTGCATATGACGTAAAAACACGCTGTTGAGTTCTCAAAAACCGTACACACACCGCGCAAACCCACCACACTCAGTGCGATGACCCCGCTTGGGGCAACCAGATCAACTTTACCTTGCCGCTTCGCTGGAGTCAAATCCCGCTCGCTAGCCCGGCCCGGAGTTGTTGACTCTCCGGAAGTCTTCTCATTGCTGGATTACCAGCGCCGAGGCGACTTGCCTTACTTTAGCGGAGAGACTCGCCGGATTCAAATCCTGACTTTGCTCTTTCCGCTGACCTATTCGAGGTTTCCCCCGGACAGGAATTCCTACATTATCCGCCGGTTTCGCCGGAGTCAAACTCGGCATTACCAAGCATTTTGCCAATCCATTAATGGGTCGGCAAAGACCGATTTTCTGGCTATTTGCCAGCCGATCGGTTGCCAGGATTGTGTAGGCAATCCCAGCACCGCGCACGACATTCGAGCCCGACTGAGCGGCTTCAATTGGAAGACACACTCGTCCGACACGATCGTTGTGGTTGGAGGTTGGCCCGGAGGTGCTGTCCGACTTTCGTCGTGCCCCGTTCAGGCCTTGGTGAACATTACGGATTGCCCGAACGCGTGTCAACTCGGGCGCATGTGGGGTGCGTCACAGTGAACTGAGGGCGTCCTCAGCGCGCCAGCTCTACGAGTCCGACGGTCTTCTTCCCCCGTCGGAGCACGGCGAAACGGCCGTGCAACAGGTCGTCGCCGGTGAGCCGCGCCTGGTCATCCGTGACCTTGACGTTGTTGAGATACGCCCCACCCTCCGTGATCGCACGCCGAGCAGCGCCCTTGCTCGGCACCACGCCGGCCGCGACCAGCGCATCGACGACGAGCGGCAGGTCCGCACCCGACTCGAGGACACCGCCGCCAACCTCTTGGCGTACCCCCGACAACGTCGACTCGTTCAACGAACTCAGCTCACCTCGGCCGAACAGCGCCCCGGCTGCCGCCGCCGCAGACTCCCGCTCAGCGACGCCGTGCACCAGGTCGGTGATGTCATCGGCCAATGCCCGCTGGGCGGCCCGCTTGTGGGGCTCCTGCGCCAGCTGTCGCGCGAGGTCGTCGATCTCGTCACGACTGCGGGGCGAGAAGACCTTGAGATAGTCGACCACCTTGGAGTCCTCGGCGTTCAGGAAGAACTGGTGGAAGGCGTACGGGCTCGTGAGCTCCGGATCGATCCACACCGTTCCGCTCTCGGTCTTGCCGAACTTGGTGCCGTCGGCCTTGGTGAGCAGCGGTGTGACCAGGCCGTGCACGGTGGCTGCCTCGGTCCGCCGCGTGAAGTCGATCCCTGCAGTGATGTTGCCCCACTGGTCCTGGGCGCCGGTCTGCAGGGTGCAGCCATAGCGGCGGAACAGCTCGCGGTAGTCCAGCGACTGCAACAGCACATAGCTGAACTCGGTGTACGAGATGCCCGTCTCCAAACGCCGCGCCACCACGTCACGGTCGAGCATCCGGTTGACGCTGAAGTGCTTGCCGATGTCCCGAAGGAACTCGAGCGTCGAGATCTCCGAGGTCCAGTCATAGTTGTTGACCAGCCGGGCCGGGTTGGGCCCGTCGAAATCGACGTAACGGCTCACCTGCTCGCCGAGCCTGTCGACCCAGCCCGCGACGACCTCAGTGCTGTTCATCACGCGCTCGCCGGTCTGCTTCGGATCGCCGATGAGGCCGGTCGACCCGCCGACGAGCAGGATCGGGTGGTGGCCGTGTGCCTGGAGGTGGCGGACGACGATCAACTGGACCAGGTGTCCGATGTGCAGACTCGGCGCCGTCGGGTCGAAGCCCACATAGGACGTGATTGGCCCCGCATCCAGATGCGCCGACAGCGCCTCGGTGTTCGTCGAGTCGGCCACCAGGCCCCGCCAGATCAGTTCGTCCAACAACGCATTCACGGCGCACACCTTATCCGCGACCGGGTACGCCCCAGCTGCCTGCCCATGCCTGTCCTTGCTGCAGCCTGCGGCCGACTTCGTCGAGTTGCTCGGCCACGCGAACAGTCGCCGTTCCCCCGCGCCCGACTCGGCTGTTGACCGAACCCTCCACCGTGAGCACCTCGAGCACTCCGGGAGTCAGCTCGGGCGCGATCCGTGACAGGTCGTCGGCGGTGAGGTCGCCGAGCTCGATCCCCCGTTCTTCGCAATAGCGGACGGTGGCGCCGGCGATCTCGTGCGCGTGCGCGAACGGGACCCGCTCACGCACCAGCCAGTCGGCCACATCGGTCGCGAGGGAGAACCCACGCGGTGCCAACTCCGCCATGCGCTCCGGATGGAACGTCAGCGTCCCCAGCATCCCGGCCATCGCTGGGAGCAGGACGTGCAACTGGTCGATCGTGTCGAACACCGGCTCCTTGTCCTCCTGGAGATCCCGGTTGTAGGCCAGCGGCAGGCCCTTCAGGGTCGTCAGCAACCCCGTCAGGTTGCCGATGAACCGGCCCGACTTCCCGCGGGCCAGTTCGGCCACGTCGGGGTTCTTCTTCTGCGGCATGATGCTCGATCCCGTGGACCAGGCATCCGACAGTGTCGCGAAGCCGAACTCGACGGTCGACCACAAAATGACCTCTTCGGAGATCCGAGAGAGATCGACGCCGACTTGGGCGAGCACGTACGCCGCCTCCGCCACCAAGTCACGCGCAGCCGTGCCGTCGATCGAGTTCTCGGTCGAGGAATCGAAGCCCAGCTCGGCGGCCACCAGCGCCGGGTCGAGACCGAGGGACGTGCCGGCCAGTGCAGCCGACCCGTAGGGGCTCACCGCAAGGCGCTTGTCGAGATCCTGCATCCGCTCGATGTCACGCAGCATCGGCCAGGCGTGGGCCAGCAGGTGATGGCTCAGCAGCACCGGCTGTGCCGACTGAAGGTGTGTGCGCCCGGGCATGATCGTCGGGCGTTCCAAGTGCCGGGTCGCCTGCTCGACCAGGGCGGCGACGACCTCGGCGAGCTCGTCGGCCAGCGTCCGGAGCTCGCGCCGCAGATACATGCGCACGAGGGTCGCAATCTGGTCGTTGCGCGACCGCCCGGCCCGCAGGCGCCCGCCGAGCTCGGGCCCGACGCGCTCGATGAGGATCCGTTCCAGGGCCCCGTGCACGTCCTCGTCGGTGGGCGCGGGCCCGATCGGCTGTGCTCCCTCGCGGCCCGGCTCGAGAACGTCGGCGAGCATCTCACCCAGCCCCGCGGCGAGCCCCGCGTACTCCTCCTCGGTCAACAATCCCGCCGACCGCAACGCCTTCGCATGCGCAAGCGAGCCGCGCAGATCGAACTCGGCCAGTCGCCAGTCGAACTGCGTCGACTGGCTCAGCGCGAACATCGCCTCGGTCGGGCCGCCGGCGAACCGGCCGCCCCAGAGCCGCCCCTCCCCCGCATTCGAGTCGGCAGGGATCTGGTCTTCGTGGTTCTGCATGGGTTCCATTCGGTCAGGGCCGGGGTTCGGACAGGTCGAGCAGTCTGGTGGCCACGTCGTCCCCGCCCTGGGGATCGCGGCTGATGATGAGGACGGTGTCGTCGCCGGCGATCGTACCGAGGATGCTCGGCCATGCCGCCCGGTCGATCGCCGAGGCGAAGTACTGCGCCGCTCCCGGCGGCGTTCGCAGCACGGCGAGGTTGGCGGACGACTCGGCGGAGATCAGCAACTCCCCGCACAGGCGGGTGAGGCGGTGTTCGGCGGCCTGGGACACCCCGGCCTGGGCCGACCGGTCGCCGCCCTCGCCGGGGACGGCGTACACCAGCGAGCCATCCGCCACCCGGATCCGCGTCGCGCCCAACTCGAGCAGATCCTTGGAGACCGTGCCCTGGGACACGCGGATCCCCCGCTCGGCGAGCAGGTCCGCGAGCTCGGTCTGGGAGCGGATGTGACCGGCGATGATGAGCTCGGTGATCGTCGCCTGACGTGCCGTCTTGGTCACCGCGCCGACGGCGCGGGTCGAGGCGACCTCGTCAGACATGGTCATGACCCCCGCGCCGCCCGATCAAGGAAGGTGAGGATCGCCTTCTGGGCGTGGCGGCGGTTCTCCGCCTCGTCCCAGACGACCGCCTGCGGTCCCTCGATGACGTCGGTGGTGATCTCCTTGCCGCGATAGGCGGGCAGGCAGTGCACCACGATCGCGTCCCGGTCGGCCTTGGCGACGAGTGCGGCGTTGACCTGGTACGCGGAGAAGGCCGCCACTCGGGCTTCGTTCTCGGCCTCCAGTCCCATGCTCACCCACGTGTCCGTCGCGACGACGTCCGCACCGTCGACGCACTCGGTCGGCGAGTCCGTCACCAGCACCGATCCGCCCGTCGTCGCGGCGATCTCCGTCGCCCGGGCAACGATCGCCGGATCTGGCTGATAGCCCTCGGGCGCCCCGATGCGCAGATGCATGCCCGCGAGCGCCCCGCCGAGGAGATAGGAGTTGGCCACGTTGTTGGCGCCGTCACCGACATAGCCGAAGCGGATGCCGGCCAGGCGATCCTTGCGTTCGGTGATCGTCAGCAGGTCGGCCAGCAGCTGGCAGGGGTGGAAGCTGTCGGTCAGCGCGTTCACGACCGGCACGGTGGCGTGCTCGGCCATCTTCTCGATGCGTTCGTGGGCTCCGGTGCGCCACACGATCGCCGCCGCATGGCCGCTGAGCACCTTTGCCGAATCGGCGATCGACTCACGGACCCCGATGCCGGCAAGACGACCGTCCACCAGCATCGGGTTGCCCCCCATCTCGGCGACACCGGCGTGGAAGGAGAGTTGGGTGCGCAGCGTCGGCTTGTCGCTGAGGATCGCAACAGAGCGCGGGCCCTCGAACGGTCGGTGCTTGAACGGCTCGGCCTTCATCTCGGCCCCGAGCGCGAGGACCTCCGCCTGTTCGGCGGACGTGAGGTCGTCGTCGGCCAGGAAGTGGCGCAGGGTCATGGGGTGCTCCCGTCGAGGATGTCGGGCAGTGCCGCGACGAACGTGTCGAGTTGTTCGGCGGTGACCACCAACGGCGGCGCGATGCGGAGCACGTCCGGGCGCGGTGCGTTGATGACGAACCCGAGGTCCATCGCCCGGTCATAGGCCCGGGGCGCGATCTCGTCGGTGAGCACGATCGCGCGCAGCAGACCGCGTCCGCGTACCTCCTTGATCCTCGGGTGCCCCAACGCCGCCACGCTCGCGGCCAGGTGTTCCCCCATCGCGGTCACATGGTCGAGCAGCCCGTCGCGCTTGATGATCTGGATGACCGCGAGCGCAGCGACCGACGCCACGGGGTTGCCGCCGAAGGTCGAGCCGTGCGAACCCGGCTGGAGCAGATCCGCTGCCTGCCCGGTCGCGACGCAGGCCCCGATCGGGAAGCCGTTGCCCAGCCCCTTGGCCAGGGTCACGACGTCCGGGACCACACCGTCGTGCTGCGCCGCGAGCCACTGGCCCGTGCGGCCCATGCCGGTCTGCACCTCGTCCAGCCACAGCAGGGCGCCGTGGTCGTGGGCGATCCGCTGGGCGTCGACCAGGAAGCCCTCGGGCGGCACTACGACGCCGGACTCGCCCTGGATCGGTTCGATCAGGACCGCGGCGACCGTGTCGTCGACGGCCGCCTCGAGCGCGGCGGCGTCACCGAAGGGGACCCAGGTGACGTGGCCCGGCAGCGGCTCGAACGGCTCCCGGTATTTCGCCGTGTGGGTCAGCGCCAGCGCCCCCATCGAGCGGCCGTGGAAGCAGCCCTCCATGGCGACGATTCGGGTGCGGCCGGTGCGTCGGGTCAGCTTGAACGCGGCCTCGTTGGCCTCGGTGCCGGAGTTGGCGAAGAAGACCTTGGCCTCCGTGCCCGAGTCCCCCGTCACCAGCGTGGTCAACTGCTCGGCCAGGGCGATCTGGGCCGGGGTGGCGAAGAAGTTCGACACGTGCCCCAGGGTCGAGAGCTGCGCGGTGATCGCGCCGAGGATCTGCGGGTGCGCGTGGCCGAGGGCGTTGACGGCGATGCCGGCGAGGAGATCGAGATAGCGCTTGCCCTCGACGTCCCACACATAGCAGCCCTCCCCGCGGGTGAACACGCGCTTCGGCGGGCCGAAAGTGTTCATCACCGCATGCTGATAGCGCTCGGTGAGCTCCGCCCCGGAGCCGCCGGGCAGGATCAGGTCGCTCATGCGTTCGCCTCCTTGGCCAGGTCGATGGTGGTGAACCGACCGCTGAGGGTGACCTCGCTGCCCATGCCGGAGTCGGTGAAGATGTCCAGCAGCAGCACGTGCGGGACCCGGCCGTCGATCACCGTCGCCCGGTGGACACCGCCCTCGACGGCGGCTAGCGCGGCCTCCATCTTGGGCACCATCCCGGACTCCAGGGTCGGCAGCATCTCGCGCAGCTCGGCCGCCGAGATCGCCTCGACCAGCTCGGGGTTGTCGGGCCAGTTCCGATAGAGCCCCGGCACATCGGTCAGCATCACGAGCTTCTCGGCGCCGAGCGCCACGGCGAGCGCCGCGGCACCGGTGTCGGCGTTCACGTTGTGCACCACACCGAGGTCGTCGGGGGCGATCGACGCGACGACCGGGATCCGGCCGGCGTCGATGAGGTCCACGACGGCGTCCGGTCGGACGTGGGACACCTCACCGACTAGGCCGAGATCCACGTCCTCGCCGTTCAGGACCAAGCCCTTGCGGGATGCCGTGAAGAGGCCGGCGTCCTCACCGGACAGGCCGACGGCGAGCGGGCCGTGGCTGTTGATCAGCCCGACGAGCTCGCGGTTCACCTGCCCCATGAGCACCATCCGGACCACGTCCATCGCCTCCGGGGTGGTGACCCGCAGGCCACCGCGGAACTCCGAGGCGATATCCAGCTTCTTGAGCATCGCCGAGATCTGGGGCCCGCCGCCGTGCACGACGACGGGGCGCACGCCGCAGCGGCGCAGGAACGCGATGTCCTCCGCGAAGGCCTTCTTGAGCTCGTCGTCGACCATCGCGTTGCCGCCGTACTTGATCAGCAGGATCTTGTCGCTGTACTGCTGCAGCCACGGCAGCGCCTCGATGAGGACACGGGCCTTCGTGTCGGGCGTGAGGTCGGCGAGGATGTCGGTCATGACGAGTACTCCGCGTTCTCCTTGACGTAGTCATAGGTCAGATCGTTGGTCCACACCGTGGCCGTGTGGTCCCCGGCATGCAGATCGACGAGGACCGTCACCTCCCGCGGGCCGAGGTCGACCAGCGCACGGTCCTCCCCGATCGCGCCGCCCCGGCAGACCATGACGCCGTTGAAGCTGACGTCGACCTCGTCGGGATCGTACGCCGCAGCCGTCGTCCCGAGTGCGGAAAGGACCCGGCCCCAGTTGGGGTCCTGGCCGAAGATCGCGCACTTGAACAGGTTGCTCGCGGTGATCGACCGGCCGACCGTCACCGCATCCTCCTCCGTCGCGGCGTGGACGACCTCGACGGTGATGTCGTGACTGGCGCCCTCGGCGTCCGTCAGCAGTTGCTGGGCGAGGTCGTGGCACACCGTGGTCAGCGCCTCGGTGAAGGCCGTGGTGTCCGGGGTGACGCCGGAGGCGCCATTGGCCAGCAGCAGCACGGTGTCATTCGTCGACATGCACCCGTCTGAGTCGACCCGGTCGAATGTGACGCGAGTCGCGTCGCGCAGTGCCGCGTCGAGGGTCGCGGAGTCGACGGCGGCATCGGTGGTCAGCACGACGAGCATCGTCGCAAGGCCAGGGGCGAGCATGCCCGCGCCCTTGGCCATGCCCCCGATCGTCCAGCCGTCGGCGTGGCGGGCGACGCTCTGTTTGGACACCGTGTCCGTGGTCATGATCGCGGTGGCGGCCTCGGCGCCGCCGGTTTCGCCGAGCGCCGCCGCGGCGGCGGGGATCCCGGACTCGAGGGCCGCCATGGGCAGGCGTACGCCGATCAGACCGGTCGAGCACACCGCCACGTCGGTCGGGTCGCAGTGGAGCGCCTCCGCCGTCAGCATCGCCATCCGCCGCGCGTCCGCGTACCCTTCGGTCCCCGTGCACGCGTTCGCGCCCCCCGAGTTGAGCACGACAGCCCGGAAAGCGCCCACGTCGACGGTCCGCGACCACTGAACGGGCGCGGCCTGGATGCGGTTGGAGGTGAAGACGGCCGCCGATGCGTACGCGGGACCGAGGTTGTGGACCAGCGCCAGGTCCGGGTTGCCGTTGGCCTTGATGCCGGCCCGGATGCCCGCGGCCGCGAAGCCCTGCGGCGCGGTGACCCCCGTGCTGACCTGTTCCGCGGTCATGGCGCCACACCGATCTTGGGCAGCCCGGTGGTCTCGTCGAGACCGAGCGCAAGGTTCATGCACTGCACGGCACCACCGGCGGTGCCCTTGGTCAGGTTGTCGATCGCGGCGATCGCGACGAGCCGCTGGGCTGCGCGGTCGACGGCGACCTGGAAGTGGATGGCGTTGGAGCCGACGACGTTCTGAGTCTGCGGCCACTGCCCCTCGGGGAGGAGATGGATGAAGGGTTCGTGGTCGTACGCCGCTGCGTAGGCCGTCCGAACCTGCTCGATCGTCGTCTCCGGATCGACCAGCGGCGCCGTGCAGGTGGCGAGGATCCCGCGCGCCATGGGCACGAGGACCGGCGTGAACGACACGGCCGGATGCACCGCGCCCAGCCGCGTCAGATTCTGCCGGATCTCCGGCGTGTGGCGGTGGACGCCGCCGACACCGTATGCGGACGCCGAGCCCATGAGCTCCGAGCCGAGAAGGTGCGGCTTGAGCGCGCGCCCCGCGCCGGACGGCCCGGACGCGGCGACGACCACCACGTCGGTGCAATCGATCAGTTCGGCCGTGACCGCGGGCATGAGCGCCATCGTGACCGACGTGGGATAGCAGCCGGGCACTGCGATGCGGGTCGCGCGGGCCAGCTTGTCGCGCTGGCCGGGAAGCTCCGGGAGCCCGTAGGGCCACGTGCCTGCGTGGGCCGTGCCGTAGAACTCCTCCCATTCCTCCGCGGACTCCAAGCGGAAGTCGGCGCCGCAGTCGAGCACGAGCACGTCATCGCCGAGCTCGGCCGCGATCGGGCCGGACGTGCCGTGCGGAAGTGCCAGGAGGACCACGTCGTGGCCGAGCAGGTTCTCCCGCGTCGTCGGCAGCACCTCGCGGCCCGCGAGCGGAGTCAGGTGCGGCTGATGCTCACCCAGGCGCGAGCCCGCGCTCGACCCGGCGGTGAGTGCTCCGATCTCGACGGCAGGATGCTCCAGGAGCAGTCGGAGCGCCTCGCCCCCGGCGTACCCCGTGCAACCGGCCACGGCAACCTTGAAAGACATGCGCATAACTATGCCATAGATCGAATAACTAGTCGTTCAGGTCCCCTGCGGCACCTCGCACCCTAAACTCACGGCCATGGAGGAGGACCCCACCGGACGGCCGCTCGACGCCCGCGATCTCGATCCGGACCAAGAGCGCACCGAGGCGCTCGCTGCTCTGCTGTCGGCCGAGGATACCGGCATCCAGAACACCGGCCAGATCTCGATGGCGCTCATCGGCATCATCGCCGCCTACCTTCCGGTGTCGCTGTTCGCCGTCTATCAGGGCTATGGCAACGAGATCCTTGCGTACCTCCCGTTGCCCGTCGTCCTCCTCATGTTCTTCCACATGGTGCAGATCGCCGCGATGGCGCGGCGTACCCGCTCGGCGGGACTCGTCGAACACGAACTGATCAAGACTGCGGGACTGGAGGCCGCGTACTCCCGCGGCTGGCTCGGGACGCCCGCTCGCAACCCGATCATCAATCCCTATGCGATCGCCGCCGAGAAGGGCGACCGGTGGATGTCCCGCTATGTCGCGGCGGTGCTGCCGGCGGTCGGGTTGTATGCGATCGGGATCGCCTATACGTGGTTCCTGTGCTCCGAGGCCGCCCGACTGAACCCGGACTATCCGACGCGCTTCTGGGCGGTCATCGTCCCGCTGTTGCTGAACCTGCTGCTGTGGTCGGTGTTCCTGGATTCCGCGATGAGCTATTTCACGCCGCGCTACAAGATCAACATCTGGGTACCGATCGCAGGACTCGCCGGCATCTGGCTGCAGGCGAACTTTCCGACGCTGCAGACCGAGCCGTACATGTATTTCAGCCTCCACAGCGCTGCCCTGCTCACCCTCGCCGCCATCCTGCGGCCGTGGCGCTGGCCGTGGCGCGACGTCATCGCCCGCGCCGGCATCGCGGGCATCGTCGTGTCTACCATCGGGTTCTGGCTGATGATCTTTCCCGAGGACCGATTCCGCTCACCCGAGGCGATGGTGTGGGCCAACATCAGCATGCACTTGGTGCTGCCGGTCGTCGTCCTGCTGGCGGTCTGGTATCGCCGAAGTCCCCTCACCCCACTGTCCTGGCGGCAGGTCGCGTGGGTCCTGGCGTTCCCGGTGGCGTATGGATTGTTGGTGCTGTTCACGCATCTGGGGTTCGGGGTGCCGGTGCCGTACAGCTTCCTCGACCCCAACCGGGACGGGCTGGGTGTCACGATCGCCACCTGCACGCTGACGGTGATGGTCTTCCTCGTGGTCGCGAGCCTGGAGCGGTTCATCCTCGCCGTGCGCGAGCCCGTGGAGGACGAGGCAACGACGTCATAAGCTCGGCACCATGACGCGCCTGGGTTATCAGATCCCGAACTTCACCTATCCCGACACCAACAGCAGCGGGCTGTTCAAGGCGATCAGCCGGCAGGCGATCGAGGCCGACGCCGCCGGCTTCGACACGGTCCTGGTGATGGACCACTTCTATCAACTGCCGATGCTGGGTGCGCCGGAGAACGCGATGTTGGAGTGCTACACCGTTCTCGCCGCATTGGCCCAGCACACCGAGCGGGTGCGTCTCGGGGCCTTGGTCACCGGCAACACCTATCGCAACCCGACGCTGCTCGCGAAAACGGTCACGGCCCTCGACGTGGTGTCCCAAGGCCGTGCGCAACTCGGCATCGGTGCGGGTTGGTATGAACTGGAACACGACTCCCTCGGCTTCGAGTTCGGCACCTTCACCGACCGGTTCGAGCGTTTGGAGGAGGCGCTCCAGATCATCATCGGCATGCTGCGCGGTGAGCGCCCGACGTTGGCCGGGAAGTGGTATCAGGTCAACGACGCCGTCAACTCTCCCGCCCCGGTCGGCCAGATCCCGATCATGATCGGCGGCGCTGGGGAAAAGAAGACACTGCGGATGGTGGCGCAATATGCCGACGAGTCCAACCTCCTGTGCGGCATCGACGACATCCCGCGCAAGCTCGCGGCACTGGATGAGCACTGTGCCCGGCTCGGCAGGGTTCGTGCCGAGATCTCGGTGAGCTATCAGATCAGCGCCTGCATTGCACCGACGAAGGAGCAGGCCGAGCGGGAATACGCCGACGCGATCACTCATATCCCCCAGCTGGAGGCACGCCGACCGAGCGTCGTCCTCGGCGGCCCCGACGAGGTTGCCGAGGCCGCGGCCAAGGCGATCGAGCACGGGGTGGACGGATTCACCGTCAACTTGCCCGCGAACGGTCACATCGAGGGCCGTGTCGCCCTCCTCGGGGAGACGCTCGCACCGTTGCTTGCGTGACGAATACCGCAGGAATTGACCACTCGTTCCAAGAAATCGGCGCGACACGCCGTGTCGGGCGAATCGAGTGGTCAATTCTTGCGCATCACGAGCGGAGAACCGCTCCGCACGCCGCGCCCGCAGCCGCCACCGCGGCGTCTCGGGCCGCGATCGCCTCGGCATCCTTCAGGGTGCGACCGATCGCGCGGAACCGCAACGCGTACGCCAACGACTTCTTGCCCGCCGGGATCTGCTCACCGACATAGATGTCGAACAGATGGATCGACTCGAGCAACTCCCCGGCCCCTGAGCGGAGGGCAGCCTCGACCGCAGCCGAGGGCACGTCGGCATCGACCACGAGCGCAACATCCTCCTTGGCCACCGGGAATGCCGACAAAGGCGCGATGGTTCCCGGCCCGGGCACGCCGGCGAGGATCGCGTCGAGGTCGAGTTCGACGGCGGCGGCACCTTGGCTGAGCGCGAACTCGGCGATGACGTTGGGATGCAACTCACCCGCATGGCCGACAACCTCGCCATTGAGCACAACCTCCGCACACCGCCCCGGATGCCACGGCACCTGGGCTCCACGGCGACGCTCCAGCGTCACGCCCAACGCCTCGGCGAGCGTGTCGACCACTCCCATCGCGTGCCGCCACGTGACGGGTTCGGCGGGCGTGTTCCAGTTCTGCGGGACCCAGTTGCCGCTGAGGAGCACCCCGATATGCCGCGGCTGGTCCGGCAGCGCGGCTGCGAACTGGCCCCACTCCTCGTCGGTCGGTCGCCGGTCAACGGGCGGCATCGGTGCAGCCGGTGCACCGGGCTTGGCGCGATAGACCGAACCGATCTCGAACAGGGCGAGATCGTCCAGGCCGCGGCTGAAGTTCCGGCCCGCGGCAGCCAGCAGACCCGGCAGCATCGTCGTCCGGAGACAGGGCGCGGTCTCCGCGAGCGGATTGGCGAGTCGCACGAACCGGCGCCGGGGGTCATCGGCTGGCACCGCGAGCTTGTCCAGATCCGCCTCTGCGGCGAACGGGAACGTCAACAACTCGACCAGTCCGGTCGTCGCGAGAGCAGTCACGACCGCGCGCCGGCCTCGCTGCGCGCGGGTCAGACCACGCCCTCCGGGAGCCGGGGGGATGATGCCGACGATCTTGTCGAGGCCGACCTTCTGGCCAACCTCCTCGACATAGTCATAGGGGTCACGGAGATCCGGTCGCCACGTCGGCGGCGTCACCGTCAGCCGGTCACCGTCCTGTGTGACTTCGATCCCGGCCCCGGTCAGGCTCCGGATCACGGTCTCCGTGTCGACGGGCATGCCGAGAATGGCCTCGGACAGGCCGGCATCGATTGTTGTGCTCGGTGGGGTCGGGACCTCACCGACCACCGTGACCGCAGGGTCCAGCGCACCTCCGCCCAGTTCGGCAAGGAGACGCGCCGCCCTCAGCGCGGCGGCATAGGACGCCCCCGGGTCGACGCCCCGCTCGAAGCGACGCGACGCCTCCGACGGAAGTTTCTGGCCGCGCGACGTGCGGGAGATCGACGCGGATTCGAACGCCGCCGCCTCGATGACGACCTCGGTGGTCGTGTCGGACAGCTCGGTCTTCGCCCCACCCATCACGCCGGCGAGGCCGATGGCGCCCGAGTCGTCGGCGATCACGAGATCGTCGGGGCTGAGCGTGCGGACCTGATCATCCAGCGTCGTCAGCTTCTCCCCGGGCTTCGCTGCGCGGACCACGATTGCGCCCTGCAGGGTCGCGCCGTCGTAGCCGTGGAGTGGTTGTCCGAGTTCCATCATCACGAAGTTGGTGATGTCCACCGCGAGCGAGATCGAGCGGACTCCGGAGGCGACCACCCGACGCTTCAGCCAGTCCGGGCTCGGCCGGCTCGGATCGAAACCGGTCACCCGAGCCGCGACGAAGCGGGTTCCGCGCGGGTCGTCGAGCCGCACGGGCACGGTGCCGTCGACAGGCTCATGATGCTCGGAAACCGGATCGGTGAACGGCACATCGAGCGCCTGCGCGACCTCGCGAGCCAACCCGCGGATCGAGAGGCAGTGGGGCATGTCGGGGGTCACTTCGAGCTCGAAGATCACGTCGTCGGCACCCAGGAGCGGCATGGCTTCTGCCCCGATCTCCGCCGCGTTCCCGAGCACGATGATGCCGTCGGTGCCATCGTCGGGCAGGCCGAGCTCGGTTGACGAGCAGATCATGCCGTCGGAGACGTGGCCATAGGTCTTTCGCGACGAGATCGCGAACCCACCGGCCAGCACCGAGCCGGGAAGCGCGACCACCACGTGATCGCCCGCGGCGAAGTTGTGCGCACCGCAGACGATGCCGCGGCCAGGACCGCCGTCAACGCCATCGCCGTCGACATTGTGCTCCGGGCCTACGTCGACCTGACACCAGTTGATGGTCTTGCCGTTCTTCTGCTTCTCGGGCTGGACCGCGAGCACGCGACCAACCACGACCGGGCCGGTCACATCCGTGCCTGCCTGCACGCCGTCGACCTCGACGCCCGCCCGGATGAAGGCATCGGTGAGGGTGGCGATGGAGGTGTCGGCGGGGATGTCTGCGTACTCACGGAGCCAGGACAAAGGGGCTTTCATGAAAGACCGCTTCCTTGAGAGTTGTCGGCGCGCGTCAGCGCGCGATGCCGGAGAGGGAACGGGAGAACCGGACGTCGCCCTCGACCATGTCGCGCAGGTCGGTGGCGCCGTTGCGGAACATCACCCCGCGGTCGATGCCCATGCCGAACGCGAAGCCGGAATAGACGTCGGGGTCGATGCCGCAGGCGATCAGGACGCGCGGGTTCACGACGCCGCAGCCGCCCCACTCGATCCAGCCGTTGCCGCCGCAGGTCCGGCACTCGTCGTCCGCGCCACGGCAGATGAAGCACTGCAGGTCCACCTCGGCGCTGGGCTCGGTGAACGGGAAGAAGTGCGGGCGGAACCGGGTGGTCACGCCACCGAACAGCTCGCTGGCCAGGTGGTCGAGCGTGCCCTTGAGGTGCGCCATCGAGATGCCCTTGTCGACGACGAGGCCCTCGACCTGATGGAAGACCGGGAGGTGGGTGGCGTCGAATTCGTCGGCACGGAACACCTTGCCCGGGCACGCGATATAGACCGGCAGGTCCCGCTCGATCAACGTGCGGGCCTGGACCGGCGAGGTGTGCGTGCGCATCACCATGTGGTTCTCCACCGGCTCGACGAACAGCGTGTCGGCCAAATAGCGCGCGGGGTGGTCCGGCGGAAAGTTGAGGGCGTCGAAGTTGAGCCACTCGGCCTCGAGCTCCGGGCCTTCGGCGATCTCCCAGCCCATCGCGACGAAGATGTCCGAGACGAGGTCCAGCATGCCGGTGATCGGGTGGATCGCGCCGCGCGGGGTGAGTTCGCTGGGCAGAGTGACGTCGACGGTCTCCGTTGCGAGGCGCCGCTCGAGTTCGGCCGCGGAGATCTCGGCGTCGCGCTGCTTGAGCGCCTGGTTCACGCGGCCGCGGGCCTTCCCGACACGCGCGCCGGTCTCCTTGCGCGCGGCGGGCGGCAGGGCGCCGATCTCGCGGTTGGCGAGGGCCAGCGGGGAGCGCTCGCCGGTGTGCGCGATCCGGGCCTCCTTGAGTTCCGCCACGGTCGTGGCCTCGGCAAAGGCGCGGATGGCCTGCTCGACCATCCGGTCCACCTCCTCGGCGTTGAGTGGCGTGACCTGGACTGGGTCATAACTCGTATTCGGCCCGGACATGGGCTCCCCTCGGATCGTTGCGTACGCCCGCGATCGGACCGCGAGCACCGGTCAGTCTAGGAAGAACCGAGTCCGACCGCGAACGGGTTCCAGGCTGAGCGGACGTCCTGTCATCCTGCGGACTCGGTCGGGGCTTTCGTGGCGGCGTACGCGGCCCACGCAGCCGCGACCAGGGTGACGACGACACCGACGAGAAGGACGGGGGTGAGATATCTCCGCATCGCCGGATCGAGCGCATCGAACACGAGGGCGCCGCTCATCTGTCCGGCCAGCGTCATCAGCATCAGCAGCAACACGCCGAGATAACGCACCACCACGGAACTGTTGGCGACATAGAGCACGCCGAGGAGCCCCGCCAGATAGGCCCACCACGGCGCCCCGCCCCAACTCGGCCAGGTCATCGCCCCGCTGAGCATCCGCACCACGCAGATGGCGACGAGCGCCACGGTGCCCCAGGTGAAGTTGATCCAGGTCGTGGCCATGAAGTTGCGGCTGGCGACGTTGAGCCGGCCGTTGTACGCGGCCGACATCGCGATGGCGGCACCACCGGCGACAGCCGCCAGGACGGGCACGACGACTGCGGGACCGGTGGTGCCCAATCGGCCGCTGACCGCCAGTGACACGCCGACCAGCGCGAGGAGCACGGCACCGATCCGGGCCAGGGTGACGTGCCGCCGGCCGGCCGGCCCGAGCCCGAACTTGTCGATCAGCAGGGCGGCGCCCGTCTGGCCGCCCACGGCGCCGATCATGAACAGCGCGACCCCGGCCAACGGCACTGCGAACGCCTGCGCCGTCACCCACGATGCTCCGAAGAAACCCGAGAAGAAGACCCACGCCCGCAGGTGCTGGGACCGGAAGGCCCGATAGGTGTTGGCGAGACCCGCTCGCGCGGTGCGCATGAGCAGCCCGAGAGTGAGCAACGCCCAGCCGGACGCGAACGTGAATGTGGCGGCCCACAGGGCGTCACCCGTGTGGCCGGCCATCCGGCCGTTGAGTCGGGACTGCGCCGCCAGTGCCATGCCGCCCAGGAAGGCCGTCAGGCACGAGAGATAGAAGGCGCCCCCGTGGGCCGGCCGTGTGGAAGTCACCGGACCAGTGTGCACCGAAGCCAACGATCACGCTCTCTGCGGGACCTCAGGCGGACTATGCGCAGGTGGGGATGCGCTGCGGCGATGTTCGGCATCAGTTCCCGCAGTTGGTTTCTCGTCCGGATGCCCCACCTGATGATGTGATCGGGATCGGTGAACACCGTGTGCAACGGGGCCTCGAGGTTGCCGTTCCACAGTTCCTCTCGGCGCAGGCGACGGAGGATCGTGCGGCGGGTGAGCTGGGCGAGCGTGACCGCGGTGGGCAGGTCCAGCCACACCAGCGTGTCCGCACGCGCGGCGATCTGCTCCCGCACGAGTCGATATTGCCATTCGATCACCCATTCCCGCCCCGCGAGGAACGCCTCGACCTCGGCTACGAAGTTCGCCCGTGGCTGCCACCCGGGACCATGGAACAGCGCATCGATCTCGACCCGCGGCAGATCCAACCGCTCGGCGATCCTCGTGGCCAGGGTCGTCTTGCCCGACCCGCTGACCCCGGCCACGGTGATCCGCCGGGGATTCCAGTCCACCGGATCGTCCGCGCCCAGGTAACACCCACCTATCCCCCGACCGAACACTCGCGAACAACCTTCCCGGAAATCACCAGTGACGGCGACCACCTTTGGATAATGGGCTCCATGACTCCCCCTGCCGATGTCATCGATGCCATCAACGTCCGTCTCGCGCTCCTCGGACTGCCCCAGACCAACGGCGCCGCCAGCCGGACGACCGACCTGGTCGGTCCGCTGCTCGCGCGCAGCCAGGAGTGGAGCCGCAGGCTTTCCTATCGTCTCTCCCCCGCCGATGCACGCATCGAGCGCTTCGTCGACGATTATCTGTCAGACGTGGGCACCCGCCCCGAGCTGCCCCGGCGCACGCTGATCCTCGACACGGCCGGTCTCGCCCGAGAGCTCTCGCTGCCGGTCGATGCTGACGAGTTCAGTTCGGAGCTGGTTCACAGCTATCGGCTGGCGAACGGTGTGCTGCACAACCCGTTCAACGACCGCCGCACCACCGCGGGCGTCTTCCACATCGCCGAAGGCGGTCTGCCGATTCCGGACGACAAGAAGGCCGTGCCCAAGGAGACCTTCGCGCGCCTGCTCGACCTGGCAACGAAACCGCCGGCGGAGTCGATGGTCCTGCCGTTCACCGCGAACGAGCCCGACCCTGCGCGCTGTTTCGTTTCGTTGCTGCTGCGTCCGCTGGTGATCCCCGGGGTGCCGGGGTTCACGCGCGAGCAGCGCATGGAGATCCGGTTCATCGCACCGGGCGGTCTGGTGTCCAACCTGGACTTCGTCGAAGGCATCTTCGGCAACGCGGGCGACCCCCACCTCCCCGAGCATGATGCCTCGCTCGATCCGGCCTCGTGGACCGGGCACACGGGTTGTGTGATCCTCGCGCCCCACCTCGTGCGGGTCCGCAAGGTCGATGTCGGCCTCCCCCACGTCGCGGACGCGACCGACCGCCAACGCCGGGACGGCATGTGTTGGGAGGACGAGGACGAGCTCTATAACGACGGTCAGGCGTTCAAGATCTGCGCCCGCGACGAGCGTGGGGTCATCGTCACTGTGATCGCCGACAACTATTTCGGCTATTGCAAGAAGGAGGTGAAGACCCAGATCAGCTATGCGGCCAACCTGGCCGGGTTCGCCGAGGAGGAGCACTCCGGTGGTGCGCTGGTCTTCCCTGCCTATGACGAGGGCAGTGAGTTCTATGACAAGTACGCACGGGATGTCTGGAGGATCGCCGAGGTCCTGGCGAACGACCCCGACCGGTGGGACCTCCAATCCGAGGGGCACGCGATCGACCGCACGGACGAACGCCTGATCCTGGTGCCCGAGCACGCCCGCTACAGCCTGAGCGCCCGCACGGTCAGCTGGGGCACGGGTGCGGACGCACGTTCGATCCCCCTGCGTGCGGACCGCCGCTATTTCGGTCCGCACGGCTTCTGCGTCGAGATGCACCAACTCCCGTCCGACCCGACGCAGTGGACCCTCATCGGAACGTCCGCGGGCTCCACGAACTGCCACAAGCCCAGCACCGTCTCCGGCGGCGGCAAGTCGGAGATCTCCAAGGCACTGACCGACGCCATCCTGCCCAGCCACGCCTATGTCGCCGATTTCGAGGCCGACATGGACGCGGTCGCCGAGCTCGTCACCCATGACTATTCCGAGCGGTTCGCCGACCCCGTCCGGAACGGCGTCGATCACCGCGACGTGCTGAGCGACAAGCGCTCGATGGGCAGCGTGGTCAAGCTCCTCACCTGCTCGCCCGACTTCAACGACGACTACAACGCCTGGCTCGAGTCGATCCCGATCCATGTCAAGGAACTGCTGTTCGTCGTCAAGCGGTCCTATCGCCCCGAGTGGGGTGACGACTGGCGCTCCCACTTCTCGGTTCGCCGGCTCAACGGTCGGCAGGGCAACGTGCTCAGGCTCGACAACCAGCGGGTCGTCGTCAGCATGCTGCGCGTCGGATTCCACCCCGATGGAGCTTGGCGGCTGTTCTCCCTGCGTCCGGACTATGCCCCGGCGAGCAAGATCCAGACCGAGGACGACATCACCGCCTCGGTCGTCGTGCCCAGCGAGCCGGACCGGTCGCGCAAGTTCGCCGAGAACTGCGAGCGGCTGCTCTTCCAGCGACCGGACGATGCCGTGCATCGCGGCTATGACGAGCAGGCCGAGGCGGATATCGCCAGCCCCGGCACCTTCCTGTCCAACTTCGAGCCGCTCACCACCGAGCAGGCCCGCGAGATCCGTGCCGATGCGGTCGGCTTCAGCCAGTTCACCCAGCCGATGCAGGACCTCATCACGCATGTCTCGGACAGTGCCGACGCCTCGTGGTTCGTCTGCTCGTCCGAACCGCGGTTGGTCAACGGCAAGCCGTCGAAGAACCCGCGCTATCTGCAGGTCCGACCTGACCTTGCCAACCCGCTCGCGGTCAGGACCGCGGATCTGATGACCCATCTGCGCTACAAGGTCCCCACCGATCAGCCGCTGCCGAGGCCCGTCGAGCTGGTGGCCGCGGGTCGGCGCAACAACCCGCCGGAGGCCGGCGTACCCCCTCTGTGCAGCTTCAACCCCCTCCACTATCTGGAGCTGCCTGAACTCTTCATGGAGTTCATCTCGTCCATGACCGGCAAGTCGCCGTCGACGACCGGTGCGGGGTCCGAGGGCGCGCTGACCAAGAACCCGTTCAACGCGCTGCCCACCGCGCTGGACCTCAACGCGGCCCTGCTGTCGTTCGTGCTGACCGGTTATGACGGCTGGATCTCCGCGGCCGGATGGGTCGGCCCGAAGGTGCGCGTCGACCACGACATCAGCCTGCTCGTGCCCGAGGTGTTCTCGCGGATGAGCAACGCCGAGCGCGAAGCGTCCTCGATGATCGAGAACGGCTTCTTGGAGAAGGTCGAGGACTTCGAGTTCGAGGGCCGCACCGTCCTGGCCAGCCGGCTCGGCTATCGGATGACGCAGCGCTTCGCGAACATCTTCTTCGCCCGGATCTTCATGCATCCCGAGGTGGTGTTCACCGAGGAGATGTTGCGGCCGGAGCTGCAGGACCTCGGCGCATATGCCGAGTCGATGGACACGATGGTGAAGACGCACGAGCGCGTCGCGCAAGCGTACTTCGCCGACGGCACGATCGACCTCGCCTGCCCGCCGCTGAGGGCGCTGCTGGAGATCATGGCCCACGGCGCGACCGCCGACGGGCACACGCTCGCTTCGCCCGAGGTCCGTGCGATGTTCACGCGCGATGCAGTGCTCGAGAGTGACTGGTATGCCGAGCGGCTCGACGCCCAACAGCGCGAAGCCATCCGTCTGGCCGATCAGGGCGTCGCGGCGCTCGAGGACTTCATCAACAAGCCGGACACCGAGCAGGTCGTTGCCCGGTTGGGGCTGAAGGAGCGACTCTCGGCGATGGCGGTCGAGGCGGACCGGGTTGCGACGGCGCGTTATCGGGAGTCGTTGGTGGGTACGCTGGGCCGCCAGCCACTCGGCTGAGCCCGCGTCACCTGCGCTGCGCGGATCCGGTGGCGTAGAGACAGACTGCGGCCGCGGTCGCGAGGTTGAGGCTTTCCGCTGCGCCCCAGATCGGCACGGCGACGCGTCGGTCGGCGAGGGCCGCGTGTTCGGGCGGCAATCCCCACGCCTCGTTGCCCATGACCCAAGCGGTCGGCCGTGCGAGTTCACCGGCGTCCGCCAGCCGGTCGAGTTGGTCGGCGCCGCCGCCCTCTGCGGCCAGCACCTGCAGGCCGCGTCGCTTGAGCTCCGTGATGGCGGCGGCGAGCGGCACGCCGGTGATCACCGGCAGATGGAAGATCGACCCGACGGACGCCCGGACCACCTTCGGGTTCGTGACCTCGACCGAGTCCGCGGACAGGATCACTGCATCGGCGCCGAACGCGTCGGCGCAGCGGATGACGGTCCCGGCGTTCCCGGGGTCACGGATCTGCGCGCACACGACCACGAGTCGCGCGTCGGCCGGCAGGTCCGCCAGGGTGGCCGGGGGCCACGAGCAGACGGCCACCACGCCCTGTGGGTTGATCGTGTCGGTGAGTCGGTTGAGTTCGGGTTCGGCGACTGAGTACGCCGGGATCGCTGCCCGGGCAGCAGCATCCACCAGGTCTCGGACGCGCGGGGACGGCACGACGTACAGCTCGCGGACTCGCGCGTACTCGATCGCCTCACGGACTGCCTGGGGGCCCTCGGCGAGGAACTCACCCGACTCGACGCGATGCTTGCGCTGGGTGAGACGACGAACCGACCGGAGCCTGCCCCCACTCGCTGGTGGGAGCGCTCCGGCCGGTTCGTTCGGTGTGCCAGTGGCCACCGATCAGGCCGCGGCGCCCGCGGCCTGGTTCGCCTTGGCGACCTCGACCAGGGCGTTGAACGCGGGGGCGTCGGTGACAGCCAGGTCGGCGAGGATCTTGCGATCCACCTCGACACCGGCGTTCTTCAGGCCGTTGATGAAGCGGTTATAGGTGATGCCCTCAGCGCGGCACGCCGCGTTGATCCGCTGAATCCAGAGCGAACGGAAGTCGCCCTTGCGCTTGCGGCGGTCGTTGTAGGCATAGACCAGCGAATGGGTGACCTGCTCCTTGGCCTTGCGATAAAGGCGGGACCGCTGCCCGCGATAGCCGGAGGCCTGCTCCAGGATCTCGCGGCGCTTCTTCTGCGCGTTGACCGAACGCTTGACGCGTGCCATGTCGGTTGTCTCCTATGTGTGAAAAAGTCGGTGGTGGGGATGGGCTCAGAGCAGGCCGAGCAGCTTCTTGGCCTTCTTGGCGTCGCCCTTCTCGAGGACCGCGTCGCCGTCCAGGCGGCGGGTGCGACGGCTCGACTTGTGCTCGTTGAGGTGCATCTTCCCGGCACGGCGATGCATCACCTTGCCGGAGCCCGTGACCCTGAACCGCTTCTTGGCACCGGAATGCGTCTTCATCTTCGGCATGCTGCCGCTCCTTCTTGGGCACGGTGGACGTGCCATCGATATGCGTCCCGCGAGGGAATGACCCCGCGGGTGGGACTCACGATCAGAGATCGATGTCCGGGTCCATGTTGTCGGCGGGACCCTTCTTTTTCTTCTTCGGCGGCTCGGCGGCTGCCTGTGCTCGACGCTCGGCCTGGTGCTGGTGCTCGGCCTCCTGGTCGGCCGAGCGCGCCGCGGCGCGCTGGTCCTTTTCGGCCTGGACATCGGCGCGTGCCTCGGTCTTCTTCTTGGTCGGGCCCAGCACCATCAGCATGTTGCGCCCGTCCTGCTTGGGAGCGGATTCGACGAACCCGAACTCCTCAACGTCATCAGCAAGTTTCTTCAGCAGGTTGAACCCGAGCTCCGGTCGGCTCTGCTCGCGTCCGCGGAACATGATGGTGATCTTCACCTTGTCCCCGGCCTTGAGGAAGCGAACGACGTGGCCCTTCTTGGTCTCGTAGTCATGGCCGTCGATCTTCGGGCGGAGCTTCATCTCCTTGATCACGGTGTTCGACTGGTTGCGGCGGGCGCTGCGGTCCTTCTGGGCCGCTTCGTATTTGAACTTGCCGTAGTCCATGAGCTTCGCCACCGGTGGGCGAGCCATGGGCGCAACCTCGACCAGATCAAGATCCGCCTCACGGGCCAGCCGCATGGCGTCCTCGATCCGGACAATGCCGACCTGCTCGCCGGCCGGGCCGACGAGACGGACTTCAGAGACGCGGATGCGCTCATTGATGCGTGGTTCGGTGCTGATGTGTCCTCCAGTTTGAGTCGTTGTCGACAGGGTTTCGCAGCGCCCTGGTCACCCCGGCAACGACAAAGGCCTTCGCCGAAGCGAAGGCCTGAAAACCGGACCGATCAATCGATCAGCCGGTGCCGACCTGCCAACTGCACAAGGCGTCGGAAGGTGGGAGATCAGGTCTCCGCTTTGAAGTGATTCGCGCGCGACGAATCAGTCGGCGGCCATCTTAACCGATGACCGCGCCGGCCACCTAATCCAATCAGGCGGCCGGGGAACCCGGTCGCACGATCCGGAGGTCGGGGCGGGCACTGTCGGCCCCGACCTCGGGGAGGTCGACCACCGTGCCGGGCAGGACTTGGTGGGCATCTGCGTACAGATCCTCCGCCGTGCCCGAATCCAGCGCGCCCGGCAAGCCCTCGGCCAAGAAATCCAGGAGAAGCGCGTGGACCGCCACGGGATCGTCTCGCTGCGCCCAGTGCCCGACCCCGGGCAGGAGCTCGAGCTGCGCGTTCGGGAACAGCCCTGCTGCCTTGACCGCATCATTCGACGGGAAGATCATGTCGTGCTCCCCATGGATGAGCAGGACGGGCTGGGTGATTTCCCGCAGCCGGTCGCTGAAGTCGGTGCGGTTGCCCAGCGGCCCGAGCTCATGCCGCTGGAACTCGTTGAACGTGGCCAACGCCGGCGTTTCCAGCGCCGCGTTCCGGACGCCTGCGGCCAGCTCGTCGGAGATGACCGAATTGGTCAGGACAGCCGTGAGGCCGAAGCTGACAAGGAACGGGTTCCAGGAGGTCCACTGGATCGACTCGATCAGGCCCGGCATCCATGAGCCCATCATCATGAGCGGCTGGGCCGCGAGGGTGCTCTGATAGCCATAGCTCGCCACGAGCGCGAGTTTGCGCACTCGACCCGGACGCGCCAGCACATGGCCGATCGCCATCCCGCCGCCCATCGAGACGCCGGCGAGATCATATTCACCCAGTTCGAGCGAATCGATGAACTCGTTGACGTAGGCGATCTGGTTGGCCATGGTGGCGTAGCACCGCGGGCGGGGGCTGCGGCCGTATCCGGGGTGGTCGGGCGCAATCGCGCGATAGCCCTGCTCCGAGAGCAGCTGCAGCGTCGGCCCCCAGGACAGTGCCGCATTGTCGGCACCGCCGCCATGGAGGAGCACCACGGGATGGCCATCGGCCGGTCCTGCTTCCAACCAGGACACCCGGGTGCCGGACGGCAGCGTGGTCTCGGTGCGAATCATGGCTTCTCCTGTCGATCGGGGACATGGTCAGCGGCCTCGTGGCCGCCGGCCGGCGCGAGCCAGCCGAAAGTGTCATCGGGAAGCCGGACCAGCCGGCGGCCCAGCGCGAGGTTCTCCAGGACGCTGCCCTCGATCACGATCGGGTCAGGACCCGCGAGATCGACGATGACTGTGCCGGCGCTGGACTGGGTCGCCGTGTCGGCGACGACATCCAGCGTCGCCGGCACGGGACGTGCCTCGGGGTTCCACGCCGTGAGCGAGTCGACCCCGGTGAAGGCCAACATCGCACGGCGGCCGTCCCCCTGTTCCAGCAGGACGGCTGCCATTTCGGCGTGGCGTTCGGGATCATGCTGCATGGTTTCGTCTCCCGAGGCGAGCAGCGGCACCAGCAGGCGGGACAGGCACAGTTCGACGACTGCATCGAGATAGACCGCCGCCTCGGGGGATTTCGCGGCTGCCGCCAACGCGTGCCGTGTCTGGGCCGCGGGCCTTCCGTCGTCGTCCGCGAATTCCTCGGAATAGCCACCCAGACTGCGATTCTCGCCGAACCCGGGAGGCAGTTGTGGACTCATGACCGTTGACGGTACACCGAATTCAGGGTGCCCAAGGGGACTTCCCGATGGGTTGGGGTGCCCTCAGATGAAAGGGTAGGTCCATGAACCTCGTCCTTCCCGCCGCCTTATCACTCACTGCGCTGGCACTCGTCGTGGCCATCGTCCTGTGGCTCCGAGGCCGTCGTGGCCGTGCGCTGCAGGCCTTCGGGTTTGCTGCGCTGCCCGTCGGGCTCTATCTCACCGGACTGCTCGGCATGGTGTTCGATGCCGCTGCAGCGCTGGGACGCTGGGCGGGCCAGCTGGTGTTCAATCCCGCCGTCTGGGCCGGACTGGGGCTGCTGGGGCTGGCGGTCGTCCTATGGGTGGTGGGTGGCTTCGTCGCGCGGCGTACGCGGGGTCGCCGACCCGTCGAGAAAGCCGCGGACCGGAAATCGGTGGAGAAGCGGACCTCGGGTCGAACCGCTCCCGCAGCCCGGAGCGGAGGGGCCACCGCGGACAACGAGTTCGACGAGATCGAGGAACTCCTGCGCAAGCGCGGGATCGAGTGAGGTCTCAGCGCCCGCGAAAATGCGCGTGCAGCGCGCGGAGTTCCGCCACGGCCGCGTGGGCGCGGTCCTTGTCCGTGGTCTGGATGCCGATCATTTGACGGCGGACCGGGTCGTCCTCGGTGCCCGCGAGCATTGCGTACGCCCACGGGTCCCCGTGCCGATATTGGATCTCGCCGATCTCATCCCAGTGGAGACGCCGGATGGAGATCGCGTTGCGGATCTTCAGCCCCTTTTCGTCCGCGACCACAACGCTCATGCCGAGCCCCATCATGAACCCGATCAGCACGAGCCCGATGACGATCAGCGTGAGGATCTGGAAGTTGTTGAAGCGGTCGCGGATATGGGCGTCGAGGGAGTACCAACCGAAGATGCTGCCCCCGATGATCGCCAGGGAGAACCCGATGGCCCAGATCAGCAGGTTGCGCGCGCGGTAGGTCTTGGGCAGTTCCGGCAGCCCCGCGGGCCGCTGGCCGGTCACAGTCGGCAGGCGGCGATGTCGGTGACCAGGATCGCGCGGGCGCCGAGTTCCCACAGATCGTCCATCACGGCCTGCGCCTCGGTGCGCTTCACCATCGCCCGCACGGCGACCCATCCATCGCGGGCCAGCGGGGACACCGTCGGCGACTCGAAGCCCGGGGTGATCGCCGCGGCTTCATCGACGATGGCCTCGGGACAGTCATAGTCCATCATCACGTAGTTCTCCGCCACGAGCACCGCCGACAACCGTCGCTGCAGCCGCTCCAAGCCGTTGCGGACCGGGGTGTCATCACGCTTGATGAGGATCGCCTCCGAATGCAGGATCGTCTCGCCGAAGACCTCCATGCCGGCCTGCCGGAGGGTCCGCCCCGTCTCGACGACATCGGCGATCGCGTCGGCGACACCCAGGCGGATCGCGCTCTCGACGGCGCCGTCGAGTTTGATCAGACGCGCCGTGATCCCCCGCCTGCCCAGGTCCGCCTCGACCAGGCCCGGATAGGACGTGGCGATCCGCTGACCCTCGAGGTCGGGGATGTCCCAGTGCAAGTCGGCAGGGGCTGCATAGCGGAAGCGGGTCGCCCCGAACCCGAGCGGCATGACCTCCTGGGCGGCCGCGCCGGAATCCAGCAGCATGTCCCGGCCGGTGATCCCGACGTCAAGGGTGCCTTCTCCCACATAGACGGCGATGTCACGCGGACGCAGATAATAGAACTCGACATGGTTCGCTGCGTCGGTCAGCACCAGTTCCTTGGCGTCGGAGCGCTGCCGATAGCCCGCCTCACGCAGCATCTGCTGAGCGGCTTCCGAGAGCGATCCCTTGTTGGGCACAGCGATCTTGAGCAGTGGCCGGTCGTTCACGGCGCAATCCAATCTGCGGGTGGTGCGGGGATCAGAGGTGGCGATAGACGTCATCGGGCTCGAGGCCCAACGCAAGCATCATCACCTGGAGGTGATAGATCAGCTGGCTGATCTCTTCAGCGGCTTCTTCGGTCGACTGATATTCAGCCGCCATCCAGACCTCGGCGGCCTCTTCGACGATCTTCTTTCCGATCGCGTGGACACCTGCGTCGAGCCGCTTGACGGTCGACGAACCCTCCGGCCGCGTCCGGGCGATCTCGGTCAGCTCGGCGAACAAGCCGTCGAAAGTCTTCACGATGCCCCACCCTAACGCGTGGTGCGCCCGGCGCCGACCGCGTTTCGCGCCGGGACTCGAGTCCGTCAGACGCGCACGCCGAGCAAGGCGTCGGCCAGCGCGGTCACGAGAGCCGGGGCGTCGGTGTCGTCGCCGTCGACCGCCAACGAGGCTGCGGCCCACGTGTCGATCGCGCTCAGCGCACGAGGTGCGTCGAGGTCGTCCGCCATCGCGGTGCGAACCTCGGCGATGACGTCATCGGCCGGGAGCGCGGCGGACAGCCCGGTGGCCTGTCGCCACGCATCGAGACGCTGCTCGGCCTCGACCAGCAGTGCGTCGGTCCACGACCAGTCGCTGCGGTAGTGGTTGGCCAGCAGCGCAAGGCGAATCGCCATCGGATCGGTGCCGGCGGCGCGCAGCTTGGAGACGAGCACAAGGTTGCCCTTGGACTTCGACATCTTCTCGCCGTCGAGACCCACCATGCCGGCGTGGACGAACGCCTCGGCGAAGGGCTCGCCGGTCGCGACCACCGCCTCGGACGAGCTCATCTCGTGGTGCGGGAAGGCAAGGTCGGAGCCACCCCCTTGGACATCGAAGGTCGAGCCGAGGAAGTGTTCGGCGATGGCTGCACACTCGATGTGCCAGCCGGGGCGACCGCGTCCAAAAGGACTGTCCCAGGCGGGCTCACCGTCGCGCTCCAGCTGCCACACGAGGCAGTCGAGCGGGTGGCGCTTGCCGGCGCGCTCGGGGTCGCCCCCGCGCTCCGCGAAGATCTTGAGGGCCGTCTCCTCGTCCAAGCCGGCGACCTGACCGAAGTCAGGGTCGGAGTGCACCGCGAAATACCAATCCCGGGGCTCTTCGGCGAGCTGATAAACGGAGTCGGAGCCGAACTTGTGCAGCAGATCCACCACGAGCGGAATCGACTCGACCGCACCGATGTAGTTCTGGGGCGGCACCACGTTCAGTGCCCGCATGTCGGTGCGGAACAGCTCGGTTTGATCCTCCGCCAGCGCGACCCAGTCGACCCCGGTGGCGTTGGCGCGTTCGAGCAGCGGGTCGTCGATGTCGGTGACGTTCTGCACATAGTGAACGTCGAGACCTTGGTCCCGCCAAGCACGCAGCAGCAGGTCGAAGCTCACATAGGTGTTCGCGTGCCCCATGTGGGTCGCGTCATAGGGCGTGATGCCACACACATAGAGCCGGGCGGTCCCGGATTCGGGTCCGACCACCTTGAGTTCACCGCTGGCGGTGTCGTGCACGCGCACGGGATTGAACCCACTGTCGGGGCGCGGGAGTGAGGGGACCTGGGGAGCGTGCCATGCCTGCATGGCGCGAGCCTAGCGAGCGGCCCGGACAGCCGCACGGCCTCGTGCCGGTGGTCGGTTCGGCTCAGAGCGGGGGCCAAGGGATCGATGGCCAGGCTCCCGGCGGCAGCGGGAAGGTCCCCTCGGTGAGGATCCGGAGGCAGCGCGCTTCGTACGCTTTCACCTCGGCCTCCGTGACCAACTCCGCCAGTTCTTCGCTGGCGACCAAGGCCGCGGCCACGAGGTCCGTTTCCGCCGGGGTGAGCTCGTCCCCGGCCCAGCCCCACAACACGGTGCGCAGCTTGTCCTGGACGTGGAGGCTCACACCGTGGTCGACCGCCCAGATGTGTCCACTGGCGTCGACCAGGATGTGCGCACCTTTGCGGTCCGCATTGTTGATCAGCGCGTCGAACAGCGCCATCAGGCGGAGCTGCGGCTCATCGCGGTGGATCACCGTGACGGGTCGTTCGTGGGCATCGAGGCCGTCGACGACGTCGAACCAGCCCTCCGGTGTGCGCCCCGAGCGCACCAGATCGACGACCGGATCCGCGTCGTCGTCCACGTCGATCCACGCCTGCAGCGACCCCGGACCCATCGGACCGTCGACGAGAACCGTGGCGGGCACAACGTCGAATCCCGCGGCCGCGGAGACGCGATAAGCCGCCACCTCGCGCTCCGCCAGCGTGCCATCGGGGAAATCCCACAGGGGGCGCTCACCACGAACGGGCTTATAGACGCAGGACAGCACCCCCCGCGCGGACGTGAGTTCACCGAGGAACGTCGCATTGGAGGCCTGCACGAGACGGCCTGTCAACTCCAGGTCGCCGTCGGTGAAGATCGCGGGGTCGAGAAGGTCCAAGGCCCGGGGACGCTCAGAAGAGGGGTCGTCGATAGCCATTGGCGCGCGGACAGATGTGCCCATCGGGATCGATCGGCTGCTGACAGAAGGGGCAGGCCGGGCGTCCGGCGGCGACAAGGGCCATCGAACGAGCAACGAAGTCCCGCGCCGCTGTGGGGGCGATCCGCACGATCAGCACCTCGCCCGCGCGCTCCGCCTCTGCCCGCGCGAGCGCCTCCGCCGCCTCATCCGCACCGGCGGTGTCGTCGACCTCGATGTCCAACTCCTCTTCGGAGACGGAAAACATCTCGATGACGATGCGGGAGTCCGACGGGTCCCACGCGATCGTCATGGTGCCGACCCGGAATTCTTCGGTGATCGGGGCATCCAAGGGCTCGTTGTCATAAGCGGTGTCGCGCTCCGGTGGGACTGACACCAGTCCCCCACTGAGTCGGGCGATCTCGGCGAGCACCCGGTCCACGTGTTCGGCCAAGACCGACACCTGTTGCTTCTCACACGTGACGCTGGTCAGCCGGTTGCCCTGGCGGGCCTGCAGAAAGAAAGTCCGATCGCCCGGTTCGCCGACCGTGCCTGAGACGAACCGATCGGGTGCGTCATATCGGTGCTCGACAATGGCCATGAGCTCAGCCTACGCGAGGTTCGTCGGTGCCCTCGGCCGCTCGGGCGCCGGTCTCCGGCCCGCCCGCGACTCCGGCTCCGCCCCCGACCGCTGCGTCGTCCCCGGCCTCAGCCGGCGGCACCAGCTTCGCCAGATCGCCGGACAGGGAGTTCATGGTGACGACATAGGGACGGGCATCGGTATAGCGGATCACCGACACCGACGCAGGATCCACCATGATGCGCTGGAACGCGTCGAGGTGCATGCCGAGCGCGTCGGCGAGGATCGCCTTGATCACGTCACCGTGCGAAACCGCAACCCAGGCCGCGTGGTCCCCATGGCGTGCACGCAACGTCCTGTCCCAATCGCGCACGGCCGCCACGGCCCGCGCCGACAGGGCGGTCATGGCCTCACCGCCCGGAAACACGGCGGCGGACGGCTGCTGCTGGACCGTCTTCCACAGGTCCTCGCCGGCCAGTTCCTTCAGGCTCTGGCCCGTCCAATCCCCGTAGTCGCATTCGGTCAGCCGGTCGTCCACCTCCGTCGGGATTGCTCGATCGCCGAGCATGACCTCCGTGGTCTGCCGGCACCGCAGGATGGGTGAGGCGATCGCCGACACGAGGGGCACCTCAGCCAGGCGTACGCCCGCGGCAACGGCCTGCTCCCGGCCGGTCTCATCCAACTCGACGCCGTCCGAACGGCCCGCCAGAATGCCGGCCGTGTTGGCGGTCGACCGGCCGTGACGCACGAGGAACAATGTCGTCATGTTCGCCACCCTATGCGGGGGTTTCCCGCCGACCCGCCCCCACCCCGCACGGGAACGGCTCGCTGCCTGGGCGCGGCCGTGCGCGACCATGCTTGCCCGCGTGAAGGACGCCGCGCGGACTCAACGATGGCACAAAGGGACGGAATGGACGGCCGACAGGTCTAGTGTGAGCGCGGCTCCATTCACCCTGCGGGAATCCTCCCGCCCACGACTAGGACGGCAGATGAACTGGTTCGACGCGATCGTCCTGGGCATCGTCCAGGGCCTGACCGAGTTCCTTCCGATCTCATCCAGCGCACACGTGTCGATCGTCGGTCAACTCCTGGGCGGAGTGGACCCAGGCTCGGCCTTCACCGCCATCACTCAGCTCGGCACCGAGACTGCCGTGGTGCTCTATTTCGCCAAGGACATCGGCCGCATCATCAAGCACTGGGCCCTGTCGATCGTCGGCAAGATCCCGCGCAACGACCCTGATGCCCGCATGGGCTGGCTGATCATCGTCGGCTCGATCCCGATCGGCGTCCTGGGCCTGCTGTTCGAGAACGCCATCGACCACAACCTGCGCAATCTCTGGATCACCGCGGCCATGCTCGCCGGGTTCGGCCTGGTGATCGGGGTCGTCGACCACTTCGCGAAGAACGAGCGGACGCTCGACAAGCTGACGGTGAAGCACGGCATCCTCTATGGCTTCGCACAGGCACTGGCGCTGATCCCCGGGGTATCCCGTTCGGGTGGCACGATCGCGGGCGGTCTGGCGATGGGCTACAAGCGTGAGGCCGCCGCCCGCTATGCGTTCCTCCTGGCGATCCCGGCCGTGTTCCTGTCGGGTCTGTACAAGCTCAAGGACATCCCCGGCGACCAGACCGCCGCCTGGGGCCCGATCATCGCCGCGACCGTGCTGGCCTTCTTCGTCGGCCTCGCCGTGATCCACTGGCTGCTGCGCTATATCAGCACCCACAGCTTCAAGCCGTTCGTGATCTATCGGCTCATTTTGGCGGCCGCAGTCGTCGTCATGCTGCTCACCGGTGTCCTCGACCCGCTGCCGCAGGGTTAACCGCGACTCAGTCCACGGTGGGCCTCAGCGAGCGTCTCCAGAGCGGCGAGCTTGTCGTCAATGCTCCGGCCGACCGGAGTGGCGGCACACGTCGTCAGCCCGGAGTCCGCGAGCTCGGCAAGCCGGTCGGTCAGACGCGCTCGGTCACCGAGCAGGGACGTCCGGTCGATGAACTCCGTCGGGACCTTCGCCATCGCCTCGCGTTGGCGTCCGCCGAGATAGAGGTCCTGGACCTCCGCGGCCGCGGTCGCGTACCCCATGCGAACCGCCAGGTTGTTGTAGAAGTTGTTCTTCCTGCTGCCCATGCCGCCCACATAGAGCGCGGCGTAGGGCCGGACCGGGTCGGCACAGGCCGCCGCGTCGGGACCCACAACGAGCGGAAATGACGCCTGAACGTCGAAGTCCTCGAGGTCCTTGCCGGCCTTGGCACGTCCCGCGGCGATAGCCGCGAGCTGCTCCGGCGCGAACTGCGGCGCATAGAAGAGCCCCAGCCACCCGTCGAACAACTCACCGGCCAGCTCGAGGTTCTTCGGCCCGACCGCGGCCAGATAGAACGGGACCGGGGCGACCGGGCGCACCATGAGCTTCAGCCCCTTGCCCTCTGAACCGGGCAGCGGCAGCGTGAAGTGCTCGCCGTCGTGCTCGACTACTTCGCGATTGAGCGCTTTGCGGACGATCTCGACATACTCGCGAGTACGCCCCAGCGGTTTCGCGAACGGCACGCCGTGCCACCCCTCCGACACCTGCGGCCCGGAGACCCCGAGGCCGAGGCGGAAACGGCCGCCGCTCAAATTCTGCAGACCGGCCGCAGTCATCGCGGTGTTCGCCGGCGTACGCCCGGGAATCTGCATCACCGCCGAACCCACTGCGATCGTCTCGGTTTGCGCGGCGAGCCAGCTGAGCAGGGTGACGACATCCGCGCCATAGGCCTCGGCAGCCCACACCGAGTCGAACCCGAGTTCCTCGGCCCGTCGGGTGAGGCGCAGTTGGTCCGCCGGGGTTTCGCCGCCGACCATGTAACCGAGATTCAACGCAAGACGCATGCGGGCATTGTGTCAGGGCTCGTGGACTGAGCCTGCTCGACCGGAGCACAGAAGCAGGTTGTTCCCTGACCTCGCAGGCGGCCGACAGAACCAGTCCGCGCCCGACGAGGTCCAGAACAGCATGAAGCGATTCCTCCTGGTTATTGCGCTCGCCGTCGCGACCACGGCGTTCCCGGGGTGTACGCCGGACTCCGCCGGACGGGTCTGGTCCCCCGTCACCGACGTCGACGATCCGGGCGGCCCCGGAACCGGGTTCACCCTGCGCCTGCCGGGAGATGAGCCAGCGGGCATCGTCGAGCGGGTCGACCCGGACGAGTTCCTGCTCGTCGGAGTGCACTATGACGCCTGCCATTGGAGCGATCCGCGCCTGGTTGGTGCCGGTGCGGACAGGGTCGAGGTGCAACTGGTGGAGTTGCCTCGGTACTGCGTTCAACCAATCCCTCGCCTCGCGTGGTTCGCGCTGGCGTGGTCAGATTTGCCCCGAGCGGTGACCCTCGTCGATCCTGCTGGCGAGCAGACCATGCTGCGGGACCGCCGGCGCGTCTGACGACGGATCGAGCCATCGAAGCGATCCGTTAGTGTTCCGAGCATGCGCAGACGGGTGGTCGGGAACAGCGGCCTGGAGGTGTCCGAATTCGGCCTGGGCACCATGACCTGGGGACGCGACACCCCGCCCGAACAGGCACGGCATCTGATGCGCACGTTCCATGAAGCCGGCGGGACGCTGATCGACACCGCCGCTGCCTATGGCAACGGTGATTCGGAGCGCACGATCGGCGCCCTCATGCGTGCCGACGTGGTCCGTGAGGATCTCGTGATCGCCACCAAGGCGGGATTCGTCCTGCGTGATCGGCAACGAGTCGTCGACACGTCCGCGCGGGCGCTGCTGCTGGATCTCGAGGACTCGCTCCGCCGTCTCGGCACGGACTGGATCGACCTGTGGCAGATCCACGCATGGGGTGCCGCTCCGCTTGAAGAGTCTTTGGCCGCGATGGATTCGGCGGTGGCCGCCGGCAAGGTCCGCTATGCCGGGCTCTCGAACTTCATCGGCTGGCAGAGCGCACAGGCCGCCACTTGGCAGCAGGCCTTCCCGGGCCGGACGCCGATCACGTCGAATCAGGTGGAATATTCGCTGCTCGCCCGTCGGGCCGAGGTCGAGGTCCTCCCGGCGGCGCGGGCTCTGGGCATGGGCTTCTTTCCCTGGTCACCACTGGGGCGCGGTGTCCTGTCCGGAAAATACCGTCATGGTGTCCCCCGCGACTCACGTGCCGCCGGCCACTTCGCCTGGTTCGTCGAGGCTTATCTGGAAACACGTTCCCGCGGCATCGTGGAAGCGGTGGCGCGAGCGGCGGAAGGGCTGGAGTTGACTCCGCTGCAGGTGGCGCTGGCCTGGGTCCGGGATGCTCCCGGCGTGACCGCCCCGCTCCTGGGGGCCCGCAACACGGCCCAGTTGGAGCAATGTCTGGAGACCGTCGATGTCGAGTTGCCCGACGCGATCATCGCGGCGCTCGACGACGTGTCCGGCGGGCCCGCGATGGGACGAACAGCGCTGGAAGTCGAGGAGTGATGCCAAAACGGCCCGAATCCCCTGAAGGATTCGGGCCGTTCGTTTTGTGTCCGAGAGAGGACTTGAACCTCCACGCCCTATAACGGGCACTAGCACCTCAAGCTAGCGCGTCTACCAATTCCGCCACCCGGACTCGGGTCTGCCGGTCACCCCGGCACAGCGAGAAACTATAGCAATCTCCTGCCCCGCGCGCGAACTGAGATCCTTCGGCGACCGAATGCCGGGCAACTGCCTAAGATCGTCGGAACATCCGGCTGCGTGAGGAGCGTCGTGACGAGGTACGAGCGGGATCGGCCAGGGGTGGAATACGAGATCGAGCAGGTCCGCATCCCCCACACCTGGTCGCGCAACGCGGTGCGCCGGCTGCTGACCGATCGCGCGGAGTACGGCGGCTGGGAACTCATGCGGCTGCGTCGTTATCGCGACGGCACCCGGGATGTGTGGGTGCGCCGCAAGATCATCCGGGTGCGCGCGACCCTCTGACGCACATCCATGGGAAGGCCGGACCCTCAGAACGAGAGGTAACGGAAGAACGGCAGCAGCGCGACCATCAGACCCGTGCTCATCCAGAACATGCCGAAGTTCATCGCGAAATCCGCGAGCGCGGCCAACCGAGGATTGCCGGCGACATAGTGGCCGTGCCCCGCGGCCTCATGCCCCGCGTGGTCCTGGATGATCCTGCTCGGCGCGATCACGTTCTTGAGGTTCCACAGCGCCGCGGCCAGCAGATAGGTCATGAAGGGGATCCCGATGATCGCGATGAGCATCGCGTTGTCTCCCGGTCCGGCGGTCTGCATCGGCATCGGGCCCGGCGTCGCGACCGCGTGGTCCATGGCGTGCCCACTGTTCCCCATGGCATGTCCGCCGTCGCCCATGGTGTGCCCCTCCCCCATGGCTGGCCCGCTGCTGCCGTGGCCCATACCCATCGCCATGTGGCTGAGCATGGCGGCGAGGTGCCAGGTCATCGCGCCGAACATGGCGGCATGCCCGAGAGCGTGCCAGCCATGTCGACGGGCGGTGCCGCCGGCGGCGAGGCCGCGTACCCCCAAGTAAACGAACCACAGCACAAAGACACCGAAGAAGCCGACCAGCGCGGGCAACGGAATCGCCGACACGAACGGCTGCCACCAGGTCCTGGCAACCATCAGGAGCATCACCACGGACATCGCGAGATGGGCAAGATTGGACACCAGCGTCGGGCCGGTCTGTTTGCGGGCGAGCTGATAGAGCGACCAGATCGTGCTGAACGCGAACAGCAACAGCAGTCCGACGAACTTCACCGGCATGTCGGTCAGGGTGAACATGGGCCTCCTTTTGGCAGTACGCCCACAGATGTCGCGAGAAGCGGTCGATTAGTTCCCACGCGTGATGCAGATCACACGATGGACGCTCGCTCAGCCGCCGCGGAGCACGTCGGCGATGACCGCCAGACCGCGAGCCAGTTCCTCGTCCGCGATCGCGCCGAAGCCGAACACGATGCCGGGCGGTGACTCGGTCGTCGACCAGTACGCCGACAGTCCGGTCACCAACACCCCCGCATCGGCCAGGCGCGCGAGCAACTCGGGCTCGGTCAGGCCGGTGCCGACGCAGTCGACGACTGCGTGCAGACCGCCGTCCATCGGGCGCACCGCCGCGCCCGGCAGCCCCTCCAGCCCCGTCACGACGAGCGCCCGCCGGCGCCGATAGAGATGGCGCATGCGTTGGGTGTGGCGCGTGAGGCCGCCTGCGGTCAAATAGTGGCCCACCGCTCGCTGAGTCACAAGGGACACCGGCATCCCGCGAGCGGTCCGTTCCGCGGCGACGGGGCCGATCAGGGGCCCGGGCAGGACGAGGAATCCGGTGGCGAGTGCCGGGCTGAGCGTCTTGGCGAAGGTCCCGAGCAGGACCACGCGCTCGCGCTCGTCCATGGCGGTCAGCGCGGGCAGGGGCTGGGAGGTATACCGCAACTCCGAGTCGTAGTCGTCTTCCACCACCCAGACCCCGTGTCGGTCGGCCCACTCGAGCAGTGCCTGCCGCCGGTCGATCGGCAGCGAGCCGCCCAGGGGATATTGGTGACTCGGGGTCACCAGCACCAGGTCGGGTGCCCGGTCCGGGAGCAGGTCGGTGATCAGTCCGTCACGGTCGGTCGCCAGGGTGACCAGTTCGGCACCCGCCCTGGCCACCACCTGCCGCAGTGAGGGATAGCCGGGCTCCTCAACGCCGACCCGGCGTACTCCCAGCGCACCCAGCAGAAGCGCCAACCCTTCCCTTCCGCCGGCGGTGACCGCGATCCGGTCCGGCGAGCGCACCACGGCCCGCATCCGGCGCAGGTGCTCAGCGATCGCGTGTCGCAGCGGATCACAGCCGAGCGTCGGGACCGGGACATCCAGTGGCTCGTCCGCCGCCCGGCGCCAGGCCGAGCGCCACGTGGCGTCCACCAGCGAGGACTCCATTGGCCGGCCGGGTCGCAGGTCGATCAGAGTGGGTGCGGAGCAGGTTGCGGGAGGGTGCTCCGGGCGCAGGTCGGCAGCGGGCGGGCGGACCGCGCGCACCTTCGGGTTCACTCGCGTCCCCCGCCCGCCGTGGGCGACGAGCCAGCCTTCAGCGAGGAGTTGTTCGTACGCGGCCACGACGCTGCCCCTCGAGACCCCCGCCCGGGTCGCGAGCGCGCGGGTGGACGGCAGCGGGTCCCCCGCCGTCAGGACGCCTGCGGCCAGCAGTCGGCGGATCTCCGCCACGATCTGGTCGGGCAGCGGGCCTTCTCCGCGCCGGACGCGGATCGGGAGCGCTGTGTCCGGTGTGGTGCGCACGGTCCCCCTTGAAAGTGGTCCATTGATTGTCGCTGCATTGTGGATCTGGATCGGACCATTATCCGTGGCGGATGATCGGGCCGTGACGACTGAGACAACCGACACCGGAACCACACTCATGAAGCGGGAACTCCCGGACGCCCTCAAGGGCGGCGTGATCATGGACGTGGTCACCCCTGAGCAGGCCCGCATCGCCGAAGCCTCCGGCGCCGTGGCGGTCATGGCGCTCGAGCGCGTGCCCGCCGATATTCGCGCCCAGGGCGGCGTGGCGCGCATGAGTGACCCCGACCTCATCGAGGGCATCATCGGAGCCGTGTCCATCCCCGTGATGGCGAAGGCCCGCATCGGGCATTTCGTCGAGGCCCAGGTGCTGCAGCAGCTGCAGGTGGACTGCATCGATGAATCGGAGGTGCTCTCCCCCGCCGACTACACGCATCACATCGACAAGCACGCGTTCTCGGTGCCGTTCGTGTGTGGCGCGACCAATCTGGGCGAGGCACTGCGCCGGATCACCGAGGGCGCGGCCATGATTCGCTCCAAGGGCGAGGCCGGCACCGGGGACGTGTCCGAGGCGACCAAGCACCTGCGCACGATCCGGGGCCAGATCGCGCAGCTCCGCGCGACTCTCGCGGCGAATCCCGACGAGCTCTATGTCGCGGCCAAGGAACTGCAGGCGCCCTATGAACTCGTCCACGAGGTCGCCCGCCTCGGCCGGCTCCCGGTTGCGCTGTTCACTGCCGGCGGCGTCGCGACTCCGGCGGACGCGGCGATGATGATGCAGCTGGGCGCGGACGGCGTCTTCGTGGGCTCCGGGATCTTCAAGTCAGGTGATCCGGCCAGGCGGGCCGCGGCGATCGTGCGGGCGACTGCTCGGTTCGACGACCCGGAAACCGTCGCCGACGCCTCCCGTGGCCTCGGCGAGGCCATGGTCGGCATCAACGTCGCCGATCTCCCGGCTCCGCACCGACTGGCCGACCGCGGCTGGTGAGCCGGCGGTTCGGCCGATTCGTCGTGGTGACGTTCCCGCGGGAACGTCTCACGACGCGTGCGAACCGGTCATGTCAGCCGGCACGACCCAGCGATCGAAGTCCTCTCCCGTGAGCTCGCCGGAGGTGACCGCGGCTTCCCGCAGCGTCGTGCCGTCGGCGTGCGCCTGCTTGGCGATGCGCGCTGCGGCGTCATAGCCGATGTGCCGGTTGAGCGCGGTGACGACCATCAGGTTCTTGTCAAGATTCTCGGTGATCCGCGCACGGTCGGGTTCGATCCCGACCGCACAGTGATCGGTGAAGGCGAGACAGGAATCCGCGAGGAGCCGGATCGACTCCAGCACCGCGTGCGCCATGACGGGCTTGAACACGTTGAGCTGGAAGTTGCCCTGCGAGCCGGCGAACGCGACCGTCGCATCGTTGCCGAACACCCGGACCGCCACCATCGTGAGAGCCTCCGACTGGGTGGGGTTCACCTTGCCGGGCATGATCGAGCTGCCGGGCTCGTTGGCGGGGATCGTGATCTCGCCGATCCCGTTGCGCGGGCCGGAAGCGAGCCAACGGACGTCGTTGGCCATCTTCATCGCCGCACCGGCCAGCGTCCGGAGGGCGGCAGAGACTCCGACCAGTCCGTCATGCGCCGACAGGGCCGCAAAAAGGTTCGGCGCCTGCGTGAACTCCAGTCCGGTCTCGGCACTGATCTTCTCCGCCGCGAGGACGCCGAAGTCGGGATGGGCGTTCAGTCCCGTTCCGACGGCGGTGCCGCCGATGGCGAGTTGGCGTACCCCCTCCTCAGCCTCCCGCACCATCTCCAACGCCTGGTCGAGCTGGGCGACCCACGCTCCGATCTCCTGACCGAGGGTGATGGGCGTTGCGTCCTGCAGGTGGGTGCGACCGACCTTGACCACGTCACCGAACTCGATGGCCTTCGCTTCGAGCACGTCCCGCAGGCGGGTGACAGCCGGATAGAGACGTTCGGTGAGTTCGAGGGCGACGGCAATGTGCATCGCCGTCGGGAACGTGTCATTGCTCGACTGTCCGCGGTTGACGTGGTCGTTGGGGTGCACGGGCTGCTTGGTGCCGAGCGTCCCGCCCGCGAGTTCGATCGCCCGGTTGCTGATGACCTCGTTGGCGTTCATATTCGACTGCGTGCCCGAGCCGGTCTGGAAGACGACGAGGGGGAAATGGTCGTCGAGCGCGCCGGCGATCACCTCGTCGGCGGCGCGGACGACCAGAGCAGCCACATCGTCCGGCAACTCTCCGAGCTCGGCGTTGGCCTGGGCGGCGGCCTTCTTGAGCACCCCGAGCGCGCGGATCATGGGTCTCCCCCAGACGAACGTGTCCCGGCCGATCGGGAAATTCGTGATGCTGCGTTGGGTCTGCGCACCCCAGTAGCGATCGCTCGCGACGGGCATCTCCCCCAGGGAGTCGGTTTCGATCCGGGTGGACTCATTTTCGCTCATGCTGTGACGTTACCCACGCAGACACCTGTCACCTCAGCCGCCGGTGATCATCCAGCCATAGACCTCGTCGGTGAACTGCCATTCGGGTGGCGGCGCGACCATGCGTCGCCACCCGGCGATCCAGCGCTCGCGCACTGCATCAACATCGTCAAGCCACTCGACAGGAGCCGGAGGAATCGGCATGTCAAGGTGATCAAAGACAAAGTCGAGATAGAGATTTTCGCGTTGTCGGTCCTGTGGATCCGAGAACAGGGCGCGGGACTCTTGGGCATAGCTCTTGTCGCCGATGAGTTCTGCGATCGCGACAGCGAACCGTGCCTTGTCCCCCCGGCGCCCGCTACCGTGGCGTTCTCCGATTTCAGTGAGCCGATCCCAGAGCACTTGGGCATCGGCGAATCCACCCGCCACGGCCCACGGACCCACGTGGGAGATCAGGCTAGCCGTCAGCCAGGCAGTGGAATAGCGATCGCGGAAGCGCACCACCTCGTCCAACTCCGGCAGCGCAAGACCTTGACCGGCTCGCAATTGCCGCCAGACAAACTCGGATTGAAGCTCCATCTGGAAGCGGTAAGACTTCTTTGCGGCGATGTGTTGCGCCAATCGGTCCCGGGACCTCTCTGCGGAGACCGTGAAATTCCCGTGCGCGTCTTGGATGGCCGTCCAGCAGTGAAACGAGTCGGGCGGGTCGAACTCAAACAGTTCTCCCCACCGCAGAGCGCTCGTGAGCGTCCCCGCGTGCTGCGCCCGGATGAGCCCTGTCGGCTTGCGCCAATCCCCACAGTTCCGGTCGTACGGATCTGTGAGCAAGGCCTTCCCGAGCGCTACTGCCTCGTCGTAGCGCCGCAGGCTGCGCAGTGCGTACATCGTCCACAGATCAGCCCGAAACCGGACGCGGTCGCTGACGGCTGTCGCAGAGATGTCCTGCAGCGCGGCGAGTCGCACATGGAAATCCTCCACGCCCAGCCATCGGTAGATTTGCACCAATCCATGCAGCTCGCTTCGGCCGGTCGTCCCCTCGAGACTGGGGAGAAGATCCCGCTGGTATTTGTGGGAGGGCGTCGAGAGGAATGCCTGTTTCACCCACTCGATGTCGAGGTCGTGCTCAAGACACACCTGCACAGCGAACGTGTGCAGATGCATCAGTTCTGCATGACGTTGGTGCTGCTTGGCGTCTGAGCGCGCCTCTGCCAAGGCGATCACCAGTCGCTTCGCGGCATCGCGACTGTCCTCTGCATCCCAGCCGCCGTCGACGTCGCTGCCGGCCGCCCGGATCGCATGACGGAGTTCGTCGTGGATTTTGTGCGGAAAGAATGGATCCCCTGTGGGGCCGACGAGGCTGGTTCGAAGCAGGCGGACCACGGAACCATGTCTGATCGCAGGATCGCACATCCGCAGCGTTTCCGGGCTGAAGCTGGCAGTCACTGCGGCCGCTTGCAGAGCAAGCTGCACATCGCTGGGCAGGTGCTCCAAGAGCCGTCGCACCAGCGTCGGGAAGGAGCCACGCAGGTCGCCATAGGTGAGCGCGACCTTCCCGTGCTGGCGCCGTTCGTGGATGAGGTTAATCAGGATTTCAATGTGCAAGGGCCAGCCCTGGGTCCCCTTAGCCAGCCGCGTCAGGTCACCCTCGCCCAGATCCCACTCGACTTGGTCGAGCGCATTGCGCAGGGCGAGTTTCGCCTCGGCGACCGTCAGGTGAGCCAGCAGATGCTGGCGCGGCTCGTCGTCGTCGGGTGCGAATCGCAACAGGGTCGGCCACCGCTCGGGACCGAACCAGCGCAAGTGCCGACTCTCCTCGAGGTGCCAGGTGAGCGGTTCCCGTCCGGTCACCACGAAGAGACACAACGGCAGGTGCACCACGAGCGCGTTGATCATCTGCTCGGCCGTCCGGCCCTGGGGCGTCTGAATCTTCTCGAACGTGTCAATGAACACTGCGATGGTCGGGCGGTCGGATGCCGGCAGGTCTTCCAGCACACGCGTCACGCAGTCCATGATCCGGGGGCTGATGAGTGGCCAGGATTCAGCCTCGGCACCGCGGCGCTCGATGAGGTCGACCAATGCGGCAAGACCGGCGCGGTCACCCAAGAGCCGGCTGTCCAGCATCCTGGCCGCGGCAAGAATCTGGCGCACTGCCGCAATGGACACCATGCTCGGCAGCACGGCCATGTTGAGCTGATGGGCCAGCAATTGGAGACGCTGGACAACCAGCGCCTGCCGGCCCCGCACGGCGGGATCGTCGCCCAGTTGTCCGAGGGTAACCGCGTACAGCGCAGCCACAGCTACATCGAAGGCGTTGAATTCGACGCCGGTCTGAGAGAGGGTCTCCTGGAAACGGAGCAGGAATTCGATCAAGTGCGGCTGGTCACCGTCAAGGTTCCACCGCACCGCATGGGCTGTGCGTGGCGGGACACCCCAAGGATCGTCGCTCGGCAGCACCCCTGATATCCAACGCTGGAGCCGGCGAGACAGTCTGCTCTTGCCCTGGCCCCCCACGCCATAGAAGGTGAGAAGGTTCTCGTTGACGGCCCGTTCGGTTCCGGTGGTGGCCATGGTCCGCAACAGGCGTTCGAGTGACACCCGCAGGGCATCGCGTTCCGGCAGCCGGTTCACGAACAGGGTGACGGTCTCGGTCGCGTCGGGATCGATGGGGAGCGGTTCGGCACCGGACGGTTCCTGCGCCACGTGCAGACGCCGCTCTCCGGCGAGACCCGTGATCAGCCCTGCAGGCGGGTGGTCCGTGTCCGGCCACGGGATGGCCTGAGGCAGCCGGAGGAAGTACTCAAGTCCTCGCGGGCTGTCCGCAGTGATCCGGAGCCAGAGAATAGGTTTGCCTTTTCCGTCGGCAAGCTCAAGCTCGCGCATGACGTGCGGGCTGCGATCAGCGTCCCGCTCGAAGATCAGCACGAGATGGGTGCACCACTCGATCCCGCGCACGATCTCGTCCGGCCAGAACTCGCCGGCGGCGATGGAGTCACGCATGTACCAGAACTCGTGCCCTGCCTCGGTCAGGTAGCCCACCAATCGGTCGGCCACGTCGAGCTGACTGCTGGCAACGCTGACGAAGATTCGCTCCCCCACGGTCGCACGATAGCGAGCACCTATAGTTGAAGGCTGAAGGACTTCGGGACGCGGGGCGGAGGTAAGCGGTGCGCAGCATGTTCGCCTCGCTGGCCGTCCCCAACTATCGCCGCTATTTCTTCGGCATCCTGACCTCGAACACCGGCAACTGGATGGGCCGCACTGCGTTGGCGTGGCTTGTGCTCATGATCCTGACCGACCAGGACGCGACCGCCCTTGGTGCGGTGACCGCGCTGATGTTCCTGCCGTCGCTGCTGCTGAGCCCGGTGGGCGGTGCGCTGGCCGACCGTTTCTCCAAGCGCCGGCTCATGATCACGACGCAGAGCGTGATGGCGGTGAACACCCTCGCGCTGGGACTCCTGATCGTCACCGGCCACGTGGCGCTCTGGCATGTCGCGGTGTGTGCGCTGATCGACGGCACGGCATCGGCGGTCGACGCACCGGCGCGGCAGGCGTTCGTGTCGGAGCTGGTGCCGAAAGAGCACCTGCCGAATGCAATCGGGCTCAACTCGACCAGCTTCAACACGGCTCGCCTGCTTGGGCCCGGCATTGCCGGTGTGCTGATCCTGCTCATCGGCACTGGCGGCGTGCTGTTGTTGAATGCGGTCACCTACGTCGGCGTCATCGTGGCTCTCGCATCCCTCGACCGGTCCGCGCTGCATCGCACGGAACGGAAACCTGGTCAGGGCGGCATCCTGGTGGGGTTGGCGTACATCCGTCGACGCCCGTACATCGTGCTCATCCTGACCATCGCCGCTGCAATGGGTCTGTTCGGCCTGAACTATCAGATGACGAACGTGATGATGGCGGGGATGGAGTTCGGCAAGGGGGCGGGCGAGTTCGGCCTGCTGGGCACGGTCATGGCGGTGGGTACGCTGACCGCCGCTCTGCTCGCGGCACGCAGGAAGCGGCCGCGCCTACTGGTGATCATGGTGGCGATGGGCGTGTTCGTGCTCAGCACGCTGGCGAGCGCGGTGGCCCCGACCTATTGGTTGTTCGCACTGTTGCTCGTCCCGTGCGGGCTGTCCGCGATCACGGTGATGATCACCTGCAATTCGTTGCTGCAGCTCAGCACGGACGCGGCCTTCCGGGGACGCGTGATGTCGGTGTATCTGTTGCTGTTTCTTGGCTCCACGCCCTTGGCCGCGCCCGCGATCGGATGGATCGGGGACACCATGGGTCCCCGCTGGACGCTGGGCATCGGCGGGTTGGCATTGGCGGTGGTGTGGCTGGGCGCCGCGTTCTATCTCGCCCGTGCCGAGGATCTATCGGTGCGGCTCGATCTGAGTCGTTGGCCGTGGCCGCTGGTGGTGCTCCGGGGTGAAATCACCGAGGAACAGGGCCACGAGTTCAGCTGACCGCTTGGTGCTGTGGTTCGCTGATGAGTTCGGCGTAGAGCGCTTCGCGCAGGTCGCCGTAGCCGTCGAAACCCACCGAGTGGCAGAACCTCACCACCGACGCCTCGTCGGTGTCGCACAGGTGTGCCAACTCGGCCACGCGCAGGCGCACGACGGTCGCCGGCTCTGTGACGACGATGCGGCCAACCCGCTGGGCGGACCTCGGCAGGAAAGCCAAGCGGGCCATGATGTCGGATCGGATGCTCACGACTGTTCACCCTTCTCGAGGATGTTTCGACGATAAGCGTCAACAGCAGTTGTCTCCTGTCGGTTCCCGCTGGGCGGCACGGCTCACTGGTGAGGCGGTGAGCGGAGTTCCTGCGGCATCTGCAGACCGTTGGCACGCAATTCCAGGTCGGCGAGCGCCATGATCACCGGCCACTGCTGGGCCCGCCAGTCGCCGATCGGATCCGCGCTGATGCGGGCAAGTTCGTCCACTGGTTGATTCGCCATGGCTCGCAGTGCGAGCAGTTCCAGGTCCGATGAGGAGTCGAGGAGTCTGTCCATCGACGTCGAACGCCGAACGAACCGCAACCGGGCGGGCAACCACACGAGGAGCAACAGCCCGACCGGTGCCACGAACAGCAGGACTCCGCACAGGACCGCGAGTCGTTCAATGGTGCGCACCTGATCCTCCGCAGCAGCCACCACCTGATCGATCGAGCCTCCGGCGGCGTCGAAAGGTTTGCGCAGTTCGCCACCGGCAACCGGGATGCCCCCGGCCGAATCGCCGGCCGATCGGAAGTCCTCTCGCATCCGGGCGGCGGCCGTGGCGGTCCGGCGTGCTGGTTCGGCAACCGCCATGAGCGCGGACCACACCGTGTGCGCGATCCACGCCCAGAGTCCGATCCATGCCACGACGAACACATCGGTGAGAATCTGTCGTGTCCGTCGGCCACCCGACTTGGCATAGAGGGCCATCGCGTCAGCCGTTCCCGTCAGAGCGAACGAGGGCCGCGGCAGGCGTTGGCCCGCGCCCTGACGCGGCCCCGGGCAGGCGGAGATCGTCGTTCGTGACGGTCGCGCGCATCATCAGCATGCGTGCACGCTAATCCATGCTGTGCACCACGGAGCCGTCCTCACCCGACCGATCCCGAGCGGAGCTTCCAGAGCGCACCGTGGCCCTCCTCGACCAGGCCCAGTTCCTCAAGTTCACCAAGTGCCCCCAGCGTGCTCATGAGGTCTCGTCCGCAGGATGCAGCGATCTTGTCCGCGGACAGTCCCTCGCTGCCCGGCACTGCTTCGAAGACTTCGGTGAGTGCATCGCCGAGGTCGTCCACCACCCGTCTCGGCCCTTGTGGGAACTGCAGCGTTTCCTGACCCATCGGGGCGACCAGTTCCATGACCTCGGCCACGTTGGTCACGAGGTTGGCACCCGTGCGGAGTTGAAAATGCGGGCCCTCCGACTGTGCCGAGGTGATGGGCCCCGGCACCGCCATGCGGATTCGGCTCAGCTTCTCCGCCCAACCGAGCGTGCTCTGCGCACCCGAACGAATCCGTGCCTCCACCATCAATGATCCGACCGCCAGGCCGGCGATGACGCGGTTGCGGCCGAGGAATCGCGGCCGACTCGGACGCTCGCCGGGCGGCATTTCCGACAGGAGAATGCCGTTGGCGCGGATCGCCTCGAACACCCGGGCATTGCCCCGCGGATAGGGCTCGTCCAAGCCGCTGGCCAGCACTGCGATCGTGCGACCCCGGACTGCCAGGGCACCCCGGTGGGCGCAGATGTCGATCCCGTAGGCACCCCCGGACACGACCGTCACACGACGCGTCGCCAGTTCGGCCGCCAGGTCCGCCGCAAGCGCCTCGCCGTAGCGCGTGGACATCCGCGTGCCGACGATGGCGACACTCCCGTTGGCCCACTCCGCCAGATGGCCTGGGCCGGCCGCCCACAAGCCGAGCGGGCGTGCGTGCACCTTGTCCTGTTTCACGTGCGTAAGATCGTCGAGCTGCTCAGGCCATTCGGCATCCCCCGGCATGATGAACCGCAGGTGCCGCTGCTGCATCGCCAGCACTATCTCGCGCAGTCTGCCGCTCTCCAATCGCCGTCCCCACCGGGACGCTCGGCGCGGGCCCCACAGCGAATGCCACACCGCCTCGGCGCCCTCCGCCGCCACGAGGTCGGCCAAGGCCTTGTCTCCCGGCTCGCTGACGGAAGCCAGCGCCATGCGCGCCATCCGCTCGTCTCGAACCATGCCGGTCATCACGCCGCCCCTTCCAGACCCGGTTCGCCCCGCCGCAACGCCAGGGCAAGACGAATATCCGTGCGTGTCGGCACGTCCTTCCCGGCCAGATCGGCGATCGTCCAGGCCAAGCGGAGACTCTTGTCGACGCCGCGTGAGGAGAGGCTTCCCCTGCGCACCGCGTCGTCGAGCAACTCCAGCCCATCGGGCAGCGGCAGCACCGAACGCAGTGCGGGACCAGGCACCTCTGAATTGGTCAACCACCCGAGACCCCGGAACCGGCGGGCCTGACGTGCCCGCGCCTCGGCAACGCGGTCCGCCACCGTCCGGCTGGACTCGGAGGCCACCAGATGGCCTTGGATCTGCGACCGGACCAGCGGCATGAGGTGCTGGTGGATGTCGATCCGATCGAGAATCGGGCCGGAGAGCCGCTCCCGATAGTGCCGGATTCTGGCCGGCAGGCACGTGCAGTTCCCGCCCGGAGTCTCCGCGTGCCCGCAAGGGCAGGGGTTGGCGGCCAGGACCAGCTGAAAACGGGCCGGATAGCACGCCTGGTGCAGGCTCCGACCGATGGTGACGCTCCCCTGCTCCAGCGGGGTGCGAAGCGAGTCGAGGACCTTCGGCCGGAACTCGGCGGCTTCGTCGAGAAACAGCACACCGCGGTGCGCCAGGCTGATGGAACCGGGTCTGGCCACGCCAGGTCCGCCACCCACGAGACTGGGGATCGTGGCGGAGTGGTGCGGATCCGAGTAAGGCGGTCTGAGATCGAGATCGGACTGCGACGTGGCACCCGCCAATGAACGCACCGCGGCCACCTCGAGCGCCTCCGCCGGTGTCAGGTCCGGCAGCAATCCCGGCAGTCGCTCGACCAACATCGTCTTCCCCACACCGGGTGCCCCATGCAGAAACATGTGATGGCGACCGGCGGCGGCGACCTCGATCGCCCACTTGGCCTCCGCCTGACCGACCACGTCGGCCAGGTCCGGGCGTTCCGTCTGCAGCCCGCCACGTCGTGACGGTGTCGGCGGCGCGGGCACCGGCCGACCGTGCATGAGGTCGACCAGTTCCGTCAGTGTCGCCACACCGATCACGTCCATGCCACCCACCAGCCGTGCTTCATGCACTTGGCCGGCCGGCACCACCGCACGCGTGAACCCGTTCAGTTTCGCGGCCAACACGCACGGCAGAAGGCCTCGCACCGAGCGCACCCGGCCATCGAGCCCCAACTCCCCGAGGAGGACCGCATCCGCCAGAGAACGGCTCGGCGCCACACCGCTGGCGCCCAGAATCGCGGTCACGATGCCGATGTCATAGTGGCTGCCCGACTTCGGCAGAGTCGCCGGCAACAGGTTGATGGTCAACAACCGATCCGGCCACGGAAATCCGGTGCTGTCCACCGCCGCACGACATCGATCCCGGGATTCATAGAGAGCGGCGTCCGGCAGCCCGACCAGCACGGTCCTCGGCAGACCCCGCCCGGTGAAGGCCTCGATCTCGACCATGTGCCCGTCCAGCCCGGCCAGAGCGACGGAGGTAGCGCTCGCCAGCCCCATCACTCGATCCCCCGCACGTGCGTGACCTCGATGTCCCGGCCCCGGACCGCAAGAATCCCGATGGCGTCCAGGCGGATGCGTCGGGTGGACACCTTGCGTTCCCGCAGCCACATCGCCGCGGCCCGCCGCAACCGTCGCACCTTCTCGTACGTGATGCCCTCCAGCGGCGTGCCGAAGCCCGTCCCCGTCCGATATTTCACCTCGCAGAACACCAGAATGGTTTCCCCGTCGACCTCGTCCACGGCGATCAGATCGATCTCACCCTCCCGACACCGCCAGTTGCGATCGATCACGAACATGCCGGCCTCGGACAGGACCTCTTCGGCCCATTCCTCCCCTTGCGCCCCCAGACGCTGTTTCACACCAGTCATGCCGACACCGTGCGGGATTGACCCGGGTCCGGATCACGGAAGACGCCCTCCTGTGGACAGCGCTCACGAGCACGTCCGGCCTGGGGACAACTTCCCGACCCGGTCCGTCGGATCGCCGGTCGACAGGCCATGATGGTGGGCAAACCCGAAGAAGGAGTTTGCCCGATGCGCATTGCGAATGTTGCCGACCGTGCCCACCTAGTGCTCCCGGCCGGGGACGGCACCGACCGACTGCTCGATATCGCAGAAATCTCCGAGCAGCGCTTCGGTCCGTCCCTGAGCGCGCTCTATGACGCGTGGGACGAGTTCCGTTCGTGGGCGGACGATGCCTCGTTCGACGCCGAGGCAGGTCTTCCGGTCGACCGCACCGCGTTGCAGGCGCCCTCCCCGCGGCCTCGGCAGGTCTTCGCGATCGGCCTGAACTATGACGAACATGCTGCGGAGTCCGGGTTCGAACCCCCGACCGACCTGCCCCCGGTGTTCACCAAATATGTCTCCGCCTTCACGGGTCCCGACACCGAGGTCCAGATTCCGTCCGGCGGCAACGTCGACTGGGAAGTCGAACTGGTCGTCGTCATTGGCAGGCAGGCCCACCGGATCGACGAGGACTCGGCCTGGGGCCACGTCGCGGGGGTCACGATCGGACAGGATCTCTCCGAGCGCATCACCCAGCTGCGAGGACCTGCGCCCCAGTTCGGTCTCGGCAAATCCTATCCGGGCTTCGCACCGCAAGGGCCCTACCTCGTCACCCCGAACGAGCTGCCGGACCGTGACGATCTCGAGATCGGGTGCCGGATCGACGACGAGGTCGTGCAATGCGGCCGCACGAAGGAGATGATTTTCAACGTCCCGGCACTGATCGCAAAGATCTCCGAGAACGTCACTCTCTATCCCGGCGACATCATCTTCACCGGCACCCCTGCGGGCGTCGGGCTCGGCCGCACGCCGCAGCGTTTCCTGGTCGCGGGCGAAACCCTGCATACCTGGATCGAGGGCATCGGCGAAATGACCCAGCGCTTCGTCTGAGAACACACAACGGCCGTCCGGGCAACTCCCGGGCGGCCGTCCTGTGCAGGGGGTCAGGACTGGTCCGGCACCTGCAGATCGCTCTGGACGATCTCCTCGATCGACACGTCCCGAAAGGTCAGCACCTTCGCGCTCTTCACGAACCGAGCCGGGCGATACATGTCCCACACCCAGGCATCACCCATGGATACCTCGTAGTACACGTCCCCGCCCTCGGACCGCACCTTCAGGTCGACGGCGTTGCACAGATAGAAGCGGCGCTCGGTCTCCACGGCGTACTTGAAAATGCCGACAACCGACTTGTACTCCTTGTACAGCTGCAGCTCGAGACCGGCCTCGTACTCTTCCAAGTCTTCGGAACTCATGATTGCCCCACTCTAACCCTGTGATCGCGCACGGTGCGGACCACGTTGTCGAACCGCAGGCGGTGCTCCGGACAGGGTCCGTGCTCATCCAGTGCGGCTTGGTGCACGGGCGTGCAATAGCCCTTGTGCACATCGAATCCGTACGCAGGCCACTGCTCGGCAAGTTGCACCATGATCCGGTCACGGGTGACTTTCGCGACGATCGAGGCTGCTGCGACACACGCCGCGACTCGATCCCCCTTCCAGACCGCCAGACCGGGCGCCCCCAATCCGTCCACCCCGAACCCGTCGGTCAGCACGTAGCGCGGTGCGACATCGAGGCGCAACAGGGCCCGCCGCAAGGCCTGGATGTTCGCCACATGCATGCCGAGCCGATCGCATTCCGCCGGGCTGAGTGCCACCACCGACCAAGCGGCAGCTTTGTCGACGATCTCCGCGTACGCCCGCTCCCGCTGCGGGTGCGACAGGAGCTTGGAGTCCTTGAGCAGCGAGATCCGACGCGACGGCGTATCGGTCAGGACCACCGCAGCGGCCACCAGCGGTCCGGCACAAGCACCACGGCCGGCTTCGTCGGCTCCGGCCACCGGGCCCAGTCCCGCTCGGGTGAGGGCCCGTTCGTAGCCATACAGACCCGAGTCCCGGCGGATCACGAAACGAGCCATCAGCAACCTTCACCGACGTGCACGAGCTGGGCCTCCGCCGGAGCGGGCGCCGCAGGCTCCGGCACTGCGGCGAACACCTCCGGCGTCGTGAACTGCTGGATCCGGCTGATCGGTGCCATGACCAGCGTCACCGTTCCCACGACGGAGTCGACGGGGATGAAGGCAGCAGCACCGGGCGGTCCGCCCTGCATGGAGACATCCTGGAGATGGCAGCGCGAGTCGCCCGAAGCATTGCGGTGATCGCCCAGGACGAAGATGTGCCCGGCAGGCACCACCACCTCGAACGAGACCTCGGCCGCTTTCACCACTCCCGTCTCGTCGGCGAACAGGTACGCAGACTCATCCAGCGGCTGATCGTTGATCGTCATCCGGCCCTGGTCGTCACAACACGCGACGCGGTCCCCCGGCATGCCGATCACCCGCTTCACCAGGTGTCCCTCGGCCGAGCTGGGCAGCACGCCGACGAATTCCAGCGCCCGCCGCACCGCATTGGGTTCCCGCGGAGGGCCCAGCCAGCGATTGGTGTCCTGGAAGACGACGATGTCGCCGCGCTTGAAGTCGATCACCCGCAGCGCCACGATCTTGTCATTGACCTGCAGAGTGTTCAGCATCGAACCGGAGGGGACTTCGAACGGCTGGAACACGAATGCGCGCAAACCGGTGGTCACCAACAGGCCGATCACGACGATCGCGACCAGCTCGAGCAGGAAGGCCCCGAGGCCCTGTTTCGGTTTCGCCGCCTTGCGAGCGCCCTTGGATTTCTCCGCCTGCGCCGAGGTATCGGCATTCGTTGCGTCGTTCAGGCCGACTCCTCGGGGGACTGTCCCGTCCGCTCAACGCGGCATCGGGGGACTGCACTCGTTCGCCACAAACACGATGAGGCGGTGACAACCACCGCCTCATCCTCTCACATGGCCACCGGGATCCCGTTGATCGAAATCCGTCCCGGCAGCGGATCAGTTGTCGCGCTTCTCCTTGATCTTGGCAGCCTTGCCGGAGCGGCCGCGGAGATAGTAGAGCTTCGCCCGACGAACGTCGCCACGCCGGTCGACCTCGATCTTGTCGATGATCGGGCTGTGCAGCGGGAAGGTGCGCTCGACACCGATGCCGAAGCTGACTTTGCGCACGGTGAAGGCCTCCTGGACTCCACCACCGTTGCAGGCGATGACCACACCGGCGAACACCTGGATTCGGGAGCGGTTGCCCTCGACGACCTTCACGTGGACCTTGACGGAGTCGCCCGCGCGGAACTTCGGATGATCGGTCCGCAGCGAGGCTTGGTCGAGATCGGTGATCAGCTTGCTCATAGTTCGTTTCCTTGCCGGTGCCGCAGGTCACCGTCGCTGAAGATTGTGGGAGTCGCAACAACTCGAGCGAATCCCCCCACGGCAGGAGACTCGGCTGAGCAACAGCGAGAGATTCTGCCACACGCCGGTCGAGGTGACCAAATCGCAACGGTACGCGGGGGCCCAGCCCCCGGTTAGGCTCGGTCCATGAAGTCCCGTCTGTTTCCTGCTCTGGCCGTGGCTGCCGTCCTTGCGCTGACCGCATGCTCGGGCGAGCCCGCCGCCACGGAAGCCCCGCGACCGGAGGCTGCGCCCGTCGACACGTCGGTCCTGCCACCCCAGAGCGGCGCGCCGGCCCCTGACGACCCGACGACGCCACCGGCGGGAGCGGTGACCGCGGACAATCTGCCGGTCGCCGAGGACCTCCAGTGGAACGACACCGCTGACTGGCGGACTGCCGAGACCAGCGTCGGTGGAGGCACGGAACAGTTGTCCGTCTGCCAGCAGAACAGCATCGAGTCCCTGGGCGGCAACGCCGTCCAGGTGCGCACGTTCACTCTGTCCCCCGCCGGCGGGCAGGCCGACGGTGAAGCGGTCGCGGTCGCGATGAGCTTCGACAGCAGGGAGTTCGCCGATCAGGGATATGCCACGGCCCAGGAATGGCTGGCCGACTGTCAGCGCGTGCTGGCCGCCCAGGAACGGACCGACGGCCGCCAGGTCATTTCCCCCATTGAGGTGAGCGTCCCCAGCGGTCGCGCGCAGGTGACGGAGTGGTCCTATCAGGCACCCTCGACCGGGGCCGATTCCGGTGAGTTCGAGAGCCAGGGTCTGGTGCAGCAGGGTGACCGCGTGGCGCTCGTGGTGATGCGGACGCCGGGCCAGGACAACAACTGGGATGTTGAGCCGGGCGGCCCGGTGGGCGAGCTGCACCCGATGATCAGGACGCTGCCCGCCGTGGCCGACAGACTCACCCGCTGACGACAAACGGGCGCCGCAGCCCCCCAACAGGGAGGGTGCGGCGCCCGTCGTTGCTTGCTCGCTCAGCCCTTGGTGAGGGCCTTGAACAGATCGCGGTTGAGCCGCGAGATGCTCTCCAGCGGGATGCCCTTGGGGCAGACCGCTGTGCACTCACCGATGTTGGTGCAGTTGCCGAAGCCCTCGGCATCGTGGGTGGCGACCATGTTGAGGACGCGGTTCCACCGCTCCGGCTGGCCCTGCGGCAGCAGGCCGAGGTGGGCCACCTTGGCCGATGTGAACAGCATGGCGGAACCGTTCGGGCACGCGGCGACACAGGCGCCGCAGCCGATGCAGGTGGCGTTGTCGAACGCGTGGTCGGCGTCCTTCTTGTCCACCGGCAGGCTGTTGGCGTCGACCGCCGAGCCCGTGGGCGCGGAGATATAGCCACCCGCCTGGATGATCCGGTCGAAGGCCGAACGGTCGACGACCAGGTCGCGCAGGACCGGGAAGCCCTCTGCCTTCCACGGCTCGACGGTGATGACGTCACCGTCGTTGAACTCCCGCATGTGGAGCTGGCAGGTGGTGGTCTGATAGGTGGTCTGGCCGCGGCCGTGGGCCACGCCGTTGATCACCACACCACAGGTGCCGCAGATGCCCTCGCGGCAGTCCGAGTCGAAGGCCACAGGGTCCTTGTTCTCGGCGGTGAGCTGCTCGTTGAGCAGGTCGAGCATCTCCAGGAACGACATGTGGTCGGAGACTCCGTCGAGTGAGTACTCCTCCATCCGGCCCTGGGTCTCGGTGTTCTTCTGGCGCCAGATCTTGAGGGTGACCTTCACTTGTAACTCCGTTGCTTCATCTCGACGAACTCATATTCCAGCGGTTCCTTGTGCAGGATCGGCTGGCCACCGGTGAACTCCCACGCGGAGACGAACGCGTACTCGTCGTCATGGCGCAGCGCCTCACCGTCTTCGGTCTGGGATTCGGCCCGGAAGTGACCGCCGCAGGACTCACGACGCACGAGCGCGTCGATGCACATCAGCTCACCGAGCTCCAGGAAGTCGGCGACCCGACCGGCGCGCTCGAGGGTCTGGTTCAGCTCCTCGGCCTCACCGGTCACCTTGACGTCGCGCCAGAACTCGTCGCGCAGGTCACGGATGAGACCGATCGCCTTGCGGAGCCCCTCTTCGGTGCGCTCCATGCCGCAGTATTCCCACATGATGTGGCCGAGCTCACGGTGGAACGTGTCGACGGTCTTCGAGCCGTTGATCGACAACAGCTTCTCGACCCGCTCGTTCACGCTGTTGACGGCCTCGACCACGGCGGGTGCGGAATCGTCCAACTGGTCGTGCTTCACGTCCGCCAGATAGTCGGCGATCGTGTTCGGCAGCACGAAGTAGCCGTCGGCCAGACCCTGCATGAGGGCAGACGCACCGAGGCGGTTGGCACCGTGATCGGAGAAGTTCGCCTCACCGGTCACGTAAAGGCCAGGGATGGTCGACTGCAGGTCGTAGTCGACCCAGAGGCCACCCATCGTGTAGTGCACCGCCGGATAGATGCGCATCGGCACCTCGTACGGGTTCTCACCGGTGATCTGGGCGTACATGTCGAACAGGTTGCCGTATTTGGCTTCGACCGCCTTGCGACCCAGCCGCTTGATGGCATCCGCGAAGTCGAGATAGACACCGCGACGGCCCTGGCCGGGCACCTCGGGGCCGACACCGCGACCCTCGTCGCAGACATACTTCGCGGCGCGCGACGCGATGTCGCGGGGCACGAGGTTGCCGAACGACGGATAGATGCGCTCGAGGTAATAGTCGCGATCGGCGTCCGAGATCTGACGGGGATCCTTGGTGCAGTCCGCTGCCGACTTCGGGACCCAGATGCGGCCGTCGTTGCGGAGGGACTCCGACATCAGCGTCAGCTTCGACTGGGTCTCCCCGGAGACCGGGATGCAGGTCGGGTGGATCTGCGTGTAGCAGGGGTTCGCGAAGTACGCCCCCTTGCGGTGCGCCCGCCACGTCGCCGTGACGTTGCAGCCCATGGCGTTGGTCGACAGGAAGAACACGTTGCCATAGCCGCCGGTGGCGAGGACGACGGCGTCGGCGACGTGGGCTTCGACCTTGCCGGTCACCATGTCACGGGTGACGATGCCGCGGGCACGACCCTCGTGCAGGATGACTTCGAGCATCTCGTGACGGGTGTACATCGTCACTGTCTTGGCGTTGATCTGGCGCTCCAGCGCCTGGTACGCACCGATCAGGAGCTGCTGGCCCGTCTGGCCACGCGCATAGAACGTGCGGGACACCTGCACGCCACCGAAGGAGCGGTTGTCGAGGAGACCGCCATACTCACGGGCGAACGGGACGCCCTGCGCGACGCACTGGTCGATGATGTTCACCGACACCTGCGCCAGGCGATAGACGTTCGACTCGCGGGAGCGGTAGTCGCCGCCCTTCACGGTGTCATAGAACAGGCGATAGACGGAGTCACCGTCGTTGCGATAGTTCTTGGCCGCGTTGATGCCGCCCTGCGCAGCGATCGAGTGCGCTCGTCGGGGGCTGTCCTGATAGCAGAAGCACTTGACGTTGTAGCCCGCCTCGCCCAGCGTTGCGGCACCGGCGCCGCCGGCCAGACCGGAGCCCACCACGATCACCGACAGCTTGCGACGGTTGGCCGGGTTGACCAGCTTGGCCTCGAACTTGCGCTTGTCCCACCGCTCGGCGATCGGCCCGGCCGGCGCCTTGCTGTCGAAGATCGGATCGCCCTCGACATAGACGGCGTCCGCGTCGAGGCTGCCGCGGGTCTCGAGTGTCTCGGTCACAGCGTGATCCCTCCAAAGAAGATGGCAATCGGTCCGGCGACGAAGCCCAGGACGATCGCCAGCGCGATGATGATGGCAACGGTGTTCCAGATCGCGCGCGACTTGGGGCTGGTGTTCGCGCCCAGCGTGGCGAACGCGCTCCAGAAACCGTGCCGGATGTGCAGACCCACCGCAATCATCGCGATGAGATAGCTGATCAGGACGAGGGGCTGCTGGAAGCTCTCCACGACGCGCGGGAAGATGCTCGCCGCACCGGGGGCCGTGTCAATCACCGGCACCGTGAAATGCAGGATGTGATAGATCACGAACAGCAGGATCGTCACGCCGCCCCAGCGCATCGTGTAGGACGCATAGGAACGCTGGATCGCCTTCGAATGGGCGTAACGCCGGCTGCCGCCCGAGGCCTTCTTGGCCCGGGACCACAAGGTGAACGCCGACCAGATGTGCACGAGGATGGCCGCGAGGAGGACCACCCGGACGATCCAGAGCAGACCGTTCTCCGGCAGCAAGGGCTCACCCATGACCCGCAGGTGGTGGGCATAGGCGTCATAGGCGTACTCGCCTGTCGCCGTCTTGCCGGCGAACATCTTGAGGTTGCCGTACATGTGGATCAGCAGGTAACCCACCATGACGAGACCGCTGAGGGCCATCCAGAACTTGCGCATAACAGATGAGCGCGCTGCCCTCTGTTGAACTGTGAGTGTTGGTGTAGTTGTCGCCACGGGGCCACCTTAATCCCAACGCAGCACCCGACAGGCCCCATCCCAACAGAATCCATCAGGTCTCGGGATTCGTTACGAATCCTGTTGTCAAGGTCACATTGGCCGGGGCTCACCCTCGGCAGTCGAACCCATTCTGCGCCCGGCTGGTGATGTTGCAGTACGCCCGTCCCGCCTGATAACCCGGACTGCTGTTGAGTGACAGCTCCGACACCGTGACCAAAGTCACGTCCTTTTGCTGAAGCCCGGCGAGGATCTTCGGGGCTGCCGCGACCGTGCTCGGGTGGATGTCGTGCATCAGGACCACCGAGCCCTGCTGCAGTCCCTTGCCGTTGACCACGGCGTTCTCCGTTGCGGCAGCGTTCCGCGTACGCCAGTCGCTGGTGTCCACATCCCACTGGATGATCGCAGCCCCGGTGCTGCGAATCACCTCGTCAACGGTCTTGTTGTGTGCGCCGTAGGGCGGACGGAAGATCATTGGTTTGCGGCCGTAGGCCTCCTCCAGCACCGCCGCGTTCTCGACGATCTCCTTCTGCAGCCGGGCGGCGCCCATCTGCGACAGGTTGGGGTGGCTGAACGAGTGGGAGCCCACTTCGTTGCCGTCGGACGCCACCTGTTTCGCAATCGTCGGATTGGCCTGGACCATCTGACCGAGTTGGAAGAACGTCGCCGGAGCCTTGGCTTCGATGAGCGCGGCGAGGAGTTTCGGGGTCTCGGTTCCCGGCCCGTCGTCGTAGGTCAGCGCCACGCACTTCAGCCGGGTGCAGTCCGGGCCGACCGCCGTGGAAGGCCGCTGCGGCGTCGTTGCATCCGCGGGGGTCGCAGCGGGCGTGGGAGCAGGCGTGCTCGCACCGTCGGTCGTCGGTTCGGTCTCCGGGAGAACGCCGGGCGGCGGAGTGCCATCGAAAGCGGTGGGCGAATGCGACGCACTCTCGGCCCGCTTGCCGAACTCGGAGAGAAGCGGCTGCGCATCCCCGGCCCGCACGGTCACCGCGACCATCTTCTTCTTGTCGAGCACCCCAGGGGCGAACTGGGCGACCAGATTGCCGTCGGGGTCGAACCCGAGCATGGGCCCGTCTCCTTGCGGGGCAGCGTCCGCCGCCAGCGCCGCGGCGAGCTTTTCCTTGTCCACCTTGCGTCCAGCCGCAGCGGCGACTTGTTCGGTGAAGGCGCCCCATGCGGACTCCTGGATGAGCGCCGGTGAGGAGAACACACGTTTGGTCGCCGCGTCATACCACACCATCGAAGGCCTGCTGATGTCTCCGGCTTCGGTGCTCCAGGTCGGCGTGACCACGATGCCCAGGGTTCCTGGACCGGACGCCACGACGCGATAGCCGATGTCGACCTTGGTGGCCTTCGCCCATGCCGCCTCGCGGAGCCCGCGCTCGCGCAGGACCTCCATCGCGGACGTCATCTGGCGGGCGGTCGTCACGACCGGCACCTCGGCCCGAACGTTCCGGGATTCATCCGAATAGACCGTCGGCAGCAGGCCGGCGACCAAATTCGGATCGACTTGGGCGAACTCCGCGACCGCCTCGTCCGCCGCGGTGACCGCGGCGCCTTGAGATGCGGCAGTCCGTTCGGCGGGCTCGGTGCCGCAGGCGGTGAGCGTCAGGCCAAGGACGGCGGCAGACGCAGCAAGCGTGCGCAGGGGGGTACGCAAAACAATGCCTCCGATGCTCGAATCTCGAGCCATGGTAAGTGTCGGAAGGGACCGTTTCCGTGATTGACGCCGCGTGGCGGCACGGGTTTCCGGATGCGCCCCCCGGCGCGCAGGTCAGGCCGGGCCCCACAGATCGATCATGGCGGTGGCCGGCTGGAGCAGCGGACTGACGCCGCCTCGCTCCTCCACCACAGCTATGGCCGCGTCCGGCACCCAGAGCGGGATGACCGGCAGTTCCGTCGCCAGCACGTCGTCGGCCTCCGCGTAGGTATCCCGTCGCTCGGTCGCCACCAGCTGCGAACGGCCCCGGTCGAACAGTCCGTCGAGGTCCGGATTGCAGTAGCCCGACGGCACACCGCAGGCCACCCACTGCCCGACCTGCACGGGATCCGGCACTGCCATGCGATAGCTCTCGATGACCCCGTCCACCGCAGGATCGGCCCACACGGCCGCTCGCTCCCCGACCGGACGGACGGTGATCGTCGCGCGGATGCCGACACGGGCAAGGTCGGCGACGATCGCCTCCCAGGGGCCGGTGGCGAGGTCATCCGTCAACGCCACCAGCGTGAGTGTGCGGTCATCGGACCAACCGGTGGCGGCGAGGAGGTCCTGTGCCGCCGCGGGATCCGACTGCCACCGCACTCGCTCCGGCGAGGTCGCCCAGTCCGGCGAGAACATGACCGAATCGACGACACGGCCATGCCCGCCGAGGTGTTCGTCGAGAATGCGCTGTCGGTCGATCGACTGGATGACGGCCTGTCGGAAACGGATATCGGCCAGAGGACCGCGACCGCTGAGGCCGACCACCCGGTCACCGGGCGCAGTCAGCTCCCGATAACCCGCCGGCAGCCGGTCCAACTGGCTCGATGAGATCTCCAGTGCCAGGTCCAGCTCGCCGCGCTCCAGCGCGGGGACAACCTGATCCGGGGAGACGACACGCCCCACGACTTTGTCCAGTCGGGTGAAGGGCCTGAACTGGGGATTGGGTTTGAGGACAACACGATCGTCGCCTTCCCAGGCATCGAAAAGATAAGCACCGGAGCCGACCCGAGGCGCTCGGAACAACTCCGGCCGACCGAGATCCTGTCCGGCATAGACATGGCGGGGCAGGACCAGCACGCCGGTGAGCTGGGCAATGAAGTTCGGGTCGGAGTCGAGGAGACTGATCACGACACCGCGCGAAGTTTCGGCGACGATGCCCGAGACATGGGACGCTCTGCCCTCGTGAAAGTCCCTGGCGCCCTGAATCCGCAACAGGGCGGGCAGGGCTGCGGATCGGCTGCCGGGCCGGAGATGCTCCTCCAGGGTGAACAGGAGGTCAGCGGCCCCCATCCGGGTGCCGTCGCTCCAGAAGGCATGCTTGATCGTCAACAACACGGTGCGGTCGTCGTGGATGCTGCCCCACCAGTCGGCCATCCGCGGCAGGATCCGTCCGTCGACCGAGCTGACCAACGGCTCGAAATGGGCTGCAGCGAGCAGATGATCCGGCGCGCCGAGCGGGGCGAAAGGGTCGAAGCCGGCCGGTCGGCCGGGCAACTGGAAGGTCATCGGCCCCGTCGGGGCGCTCGTGGCGGCACGTGCCGCGGCCGCTCGCTGGGGGGTCACCGGGCCGCACCCGCTGAGCAGCGCAAGGGTGAGCAGGGTGCCGACGATGGCCACGACCGCCGTGCGGACGCGGGCGCGAGCGGACTGGCCTGACATCAACGCTCTTCCTTCCAAGTCGATCGGGACGACGTGCTGCGGTCGACCTGCCGGACATACTAGGGCGCGGTCCCGAGACTTCCGTCCTGCTCGTTTCCCGGGTCGGACTCCGGCAGCAGATCCGGTCGGCGCGCTCGGGTCAGGGCCAGCGCCTGTTCACGCCGCCAAGCGGCGATCCGGGCATGGTGCCCGGACAACAGCACCTCGGGCACGGCCAGCCCGCGCCAGAGCGGCGGCTTGGTGAACACCGGATATTCGAGCAACCGGTCCTGCCCCTCGGAGTGCGACTCCTCGAGCAACGACTCCGGATTTCCGATCACCCCGGGGATGAGCCGGACGATGGCCTCGATCATCACCAGAACAGCGACCTCTCCCCCATTGAGCACATAGTCGCCGAGGCTCACCTCGCGCACCCGAAGCTGCTGCTTGGCATGGGCCATCACCCGGGCGTCGATGCCCTCGTATCGCCCGCAGGCAAACACCAAGTGGGATTCGCCGGCCAGCTCATAGGCTGTCGCTTGGTCGAACAGATCGCCGGATGGCGTCGGGACCACCAGCACCGTCTCGGGACCCACGAGCGAATCCAGCGCCTCTCCCCAGGGCTCCGGCTTCATCACCATCCCCGCTCCGCCTCCATAAGGAGTGTCGTCGACGGTGCGATGTCGGTCGTGGGTCCAGTCCCGCAGATCGTGTACGCCGACCGTCACCTTCCCGGCGTCGATCGCCTTCCCCACCAGGGACAGCGACAACGGAGCGAAATAGTCCGGAAAGATGCTGACGATGTCGAGCCGCAGGGAGGTGTCGGTCACCGGTCGTCCTCGTCCACCAGCAGACCGCCGACATCAGCCAGCGTCAATGTGCCTGCCTCGAGATCGACCGTCGGGACGAGCGCCTCCACGAACGGCACCAGCCGTTCCTCCCCGGCGGTGGTGCGGACCACGAGCAGGTCCTGGGGACCGTGCTGAATGCGGCGTACCTCACCGCCGACCTGTCCATCGGCGGTAAGCACGGTCAACCCGACCAGATCCCGGTCCCAGAACTCGCCTTCCCCGGCCGGAGGCTCATCCTCGGGGACGTCGGCGAGGAGGACCAATCCGCGCAGGGTCTCCGCCGTGGTGCGGTCGGGCACCTCGTCGAAACGGACAAGAAGTCGACCGGAGTGCCAGCGGGCCGCGTCGACGGTGAGGCGGCGTTGGCCGCCCTCCTCGCGCAGGACGGTGCCCGGCACGAAGCGCCGGTCCGGTTCATCCGTGCGGGGCTCGACGGTGAGTTCGCCACGGATGCCGTGCGCTCGGCCGATCCGGCCGACGACGACCTCGACGCTGGGCTGGGATTCGGTCACTGTGGAACTCCTGGCTGGGTCGAAGCGGAACGGCGCGGGATGGAACGCGAACGCCCCGCTGCTGGGTAGGCAGCGGGGCGTGGAGTGCGCGGGTCAGCGGCGGCCGCGGCCGCGCTGGCCACCGGTGCGCGGGCGACGGTCGACATCGAGGAAATCCACCCGCACCTGATCGCGGCCCGCGAGCGCTGCGACCACCGTGCGGATAGCCTGCGCCGTGCGGCCCTGTCGGCCGATCACCTTGCCGATGTCCTCAGGGTGGACCCGGACCTCCAGCATGCGTCCCCGGCGCAGATCCTTGTCGCGGATGCGCACGTCATCAGGGTTGGCGACGATGCCCCGGACCAGGTGTTCGAGAGCGTCGGCGAGCATGCTCAGGCCTGCTCGGCGTCGGCGGACTCCGCCTCAGTGGCGGCGTCCTCGTCGGCGGACTCGGCCTCGGCCGGGGTCTCTTCCTTGGCCTCGGTCTTCTTGGCCGAGAAGGCCTCGACCGTCGGGGAGCCCTCGCTGTTGGCGAGCGCCTTGTTGAAGATCTCGGTCTTGTTCGGCTTCTCCGCCTGCGGGTCGATGCCCGACGGGGAGTCCTCACCGCTGAACTTCTGCCAGTCACCGGAGCGCTTGAGGATGGCGACGACAGCCTCGGTGGGCTGGGCGCCGACGCTCAGCCAGTACTGTGCGCGCTCCGAGTTGACCTGGATGACCGACGGGTCGTTCTTCGGGTGATAGAGCCCGATCTCTTCGATCGCCCGGCCGTCCCGCTTCTTGCGGGAGTCCATGACGACGATGCGATAGTGCGGGGAGCGAATAGCGCCCATCCGCTTCAGACGAATCTTGACAGCCACGTGGGTGGAATCTCCTGGTATGCGTCCCCGATGCATCGGGGGAGGTCGGGTGAGGCTCGACCACCGTGTGGGGCACAGCGGAGCGGGTCTCGAAGGGATCCGGACCGTGTGGGGTGAGAGGGCACCACACAGCACAGACGCGCCCGCCATTGTGCCACACGGTCGCGGACCCACGGAAATCCGGAACCAGCCGTGCCGTGCCTCAGGACAGCAGGCCCAGACACCAATGGGCGGCCCCGGCGCCTGCCGCACCGATGAGCAGGCTGGTGAACGTCCCCAGGATGAAGCGCTCCGCCGTGCCGTCCGCGGCCCTGAGGTCGGGGTAGCGTGCCAGCCCTTTGACAGCGACGATCGCCGCGATGCCGGCCGGGAATCCGGCGAGCAGGGTGGCGCTGGCCCCAAGCCTCTCGAGCCAGCCGATCGCTCTTCCGCCCCGCAGCCTGGCGCCCGCCGCCTCGATCGGGGACAGCCGTTCGGCCTCTGGCACTGCGACGATTCCGGGTCCCGGCAAGGGGCCTGCCTCCCCGAGATCCGCACCCGCCGCGATCGCTGCGGCGTCCTCCGTCGGCCCGAGCACGCTCGTGTCGCGCTCGGGAGCCTTCGGCGTCTGCGGGCTCATCGCACCGGCCCAGCGAAAGACCCAGCGCACGACCGGGTCGCCGCCGAAGACCGCAAGCAGCGTCCAGGCGGTCACAATCCCCCACCGCGCGAGGGTCCACCAAGGTTCACTCACGACCGCCACCCTAGGAGCAGACACCTCGGAAACGGTCTCATCCCGATCCACCACGGTCCTGGACAGCCGCGAGGAGACTGGTGACCAGCTCAGCCCCGCGTACTCCCTCACGCCACCCCGCCCGACCCAGACGTTGGCTGACCGCCGACTCCGACACGCCCAACCGCTCCGCGACCTGTGCCTGCGTCGCGCCGTCGGCCATCGCGTCGACGACCTCCCAGCCTTTGTCGGTGCGGCGCGTCAGGAGAGTCCGGAACAGGATCAGCGCGGCCTCGGCCAGGTGTCCGGGGGCCACGTCGTCCCTCCGCGCGCTCCGCAGCGCCAGGCGTGCGGGCGCGCGGGCTGCTTCGTCGATGGCTTGGCGTGCTGAGAGGTACGCAGATCCGCGCGCCTCGCGGGTGCTCGCAACGGTCCGGTCCTCCACGTCGCCGAGTCCGATACCGATCCGCCAACCGGGCTCCTCGAACCGACGGGCGGCATCGAGCCGGGCGAGGCCGGCGACCAGGTCGGTGACCGCCGATGGCTCCGCCAGGAGCCCCTGCACCTCGTCTCCGGCGGTCCGTTCGAAGCCGAGCACCACCCCCGCCAGGGAACGGGTCAGGTCAAGGACCTCTTCAACTCGGTCGGGCTCACGTCGGCTGCGCCGTTGATCGACGTTCACCACCCACACGCCAGTTAAGGCATTATCCTTCATATCGCTAGATTAAGGCATTTCCCTGGAACCGTCAGCACACGACGTGTCCGCGAAGGACCACGCGCGACGGCGCCTGCAGGACCCGCAGATCGGCTCGTGGGTCCGACGAGAACACCACGATGTCCGCCGGTGCCCCGTCGGCGATTCCTGCGAATCCGAGCCATTCGCGGGCGCGCCAAGATCCTGCGCCCAGTGCGAAATCGGCGCCGCCGATCTCGGCCAGCATGGCCATTTCGCGACCGATGAGGCCGTGGGGCACGACGCCGCCCGCGTCGGTCCCGGCGAACATGCGCACGCCGGCCTCCAGCGCAGCCCGATAGGTCTCGTGCCGCCGGTCATAGAGCGAGCGCATGTGGTCGGCATAGATGGGGAACTTGTCCTGACCGGCGTCGGCGATGCCAGGGAAGTTCTCGAGGTTGACCAGGGTGGGCACCAATGCGACGCGGCGCTCCGCCATCATCTCGATGGTCCGCTCAGTCAGCCCGGTCCCGTGTTCGATGCCGTCGATGCCCGCCTCGAGATAGGTGTCAAGGCCCTCCTCGCCGAAGTGGTGGGCTGTGACCCGGCATCCCAGTTCATGGGCACGAGCGATGGCTGCGGTGACCTGCTCGGCCGGCCACAGCGGACCGAGATCGCCGGTGTCCCGGTCGATCCAGTCCCCGACGAGTTTGATCCAGCCATCGCCCCGCGCAGCCTGGCGCTCCACCTCGGCGACGAGGCTCTCCGGCTCGATCTCCTCCCCGTAGCCACGGATGTAGCGCCGCGGCCGCGCGATGTGACGGCCGGCGCGGACGACTCGGGGCAGGTCCTCCACATCGTCGATCCAGCGAGTGTCGCCGGGCTGTCCGCAGTCCCGCAGCAGGAGTGCACCCGCGTCGCGATTCGTCAGTGCTTGTGCCTCGGCGGTCTCCGCAGGCACTTCGCCGTGCTGATCGAGACCGACATGGCAATGGGCGTCGACGAACCCAGGCAGCAGGAATGCATCCCGGCAGATCGTCGTGGCGTTCGCCACCGGTTCGAAGCGGATCAGCCCGTCGACCACCCACAGATCACGTGCTTCCCCCTCGGGGAGCAGCACACCGTGCAGGTGGAGCCGTGGCCTTTCCGCGTTCGGGTCGATCCGCAGATGCGGCTGCGGGTGTGCGTGCAGATGTCCGGGACCGTGCGAGTGGAGGTGACCACCCTGGGAGTGCATCGCTGCCATGTCGGCCAGTCTGCCCTGCCCGTCACGTCCGCGGGGCCGGGGTCACTTCCCCTGGTTCTTGAACATCTTCTGCAGTTCGGGCGGCAACTCGAAGTCGGTGGCGGAACCCTTGCCCATGCCTTTGAACTGGTCGGGATCGAACCCGTGCCCGCCGAACGCGGCCGCAGGATCGACAGCGGGTTCCGGCTGAACAGGCTCGGGTGCATTCCGCTTCGCCGGATTGCCGGAGACGCCACGCTTGTTCTTGGCGGCCTTGCGCTGCTGTTGCTTTGCGCGTTTGCTGACGCCACCGGTCGCGCCCGGCATGCCGGGCATCCCCGGCAGGCCCGCGGGCATCTGGCCGGTTGCGAGTGCGGACATCATCTTGCGAGCCTCGAAGAACCGGTCGACCAACTGGTTGACGTCGGAAACCGCTCGCCCGGAACCAGCCGCGATGCGGGCGCGGCGCGAGCCGTTGAGGATGCGGGGATCGTCACGTTCGGCGGGCGTCATCGACAGGATGATGGCCTCGATGCGGTCGACCTCGCGCTCGTCGATGTTGGCGATCTGGTCCTTCAGCTCGCCCATCCCGGGGAGCATGCCGAAGATCTTCGACAGTGGCCCCATCCTGCGGACGGCTTTCATCTGCTCGAGGAAGTCACCGAGACCGAACTCCGTGCCGCCCTTCGACGAGATCTTCGCGGCTGCCTTGCGCGACTGTTCCTCGTCGAACGTCTTCTCGGCCTGTTCGATCAGGGTCAGCATGTCGCCCATGCCGAGGATCCGGGAGGCCATCCGCTCGGGGTGGAAAACGTCGAAGTCCGTCAACGCTTCGCCGGAGGAGGCGAACATGATGGGTTTGCCGATCACCCGCGCGATCGACAGCGCCGCGCCACCGCGCGCGTCGCCGTCCAGTTTGGTCAGCACCACGCCGTCAAAACCGACGCCGTCAGCAAACGCCTGCGCGGTGTTGACCGCGTCCTGACCGATCATCGCGTCGACGACGAAGAGGACCTCGTCCGGATTCACCGCGGACTTGATGTCGGCGGCCTGCTGCATAAGAGTCTGGTCGACGCCGAGGCGGCCGGCGGTGTCGACGATGACGACGTCATAGAGCTTCCGCTCGGCCTCGGCGATGGAGGCGCGCGCGACACGGACCGGGTCACCGATGGTCTCGCCGGACTCCGATGTGTTGCCGGGCTCCGGGGCGAAGCAGTGCACGCCGGCGCGCTGGGCCACGACCTGGAGCTGGGTGACGGCGTTGGGTCGCTGGAGGTCGGCTGCGACCAGCAGAGGTGAGTGGCCCTCGGACTTCAGCCAGGCAGCCAGCTTGCCCGCCAGGGTGGTTTTGCCCGCACCCTGCAAGCCGGCGAGCATGATCACCGTCGGCGGCCTCTTGGCGAACCGGATCGTGCGGGTGTCACCGCCAAGGATCGCGACCAGTTCCTCGTTGACGATCTTGACGATCTGCTGGCTCGGATTGAGCGCCTGCGACACCTCCGCGCCCTTGGCGCGCTCCTTGACCGCGGCGATGAACTCCTTGACGACGCTGAGGTTGACGTCCGCCTCCAGGAGCGCGATGCGGATCTCCCGCGCGGTCGCGTCGATGTCGGCGTCACTCAGCTTGCCCTTGCCACGCAGGTTTCTGAAGGTGGCGGCCAAGCGGTCTTGCAGTGTGTCGAACAAGGTGAATCCTCGGTCAATCGGTCGGCGGATCGGGGGGCGCGAGCGCGCTGCTCGTCAAGGTTACCGGCCCGCACCGGAAACCGCTCCTCACGAGCCCGCCGCGAACGCGCCCGTCCCCGCCCGATCTCACCCGAGTCCGTCCGCCAGCGCCTCGATGATCGCCGGGCGCAACCGGTTGGCCGGAATGACCTCGTCGACCGAGCCCACCTCGACGGCGCGGTGGATCGAGTGGACCCCATCGAATTCGGCGGCCAGCTCGCTGATCTTCTCTGCCCTGATCTCCGCACGCAGGTCGGCCAGCTCCACCAGGAGACCCCCACGCTCGCTCTCGGACGCGGTGGCGATTCGGCTGTCCAGCTCCACGATGCGCGGATGGGCAGCGGTCCTCTTGTTCACCTCGTTGGCGAACACCACGGCGGCCGCCGGGGCTCCACCCAGCACGGAGGCGAACGACCCCTCGACCGCCAACACCCGCAATCCCGGGTTGAGTTGCTTGCTGAAGACCACGAACGCCCCGCCGTGATAACGGCTGATCACGCAGAACACAATCGGTCCACGGAAGTTGACGACGGCCCGGCCGATCTCGGCGCCGTATTCCAGCTGCAGCTCCCGCATGGACTCCGGCGAGCCGTCGAAACCTGACAGGTTGGCGAGGATCACCACGGGGCGGTTGCCCGACGCGGCGTTGATCGCCCGCGCAACCTTCTTGGACGACTGAGGGAAGAGCGTTCCGGCCGTCCAGGTCACCGGGCCGTCCGCCGGCAGGAATCCGTGGCGTGGCACGGGGCGGGACTCGATGCCGAGCAGGCAGACGGAGTGCCCTCCAAGGCGGGTGTCCGCGACCACCGCGGTGTCGGCGTCCGCCATCCCGGCCCAACGCTCGAGGAGGTCGGCATCCGCGTCCGCAACGGCTCGCATCACGGTGCGGATGTCGAAGGGCTTCTTGCGTTCCGGGTTCTTGTCGATCGAGAAGATCTCACCGACGGTCTCGAACTCGCCCTCATGCGGGAAGGGAGAGACATCACGGTCGACCGGGTCCGTGGTCTGCCCCCGTCGTGGCCAGCGCTCCCCCGGCGCCACATAGGTGTGTGCATAGTGTCTCATCAGCACGTCGAACGCGCCCGCCAGATCGGGCACCCAATATTGCGCCTGGCCGTTGGGCCCCATCACCCGGTCATAGCCACCGATGCCGAAGTTGTCCTCGGCGGACACCCCACCGGAGAAATCCAGCGACTGTTTGCCGGTGAGGACCATGGCCGACGCGGGCGTCATCACCAGGATGCCGCGCGTGTGCATCAGCATGGTCGCTTCGGCGTTCCAATACGGTTGGGCCCCCACGTTGATGCCGGCCACGATCACGTTGATCTCACCGCCGGCCTGGGTGAAGTCGACGATCCGCTTGAGCGCGGCGGCAACCCAGTCCATGTTCTCGGTGCCGGATTCCATCGAGACCTTGGCGCCGGCCGAGACCGCAAACCATTCGAGCGGGACCTGCAGACGTTCGGCGAGGTCGATCGCAGCGATGACCCGACGGCACTCTGCCTCCGCCAGGGCCCCCAGGGCCCGGGTGGGATCACCACACAACACCACCCGGGTGATGCCCTCGGGATAGAGCTCGGTCGGCGTCGTCACGACGGCCACAATGAGTCCGGTGGAGTTCTGGCCAACCGGCCGAGCAGTGGGCTCGAGCACTCCTGCCTCGGACAGGTCGTACTCGATGATCGTGCCGCCCGGCCCGGCAAGAACCGGTGCGAGCTCATACGGATACGTCAACCCCCGCCGCCGCGCCCGCAGCGCCCGGGCGGCATAGTCGTCCAACGGCTTGAGCGGCTCGTCCGGTGGCGTGATCACGTCCGCGACCACCCCCCGGCCGGGTCGCTGGTGGAAGCGAATGGCCAGGGGCCGCGGCTGCCCGTCCGGGCCCGTGACGCGGCCGGACGTCAGAACTTCCTCGATCCCGGCCCCTTCGGTCAGTGGCGTGATCTTGGCCTGCAAGCGCGTGAGCTGGGCGAGTTCGACGTCCACCCGGGGCCACACGGTGACCCACACGTGGTTGACGTCGAGACGCGAGCCGGCCGCCCCGCGGGCGGTGCGCACCCGCCGGATCGCCTCGAGGCAGTGCTCGACGGCCCGCTCGGCCAGCGGCAGACCCGTCACGCGGCCCTCGGCATCCCGGACAACCGCGAGTTGGCGCACTTGCGCCATGGCCACCAGCCGCCGGTCCTCGGGGTTGGAGCGGGCCACGGCCTCATAGAGCAGGACGTCTTCTGGTGCGGGCAGGCGGGTGAGGTCGAATTCGGTGAGCCGCCACAGGTCGAGTCTTCGCGCCACCATCGGATGCACGCCCCGGATCAACACATCTTCCACGAGCTCGAACGAGTCCTCCGGCCGGCGGCTGCGCGGCCGGAAGGTCAGATAGTCGACCTCGCGCTCTCCGGCGCGGCAGATCGCGACGCTGACGCGGCGGCTCCGGGCGACGAAGGGATGTGCCGCGAGCCAGGCCCGCAGGCTGCCGGCGGCTTCCTCCGATGCGGCCGGAGCGTCCGGCCAGCGCACATAGAGCTCGACCACGTTGTCGATCGCATCGCTCAGGAGTTCCTCGAGCGCGGCCGAGAGGGTGCTGGCCGGATCCCGGAGTTCCGCGACGTCGGCGACCGTGGAGATGACTCGCGTGGGTCCATGGCCTTCGGCGCGATAGGTCGCGTGCACCAGGGGCCGCATGCGGCCCTGTGCTCCGGGGCTGGCGCTGTTGGTGAGGTCCTGCAGCGCGTACTCCTGATAATGCCGCCGGATCAACACCTCCAACATCGGCTCACGCTCGGGCAGGCCATCGACCAAGCGCTCGGCAAGGAAGCCGACCAACTGCTCGGGAATCGTGGCCAGCGCCGCAACCCGTGCGACCCGGTCGGGAAGGTCGTTGTCGGCAAGCTCCACGATCTCTTCGCGCACGCCCGCGAGCGCAGTGCGCCGTTCGGCGTCGACGACCGGTTGGTCGAACCAACGGAAGCGGATGGACCGAGCCAGATCGCCGATCACCGCGAACCGCCGCTGGGTGGCCTTGATGATGCGCTCCAGGAGCGCCCGCAGCTCGGTCTCCCGCTCTGGGCGGGGGGTTTCAGTGCCCCACAGGCTCAGGATCGCGACGGCCACGTCGAGGTCCCAGCCGCGCTGTTGGGCCAGGGCGATGCGGAAGATCGCTTCTTCCAGGACGGGGTTCCGCTCTAGATCGTTGACCCCGTAGTGCCGCAGGACCCGCTCCAGCTTCCGGTGGAACGGCGAGGGCAGTCCGTCGCGTTCGGGATCCAGCCAGCGCAGATAGGCGTGGAAGTGTTCCTTGGCGCTGTGCACCCGCAATTCGGTGTGATCGTCCTCACCGGGCTGGTTGCGGCTCAGCTCGGCGAAATCCGCATACATCGCGAGGAGGGTCTCTTCCGCAGCCACCACGTCGACCCCGCTGGCGGCCAGCTCCGCACGGCAGTCGAGATAGGTGCGCAGCACCTCCGCGTGGTTCGGTGTGTCGTATCCGCGGATCAGGCCGCGGAGCTGGTGCAGCGCGATCTGCCCGCGGGCAGCGGGAGCGGAGTTCGTCGCGGGCGCGTCGGGCAGGTCGAGTTCGATCGTCGAACCGGTCTGCGTGGTTGTGGTCTCGCCGGTGGGTTCGAGTTTGATCAGGGGTACGCCGGTCTCGACCTGGGTGCCGGTTCGCACGAGAAGTTCCTTCACGCGGGCGGCGAACGGAGCGTTGAGCGCGGTCTCCATCTTCATGGATTCCAGCACTAGGACCGGCGCCCCGGCGGCCACTTCGTCCCCCACCGCGACCGGGGTGGCAACAACCAGTGCCGGCGCGGGTGAGCGCAGCATGCCGCCCTCATCGCGGCTGACGCGATGGGCAACCCCGTCGACCTCGATGAGGTGAACGGTGCCCTGGGCAGCGGTGACCAGCCGATGGCGGCGCCCGTCGACCGTGATCCGGCTGTGCACTTCGTCGATCCGCTGCAGTCGCGCCGCGACGGTCCGCGGCTCGGTGCCCTGACCGGAGACAGTCACGTTGAAATGGCCCGGTCCGGATTGGTGGACGGTCGTGACGAAGGTCGTGGCGCCGAGCTTGAGCTCGACCGCTTGGCCCGTCTCGTGCCGGATCTGGGGACGGCCACCGCTGGCCGTGGCAAGGAAGGTTGTGATCTCGCCGCGCTCGGCTTCGACATAGTTCTGGATCGCTGCGGCAACGAGCGCCACGCCCGCGTGGCGTCCGGACCCCAGCCGGCCTTCCTCCCGGACCCTGTCGATCCACCCCGTGTCCGCCCAGATCGGCTCGCCGCGGGTGACCTCGGGGGCGTTGAGCAGTTCGCTGATGAAGCTCTTGTTGGTCGCCCCGCCGTCGATCACGACGGTCGTCTCGGTGACCGCTCGCCGGAGCCGGGCGAGCGCCTGCTCGCGGCTGTCGCCCTGGGCGATGATCTTCGCGATCATCGAGTCGAAGTCGGCAGGGATGGTGTCGCCCTCCGCGACGCCGGTGTCGATCCGGATGCCCGGCCCGGACGGGAACTCCAACCGTGCGATGCGACCGGGGGCGGGCGCGAAGTCGCGGTCGGGATCCTCCGCGTTCAGTCGTGCCTCGACCGCGTGCCCGCGCTCGATCGGACGCTCACCGGTGAGGGGCTCACCCGCTGCAATCCGCAACTGCGCGGTCACCAGGTCGAAGCCGGTCACAGCCTCGGTGATCGGGTGCTCGACCTGCAACCGGGTGTTGACCTCGAGGAACGCGAATGTCCGGGTCTCGGGCTGATAGAGGAACTCGACGGTCCCTGCGCCCGCGTAACCCACCGCCAACGCCAACCGCTCCGCCGACGCGCGGACCTCCGCGGTCTCCTCATCGGACAACAGCGGGGAGGCGGACTCCTCGATGACCTTCTGATTGCGACGCTGCACGGAGCAGTCACGCACACCGAGCGCCCAGGCGCTCCCCTGTCCGTCCGCGATGATCTGGACCTCGACGTGGCGGGCTCCGGTGACCAGCTTCTCGAGGAAGACCACGGGGCTGCCGAACGACCGTTCCGCCTCGTCGCGGGTGCGCTGGAACGCGTCCGTCAGTTCCTCCGGCGAACCGACCTTTCGGATGCCGCGCCCACCGCCGCCGGCAGTCGCCTTGAGCATCATGGGATAGCCGATCTCCTCGGCACTCGCGAGCGCCGCCGCCAGGGTGTCGACGCCGCCCCGGCTCCACGGCGCGACGGGCACGCCGACCTCTTCGGCGATGAGCTTGGACCCGATCTTGTCGCCAAGCTTGCGCATCGCTGCCGCGCTCGGGCCGACAAAGGTGACGCCGAGGCGATCACAGAGCTCCGCGAACGCGGGGTCCTCGGCGACGAAGCCCCATCCGACCCAGGCGGCGTCCGCCCGGGTGCTCCGCAGCGCGTCCTCGAGGACCGCGTGATTCAGGTAGGGCCGCTCCGCAGCCGGTCCGAGCAGGTGCGATTCGTCGGCCTCGCGGACGAAGGCAGCGTTCGCATCCACATCTGTGAAGAGCGCGATGGTGCGGACCGGAGGTTGGTCGGAGCCGGCGAGGGCTCGCTCCTCATTCAGGTCCCGCACGGCATGGATCAACCTCATGGCGGCTTCGCCACGGTTAACGATGGCGACTCGCCCGATCGCAGACTGCATGACATGGCACCTTGCCACAACATGGCCGCCGCCAACATCCCACCCGCCCGCTCATGGCGGCATCAATCCGACCAATCCTGGCGGGCGCGCCCCCCTTCGAGTCAGAACCCGGCCGGGCTCACAGGCCCAGCAAGGCGTCCACGAAGCCCTCCGCATCGAACGGGGCGAGATCGTCCGCGCCCTCGCCGAGACCCACGAGCTTGACCGGGACACCGAGCTCGCGCTGGACCTGGACGATGATGCCGCCCTTGGCAGACCCGTCGAGTTTGGTCAACACGATGCCCGACACGTCGACGACCTCCCGGAAGATGCGGGCCTGGGTCAGCCCGTTCTGCCCGGTGGTGGCGTCGATGACGAGGAGGACTTCGGTGACCTCGGCCTTCTTCTCGATGACGCGCTTGACCTTGCCGAGCTCGTCCATGAGGCCGGTCTTGGTGTGCAGGCGACCCGCTGTGTCGATGATGACGCAGTCGACCTCCTGCTCGACACCCGCCTTGACGGCCTCGAACGCGACCGAGGCCGGGTCCGCTCCCTCTGCTCCCCGCACCGTCGGCACGCCCACCTTGGCGCCCCATGTTTCCAACTGGTCCGCCGCAGCGGCGCGGAACGTGTCCGCCGCCCCCAGCAGAACGTCCTGATCCTCCGCCACCAGGACGCGCGCGAGCTTGCCGACCGTCGTGGTCTTGCCCGTGCCGTTGACGCCGACCACCATCACCACAGCCGGGTTCTCACCTCGACGGGTGGTGTCGAGGCTGCGGTCCATGGTGGGGTCGACGAGCGCGAGGAGTTCCTCGCGGAGAATGCTGCGGGCCGTCTGCGGGTCCTGGACACCCTCGATCTTGAACCGGTTGCGGAGCTTGTCGACGAGTTCGGTGGTGGGCCCGACCCCGAGATCGGAGGTGATCAGGGTGGCTTCGAAGTCGTCCCAGGTCTCCTCGGTGACGGTGCCGCCCGACAGCAGGTTCAGCAGGCCACGAGCAAGAAGGTTGTTCTGTCCAGCGAGCCGTTCCCGGAGACGTCGGAGGCGCGTGCGGGGGGCCTCCGGCCGCTCGACCCGTTCCTCGACGAGGGGTCCGGCGCCCGCGCCCAAGTCCGGGTGCTCCAGGGTTGCGGTGCCTGCACCCGCGCCTCCGGACCCACCGCCTGCGGGACCGGCCCCGAGCTCTTCACGCCGCTGGCGCTCGACGGCACGTTTGCGACTGACGCCGACACTGATGCCGACGCCGATGACCAAGAGGGCGACGACGGCGCCGATAATGATGCTGAGCAAGACGGGATCCACACGCCCATCCTAGGGAGGACCCAAGACAACTCCCCGTCGATCCGAGGAGTGGGGCGAGTCGACGAGACTCACCTCACGGCGATCTCAGCGAAACAGCTTTTCCAGCCGCTCGGGCACTTGGCCCTCGCCGTTCAACGCCTGGGCCGCGCGGGCGAAGCGGTGAGCCAGCGCAGGGTGCTTTTCCTTGCCCTTGCCAGCCATGCCCATCGCGACCACTCCCCAGACGCCGAAGGCAACGACGAGGGCGATGACGGTGAAAATGATCACGCTCATGAGCGAGCCTCCGGAAAAGTTCTGCGCGGGAAGTGCATGTCCGGTTGCCCTGACATGCCACTCAGTGTGACAAATGAGACTGAAGCAACCAAGGCGTGTCGGTCACGATCGAGTCACGCACGTGTGATTCCGCACACGTGCGACCCGGGTGGGGCAGGCGACATCCTAGGGAGCGGGGCTCCCCTCCCGCGCCGTTCGTGCCGTTCCGCGTGACGCGGTCCGCGTCAGGCGCGCAACCGCTGCGAGATGACCGTGGACACGCCGTCACCGCGCATCGTCACGCCGTACAGCGCATCGGCGATCTCCATCGTGCGCTTCTGATGAGTGATCACGAGCAGCTGCGAGTTCTCCCGCAGTTGCTCATAGATCTCGAGCAGACGGCCCAGGTTGACGTCGTCCAGGGCGGCCTCCACCTCGTCGAGGATATAGAAGGGGCTCGGCCGGGCGATGAACAGCGCCACGAGGAAGGCGACGGCGACCAGCGAGCGTTCTCCGCCCGAGAGCAGCGACAAGCGCTTCACCTTCTTGCCGGGCGGCCGCGCCTCGACGTCGACGCCGGTGGTGAGCCATTCCCCCGGCTCGGTCAACACGAGTCGCCCCTCACCGCCGGGGAACAGTCGCGCGAAGACGTGTTCGAAGGCGACCTCCACATCCGCGTACGCCTCCGCGAACACCTGCTGCACGCGGTTGTCGACTTCAGCGATGATGTCCATGAGGTCCTTGCGGGTGCGCCGGATGTCCTCGAGCTGCTCGGACAGGAACTGGTGGCGCTCCTGCATCGCGTCGAACTCCTCGAGCGCAAGCGGATTGATCCGGCCGAGCTGTTTGAGGCCGCGCTCTGCCTTGATGAGGCGCTTCTCCTGGTCGGCGCGGACGAACGGGACCGGGTCCGGACGTTCGTCGTCCTCGGTGAGAGCGGTCCCGTCGCGCTTGGTCAGCACGGGGATGAGGACCTCTGGGCCGAACTCGGTGGTGAGCGTTTCGGGATCGAGACCGAGCTCGGTGAGCGCCCGCTCGGCCAAGGCATCGACCTTCATCTGCTGCTGGGCTCGTGCGAGCTCATCCCGATGGACGGTGTCGACGAGCTTCTGCAGCTCGTCATTCAGTTCCCGGGTGCGGCTGCGTGCGCTCCGCACCGTCTGGTCCGCCGCGTGCCGGGCGGCTTCGGCGCGCTCCCGTTCGTCGGCCGCTGCGGTCCGTGACTCGGCCACGTGGGCCGCGAGGCGTTCGGCGCCCTCTTTCACCGCGCGTGCAGCGGCGGCCTCGATCGCGAGCCGTCGGCGGCGTTCCTCGGCTCGGGCGCGGGCCTGCCGTTCGTGGTGGGCAGCACGCCGCAGGGAATCGGCGCGTCCGGCGAGGGCGCGGACGCGTTCCTCGGACGTGCGCAACGCCAAGCGGGAATCCAATTCCGTCTGTCGTGCGGCCCGCGCCACGTCACCGAGCCGGTCACGCTCGCGGGGGTCGACGTCCTCGTCGATCTCCTCCGTGGACGCTGCGGTGAGCCGTGCCTGGAGATCCGCCAGTTGGGCCGTCGCGCTGTCTCTCGACTCCTCGGCCTTCGCCATCGCGATAGTGAGCCGATCGGCCTCGCCCGCCGCCTGTGTGGCGTTCGACTGCAGGTGCCCGAGTTCCTCGGCGAGGGCAGCCATCACGGCATCGGATTCGTGGAGACGGGCCAGGGTGCGCTCCACCTCGGCCCGCGCGTCCGCGTGGCGACGCTCGCGTTCCCCGATGGTGAACCGCAGGCGTTCGACGGCGTGGTTGGCCGCGACAAGTTGCTGCTCGGCGTCATCGACCGCCGCCTGCACCTCGATCAACGACTGGGCGCCGGACGACCCCCCGGTGGCGAACCACACCGACAGCAGGTCACCGCCACGCGTGACCGCGGTGACTTCCGGGAGCTCACCGATGAGCCGACGGGCCATGGGAATGTCATCGACGACAGCGACCTTGCGCAGCACCCTCGCGAGCGGTGCCCGCAGGTGCTCGTCGCAGGTGACGGCGTCCATCGCATAGCGCGCCCAGGGCGGCAGCGCGGGCCAGGCCTCATCGTCGCCGACAGATCCCCGCAGCACCAGCCCGGCGCGGCCCAGGTCCTCCGCGTGCAGCAGGTCGAACGCGGCGACAGCGGCGTCGACGTCGGTGACGGCGACCGCGTCGGCAGCGGAACCCAGCGCGGCCGCGACCGCTGTCTCGAAGCCCTGCTCGACATGCACGAGCGCTGCAACCGACCCCAGCAGGCCGCTCATCCGGTCCGTCGCCGCCAGGAGTGCCGCGGAGGCGTCCTTGCGTTCGAGACCGAGCCGCAGAGCCTCCAACCGGGCGGTGGCCGCAGCGCGGTCTGCGTTCGCCGCCTGCTCCTCCTGTCGCAGCCGGGCCAGTTCGTCCTCAACCCGGGCGAGTTGGCTCTCGGCGGCTTCGTGGTGTGCGTCCAGGTCTCCCTCACCCGCGTCGAGGCCGGCCACCTTGGTCTCCTGAGCGGTGAACTCTCGCCGGGCGCGGTCGGCGCGCTCGAGGGCAGCGTCCCGGGCGTCCGCGAGGCGGCCCAGTTCTGCGACGACGGACTCCGCCCGGGTGCGGGCCGAGGCGACCTGTCCCTGGAGTCGCGCGAGGCCCTCCCGTCGGTCGGCGATCGCACGCAGTTGGACGTTGATCCGTTTCTCCTCTGCGGCGTGGGCCTCCTCCGCCGCAGAACGCGCCTGTCCGGCCTCCGCCAACTCGGCTGCGCGGCGTTCGGTTTCGACCTGCAGCCCTCGCTCCTCCTCCGCCACCTTGGCGGCATCCGCGTCGAGCTGGTCGGGATCGCGGCCCTGACGCACCTCTCCGGGATCGGCGGATGCACTGCGCAACCGTTCGGTGGCGACTTGGATCGTGGTGGTGACCCGTTCGGCGAGACCGGCGAGGGCGTACCACGTCTCCTGAGCCGCGGTGACCGCGGGCTGAGCGTCCCGCGCGGCTTCCTCGGCCCCCGCCTCAGCGGCCTGCGCGGCGGTCAGCGCGCGCTCGACCTCGTCGCGGCGCAGCCGCAGGGCCGTGTCGTCCTTGAGGTCGGATGCCAGCGCGAGCTGTGCCTGGACGAGATCATCGGCGAGCAGCCTGGCGCGCGCGTCGCGTACCTCCGCCTGAATAACCGCCGCCCGCCGCGCCACGTCCGCCTGCCTGCCCAACGGCTTGAGCTGACGGCGGATCTCGCCGATGAGGTCATTCAGTCGGTTGAGGTTGGCTTCGGTCGACTCGAGCTTCCGGAGAGCCTTTTCCTTGCGTTTGCGGTGTTTGAGTACGCCGGCCGCTTCCTCGATGAACCCGCGTCGACCCTCCGGTGTCGCTTGGAGGATCGAGTCCAACTGGCCCTGGCCGACGATGACGTGCATCTCGCGACCAATACCCGAATCACTGAGCAACTCCTGAACGTCGAGCAGCCGGCAGTGACGGCCGTTGATCGCGTACTCCGAACCTCCGTTGCGGAACATCGTCCGCGAAATGGTGACCTCGGTGTAATCGATCGGCAGCGCCCCGTCGGTGTTGTCGATCGTCAGCGAGACCTCCGCGCGGCCCAGGGCCGCACGACCGGTGGTGCCGGCGAAGATGACGTCCTCCATCTTGCCGCCGCGCAAGGACTTGGCGGCCTGCGCACCCATCACCCAGGCAAGAGCGTCGACGACGTTGGACTTTCCGGAGCCGTTGGGGCCCACGACGCACGTGATGCCCGGTTCGAAGTTGAGCGTCGTCGCAGAGGCGAAAGATTTGAAGCCGCGCAGCGTCAGGGACTTCAGGTGCACGGATCAGTCCTTGTCGGCCTCTGGCGGGCGGCGGCGTCGCCGGTGGAGCCGGATGGTGTCGTCCTCGGGCCGCGGACGGCCGGACTCATCGACGACCTCCGGAGCAACGGCCGACGCCACCATCGGCAATTCGGCATCGGGTTTCAGGCGTTTGGTCCGCACTGCCCGGAAGGTCCAGAGCTTGTTCACGACGAAGTTGATCGGCATCGTGATGATGATCTGGATGAGGTTGGCCCAATAGAGCGCGGTCCGGAAGCCGGTGGAGTCATCCAGGAAACCGAACCAGCCCCGGAGCTCCAGCGGCGAGCCGGGCTTCAGCATGAGGGTGATCAGCGTCTGCCCGACCGCATAGGCGACGAGGCCGGTCGCCAGGAACGGGAAGAACTCCTTGAACCAGCCCGCATGTTTGCCGGACTTGAACGTCCAGGTGCGGTTCAGCTGGAAGTTCCAGATGTTCGCGACAAGGAACGCGACGGAGGTGATGACGTGATACCACCGAATATTGAAATCGGTGAACGGCAGATCGACCGCGACGCCCTGATAATGCGGGAACAGTTTGTTCGCGACCACCGTCACCAGGAGGTTGACGAGGACGCCCGAACCGCCCACCATCCCGAACTTGAACAACTGGATCCAGTTGTGGCGATGGCGGACGAAAACGTAGTTGCCGAATTTATTCACGATCTGTTCAGACTATGCCCGCGCTTCGAATTCCAGCAGCACTGTGCCTGCGTGGCGCACGCTGGCAGCGCGGACAGCGATAGGACGAGCGGTTCATGAAGGCCTCCCGGCGGATGGGCGTGCCACAACGCGGACAGGGCATGCCTTCCTGACCATAGGCGTTGAGTGAGCGGTCGAAATATCCCGACTCGCCGTTCACGTTGACATAGAGCGCATCGAAGGAGGTTCCGCCGACCGTGAGCGCGTCCTGCATGACCTCGCGGGCCGCAGTCAGCACGCCGACGGCGGCCGCCCTGCTCAGCGACTCACCGGGTTTGTCATAGTGCAGCCGCGCCTGCCACAACGCCTCATCGGCATAGATGTTGCCGATGCCGGAGACGACCGTCTGGTCGAGCAGCAGCCGTTTGATCCCGGATCGTTTGGACCGGATCCGCTTGGCCACCTTCTCCACGTCGTACGCAGGATCGAACGGATCCAGCGCGATGTGGGCGATCTCCGGAGGCAGCTCGGCCCCACCCACCGATAGTGCCAATCCGCCGAACATGCGCTGGTCGACGAAGCGGACCTCGTGACCACCGTCGTCGAAGGTGAAGCGGACCCGCGTGTTGCGCGCATCGGGCAGGCCCGGCTCAGCGGTGCGGAACTGCCCGCTCATGCCGAGATGGACGAGCAGGGCATCGCCGTCGGCAAATGGCAGCCACAGATATTTGCCGCGGCGCCGGGGTTCGGTGAAGGTGCGCCCGACCAGTGTGGCGGCGAAGTCTTCGGGGCCGGCGATGTGCCGGCGGACGGGCCTCGGGTGGAGAACCTCGACCATGACGATCGTGCGGCCCACGAGGTGATCGATCAGCCCGCTGCGGACGACTTCGACCTCAGGGAGTTCCGGCACCGTCGTCAGCCGTTCGGACGTCACCGACCGGGGTCGGCGCGGTCGCGGTGGCGTTCTGCAACTCCCCGAAGGCGATGCCGGCGGCCTCCTGCTCCGCGGTCTTCTTGTTGCGGCCGCGACCGGGCCCGCGGCGCACGCCACCCACGACCGCCCAAGCCTCGAATCGCTTGTCGTGGTCGGGCCCGGACTCCAGGACCTCATAGCGGGGGGCACCGAACCCGAGGGCGGCAGCCAGCTCCTGCAGCGAAGTCTTCCAGTCCAAGCCGGCGCCGAGGCTGGCGGCCTTCTCCATCAACGGGTCGAACAGGTGGTGCACGAAGATCCGGGCACCGTCAATGCCATGGCTGAGGAAGCATGCCCCGATGAGGGCCTCCATGCAGTCCGCGAGGATCGAGGACTTGTCGTGCCCACCGGTGGCGATCTCACCCCGCCCCAGTCGCACCAGGGCACCGACCTCCAGCCCGCGTGCGACGTCGGCGAGCGCCCGGGCGTTGACCACCGCCGCACGCAGCTTGGCGAGCTCGCCCTCACTGAGATCGGGGTGGGTCACATAAAGGTGTTCGGTGACCACCACACCGAGCACCGAGTCCCCGAGGAACTCCAAGCGCTCGTTGGTGGGCAGCCCGCCGTTCTCATAGGCGAACGAACGGTGCGTGCGTGCAAGCTCCAAAAGCTGGGGATCCAGGGGGATCCCCAGCTCTGCGCACAACAACTCCACGCCCACGGCGGGGATGGTGTCCTCGGCCGGGTGGAGCTGATCGCCCGAGTGTGTCAGGACTCGATGACCTGACGGCGGGCGGCACGCGGACCATACTGCCCACAGGCCGGGCAGGCGGTGTGCGGCAGGTGCTTCTCACGGCAGGTCGGGTTGACGCAGGTCACCAGAGTCGGCGCCGAGGTCTTCCACTGCGCACGGCGGTGCCGGGTGTTGCTGCGGGACATCTTCCGCTTCGGAACGGCCACGATTTTCTCCTAGTCGAACGGGCACCGTCCGGCAGCCGGCTCGGTGCCGGACGGTCGGTGCGCTGTGGTGGGTTTCAGTTTTCCTGGTCGCCACGCCAAGCGGCCAGATCACCCCAGCGGGGATCGATCTGATCGCCATGGTTGTGGTCGGGCTCTGCGTTGAGGTTCTGGCCACACGTCTGGCACAACCCCGCGCAGTCCTCCCGGCACAACGGCATGAACGGCAGCTCAAGCACCACCTCGTCACGGACCAGCGGCTCGAGATCGATTAGTTCGCCCTCGATCCTGCTGGCCTCGACATCGTCCGGTTCGACGCCGGGATAGAGATAGAGCTCCTGGACATCGATCTCGAGTGGAAACTCGATCGGTTCCAGGCAGCGCCCGCACTCCCCCGCGACGCTGACCGTCGCCGTGCCCGTGACCAAGACGCCCTCCACCACGGACTCGAGCCGAAGATCGAGTGCGATGGGCGACGCCGGTGGTACGCCGATTATTTCGCTCCCGATGCCCTCCGGCGCGGGGACGGTGGTGTGGAGTTCCCGCAGCGCTCCCGCCTGACGTCCCAGATCATGGGTGTCGATGACCAGAGGGCTGTGCCTCGGATCAAGCGGACGAACTGATGGACTCATCACTGCCTTCCCAGCGCATGACGGCATCGCGTCGTCATAACCGACGCCCCACCTTACAGTCCCCGTCGGACCGAGGCAAAACGAGGAACGGTCAGGGGTTGTCGTCGTTCCTCAGGCCCAAGGGATCGTCGTCGAGCGCCGACCGCTCGGCGAGCCGCTGGCGGGCGGTCGCCACCTGGCTGGTCGTCCGGTGCAGTTCTGACTCGAACGACGCCATGCGGGAATCGATGAAGAGGTCGGTCTCGCGCCGCAGGTCGGCGCATTCCCGTTCGGTGTTGCGCCGCAGCTCACCGGCGATCTCCTGCGCCTCGCGCACGATCTCGTGGTCCTCCGCCATGCGGGTCGCCTTGGCGCGCGCCGCGGAGATGATGGCCTCGGCCTCGGCGTCGCTGTTGGCGAGCAGGCCTTGGGCGCGGCCCAGTTCCTCCGGCAGCGCCGCCCGGATGCGGTCGACCAGATCCAGCAGGTCGGCGCGGTTCAGCACACAGGATGCGGACATGGGGACGCTCTTGGCCTGCGTGATCATGTCGCGGAGCTGGTCGAGTCCCCGGCCCGCCTCGGTGATCGGCTGGTCTGTCATCGATGGCCTCCAGTTGTGAAGTGTGAGCGGGTACGCACGAAGTGCGCGGACGGCTGAGTCGTGCCCGCGGCTCAACCGGTGCGTTCGGCCAGCTTGGCCTGGACGCGGGCCGCGACCGACGCAGGCACGAGCGCACCGACGTCGCCGGACAGGGTGGCCACCTCCCGGACGAGGCTGGACGAGACGAAGGACCACTGCGGCGCGGTCGGGAGGAAGATCGTGTCGACGCCAGTCAGATGACCGTTCATCTGCGCCATCTGGAGCTCGTAGTCGAAGTCGGCCCCGAACCGCAGCCCCTTCGCGATCACGCCGATGCCCTGCTCCCGGCAGAAGTCGACGAGCAGCCCGGAGAATGTGGTCGCGGTGACCCCGGGCAGATCCGCCGTGCACTCGGCGATCATCCCGACCCGCTCCTCGGGGGTGAAGAGGCCGTTCTTCGCCATGTTGTGCCCCACCGCGACCACCACCTCGTCGAACATGGCGGCCGCGCGCGTGACGATGTCGAGGTGACCGAAGGTGACCGGATCGAACGATCCGGGGCAGATGGCTTTCATCAGGTTTCCTCGAGCTCGGCGAAATGCAGGGTCGTCTCACCGTATCGCCGGGACCACGCACGCTCCACCGCCGGTGGCCACTCGGGGTCCGGACTGCGCCGTGACCGTTCCACCACGATCAGACCGGCCGGCAGGATCCAGCCGTGGGCGGCGAGCAGCGCCAACGCCTCCGCGAGGGCGGCGTCCGACACGTCGTAGGGCGGGTCGAGCCAACCGACATCGAATCCCGTCCCGTCGGGCCCGGCCGACAGCACCTGCGCGACCCGGCCGGTGCGCACCGTCACGTCGAGCCCGGTGGTCCGGGCGTTCGTTCGGATGAGATCGGCGGTCTTCTTATCCGCTTCGACCAGCCAGACCGGAGCAGCGCCGCGGCTAGCGGCCTCGAGTCCGATCGCGCCGGAGCCGGCGTACAGATCGAGAAAGGAACGCCCCGCGAGCGCCTCGTCGACGGCGCTGTCGGACCAGAACCACGATCCCAGTGCGGAGAACAGCGCCTCACGCACCCGGTCGGTGGTGGGGCGGGTCAGCGAGTGGGCTGGGGCTGCGATGCGGTGGCCCTTGGCGGACCCGGCGATGATGCGGCTCACCTCGTCACCGTAACGGCTGCGGCCTCGCACCACTGCGCCGTCCTGACTCGGCAATGGACATTCCCTCCGCACGACCGCGCGGGGCCGCGTAACATCCGTCCTAACCGCGGCGATAGTTCGCCCGGACGGATTTCGATCCAGGAGGAGCAGCCCCACATGACCCACCAAATCATCCCGGTCACCCAGTTGTCGGAGGACGAGAGCTGGGCCCTGCTCGCCGGCCAGCCCGTTGGGCGTTTGGCCACGAGCGTGGCGGGGCGTCCGGATATCTATCCGGTGAACTACGTCCTCGATGACCACACGGTGGTGTTCAAGACCGAGCGGGGCAGCAAGCTCCTTGAGCTGACGATCAACGACCGGGTCGCCTTCGAGGTGGACGACTGGCGGGAGGGCCTGGGCGGGTGGAGCGTCGTGTGTCGGGGGCAGGCGGAAAAGATCGAGGACCCCGACGAGCGCGAGCGAGCCGAGGAACTGCCCCTGCATCCGTGGGTGCCCACCCCCAAGACCGTCTATGTCCGGATCGTGGTTGACGACATTTCCGGCCGATCGTTCCGGTTCAACGCCGAGGAGGCCGCGCCCGGCATCGAGCTGGGGGACTGACCGTCCCGGTCAGCCGCGCTCCAGCCACTCGCCGGCTGCGTTCTCCTCGAGCTGACGGACCGCATCGGCCACACCGGGGTGCCGCAGCTCCGGATCGCGATCGGCCCACTGTTCGGCCAGGTCCCGAGCCTGTCCGATCAGTTCGGTGTGCTCGAGCACGCGCAGCAACCTCAGACCGGATCGGGCCCCCGCTTGGGCTGCGCCCAGCACATCGCCCTCTCGTCGCTGGGCCAGATCGGCCTCCGCGAGGGCGAAACCGTCCCGGGTCGCGGCGACCGCCATCAGCCGTTCCGCGGCTAGGCTCTCCCGCCCGGCCCTGGTCAGCAGGACGCAGAGACCCGGATGCGCGCCCCGGCCGATGCGCCCGCGCAGCTGATGGAGCTGGGAGACGCCGAACCGGTCCGCGTCGCTGATCACCATCACCGAGGCGTTCGGGACGTCGACCCCGACCTCGATGACCGTCGTGGACACCAGCACATCGAGCTCGCCGGCGGCGAAGCGCTGCATCACCGCGTCCTTCTCCTCCGGCGGCAGCTGCCCGTGAAGGGCTGCGACCCGGAGGCCGTTCAGCGGTCCCCCGACCAAATCCGCATGGAGATCGGTCACGTTGCGCGGCTCGATTGACTCGGTCTCCTCGTCCAGCACCTGCACGCCCTCGCCGGTCTTGTCGCCGGAGGTGATCTTGGGGCAGACGATGAACGCCTGTCGTCCGTTCTCGACCTCGGCGACAACGCGCGCCCAAGTGGCAGCCACCCATTGGGGTGTCACGGTCTCGGCGATGACCCGGGTGACGACCTCGCTGCGCCCGGCGGGGATCTCCCGCAGGGTCGAAACCTCGAGATCGCCGAAGACGGACATCGCGACCGTCCGGGGGATCGGGGTCGCGGTCATCACCAGGACGTGCGGTTTGCTCTCGGCCTTTTCGTTCAGAGCGGCTCGCTGCTCGACGCCGAAGCGGTGCTGCTCGTCCACCACGACGAGGCCGAGGTCCGCGAACGTCACCTGCTCGGACAGCAGGGCGTGGGTCCCGACGACGATGCCGGCCTCCCCCGAGGCGATCTGCAGGAGCACGCGTCGCTTATCCGCGGCCGACATCGAGCCGGTGAGCAGCGCGACCGAGGTCGCGCCTTCCCCGCCGAAGAGGCCCCCTCCTTCTGCCAGATCACCGAGCTGGCCGACGATCGTGCGGTGGTGCTGCTGGGCGAGCACCTCGGTCGGGGCCAGGAGCGCCGCTTGGCCGCCCGAGTCGACGACGGCCAGCATCGCGCGGAGCGCGACGAGGGTCTTCCCCGAGCCGACCTCGCCCTGCAACAGGCGCTGCATCGGGTGGCCCCGGGCGAGGTCGGCGAGGATCTCCGCCCCGACCTGCTGCTGGCCGGCAGTCAGTTCGAACGGCAGCCGGGCGTCGAAGGTGCTCAGCAATCCGTCGGCCTTGGGTGCACGTGGCGTCGCGGGCTGGGCCATCGCGATCCGGCGGCGGTAGGCCATCGTCGCGAGCAGTCCGAATGCCTCGTCGAAGAGCAGCCGCTGCCGCCCGAGCCAGGCCTCAGCACGGGTTCCCGGCCGGTGCACCCAGTTGAAGGCCGTGGCGAGATCGGGCAGTCGGGTGCCCTCCGGTGGCTCGTGGTCGATCGCGAGGTCGGCCCGGGCCAGCGCCGTCACGTCGACCCCGTGCACGATCTCCTCCGGCAAGGGGTCCGGCAGCTCCCGACCCAGGTGATCGAGCACGAGCTGGATCGTGCTGGCGACCGTCCAGGTGCGCAGTTTGGCGGTCGCGGGATAGATCCCGATGAGCCCGGAGCGGCCCGCCAGCTCGGCCATCTCCACGTTCTTCTTCGAGCCGGCGATGATCCGGCCGTTCGCATCCAGCGTGACGAAGTCGGGGTGGGTGAGCTGCAGCTGGTTCCGGAATTCCCCCACCTTGCCCACGAACAGGCCGCGCTGCCCGGGCCGGAGCCGGGCTGCCATGAACCCCGGGAACCACTGATGTCCGCGCGGAGGAATGAAGAACGTCATCGACAGCGACGCGGTCCCGTCGGAGACCACGGCGCTCAGCCGATTGGGATGCTGTTTGAAATCCACGACGTCGGCGATGAAGGCGGCCTCGTCACCGACGCGCAGGTCCTTGAGGTGCGCGTCCTCGGCGCCCTGCAGATAGCGCCTGGGGACCAGCCTCGCCGCCTCCCCGACCGTGCGCACCCGCAGCGGCTCGAACAGCTTCGCGGTGCGGCCGCCGACGACGGTCTCCAGCCGCGCCGCCTGTGCGCGAAACGCCTCGGTCTGCCACATGCTGGTCAATCTAACTGCCGCTCCCGACACTGTGCCGCATCGGCCGCACCGCGCCGGTCATCGACCGATTCCTGACCGACGCGATAGGCCTGCGGGTCCGTCGGATGCGGCAAGACACGGAGTCCCGACCTGACCGCCGTGGGCCCGACCGCGGGATACCCTCGCCTCTGGCAGGTTCGTGATCGAGTGGGAGATGAGGGGCGAGGACAGTGCACGCCGAGCCGGAAACACAAGGGGCTTCACCACAGACCACCGGCCGCGTCGGCCTGTGGCTCGTGGGCGGACGAGGATCGATCGGCGTCACCACGGCGGTCGGGGTCGCGGCGATCGCCCACGGCATCGCCGACCTGACGGGGTGCGTGACCGCCACCCTGGAACTCGCGGATCTTCCGCTGATCGCAGCCGACCGGCTCGTCTTGGGCGGCCACGACATCACCCTGACCCCCATCGTCGCCCGCGCGGAGCAACTGGCTGCGAACGGCATGCTCCCGCACGCTGCAGTGACCGCTGCCGGGGACGACCTGACCCGCTTCGAGGCAGAACTCCGCCACGGCGTGACGGCTCACGACCAGCAGTCACAGGCCGCCATCGTCGATCGCCTCGCGGGCGACATCACGGATTTCCAAGCGCGGCACGGCCTGGACCGCGTGATCGTGGTCGACGTGTCCTCGACCGAACCGCACCCCGAGGACCGACCCGAGTTCCATGACGCAGGCCTGCTCACCGAGGCCCTCGGCGATCCCCAGCGCTGGCCGCGATCCGTGCCGGTGCCCCGTTCGCCTGCTTCACACCATCGGCCGCGCTGGGCCTGCCGGTGCTCCAGGATCTGGCGGCGGACCGAATCCCCTATGCCGGTCAGGACGGCAAGACCGGCCAGACCCTGCTGCGGACCGCGCTCGCGCCCACGCTGACCCGACGGGGCTTCCGGGTCCTGTCCTGGGCCGGCACCAATGTCCTGGGCGGCGGTGACGGTGCCACGCTCGCCGATCCTCACGCGGTCAGCAGCAAGCTGACGAGCAAGAACCGCGGGCTGCGCTCCCTCGTCGGCGACCACGTCGTCACCCCGCTGCACATCGACAACGTGCCCGATCTCGGCGACATCAAGATCGCATGGGACCACATCCACGCGGAGGGCTTCCTCGGCTCGCGCATCACGCTCCAAACGACGTGGACCGCCCACGACTCGATGCTCGCCGCTCCGCTGGTCATCGATCTCGTGCGCCTGCTGGACCTGGCCGACCGCACGGGCGTGCGCGGACCGGTCGGTGCGCTCGGCTTCTTCTTCAAGGATCCCTGGGGTTCTGACGTGCACGACTATGCGCTGCAGGCGCAAGCGCTCTATGCCTGGGCGCGCGAGCGCGCCACGACCGCACGGGAGATGGCCCGATGACCGACCGGACCGCTCCGGCCAGCGGCGCGGAGAAGGCCAGGGTGGTCGCGGAGCTGCTCCGCGCGCCTGCGGCGTTCAGCGCGATCGGGGATCCGCTCGTGGGGGCGTTCTCCGGTGGCCCGGTCAATGGCCGCCAGCTGATGTTGCCCCTCACCTCGGTGCTCATCTATGCCGGTGGCATGGGCTTGAACGACTGGGCGGACCGCGAGATCGACGCCGAGGAGCGGCCCGAACGACCGATTCCTTCGGGACGCCTCACCGCCGGCGAAGCCTTTCGGATCAGCACCGGCCTGATCGGCGCTGGTGTCCTCGTCGCCGGCTTGCTGAACGGCCCACGGGGCTTCGGCCGGGCTGCCGTCCTGGCCGCGACCGTCGCGGCCTACGACACCGTCGCGAAGGACACGCCGGCGGGGGCGTGGGTGATGGCGGCCTGCCGCAGCCTCAACGTCCTGCTCGGCGCCGGCTCGTTGCGTGCAGCGGTGGCCCCCGCGCTCACGGTCGGGGCGCACACGGTGGCGGTCACCGAGCTGTCCAAGGCCGAGGTCCATGGCAGCGACCCCACGCTCCCCGCCGGCGTCCGGATCGCCGTTGGTGCCGTCGCCGCGGTCACGCCGGTGACCGGCCGTTGGTCCGACCGGCCGGTGCTGAACGTCCTCGGCCGGGCCGGGGCCGCGGTGTCGGCGTACCGCTATCTCACCAAAACCATCCCCCCGCTCAACCGTGCCGTCGCCGAACCCACCGGGGCCCGGATCCGCGACGCCGTGCGCTCCAACCTGGGCGCGCTGATCCCCCTGCAAGCCGCCCTGATCGCCCGGACCGGCAACGTGGTCCCAGCGCTCGCGGTGGCCGCCCTCGAGCCGGCGCAGAAACAGGTCATCCGGCGTCTGCGGGGGGACACGACGTGACCGGTCCGGGCGTGTCGGAGGCACCGTTCTCGGTGGGGTACGGCACCAACGGGTTCGCCGACCACGACCTGCCGGACGCGGTGCGGGTGTTGCGGGCGGAGGGGTACGCGGGTCTCGCGCTCACCCTCGGTTTTCAGCATCTCCACCCGTTCGCGCCGGATTGGGAGCGGCGGGCCGACGCAGTGCGAGAACTCATCGGCGACTGGCCGCTGATCATCGAGACGGGCACCCGTTTCCTGCTCGATCCGTTCGTCAAACACCGCCCGACCCTCGTCGACGAGGAGGCCGGACCGCGGCTGCGGTTCCTCGAGCGCGCGATCGAGATCGCGGCCCGCACGGGCGCGGACTGCGTCTCGCTGTGGTCCGGCACGCTTCCCGCCGGCACCGCCGAGGAGGTGGCGTGGCAGCGGCTCACCCGACGGATGGCCGGCCTGGTGGACACCGCGGCGGCGGCAGGCGTGCTCCTGTCCTTCGAACCAGAGCCGGGCATGGTCGTCGAGACCGTGGCCGATGCGCTCGCGCTCCGGGCCCGCCTCGGCGACCCGGAGATGCTCGGCGTCACGGTCGACCTGGGGCACTGCGTCGCGGTCGAGCCCGACGGTGTCGTGGGCGCCCTGCGGCAGGCGGGCCCGCTGCTGCGCAACGTCCAAGTCGACGACATGCTGCCCGGCATCCACGAACATCTGGAGCTCGGCACCGGGGACCTCGACCTCGTGGCCGCCCTCGCGACGCTGGTGGAGGTCGATTATCACGGTCTGATCGCGATCGAGCTCCCTCGCCATTCCCACGACGCCCCACGCCTGGCGGCGAGTTCGATGGCTGCGCTCGACGCGGCCTGGGAGCACGTGACTGCCGCCGCCAACCCGACCGGGAGGAACCCATGAGCAACGACTGGCTCGACCAGGTCACCGCGGAGATCGCGGAGGATCCACAGCGCATCGAACGACACTTCCCCGCAGTCGGCCGCAAGGTCGGCCGGGCTCCCCTCCACCCCGACATCGACCCGCAGGCACTGCGCGGTTCCGTCGACGACGTGGCCCGCGCCGGTCTGGTGACCACAGTCGTTGACACCGCAGACCCGGCCACCGCGGCACAGATCCTGACCAACCTCTATCGGCACGGCGACGATGCCGAACGCCGCGGGGTGATGCGGGGGCTCGCCGCGATCAACGCCCCCGAGTCCCTTGTGGCCACCGGCATCGAACTCGTCAACGACGCTCTGCGCACCAACGACCCGCGCCTGGTGGCAGCGGCGATGGGTGAGTTCGCGGGGCGCCACCTGCCGTCGGTGGAGTGGCGCGGCGGCGTGCTCAAGTGCCTCTTCATGGAGATCCCCCTGGTGGCCCTGGCCGCTGTCGAGGACCGCCGCGATGCCGATCTGAAGGTCCAGGCGGAGAACCTGGCCACCGAACGCCGCGCCGCCGGGCGCACCCTCTCGCCCGACCTGACCGCACTGATCGACGACCGACCCATCCCTGCCTGACGCACCAAGGAGCAGAACCATGCGCATCTTCGACCCGCACATCCACATGACGTCGCGGACGACGGACGACTATGAGGCGATGTACGCCGCCGGTGTCCGCGCTCTCGTCGAGCCCGCGTTCTGGCTCGGCCAACCGCGCACCTCGGTGGAGTCGTTCGTCGACTATTTCGACTCGATCATCGGCTGGGAGCGCTTCCGCGCCCTGCAGTTCGGCATCCGTCACCACGCGACGATCGCGTTGAACCCCAAGGAAGCCAATGACGAGCGCTGCCGGCCGGTGCTCGACGTCATGCCGCGTTATCTCAACAAGGATGGCGTGGTCGCGATCGGGGAAGTCGGCTATGACAACATCACGCCGGCCGAGGACGAGGTGTTCGCCGCCCAACTGGAGTTGGCGAAGGAGTTCGAGCTGCCCGTGATGGTCCACACGCCTCACCGCGACAAGCACGCCGGCACCCAGCGCACGCTCGACGTGGTGCGCGAGGCCGGGCTCGAGCCGGGCATGGTCGTCGTCGACCACCTGAACGAGGTCACGCTGGCGCCGGTCAAGGAGGCCGGATGCTGGATGGGCTTTTCGGTCTATCCGAACACCAAGATGGACGAGGACCGGATGGTCGAGATCCTCAAGCAGATCGGCACCGACAAGGTGATGGTCAACTCGGCCGCCGACTGGGGCCGCTCCGACCCGTTGAAGACTCTCAAGACCGGCAGGGCGATGCTCGCCGCCGGATTCACCGAAGAGGACGTCGACAAGGTGCTGTGGCAGAACCCGGTCGAGTTCTACGGACAAAGCGGTCGGCTCAACCTCGATCCGGTTCCGGGCTTCACCGACGAACTCGCGCCCGCACCCGGCGCGGACACGTTCGAGGGCAACTCCGTCCTGCGCGGCCCGAAGTCTTGACCGCGATCGGCTACTGCACCAACGTTCATCCCGCCGAGGACCTGGCCGGGTTGCTCGACCAGCTTGATGTCCACGCCGGCCCGATTCGGCAGCGACTGGGCGTACCCCTGCTGGACGTCGGTCTCTGGCTCCCCGCCCCCGTGGCCGCCGAACTGGCCACGCACGCGGGCGCACGCGACCGTTTGCGGGAACGGCTCGCCGCCAACGGACTGACCGTGCGCACGCTCAACGCGTTCCCGCACGCCGGCTTCCATGCCGACGTCGTGAAGCGCGCCGTCTATCTCCCTCGGTGGGGCGATCCGGAGCGCACCGAGTTCACTATGCACTGCGCCGAAGTGCTGGCCGATCTGTTGCCCACGGACGGGGTCGGCAGCATCTCCACCGTCCCGCTCGGCTGGCGCGAGGGCTGGGGACCGGCGGAGGACGCGGCCGCGGAGCGTGAACTCGCGCGCGTGGGAGCGTTTCTCGCCGAGCTGTACGCCCGATCCGGGCGTCGGGTGCGTCTCGCGATCGAGCCCGAGCCGGGTTGCGCGCTGGACACAGTCGCCGACGTCGTGGCGTGGCTGCGACCACGGGTGGGGTCCGGGACGCTCGATCCCGCGTACATCGGTATCTGCCTCGACACCTGTCATCTCGCGGTCTCCTTCGCCGACCCGGCCACCGAGATCCGGGGCGTCCACGCGGCGGGGCTGGCCGTGGTCAAGGTCCAGGCGTCGGCTGCACCGGAAGTGCCGGACCCGAGCGACCCGCGGCAACGGGAACTGATCGGCCGGTTCGTCGAGCCGCGCTATCTGCACCAAACCAGGGAGCTCGCTCCGGACGGAACCGTGCTCGCGGTCGACGACCTGGATCTGGCGCTCGCCGAGTTGCCCGGAAACGGTCCCTGGCGGGTGCACTTCCATATCCCCGTCCACGCCGATCCCGCTCCCCCGCTGCGGTCCACGCGCGACACGATCGTGACGTGCCTGCGGGAGCTGGCGGGAGCGGGGGCATACGACTTGGAAGTGGAAACGTACACCTGGGCGGTTCTGCCGCCCGACACCGCCGGGGTCGATCTGGTCACCGGCATCACCGAGGAACTGCGCTGGCTGCTCGCGGCCGCGGGAGAAGAGGATTAGGAATGGCACGCGTGCTGCTGTTGGACGTCGTCGGGCTGACCACCAAAGCACTGGCGCACATGCCCCGCCTGTCGAAGCTGGCGCGGTCCGGGACGCAGCAGCGCCTGGACACGGTCCTGCCGGCGGTGACCTGCTCGGTTCAGTCCACCATGCTCACCGGACGCATGCCGGCCGAGCACGGGATCGTGGGCAACGGTTGGTATTTCCGGGACCTCGGCGAGGTCTTCCTCTGGCGGCAGCACAATGCGCTCGTCGAGGGCCCGAAGGTGTGGGACACCGCCCGTGCCGAACGGGGGTCGTTCACGGTGGCGAACATCTGCTGGTGGTACGCGATGGGCATGGACGTCGACATCACCGTGACGCCGCGCCCGATCTATCACGCCGACGGTCGGAAGTCGCCGGACTGCTACACGCGGCCGCCGCTGCTGCACGACGAGCTGACGCGGGAGCTGGGCACGTTCCCGCTGTTCCAATACTGGGGCGCCGGCGCCTCCATCAAGTCGAGCCAGTGGATCGCCGCGGCGACCCGACGGACGATCGAGCAGCACGCGCACGACCTGGTGATGGCTTATCTGCCTCACCTGGACTATGACCTCCAGCGGTTCGGACCCGATTCGCCCCAGGCGGAACGGGCTGCTGCCGAGTTGGACGAGGTGATCGGGGATCTGCTCGACTGTGCAGCGGAGCACAACATGGTGGTGCTGGCGGTGTCGGAGTACGGCATCGCCGAGGCCAACCAGCCCGTCGATATCAACCGGCTGCTGCGGCGGGCGGGACTGCTCGAGGTCTACAACTCCGGTGGCCATGAACTCCTCGATCCCTGGACCTCACGGGCGTTCGCGGTGGCCGACCACCAAGTCGCCCACGTGTATGTCCGCGATGCCTCGGACCGCTCCCGCGTGGCGGCCATGCTGGCCGAGCTTCCCGGGGTGGACGAGGTCCTGGACCGGGAGGCGCAGCAGCGTTATGGATTGCATCACGAACGGTCCGGCGACCTCGTCGCGGTCGCTGACCCGGGCGCCTGGTTCACCTACTACTACTGGCTCGACGACGCTGTCGCCCCCGACTTCGCTCGCGGTGTCGAGATCCACAAGAAGCCCGGCTATGACCCCGCCGAGCTCTTTCTCGATCCCGCCGACAAGCTCGTGAAGGCCAAGGCCGGGCTGAACTTGTTGAAGAAGAAGATCGGGCTGCGGTATGCGATGAACATCGTCCCGCTCGACCCGACGTGGGTGAAGGGTACGCACGGCCGCCTGCCCGGCACCGACGACGCGCCTGTCCTGATCAGCTCCCACGACCTGCCCGGCCTCGACGGGGAGTCGGTGCCGGCGAGTTCGGTGCACGACCTGATCCTCGCGGCCGCGCGGCGCTGAACCGCGCGGCGCTGAACCGCGCGATTCCGCCCGGCAACGCCTGCGCGATCGCCGATGAGCGGTCCAGCCCCTGAGATGTCCCCGTACAACGCCCGGCAACGCCTGCGCGATCACCGATGAGCGGTCCAGTCCCTGAGATGTCCCCGCGCAACGCCCGGCAACCCCCCAGCGCGGATGCCGCGCCGCATACGGGTACATCTCAGGACACGGACGGCCGCCGGCCCGGCCGCGGGACCAGGTCGCATAGAAAAAGCCCGCTCCCTCATCGGGGGCGGGCTCCTTCACGGAAACGGGCAAGTGTTAGCGAGCGGCGACCTTGCCGGCCTTCAAGCAGGAGGTGCAGACGTTGACGCGCTTGGCGCTGCCACCGACAACCGCCTTGATGCGCTGGATGTTCGGGTTCCAGCGGCGCTTGGTCTTCTTCTTCGACCAGGGCTTGTTGTTGCCAAAGCCCGGGCCCTTGGCACACACATCACATACGGCAGCCACTGGAGTCTCCTCGTCAAAGAACAGGTTTATGCATGACAACGGTCCGCAACCGCGAACCGGCAACCGTGCGATTCTAACCACCGGCCCCCGGCCGCGCAAATCTCCCGTTGCGTTCAGGCGTGGATCACCAGCGGCACGATCATCGGGCGCCGGCGATAGGTCTTGTTGACCCAGCGTCCGATGCGGCGCCGCACCACCTGCTGGAGCCGGTGGGTGTCATCGACGCCTTCTGCCATCGCCTGCACGAGCGCACCGGCGATCTCGTCGCGGACCCCGTCGAACACCGCATCGTCCTCGACGAAGCCGCGGGCGTGGATGTCCGGGCCGGTGATCAGTTGACCCGTGTGGGGGTTGACGACGGCGACGACCGTGATGAACCCCTCGTCACCCAGGATCCGGCGGTCGGTGAGTTCGGTGTCCGACAGCGCGCCGACGGTCGAGCCGTCGACGAAGACATAGCCGGTGTCGATGCGCCCCACGGCCGAGAGATTGCCCCGGTGCAGGTCGACGACCTCGCCGTCCTCGACCACGATCGTGTGCTCGACCGGCACGCCGGTGGCCTGGGCCAGCTCGGCGTTGGCGATCAGGTGCCGCATCTCGCCGTGCACCGGCATCACGTTGCGCGGCTTGACGATGTTGTAGCAATAGAGCAACTCACCGGCCGACGCGTGCCCGGAGACGTGCACCAGCGCGTTGCCCTTGTGCACGACCTTGGCCCCCAAGCGCGACAGGCCATTGATCACCCGCGACACCGAATTCTCGTTGCCGGGAATGAGCGAGCTCGCGAGGAGCACGGTGTCCCCCGGCTGCAGTTCGATCGCCGGGTGTTCCCGGTTAGCCATCCGGGACAGCGCCGACAGGGGCTCACCCTGGGAGCCGGTCGAGACGATCACGACCTCCTCGGGCCGATAGTCCTCGACGTCCTTGAGATCGATCAAAGTGTTGCCCGGGACCCGCAGATAGCCCAGATCGCGGGCGATCGCCATGTTCTTGACCATCGAGCGACCGACGTAGGCGACTTTGCGGCCGTGCCGCACAGCCTCGTCCAGAACCTGCTGGACCCGATGGACGTGGGACGCGAAGCACGCCACCACGAGCCGCTGGCGGGAGGCCGAGAAGACCCGCTGCAGAGCCGGCTGGATGTCCTTCTCCGGTGTGGTGAACCCCGGCACCTCGGCGTTCGTGGAGTCGACCATAAACAGGTCGACGCCCTCCTCGCCGAGCTTCGCGAACCGCCGGAGGTCGGTCAGGCGCCCGTCCAGGGGCAACTGGTCCATCTTGAAGTCACCGGTGTGGAGCACGGTGCCGGCCTTGGTGCGGAGGAACAGCCCCACCGCGTCGGGGATCGAGTGATTGACCGGGATGAACTCGATCTCGAACTCATCCAGCAGGACGAGCGAGTCACCGTCGATCTCCCGCAAGTCGGTGTTGCGGACGCGGTGCTCCCGCAGCTTTTCCCGCACGAGGGCGAGCGTCAGCCTGGTCCCGAACACCGGGATGTCATTGCGCAGCTTCAGCAGATAGGGCACGGCACCGATGTGGTCCTCGTGCCCGTGCGTCAGCACCAGCCCGACGATGTCGGCCAGCCGGTCGCGGATGCCGTCGATGCCGGGCAGGATCAGGTCCACACCGGGGTGGTCGTCACTCGGAAACAGGACGCCACAGTCGATCAGCAGGATCTTGCCGTTGACCTCCAAGGACGCCATGTTCCGCCCCACGTCGCCCAGGCCACCCAGCGGAATGACCCGCAACGTGTCGGGTCGGAGCTTGGGGGGCGTGCGCAAACCTGAAGAAGACATGCGGGTCACGCTATCCGACTGGCTCACAGCGGGAACAGTTTGAGCGCCTGCACGGCGGAGGCGACCTCGGCGAGGTCTGCGGGATCGGAAAGATCCACGCCGACGACCTCTTCGATCCGGTTGATGCGATAACGCACCGTATTGGGGTGACAGAACAGCGCCTGGGCCGCGTCGGCCACCGACCCTTTGGCCGCCAGCCAGTGCTCCAGGGTCTCCACCAAGGGGACGCGTGCCTTTTCCGGCAGGGCGAGCAGGTCACCGAGGACTGTCTCGATCAACATTCGAGACGTGTCGGGTGAGGCCGCGACCAGCGCCGCGAGGGGGCTGTCATCGAGCTGGCGCACACCGGACTCACCGGTGGGAATCGCGGCCATCATCAGACGTGCGACATAGACGCCGTGACTGGCATCGGCGAGCGCGGTGAACACCGCACTCACTCCCACCCGGCCCTCGGCCAAGTCCTCCAGCACTGCCAGCACCGTGGCCACGTCGTGTTGCCGCAGGGACACAACACCGACCTTGAGGTCCGGGGTCAGGCGCCACGCGGAACCAAGTCCGCGCCGCCTGAGCCGCGCGTACACATCCGGCAGCGGATCCTCTCCCGCCGACGCGGCCACAATCGCCACGAATCGGCCCTCGAGCGGCAACTCGAGCCGCACGGCCGCCCGCCAAATCTCGTCGCGGCCGCGAAGGTAGCCCTTGAACAGCGCCTCGAGCGTGGCCGCCCGCTCGGCTTCGCGTTCGACGAGGAGTTCTGCGGCACGTTCCTGGTACGCCAGAATCGCGATCCTCGAGACCTCCTCCAGCCGCCCGAACATCTCGCCCGCGAGCCCGACAACGATCGCCGGATCGGTCCCTTGGGCCAGTGCGGCGCTCTGCACGTCCTGCCACAACTCGGCGACGGTGATGCGATAGGCCTCGAGCACGGCATGGAGAGGGACACCTTGTTCTGCCCGCGCCCGGCCGGTGTCGCCGGGGCTGATGCTGCCCGGTGGGGTGCGGGTGCCGGAGATCGACGCCAGCAGATATTCGAACTGCCCCGTGATCGACGCGCGCAGGCCGAGCTGCGGCAGATCCCCATAGCCGGGGAGTTCACCGACCAGGCGAGCTTCGGTCCGGTTGACGAGCTCCAGGAGGTGGGCATGGACGATGGGGACGACCGACCGGAGTTCTTCATCGGCGCGGTCAGGCAGTCCGGCAGCCAGACCGCCCTCGGCATCGTCGGACAGCATGGTCAGTCCACCGCGATATCGGTGTGCAGCCGGATCTGCTTGAGGCGCACGGAGCCGTCGGCCAGGCCGATCTCCCGATGGCTGCCGTCCGCCGCCCAGCCGGAGTCGGTCAGGAACGCGCGCAGATCGTCGTCGGTGCTGCGCACCCAACAGGTGGCGAGAGCAAAACCGTCGGCCCGGAGCGTGTCCACGCAGGCATGCAGCAGCCGTGAGCCATGTCCCTTGCCTCGGGTGTCGGGGGCGATGATGAATTCGGCGATCAGTCCGTCGTTGCCGGCCGCCGCGTCCGGGTCGTCGCTCGGCATGGTCGTGGCAAATCCGACGACAGCACCGTGACTCACCGCGACCAGCACCCGACAGGCGGCCAGGGGCGGCCGGGTGATCGCACGGTGCCAGGCCTCGGCGATCTCCTGTTCACTGAGCTCGGCCAGCAGTGCGGGTGCGTCAGCGAACTCTTCCGCCCAGACCTGCATCTGCAAGGCTGCGATATCGGCAGCTTCGACCGGGAGCGCGAGGCGGACGGAGTCGGGCAGGTCGCTGGAAGTCACGTCGGCATCGTAGACGAGGGAGTGAAGCACACATCGCGTCGAACCGAGAACGGCCCGGAATTGGATGACGGCCGGTGGCCATGAAACTGATCGAATGACCACCGTCCGTCTGACCACCAGCTTGGCAGCAAAGGCGTCGCCTGAAAAGATCCTGAGCCGCCCCCAAAAGTGCGGCCATCAAGTGGACGGGGCGTTATTGTGGTCAGTCGACCAATCGGACGTCGGCTCCGCTGAGATCCAATTCCAGATGGGTACGCCCCACTCTGAGGTCGCTCGCTGTGAGCTCCATCGGCAGGCTGAGGTCAACGGGAGGCACTGACTCCTGCGCGATTCGCTGCACCACATCGTCCGGGATCCGATAGCTCCCCACGATCACCTGCGGCTCGCTCAGGTGCACCCGTTGTGTCGCAATGTCGAGCACCGGCCGTGCGCTGATCACGAACGGTACCTGCTGACCATAGAGATCGGCGGTGATGTCGACCTGAACGCGACCCCCGGCCTGTGGAGTGACGGTTGCACCGAGCTGCTGGGTGACTTCGGCCCAGGTGACGCCCGCGGATCCGGTCAGGCGCTCGCCGGTGATGCGCCGGAACCGATCTGCCGTGCGCACGCCACGCAGATCGAGGTCCATCCGGTCCACCAGCAGCGGTCGCTCAGCGGTGCCCGCCGGAATGCCCCGCCCGCTCAACCGCACGTGATCGAACCGATTGACCGCCACCTGGGTGAGGAAGGGGATCCCTTCGATCCTGACCGAGGGGTCCTCCGCCAGGTCCAGTTGGGTGCGCAGCACCTGGCCGACCCTGTCCTCGACCTGCCGCACGGCAAGCCTGTCCCCGACCCCGAGCAGGGCCAGCACGAACGCGACGACCACCAGCGTCGCGACCGACCGGCGACCTGATGACCGCCGCGGCCGTTCCTCCGCTCCGGCCGGCGACCGCCGGGTCCGCTGTGTGCGCATCAAGATGTCTGGGTGCGCGGCTCAGTCCGTCTCGGACTCGAGACCCAGGATGGCCTCGATGCCGAGCGTGAGACCCGGCCGGCCGACGACCGCGCGGACCGCGGCGAGCACGCCGGGCATGAACGACGTCCGGTCGAACGAGTCGTGGCGGACGCTGAGCGTCTCGCCCTCCGTGCCGAACATGACCTCCTGGTGGGCCACCAGTCCCTTGAGGCGGACGGCGTGGACACGGATGCCGTCGATGTCCGCGCCCCGCGCGCCCGACACCTCGGTCTCCGTGGCGTCCGGGATGGGTCCCGCACCAGCAGCCTCCCGAGCCGCCGCAATCTTCTGCGCGGTGGTGGTGGCGGTCCCGGACGGGGCATCCGCCTTGTTCGGGTGGTGCAGTTCCACGATCTCGACCGAGTCGAAATAGGGAGCAGCCCGCTTGGCCATGTCCATCATCAGCAGAGCGCCGACGGAGAAGTTTGCGGCGATGATCACGCCCACGTCGGGCTTGGCCGCGAGCCAGCCCCGGACCTGCTCGAGCCGCTCCGCGGTGAAACCCGTGGTCCCGACCACGACATGGATGCCGCGCTCGATGCACCACTGCAGGTTGTCCATGACAGCGTCCGGATGCGTGAAGTCGACCACGACGGCGGCAGCTTCCGCGTCCTCCTTGGGATCGCCGAAATCTATGCCGGCGAGCAGTTCGAGGTCCTCCGCCCGGCCCACCGCCCGACAGACCTCGGCACCCATGCGACCGTTGGCACCAAAGACAGCAACATCCATGTTCGTGCGCTCCCGTTTCATCGTGATCGAACCGGTCCCACCCTAACGTCACCGGCGGACACGACCACCTCGGGACAAAGCTGCGGGAACTGACGTCACCGACGCGTCACAGCCAGCGCTGCACCAGGGTCGTGAGGCGTGGTCGGCTCACCTTGGCGCCGACCACCGCGAGCACTGGTCGTGCCGCGAGGACATCGGCGGCGGCCCGCTGGACGTCCGCCACGGTGACCGCCCGATAGGTGGCGATCACGTCATCCAGCGTTCGGAAATCACCGAGGAGATCGCCGGCGCCGAGGCGACTCATGCGGGCACTGGATCCCTCCAGAGCGAGGAGCAGCTGGCCGGTCACCTGGCCCTTGGCCCGTTCGAGTTCGGCCTCGGTCACACCGTCGCTGATCACATCGGCGATCACGTCACGCACGATCGCCGCGATCTCCGGCACTCGCTCCGGAGCGCTGCCCCACTCGATGGTCAGGCAGCCGGCGTCGGTATAGGCCGTTTCGCTCGCGTCGATGGAGTACGCCAAACCGCGGTGCTCGCGGACCTCCACGAAGAGGCGCGAGCTCATCCCGCCGCCCAGGATCGTCGCCAGCAGGTTGAGCGCCGGGCGTGTCGCGTTGAGCTCGCCAGGGGCGCTGAACAGGCCGGGTGAGCGGAATCCGAGCACGGCCTGTGCGTGTTCAAGGGGGCGGCGATGGAGCAACACCGCGGACTCGACCACCCGGGACCGGCCGGCCGGAAGGCGCGGGCTCGGTGTGCTGGCCGCAATCTGCTCGGCGAACGGTGTCAACGCCTCGACGAGGCGGTCGTGATTGACCTGTCCGGCTGCTGCGACGACGATGCCGGGCCCGCGATAGTGCCGGCGCCAATACGACGCAATCTGGCGACGCTCCAGCGCTTCGATGGATGCGGTGGAGCCTATGACGCTCCGTTCGAGGGATGATCCGGCGAACAGTCGCCCGGTCGCCAATTCGTGGGCGACCTCCGCGGGATCGTCGTTGTGCATGGCGATCTCGTCGAGGATCACCGCACGCTCCGCGTCCACGTCGACCGACCGCACGAGGGAGGACCCCAGCATGTCGGTCAGCACATCGACCGCAACCCGCCGATCGTCATGCAACACCTGCGCATAGAAGCATGTGTGCTCCTTGGACGTATAGGCGTTGATGTCGCCGCCCACTTGCTCGATCGCCGCAGCGATCTCCTCGGGCCGGCGCCGCTTCGTGCCCTTGAACAACACGTGCTCGAGAAAGTGCGAGACCCCGTGCAAGTGCGGGGCCTCATGACGGGAACCCGTCCCGACGAAGAAGCCGACCGCGAAGCTGCGGCTGCCCGGAATCCTCTCCGAAACGACACGGAGGCCGCCGGACAGGGTGGTGCGCACGATCTGTTCCTCCGGAACAGCCGAACTCGCACCAACCCCACCGGCGACCTCCGGGAGTTGGTCAGTCACCTCAGGCCTCGGTCGCGGCCTCGGCCTTCTCGTCCTCGATCACCGGGACGAGCGACAGCTTGCCCCGGTCATCGATCTCGGAGATCTCGACCTGGAGCTTCTGCCCCACCGAAACGACGTCCTCGACGTTCTCCACGCGCTGCCCACCGGCGAGCGCCCGCATCTTCGAGATGTGCAGGAGGCCGTCCTTGCCGGGCAGCAGGGACACGAACGCGCCGAAGCTGGTCAGCTTCACGACAGTGCCGAGATAGCGCTCGCCCTTCTCCGGCATCGTCGGGTTGGCGATCGCGTTGATCATCGACCGCGCGGACTCGGCGGCGGGACCGTCAGCGGCACCGATATAGATCGTGCCGTCGTCCTCGATGGTGATGTCGGCACCGGTGTCGTCCTGGATCTGGTTGATCATCTTGCCCTTGGGGCCGATGACCTCGCCGATCTTGTCGACCGGGATCTTGACCGTGATGATCCGGGGCGCATAAGGGCTCATCTCGTCCGGACGGTCGATCGCCTCGGTCATGACCTCGAGGATCGTCAGCCGGGCCTCACGGGCCTGCAGCAGCGCGGCCGCCAGCACGTCGGCGGGGATGCCGTCGAGCTTGGTGTCGAGCTGGAGCGCGGTCACGAAGTCCTTGGTGCCCGCGACCTTGAAGTCCATGTCGCCGAGCGCGTCCTCGTCACCGAGGATGTCGGTCAGCGCGACATATTCCGTCTTGCCGTCCACGTCCTCACTCATGAGACCCATCGCGATGCCCGCGACCGGCGCCTTGAGCGGAACACCGGCGTTGAGCAGCGCCAGCGTCGAGGCGCACACGGAACCCATGGAGGTGGAGCCGTTCGACCCGAGCGCCTCGGAGACTTGGCGGATGGCGTACGGGAACTCCTCGCGATCCGGCAGCACCGGCACGAGCGCCCGCTCGGCCAACGCACCGTGGCCGATCTCACGACGCTTCGGCGAGCCGACGCGACCGGTCTCGCCGGTCGAATAGGGCGGGAAGTTGTAGTGGTGCATATAGCGCTTGGAGTCCTCGGGGGCGAGGGTGTCGAGCTTCTGCTCCAGGCCCAGCATGTTGAGGGTGGTGATGCCCAGGATCTGGGTCTCGCCACGCTCGAACAACGCGGAGCCGTGGACACGGGGAATGATCCCGACCTCGGAGGACAGGGTCCGGATGTCACGCGGGCCACGCCCGTCGATGCGCACCTTGTCGGTGAGCGTGCGGCGGCGGACGATGTTCTTCGTCAGCCCCTTCAACGCGGCACCGAACTCCTTCTCCCGCTCGGGGAACTGGGGCGCCAGCTTCTCGGTGACCTCCTGACGGATGGCGTGGGTCGCCTCGTTGCGCTCCTCCTTGCCGGGGATCTGCATGGCCTCGCGGATCCGGTCAGCGGCCTCGGCCTCGACCGCGGCATAGAGGTCGTCGCCATAGTCCACGAACACCGGGAACTCCGCGGTGTCCTTCGGGAACTGGGCAGCCAACTCGGCCTGGGCATCGCAGAGCGCCTTGATGAACGGCTTGGCGGCCTCGAGGCCGCGACCGACCTCGTCCTCGGTCGGCGCCGGCTTGCCCGCCTTGACCAGGTTCCAGGTCTGCTCGGTCGATTCGGCCTCAACCATCATGATCGCGACGTCGCCGTCGGCGAGCACCCGGCCGGCGACCACCATGTCGAACGTGGCGTCCTCGAGCTGGTCCACGGACGGGAAGGCGACCCACTGGTCATCGATCAACGCGATCCGGACGCCGCCGATCGGGCCCGAGAACGGCAGTCCGGCGAGCTGGGTCGACATCGACGCGGCGTTGATGGCAACCACGTCATAGAGAACGTCGGGGTTGAGTGCCATGACGGTCACGACCACCTGGACCTCGTTGCGCAGGCCCTTGACGAAGGACGGGCGCAGCGGCCGGTCAATGAGGCGGCAGGCGAGGATCGCGCCCTCACTGGGGCGTCCCTCGCGGCGGAAGAAGGAGCCGGGGATGCGGCCCGCCGCATACATCCGCTCCTCGACGTCCACGGTCAGGGGGAAGAAGTCGATCGCGTCACGCGGAGATTTCGCGGCCGTGGTCGCCGACAGCAGCATGGTGTCGCCGTCGAGATAGACGGCGGCGGAACCCGCGGCCTGGCGAGCGAGCAGTCCGGACTCGAACCGCACGACGTGCTTGCCGAACTTGCCGTTGTCGATGATGGCTTCAGTGAATTTCAGGTCAGATCCCTCCACGGGATTCCTTTCAGGTGGTGTGATCACACGCACGCACAGCTGATCCGTCTGAGCGGAGGCCGGTCTTCGATCGAGGTCCGCGGGAGCGCGTTGGAACAGGCGCGCCCGAAGCCCACTACCGAGGACCGAGGACTCCCGAATCAGCCGGGCGATGCGATCTCGATGATGACTATGTGCAATTGTCCGAGTTCAAACCTACCCGAAACTCATTCGGACGGGCACCGCGCCCGCCGCGCGCGACTGGGCCAAGCGCCTCAGGTCATGATTTGCTAGACGTGCGCGATCGGACGTTCAAGCAGGAGGCCCCAGTGTCGAACAGTGACACCCGTCCGGCCACACCCGGCGGAACCTTCCGGACGCCGGCGCGAAAAAGGGTCTTCCTCTTGGTCTCCCTCGCCCTCCTGTTGGCGATCACTGCCGGCTGCGGGGTCGGCGGCCGATCCGACGAACACGCCGGAGACGGCGAGGTCGGCGGCACCGGCACCTGCCCCGAACATGCCACCGTCCTCGTGGACCCCTCGCTGCTCGCGGTGATGGACAAGGCAGTGAACGACTACGGCGAAGGCCTCGGCGCCGGTTGCGTTCCGATCACGCTGGTCTCCCGGCCGAGCCCCGTTGTCGCAGAGAAGGGCCTCGGCGGCGCGGACGCCTGGATCCCCGAAGCGAGGGTGTGGCAGGAACGTGCCCAAGCTCCCGACGTGGCCGAGGCTCCTGCCTACAGCATCGGCTGGTCCCCCATCGTGCTGGTCGCGCCCCATGCGATGACCGACGCCCTCGACGGAACATCCCTGACCGGGGACACTCTGGTCGACCTCATCACCGCCCGCGCAACCTTCGCCGACCACGGACACCCGGAGTGGGGCCGATTGAAGCTGGTGCTCCCGGCGCCTGCAGAGTCCACGATCGGCGCACTGGGATTCCTGTCGCTCGCCCACCAGGTCGCGGGCGGCCAGCGCCTGCCGGACAGTCCGACATCGGCCACCGGCGATCAGCGGCTCATGGCGTCAGTGCAGTGGCGCACCGTCGCGGAGGTCCCGCCCGCCGAGGTGAGCGAACATCTGGCGCCCGACCCCAGCGATGCCCCGATCGCACTCGGCGTCGGGCCACGGATAGGCGTGACGACCGAAGCAGTGGCGCTGAGCCAAGCCGCTCAGCACGACCTCAACGCCTGGCACATCGACGGGGCCCGGAGCGGGGTGCGCATTGCGCTCATCGGCGGCGGCACTCCGCAAACCGATGGGTTCGTCCGGTGGCTCAGCGCTCCCGAGGGCCGGTCGGCTCTGCTGGACGCCGGCCTGCGGGTGGGCGACCGCGCTCCCACCGCAGAGCATCTTCGAGCCATCGGCCTGCCCGATGAAGGCGTTTCCGAACCCACGCCGCTGCCCCCCACGACCATGACTGACGCGGCCCAGGCCTGGGCGGCGTTCAGTCACCGTGCCGCTACCTTCACCGTGGTCGATGGATCAGCCTGGATGGGCGACGAGCTCGGCGACAGCGGCGTACGCAAGATCGATGCCATCACCGCAGCCGCCACCGAGAGCTGGTCGACCTGGCCACCCGGGTCGGTGACCGGCCTGATGACCTTCCACACGTGGGCGAACGGGGACCCCGCGTTCCACGAGATCACTCCGCTGCAGTCGACCTCGACTCCCGAGTTCCTGGCGAACATGGCCGACAATCTCCACGAGTTCGAGCACATCCGGCCCAGCGGAGGATCCCCGCTCTACGAAGCGATCTGGACGGCGTACGCCCAGATGGAACGCGACTATCGCCCCGGCTTCACGAACACCGTGATCGTCGCGAGCAGCGGCTTCAACGGAGGCTCGAACAGCACGATGACGGCCGATCAGCTGATCGAACGGATCAACGCATCCGACCCGTCGAAGCGAATCAACCTGGGTCTGGTCGTGTTGGGCACGGACGCGGACTTCGCCACCGTGGAGCGCATCGCCGAGCAGACCGGCAACCGGGCGTGGCTGGTCCGCGAACCGGAGGACGCCGCTCGCGTGCTGCCGGAGATCCGATTCGCATTCTCCAACTAACGCGAAAAGCCCCGGGAGATCCCGGGGCTCAGCGACGTTCGATGCACTGCGTCAGCGGCGCAGACCGAGACGCTTGATCAGCGCACGGTAGTGCTCGATGTCGTTCTTGGCGACATAGTTAAGCAGCCGGCGACGCTGGCCGACCATGAGCATCAGCCCACGGCGCGAGTGATAGTCACCCTTGTGCTGCTTCAGATGCTCGGTGAGGTGGGCGATGCGCTTGGTGAGCAGCGCAATCTGCACGTCCGGAGAGCCGGTGTCACCGGGCTTGGTCGCGTACTCTTCAATGATCTTCTGCTTCTCTGCGGCGTCCATAAACGCTCTCCTTCCGGTTTCCCGTTGCGCGGCGCTCCCCCATCTGGAACCTGCAGGGAGCTCTTGGTCATCCGCGGCCGTCGTGACGGCAACCTGCCAGACACTACCAGCCCGCGTCGACGCGCCCAAAATCGCTTGTCGCGCGTGGGACGATGGTGCCCGCATCATTCCCGAAACGACAGAAGGGCCAGTGGCATGGCTGAACTCAAGGACCGACTCCGCGCCGACATGATCGCGAGCATGAAGGCCAAGGAGGCCGACACCACCAAGGTGCTGCGCGCGGTGCTCGCTGCGATCACCACCGAAGAGGTCTCCGGCGACCAGGCCCATGAGCTCACCGACGCCCAGGTGCAGGCTGTCGTCACCAAACAGGTCCGACAGCGCAGGGATTCCGCGGAGGCCTATGCGGCGGCCGGCCGTCAGGACTTGGCCGATGTCGAGTTGGCGGAGGCCGAGATCCTGCAGGTCTATCTCCCGGCCCAGCTCAGCGATGAGGAGCTCACCGCCATGGTCGAGACCGAGGTGGCGGCCGCGGGCGAGGTCACGATGAAACAGATGGGTCAGATCATCAAGGCCGTGAACGCCAAGGCTGCCGGCCGCGCCGATGGTGGCCGGGTGGCCGCTGCGGTCAAGGCCAGGTTGCAGAAGGGCTGACGTCCACTCAGCCCTGCAGCACGTCAATGCCGACATCGGGATGGTTGGTGATCACCGCGTCCACGCCAGCGCGGATGGCCGCCCCGATGTCGGCTCGTGCGTTCACCGTCCAGACGTGGACGTCGATCCCGGCCGCGTGCGCATAGTCGACCAACCCCGGCACCCGGAGGAAACCCCAGTGCGGGTGAATCGCGGCCGCGCCGAAATCAACCGCATATTCCCACGGCAGATAGATCCCGTCTGACAGCAGCAAACCCACGGGCGTCGCCGGAGCCAACTGCTGCACCGTCTTGAGACTCCAGTGGTTGAACGACGAGACGATCACCCGGTCAGCCATGCCGCTGGCCTCGATGACGTCCAGGACCGCCCGCTCCAGCCCGGGATAGAACTCGAGCAGATTCTTGAGTTCCACGTTGACGACCATGCGCCCGGGCCGCACCTGGGCGAACACCTCGGCCAGCGTCGGAACCCGCGTACCCTCGAATTCCCCCGACCCCCCACCCGCGTCCGCGCGTCGGATCTCGGCGAGGGAGAGTTCGGCGACGGGCCCGGAGCGGTCGGTCGTCCGATCGAGGGTTTCGTCGTGGATCACCACGACCTCGCCGTCCGCGGTCAGCTGGACGTCCAGTTCGATCCCGTCCGCCCCCATCCGTTCGGCGAGGGCGAAGGCGGGGAGCGTGTTCTCCGGTGCGTACGCCGAAGCTCCCCGGTGGGCCCAGATCTGCGTCATGGTCCAGAACTTAGCCCCGGCGACAGACCCGTGACATCTGTCATGGCAACCGGCTGATCGATGCACACAAACCGGTGATGCGCGGCACCGGCGTACCCACGATTCCCGGCGGAGGCTTGAACCATGAACACTTCACCCCAAGTCCTCGCCACGCCGGCAGCCCACCAGCACATGGTCGGCCGGCCCGACGCTCCCCCACCCACTGCGTCGGCCCCGCACGAATATCAGCAGCGGATCGCGATCGAACGGCCCAGGGCCTGGCGCGGCATCGTCGCGCTGGTGCTCCTCATGCTCGGCATGCTCGTGTTCGCAGGCATCTTCGGCGTGGCCGCCGTCGGGATCGAGTTCGCCGTCCGCGGCGAGATCACCACCGGCATGACCCCGTTCACACTGGCCGGCGGCATGCTGGGTCTCGCGGCGATGACCCCGTGGAGCATGGCGCTGCAGAAGTGGTTCTTCAAGGTGCCGGCCGTTTCCCTCCACTCGGTCGTCGCCCGGTTCCGCTGGGACGTCTTCGGGCGGTCGGTCGCGATCCTGATTCCCCTGTGGGCCCTGGTCCAGGTCGTCTATCCGAGCCTGCTCCCCCAGCCGACGGCGGCGTACGCGTCGGGCGACGCGCTCGCCTTCGTGGTCATCACGCTCATGTTGGTGCCGCTCCAGTCGATGGGTGAGGAGTACGCGTTCCGTGGCCTTGCCTTCCGCATAGCGGCCAGCTGGGGTCGCGGTCCCCGAACCGGGCTGGTGATCGGGCTCGTGGTGAGCAGTTTGCTGTTCATGGTCGCCCATTTCGCGCTGGATCCGTGGCTGAACGTGTACTACTTCACCTTCGGCGCCGCGCTCTGCCTCATCACCTGGCGCACCGGTGGGCTCGAGTCCGCCGTCGTGCTCCACGCGGTGAACAACGTCGTCGCATTTCTCGTCGGCGTGACCCTCCGGCACGACCTCAACGCGGGATTAGACCGCTCCGCCGGGGTGGCGTCCCCCGTCATGCTGATCCCGTGCGCTCTGCTGGTGATTGTCGCGGCGATCGTCTGGTGGCGTACGCCCCGACCGGCACTCTCCCCGCCCGCACCGGGCGCAGAACTTGCCCACCCTACTCCCACGGGCACCCTGGCAGAATGAAGCTGATGCAGGACTCACCGGTGATCAGCGCACGCAGATTCGAACTCTATGTGCGCTGGTCGCTGTATCTCCTCATGGCCTATCTCCTGGTGCAAATGGCCGGTTTGACGCTCGGTGCCTCGTCGAACCGGTTCACGTTCCTCGGGTCCCTCGCCCTGCTCGCGCTGTCCGTGGTGGTGACCGTCTTCAACATCAAGGCCGCCCGGCACAGTCTCGACCGGGTGATGCGCGATCGGCCCGCGCTGTCGGCGCGGTTCATCGTCGGATGGGTCGCCGCGGTCGCCGCCGTGACCATGGGCACCTTCTGGCTCCTCTGGGAGATTCCGGGCGCGATCGTGCTGGCGATCGCCCCGGCGGCGTGTTCGATCGCCGCCGTCAGCCCGACCTTCACCATCCGCACCGCCGCCGTCGTGAGTCTCGCCGCTGTCGTTGTGGGCGGCGTGGTGACCTTCCTGGGCATTCCCCAGACGATCGCCGCCCTGATCCTTCTCCTGGTCTTCATCTGGTCCGCTTGGTCCAGCGGGTGGATGCTGCGAGTGCTGCGTCAGTTGCAGGAGGCCAACGAGACGGCCGCGGAGCTGTCGGTCGCCGAGGAGCGACTGCGGATCTCGCGCGACCTGCACGACGTGTTCGGCCGGACCCTGGCGACGATTTCGGTCAAGGCCGAGCTGGCGGCCGAGCTGTCCCGGCGCGGTCATCACGAACGTGCCGCGGACGAGATGGCCCAGGTCCGCCAGATCGCCAACACCGCCGGCGCGGAGGTTCGGCGCGTGGTGCGCGGCGAGCGGCGCGCCGGCTGGGCCGACGAGATCGAGGGGGCGCGGGCGCTCCTGTCGTCGGCCGGCATCCGATGTGTGATCGCGGGTGAGGAGATTCCGGAGCGGTACGCGGAGACGCTCGCCTGGGTCATCCGCGAAGGCGTGACCAACGTGCTGCGCCACTCCCGGGCCACGCAGGTCAGCATCACGACAGCGGTCGAGGCCGACGAGGTCGCGCTCACCCTGACCAATGACGGAGCGAGCGGGCCGTCGAACGCCGCGTCGACCGGCACCGGGATCGCGTCGATGACCCAACGCCTGCAGGAGGTCGGTGGGTCACTGGAGCACGAGCTCGACGGTGACTGGTTCCTGCTGACCGCATCCATTCCCGTCTCACAGGAGGTCCCCGCATGATCCGCGTGTTGCTCGCCGACGACGAGAACCTCATCAGAGACGCGCTCGCCGGCCTGCTGTCGCTGGAGGATGACATCGAGGTGGTGGCGCGTGCGGCCTCGGGACCGGAGGCGCTGGCAGCGGCGACGAAACACCGGCCGGATGTCGCGTTGCTGGATCTGCAGATGCCGGAGCCGGACGGCATCGAGGTCGCGCGGCTGCTGGCGACCGAGCTTCCGGAGTGTCGCTGCATCATCGTCACCTCGCACGGGCGTCCGGGATATCTCAAGTCCGCGCTCGCCGCGGGCGTACGGGGCTTTCTGCCTAAAACGGTCTCGGCGGCGACGCTCGCCGGTGTCGTGCGGACAGTCGCCGCAGGCGGGCGACATGTGGACCCCGAGTTGGCCGCTGAAGCGATCGGCGCGGGTGACTCGCCGCTATCCCCCCGTGAGGCAGATGTGTTGGCGTTCGCCCGCGATGGTGCGCCCGTCGACGAGATCGCGGTGCGGGCGTCGCTGTCCAAGGGAACGGTCCGCAATTATCTGTCGGCCGCGGTGGCGAAGCTGGGGGCGGTCAATCGACACGAGGCGGTGCAGATCGCGTCGGACCGGGGCTGGATCTAGGCGCGGGTGCGAAGCCGGGGACTGGGTTGCGGTGCGTCGGAGAAAAAGGTGCGGCCCACACCGGGGTTCGAAGACCCGCCCGGTGTGGGCCGCGCTCAGGTGGGGAAGAAGTCAGTTGCTGAGACGCTTCTGGTTGGCGGTGACGCGACGCGAGAACGGCGTGAGTGCGCGATCACTGGCCTTGGCAGCGCGGTTGAGCATGCGCTCGGCGGCCTTCGGATCGGTGAACATGGTCGGCCACGCCTGAGCCATCGTCCCGGCGAGCTGGAACAGCACGCGGGAGGACTCGTTGACGGCGTCCATCTTCTCGGTGAACATCCGCTCAACTTCCTTGCGGTTGGTCGCCGTGTTGCCGTTGGCCGCGAGCATCGACAGCCGCAGCCCGATGACCTGCTGGGCGGTGAACGCGATGGTCATGGCCTTGGTGGACGCCTGCATCATCGAGTTGATCCACGCCGGGGCGAGGCCGAAAGTGGGGATGCTGAAGTTGCTCAAAATGATCATCCTTCTGGGATTGGTGATTCGATGAAAGGGGTGCGCTTATTTGCTGCGTCGGCGTGATATCGAACCACGCAGTAACAACTATGATCGACCGGCACCGGAATCGCGCGATTCGTGCCGCAGCACGGAAACGACGCCCCCGCCGCGACCGCTCCGAGGGGCTGTTCCACTCGTTTCGCTGGCCTTCTGTAGCCTGCTGGTTTCCCCGCCCTGACTGACTTCGGAGGGCTTATGACCGACGTGCTCTATCTGGATCACAACGCGACGACGCCGGTAGCGACCGAGGTCGCCCACGCGATGTGGCCCCATCTGACGACCGAGTTCGGCAACCCGTCCAGCGCAACGCCGCACGGGCGTCGTGCCCGCGCAGCGGTCGATCGCGCCCGGGAGCAGGTGGCGGCGCTGATCGGGGCGGAACCAGACGAGATCATCTTCACCGGTGGCGGCACCGAGGCGAACAATCTCGCGATCCGTGGCGCCGCGGCCGTCGCCTCAGTGCGGGTTGCGGTGACGTCGGCGATCGAGCATCCGGCGACTGTTGCCCCGCTCGCGCATCTGCACGCGGAACACGGCTGGCAGGTCCATGAGCAGCCCGTCGACGCCGAGGCGCGGGTGCTGCTCGATGCGTTTCCCGATGGGCCGATCGGCGTCGGGACCCTGATCCTCGCCCACAACGAGATCGGGACGCTCGAGCCCGTCGCGGAGTTCTCCACACGGGTCCAGGCGGCCGGCGGAGTCGCGCACGCCGATGCCGCGCAGGCGGTGGGGAAAGTCCCCGTCCTCGTCAACGAGCTGGGCGTCGATCTGCTCAGCATCGCGGGCCACAAGCTGTATGCGCCCAAGGGCGTCGGGGCCCTCTATGTCCGGCGCGGCACGTCGATCGCCCCTGTGGTGCGGGGTGCGGGTCAGGAGCGTGGTCTGCGCCCGGGCACCGAGAACGTGGCTGCGATCGTCGGCCTGGGTGCCGCCGCCGAGTTGGCCGGTGGGTTGCTGGCGGCGGAAGGCGTACGCCAGACCGCGCTCCGGGAACTCCTCTGGGACCGACTCGCCGCGGGCATCCCCGGACTCATCCGCGTCACGCCTCGCGAGGAGACACTGCCGAACACCTTGATGGTCGCGGTGCCGGACATGATCGGCGCTGACATTCTCGAGGCAGCGACGAGCGTCGCAGCCTCGACCGGCAGCGCCTGCCATGCCGGCGTACACACGCCGTCGGGCGCCCTGCTCGCCATCGGACTCGCTCCAGAGGCTGCGCTCGGGGCGCTGCGACTGTCGGTCGGCCGGTCGACCACCGAGAGCGAGATCGAAGGGGCCGCCGTGGCGCTGGCCGGCGCCGCTGCCCTCCAGCGCGGCTGAGTCCAGCCGCTCAGTCCCGGAAGGACTCGGCGACCGCGGTCAGTCGATCGACATAGCCCGACCACCACGCTGCGTCCTCCGGCGGCAGGTTGGCGTACGTCGCGGAGAGCCCGGCGGCACCGTCGATGCCCTCGCGCAGGATGTCGGCCTGACCGGCATGACGAGCGGTCTCCTGGATCACGTGCACGAGGATCCGCCGCAGCGTCGGATGGCGTCGCTCCTCGGGCCACCACGGCACGGTTGCGGTGGTCTCGAGAGGGAGCTCGGTGATGGCGGCATCGCTGTGGGCCGCCACCCGGCGATAGAAGTCGATGACCCACTCGGCTGATTCCGCCGCGGTGGCCCACATGTCGGCGTTGGGTTCATCGCCATACATCCACGGGGTGGGTTCGACTTCGCCCCGGCCGAAGCAGGTCGCGAGATACCCCTGTTCCACTGCGGCGGTGTGCTTCACCAGCCCGAGCAGATTGGTGCCGGTCGGTGTCCTCGGCAGTCGCAACTCTCGCTCGTCGAGCCCATCGACCTTCCACAGCAGCGCCTCCCGCTGCCGCCGAAGGTAGTCATGCAGCATCGCCTTTTCGGAATCCATAGGCGGACCCTATCCACGGTGCCGAGAGCCAGCCAGCGGCTTTTGGGGCGTCGATCCGAGCCTCGGACACTCACTGGTGCGCTGGCACGACCAGCGCCGCCCCCAACGCGACCGCCTCGACGATTGCGAGCACGATGGCGATGTGGGCCGCCCGCCACGAGCGCTGGGCGGCGTCCACGACGAGGGCCAACAGCGCTGCCGGCAGCGCGCCGAATCCGATCAGCATGGTGAACACGGCCGTGAGATGCCAGAAATCACCCGGCGGACGGGGCGACGCGCTCACCTCGAGCAGCCACCAGGTCGCGTACCCGGCCAGCACGGCCACGCCGACACTCAACAGGGTCGGCCGGCGTCTGTGCAGGAGCGCGGCCACCGCCGGCGCCAAGCACCACGGGACCAGCATCACCAGGTATTCCTGGGGGATCGCCAGCAGTTCCCCGACGGTCGGCGCGGCCGGCGGCGCGAACGGACCGAGGTGGGGGGCGAACGGCGCCTGGACTCGCTGTCTGATGAAGAAGATCACCAAACCCAGGAATCCGGACAGCCCCACCAGGAGATGCAGCACCCAGTGGCTGACGGAGAAGCGTGGAGCAGCGGCTGCGCTCATATCACCCAGCATTCCATGTGGGTGGGATGCAGCACGCTTCTTGGTGGGCACAGTCGGACTCGAACCAACGACACCCTGCTTGTAAGGCAGGTGCTCTAACCAACTGAGCTATGCGCCCCGGCGACAGATCTTGCCACAAACCCCTTCGGACAAGGAATTCGTTATCGGTCCGCCGCCAGTTCCCGGGCTGCAGCGAGATGAGCATTCATGTCGCGGGGCTGGCCAAGGTTCTGCACGGTCCGCCAGCGCACGGTGCGGTCCTGATCGACGAGGAACGAGCCGCGGAGAGCACAGCCCCGGCGGGCATCGAAGACCCCGAACCTCTCTGCTATCGCTCCATGGGGCCAGTGGTCGCTGACCAAGTCGAACGAGAAGTGCTCGGCATCGGAGAACACCCGGAGAGCGAACATGCTGTCGCAGGACACGGCAGCGAGCCGCACGCCGACGTCACGCAGCGGACGGCGCATCTCGTCGAGGGCCCGCAACTCGCTGGAACAGATGCCGGTGAACGCGAACGGATAGAAGAACACGAGCCACGCGCTTCCCGCACCGATCGTGACCGACTGGCCGAACTGATTGACTCCGTCGAAGGAGTCGACTCGATCACCGACCGCGAGGGCGGTCACCGACGGTTCCCTTTGGGCCGGACCAGCTTCGTCGCGGTCCAGTCCTGGGACACCGAGGCGTTGGTTGTCGTCTGCGAGAGCCCGGCCGTGATCGCTGCCTCGGAAACGTCTGCGGGATCCACATGGCCGTCCCGACCGACCTTCGGGGTCAGCAGCCAGACGACGCCGTTGTTGGACAGGTCGGTCAGTGAGTCGACCAGACCATCCACGAGATCCCCGTCGTCATCACGCCACCACAGCAGCACGATATCGACGGCCTCCATGGCCTCCTCGATCAATTCGGCGTCGATCGCATCCTCGATGGCGACGCGCAGGTCATCGTCGACGTCGTCGTCCCAACCCAGCTCCTGGACGACCAAGCCCTCACTGAGCCCGAGTTTCTCGGCTGCGGACAACGCCTTGCCTCCTGCCGTTGTGGCCACCAACGAACTCCTGTCCTGTCTCTCGCCCCAACGGGCGGTCGACCCCGAGGTGACTGGAGTCAACACTGAGAATCGTGCCACGTCTGCGCCCATAAGGCACCCCCGACCGCCTGCTAGGCGTCGGGTGACACTATGGAAGGAGACTCTTCGAACTTTCAGCCACGTTCGACCCAGCGTCGGGAAGGAGCCGCACCGGCATGTCAGGAGAACGCCCCGCGATCAATGCCGAAGGCACGGCCTATCAGCTCCCGGACATCGACCCAGAGGAAACCAAGGAGTGGCTCGACTCCCTCGACGCCCTTTTGGACGCCGACGGCCCGAACCGCACTCGGTTCATCATGCTGAAGCTGATGGACCGTGCTCGTCAGCGGCAGGTCGGGCTGCCGAGTTTGCGCAGCACTGACTACATCAACACGATTCCACCCGAGGATGAGCCACGCTTCCCGGGCGACGAGGATCTGGAGCGCAAGATCCGCCGGTCGATTCGCTGGAACGCCGCGATCATGGTGTCCAAGGCCAACCGCAAGGGTCTTGAGGTCGGCGGTCACATCGCGACCTATCAGTCGGCCGCCTCTCTCTACGAGGTCGGCTACAACCACTTCTTCCGCGGTCGGGATCATCCCGGTGGCGGGGATCAGATCTACGTCCAGGGCCACGCCGCCCCGGGCATCTATGCCCGGTCCTTCCTCCTCGGCCGACTCAGCGCGGACCAACTCGACGGTTTCCGGCAGGAGCACTCCCGCGGACCCGGTCGTGGTCTGTCCTCCTATCCGCACCCCCGATCGATGCCGGACTTCTGGGAGTTCCCGACGGTGTCGATGGGCATCGGTCCGCTCAACGCGATCTATCAGGCGCGCTTCAACCGTTATCTCGAGCACCGCGGCATCAAGGACACCTCCCAACAGCACGTCTGGGCATTCCTCGGTGACGGTGAGATGGGCGAGCCGGAGTCCCTTGGCGCCATCGGCGTTGCTGCTCGGGAGGGCTTGGACAACCTGACTTTCGTGATCAACTGCAATCTCCAGCAGCTCGACGGTCCCGTCCGCGGCAACGGCAAGGTCATCCAGGAACTGGAGTCCTTCTTCCGCGGCGCGGGTTGGCACGTCATCAAGGTCCTGTGGGGACGGGACTGGGATCCGCTGCTGGCGCAGGACACCGACGGCGCCCTCGTGCACAAGATGAACAGCACGCCGGACGGCCAGTTCCAGACCTACACAGCAGAGAGTGGGGCATACATCCGGGATCACTTCTTCGGTGACCCACGCCTGTCCAAGATGGTCGCGGACATGAGCGACTTGGACCTGGAGCGGCTCTCCCGCGGCGGACACGACTATCGGAAGGTGTACGCGGCGTTTCAGTCGGCGTTCAGCCATCACGGCCAGCCGACGGTGATCTTGGCGCAGACCGTCAAGGGTTGGACCATCGAGTCGTTCGAGGCGAAGAACGCCACGCACCAGATGAAGAAGCTGACCAGCAAGGACCTGAAGGCCTTCCGCGACCGGATCAAGATTCCGATCCCGGACGCGGACCTGGAGGACGCCAATAACCCGCCCTACTACCACCCGGGCGAGGACTCCGAGGTCATCCGCTATATGCATCACCGGCGGCGTCAGCTGGGCGGTTTCGCGCCGCGCCGGATCGTCAAGCCCCGCCAACTCGAGTTGCCGAAGGACAAGCTCTACAAGCCCCTGCTCGTGAAACCCGGGACGGACGAGAAGGTCCCGAGCGTCGCGACCACCCAGGCGTTCGTCCGACTGTTGCGCGATCTGATGCGCGACAAGGACTGGGGCGAGCGGATCGTGCCGATCGCGCCGGACGAATACCGCACGTTCGGCATGGACTCGATGTTCCCGACGAACAAGATCTACAACCCCGCCGGCCAGACCTATGAATCCGTGGACCGCAAACTCCTGCTGTCCTGGAAGGAGGCCCGCAAGGGTCAGCTGCTGCATGAGGGCATCTCGGAGGCGGGTGGCCTGGGGTCGTTCACGGCCGCAGGGACGTCCTATGCGACGCACGGGGAGCCGATGATTCCGGTCTTCCTGTTCTATTCGATGTTCGGGTTCCAGCGCGTCGGTGACTTCATCTGGGCCGCCGCCGACCAGTTGACCAGGGGCTTCCTGATCGGCGCGACCGCCGGTCGCACCACATTGACCGGTGAGGGACTGCAGCACGCCGACGGCCACTCGCCGCTGCTCGCGGCCTCGAACCCGGCGGTGGTGCACTATGACCCGGCGTTCGGGTTCGAGATCGCCCACATCGTCAAGGACGGTCTGCGTCGGATGTATGGCTATGGCCTCGACGACCAGCACCCCAACGGCGAGGACATCTTCTACTACCTCACCGTCTACAACGAGCCAGTCCCGCAGCCCGGCCCGCCGGACGATCTGGACATCGACGGCCTGCTCAAGGGGATGTATCTGTTCTCCCCCGCCCTGGGCAACAAGCAGCACGCGCAGGCCCAGATCCTCGCCTCCGGTGTCGCGGTTCCGTGGGCACTCAAGGCGCAGCAGATGTTGCGCGACGAGTGGTCGGTCGACGCGGCCGTGTGGTCGGTCACGTCGTGGAACGAGCTTGCCCGGGAGGCCATCGGCGTGGAGGAACGGAACTTCCGCCACCCGATGGAACCCAACAAGACGCCCTATGTGACCGAGAAGCTCGCCGACGCCGATGGGCCAGTCATCGCGGTCAGCGACTATCAGCGGGCCGTGCCGGACCAGATCCGCCCTTATGTCCACCACGAGTGGCGTTCGCTCGGCACGGACGGTTTTGGCTTCTCCGACACCCGCGCCGCGGCACGCCGGTTCTTCATGGTTGATGCGGAGTCGATCGTGGTGGCGACGCTGGATGCTTTGGCGCGCAATGGCAAATACCGCGCGGAGGCGCCCGCGGAGGCCTTCCGACGCTACAAGGTCGACGATCCGCAGGCCGTCGGCCACGTCAAGCAGGAGGGCGCCGGCGCATGAGCCCTCTTCCCCGCGAGGTGGAGCGGCTCCTCGCGGCGATCGTGGCGCTGGAGGCGGGGCGTTCCTTCGACGGCAACGCCCCTGCCGCCACCCTCGGGCTGACCAGTCAGCTCATCGGGATCGAGGGCGAACCCGGGGACGGGCCGTGGCAGGTGCGGCTCGTCGCGCGGGGCGCCCCGCGGATCGAGTTGAGCGATGGTCCGCTGCTCGGACGCTATTGGGTCGGCGCGGAGCGCTCGGGCGAGATCGTCGTGCGGGTGCGGGACGGGTTGTTGGACTCGATGGAATACACATGGTCCGGCACCGAACCGGATCGCTGGCCCGAGCCGGGTGAGATCACCGTCAGCTGAGGGCACGGAGGCCGAGGCAGCGCCGCAGAACGGGGATCCACTCGCCGCTCTGAATCATGGCCCACGTGAAACGCAGGACGCGCCACCCGTGCTCGACGAGCCCATTCTGGCGGGCTCGATCGTGCTCGAACGCCGCACGGCTGTTGTGGAACTCAAAACCATCGATCTCGACGATCAGGTGGTGTTCCTCGAACAGCAAGTCGACTGGATAGACGGTGTCGCCAACAGGCACTGATGCGTTGGCGCGCCAGCCCATGATGCCGTGGTCGTGCAGTTGCCGGTGCGCCTGACGTTCCGCCTCCGACCAAGGCAGAGCGGTCGAGCTTTCCAGCAACCGGGCCCGAAGCTGATTGCCCGACCGCTGAGGGTGCGCCCGCAGAGCCGCCCACATGCGGTCGAGCGCCGCTTGGCCGACCGGATTGTTCTCCCGGAGGATCCGATCGATCAGGTCACCACCGTTTCGTGGGATCAGGTCGACTGCAGTGAGTTCACGGTTGGTGCATCTGAAAGCACCGACCTGCGTCACCCAGTCAGGGTCTGGCCGCCATCTGCTGACAGAGAATCCGTCGCGCCGAACCCGCAACTCCGTGCTGGCCTCGACCGAACAGGGCAGTTTGTCCGGAGTCCACAGCAGCGCGGCGGCGGTAGCGCCCGTGAAGATCGCATTGGGGTCGCACTTGTGCAGGGCAAGCATGCGGGTCCGGGGCTGGTCGGCGGCTGCCGGGTCGGCGAAGATGCCCGGCAGCACGCTCACCAGGATCCCTCGTTTCGCGGCCCGATAGAGCGCCGCTCTCACCAACCGATCCACCTCGCGCACCGCGATGATCCCGTCCGTTTCCAGGCGCTGCTGGATGTCTTCCTCATGCCTCATGTCGGGACCGTGCGAGGTCATGGCGGGATCGTGCCGCCCGGGCACCCGGACTGTGCGCAACTTTTCCTCCTCGACCTGACTTGTGGACAGTCGCGACAAGGGGAACGCCGAGCTCGACCGGAGGTCGGTGGCGTTTTGTCACGCGGCAGGTGACTCTCCGATCCGAGGGGACCCACCGCCGCCTCCGGTTTCGGGGTGATCTGACATATGTCATGTCCGGGCGGTGATGAGCGCATGCCAAAGCGTGCGGCCCGACACTGCCGACTCCCGTCATCAGCCGGGAGTCTGGAAACATGACAACGACGACAGCCCCCGACCTGCCGAGGATCGAACGGTCGACCGAGGATGCCCTGGTCCTGTCCGGTGTCCGCCGCAGCTATCCGATCACCACGAAACTCAACTGGCTGACCGGGCGACGGGAAGCCACGGCCAGCTTCGAGGCCGTCCGCGGCATTGACCTCCGGGTCGCCCGAGGCGAGTTGTTCGCGCTGCTGGGCACGAACGGCGCCGGCAAGACGTCCACGGTCGAGCTCATCGAGGGACTGGCCAGGCCATCCGGGGGCACGATCGAGGTGCTGGGGCACGACCCCTTTGCCGAGCGGAAGCAGGTGCGCCACCACACGGGCGTGGTCCTGCAGCAATCCGGGTTCCCGCCAACGCTGACCGTTCGCGAAATGGCCCAGATCTGGCAGGGCACCCTGACCCGCTCCCTGGCCGTCGATGAGACTCTTGCCGCGGTCGATCTGGCGGACAAGCTGGAGGTCGAGACCGCGAAGCTCTCCGGCGGTGAACGGCGACGGCTCGACATCGCCCTTGCCGTGCTTGGCAACCCGGAGCTCCTGGTCCTCGACGAGCCGACCACCGGGCTCGACCCGGAGAGCCGTCGGCACATCTGGTCCCTCATCCAAGGACTTGTGCAGCGCGGCTCCACGGTCCTGCTCACGACGCATTATCTGGAGGAGGCCGAGAACCTCGCCGATCGGATCGCGATCATGCACGACGGGCTGATCGCGCGCGAAGGCACGCTGGCCGACATCGTGGCCGAGGCGCCGGCGCGAATCAGCTTCCTCCGCCCTGAGTGCCTCGCCCTTGCCGATCTCTATCTGCCCGACACGACGATCACGCTGACTGATCGGATGGTGATCGAGACCCGCACCCTGCAGGACACGCTCGCTCGCGTCCTGGCCTGGGCCGGCACCACTCCCCTGCCCCAACTGGAGGCCCGATCGGCTTCTCTCGAGCAGGTCTTCCTGTCCATCGCCGACACCGAGGAACTCTGATGACCACGCGCACTCTTCCCGCCCTCCCGGCCACCATCGTCGCCGACCGCGGCTCGCGCGGCAGTCGGCTGCGCCGCTTCGGCACCCTTGTCCGGGCCGAGACGACGATTCTGCTCCGCAACAAGACGGCCGCGTTCACGGCGATCGTCCTGCCTCTGGTTATCGGCTTGGCGTTCGGCGGGGTCGGGATATTCGATCCGGCCAGCCTGGGCATCGCCCTGACCAGCGGACTTGTGTCGATGAGCCTGCTGTACGTCATCTATTTCACGATGGTCACCTCGCTCGTCGGTCGGCGCGAGCAGTTGGTCCTGAAACGCCTGAGCGCCGGGGAAGCCACCCCGCTCGAGATCGTCCTCGCCCCGGCCGTCCCCCTGTGGATCCTGCTCGTCCTCCAGTCGACGCTCGCGGTCGCCGGTGCGACCCTGGTGTTCAGCACCCCGGTCGCCCACCCGTGGGCCCTCGCGCTCGCCGTCATCGGCGGCGCAGGAACGTGGACGGGGCTCGCGATCTGGAGCGCGACCTGGACCAAGACCGTCGAGTCGGCCCAGCTCACGACCCTGCCGCTGATGCTGGTGGCAATCGTTCTGTCCGGGCTCATGTTTCCGTTGGAGTTCACGCCGCGGGCCGTGCAGCACATCGCCCACGTGTTGCCGATGACTCCGGTCGTCGATCTGATCCAGCTCGCCTATTCCGGTGTGGGCATCGACGGCACGACGGTCGGCGGCGTCTCGGACGCTCTTCTCGCCGCGGCCGGGATGGTCGTTCCGCTCGCGGTGTGGACCGCGTTCGGCATCTGGACTGGTCTCCGCGACTTCCGGTGGGATCCGCGTTCCTGACCAGACAGGGGCACACGAGCGGCCCGGCACGCCATGATCGGCACGCCGGGCCGCTCGCCTTGGTTGGGTCCGCTCCCCCGGATAAGCGCACTCAGGCCCTAACGCCCGAACGGTCAGCGTCCGTAGGCCGCGAAGCACGCGGCGGGGGTCGCCGCGGCGTATTGCGCGTTGCCCGCATAGCCAAGACGCAGTGCCGCCAGGCGCTCAGCGGCGGTGCCGTGACCGCCACCCTCATGCGGGTCCGCCACCGCCACCAGCGCGGCGGACGCCTCCTGGAGGTCGGTATCGGTGAGCAGACCCCTTTCGTCAGCTGCCCGCATCCAGACGCCGGCCATGCAGTCGGCGATGAGTTCATTGTTCTTGCCGGTCGGCCGGACGCCGGTGGCGGCACCGAGTTCATCGACGATGTGGTGCGCGAACTCGTGCGCAACGACAATGCCGGCCGCGAAGTCACCAGGGATCTGGGAACGTTTGTTGGCGACGTTGCCGACCCACATCTGCTGCATCGTGGTCACGGGCAGGATGATCATGCCGTAATGGGTCACGCCATCGATCACGACCGGGTCGGCCGAGCAATAGAAGGCGTTGGGTTCATTGTGGGTCACCAAGAGCGGCTGACCGCCTTCGTCGGTGCACCGGGACTGGAAGGGCTGGCCGGGCTCGACGATCACATAGCCGACAATCGGGGTGGAGTAGCCGTTCTGGCGGAACCATTCACTCCAGTCCTGGTCGAGTTCGTCGATGGTGAACTCGAGATACTCCTGGACCGAATAGCTGTAACCCGTCGAGGACGTCTCACCCCCGATGCTCCTGACCTGAGCGGCCGGAGGCGCGGCCGGGACGGCTTGGGCAGAAACGCCGAGACCGGCGAAGGCGGCGATGGAGGCGGTGGCCAGGGCGAGGGCAGACTTCAAACGCATGACGAAACTCCTGTGCTTCGAAAGGGTGGGGATCCAGACGGGCACCCAGTGGGCCAGCGGCTGGAGAAACGTTGTCCGTTACAACCCCTCAGAGCAGGGGCAGGAAGCGAATGTTCCCGACACATTCGTCAACTTTGATTGACGCAACACCCTGTGTCAACTAAAGTTGACGGCATGTCGAACGCCCACACCATCATCGACAGCGCCGGCGGCGCGGACATCGCCGAAGGCCTCCGGGCCACGCTCGCGCTGCGCCGCCTGGCGGACTCTCTGGAGGGCATGCAGGTCAGCCGCGCGCGTGCCGCGGGTTGGTCATGGGCCCAGATCGCACAGTCCCTGGACATCAGCAAGCAGGCGGCTCACAAGAAATACGCCCACCTCGACGCAAGGAAATGACATGTTGGAACGGTTCACCGAGGGCGCCACGTCGACAATTTCATTGGCCTCGGAGTCAGCCCGACAACTCGGCGCACTCGAGCTTTCCAGCCGCCATTTGCTGCTGGGTGTCCTGCGGCTTCAGAGAGATGCGGCCAACGTCCTCACAGAGCACGGACTCACGGAGCAGGCGCTCACGGCACTGGTCCGGGATTACACCTCCGACGAGACCCTGCCCGGCATGACGGCAGCCGACGCCGACGCCCTGCGTCGATTCGGCATCGACCTGAGCGAGGTCGCCGCAGCAGTGCGGCAGAACTTCGAGGGCACACCACCCTCCCGTCGACCACGGCGACGCCGGCTCCTGGACCGCTTCCGGGGAGACGCGATCTCCTTCAGCGACGAGGCCAAGCGAGCACTGGAGAATTCACTCGTCGTGACCGTGCGCGTCAACCACCGGGAGATCACTGACCTGCACATCCTGGCCGGGCTGCTGGAACCGGGTCAGCGCGAGTGCCCAGATCTCCTTCGCTCGTCCGGACTTGATCCCGCCACGATCCTGAACGCCGTCGAGATTCGCCTCCGCGGCGCTGCGTGAGCCGGCCGATTCAGCAAGGTCGACATCAGCCCTTGCGGCAGAACTCCACCAGCCGCCCGGCGTCCCAGGTGTTGATGATGCGGTCCAGCGGAATCTGGTGCTCCTCGGCGCGTTCGCACCCGTATGCGATCCAGTCCAGCTGACCGGGTGCGTGCGCATCGGTGTTGATCGAGAAATAGCAGCCCATGTCCACCGCGAGCTCCAGCAGGTCATCGGGGGGATCGCGTCGTTCCGGACGCGAGTTGATCTCCACCGCGACGTCGAACTGCTGACAGGCCGCGAAGACCACCTCGGGGTCGAAATCCGACTGGGGGCGCGTGCCCCGACCGCCGGTGATGAGCTGGTTCGTGCAATGGCCGAGGACGTTGGTGGCCGGGTTGGCAATGGCGGCGACCATGCGGTGCGTCATCGTCTCGGAGTCCATGCGCAGGTGCGAGTGCACCGACGAGACCACGATGTCGAGGCTGAGCAGGAGGTCCTGCTCCTGATCCAGGGAACCGTCCTCGAGGATGTCGACCTCGATCCCGGTCAGCACCCGGAAGCCCGGCATCGCATAGTTGAGATCGCCCACGAACTGCACCTGGTCCATCAACCGCTCGGCCGACAGCCCGCGCGCGATCTTCAGCCGCGGCGAGTGGTCGGTGATGGCCTGATAGTCGTATCCCATCGCCTGCGCCGACAGCATCATCTCCTCCAGCGGCGAACCGCCGTCGGACCACGTGGAGTGGCAGTGGAGGTCGCCCTTGAGCGCGGCCCTGACTTCCTTGCCGCCCTTCGCGAGCGGTTGCTGCTCTGTGCGGAGCTGGGCGAGATAGTCGGGCACCTGCCCGTTCAACGCCTGGGTGATCACGGTCGTGGTCTTGGGACCCAGACCGGGCAGCGTGCGCCAGTCCTGTTGTTTCTGATGCTCATCGCGGATCGCACAGGTCATGCCGGACAGTTGGTCCGCTGCCCGCCGATAGGCCCGAACCCGGTGCGTATCAGCCCGACCCCGCTCCAGCAGATAGGCGATCTCCCGCAATGCGTCTATCGGATCCACGATGCCCCTTCCCAGCTGCCGGGTCGAGACTGCCGTCCGGCGGAGTCCACCCTAACCCGCGTTCCAGCATTAGGCTGCGGCCCATGACCGCCGAGATCCGGGCCTCGCGCCCGCCGCAATTGTCGTCCCGGCAGCGGACGGCGATGGCGAAGCGGCTGCAGGGCCTGGCGGGCGCAATGGTGCAGGCGGCCACGACCGAGATGGAGTCCAAACACCCGTGGTTCACGGCCCTCGATGCGGACAATCGCTCCTGGGTCGCCGTGGTCGCGCGGGCGGGCATCGACGGCTTCGTCACGTGGTTCGCCGACCCTGAGGCCTCGGCGCAGGGCCTGGATATCTTCGGGTCCGCGCCCCGCGCGCTGGCCCGTCACGTGACCCTTCACCAGACGGTCGAGCTCGTGCGCACGACGATCGAAGTGGTCGAGTTGAAGCTCCAGGAACTCCTGCCGCGCGGTGACCGCCAGATCGCCCAGACCGCGATCCTCAGCTATTCGCGAGAGGTGGCGTTCGCGGCGGCGGAGGTGTACGCGCGGGCGGCCGAAACGCGAGGCGCGTGGGATGCGCGGCTCGAGGCGATGGTCGTGGACGCAGTGGTCCGCGGCGAGGCCGATGAGACCGTCCTCTCCCGGGCCTCCGCCCTCGGGTGGGTCTCCACCCAGTCGGTGTGCGTCGCCGTGGGGCCCGCACCCACCACCGACAACCCACGCCTCGGGGAGGATCTCCGCTCGCGGTTCGGCCCCACCGTGGACGTCCTCACCGGCGTCCAGGGCGACCGGCTGGTTCTGGTTCTCGGCGGCGAAAGCGTTTCCGAGCCCGGCGGCGCGCTCGTCCTGGTCGATCGGGTGCTCGATGTGTTCGGGACCGGCCCGGTGGTCGTCGGCCCGACGGTCGACCATCTCGTGGATGCCGTGGGGAGCGTCCGCGCGGCACTCTCCGGGCTGCGTGCCGCCGTCGCGTGGCCCGAAGCGCCCCGGCCGGTGGCCGCCGACGACCTGCTGCCGGAGCGGGCGCTCAACGGCGATGGCCATGCCCGCCGAGCCCTGGCACGGGACATCTTCCAGCCACTCAAGAACGCCGGCGGCGGCCTCCTCGACACCTTGGTGTGCTTCCTGGACCAGGGCTCCGCGATCGAAGGGGCGGCCCGCCTGTTGTTCGTCCACCCCAACACGGTCCGCTATCGTCTGAAACGGATCCACGAGGTCACGGGGTTCAACCCCTCATCGGCGCGAGACGCATACGTGCTGCGGTTAGCCCTCACCCTCGGTCGGCTCATCGGATCGTGACTCGCGGCGGGACCGCCGGAAACCCGTTCACCAGAGCGCCACCCGCGTGATCCCCAACCGACATGAGGACGTTCCCCAACGGTCACTTGGACACTTCGGACCAAGCTTCGTTTCGCCTGTCGGTCCGTTTGTAGGAACCCCACAACTTCGGCACGACACACTTTGGCCGGGTCAGTGGGGGCGCCGGCGGCCAGAAAGCGACAGAGTTGGTTTCGTGCTCGCAATCGTTGCGCCGGGACAAGGCGCCCAGACCCCCGGATTCCTCAGCCCGTGGCTGACCGAGTCCTCGTTCTCGCGACGGCTCAACTGGCTGTCGGCGGCTGCCGGACTGGACCTCGTCCATTACGGCACCGAGGCGGATGCGGAGACCATCCGGGACACCGCCGTCGCCCAGCCGCTGCTCGTCGTCGCGGGCCTGCTCGCCGCCGTCGAGTTGTTCCCCTCCCCCGCGGACGCCTTCCCGGTGATCGGGGTCGCTGCCGGGCATTCCGTGGGTGAGATCACCGCCGCTGCCGGCGCGGGCGTGCTGACCGCCGAGCAGGCGATGGTCCTCGTTCGGGAGCGCGGCAAGGCGATGGCCGAGGCCAGCGCAGCCACCCCGACTTCCATGACCGCCATGGTCGGCGGCAACCCCGAAGAAGTGCTCGCCGCCATCGAGCGCCACGGCCTCACGGCCGCCAACAACAACGGCACCGGCCAGATCGTCGCCGCCGGCACCGTCGAGCAGCTCGCCTCGCTCGCCGAGGACGCGCCCCGTCGCTGCCGCCTCATGCCGTTGAGCGTCGCCGGCGCGTTCCATACCCATCACATGGCCCCTGCCGTCGACCACCTCGCGGCCCTGGCGGCTTCGGTCTCGACGAGCGACCCGCGCGTACGCCTGCTGTCCAACGCCGACGGCCAAGTCGTGCAGAGCGGTGAGGAGGTCCTGCGCCGAATCGTCAACCAGGTCGCCAATCCGGTCCGGTGGGACCTCTGCATGGAGACCATGGCCGACCTCGGCGTGACGGGACTCCTGGAACTGCCGCCCGCCGGCACCCTCACCGGCATCGCCAAGCGCAACCTCAAGGGCGTCGACCTGTTCTCGCTGAACACCCCCGACGACCTGCCGGCAGCCCTCGATTTCGTCCGCAAGCACGGCGAACCCTCGACCCCCGCGGAGCTCTCGGCGACGCCGGCCTTCCGACTGGTGGTCTCGCCCGGCAAGGGCAGCTTCACCCGCACCGAAGGCGTCGAGGTCGACACGGTCCTCCCGCCACTCAGCACGATCGGGACCGTTGCTACATTGCGCGACGAGACTCCGGTGTCTGCCCCGCACGGCGGCGTGGTCACCGAGTGGCTCGTCGAGGACGGGGATCCGGTCAGCCCCGGCCAGCCTCTGTTGCGGCTCCACCCGACCATCGAGAACGATTCCGCCACGGAGGTCACACGTTGAGTGCCACGATCCAGTCCCCGCCAGGGGCGCCGTTCAGCCGCATCATGGGCATCGGCTCCTATCGCCCGGTCCGCGTGGTCGACAACGCCGAGATGTGCACGATGATCGAGTCCTCCGACGAGTGGATCGTTCAGCGCACCGGCATCAGCGAACGGCGCTGGGCCGGCGAGGACGAGACGATCCACTACATGTCCGTCCAGGCCGCCCGGCAGGCGATGGAACGCGGCGGTGTGACCGGCGAGGACATCGACTGCGTCATCGTCGCGACCGTCACGCACATGACCCAGTTCCCCGCGATCGCACCGCAGATCGCGCTGGAACTCGGGGCGCAGGGAGCTCCTGCGTACGATATTTCGGCCGCCTGTGCCGGCTTCTGCGTCGGGCTCGCCCAAGCGGACGCGCTGGTGCGCTCCGGTGCCGCCACGAACGTGCTAGTGATCGGCGTCGAGCGCCTCACCGACATCACGAACCTGACCGATCGCTCGACCGCGTTCCTGTTCGCCGATGGCGCGGGCGCGGCCGTGGTCGGTCCGAGCGACGAGCCGAAGATCGGACCGGTCGTCTGGGGCGCCGATGGTGCAGCAGCCGACGTGCTCAAGATGACGCGGATGTGGGACGACGAGACCAATGAGGAGAAGCCGACCGTCTATATGGAGGGTCAGGCCGTCTTCAAGTGGGCGTCGCAGACCGTCGCCCGCAAGACGACGGAAATGCTCGACAAGGCCGGGCTCAAGGTCGAGGACCTCGATCTGTTCGTGCCGCACCAGGCCAACAACCGCATCATCGACGCGATGATGCGAACCCTGCGCATGCCCGAGAGCGTGACGGTCGCCCGCGACATCAAGCGCCAGGGCAATACGTCGGCGGCGTCCATTCCCCTCGCGATCGAGACCCTCTATGAGGAAGGTCTCGCCAAGAGTGGGCAGACCGCCCTCATCGTGGGCTTCGGCGGCGGCCTGATCTTCGCCGGTCAGGTCATCGTCCTCCCCTGAGTCACCACCACCTGAGGCAACCCGCCTCCCCACAAGTTCCCAAGCCATTCACAACGAAGGAGAAACCAATGGCTACCACTGAAGAAATCCGCGCCGAACTCGCCGAGATCGTCCACGAGGTCTGCAACGTGCCGGTCGAGGACGTCCAGCTGGACAAGTCCTTCATCGACGACCTCGACGCCGACTCGCTGGCCATGAGCGAGATCATCTACGCCGCCGAGGACAAGTTCGGCGTTTCCATCCCCGACGAGGAGGCCAAGAACCTCAAGACCGTCGGTGACGCTGTCGCCTACATCGAGCGTTCCCAGGCCTGATTCCGAGTACGCCGGCCGAGCGCCGGCACCGGACCCGCTCCCGGCGGGATCCCTGCCCGACAGGGGCATCGGGGATTCCCGCCGGGGTCCGGGGGCTTCGCTGAACCGCGTTCTCGGTCAGCCCGCACTCCCTCCACTCCGCACTTCACCCGCACCCAACACGAGAGCAGGACATGAGCCGCACCGTTGTCATCACCGGCCTGGGCGCCACCACACCCCTGGGCGGGGACGTCGCCAGCACCTGGGAGGGTCTGCTGGCCGGGCGCTCCGGCGTTCACTCGATCACCGAGGACTGGGCGGCTGAGCTGCCGACCAAGTTCGCGGCACGCGTCGTGGTCCAACCCGACACCGTCATTCCGCGGGTCGAGGCCCGCCGCATGGACCGTTCCAGCCAACTCGCCGTTGCCGCCGCTCTCGAGGCGTGGGCCGACGCCGGCTTCAAGTTCGGCGAGGAGAACGACCTCGACCGAGAAAAGCTGGCGGTGTCCATCGGCACCGGCATCGGCGGCTTGCACACCATCCTCGAAAACTGGGACACCCTGAAGGAGCGCGGAGTGCGCCGGGTGTCTCCGTACACCATCCCCATGCTCATGGCCAACGCTCCGGCGTCCCAGGTCGGTTTGCGCATCGGCGCCAAGGCCGGCGTCCACACACCGGTGTCCGCGTGTGCCTCGTCCAACGAGGCGATCGCGCAAGGCCTCGACATCGTGCGTCACGGCCGTGCCGACGTGTGTGTCGTCGGCGGCACCGAGGGTGTCGTCCATCCCCTCCCGATCGCGGCCTTCGGCCAGATGCAGGCCCTGTCGCGTCGCAACGACGAACCCGAGCGCGCCTCGCGCCCGTGGGATGTCGACCGTGACGGCTTCGTTCTCGGCGAGGGCGCGGTCGTCCTTGTCCTGGAAACCCTCGAACACGCTCAGGCTCGCGGCGCGAAGATCTATGGCACCCTCGCCGGTGCGGGCGTCTCCGCCGACTCGCATGACATCGTCCAGCCCGATCCGACCGGCTCGGGTCAGGCGTCCGCCATGCGAAAGGCGCTGGCCGACAGCAACCTCAGCCCCAGCGACATCGACCACGTCAACGCTCATGCGACCTCGACTCCGCAGGGCGACATCACCGAGGCCGGCTCCATCCGCGCCGCGCTCGGCGATGACAACCGTGCGATCGTCACCGGCACCAAGTCGATGACCGGCCATCTGCTCGGGGCCGCAGGCGCGTTGGAGTCCCTCGCCACCGTGCTGGCGCTCCGTCACCGCATCGTCCCGCCGACCATCAACCTCGAGAACCCCGAGCCGGACCTGGGCATCGACATCGCGGCCAACACGGCCCGCGAGCTCGGTGCGGGAGATCTGGCGGCACTCAACAACTCGTTCGGTTTCGGTGGCCCCAACGTGGCCATCGCCTTCACGAACGCGAACGTCACGGAGGCCTGATCCGATTGACCGCCACCCAGCCCGCCCCGGTGGTTCCCGCCCCCGCCGCCGAGGCGTCCGCGCCTCCCGCGCCGGCGAAGAAGATCAAGTTGCCTCGCGACCAGGATCCCCGCAACCCGAACCATCGGCTCGCGGCCCTGCTCGACGAGGGTTCGATGCAGTTGATCACTCCGGACGATGGCTCCGGGATGCTGGCTGCGATCGGGACGATCCAGGGCTGCCGAGTGGTGGCGTTCTGCTCGGACGCCACCATCATGGGTGGCGCCATGGGCGTCGACGGCTGCGCCGCGGTCGTCAAGGCCTATGAGCGGGCCATGACCGACCGGGTGCCGATCCTCGGCATCTGGCACTCCGGCGGCGCTCGCCTGGCCGAAGGTGTGCTGTCCCTGGACGCCGTCGGTCAGATTTTCCACGCCATGACGCGTGCCTCGGGCAAGATCCCGCAGATCTCGATCGTGCTGGGCGCGGCGGCCGGGGGCGCGGCCTACGGTCCAGCGCTCACCGACATCGTCATCCTCGCGCCGGAGGGCCGCATCTTCGTGACCGGGCCGGACGTCGTCCGCTCGGTCACCGGTGAGGACGTCGACATGCTCCGCCTCGGTGGGCCCGACACGCACTCGCGCCGCTCCGGCGTCGTGCACGTGGTCGCCGACGACGAGGCCCAGGCCCTGGCCCAGGGGCGGCAACTCGTCGGGCTCCTCGCCGACCAGGGCGTGGTGGCGGACACCGTCGAGGACGAGGACTTGGCGGCGTACCTCCCCGCCTCCCCCAAACGCGCCTACGACGTCCACCCGCTCATCGAGGGCCTACTCGACGACGACTCCGTCATCGAGCTCCACTCCCGCTGGGCCCCCAACGTCACGATCGCGCTCGGCAAGCTCGCGGGCCGCACGGTCGGCGTCATCGCCAACAACCCGCTGCGCCTGGGCGGCTGCCTCGACTCGCTGTCGGCGGAGAAGGCGGCCCGGTTCGTGCGGATGTGCGACGCGTTCGGCATCCCGTTGGTCGTGCTCGTGGACGTGCCCGGCTATCTGCCGGGGGTGGGCCAGGAGTGGGACGGGGTGGTACGCCGCGGCGCCAAGCTCCTCCACGCCTTCGGCGAGGCCGTCGTGCCACGGGTGACGCTGGTGACGCGGAAGGCGTACGGCGGGGCGTACATCGCGATGAACGGCAAGTCGCTCGGCGCGACGCAGGTGTTCGCCTGGCCCGGTGCCGAGGTCGCGGTGATGGGCCCGGTCGCGGCGATCCGCATCCTGCACCGCCGCAAGCTCGCGGCGACCCCGGAGGACCTGCGTCCCCAGGTCGAGGCCGAGCTGGCCGCCGAGCACGAGCGCATCGCCGGCGGCGTCGAGAAGGCCGTCGAGATCGGCGTGGTGGACCAGATCGTCTCCCCCGCCGAGACCCGGTCGACCCTCGCGAAGGCCATCGCCCGCAACGATCGCGGGGATCGCGGGAACCACACGAACATCCCGCTCTGACGATCAGTTCTCGGGAGTGATCAGCTCCGCAGTGGGGCAGCAGGCGGGACCGGCCGGAGTCGGAGGAGCCTCGCGAGCGCTGATCTCGTCCGGCTTGCCCATCGTGCTCTGAGCCGGTGTCGCGCGATCAGGTCACACGACGTGGTGCAACCAGCGCACGGGGGCACCCTCGCCGGCGTACCGGAACGTCTCCAACTCGTCGTCCCAGGGCGTGCCGAGCAGGTCGGCGAGCGCTTCGCTCAAAGGAGTACGCCCCAGCGCGTCGTTCGCGATCGCCGACTTGAGCCGCTCCTCGGGGACGAGGATGTCGCCGTGGATGCCGGTGGTGGCATGGAAGATCCCCAGCCGCGGGGTATACGACCACCGGGTGCCCTCGGTCGCCGCCGTGGGCTCCTCGGTCACCTCGAAGCGGATGCGCTGCCAGCCCTTGAGAGCGGACGCCAGCTTGGCGCCCGTGCCCGGCGCACCGGTCCACGAGAGCTCGGTGCGATAGCTGTTGCGCTCAACCGCCTGCGCGGTCCACGTCATCTTGGTGGGCGCGCCAAGAACGCCGCCCACGGCCCACTCGATGTGAGGGCACAGCGCAGACGGCGCGGAGTGGACGTACAAAACGCCACGGGTCGTGCTCATCGGTCCTCCCAGGCTCGAGGGTTGCCTTCCCCGACATCCTCGACATGAGCGGACTCGACTCCTGTCCATTGTGCATCACCAGTCACAGCAATGCCAGTCGGCCGCGACCCCGTACCGCCAGCTGCCTTATTGACACCGCCAAGGAGTGAAATATTCTCATAAGGGGAACAGATGGCCTGTTTCGCCCCACGGAGTGCGGGATCGCACCCCGGGACAAGGACCACCAATGATCGGCATCATTCCGTTCCGGTTGAGCACTGACGCCCAGGCGCCGGTGTGGACGTCCACCGACTGGGCAGCATTCATGAACCCGAGTCAGGAATTCAGCCTTGCGCATTTCTGGCATCGAAGCACGTTCGGGCTCGCCGACCTCACCTACAAGCTCTTCGAGCCTGTCACCATTGTCGACCCCCGACCCGGCATGACGGAGGAGGAACTCAAGGCCGATCACGAGGGTCGGAGCAGACGCACCAAGGCAATCGTCCAGGCGGTCGACGATGCCTATCACCCGACCTGGGACGACTATGCGGTGCTGATGCTCTGGTGCGCCAGCCCGTTCGACCTGTGGGGATCCAGCGCCCAGGATCACGGGCACGGCACCTGCGGCGTGTTCACCTGCAGTGCGTTCAACTGGTTCGACGACCTGTGCCATGAACTCGGACATGCCCTCGGGTTCGGCCACCCCTTCGGCCGCGGCGGGGAATACGACTCGCCCTTCGACATCATGGGAGGCCATGACTCGGCGTGGTGGCGTGGGGTCGTCGCCGGCGTGCCGGCCGGTCACACGGCTCCGGCCGGCGGGACAGACCCGCTGCGCCATGTCGGACCGCTGCTGAGCGCCGCGCAACTCAGCATGAGCGGCTATGCGGCCCAACTTCCCGGTGTCCTCGTGGAACGAGCTCCCCTGTCCGACACCGAGACGACCACGGTCACGCTGCACGCGCTCGATCGCGCGATCGACAGTTGGCCGCAGCAAGCATTGCCCGCGGCGCTGTCGTTGACAACTCCGGATTGGCGTTATGTTCTCGAGCTGCGACGTGCGACCGGCTATGACGGTGGCGTGCGCTCCGCCGTTGTCGTCCACGCGTTCGACCCGCGGATCTGGCGGTTCGACTTTGTTGGCGCGCTGACCCTGGACGACGACCGGGGCGACCGTGATCTGCATGTCTTCTCGAGCGGCAAGGGGGGCGACTTCACCGTGCGCCTGCTCGAGGTCGGCGCCGGAGATGCCTGGGCCAGAATCCGCGTCGGTGGTCCGGACTACTGGCGGAACTTCGGGGTGGACCTCGCGATCTCGACCGTTCCGCGGGCCACGGACCATTCCGCGTGGCAGACGACCCTGGTGCGGCCCTGCCTGTTCGCTTCTCTCGATGACCACTCGTTCCGCTATGTGTCGACGCGGGAGTCCTTCCTGATCGAAGCGACCTCCTTCGGCTATGAACGCCCGCACTACGAGTGGCGCCTGGCCGGGCACACCTTGGCAACCAGCCTTTCCGGGCGAGTGACGGTCTCCGCATCCGTGTCGGTCCCGAATCCGTCAGGCCCTTGGGGTTCGGTGCAGCGCGACCTGGTGTTCACCTTCTTGGCGGTCGGTCCCCGCCTGGAACTCCTGCTCCGCGAAGACGACCTGCTCAGCATCGGGCGCTTCTCGGTGCCGCTCGAAGTGACCGTGGCGGAGACCTCTCCGGAAGTGGTCAAGAACGTCTATCCGGATCGAACCGTCGCGACGAGCCTGGCGTGGGAGGTCACGACGATCGAGTGGGACGCCGCCTATGAGGCCGGGCTGCGGCGGTGCCGACAGGTCGTGGATGAGGTGGAGCGAAAGCGCATCCCCATTCCCCTGCCGAGTCTTGGGCCGAAGGGGCTGGCGGTGGACCGCACGCTGCCGAGCGTCATGGACGTGCTCGATGGGCTCCTTGAATCCAATCCTGCCGCCGCGAATGCCATCATCGAACAGGTTGGCAAGTCCGGCGGCCCCTCGCCGCTGGAGCTCGTTGCTGAGCTTCAGAAGCGCCGACAGGCCTGAGGACGACTCATTCCCTGACGGCGCGTGAATCCCAGTACGCATTCGGGTCGAGGCGGTCACCGAAGATCGCCTCGCCCACGCGGACACAGGTCGCGCCGTGCGCGATCGCGAGCTCGAAGTCGCCGCTCATGCCCATGGACAACTCCTGATAGGAGCCCGCCGCCCGGTCGTTGTCGAGCAGTCGGCGTTGCAGCTCTGTCATCCGCACGAAGCACGGCTCGACCTCGGCCGGGTCGCGGGAGAACACCGCGAGCGTCATCAGACCGGTCACTTTGAGAGAACTGAACGGCCCCAGCTGCTCGGCGAACCCCTCGACCTCTTCCGGCGGCAGCCCGAACTTCTGGGGCTCTGCCGAGGAGTTGACCTGAATGAGGACGTCGAGCGAGCGGCCCTCGTTCTGCAGGCGCTTGTCGAGTTCCTTCGCGACCCGCAAAGAATCGAGGGCGTGGAACTCATGGGCGAATCGGGCGAGATTCTTCGCCTTGTTGGTCTGCAGGTGACCGATGACGGCCCAGCGGATGTCGGTGTCCGCGAGGTCCTCGGCTTTTGCTTCCGCCTCCTGGACGCGGTTCTCCCCGAAGGTGCGCTCCCCCGCTGCATGCACGGCGAGAATCTGATCGACCCCGTGCGTCTTCGACACCGGCAACAACCGGACCTCCTCCGGTCGCCGGCCGGCGGCCACGCAGGCGGCAGCGATGCGTTCACGCACCGAGGTCAGATTGGCAAGGAGATCAACGGAGCCGCTCATGGGGCCACCCTACGGCCACCGTGCCCCCAGCGAGACGATGCCAACCGCGGCGAGAAGGCCGAAGACCAGCCCTACGCCGACATAGCGCGAGGTGGCCTCCTGGAAGACCTTCTCGGTGCCGGCGCTGCGCCGGATCTCCGCGTACACCTCCCGCAACCGCTCCGCCGACGGCGCATAGAACCCCTGGCCGCCGCCCTCCCGGGCGATCTCGGCGAGCTGTTCCCGATTGACCCGCACCCACTCTCGGCGACCGGTGCGGCGGTCGATGATGTAGCCGCGATCGGTGCCGAATGCGATCGTGTTCACGGGCACGCCGGCCTCGTTGGCGGTGGCCGCCGCCGTGTACGGACTCCGACCCCGCTGGGACTCACCGTCACTGAGCACGACGATCGTGGCGGGCGGTGTCGCCTCGGGGTCGAGCGGATCGGGCGGGACCATCAGCAGCGCGTCGAGGGCGGCATAGATGCCCTCGCCGATCGCGGTCGACTCGCGCAGGCGCAGGTTGTCGATGGCCGCGTTGACGACCCCGCGGTCGGTCGTGGGCGGGACCGCGATCGACGCCGTGCCGGCGAACTCGACGAGCGACACGTTGAACCCCGGCGGCAGCGAGTTCGCGAACTCCTTCGCGGACTCCTTGGCTGCCTCGAGCCGGGTCGGTGGCACGTCGGCGGCCTCCATGGACAGCGAGACGTCCATGACGATCACGACCGTGGCCCGCTCGCGCGGCACCTCGATCGTCTGGCGCGGGGTCGCCCAGGCGACGGTGAGCAGCACCATGCTGGCCAGCGCGAGCACGACCGCGGTGTGCCGGACCCAGGTGCGGTCGGTGTTGATGGGCAGGCGATGCGTACGCCCCCCACCCCGCCGCAGCGTCAACAGACCCAGATAGACCAGCCCGAACGCCGGGATCAGCAACAGCGCCCAGAGACGGCCGGGGTGCTCGAAGTCGGGCGCCTCGAGCGCCAGGGGCAGCAACGACAGCAGGCCTGTCATGCGGGCCACCTCGCCGCCAGCGAGATCGCGCACAGGGCGGCGAGCGCCCCGAAGCCCAGGCCCCAGCCGGCCCATGCCGCAGTCGTCTCGCGTTCGGCCTTCTCGACACCGACCGAGGAGCCGATGTTCGCGTACACCTTCTTCAACTGCTCCGGACTCGCCGCCCGGAAGTGCTCACCGCCGGTCTCGCGGGCCACGCGCTCGAGTTGCGCGTGATTGACCGGCACCGGTTCGCGTTTGCCGTCGAGGTCGACGAAGCCGTTCTCGGTGCCATAACCGATCGTGAACACCGGCACCTTCTCCTCCGCGGCCACCTGGGCCCCCTGCTCGGCGGGCCTGCCGACCGTGTTCTGGCCGTCGGTGAGCAGGACGATCGCGCCCGGCGCGGGCTCGTCACCCGAGCCGGGTGGTTTGGGCGCCTGGCTGAGGGCCTGGAGTGCGACCACGATGGCCTCGCCGATCGCGGTCGAGTCCTGCAGGTCCCTGGTCTCGATGCCGCGGATCACCGCAGCCCGGTCCGTCGTCGGCGGAATCACGAGGGCCGGGTTGCCGGACAGGGTGACGAATGCGACGTTGAACTTCGGCGGCAGGCTCTTCACGAACTCGCTCGCCTCACTCTTCGCCACGCTGAACCGGTCGGGCCGCACATCGGTGGCCTGCATCGACTGCGAGATGTCGAGGACGACGACGATCGTCGCGCGCTCCCGCGGCACGTCGACCTGGGCGAACGGCTTGGCCCAGGCACCCGTCAGGGCGATCAGCGACAACAGCGACAGTGCGACCGTGAGGTGCCGCCGCCACTGGGACTGTTTGCGGACGACGGCGCCGAGCATGCCCGTGTTGGTGAACCGCATGCCCCGCTTATTGCGTTTGCGGCTGGCCCAGATGTAAAGGCCCACGAGGAGCGGGATGGCGAGCAGCCACAACAGGCGGGCGGGTTCGCTGAAGTTCGGCAGCCAGTCGGGCCACGTCATCGGCTCACCCCCTGTGGCGGCGCGTGGAGCATGCTGGCAACCCGGCGATAGGCCAGCACGAAGCGGGCGATGTCGGCCACCCAGTCCCGGTCGGTCCGGAGCTGGATGTGCCCCACCCCGGCGCGGCGCAGGGCGATCCGGATCCGTTCTCGCTGGGCGGCGCTGGCTGCGTCCATCCGCCGGCGGGCGGCGGCGTCTCCAGTATTCACATAGCGTTCAAAGTCCGTCTCCGGGTCGCGGATCAGGATCTCGCCGACGTCGGGGAACTCGAGCTCGAATTGGTCGACCACCTCGACGGCCAGCACTTGGTTGCGCACGGCAAGATGCCGCAATGGCCGTTCCCACGGGGGCGGAACGTTCGGGTCGAGCTCGTGGTCGCCCGGGGTGAGGAAGTCCGACACCACGACCCGCATGCCGCGACGACGCTGTGTGCGGATCAGTTGCTCGATGCCCGCCGGCAGGTCGAGATCGCCGCGGGCGTGGTCGGGCACGATCGGCGCCTCCAGCATGCGGCGCAGCAGCGCATAGAGCGCCATCCGGCCCGAGCGAGCGGGCAGCCGCGTCATGCCGTCGGGCCGCATGATCATGCCGCCGAACCGGTCGCCCATCTTCTGCGACAGGAACCCGATCGTGGCGATGGCCGCGATGCCGAGGTCGCGCTTGGTGACGCCGGCGGTCCCCCAGTTCATCGACGGGGTGACGTCGAGGAGCGCCCACACCTCGAGCTCGCGATCGGCCATGGTGTCCCGGACATGCGGCACGGTCGTGCGTGCGGTGACCGCCCAATCCATCTTGCGCACGTCGTCCTGCCCGGGCACGTATTCCCGCGCATCGTTCGTATCCGTCCCCGGCCCGGGCAGGAGGCCCATGTGGTCGCCGTGCAGGAACCCCTCGAGCCTGCGTACCACCGCCAACTCCAGCCGTCGCAACGCCGCCTCGGGGGCAAGTTTGTTGAGGGGCAGGGTGGCGTGGGTGGGGACGCCGAGCACGGAGGCGTACGCCGCAGAGGTCGCGTCGGCGGACGCCTGACGCCGGGCCTCCCGGGCGCTGGGGGGAGGCGCCCAATCCGGACCGCTCATCCCGGCTGGTTGTTCCAGACGGGAGTGGGCGGCGGGACCATGGCGACGATGCGCTCGATGACCTGGGTGGGCTGGATGTTGTCGGCCACGGCGTCGAAGCCGAGCACGAGCCGGTGGGCCATGACGTCGCGGGCGACTGCCTGGACATCGGTGGGCAGCACATAGTCCCGGCCGTGGATCAGGGCCAGGGCCCGCGCGGCGGCCACCAGGCCCAGCGTCGCGCGGGGCGAACAACCGATTTGGATGACCGAGGCGAGGTCGGGCATGCCGAACTCGGCGGGCGTGCGGGTGGCGAGGACGAGCCGCACGATGTACTCGGCCACCAGGTTATGGACGTGCACGTCCTCGGCTCGGTCCTGGAGCTGGCGCACGAGGTCCGGGTTGAGCACCGGGCGTGCCTCCGGCGGGCGGACGCTCATCCGGCGCAGGATCTCGAACTCCTCGTCGCCGCGCGGATAGGGCACGTCCACCTTGAGCAGGAATCGGTCGCGCTGGGCCTCGGGCAGCGGATAGACGCCCTCTGACTCGACCGGGTTCTGGGTGGCGATCACAATGAAAGGTTTGGGGGCCGCATAGGTCCGGCCCGCGATCGAGACCTGCTTTTCCGCCATCAGCTCCAGCATCGCCGACTGCACCTTGGCGGGCGCGCGGTTGATCTCGTCGGCAAGGACGAAGTTGACGAACACCGGGCCGAGCTCGACCTCGAACCGTTCCTGGGACGCCAGATAGATCCGGGTGCCGACGATGTCGGAGGGCACGAGGTCAGGAGTGAACTGGATGCGCGCGAAATCGCCGCCGACGACGGTCGCGAACGACCGCACGGCCAGCGTCTTGGCGACGCCCGGCACGCCCTCGAGCAGAATGTGGCCCTTGGCCAGCAGTCCGACCATCAACTGCTCCACCATGTGGTCCTGGCCGACGATCACCCGCTGCACCTGATTGATCGCTTCCCCGATCAGTCGGGCAGCGTCCGAGATGCTGACCTGGGTGTGCGTGCTCGGACTGCTCAACTCACCGTCTCCTGGGTGCCTGGGGTCGCGGGACCGGGCCAGCCTACCTGCCGGCCGAAACAGCAGAACGGTCGTCCGGGCCTCATGCGGCACAATGGACCCGATGTCCGATTCCCCACGCCCGAGCCCCGCCCCCGGCCCGTCCTGGCCCGGGCTGGACGTGACCCCGACGCTCCCGGAGGACCCGGCCAAGATCGGTGACTTCTGGCTGGACGGGCGCGCTGTGACGCGTCCCTCCGGAGTCGCCTGGCTGGCCCATTCGGGCACGGAGGACGGCACCGACGCACACCGCGTGATCCTGGTGCAGCTGGCCGAGGGGGCCGCGGCCGACAAGGCCGCCCGCGACCGTTTCTCCGGGCTGATCAACAAGCTGCACATCGACGACGTGCTCGTCCGCGGCGGCCAGGAGCAGGACGAAGGGCGTCTCGGTCGCCGGTTTCGCGACCGGGACGAGCCCGTGGATCCCGATGACCTGCACCCGATCGCGCCGTGGGTGGCGCTGGCGTACGCCGGGGACAACCGTGTCGTCGACGCCGCCGACGCCATGCTCGCCGATGTCGACCTGCTGGACCTGCCGCCCTCGGGCCAACCGTCGGGGCCGGATTTCCGGCTGCACTGGATCGACCGGGACGGCCCCGGCCACAACCGGACCTGGCCGCTGCCGTGGCCCGGGCGCCACGACCGTGCGGGCTGGCAGTCGATTCTCGCGTCGATGCTGCTGATGCTGATGCTGGCCGCCGTCGCGGTGCTGATCGCGATCCTGCTGTTCAAGGACTCGCCGCCGATCAGCCCGCCGCCGCAGTCCGGTCAGACGGAGCAACAGCAGTCCCCCCAGCCCAGCGACTCCCCGCAGAGTCCCGACACGGCGACTCCCTCGCCCACTCCGGGCCCGAGCGGCACACCCACCGCCGGCACCCCGACGCCCGATCCGACCGCCAGCGCCGAGGGCGGTTCCCCGACCCCGCCGTCCAGGTTGTGAGGCTCGTGCGGACGCCACGCCTGGTCGCGACCGACCTGGACGGGACCTTCCTGTCGCCCGACGGCACGGTCAGCGCCGAGAACGCCCGGGCCGTCGCCGATGCGGCAGCCGCCGGGCTGCCGGTCGTGTTCGTCACCGGACGCCCGCCGCGCTGGCTCGGTGTGATCGCCGATCTGCCCCTGGCCCATCCGACAGTGATCGCCAGCAACGGCGCCCTGGTGTGGGATCTGGCCGAGCGCCAGCCGCTGTGGGCCGAAACCATTGACGCCCAGACCGCCCGCGACGTGATCGCACTCGTGCGTGAGGAATTGCCGGGGGCGTCGTTCGGCGTGGAGCAGGGCTTGCGTTTCGGTTTCGATGACACCTATCGGCTCGGGCTGGATCGTGGGGAAGCGCTGCGTCGCCCGGAGTTCTTCACCGGCCGGGCGGAGGACATGGTCGGCGACCCGTTCGTGAAGCTGCTCATCCAGCACGAGGACATCGAGGCCGATGAGCTCAGCCGCCGCGTGAGTCGGGCCATCGGGTCCGCCCTGACGGTCACGCATTCCTCGTGGGGTTCCATGGGACTGCTCGAGTTGTCGGCCTCCGGGGTGACCAAGGCCGAGACCCTCGAGCGCTATGCCGCCGAGCTCGGGGTTGCCCGCGAGGACGTGGCCGCGTTCGGCGACATGCCGAACGACCGGACGATGCTCGCCTGGGCCGGCCAGCCGTTCGTCATGGCGGAGGCACATCCCAGCCTGCTCGACCTGCCGGGTGTCGTGCGGATCGGCTCGAACACCGAGTCGGCCGTCGGCCGCGCGATCCAGGAGTGGCTGTGACCCGCCGCATCGGCCAGTTCTTGGCCGTCTGTCTGCTGCCGACGATCGCTGCTCTGTGGATGACCGCGAACCTCCCGGGCGGGTCGATCTGGCCGTGGGAACCGCGCACCGAGGACCTCTGGGTCTATCGCGAGGCCGCTCTTTATCTGCTGGAAGGCCGCGACTTCTATCAACTGGAAGACGCCTTCCCCTATATCTATCCGCCGATCGCCGCCGTTCTGGCGATCCCGTTGGCGCTCGTGCCGTGGTGGACGGCCCAGTTGCTGTGGACCATGCTCAATGTCGCGATCATCGTGGCGGTGCTGCGGCACCTGCGCATCGGGGCGCCCTGGGTGGTGTCCTTCGGGGCCACGGTCACGATCCTGTTCGTCAGACCCGTCACGAGCACCCTCCACATGGGACAGCTGGGTGTGTTGCTGCTCGGTCTCGTGGTGCTCGATGCCGTCGACGGGCCGCGGCTGTTCCGCGGCGGGGATCGTCGGGTCGTGCCGGCCGGCGTACTCACCGGAATCGCCACCGGCCTCAAACTCACGCCCGCCGTCTTCATCGTCCACTACTTCCTGACCCGGCGGTTCCGGCAGGGCTTCGTGGCGCTGGGCACGTTCCTGGCCACCGTGGTCGTCGGGCTCATCGTGTCGCCCGCGTTCAGCCCCGGGTATTGGTTGCGACTCGCGGGTGGGGATTCGGGAGCGAACCCCGACGCGTACGGCTGGATCAACAACATCTCCGTCCTCTCCGCCGTCTATCGCTTCACCGATGTCACCACGGTCGGCACGATCGTCGGGCTGGGAACCTCTGCGCTGCTCGTGCTGGCGGCCCTCGTCGCTGCGTGGCTGTCCCGGCGGGCAGGACGGGACTTGCTGGGCATTTCCATTCTCGGCATGGTGTCGTGCGTGGCGAACCCCATCGCCTGGATGCACCACCTCACCTGGGTGGTGCCGCTGATTGTGGCGGGGGTACGCGACCGGTTGCCGGTCCTGGTGCGGTGGTCCGTGCTGATCGGCGCATTGTGGTGCATCCTGCAGCCGCAGTTCGCCCTGGGGGGCGCGCCGTGGGCGCAGCGGGAGATCCACGAGTACACCGTGGCGCAAAAGGTTCTGGCGGCCGGACCGGATATTGTCGTGGCGCTGATGGTGGTTTGCGTGCTGCTGACGCTGTGGCGCCCGGCGGACGCCGTGGCGCCCACGACAGCGCGGCACGCAGCAGACGATCGGGATGCAACTGAGGAGTTGCCGGAAGTTAGGCCCAAACGGGCCTGGACAGATGGGGTGGACCAGAAATGAGTGCGGTCAAACGGGTCGCCCTTGTGGTGCTGTACGCCATTCCCCCGCTGTTCGCCGCTCTCTATGCCGGCGCGACGGAGATCGCCGACGGCCAGTTCACGCCATGGCGACCTGTGATGATCGACCTCGACGTCTATATCCGGACCGCGGAACTCGTGCTGCAGGGCCAGGACTTCTACAACGTCGAGGGTGCATGGCTGCCGTGGCTGTATACCCCGTTCGCCGCTCTCCTCGCGATCCCGTTCGCCTTCATGGGAACGATCGGCGCCCAGATCTTCTGGCTGCTCGTCAACGGGCTCATGGTGATGGCGATCGTCTATCGGCTCGGTTTCAAGGGCTGGCGACTCAGCCTTGTCGCCACCGCCGCCATCTGGCTGGTCGAACCCATGCGGGTCACCCTCGGGTTCGGGCAGGTGAACCTGTTCCTGATGGCTCTCGTCGTGTTCGACCTGATGCCCGGAGAACGTGTTCTCGGCAACCGTAAACCGCTGCTCCCACAGGGCTGGCTCACCGGCATTGCCGCCGCGATCAAGTTGACCCCGGCGCTCTTCGCCGTCTATCTGTTCCTGTCGGGACGCGTGAAGACCGCGATCGTGACGTTCGTGTCGTTCGTCGTCGCGACCGTGATCGGATTCATCGTCCTGCCCGGGCCGTCGATCAACTATTGGGGCCGCCTCATCGGTGGTGACTCGGGGTTGAACACGGGGATGAAGTACTACACGAACCAATCCATCATCGGCTCCTATATCCGCTTCTCCCAGGAGAACCCGGACAGCATCCCGCTCGGCGGGCTGGTGCTGGCGATGCTGGTCATCGTCATCGGTGTGTTCGCGGCCGTTCTGTGGCACCGGCTCGGCCACATGGGCTTCGCCGTCGGCCTTGCCGCCATCACGGCACTGCTGGCCTCCCCCATTTCCTGGAGCCATCACTTCGTGTGGATCGTGCCGCTGGCGGTGGTCCTGATCACCGACAAGAAGCTGCCCGATCTCCTTCGGTTCGTCGGTCTGGGCTTCTCGCTGTGGGTCGTGTACGCACCCTTCATGCAGTTCAAGGACGGCGAGGACGAGTTCCTCTATCCGGTCAGCAAGAAGCTCATCGATGCCGGCTCCGTGATCCTCGGCCTTGTCTTCTTCGCCGTGGCGATCGGCTACGGTCTGCATGCTCGCCGGGCCCGCGGACTGCCGTGGCTGCCGTTGACCTTGCGGGAAAACGAGCGCCCTGTCGCACAGAGCGAGCAGTCCACCCCTTCCTAGGGGCGCAGGAGCGGAGCTCAGCGACATCCTGAGCGCCGGTTCGTCGGCATGGTGCGTCTCCGTGCTGGCGCGGAACGGTTCGTGCTCATCGACATCCTGGGCACCCGGTTCGGGGGCCGACGGCAGTCACGCCCCGGGCGAGCCGCCCTGAGATGTACCCACACACAGGATGCGAAGTCCCCCACCGCGATGGGCACCCGCTCACTGGGACATCTCAGGGACACACCATGACTGACTCGCCCGGAAAGAAGCGCCGAGGCGACGAGCACTCAGCACGAAGAAACACCGACAGACCGACACTGCTCGGGACGAACAGTGATGCCGATGAGTGGTGCGAGCTCGGCTAAGATCGACCAGCGCAGCACGCGGCGTTAGCTCAGCCGGTCAGAGCAGGAGACTCATAATCTCTGGGTCGCGGGTTCGAGCCCCGCACGCCGCACAAACCATTCCGGGCCCCCGGAGACGAACCCCGACATGCGACGTGCCCCTCGCTCAGTGCTTCGCTCCGGGCGATTCGGTCCCTTGCAGTCACGTCCCGGGCGAGTCGGTCGCCGACAGTCACACCCCGGGCGAGTCGATCGCCGACAGTCACACCCCGGGCGAGTCGATCGCCGACAGTCACACCCCGGGCGAGTCGCCCTGAGATGTACCCACACGAAGGGTGCGAAGTGCCCCACAGCAATGGGCACCCGCCCACTGGGACATCTCACGGCCGCACCCGGCGGTCCTAACGCGCGGGCTCTGCGTACTCGATCGTCACCCGCTCATAGCCCAACCGCTGGCACAACAACGTGAGGAACCGGGTGCCGTTGGTCTCGGCTGTCGCGCGGAGGTCCGACTCGGCAGCGGCCCTGGCGATTGCCGACACTGCAGCACGATCGAGCTCCTCCCTGACCGCCAGTGACCCATCGCCAAGTGCGTCCTCGACTCGGCGGACGACCCCGCGCTGGTGCGACACCACCCCGGACTTCTCGTGATCGATCCTCGGCTCGGACAGCCTCGGCGCCGGCACGCGCACGGTGATGGACCGCGACGCGGGGTCCGCCTCGATGCCTTCGGCGGTCAGTCCCCGCAGATCGATCGTGGCGTCCACATCTCCCTGATAGATCGCGACGATCTTTTCCCCGTCCAGAAACTCGGGCAGCCGTTGGCGAAGGCCTGTGCGAGGCGTGTCCATCGTCACGGGCACGGAGAACGTGCCCGACGCGGCTTTCAGTTCGGCGGCCTCTCGGATCTCGATCAACGTCACGTCCCCCGCGGCAGCGGCGGAGGTCTCCTCCGGAACGGCCGGGTCGAACCAGCCGAACGGATCGAAGCTCCGCACGAGCAGCGCAACGAGCAGGACCGCCGCGACCGCGACGGCCACCCGCAGCCGCACATCGGTCGAGGTCTCCGCAGCGGACGTGTCCGCAGGTCCCCTTGACCGGTTCGTGTTCCGCCCGAGGGTGTCTGGATTGCGCACGGTGGACCTCCAGCGTTGGTGCTGATCAGGAGTCAGCTGATCAGGGATTCAGTGCTGCTCGGCGAACTGGGTGCGATAGAGGTCGGCGTAGATCCCGTCCCGCTCGAGGAGATCGGCGTGCCGGCCGCGTTCCACGATACGTCCCCGCGCCAGCACGAGGATCTGGTCGGCATGGCGGATGGTGGAGAGGCGGTGGGCGATGACGATGGAGGTGCGCCCCTCCATCGCCGTGTCGAGCGCCCGTTGGACAGCCACCTCGGACTCCGAGTCGAGGTGCGCGGTCGCCTCGTCGAGCACCACGATCGGGGGCGCCTTGAGCAGCAACCGAGCGATCGCCAGCCGCTGCCGCTCGCCGCCGGAGAGGCGATAGCCGCGCTCCCCCACCACCGTGTCGAGGCCGTCCGGCAACTCCTCGACCAGCCGTCGGATCTGGGCCGCTTCGAGCACCTGCCACATGTGGTCGTCGGTGGCGTCCGCCCGCGCATAGGACAGGTTGGCCCGGATCGTGTCGTGGAACATGTGGGCGTCCTGGGTGACATAGCCGACGGCATCCTGCAGCGACCCCAACTGCAGGTCCCGCACGTCGTCGCCGCCGACCCGGACCACGCCGGTGGTCGGGTCATAGAGCCGCGCGATGAGGTGGGTCATCGTGGTCTTGCCGGAGCCGGAGTGGCCGACGAGCGCGACCGTCTGGCCCGGCTCGGCCAGGAAGGAGACGTCCCGCAGCACCGGCTCGTCGCTGCGGTGCTCGGGCAGCGCAAGCTCGAGCGAGGCGAGGCTGCCGCCACCCCCGTCGGGATAGGCGAACGTGACCCGGTCGAATTCGACCGAACCGGTACGCCGGACCGGGCGCGCATCGGGTTGGTCGGCGATGGCCGGTTGCAGGTCCAGGACCTCGAACACGCGCTCGAAGCTGACCAGCGCGGTCATGACGTCCACGCGGAGGTTGGTGAGTTGGGTCAGTGGCCCGTACAGCCGCGCCAACAGGCCGGCGAGGGCGGTCAACGTCCCGACGGTCAGGGTGCCGCCGATCGCGGCCCAGCCACCGAATCCATAGACCAGCGCGGTCGCCAACGCCGCCACCAATGTCATCGACGTCATGAAGAACCGGGTGTTCATCGCGATCTTCACCGAGACCTGCCGCACCGCGTCGGCCTTGGTCGCGAACAGATCATGTTCCCGCCGCGCGTCCCCGAACAGTTTGACCAGCAACGCCCCGGAGACACTGAACCGCTCGGTCATGGTGGCGGACATGTCGGCATTGTGGGTCATCTGCTGCCGGGTCAGCCCGGCCAATTTGGCACCGATGATCCGCGCCGGGATCAGGAAGACCGGCAGGAGCACGAGAGCGGCGAGCGTCAGTTGCCACGACAGGACGAGCATCGCGGCCAGCACCAGCGCGAGCGAGATGATGTTCGACACCGACGTCGACAGCATGGACGTGAACGCCTGCTGGGCACCGATCACATCCGAGTTGAGCCGCGACACCAGCTTGCCGGTCTGCGTCCGGGTGAAGAACGCGATCGGCATCGACTGGACATGGTCGAAGACCTGGGTCCGCAGATCGAAGATCAGTCCCTCGCCGATCCGGGCGGAGCACCAGCGCTGGATCAGCGAACTGATCGCATCAACGAACGCGAGCACGGCGATCAGCACGGCCAGCCAGACCACGAGCTGGAGATCGCCGCCGAGCACGCCCCGGTCGATGATCTCCTTGAACAACAGCGGCGGCACGACGCCGAGCACGGCGGAGATCACGATCAGCACGAGGAACAGCGAGATCATGCCGCGATACGCGCCTGCGTACCCCAAAATCCGCCCCACCAACCCCGGCTTCAACTTGTGGTGAACGACATCCCGGTCGCGGCGCATCCCGCTGAGGGGGCCCATGCCCATGCCCCCGCCGCCCATTCCCATGCTCACGGGGTCATCCTGCCGCGCCGGATCAAAAGTCGGTGTTGCAATAGGGCCTGCGGACACCGCCCAGCAGGTGGCCCAGGCGGTCGGCGGCCTCGTCGGAGGCCCCGATGCGGCGGGCGACGTGGAGCTGGCGGACGGGTACGCCGCCGAGGTAGATCGACCCCAACTCCTCGACGCCGACCGTCGCGTCGGGCTCATCGGCGGAGCGGGTGACCTCGGCCCGGCCGTCGGCGACGTCGATCCGATAGGTGCCGTTGGCCAGCCCCAGGTCGTCGGTCACGGCGAGGGTGAAGACTTGGTCGGGGCAGCTGTAGCGGCGCGCGGACAGCGCCGCGACCGGATCGAGGATGCGCAGCCAGAGGTGGTCCTTGATGCCGGTCACCTCGTACGCCCGCTGGTCGACGAGTGCCCACCGCAGTGGGTCCTCGATGGGCGCGAGGGGCCAATCGATCTGCTCGACCCGATCGATCCCGGCGAGGAACTCCCACAACCCCAGATAGGCGGGAGTGCCGACCGCGACGAGGTCCCGCACGGTCAGGACATAGTGACCGCCCTCTTCGCGCACGTCATAACAGACCAATCCGTCCGGGCGGCCGTCGTCATCGAAGTGCAGGGCGTTGCGGACGCTGCGGTTGCGGTCGGAGGCCCGCGGATCGAAGATGCCGGAGCGGTGCTCGGCGTACAGCACCCCGCGCCCGACCGCGCCCGGCGTGATGGCCTGGTGGCGTTCGAAGATCTCGGCGCCCACCCTGCCCATCTGGTCCTGGCTGGTGAGCTCGACGCGACCGGTGGAGGGGGTACGCAGACCGAAGCGCGTGGAGGTGTTGAGCCGCACGGACTGGACGAAGGTCGCGGGACCGAAGCCGAAGCGGCCATAGATCGTGGCCTCGGTGACAGTGAGGGCGGCGAGTGCGTGGCCCTTTTCGTGGGCCTCGGCGAGGTCGTCGACCATCATCCGGCGCAGTACGCCGCGGCGGCGGTGGCTCGGTCGCACGGTGACATCGGTGATCAGGTGGGCGGGAATCACCGCGCCCCCCACGTTGATGCTCTTGTCGAACGACACGAAGGTGCCGACCGGGTGCTCCGCGGACAACGCCTCGGCCGGGAGGCTGGTGTCATAGCAGCCGCGCTGCAGCCAGTTGTCGCCCACGCTCTCCCGCAACACCCATTCGACGGTCATCTCCTGGGGGCTGGGCGCGAGGAAGCCGAGCATGACCGATTCCCACCAGGCGACGAACTGGGGGTTGTCCTCCACGCGATCGGAAACAGCCCGGAACGTGCGCTGGGTCAGGTCCATCCGTCGAGCCTAGGGCAGCGGCGAGGAGCCGGAACAGGGGCCATCCACGCGCAGGGCCGGCGCACCCGACCCACCGTGCCGGACGGATCGAAAGCGCCGCTCGGCGCCTCCGCGATTGTCCAATCTTTGTGGAGTGCTTGGTACATTCCTCCGGTGGACTCTTCGACAGCCGCGCGCTACACGGTCAAGCAGGTCGCGGCCTTGACCGGCGTTCTCGAGACCACGCTGCGGGTGTGGGAACGCCGCTATGGCGTGGTGGATCCGCAGCGCTCACCCGGCGGCTATCGGCTCTATGACGATGCCCAGGTGGAGCGGCTGCGCAGGATGGCTGCGCTGGTGGCGGCCGGGGTTCCCGCCTCGGTGGCCGCGCGCACGGTCGGGACCACCCCCGCCAGTCCCGACCCGAGCTCCGGCCAGGAGTCCGGCCGAGCCGCCGAGCTGGATCGGCTGGACCTCGTCCGCGCCGCGGCCGCCCTCGACCCGGCCCTGCTCGACGGCGTCCTGACGGACGCACTGGCAGCGGCGCCGTTCGAGCGGGTCGCCGACGAGTGGCTGCTGCCCGAGCTCGCCAGGCTGGGTGATGCCTGGGCAGCCCGGGAACTGGGCGTCGCGCACGAGCACTTCACGTCCGCGGCGATCGCACGCTCCCTGGGCGCCGCCTTTGCCGATTCCCCGGCGCCGGACACCGGTCCCGTGCTGGTCGGGCTCCCGGAACGGGCGCACCACGAGCTGGGGCTGCTGGCCTTTGCCACCTGCCTGCGCCGCCAGCAGGTCGAGGTGGTCTATCTGGGCGCGGACGTGCCGGTCGCCGACTGGGTGGCGGCGGCCGTGACGCTGCGGCCGCGCGGGGCGGTCGTCGGGGCCCCGCTGTCGACCAGGGTTCCCCGTGCCCAGGACGTCGTCGATCAGTTGCACGGTCTCGCGCCACCGATCGCCGTCTGGGTGGGCGGCGGACTGGCCGGCCGGGTGCGGCGCGCCGTGCAACTGCCGGAAGGGGTCGCCGAGGCCGCCACTGCAGTGGCCACGTCACTTCGAGCCGGGGCAACCCCCTAACCCTGGACAAACTTTTTACAAACTAGCCTTCTCCCCCGTAGGCTCGGCATTGTGCGGCCCCTCAACCACCGCGCACTCGAGGAGCACCGATGAACCGCGATCTGCTGCGCCGACTCTGGGTCACTCTCAGCGCCGCCCTCTGCGTCTATGGCACCCTGCTGGGCTTCGGGGTGGTGGGCACGCCCGTTGAGGACTCGTCCTCCGGTGCGCTCTCGGCGGATGCCACGCTGCTCGCCCCCGGATCGCCGGCGTTCTCGATCTGGTCGGTGATCTATGTGGGACTGTTTGCCTACACGGTCTGGCAGTGGCTGCCCGCCAACCACACGGCCGAGCGGGCGCGCGCGACGGGCTGGCTCGCCGGCGCGTCGATGCTGCTCAACGCAGGGTGGCTTCTGGTCACTCAGGCCGGCCTGATCTGGCTCAGCGTCGCGGTCATCGCGGCGCTCGTGATCGTGCTCGGCGTCCTGGTGCAGAAGCTCACCGCGCTGCCGCCGAGGGGCGCGGCCGACACGATCATCGTCGACGGCACCTTCGGTGCCTATCTGGGCTGGGTCTGCATCGCGACCTGTGCCAACATCGCCGCCGCCGGGTCCGCATCCGGGTGGACGCTGGGTGCGTCGGGCGACCAACTGCTCGCGGTCGGCGTGCTCGCCGTGGCCGCGGCGCTCGGTGTCGTGCTCGCCCGACAGCTCGGCGGACGGCTCGCGCCGGCCATTGCGCTCGCGTGGGGCCTCGCCTGGATCGCGATCGCCCGGATCACCGACACTCCGGCCTCCCTGAGCGTGGGCGTCGCCGCGGTGGTCGCTGCCGTGATCGTCCTCGCCGCCGCTCTGCTCCTCCGCCGCCGCGCGGTCCCCGCCCTCGCCTGAGGACCCTGATGCTCGCGCCGTTCCCGACGGACGCCTGGTTGGCGTCCCTCCCGTTCGTCCTGTTCGCGCTCGCCGCGTTGATCGTCATCACGTGGCTGGTGGGCCGTCGCCTGCGGCGCTTCGCGATCATCGATGTTGTCTGGGGACTCGGGTTCGTCGTCGCCGCGATCGTCGCCTTCGTCGCGTCGGCGGGTCACGGCGATGAGGGTCGCCGGCTCCTGCTGTTGGTAATCACCGCGGTCTGGGGTCTGCGCCTCGCCGGCTATCTGGCCTGGCGGCAGCGGGACGGCGCGGAGGACCCGCGCTATGTCGATCTCCTTGAACGAGCTCCCGAAGGCAAGGGTGAGCTGCACATGCTGACGAAGGTCTATGCCTTTCAGTTGATCGTCATGTTTCTCGTGGCCATGGTGCAGATCGTCGGCATGTTCGCCACCGGCCCACTCACCTGGGTCGCCTGGGTGGGGGTCGGTGTGTGGGTGATCGGCATGTTCTTCGAGACCGTCGGCGACGCGCAACTCGCCGCGTTCAAGGCTGATCCGGCCAACCGCGGCGCGATCATGGACCGCGGCGTCTGGGCCTGGACCCGGCACCCCAACTATTTCGGTGACACGGCCGTGTGGTGGGGTCTCTTCCTCATCGCGGCGAGCTCGTGGCCGGGCGTGCTCACGATCCTGTCCCCCGTCCTGATGACGTGGGCACTCGCGTTCCGCACCGGCAAGCCCCTGACGGAGCAGCGAATGGCCGGGCGGCCGGGCTGGGCGGAGTATGCCCGGCGCACCAGCGGGTTCGTCCCGCTCCCGCCGAAGCGCCGTTGATCGGGACGGGGCGTTCCCGCGGGAACGCGCCACCGCTCACGCGAGCGAGATCAGCTCCGCATAGTCGGCGCTCCAGAGGTCCTCGACCCCGTCCGGCAGGATGAGCACTCGGTCCGGATCGAGCGCCTCCGCGGCGCCGTCGTCGTGGGTGACGAGGACGACGGCACCCGCATAGGTGCGGATGGCCTCCAGCACCTCCGCGCGTGACGCGGGATCGAGGTTGTTGGTGGGCTCGTCGAGGAGCAGGACGTTGGCGCCGGACACGACGAGCATCGCCAGCGACAGCCGGGTCTTCTCGCCGCCGGACAGGACCCGCGCGGGCTTGTCGACGTCGTCGCCGGTGAACAGGAACGAGCCGAGGATCTTGCGCACGTCGGTGTCGTTGAGGTTGGGCGAGGCGGAAACCATGTTGTCCAGGACCGTCCGGTCGGTGTCGATGGTGTCGTGCTCCTGGGCGAAATAGCCGATGCGCAACCCGTGCCCCGCGATCACCTCGCCGGTGTCCGGCTCCTCGACGCCGGCGAGGATGCGCAGCAGCGTGGTCTTACCGGCGCCGTTGAGCCCGATGACGATGACCTTCGAACCCTTGTCGACGGCAAGGTCGACGGCGGTGAAGACCTCCAGGGACCCATAGGACTTCGAGAGATCCGCCGCGGTGAGGGGCGTCTTGCCGCACGCCAGTGGTTCGGGAAAACGGATGCGCGCCACCTTGTCCTGCGCGCGTTCGCCCTCGACACCCGCCAGCAGCTTCTCCGCGCGGCGGGCCATGCTGTGCGCGGCGGCGGCCTTGGTCGCCTTCGCGCCCATCTTGGCGGCCTGGGTCAGCAGCTGGTCCGCCTTGCGCTCGGCGTTGACACGCTCGCGCTTGCGCCGCTTCTCGTCGGTCTCGCGCTGCTGGAGATAGCGCTTCCAGTTCATCGAATAGACGTCGAGCTCGGCGCGGTTGGCGTCGAGGTGGAAGACCTTGTTGACCGTCGCCTCGAGCAGGCCGGTGTCGTGGGAGATCATCACCACGGCCCCGGGATAGGTCTGCAGGAACCCGCGCAGCCACACGATCGAGTCGGCGTCGAGGTGGTTGGTCGGCTCGTCGAGCAGCAGCGAGTCGGCATCGGAGAACAGGATGCGGGCGAGCTCGACCCGGCGGCGCTGACCGCCGGAGAGCGTGTGCAGCGGCTGGCCGAGCACCCGGTCCGGGAGCCCGAGGTTGGCGGCGATGCGGGCGGCCTCGGCCTCTGCGGCGTACCCTCCCGCCGCGATCAGCTCCGCCTCCGCCCGCGCGTAGGAGGCCATCGCCTTGTCGTGCGTCTCCGCATCGGCCATCTGCGCGGAATAGGTCTCCAGGCGCCGCAGGATCCCGTCGAGCCCGCGGGCGGAGAGAATGCGATCACGCGCGAGTTGGTCGAGGTCGCCCGTCTTGGGGTCCTGCGGGAGATAGCCGATCTTGCCGGTACGCGTGACCTGACCGCCCGCCGGCTGTCCCTCCCCCGCCAGGATGCGAGTCATCGTGGTCTTGCCTGCGCCGTTGCGCCCGACGAGACCGACCTTGTCGCCCGGGGACACCTGGAACGACACGGGGGACAGCAACAGCCGCGCTCCCGCGCGTACCTCCAGCTCACGGACACTCAACACTTGGTTCATGCTCCCGCACGCGGCGGTCGACACCAAATCACGTGCTGTCGCTTCAGCCGACCAGCAGCCCGGCCAGCGTACGCATGCGCGCCGCGAACTCGGGTGGATCGATAACCGTCAGCTCGGCACCCAGGTCGAAGGCGGCCAGGGCGAGGTGGCGAGCGAGATCGTCGATGTTGTCGCTGCCGCACACCGCGATCGTTGCATCGTCGCCGTCGGCGGTGCAGGTGGCGTACTGCTCCGGGATGCGTGCCCGCACCTTCGCCAGGGGCGCTCCGAAACGCACGGTCGTGACGTGCGGCCACGGAGCACGCGGAAACGCCCGACGGACGTGCTCGACCGGATCTGGGGAAGGCTGGGGCTGGAACCGGAAGGTCGTGACGTGGAGGTCGCCGATCCGGTCGATCCGGAAGGTACGCCAGTCGTCGCGGTCGAGGTCGAAGCAGAAGAGGTACCAGAGCCGGCCCGTCGTCACGAGGCGATAGGGCTCGACGTGCCGGGAGGTGACCGCACCGTCCCGAGCGGTGTAGTCGAACCGGACCCGCACCGTTTCCTTGGTGGCGTGCGCGAGTCGCGTCAACAGACCGACGTCCGCGCGAGGCCCGCCGGCGGGCGGCAGCGCCGCGGTAGCGTCATCGATCGCGTGGACCTCGGCGCTCAGGCGGGCCGGGAGGACCTGGTCGAGTTTGGTGAGCGCGCGCAGCGCCTGCTCCTCGATGCCGGCCACCCCACCGCCGGCGCCCTGACGCAGACACAGCGCGACCGCGACGGCCTCCTCGTCATCGAGGACCAGCGGCGGCAGCCGGCGCCCTCGACCCAGCCGATAACCGCCCTCGCTCCCCTGCTCCCCGTGCACGGGATAGCCCAGCTCGCGCAACCGCTCGACGTCACGACGGATCGTCCGCGTCGTCACGCCGAGGCGTTCGGCGAGGTCGGGCCCCGACCAGGTCGGACGGGACTCCAGGAGACTGAGCAGCGTGAGCACGCGGCGGGTGGTTTCGGCCATGCCTCCACTCTCGCAGGCGCTGCGGACAGAAACTGTCCGCACGGGGAGCATCGCGGACCGAATCTGTCCTCTTGACCCGCCAGGCTGGACTCATCCGCACAACGGAATCGGAGAACACCATGCAGGCACCCACCCTTCCCGCCGCGCTCGAACAACTCGACTGGCACTGGACCAACCACCTGCGACCGAGACTCGACGGTCTGACCGATGACGAGTACACCTGGGAGCCCGTCCCCAACTCCTGGAACGTTCGCCCCAAGGGCACCGGCGCGAGTCCGATGGCCGCCGGGGCCGGCGACTTCGAGATCGACTGGGAGATGCCGGAACCGTCCCCGAGCCCGGTGACCACGATCGCCTGGCGACTCGGGCACGTCATCGTCGGCGTGCTCGCGATGCGCAACGCCGGTCATTTCGGCGGGCCGGAGACGGACTATTTCCAGTGGGAGTACGCCGGCACTGCACGCGAGGCGCTGGAGCAACTCGACACCGAGTACGCCGCCTGGATCGCCGGCGTCCGCAGCCTCGGCGAGGACGGTCTGGCCGCACCCTGCGGCGAGGCCGAGGGCCCGTGGTCCGACGAGCCCATGATCACGCTCGTCCTCCACATCAACCGCGAGCTCATCCACCACGGCGCCGAGATCGCACTTCTGCGCGACCTCTATGCCCACCGCTGACGCCGGCTGAGGAGCGCCGAAGGCGCGTCTCGAAGCCACACCCCCACGAATGGAGAACCCCATGTTTCCTGCCATCCTCACCGAGTCCCAGACGCTCACGGGCTATATCGACGAGATGCTCCAAGGCATCCGCAACTCCGCCCACGGGCTCACCGACGAGCAGGCGCGGTCCCGGCCGACCCGCTCCACGCTGTCCATCGCCGGGCTGATCAAGCACACGACCTGGGTCATGGGCCAGACCGTGCCGCGCGTCGAGGGCGACGGGCAGACAGCCGATCCCGACAGCGCCGATGGTGCGGCAGAGTTCTACGGCAGCTTCACCCCGACCGGCTCGGAGACGCTCAATGGCCTGCTGACCGCCTTCGACGCCACGCGCGAGCGCTATCGCGCCGCCATCACCGCGATGGACCCGGCCGCCGAGATCGAGGTCGGCCCGCAGCCCTGGGACGATCAGCCGAACACGGAGATCGCGTCCCAGCGGCTGCTGCTCGCGCACCACATCGACGAGTTCGCCCGGCATGCCGGGCACGCGGACATCATCCGTGAGCAACTCGACGGCGCGACCGCGATGGCACTCAAGTTCGCCGTCGAGGGGCGTCCGGGCAATGCGTTCGTCCAGCCCTGGTCCCCGGACAGCACACACTGACCCCTACTCCACCCGCGCAGAACCCCGCCCGCGCAGTTGCCTCACGGCCCGCGCCAGTCGCACCAAGGTCCAGATCAACACCACCGCGAGCAGGAGGCCGAATTGGCGGAGCTCCGCACCAGGCGAGCCCGGTACATCAGCGCAACCGCACTACCGGCCACGGTGTCCGCAGAGCATCTGGAGGATTTGGATGAGGACCGGCTACGAGCCGTCATCGAGACGGTCCTGGAGGCTGTCGTCGTCCAACCGGCATCGCGCCGCGGCGAACCATGGACGCCGGACCGGCTTTCATACGTTTGGCGGGCTGGCGGGTGACGATGGCGAGACAGCGTGACGTTGACCCTGTTGGTTCTGTTCTTGAGTTTCGTCGCCCTCGGCAGCCGTACGGCACCTCTGCCGACGGGGCCGATCGGCGTGGCCACCCAGGTGGTGGGACCGAGTGGCAGGCGGTGCTTCGGTGATTGAGTCCGGCTACAAGATCTTTGTCTACTGCAACGAACACCCATATAAGGAGGCAGTGACCAACTTCATCTTCGACGGCCGCGCGTGGGTCGAGCGCAAGACCAGAAAGGATCACCGACCCTCAAGACGTAAGGGCACCGAACTCCGCATCGTGTCTGCTAAAGGTCCCGATGGTGAGATCGCGAGTAGTGAGATCAGATCAAAGCGGGACTGGGACGGCTATCGGCTGGTTTGTTCTCGGTGCCGACGCCGGAAACCAGCCCAGCGTCGAAATCATGCCTACAGGCCGAAAACGCTGCACTCGGCCCTATTCGAGGTGGCCAAGAGGGGGCAGACCGAACTGACGCTGCTTGAACTCGACGCTATAGTAAAAGAGCAGGCGGACGCGACGTCTTCCGAACCTGACCGTTAGGTGCGATAACGTTACGCACCCTCCCGAAGCGCCTCGACGGGCGGAAGATTTTTTCCTGTCCGGAGGCCTTTGTGTCCCCTTCGTGGAAGTCCGAGCGCGCAAGAGTAGCCGTTCTATCCAAGACCCGACCTGCTGACGATCCCGAAATCGTCGCCGCCCGCCAGCGCATGAAAGCACTTCGTCTGGCTGAGCACGTTCAGCGGGCCATCGACCAAGCACCCCCACTCTCCCCGGAGCAGCTGGCGCAGATCGCTTCGTTGCTCCGCGCTGGGGGGTGAGTTGGGATGACACAGAGAAAAGGCCCCGGGCGGCGAACCCGGGGCGCGCAGAGGACCGACACGATCGACACTGCTGACCACAGTCTATCGCGATTCGATCAAATGATCGATGAAGTGCTGCGGTTGGTGGGGGCGGGTTTCCCGGTCCTTCCGTGCCGATGGGAGGGTCCGGACGCGAAGGCTCCGCTGATCTCGAACGGCTTCCACAACGCCACCACCGACCCGGAGAAGCTCCGCAAGTGGTGGGGGACGTGGCCGGACGCCATGATCGGCGTCGCCATACCCGAGGGCATCGTCGTCTTCGACATCGACCCCCGCAATCGTGGCTCCAGGGAGGCCCTGGAGGCCGTGGTGGGTCCCTTGCCGCCCACTCAGACCACGATCTCGGGCCGTGGTGACGGTGGGGAGCATCTGTGGTTCCGGGTGCCGCCCGGGACGCGTCTCCAACGGCACGATTTGCCGGCTGGTGTGGACTTGAAGGAAGGCACCAGGGGCTACGTGATTGTCGCTCCGTCGCTGCACCCGGACACGGGCGAGCCGTATCGGTGGGAAGGTCCAGAGGAGATCGCCGAGTTGCCGCCCCGGGCCGTGGACGTGCTCACGCGTGGTGTGGCGCAGGCCGTATTGAAGGCTCAGAGCGGCCCGGTCAGACCGGTGGGCGAGGGGGTGCATCCGTACGCTCGGAGGGCGATCGAGGAGGAGTTGGGACGCCTGTCAGGGGCAGTGCGCGGCAACCGGGATGTGACCTGTTTCGAGGTGGCGTGCAATCTCAACGAATTCGCCAACTCCGGTTGGGCCGGGTATAACGTGGACCAGGCCGAGCGGGACTTCCTCGAGCATGCCCCGGTCGAGGAGGATTTCCCTGGTGCTCAGGCAAAGAAGTGTTGGAGTCAAGCGCAGGCGCAGGTGGGCGACACCGCCAGGAAGGAACCTGGAACGTGGACTCCTCCAACGCCGATGACTCTGGCCGACGCCCACATGACATTCCGTCGATGGTTCGGTGACGGGTTCGACCTTGACGTCATCGATGCTGTTCTCGCGACTGCTGCCGCCCAGCATCTGGACGGGGAACCGGCGTGGTTGCTGGTTCTCTCCGGATCCGGCAACGCCAAGACAGAGGTCGTGCAGACCCTCGTGGGCGCCGGTGCCACGATCGTCTCGTCGATCGCGTCGGAGGGTGCCTTGCTCAGCGGGACGTCCCGCAAAGAACGTGCCGCTGACGCCACTGGTGGCTTGCTCCGTAAGATCGGATCCGGGACCTTGGTCATCAAGGACGTGACCACGATCTTGTCGATGGCACGCGAGAGTAGAACACAGGTGCTGGCAGCCCTCCGCGAGATCTATGACGGCCGGTGGAGCCGCAACATGGCCGTCGACGGCGGCCAGACCCTCGAATGGAAAGGCCGCATCACGATCATCGGGGCGGTGACCAGCGTCTGGGACACCCACCACTCGGTGATCGCCGCCATGGGGGATCGGTTCGTGGTTATCCGATCCGACTCCACCGTGAATCGGATTGAGGCCGCCCGACAGGCTATCCTCAACACCGGCAGCGAGCAGCAGATGCGCCAAGAACTGTCCCTGGTGTCCGGTGGAGTCATCGCCGGAAGGGGAAGCCCGGCGGACCTGACCGACGATATCGAGGACCGTCTGATGGCAGCGGCTGACCTGGTGACCCGCGCCCGGACCGCTGTCGAGCGGGACTACCAAGGCAACGTGGTCGATGCCCAAGCACCGGAGATGCCGACCCGGTTCGTCAAGCAGCTCACCCAACTCTTCCGGGGCGGCACCGCCATAGGCCTGACGCGAGGCGAGGCGATGCGGTTGGCGATCCGGTGCGCGAGGGATTCAGTTCCGCCCTTGCGACTCGCCATCATCGACGATCTCGCCAGTCATCCGCAGAGTTCGACCACCGAGGTCCGCAAGCGACTCGGCAAGCCTCACAACACGATTGATCGGGAACTGCAGGCGCTGCAGATGCTCGGCATTCTCGACTGCGATGAGGTTGCCCCAACCACTGGGCAGGGGCGGAGGTTGTGGAGGTTCAGCCTCGCCGACGATATAGAGCCGGATGCGATCAAGCCTGTTTCCAGAAAAGTAAGTACTCCCCCCCCCGAAGAGAAAGTTCAGAGTGAAGCGCTCCGTGCTAGGAGATTCGTTTCCAGAAAAGTAAGTAATCCCCCTCCCCCCCTGAAAAGGGGGGAGGACCGGGTACTCACGTTCTCTTCTGACAAACCTGGAAACAGGGTCGTCACCCCCACCACCACAACAGGAGGGAGTGGTTAGTAGCCCACAAACCTCAGGAAACTGAGGCACCTTTTCCGCGTCAAGTAGTTGGCAGGGCTTCCTTTCCTTGGAATGTCGGGGTGGTGGGGTCGGCCAGGCCACGTGCACCTGTTTGGGCCGGTTCCAGGCAATGGCCTCGTGCGGCCGGAGCTCGTTGTACTCGATCCGGTAGTCCTCGGCCCCGCTCAGTGAGCATGAACGCGTCGTCGATCTCCTCGAGGTAGAGCCGCTCGTACTTCAGCGTGCCGAAAACCACGCTCCCGGGACCCGTTCTGTCCCGGGGTCCTCACCCGGGTGCGCACGTGAAGCAGCTCGGGATGGGCGGCGATAAAGGACTCGAACCGAAAGGACGAAAAGGGCCGCCATTGTCGGTCACAATGGTCACCACCGGCGCCAGCTCACCAGTTCTCCGAATCGACCGGGCAGGCCTCGACCAGGGGTCTGCTGCACGGATAGGTGACAACCAATCTGCCTAACCCTCGCGTTGGGCTGGAAGGATGTTCACCGTGTCCAAGCCGTACCCCAAGGAGTTCCGCGACGATGTCGTGCGTGTCGCTCGGAACCGTGAGCCCGGTGTCGAGCTCTCCCAGATCGCCAAAGACTTCGGGATCCACTTCACGACGCTGTACTCATGGCTGAAGACGGCCGACATTGAAGACGCCGAACGGCCCGGTACCACCTCGACTCAGTCGGCTGAGCTACGCGAGGCCAAGCGGCGGATCCGGACCTTGGAACAAGAAGTCGAGGTCCTGCGACGGGCCGCGGCCTACTTCTCCCAGGCTCATCTGCCGGGAAAATGAGCTACCCGCTCGTCCGTGACCTCGCCGCTGACGGAATCCCCGTGACGGTGACGTGCCGGGTGCTCAAGATCGCCCGTCAGCCCTACTACCGCTGGCTCGCGGATCCGGTCACGAACGCCGAACTCGACGAGGCCTACCGTGCCAACGCTCTTTTCGACGCTCACACCGACGACCCCGAGTTCGGCTACCGGTACCTGCTCGACGAGGCCCGCGATGCCGGCGTGGCGATGACAGCCAGGACGGCGTGGCGCATCTGCTCAGACAACCGGTGGTGGTCCGCATTCGGTAAGAAGCGCGGCAAGAACGGTAAAAAGCCCGGCCCACCAGTCCACGACGACCTCTGCGCGATCACGGATGACCAGGGCAGGGTCTGGCACGAGTTCACCGCCGACAC
>NZ_JBNZCI010000010.1:0-64142 GCF_050880385.1 Ammonicoccus luteus
TCCCGGTCGTACTTCTTACGCTTCTCTGGCATCTCATTCCCTATTGTCGATGCCTCCACGCTTCTGGGGAAACCTCAGTCTGCGGCACAGTTTCGTGGCCATCTTGGTGGCGGCTGGCTGCAACGTGCGGGAGGTGTCGGAGTGGGCGGGGCACAACAGCGTTGCGTTCACGCTGACGCGCTATGGCGGGTTGTTTCCGGACGGGTCCGATGATGCCGTGGATCGGCTGGACGCCCTGCTCGACCGCGGCCGGCGTTCCCGAAATGTTCCCAAGAGCGGAGGTGAGTAGCGCAATGGAAAGGCTCAGAGTCAGCGTAATGCCTTGTCAGAGCTACTTTCGTAGTGGTATCCCCAACGGGATTCGAACCCGCGCTGCCGCCTTGAAAGGGCGGTGTCCTAGGCCGCTAGACGATGGGGACCAGACTGGGCAACTATAAACGGACCACCCGCTTGTTGGCCAAACGGGAACCCGGAAGTGGACTGCTCCCGGGTTCCCGTGCGGCCGCCAAGCGGGTGGGCTGGTGGTGGCGCGGCGGTCAGCGCACCACGGTGATGTGCACGTGGTCGCGGTGGTTGGCGGTGATGGAGCCGCGATCGGCCATGTAGCGCCAGCCCTCACCCGACCGTGCGACCGACCAGATGCGCTGGTTCCAGATGACGTATTCGACGTTCAGCGACCGCGCGTTCTCCTGGGTCCAGTTGGCGATGCGACCGCCGAGATCGGCGTTCGTGTAGACCATGATGTCCAGCGCCCGCCCGGACGGGTGGTCCGGGAGTGGGTCCTGGCGTACGCCGTAGATCGTGCGCGCCTCCGGGAACTCCGCCTCGATCTGCGCCAGGAGATTCCGCGCATTCGGGGTCAGGCCGGGGAGGTTGAACTTCGACGGGCCGGACGTGCCGGTGTTGGTCGTCGGCGGGGTGTCCCTCAGGTACTGCGCGGTCACCCAGCGCACCGTTCCGTTCCACACGACCTCGGCCCGGCCGTTGATGACCCGCCCGGTGACCTGCAGGGCCGACCCGGCGGGTGCGTCGCCGTACGCCGTGAACTGATCATCGGGTGAACTGCGGAGCATGAGGGCGGTGGTGGCGTACTTGGTGCCGATCGTGTCGGGCAGGGCCGCCGTGGGCGGCTTGGGGACGTTCGCGGAGCCGGAGAGATAGAGGCTGTTCACCCAGGCCACCTGACCCTCGTGGACGACCTGGGTCCGGCCGTTCTCGGTCACACCGGTGAGTTGCAGGGTCGAGCCCGCAGGGACGGTCTCGATCACGTCGAAAACCGCTCCGGAGGTTGTGCGGACCAGAAGGTCCGCGGTTGCGGTCGCAGTGCTCGTGATCGCCGGCAGGCCTGGTCCAGCAGGCTGTGGCGTCGACGGGGCGGACTGGTTCAGATAGCGCGTCGACACCCAGCGCAGCGACCCGGCATGTGCGATCTGGGAGTAGCCGTTGGTCTCGACGCCGGTCGTCTCCACCCGGGTGCCCCGGGCGAGGACTGTCACGACCCGGAAGCTCAGACCCGCGCCGGTGCGGACGTTGAGGGCTGCGGTGGTGTACGCGGTGCCGCGCTCGGCGGGGACCTCCCCACTGGGCGTGTTGCCGGCGCCGACGGCGGTCAGATAGGCGTCGGACACCCAGCCCTGACGCCCTCGGAACGTGATTGGCATCCAGCCGTTCTGGGAGGGGCCGGTCGAATCGACGCGGGCCCCGGTCGGCAGCGCGCCCAGGATCGCGTGGCCGAGCCCCGGTCCCGAGCGGACGTTCAGCCCCGAGTTGGCGCGGACGGTGAACGGGTCCGCGGTGGCTGAGGCGCTATAGGCCACGCTGGCGACAGCGCCGAACGTGGTGATCATGATGGCTGCCGCTCCTAAAGCGGTCGCCGAACGCGCACGGCGTAGCAACTTCACAGTCTTCCCCTTCGGCGGCAGCCCGCCTCTTGTGCAGGCACAGGCCGAGGCCGACACCCGCTCGATGTCCGGCCGCGCACGACCGGTTGTCGACCGGGGCGATGGGGGATGGTCACCCGCTTCCCAACAAGTGACCCGTGACGTGCCCAGCAGCTTCCCAACAGCTGGGTGCGTCGTGCGCCCGGAACCCCATCCGCTTCCCAACAGATGGCACTCCCGCCCCGGGCTTCACGGGAATCTAAGCGTGACCCAATCGCAACTGCAATCGCTTGAAGCAACTTCAGTCACACCCGCAACGCGACACGCCGTGCGCGGGGGAAAGATCACATCAGTGTGATTTACGTCTCGACTAAGTTCGTTCCATGGCCGTCGCAATGACCCCCGCCGAGTTCGAGGAACACGTCTCCGAGGCCCTCGATCTGCTCCCGGAGGAACTGCTCGACACGATCGAGAATTGCGTTGTGCTGATCGAGCCGGACCCGCCGGAGGCGCTGCCGGGGATCCTCGGCCTTTACGAAGGAATCCCTTTGACAGAAAGGAATTCCTTCTATTCGATGGCGCTGCCGGACCGGATCTTCATCTTTCGCAACCCGATCCTGCGGATGTGTCGCTCAAGGGCTCAGGTGGTGCACGAGATCCGGGTCACAGTGATCCACGAGATCGCTCATCACTTCGGGATCGACGATGAGCGTTTGCATGAGTTGGGCTATGGCTGAGGGGGTGCGCCGCAGCGCCCAAGCCCTCCATTGTGCGCCGCGAAAACAAGTCTCAAGTCCTGCCTGAGGTTAACGGCGGGTAATCACAGAACCCAGCAGCGGTCGACGGAGCTCACCCACGTCTCCGCGCTGCCGATCGAGGTGTCCGGCACCCAGCCGGACTGCAGGTCTGCCCGTGCGACGGGCGTGCTGCCCGTTGCCGCTGCGAGGTCCGCCAGCACGGGTGGCTCGGCCGTGACGGCGACAACCAGAAGCGTGCGGTGCAGGTGGTTGACGACGAACGTCTCCAAGGTCTGGGCATCGAACGCCGGCGCCGCGATCACGACCGGCGTCCTGCTCCCTGCTGCCCTGTCCAGGAACGGCAGCAGTTCCCGAAACGCGAGGACGGGCCCCGCACACACGAGCACCCGCGCCTCGTTGACGACGGCCCAGTCGGAGACGGGGTCGCTCACCAGCTCACCCGCAGCCAGGCGCGCCGCGAAACCGGGCAGGGACTTCACGCGTACCCCGATCTCGGAACGCTGCTCATCAGTCAACGGTCGATGGCCGGCGGACTGCGGGGGATGTGTGCTGACGTACGCAGGCGCTTCTCCCTCGAAGCCCGGGATGGGCCGGTCCGGTGGTCGGCTGAGCTGTTCGGTGCGGCGGCGGTTGCGCTCGCGGTCCCAGAGCGCGCCGAACAGGATGACGGCGACACCGACCGCCATCATGACCACCAAGCCGATCTGCCAACCCGCCATGCGACTCCTGTCTCCGGCCCTATTCTCCACGCTTGCTAGCGTTGCTCCATGGCCGAGCGCATCCCCGTCCTCGTCGTCACCGACCCCGAGCAGTCCGCCGAGTTCTGCACTGACGTGCTGGGCATGAGGCTGGTGAGCGGTGAACCGGAGTGGGTCTTCGGTCTCGGCAACGAGAAGCTCCGCCTCATCTCCGCCGCGCGGGTCGATCTCGAGTTGGGTCAGGCGGCAGAGGCCGGGTCGACCGCCTGCCGCATCATGGCGACGAACATCGGTCTGCTGCATGAGCGCTGTGAGCTGCATGATGTGGTCGTGAAAAAGCGCCACCTGCGTCGCACGCGGTGGGGCACCGACGAGTTCACGGTCGAGGACCCCGAAGGAAACCGCATCACGTTCTGGACGGTGTCGGTCACCTGAGCGCACGATGACCGCACGACGGAAATGGCTCGGCGTCACCCAGATGGTGGTGTCGCTCGGCATCATCGGCTGGTTGCTGCATCGGGTCGGCATCGCTCCTGTTTTCGCTGCCATCCAGTCGCTGTCAGCAGGCTTGGTCGTCGGAGCGCTCGCGATCGGCGCCGTCGCGGCAGTCATTCAGGCGGAACGCTGGAGGCTGGTCGCTCGGGGCTTCAACATGACTCTGAGCAGAGGGGACGCGGTCGCGAAATGCTGGCAGGCGGCGTTTCTCAACTCTGTTCTTCCCGGTGGACTTGCCGGTGATGCGATTCGTGCGGTCGAACAACGCACAAGCGAACAAGGCACTTGGCGGGCGGGCATTGGTTCGGTGCTGGGGGAGCGACTCGCAGGGACCGCCGTCATGCTCGCGGCGGCTGCGATCGCACTCATGCCGAGGGTGCCGTGGCTCGGCGCCGCCGTCGGCGTGACCGCTCTCGTGATCATCGGTGTGGCCTGGCCCTCGCTGCGGAACGTCCCGCCCCGCGCGAGATGGGGTGTGCTCGGTCTGGCCGGGGCAGGATGGCTGGTCTTCGCCGCGCTCTTCCTCGTCGCAACAATCAGCACCACGACCGGGACAACCGGAAGCCTCGTCGCACGGGTCGGAGTGTTCGACGTGCTCGCGCTCGCGGCAGTAACGCTCGCGGGCATGTCGATCCCCTTGAACTGGGGTGGCTGGGGGCCGCGAGAAGGGGCCGCCGCGCTTGTCTTTCCCTTGTTCGGCTCCTCTGCAGAGGTCGGTGTCGCCGTGGCGTTCACCTATGGCATCCTCGCCCTCGTCTCCGTGCTCCCCGGTGCGGCGATTCTGATCACCCGCGGCGTCGGGGCTGGGCGGAGGGCTGCAGAGACCGAACCGCAGACCCCCGGTGGAGCGGAAAGCGCGCCTGGTGCCCCCAGTGGGACTCGAACCCACGACCCGCGGATTAAAAGTCCGCTGCTCTAACCAACTGAGCTATAGGGGCCCGCCAAGCCTAGCCGAAAACGGCGCGTCCCTCCCCGCACGAGCGGGGCCGGCCACGATCGCGACCTGCCCTCACGTCCTTGTCGGGCAGTTGCGGGTCAGATGAAGCCCTCCTCATATTCACCTCACGTCAACCTCACGTTCACCCAGCACGATTTGGGCATGAGCCCATCCCCCCACCGCCGCCCCCGGATCGCCCTCTATGGACACGACACCCAGGGACTCGGCCACCTCCGCCGGAACCTCGTCCTCGCCTCGGCGTTCGCCTCCGACCACCCGGCCGGCTTGGGTGCGGAGGTGCTGCTGCTGACCGGCGCGAGTGAGGTGGGCATGTTTCCGCGGCCGCGCGGGGTTGACGCGTTGGTGCTGCCGGGCGTGCGGAAGGACGAGCAGGGGGCGTACGCGCCCCGCCAGATGCGGGGCGGGCTCGCCGATGTCGTCCGGTTCCGGAAGACGATGATCGAGGCCGCGCTCACCCAGTTCCCGCCGGACCTGCTGGTGGTGGATAAGACGCCCTACGGCTTCCAGGGCGAGCTCCGCACGACCCTGCGTACGCTGCGCGCCGCAGGCACCCGTCTCGTGCTCGGGCTGCGCGATGTCCTCGACGACCTGCCGACGACGCGTGCACAGTGGCGCAAGGATCTTGCCGACGAGGCCGTGCGGGCGTTCTATGACGAGGTCTGGGTCTATGGCGACCCCAGCATCCACGATCTGACCGTGGCCACGGGCATGGCCCCGGATGTCGCCGCGTGCACTCACCATCTTGGCTATCTCTCCGCCGACCGCATCGACTCCGCCGAGCGGCAACACCGCCCGGACACCGGCGGCCGCGACTATGTCCTCGTCATGGTCGGTGGTGGCCAGGACGGCGCGGAACTCTCCCGGTTGGCCGCCGCGATGACCCCGCCGCCCGGGCTGGAGCTGATCGTGCTGACCGGGCCCCAGCTGGACGAGGAGGAGGTACGCGAGGTCCGCCGCGTGGCCGAGCACTCCCCGCACGTGCAGGTGATGCGGTTCAGCCGCCACGGCGCCGCCTGGCTGACCGGCGCGGCCGCCGTGATCACGATGGGCGGCGCCAACACCGTCGCGGAGATCCTCGACACCGACGTCCCCGCGCTCATCGTGCCCCGCGTCAGCCCCCGAGCGGAGCAGTTGGTCCGGGCAGAGGCGCTCGCGGCGCACGGCTATCTGTCGGTCCTGCGTCCCGATGAGCTCACCACCGCCCGCCTCCAGGACTGGACACTCGCAGCCGTCGGCACACGCACCGAGCGCGGTGGCATGAACCGCGGCGGTGTCGCCGCCACCACGGCGAGAGCCCGCGAGCTGATCCGCCCACCGTCCGGTCACCGCCCCGACGTCGCCCCGACAGCCACCGTTCTGCCCCTGAGGAGCCCCCATGTCGCCTGAGTTCCCGACCCAGCCCGCCCGCCGCATCGGTTATGTCGTCAAGTGCTATCCGCGGTTCTCGGAGACCTTCATCGTCAACGAGATCCTCGCGCGCGAGGCGGCCGGTGATGACATCACGATCGCCGCGCTCCGCACGACCACCGACCAGCGCTTCCACGCCCTGCTCGCCCGGGTCCAGGCGCCGGTCAGCTGGATGCCCGTGGAAACCCGCGGCTCGACACGGTTGTGGGAGGCACTGGGCCGGCTCCGCGAGCTTCGCGCGGACGCCGGACGCGGGCCCATCGAGCCCGCCGCCCTCGACGCCCTGTTCGACGAGGAGTCCGCGGTCGCCGCCCAGGCCGTCCATCTCGCCGCGTGGGCCCTGGAGAACGACCGCGAGCACCTGCACGCGCACTTCGCCTCGATCTCCGGACGCACCACCCGGATCGCCGCGAAGCTCGCGGGGCTCACCTGGACCCTGACCGCGCACGCGAAGGACATCTTCCACTCCAGCAACGATCCGGCGCGACTGCGGGCGGTGCTCACCGACGCCGACGCGGTCGTTGGTGTCAGCGATATGACGGCCGAGTGGATCCGCACTCTGGCGCCGAGGGCCCGGGTGGAACGCATCTACAACGGCATGGACCTGGCCACACTGCAGTTCACCGCTCCTGTCGAGCGCCCGGCGCGCGTCGTCGGTGTCGGGCGTCTGGTGGCCAAGAAGGGCTGGCCGGACTTCCTGACAGCCGTCGCGCAACTGCGTGCGCAGGGGATCGACGTGACCGCCGACATCGCCGGCACCGGCCCGCTCGAGGCCGAGCTGCACCGACTCACCACCACCCTTGGGCTCGACGACGCCATCACGTGGCACGGCCCGATTCCCCAGCACGAGGTGATCGAGATGGTCCGCTCGGCCGCCGCGTTCGCCGCGCCGTGCGTGATCGCCGAGGACGGCGACCGCGACGGACTGCCGACGGTGTTGCTGGAGTCGATGGCGTTGGGTACGCCGGTCGTCGGCACCCCCGTCGCCGGCATTCCGGAAGCGGTCCTCGACGACCAGACCGGCTTCATCGTGGGCGAACACGACCCGGATGCGCTGGCCGCATCCCTGCAGCGATTGCTGACCGACGCCGAACTCCGCGTACGCCTCGCCACCGCCGCCCGCGCCCACATCGAACGCCACTTCGACATCCACGACCAGGCGCGCCACCTGCGGGCCCTGACCGACGACGTGGGCCGGCCGGCCGCGCCGGCGGGCGACGGCAGCGAGGTCATCTATTTGGTGACCGATCCCGGCATCCCCGCCTTCGGGCGCAAGGGTGGCTCGGCCCATGTGCAGGAGGTGCTCCGCCAGTTTGTCGCGCGCTCGCACAAGGTCACCCTCGTCGCGGCTCGCCTCGGGGGGTCGGCTCCGTCCGGTCTGGAGGGCGTAACCACCCTCGAGCTGGGCCGGCCCCGGACGAGCTCGCCCGCGGCGGCAGAACAAGCGCTGCAGGACCTGGATCGCCAGGCCGCGGGCATCGTCGCCGGTCTGGTTGCGGCCGCCCGCGCGGCCAACCCGCAGGCCCCGGAACCTCTTGTCTATCAACGCTATGGCCTGTGGAGCGCCGAGGTGCTGGAACAGGCACGGGCGGCCGGCGCCCGCACGGTGCTGGAGATCAACGCGCCCCTGATCGACGAGCAACGGACCCACCGCGTCCTTGTCGACGAGTCCGCGGCGGTCACGCTGACGGAGCGGGCCCTGCGGGCGGCTGATTTCGCGTACGCCGTCAGCGGTCCCGTTGCCCGATGGGCCGAGGATCTCGCGGGCGTGCCGGTCGAGGTGATCGGCAACGGCGTCGACGTGGACCTCTTCACGGGCACGGCCGGCAGCGGCAAGGAACCGCCGACGGTGGTGTTCGTGGGCACGTTTCGGCCCTGGCATGCGCCGGAGATGCTCGTGTCCGCCGCGACGCGGCTGCAGCAGCGGGGGCTGCCCATCCGGTTGTTGCTCGTCGGTGACGGGCCGAGCCTGCCCGCGACGGTCGAAGCCGCCCGGGCTGCCGGGGTCGAGGTCGAGGCGACCGGCTTGGTCGAGCACGACGCCGTTCCCGCCCTGCTCGCCCGGTCGGATATCGCCTGCGCGCCCTATCCGACCGGCGAGGCATATTTCTCGCCGCTGAAATGCATCGAGTACCTCGGCGCAGGGCTCCCGACCGTGGCATCGGCGATCGCCGACCTGCCGGAGTTGATCAGGCCCGAGGAAGCGCTCCTCGTGCCGCCCGGCGACGTCGAGGCGCTCACCGAGGCGCTCGCCGACCTCGTCCGCGACCCAGCTCGGCGGCAAGCACTCGGGCGCGCGGCCCGCGCCGCGGCCGAGACCCGTTTCACCTGGCAGGCCGTGGTGGATCAGCTGCTGGAGCGGCTCGATGCGGCCCTGGAGCCCGTTCGGGAGGAGGCCGCGGTCGGATGAGCAGCCGGAAACGTCCTGAGGCCGGACCGCTGCGGCGCACCATCACGGTCCTCCGCCCCCACCTCAAGGGCTCCGGGCGATTGGCGGGACTCGGGGTGCTCGCCGTCCTGGCCGAGGTGGCAGCCCGACTGCTGGAGCCGTGGCCGATCAGCTGGGTGCTCGACGGGGTGCTGCCGGCGGTGATCGGGCAACCGATCCCGGGTGGCGTTCCGCGCCTGCTCATCGGTGCCGGCGTCGCCGTCGTGCTCGTGGCGGCGCTCCGGGCAGGGGCGGCGTACCTCTCCACACTCGCCTTCGCCAACGTCGGCGCCCAGGTGACCACGCGACTGCGGGCGCACGTGCACGAGCGGCTGCTCGGCGCGAACCTCGCCTTCCACGACCGGATGCGTTCCGGCGACCTGGTCACCCGTGTGGTCTCCGATGTCGGACGCGTCCAGGAGGCCGGTGTGACCGCGGGACTGCCACTGGCCGCGAACGTGCTCACCGTCACCGGCATGCTCGTGGTGGTCGTGATCCTCGATCCGATCCTGGCGCTGGTCGTGCTCGGCGTTCTCCCGCTGATCCTGGTCTCGGGCCGCTTCGCCGGGTCGCGGATCACCAAGGCGTCCCGCGCCCAGCGCAAACGCGAGGGTGAGCTCGCCGGCGACGCGGGCGAGGCCTTCGCGGCGGTGCAGACCATCCAGAGCTATGACCTCGGTGCGCACCTTGGTGCGCGGTTCGCGCAGGCGAACGTGAAGGGCCTCAAGGACGGGGTGCGCGCGAAGCGACTGTCGGCGGCGCTGGAGCGTCGCACCGATCTGCTGGTCGGCATCGCCACCGGTGCCGTGCTGGCGATCGGTGGCTGGCGGGTCGTGGTCGGTGCGATCAGTCCGGGCGAGTTGGTGGTGTTCATCACGTACCTCAAGACCACCTTCAAACCCCTCCGCGACCTTGCCAAGCACACCGGTCGCATTGCCCGGGCCGCCGCGTCCGGCGAGCGGATCGCCGACACTCTCGACGAGGCCTTGCCGGTGCAGGACCGCTCGTGGGCGCGGCCCCTGCCGATGCGACGGCCGGGGGTCCCTGGCGGTGCGGTGCGGTTGCGGGGGGTGACGTTCGGTTATGGGGGTACGCCGGTTCTGCGCGGGGCCAATTTGCAGGTGCGCGCCGGAGAGCGCGTGGCGATCGTCGGACCCAGCGGGTCGGGCAAGTCGACCCTGCTGAACCTGCTGTTGCGGTTCCGCGAGCCGCGGCTAGGAACCGTCGAGCTCGACGGACACGACCTGCAGGACCTGACGCTGGCCTCGGTGCGGGAAGCGTCGGCCGTGGTGCTGCAGGACTCCGTGATCTTCGCCGGCGACCTGGCCGAGAACGTCCGGTTGGGTCGCCTCGATGCGACGGACGAACAGGTCGAATGGGCACTGCGGGAGGCCGCACTGGGCTCGCTGATCGACGACTCGGAAGCGGGCATCCACCGGCCCGTGGCGGAGAAGGGGTCGACCCTGTCCGGCGGCCAGCGGCAGCGGCTCGCGATTGCGCGGGCGCTGCTGCGCGACCCGCGGTTGGTGTTGCTCGACGAGCCGACGACCGGTCTCGATGAGGGGAGCCGCCGAGAGGTGGTGGCCGCGCTGCGGCGACTCGCTGCCGGCCGCACCATGATCCTGGTCACCCACGACGAGGACCTGCTGGCGGACGTCGATCGAGTCCTGGAAGTGCGCGACGGCACGTTCGTCGAGCGGGCCGGGACGACGGACCGGTTCGACGTGGAGGCGAGGGCATGAGCGTGACTGATGCGGCGGTGATCAAGGCGCATTCGGACCTGCCGGCGCTGCGCGTGCTGCTCGACCCTGAGAGGTTGGCCGAGGCGACTGCCGATCTGGGCTGCGGGAATCTGCGGCTGGATCGGCTGCGCCTCAAGCCCCGGGCGTCGGTGACCGCGATGCTGCGCCCGGTGTCCGGATCGGGGCAGTGGGTGCTGGCCCGCGGGTTCACGGCAGAACCCTGGGCGACCAAGCGCGGGAAGGATCTGCTGGCTGCCGAGGAGGCCGGACTGCCGGCCTGGGAACTGCCCGCGGCACGACTCGTGCTCGCGTCGGCCGCCTCCGATCGGCGGCTGCGAGGTCTGGCGGCCTTGCGCCCGGACATCGGCAGCCCCGTGCCGACGGCGGACCACGTCGTGGTCCGCACGCTTTCCCACAATCCCGCCCGGCGCTGGGTGGGTCTCGCCGAGTCCGAGGTCGAGCGCCGCGTGCTCCGGCTGCACAGCCATCGTCGGGCCGAATCCCTGCCGTGGGCACCGGGCCGACGCTGGCAGCCCGGTGACGTCCTGCCGGCACCGCTGATGCACGTGCTCGACGGCCGCAACTCGTTCACGCCGAACCTCCCCCGACTGCTCGCGGGCGCGGTCACCGGGCTGCGGATGCTGCACGGTCCATGGGCCGACCGGGCTGCTGCCTGCGTGAGCGCGAGCGCGGACCGGTTGGGCGCGGTTTCCCGCGTACCCGCCCATGGCGACCTCACCCCCGACCAGGTCGTCGTCGACGGCGACTGTGCCACGGTGCTCGACTGGGATTGCGCGGGAAACTGGCCGGAGGGCTGGGACGCAGCGACCTGGACCGCCGGACTGATCGTGGCCGGCTGGCACCCGGGCGATGGGACCTGTGCGGTCGAGGGCGTGAAGGTCCCGCCCGCAGTGCTCGTGGCCGCCGCGATCCTGCGCGGGCCGGAGCCGTTCCGTAGGCGGCATCCCGACTGGCCGGAACGGATCGAAGCGCTCCTCGCGCACGCCGAGCAAGCGGTCTCGTGAGAGCCGCGGAGGCACTGGCGGCCGCCCTCGCCGAGGGCGTGCGAGCCGACGGAGTTTCCTGGCGGGTCGCGCGAGCCTGGCCGGCGGCCTTCGACGACCCGACGGCCGGTCATGTCCTCGAGCTCGTCGCCGAGGACGGTGACGTTCGGGGCGCGCTCCTGCGTGACGGCGTGGTCTCGACCGGGCCGGATGCGGCGCTGCCCGCCCTCGCCGGTCTCGTCGCGGAGGGCTGGACGGTGTTGGCCCACCGGTTCGGGAAGCGAGCAGTGCTTCGCCGCGACGGCATGGGGGTGTTCCGCAAGCTTGCGACGCCCAAGGCGACCCGGCGTGCGGTGGAACGCGCTGACGAGGTCGATCGTGCGCTGGGGGCTCTGCCTGTCCCGCGGCCGCCGGCGCGCGTGGGCGCCGACATCGCCGCCGGGACCATCGACCTCGCCCCGGCTCCGGGGCTGGCGCTGCGATCGGTCCTCACGGACCCTGCGACCACCGTCACCGACGCGCGGTCGATAGGGCGCCGGATCGGGGAACTGCTCGGCCGGTTGACGATGGTCGCGCCGGGCGGCGGTCTGCCGGAGCACAGCGCGACCGACGAGGCTGAGGTGCTGGCCCGCTGGGTCACCGCCGCGTGCGAGTCGGCGCCGCTGACGCCCGACGTCGCAGCTCGACTGCGGGCGGAGGCGGACGCGGTGATCGGGGAATTGCTGCGCTGTGAACGGGCCCCGACGCTGGCTCACCGTGATCTGCACGATGGCCAGATCCTCGTGGCACCAGGGGACCTGACGGTGCTGGACTGGGACACGGCCGCCTGGGCGGATCCCTGTCTGGATGTGGGCAACCTCCTCGCCCATCTCGACCTGCTGGTGCAACGGGTGCCCGTCGCGACGGACAGGGTGGCGGCGCTCACCGCCGGGCTGCTTGAGGTCCTCGGGACTCATGACCATCCGGCCGCCACGGACCCTGCAGGGCTCGCTCTGTGGCGCCGGTCGAGCGCGGTGCGGATCAGGGCGGTGCACGCCTTCAGGCCCGCCACGGTGGGTGACCCCGGGTAGCCATTCGGAGCGTTCGCCAGGACGGAACGCACGTGCCCTCAATTTGCGGGGCGGCCATGGTCGTTTCCGCCTCTCAGAGCGGAAATCGGCTCGTCCGACGGTTGCTTCTGGCGGTCCGATATGCGCAGAAAGGTGAGGGGCGGCAGCTAAGGTCGTTCGGGATATCAAGCACCCCCCGACTTCCTTGAGGAGACCTGCTCATGGCTCGCAGACCCCGTCCGCTCAGCATCGCACTCCAGGGCGGTGGCGCCCATGGCGCCTTCACCTGGGGCGTCCTCGATCGCCTGTTGGAGGACGGCCGATTCGACCTGCAGGCCGTGACCGGGACAAGCGCGGGAGCGGTCAATGCGGCGGCGTTGGCGTACGGTCTCCTGACCGGTGGCCCCGAGGGTGCCCGCGAGACGCTGTCGGCCGTCTGGAAGGAGGTCGGCGGGAGCGGGCTCTCGGGCGCGCTGCTCTCCGGTGACGATGAGGATCCGTCGCTGAACGTGGTGGCGAAGGTCGCCCAGATGATGACCGCCGGACTGTCCCCGTCCCAACTCAACCCGTGGAAGTTCGACCCCCTGCGGGACGTCCTCGAGGAGCACATCGACTTCGAGCGTCTGCGGACCGACCGGAAGGCGATCGACATCCACCTCGCCGCCACCGATGCGCTGAACGGCCGGATGCGGATCTTCTCGCGCCACGAGATGACCGCCGACGCCGTCCTCGCCTCCGCGTGCTTGCCCCGGGTTTCGGAGGCAGTGATGATCGACGGTCGGCCCTATTGGGACGGCGGCTATTCCGCGAACCCGCCCCTTCTGCCCCTGCTGGACTCGCGTCCGGAGGACGTGCTGGTCGTGCTGATCGTGCGCACGGAACACGAAACCGTGCCCGAGTCGAGCTCGGAGATCCAGGCGCGCGAGTCCGAGTTCGCGTTCAGCTCGGGGTTCCTGCGCGAGACCGAGATGCTGGCCGCCGCCACCCAGCGCGCCCATGAGGCCCGCTGGCCGTTCGTCGGCAGCCTGGAGAAGCGTCTGCGCAGGATGCGCTGGCACGTGATCCACGGTGCGGAGGTCACTGGGGAGCTCAATCCGGAGAGCCGGATGATCGCCTACGGGCCCTTCCTGGACTCGCTCCTGGAGGCCGGCCGGTCCTATGCGGACGACTGGCTCGCCGAGACCGCGGCCGTCATCGGCCGCAGCACCTCGGCGAACCTCGCGACGTTCCAGCAGCTCATCGACGCCTGACCGCGGCGGGGATCGCTCTTCTAGCGCTTCGGGAGGGCGATCTCCGGGTCCGCGAGTGTGGCGGGGTCGACCGTGATCCCGCGCTCGATGATGCGTTTGGTCATCCGCAGATCGCGGCCGCCGTTCGGCCCCATCGACGCCACCATCCGGTCGCCGTCGAGGAAGAACACCAGGAAGTCACCGTTCTCGGGATTGCCGCGCACTACCTCGGTGTGCTCGGGCTTGGCAATGCCATAGAGCTGCAGGTTCACGTCGTATTGATCCGACCAGAACCACGGCAACGGTTCGTGAGTGACGTCCTGGCCGAGCGCGGCTTTCGCGGCCGCGATGCCCTGGTCCTGGGCGTTCTGCCAGGACTCGAGCCGGATCCGGCCACCCACCCACGGGTTGTCGGCGACCGCGACGTCGCCCGCCGCGAAGATGTCCGGATCGCTGGTGCGCGTGTCCGGGCCGACGACTATGCCGCCGTCGAGTTCCAGCCCGGCTGCCTCGGCCAGCTCCAAGTGGGGCGTCAGGCCGATGCCGGCGACCACGGTGTCCGCCTCCAGCCACGTGCCGTCGTTCAGTTCCACCCGCAGGCCATCGCCGGAACGCTCGATCTGCTGGACGCCGGACCCGAGGCGTACCTCCACGCCATGGCCCTCGTGCAACCGCTTCAGATAGTCGGAAATCACCTCCGGCACCGAACGCTGGCAGAGTCGCGGCATCGCCTCGACCACGACCACATCCGCGCCGGCCTGACGAGCCGTCGCAGCGACCTCGAGGCCGATCCAGCCGCCACCGACGACGACGATCTTCGCGTGCTCGGTCAGGCGATCCTTGAGAAGCTGGGCGTCGGCGAGCGTACGCAGAGTGAGCACGCCGTCGAGATCACCGCCCGGAATCGGCAGGCTCCGGGCCGCGCCGCCCATGGCGAGGATCAGTTTGTCGTAGGCGATCCGTTCCCCACCGGCGACCTCCACCTCGTGGTGGGTCGGATCGATCGCCGTGACCCGAACGCCGGAGCGGAAATCCAGGTCGAGCTCGGCGAACTTGTCCGCCGGCATCAGGTGCGTGTGCTGCGGCTCGGCCTCGCCCTTGAGGACCGCCTTGGACAGCGGGGGCCGCTCGTAGGGCACGTGGGGTTCGTCGCCGATGAGGACGACGCGACCGGCGTACCCCTCCTTGCGCAGCGTCGCCGCCGCCCAACCGCCCGCCTGGCCGGCGCCGACAATGATGATGGTGTCCGTCATTTCACTCCTCTTGTGCGCGTGATCCCCAGGGGATGCAGCTGGGGCCGACGCGAATCGCCGGCCCCAGCATCCCAAGGGAACCTCGGGGTCGTCCCCTCAGTCCTCGATCCCGATCTCCACGTTGCCATCGACAACGCGGGTCGGATAGGTGCGCACATCGACCGTGCACGGTTCTTTGACCGCCTTGCCGGTCGCGAGGTCGAACAGGCCCTGATGGAGTGGGCACTCCAAGCAGCCGTCCTCGACGAACCCATCCGACAGCGGCGCGACCTCGTGAGTGCAGACGTCGTGGAGGGCAAAGACGTCATCATCCACGCGGACGAGCGCGATCGGGGTGTCGCCCACGTGCACCGGTGTGGGCTCTTCGTCCTCGAGCTCGTCGAGGGCGATCACTTCATGCCAGGTCGTCATGGAGTTCCTCAGATCGGGGTGGCGAGCAGGGTCAGGACGCGGGAGGTGTCATAGACGACCTTCCGCTCCTTGTAGCGCCATCCCTGGTCGGTCTTGACGAGCGTGTCGTGATAGCTGCCGGCCGAATAGATCTCGGCGTTGCCGGCCTGGCCGGTGCGGACCACGATGTAGCTCATCTCGGTGGTGACGGTGTCCCCGTCGCGGCTGGTGATCACCGGTCCGGGGGTGCTGTGGCGATAGCGGTGTTCCTCATAGATGTTCGCGTTGCGCAGTGCGACGACGCGGTCGCGCATCATCGCCTGGTTGCGGCAGTGGAGGATCGGCGCCGGCAGGCCACGGTCGTAGTTCTCCCGCGACACGATCGTGTAGACGCCGTCCTCGGTGAAGAACGACGGCCAGGTCTCGATGTCGTCGGCATCGATCGCGTGGGAATAGCGCGACTGGGTCTCGAAGATCTCCAGCCACAGCGTCAGATCCTGGGTCGGCTTGATGTCGACTTCGGTCGGTTGGAGCGTGTCGGTCATTTCTCAGTACCCCATGACTTTCTGATAGCCCGACCAGAAGTTGCGGATCAGGCTCTCGGTGATGTTGGTCTCCTGTTCCTCCGGCGCGTCGAGCGCCATGCCGAGGAAGGAGGTGGCCTCGCCGTCGCGGACGGTGCCGTTCTGCACGAGCTGGGTGACCTCGGTGTCCTCCATCGAGATGTAGCCGGCCGGGCCGACCAGGTTCGCCTGGAGCAGGCGGAGTTCGCGCATCTCGGGGGTGTCGTCGGCGTACCCGAAGAAGTGGAAGATCAACTCGAACTCACCCGGGGACTTCGGCAGCACCTGCCGGCAGACCAAGGTGTTGTGGATCTGCTGGATCACCAGCTGCGGGAAGATCGTCTGGATGTGGTTGGTGCAGTCCTCGTCGTATTCCGAGATCTGCCCCAGCAGATAGGGATCCTCCAGTGCGAAGCCGGTGTCCATGGAGCGGATGGACTGCTTCGTGTATGCCTCGGAGGTGTCGGTGTCCTCCTCCGGCTTGGTCACGGTGATGATCGAGTGCAGCCCGTGGCGCGAGTCCGGGATCGAACGGGCCTTCATGCCCACGCGGAAGATGTTGAAGGTCGTGTGGAACAGGTGGAGCAGCGAGGCGTGATAGGGGTCCTTCACGTTCTCGTAGTAGAGCTTCCAGTTCGAGAACCCGACCTGCCGCGTGCAGCCCAGATATTCGATCTCCCGGTCCTTGAAGATCCGCTCGGCCCACGGCTTCATCTCCGGACCCAGATAGTCCTCGATGTCCGGGGTCTCATCGGAGAACGTCGCGAACAGGACACCGTGGAAGTCGGCGACCCGCAGCTTCTGCAGCCCGTAGTTCTCCGGCTTGAACTCCTTCGCCATGCCCGTCAGGCGCTTGCCCTCGGCCTTGATGCCGCGGCGGAACGGCACACCCTGCAGGTCGCCCTTGGCGTTGTAGTTCCACTGGTGATAAACGCACGTGTGATCCGCGCGGTTGCCGAACTTCTCCCGGCACACGATCGCGCCGCGGTGCGCGCAGCGGTTCACCCAGCAGGCGAAACCGTCCTCGGTGCGCGTGATCACGACCGGGGTGTCACCCACAAACGTCGACTTGAAATCGTTGACATTCGGAATCTCCGCGGCCAGCGCCACGAACGACCAGTGCGGTCCGCGATAGATCCGTTCCTGTTCGCGGTCATAGACCTCTTGGGAGCTGAACACCTTGTAGGGCACTCGGGATCCATCCGGCTGAGGGAAGTGGACCTCCCGCTCCGCCTCTCGACTTGCCATCTGCGTCATCGCGCAACCCTCTCGCTGTGATTCACCCGAGGCTGAGGGCGGCGAGTGAAGCCGCTTCCTCGGAGCCTCGGTGCCTCCACGTCGAGGCACATATCCACTATGGACCCGCTCTTGCTATCTGTCGATCAGACGATTGAGATAGGCGCGATCTCTTTTCGTGATATAGGGTCAGGTATGGATATCGCCCAACTCCGCTATTTCGTTGCCGTGTGCGAAGAGCGCAGTTTCACGCGGGCCGCGCAGCGTTGCCAGGTGGTCCAGTCGGCGCTGAGCACGCAGGTGGCCAAGCTGGAGCGGGAGCATCGGACTCAGCTGTTGGAGCGGTCGAATCGGGGCGTACGCCTGACTCCGGCGGGGGAGAGGCTGCTCGCGCGGGCGCGGCGGATTCTCGCGGAAGTCGATGAGGCAATCGCCGAGATGGTGTCGTTGCGCGGGTCGTTGACGGGTGTGCTGCGGGTCGGGGTGATCAATGTCGTCGGGCAGTCCGCGCCCCAGGTCGACGAGGCGCTCGCCGCCTTCCACGAGAAGCACCCGGCCGTCGAGATCCGCATCCATGACCCGGGGTCGTTCGGCATCGTGGCCGGACTGCGGGCGGGGGAGTTGGATGTCGGGGTCATCGGGTTCTATGCGCACGAGGTCCCCGGCGAGCTCGTGCACCACTTGATCTGCGAGCACGAGCTCGTGGCGGTCGTCCATCAGCGCCACCCCCTGGCGCAGCATCGAGCGGTCACCATGGCCGAGCTGGCCGAGCACGGGCCGGCCGTGGAACTGCGGGCCGCCAGCGGCCTCCGGCACTATGTCGACGGTGCCTTCGAGCGACTGGGGGTCACGCGGCGGGTGGCGTTCGAGGTCGCCACCACCGATGAGCAGATCCGCTATGCCGCCCTGGGCATGGGGTTCGCCTTCGTGCCGACGTCGACCGTCGAGAGCTCCCAGGTGCGCCACCCGGTGGCCGTGCTGCGGGTGACGGACGCCGAGCTGAAGCATCCGGTGGCACTGGTGCACCGGCGGCCCGCGCCGACCTCGCCGGCTGCCAGGGCGCTGATCGCCGAAATCCTGGACCGAGCCTGAGGCTCCTCGGCACTGATCTCGCCGAGGTGGCCAAATCAAGTCCCGCAGCACGGCCGCGGTCCCGTCTTGCCGACGCCATCCTCCACCTCGCAACATGGGCATTCACCCTGCATCACCAAGTCCACTCTCCGACGCGCATGCGTGTCACTAAGTCGCAGTCAGGATGCAGAGTGCAGCGCCATGCTGCGAGGTCGAAAAGAAACCGGGACCGCCACTGAGAGGTGACGGTCCCGGCTCGGGTTTTGGGCAGGCCGGATCACCAAGCCGTGCAGTACACGGTCGGGTCCATCCCGGCCCCACTCTTCAGCATCAGGCCTTGGTCGACCCGCCTGAGCCCGCGGTGTGCTCCTGGTGGATCACGCCTTCTCCGTGACAGGTGGGACAGGTGACGAAGCCTGCTGCCCTGACGGCGTCCGGAGTGGGCTGGGGAGCCGGGGTGATGCGACCGCTCTGCTTGGGAACCGTGACCGTGATGGACACGATGGCCAGGAGCAGGAAGACGAGGTTCACTCCGAGCGCGATCATCGCGGCGAGGCGCAGCGCGACGTTGTCGGTGCGGCCCTGCATCTCGATGACGTTGCCGATGATCGAGCTCTCCGTCCCCGCGAGCCCGGTGAACACGGCCAGCGAGATCGCCGTGCCGATCGCCCCGCCGAGGGAGCTGGCCATCTTGTAGATGCCGGCGCCCGAACCCGCCTGGTCGGCCGGGAGATTGGCCAGCGCCGCGTCCGTGGACGGGGTCGCATAGAAGGCCAAGCCGAGGCCAAAGAGGCAATAGGCGATGATGGCGAGGATGACGTACTGCCCGATGAGCAAGTGCGTCGTCATCAGCATCAGGCAGGCGACGATCACGATGAGCGAGCCCCAGATCATCGGCTTGCGGGGTCCGAACTTCTGGAGAAGCTTCTCGCCCACACGGATGAAGGCGATGATGAACACGCCATAGCCGAGGGTCAGCAGGCCCGCATCCCATGCCGAATAAGGGGTGCCATCGGCCTTGCTGCCCGCCAACTGGATCACCTGCTGGCTGACGATCAGCATGCCGATGGTGCCGTTCAGCAGGAAGTTCGAGATCGTCGCACCCGTGAACGTGGTGTTCCGGAAGAGCTTGAAATCGATGAACGGCCCGGCCTTGCCGCGTTCGACGAAATAGAACGCGGTATAGGCGACGACGGCCACGACCGCCAGCGCCAGCACGATCGGGCTGACCCAGCCGAGCTGACGGCCATAGAGCAGGACGATCATCAGGCCCAGCGTGCCGATGATGAACAGCACGAGACCGGGGACGTCGAAGCCCTTCCGTGCGTTGTGAACCTTGTTCTCCGGGGTGCCGAGGATCATCAGGAATGCAACGACCGAGATGACGATCGACGCGATGAAGATGCCGCGCCAACCGATCTGCTCGATGACCGCGCCGCCGAAGATCGCCGCGAGGCCCGAGCCACCCCAGGAGCCGATCGACCACATGGAGACCGCGCGCTGGCGGCCCTTGCCATCCCAGTACGCCTTCACCAGCGCCATCGACGCCGGCATGATGCACGCCGCGGCGAGGCCCTGGATCACGCGGCCCGTGAGCAGGAGCGGAAGGGCGAGAGATCCGGAGGCGAAGACCAGCAGCAGCGAGCCGACGATGTTCAGGATGATGCCGAGGAGAGTGATCTTCACGCGGCCGAGCCGGTCGGCCAGGCCGCCCGCGAACACCATGAACAAACCGGAGAACAGGCCGGTGATCGACACCGCGAGGTTGAGGGATGCGGCGTCGAGATTTCCGCCCGCCCCGTTGATGTCCTTCATGATCTCGGGGGCGACCGTGCCAACGGTGCCCGCGAAGAGCCAGAAGGTGACGACAGCGAGAACGATGCCCCAAAGGAGCTTCTCGGTGCCTTGATAAGCCTTGGTCGGCTCAGGTGCAGTGACAGCCGACATTGCTTACGCCGCTTTGCCGAGGTAAGCCAGGATCGCGACGACTGCCGCCTCGGTGCCGGTGCGGAGGCTCGGCTGAATCGCGGGGGCGAAGCCGGGGTTGTGGTTCGGCAGCACGGTCATGCCGGGGGTGAAGCCGCCGAAGCCCCAATAGGTGTAGGGAATGCCCCACGCACTCGGGATATTCGAGAAGTCCTCCGATGCCGGGATGGGGGACAGCTTCTCGACCCGGTCCTCGCCGAAGTGGGCACGGAACGCGTCGGTGATCCGATCGCTGACGATCTCATCGTTGTCGGTCAGCGGGAACGATTCATAGAGCTCGATCTCCGGGGGCTTCGGTGAGTTCGAGGCTTCGCACTCGGCCTTGACGATGCGCTCGATGGCGGCGATCAGGATCTTCCGGACCTCCATGTCATAGGCACGGATATTGAGCAGCAGCGTTGCCGAATCCGGGATGATGTTCGCCTTGAATCCGGCCTGGAGGCTGCCGACGGTGACGACGCCGAACTGGCTCGGCGCGATCTCCCGGGCGACGATGCCCTGGAGGCGCTGGACGATGGCGGCCGACAGCAGGACGGGGTCGATGCCGAGATGGGGCATCGAACCGTGGGAGCCCTTGCCCCAGACCTTCACGCGGATGCAGGCACCGGTGGACAGCATCGGGCCCGCGGTGGTGCCGACCTTGCCGGCCTCGGGCACGGTGAGGACGTGCTGGCCGAGAGCGACATCTGGGGTGGGAACCTTGTCGACCAAGCCGTCGTCCACCATCGCCTGGGCGCCCTCGGCGGTCTCTTCGCCGGGCTGGAACAGCGCGATATAAGTGCCCGACCACTTGTCCTTGTTCTGGCTCAACAGTTCGGCGGCGCCGAGACCGGCGGCGACATGCATGTCGTGCCCGCAGGCGTGCATGATCGGCACGGTGTTGCCGGCGGCGTCGACGCCGGTCTTGGTCGAGGCATAGGGAAGACCGGTCGTTTCCTCGACGGGGAGCGCGTCGATGTCAGCGCGGAACAGCACGGTCGGGCCGTCGCCGTTCTCCATGACGCCGACGACCCCGCCGCCGATCTGTTGGACGGCATAGCCGAAGGACTCGAGACGGCGAGTGATCTCGGCCGCGGTCTCCGTCTCCTGCATGGAGAGTTCGGGATTCTGGTGCAGGTGGATATAGAGCTCCTCCTGCCAGGCATTGGTCGTGTCGAGGGATTGCAGGACTGCGCTGGCTGGTGACATTGCCACTCCTATGTGGTGCGAAGCTTGCCCTCACCATAAGGGCGGTCTATGGCTCGATTGCGACTTTTCCGAATGTTTTCAGCGCCCACGCAGTTGCGCGTGAATCCGCCTGCTCAGCGGCATTTGCGGCAGTTCTCGACCGGGTGCGGGGCGTTGTTGGGCTGAGGCGCTCGGGGACACGGAGGCGGGCCTCGGGAAGTGCTCAGTCGGTCGCCTCGGCGCGCTCGAGTGCGGTCAGGATTGCTTGGGTGGCAGTGCTGATCCGTTGGAGGTCGGCAGTGCCGAGCGGGTCGAACAGCAGAGCTCTGACCGTGGCGGCGTGGCTGGGCGCCGCTGCTTCGAGTCGTGCGCGACCGGTGGCGGTGAGGCACGCGAACGAACCGCGTGCATCTTCGGGGCACGGCTCCCGGACCACGAGGTCCCGTTTCGTCATGCGGGTGAGGTGGTGGGAGAGCCGGCTCTGTTCCCAGCGCAGGGCCTCGGCAAGCGCGGTGAGACGGAGCTTCTCCTCGGGCGCCTCACTGAGCTGCACCAGCACCTCGAAGTCCTGGAGCGACATGTCGTGGTCGTTCTGGAGCTGACGGTTCAGGGCTGCCAGCAGTCGCGCCTGGACATTGAGCCAGTCACGCCACACGCGCTGTTGGGTCTCGGTGAGCCAGATGTCGTCCGTCATAGAACGCGACCCTAGCACTCTGCTTGACATGTCACATACTTTGCGTACACTAGTAAATGACACGTCATCGAAAGGATGCTCATGGCCACCATCGAATCCGGGATCGACATCCGTCGGGCCGCTGATCGTTTCCACACCAAGATCGACTGGCTGGACTCGAAGCACTCCTTCAGCTTCAGCTATCACCAGGACCCGGCGAACACCCATCACGGGCTGCTGCTGGTCAACAACGACGACATCGTCGCGCCCGGCACGGGCTTCGACACGCACCCCCATCGTGACATGGAGATCGTCACCTGGGTCCTCGAGGGGTCGCTGGTGCACCAGGACAGCGAGGGGCATTCAGGCGTCATCTATCCGGGCCTCGCGCAGCGGATGAGCGCGGGCACCGGGATCCTGCACTCGGAGAAGAACGACTCGTGGCGGATCGATCCCGATGCGACGCAGCACACCGACCCGGTGCGCTTCATCCAGATGTGGGTGTTCCCGGACGAGCCCGGGATCAAGCCCGGATATGAGCAGCTGGAGATCGCGCCCGCCGAGTTGTCGGGTCAGTTCGCGACGGTGGCGACAGGGATGCCGAAATACGCGGATGAAGCGGCGATCCGGATCAAGAACGAGTACGCGGCGTTGCGCGCCGCTCGGCTCTCCCCGGGGGAGTCGGTCGTGCTGCCGGAGGCGCCCTTCCTGCACCTGTTCGTGGCGCGCGGCTCGGTGGACCTCGAGGGCGCAGGCGCGCTGGCCGAGGGGGACGCTGTCCGCTTCACCGCCACGGGTGGCCAGCGCGTGACCGCTGCGGAGCCTGCCGAGGTGCTGGTGTGGGAGATGCATGCCGGGGTGCAGTTCGGATGAGCCGGCTGTTCATCGATCAGCAGCAGCCCCGGATCATGCGGGCCCACAACTCGTGGGCCGCTGCGATCACGGCCTCGGCCGATGCCGTCGGCCTGGACCGGAAACTCGTCGAGCTCGTGAACCTGCGGGTGTCCCAGCTCAACGGCTGCGGCATCTGCCTGGACACTCATCATCGCAAGGCCATCGAGGCCGGCGAGACCGAGCGGCGGATCGCCGTGCTGCCTGCCTGGCGGCATGTCGATCTGTACTCGGAGGAGGAACGGGCGGCGCTCGGCCTGGCCGAGGCGATCACCCACCTGCCCGACACCGAGACCCAGGACGCGGCCTATGCGATGGCGGCCGCCGTCTTCAACGACGACCAGCTCGCGGTGGTGAGCTGGGTCGCGGTTGCGATCAACTCGTTCAACCGGGTGTCGATCACCAGTCACCACCCGGTTCGTCCTCGAAAGGAACAAGCATGACTGACGTGCAGGACAACATCGACGTGCAGGACAACGAGCAGAAGTCCCGCATCGAGATCTTGGTCGACGGTGCCGTGGCCGGTTTCGTCGACTATGAGCTCGAGCCCGAGGTGATCAGCCTCACCCACACCGAGATCGACGGGGCCTATTCCGGTCGGGGACTCGCGAAGAAGCTCGTGGCCGGCGCTCTCGAGCAGGTTCGCAGCCGCGGCCTGTCGGTGCGCCCGGTGTGTCCGCTCGTCCGGAAGACCATTGCCGAGGACACCGAGCACGGCTATCTCGACCTCGTCCGGCTCACTGATCGCGAGGAGTTCGACCTCCCCTCCTGAGGCCGGGCCGATAGCGTGCCGGTCATGATCACAGCGATCCACAACCTCATCTATTCCGACGACGCGACGGCCACGCGGGCGTTCCTCAGGGACGTTCTGCGGTGGCCGTCCGTGGCGGATTCCGGGGATTCCGGAGAGCCCGATGCCGCCGACTGGCTGATCTTCTCGACCGGCCCGAGCGAACTCGGCGTTCACCCGACGGTGTCGGTGCATGGTGGACAGGAATACCGCTCCGAGCGTCATCACCAGATCTCACTCATGTGTGACGACCTTGACGCGACGATGGCCGAGCTTCGTGAGCGCGGCGCCGAATTCGCGGGGGAACCGGCCGACATGGGTTTCGGCGTCGGGGTGAACCTCAAGGTCCCGGGCGCCGACGACATGCTGCTCTATGAGCCGCGGCACGCGGTGGCGTACGACCGCTGAGCGCCTGCCGGCCACTCCGTGACGAGCGTGGTTAGGCTCGGCCTGTGACGAATGAGCCGCTCCGCCGGATCGCCTGGATCGATGCGACGCACGGCGTGGCCGGCGACATGCTGTTGGGGGCGCTGCTGGATGCCGGGGTCGAGCTCGCCACGCTGCAGGCTGCCGTCGATGCGGTGATTCCGGGAACCGTGCGCCTGGTGGCGGACGAGGTCACCCGAGGCGGGATGCGAGCGCTCCACGTGCGTGCCGAGCTGTTGGCGGAGGACCAGCACCACCGCGGCTGGTCGACGATCGACCGGCTGATCGCGGATGCTGCCGGAGGGCGCGGGCGGGATGACGAAGGCGCTGCGGGCGCTGCGCCACTCCCGCCCACTGCCTCCGAATGGGCGCGGTCGACCTTCCGCCGGATCGCCGAGGTCGAGTCGCGCGCCCACGGCATCTCCGTCGAGGACGTCCACTTCCACGAGGTGGGTGCCTGGGACTCCATCGCTGACATCGTGGGCGTGTGCGCCGGGCTGGTCGCGCTCGGCGTGGAGCAGGTGGTCGGCAGTCCGGTGGCGCTGGGCAACGGCATGGTGCGCATGGCCCATGGCGAGCTGGCGGTTCCCGGACCGGCCGTTTCCGATCTGGCTCGCGGTTGGCCCGTCCTGCCGGGTCCCGACGGCGCGGGCGAACTCGCCACCCCGACGGGCATGGCACTCCTGCGGATCGGGGACCCGGGGCCGATGCCGCCGATGGTGGTCAGCGCGGTGGGTACCGGCGCGGGCACCAAAGACCTGCCACGGCACGCCAACATCACCCGGGTCGTGATCGGCGAACCGGCCGATGCCGTTGGTCCGCCCGTCGGGCAGTCGTCCTCGGTCGACCCGCTGGTCCCGGAGCATGGTGCCCGCACGATGCTTGCCTGCACTGTCGACGATCTCGACCCGAGGCTCTGGCCGGGCGTGCTCGACCGCCTCGTCGCCGCCGGCGCCGACGACGCTTGGCTGCTGCCCGTCGTCATGCGCAAGGGCAGGCCCGGCCACGTGCTCGAGGTGCTGGCCAGGCCGGAGCTCGCGGAAAGCCTCCGCGAGGTGATCTATCAGCACACGACCACTCTGGGGATCCGGTCCTGGGAGATCCACCGGGATGCACTGCACCGTGACTGGGTCGAGGTGGACGTGCTGGGGGAGACCGTGCGCGTGAAGCGGGGCATCCGCAGCGGCCGGGTGGTGGGGACTCAGCCGGAGCACGCCGATGTGGTCGCCGCCGCGAACGCGCTCGGACTCAGTGAACTCGAGGTGCTCCGTCGCGCCCAGGCAGCGTTGCACAATGTGTAGTTCCCTGACAGGGGGAATCACGCGCTTGGCGTTTGCCAGATTTGGGCAAGGTTTGCCAAAGATCTTGCGAAGGTGGAGATATGCCCGAGTTGAACGACCGGCTGGCGCAGGCGGTGAAGGCGCGGATCGCTGAGCATCCGCACCTGACCCAGCCGGTCATCACAAGCAACGGAGGTCCGTCGTCAACGACCTTGACGAAGGTCCTGTCCGGCTCGGGCAACGTGCGGCCGTGAATCCTGTCGCAACTGGACCGAGGGCTCGGATGGGGGATGGCCATGCGGCGCGAGCGCTCCCCGGCGACGACATCCCAGCCGTATTCGACTGGCGGTCCGTCTTTGACCGGGAACTGCTCGACGAGGTCGAGCGCAGGGTGCGCGAAGGAGGATCCGGTGATGGGACATCGGCGGAGAAGAGAACCGATCCGGGCGCGGGGCCGGGGGCAGTGATCGCGCTGGAAGACTGCCACGAGCCCCCAGGCCGCAAGCGAACAGCGGCCCGGGGACGAGCAGTACGACAAAGACCGATCGGGAGATGAGGAATGAAGAAGGCACTCATAGTCGCAGCGGCGTTCGCGCTCACGGCATGCTCGGGTGGAGGGTCACCATTCGCCACGCCCACGCCCACGCCGACAGGGCCGCCGGAGCCGCGCACTTACTCGTCGGTGGTTGAACTGCGCGATGCGGCAGTAGCCGCCGGGTACGACTGTCCCGAGTGGGCCGAGACGAACGTGGTGAAGCTGGCGGCCGGGTCCGGGCGATGCAGCGACCAAGACGTGTTCTCGGTCTACCTGACCCAGCAGGACGTGTCGACGTCCGTGCAAAACCTCAAGGCGCTCGGCGCCGGCGTGCACCTGCTGACTGGGCCGAACTGGATCATCAACGTTCGGCCGGCCCATCTCGAGCCACTGAGGGAGAAGTTGGGCGGGACGATCGTTATCGCAGCCGAGTCGACCCGTTGACACTGGGCGGCCGAGAGGGCCGACATCCGCACTGTGGGGTGGGGGCTGCGGCCCAGGGCGTTCCTGTCAGTCCCTCCGTGCATGCTTTCGGCGCATGGATCACCCGTGGCGGGCGCTGGGCCGGTTGACTGAATGGACGCTCCACCACTGATCTGCCGGGCCGCTGATCCTGCGGCGGTCCGCTCCCTGAGATGTACCACCCCACGGGGTGCGAAGTCCCCTGAGGGAATGCCGTCCGTCCTGCGGGGACATTCCAGGGACCGGACAGCAACCGGGCGGTGCGCGCGGAGATCGCGTGCCGAGGGCATCGTCACCCGGCTGCCTCTGCGCCACACCGCAGGAAGAGAGCGACGGCAAGCGCGCCCGGATCGCTGATGTCCCGGCCGCGCTCGCCGACATAGCTGGCGCGGCCCCGGCTCGCGATCATCCCCACCGTGCTGTCCGCGCCCGCCTGAGCGGCGTCGGCGGCTGATCGGAGGTGCGCGCCCAGGTCGTCGCCGGGCGCCGCGTCGGCTGCGGGCGCCATGGCGTCCACCATCGTGGCCTGCCCGGGTTCGGCGCTCCCGAGCCGCATCACCGCGTCGACCCCGTCCCGCAGGCCCTTGGCGATTCCGTCGGCATCCGGCTGCTCCGCGTACGCCCGCCCGAGCGCCCGGAACCACAACGCGAACAAAGCACCCGAGGTGCCCCCGATGCTCGCGAACGCATCCGACAGGCCGAGCAACGGATTGCCTCGATCAGCCGCACCGGCTGCCCGGGAGAGCGCGGTCGCCAGGTTGGTCCCGAAGTCGCCGTCACCGGCTGCACGATCCAACTCGCCCAACTCCTCGGCCCGCTCCTGTCCCTCCGTGGCGAACCGGTCGACCCAGGCCGCCAGGAACGCGTGGGCATCGTCGCCCAACGACGCATCGTGGCCCTCCGGGTCCGGCTCCACGACGGGCAGCGGCGGGTCGGTGTCGGCGCCCTCCGGGCCCCGGCTCGCTGCCGGCCACCCCGTCGTCGGCCAGCCGGGCGCCTGCGCCGGGGCGTCCCACAGGCGGGCCATCTCCTCGTCCAGCGCCACCAGCGTCACCGACAGGCCGCGCATGTCCAGCGACGTCACCAGGTCACCGACCACGACGTCGTGGACCGCGACGCCTTCGCGCTCGAGTCGCTCGGCCAGCAGGCCGTACGCGGCGTAGAGCTCCAACGGCGTCGTCGCCCCCAGCCCGTTGACGATCACCAGATGCGGCAACTCGGGGAAGCCGTCGAGATCATTCGCGATCTCGTCGACCATGCGGTGGACCAGGCCCTCCAGGTCGAGATCGGTGAGCTGGTCGGTGCCGCGCTCGCCGTGGATGCCGACGCCGAACTCGATCTCGTCGCCCGCAAGCTCGAAGGCGTCCTTGTCATCGCCGAACGCGCTGCCCGCCTGCACCGCTGCGCCCACGCTGCGGGCATGATCCACGACGCGGTCGCCGAGCACCTTGAGGTCGGCCAGGGCCATCCCCTCCTCTGCCGCGGCGCCGCAGATCTTTTCGACCACCAGCGTCGCCACGGTGCCGCGGCGGCCCGGCTTCGTGCCGCGTTCGGCGCTCGGCACGTCGTCGTCGACGAGCACCGTGGCCACCTCGACGCCCTCGTCGCGGCACTGTTCGGCCGCGAGCCCGAAGTTGATGACATCGCCGGTGTAGTTCTTCACGATGTGCAGCACCCCCGCGCCCCGATCGACAGTCAGCGTCGCCGCGACGACCTGGGTCGAGGAGGGGCTCGAAAACACCTCACCGGGCACCGCCGCGTCGAGCAGGCCCGGCCCGACGAAGCCCCCGTGGAGCGGTTCGTGGCCGCTGCCGCCACCGGACAGGAGGGCGACCTTGCCTTCCTCCTTCGGGTGTCTGCGCATCAGGAACCGGGGATCGGGATGAAGGTGCACCGCGCCGGGGTGGGCGGCGGCGTACCCCGCGATCCCGAGCTCGATCGCCTCACTGGAACTGGTCAGGAACTGACGGTTGCCCATGATCCATTCGACCATGGGCGGCGATCTGGGCGGCGAGGTGCCCTGCGCCGTACCCATTGTCGATGTTCACCACACCCACCCCCGGCGCGCACGCGTTGAGCATCGCGAGCAACGCCGCGAGCCCCTCGAACGCCGCGCCGTACCCGACCGACGTCGGACACGCGACCACCGGGCACGCCACCAGCCCGGCGACCACGCTGGGCAGCGCGCCGTCCATCCCCGCGACGACAACCACGCAGGCGGCCGACCGCAGCAACTCCATCCGCCCGAGGACCCGGTGCAATCCCGCCACGCCGACGTCGACGACCAGCTCGCACCGCCGTCCCAGCCGCTCGGCGGTCAGCACCGCCTCCCGCGCCACGGGCAGGTCCGATGTTCCGGCCGCGACCACCACGACGAGCCCTCCGGTCGGCTCCGGTGCCTCCGCGGGCCAAGCGGCCAGCCGGGCAATCGGGTCGTACGCCGCGCCGTCCAGTTCCCCTGCCACCGCCGCCGCCTGCTCCGGCGAGCACCGGGTGAACAACGCCTGCTGTTCAACACCCCGCAGGCCCCACTCCCGGGCAATGAGCCGCACCTGATCGACGGTCTTGCCGTCACAGAACACCGCTTCCGGATAGCCCCGGCGAGCCTGGCGTTCGAAGTCGAGGTGGAACTCAGCGGTCGGCTCAGCCACGACGCTCCCCGAGCTGCACGAGCGGCAGCGTGAACGCCCCCGACTGGATCCCCGCGAGATCCAGCGCGACGAACCGGAACCCCGCTGCCCGCACGGCGGACAGAATCTCCTCGCGACGTTCGATCACCAGGCTCAGCTCGTCGACCGGCACCTCGACGCGGGCCACCTCTCCGTGGTGCCGGACGCGACAGTCGCTCAGGCCCGCCGCGCGCACCGCGGCCTCGGCCCGCTCCACCTGGGCGAGCTTCTCCGGGGTCACCTCGGACCGGTGCGGGATCCTCGACGCCAGGCACGGGGCTGCCGGTTTGTCCGCGACCTCGAGCCCGAAAGCGCGGGCCAGCTCCCGCACCTCCGCCTTGCCGAGCCCTGCGTCCGCGAGCGGCCGCAACACCCGGTGCTCAGTGGCAGCCCGCGCGCCGGGCCGATCAGGCCGCACGGCGTCGTCGGCGTTCTCGCCGTATGCCACCGCAGCGAGACCCAGCTCGCTCACGACGGAACCGTCGATCCGTGTGAACAACTCGTCCTTGCAGTGGAAGCACCGGTCCGGTCCGTTGGCCACATAGGCCGGGTTGTCGCCCTCGTGGGTCGCGATCTCGACCACGCGTACGCCAATGTCCTGCGCCACTCGATGGGCCACGGCCCGCTCGGTCGCCGCGAGGGACGGGGAGACGCCCAGCAACGCGACCACGCGCCCGGCCCCGAGCGTACGCACGGCAACAGCCAGCAGCGTGGCGGAATCGACCCCGCCCGAATAGGCGACGCCCAGCCGGCCCGCCGCCGGCAGGTGGGCGCGGACCCGGTCGGCCAGTGCCGCAGCCGGCCCGCTCAGATCCAGATCCATGTCTTCCAGTCTGGCACGCGTGCCGGTGGCAACACGGTCGCCGGCGACCCTCGGGCCCACCGGCTCGATCAGCAGGCGGTGACCTGTTGCCCACAGTTCCATCGGCAATGGTGTTGGATGGGTGCGTGACCGACGACGCCCCTGCACGACCGGGGCCGATCCCTCGCTCGGTGACGATCTATGACGTCGCCGAGGTGGCGGGGGTGAGCGCCTCGACGGTCAGCCGAGTCTTCTCGCGGCCGGGCCGGGTGAGCGCACGGATGGCGCAGCACGTGCGCGAGGTGGCCGAGCGGCTCGGATATCACGCGGAGCTGCCGATGCCGGCGTTGCGGCGGGACAGCCACCTCATCGCGCTGGCGGTGTCGGACATCACGAATCCGGCGTACTCCGGCATCATCCGCGGCGTCCAAGCCGCCGCCGCCGAGCGCGGCCATGCGCTGATCCTGCTCGACACGCAGGAATCGGCGGAGCTCGAAAAGGAACAACTGACCCAGCTGCTGCCCTCGCTCGGCGGAGTCGTGCTGGCGAGTCCCCGGGTGTCGGACCAGCAGTTGCGGATGCTGGCCAAGCAGGTGCCGCTCGTCCTGATCAACCGCGCAGCCATCGGTTTGGCGGGGGTGGTGCCGGACAACGGGAGGGGAGTACGCCGGGCCGTCGAGCATCTGGCGTCCTTCGGGCACACCTGCATTGCCTATCTCGCAGGCCCGGAGGACTCCTGGACCGACGGGATCCGCTGGCGTGCCATGCGCGAGGCCGCGCTGGAACTGGAGCTGACCGTGGTCCGGGTCGCGTCCCGTGCGCCCACGGTCTCCGGGGGGCAGGCGGCGTCGGAAGATGTGCTGAACAGCCGGGCCACGGCGGTGATCGCGTTCAACGACCTCATGGCCATCGGGCTCATGCACGCCTATGGCGCCGCGGGGATCCGCGTGCCCGATCGCCTGAGCGTCGTCGGGTTCGACAACACGATGGCGGCCGGGCTCGTGACGCCGGCTCTGACCACGGTCGGCGCGCCCATGCTGCAACTCGGCGGCATCGCGGCGAGCAACGTCATCGCGCTCGCCGCGGGCGCGCGATGGCAGCACGACGGCCCGATCACCGTGCCGATGCGCTTGGTTGTCCGCGACTCGACGGGACCGCTGCCGCGGCCCTGACGTGCCGTCTCGAACGGTTGGGGAGCTGCCCCTCAGCGATCGTCGGTTCAGCTCAATCATCGCCGGGTCTACGCTGGAGGGACTGCGGCGTCATCTCAAGGAGGAGCGATGAGCGGCATCGTCTGCGAGACCATCGGCGGACCCCATCAGCAGGTCGGCGAGGAGGAACTGGACTCGCTCGTCGCGCGGAAACTCGGTGAGGTGCCGCTCGACGGCAAGAAGGTCGTGCTGGTCATCCCGGACGGGACGAGGAGCTGCCCGCTGCCGCTGCTGCTGCGCACGATGCACCGGCACCTGATCGACCGCGTCGGGGAGCTGACCGCGGTGATCGCGCTCGGCACGCATTCCTATATGGAGCCCGACGAGATCGCCCGCATGGTCGGCGCCGGCAGTGCGGGCGACGGGCTCGACCCGGAGGCGCAGGTCAAGGCGGCCTATCCGGGGATGCGGATCGTGAACCACGAGTGGGCCGACCCGGACATGTTGGTCCACGTCGGCACGATTCCCGCGACCCGCATCGCCGAGCTGTCCGAGGGGCGCCTCGAACAGGATGCGCCCATCGTGATCAACCGCCACGTCGTCGAGTCGGATTATGCGATCGTCGTCGGCCCGGTGTTCCCGCACGAGGTGGTGGGGATCTCGGGTGGGAACAAGTACTTCATCCCGGGCGTCGCCTCCCAGGAGTTCATCGACATGACCCACTGGGTCGGGGCCCTGATCACGAGCTATTCGATCATCGGCACCACCGGGATCACCCCCGTGCGGGCGATGATCAACGAGGGCGCGGCGCTGATCCCGACGACCCGGTTGGCGTTGTGCCTGGTCGTTCAGTCGGGCTCGGGCGAGATCGAGGCGGCGGCTTTCGGGACCGCCGAGGACGCTTGGGCCGCCTCGGCCGAGATCGCGGCGGAGACCCACGTGAACTATGTGGACGAGCCGTTCCAGCGGGTGATCTCGTGCATGCCCACGCGCTATGAGGACATCTGGACAGCCGCCAAGGGGTTCTACAAACTCGAGCCGGCCGTGGCCGACGGCGGCGAGGTCGTGATCTATGCCCCGCACGTGACCGAGGTGTCCGAAACCCATCACGAGATCTATGACATCGGCTATCACTGCCGCGACTATTTCGTGAAGCAGTGGGAGCGGTTCTCCGACATCCACTGGGGCGTTCTCGCGCACTCGACGCATCTGCGGGGCCAGGGCACCTATGACGCCGACACCGGCGAAGAGCGGCTGCGGCTGCGAGTGACGCTCGCGACGCAGATTCCGCGCGAGGTGTGCGAGTCGATCAACCTGGGCTATCTCGACCCGGCCGAGGTCGATCTGGAGGCCTTGGCGCAGGAGCCCGGCACGGTGGTGATCCCCAACGCCGGGGAGATTCTTTATCGCGTCCGCTGACGAGGGGTTGGGCCTCCTCAGGGCTCGGGCTGATCGGAAACCTGCGGCAACCGGTGGCACCAAATCCGAAACAGGGGCAAGGTGAGCCCATGAGCGCGCCACTGGAGCTGCACCCCGACCGCCTGTTCCCCGCCGAGCCGTCGACGCGGGCGATCGCCCGTGAGCTGTATGCGGCCGTCGCCGACCTTCCCATCATTTCCCCGCACAGCCACGTGCCGCCGGAGTGGATCGCGGAAGACATCCCGTTCACCGACCCGACGTCGCTGCTGCTGACACCGGATCACTATGTTCTGCGGCTGTTGCATGCGAACGGCCTCGATCTGGCCGCGTTCGGGCGCGGTCGCGACACTCCGCTGCCCGAGGCCGAGGCGCGGGAGGCCTTCCGGCTGTTCTGCGCCAACTGGCCGGTTTTCCGGGGAACGCCGATGCGCTTCTGGTTCGAGGCTCAGGCCGTGAACATCTTCGGGGTCAAGGTCCGTCCGTCCGCGGAGACCGCCGATCAGATCTACGACACCATCCAGGCCTGGATCGACTCCCCGGCCGCGCGCCCGCGCGCGCTCATGGAGCAGTTCGACATCGCGGTGCTCGCCACCACGGACGACCCGCTGGACGACCTGCGACACCACAGCGCGCTCCGCGCCGAGAACTACCCCCGACCGGTCGTTCCCACGTTCCGGCCCGACCGGTTCCTGGAGCCCGCCCGGCCGGACTGGAACGAGTTGGTCGACGAGCTCGGTGAGCTCACCGGCATCGATGTGGATTCGTACGCCGGCTTCCTCGCCGCGCTCGAGAACCGCCGCGCGTACTTCAAGGAGCGCGGCGCGGTCTCCACCGACCACTCCCACGCCGATCTGGGCACGATCGTGCTCCCCAAGGCGGAGGCCGAGCGGCTCTATGCCGATGCTCGTGACGACAAGCTGAGCCCGGACGAGTGCGCGGTCCTGCGGCGGGCCCTGGTCACGGAGATGGCGCGGATGGCCTGTGACGACGGGCTCACGATGACCCTCCACCCGGCGGTCTATCGGAATCATCACGCGGAAACCTTCCGCCGGTTCGGTGCCGATGTCGGGGCGGACATCCCGATCTCGGTCGAGGCGACGCGGGCGCTGCAGCCGATGCTGTCGGCGTACGGCACCCATCCCAACTTCAAGGTCGTCCTTTTCACGATGGACGAGACCACGTTCAGCCGTGAACTCGCGCCGCTGGCCGGGTTCTATCCGTCGGTGTACCTCGGGGTGCCTTGGTGGTTCCTCGACTCCCCGGACGCCATCAAGCGGTTCCGCAAGTCGACCGAGATGGCCGGGTTCACCCGCTCGTCCGGGTTCATCGACGACACCCGGGCGTTCTGCTCGATTCCCGCGCGCCACGACATGTCCCGCCGTCTCGACGCCGCCGCGCTGTCGGAGCTGGTCGCCGAGCACCGGCTCGGGATCGACGAGGCCGCGGAGACCTTGCACCACCTCGTCGCGGTCAGCCCGCGCGAGGTCTTCCGCCTCGATCGACCCACCGACAAGGAGTCCCGATGACCGCCCGGCTCAGCCGCGCAGACACCCGCCCGGCCGCACCCGTGCGCATGCTGCACCTCGGGCTGGGGAACTTTCACCGGGCCCACCAAGCCTGGTTCACCGAGCACGCGCCGGATGCGGACGAGTGGGGGTACGCGGAGTTCGCGGGCCGGGATTCCGCGCTCGTCGACGACCTGAACGATCAGGGCGGTGCGTACACGTTGCTGGTCCGCGGCGCCGACGGCGACCAGGCCGAGGTGATCGGGGTGATCAGCGCCGTGCATCAGGCGACCGATCACGAGGCCTGGTTGGGCTATTGGGCCGCGCCGGAGCTGGCGGTCATCACGATCACGGTGACCGAGGCCGGATATTGCCGCGGCGAGGACGGCGGCCTCGACCTCGCGGATCCGGGAGTCCTCGCCGACCTGGAGGCACTGCGCACGGATCGGCGAGCGCTCGTCGGGACCGCCCCGGCACGCTTGCTCGCCGGGATCCTGGCGCGGGCCGAGGCCGGCGGTGGGCCGGTCGCGGTGTTCTCGTGCGACAACCTGCCGGACAACGGGCTGGTTGCGCAGCGGGTCGTGGGGGACTTGGCCGAGGCGCTCGGACCGGACGCGGTCGCGGCGGTGGAACCGCATGCCTGGGTCACGTCGATGGTCGACCGGATCACGCCGCGCGCGACCGATGAAGAGCTTGCGGCGGTCGCGTCGCTGACCGATCGCGACGATCGGGCGCCGGTGGTCACCGAGCCATTCGTCGAGTGGGTGGTCGCGGGTGACTTCCCGGCGGGTCGGCCGGACTGGCAGGGCGTGACGTTCGTCGACGAGGTGGAGCCGTTCGAGCAGCGGAAGCTGTGGTTGTTGAACGGGTCGCATTCGTTGATGGCGTACGCGGCGTCCGCGCGGGGTCACGAGGCCGTCTCGGATGCGATCGGTGACCCGGTCGTGCGGGAATGGGTCGAGGAATGGTGGGACGAGGCCGTCCGTCACCTGACGCTGCCGGCGGACCACCTGGCGAGTTATCGCGCAGCGCTGGTGGCGCGGTTCGCGAATCCGAACATCCGGCACCTGTTGGCCCAGATCGCGGCCGATGGGTCGCAGAAGGTCCCGGTGCGGATCTTGCCGACCTTGAAGGCGGAGCGGGCGGCCGGCCGGTCCGGGCGCGGGGCGGCGCGCGTGGTGGCGGCGTGGATCCGCCATCTGCGCGGGGCCGGGGCCCCGGTCACCGATGCAGCGGGCGGCCGGTTCGTGACGGTGGTGCAGATGGAGGGCGCCGAGGGCGTACGCCGAGTTCTTGAACTGCTGGATCCCGAGCTCGGCGAGGATGCCGACGTGGTCGCGCTGGTCGATTCACTGGTGGCGGAATTGGCGGGTGCGTGATGACGGCGGTGCCGCTGGTGCACCGCGACGGGGACATCGTCCTCGGCGTCGACCTCGGCACCACCGCGGCCAAGGCGACGGCCTATCGCATGGGCGGTCTCGGCGGAGCGGTGGCGTTGGCGGCGCATGAGTACGCGCTGCAACAGCCGCTGCCCGACCGGCAGATCCAGGACCCGGAGACCATCATCGGCGCTGCCCAGGGGGCGATGCGCCGGGTCATCGCGGAGGTCGGCTCGGAGAATGTCGCCGCTCTCGCGTGCTCGACGGCGATGCACGGGCTCATCGGCCTCGACGCGGACGAACGCCCCCTCACCGAGCTCATCACCTGGGCGGACTCGCGCGCGACCGACCAAGCCCGGAGCCTGATCGAGTCCGGTGCCGCGAGGAACCTGCACCGGCGGTCCGGCACGCCAGTGCATCCCATGTCGCCGCTGGTGAAGCTGATGTGGTTCGCGGAGCAGGAGCCCGAGCTGTGCCGGAAGGTGCGGTGGTGGCTCGACCTCAAGGGCTGGTTGCTGTGGAACCTCACCGGGCAGATCGCCACCGACCTCTCCTGCGCGTCAGGCACCGGTCTGCTGGATCTGTCGACGAGAACCTGGCGACCGGCGAGCCTGGACCTCGCGGGAGTGACCCTCGAGCAGTTGCCGCCGATCGTGCCGACCACCGCGGTCCTGCCGCTGGGGCCGGTGCCGGCACGCGCCATCGGGCTGCCCACCGGACTGCCCGTCATCGCCGGGGCCGGTGACGGCCCGCTCGGCAACCTCGGGACCGGGGCCCTCGATCCGGGCGTGGGGGGTTTGTCGCTGGGGACGTCCGGCGCACTCCGCACAGTCGTGGACGAACCCGACGTCGACGCGGAGGGCCGGCTGTTCTGTTATGCGCTGACCGATGACGCCTGGGTCGTCGGGGGTGCGATCAGCAATGGCGGCATCATCGGGCGCTGGATCCTGGATCTTGTCGGGTTCCGGGACGATGCGGAGCTCGCGAACCTGGCCGAGCGGGTGCCTGCCGGGGCCGAGGGACTGGTGATGATCCCGATGCTGCTCGCCGAGCGGGCGCCGCTGTGGGATCCGAGCCTGCACGGGTCGTTGCTCGGGCTCCGACGGTTCCACGGCCGGCCGCATCTCGCGCGGGCCGCCATCGAAGGCGTGGCGCTGCAGATGTCGGCGATCGCGGATTCGCTCAACGAGTTCGGTCCGCTGTCGAGCATCCGGGCAACCGGGGGAGTGTTCCGCAGTGCGTTATGGGGTCAAGTGCTCGCGGCGGTGCTCAACATCCCGCTCCACGTCATTTCCGGTGCGGGCGGTTCGGCGCTCGGGGCCGCCGCGCTGGGCGTGCTCGGGCTCGGCAAGGCGGGGTCGCTGAAAGAGGCGCTGCTGTTGCTGGATCCCCATGCGATGGATTCGGACGAGCCGGTGCCTGTCGACCTGCGGGATGTCCAGACCTATCAGGGAGTGCGCGCGAGCATCGGTGAGCTCGTGGCGGAGCAGGCCAGAATTGCGAAGATGTTCGAGCCCGCCGGCCGGCGGGTCAGGGGGTGTTAGCCCGCCCGGACCATTGTCCTGGGGTGGGAGCGCAGTCGTTCAGGCGGCCCGCCACCGCGGCCGGGTTTCACTGGCCAGCTGGGTGCACCTCATCGGGGCACCGGTGCGGCTGAGGCCGGGCGCTCCCTCCGGTGAACAGAACGCGCCCGGGGAGACCCCGGTGGCCGTCGGGTAATCGTCCGGGTCCTCGCCGGGGGTAGGGGGCGGCGCGGTTGGCGTACCCCTTTCGCCCGGTCCCGGCTCGCTGGACGGCAGCCGCTGGCCCGGGTGCGGCGCAGGCGGGGGCACCGGACGCGGCATGACCGGTTCACCCACGTGCGGGTCGAGCGGGGCTTCGGTGCCGTTCGGCAGCGGGACGGCCGCGCAGTCGGCGAGCACCTCGGCCATCACGTCGTGCTCGGCAGGAGAGACAGCCAGGTCGTAGCGCCATTTGACGGCGAGTTGCCGGGCGACATAGGGGCACTGCGCGGGCACATGCGGCGGCAGCCAGCCGGTGACGTCGTGCTCGGCTTTCGTGCGGTTGAAGCGGCTCTGGGTCGCAACGAGGTTGAGCGGATCGTTCGCGAACTCCTGACGTTTCTCGACCGGCCAGCCCACGGCGCCGGAGACCCAGGCGTTGCCGAGGGAGACGACGTGGTCGATGTCCACGTGGTCCCGGGTCACGTGGAGGTCTTCGCCCGAATATCGGTCAACGAGCACACCCGCCTCGACGCGGCACCCGTTCGAGCCGGGCTTGATGACCGCATCACCGAGGTCGCGGCGCAGGATGTCGTTGCGGGTGTCGCAACCGTTGCGATCGAAGTCGAAGCCGTTGAAGTCGAAGGAGCGACGGTCATAGCCGGGTGTCGCTGTGTGTTCGCGCACCTCGATCAGCGCCAGTGCCTGCTGGGCGGTGGTGGGATGCGCCTGGTCGTCGGCTGACGTCGGAGCCGCGATTGGGCTCGGCGTGCTCGCGGAATCCGACGATGACCAACCGAGCAGGCGGGGTCCCCACAGCAGCCCGCCCGCCACGACTGCCAGCACGAGCAGGACGACGAGCACCCACAACCACCGCCGGCGGCGCGGTGGACGGGTGTGCAACAGCGGTGGCTGGGCGGACAGGGGACCCCCTTGTGTGGAACGTGCCCAGGAGCCTAGGCGACGGGACCGACAGGGCGGTGAGCCTGGGCGACGGGACAGACAAGGCGGTGAGCCTGGGCGACGGGACAGACAAGGCAGTGAGCCTGGGCGGCGGGACCGACAGGGCGGTGAGCCTGGGCGGCGGGACCGACAAGGCCGTGCTCGGCGAGACGGCCGCCTGCGTCACCGCCGCGCCAGGACGAGCGCCGCGACCGCGAGCGCCACACTCAGACCGGTGTTGATCCACCCCCACACACGGAAGCGCCGCGGGTGCCACGGCAGACCGGACCAGCGGCGTACCCCCAACCCCGCCGCCACAGCCGTCGCCAGCACGAGAACGGCCCAGACCCAGCCCCCGAGCACGACCCAGGAGCCGAGCAAGCGGGCCAGCGCCAGCGCGAAGACCGCGCCTGCGACGCTGCCCATCAGCTCAGAGCGGCTGCGGCCACGCAGGGCCGACACGAAGGCGCTCGCCACCAGAAAGAGCGCGATCCCTGGCACCACCAGGTCGACCCAGGAGAGGCCGGGCTGCGCGGCTTCGGGCTGGTCGGGACTTCCCGGCTGTTCCAGACTGAGCAGCGCGGGGGCGATGGCGTCGACCGGGCGATCGGTGTTGCCGACCACGAACACGGCCCGGCCGGCCTCTCGGTCGATCCCCAGCATCGTCCGATAACCGGCCGTGCCGCCGTTGTGCCAGGTGATGGGCGGCGCCCCCTCGGGCTGGTCGACGAACCAGCCGAGACCGACGCCGACGGAGCCCTCGCCCTCGAAGCGCGGATCCATCGCCTCAAGTCCGGGCGCGCGGTTGTCGAGGATCGCCTGCGCGTACGCCCCTACCTCCGCCACCGCCACATACGTCCCCGCGCCCGCCGGCCGGAACGCCGGGCTGGTCCAGTGGGGGGCGCCGAAGCCATTGGCGGTGAAGCCGGGGACGGTGTCATTCGGCACGTCGGCCTGCGTGGCAGCGAAGGTCGGCTCGACGCCGAGCGGTTCCAGCAGCCGGGCGTGGACATGGGTCTCCCAGTCGGGTGCGCCTGCGGCGTCCGCCAGAGCCCAGCCGAGGAGGGTCGCGCCCAGGTTGGAATAGGCCTCGCTGCCTCGAGTGTTCATCGGCTCGAGCCCGGCGACCTCGGTGAGGACGCTGTCCCTGGTGGCCGACGCATAGGGATTTCCGCCCGTGAGGTTGGTGGGCAGGCCACGGAGGAGGACGCTGGGTGGCAGCGGGGGTACGCCGCCGTGGTGCGTCGCCAACTCCTCGAGGGTGACGTCGCCGATCGGGGTGCCGGACAGGGCGCGGAGGTGTTGCCCGACGGGATCGTCGAGGCGCACCTCGCCACGGGTCACGGCGTCGGCGAGCAGAAACCCGTTGAAGGTCTTGGTGATCGAGCCGAGCTCGATCGTGTCACCGGGGCCGATCGGGCGGCCCGTGTTCGGGGCGGACTCGCCGATCGCGGCATGGGTCATGCCGTCCCTGGTGATCACGACGGCGGCGACGGACTGGTGTCCGCGGTCGGGGGTGAGCTCGCGCAGTTGGGTGGCGAGCGCTGGGTCTCCGGCGGTGTGTTCGGAAAGCGTCGCGGGTCTCGGAGTGGCCACCGCGATGACGATGAGGGCCAAGGCGGCGATGAAAGCGATGACGATCCAGGGGGTGCGGAATCGGTTCATGCATCGATAGTACGTAAAACCGTTCTAGCGATCAAAGGGGGCGCTTTCTCGGCAGCTTGGTCGGCGGGCTTGGTCGACGGGCAGGGTGCTCCGCGTGCCTGTGACGTGTCAGTCCCTGAGATGTACCCATGGGGGCGCCAGCATCGGCCCCCTGGGGATGGTGTGTCTGTGGTGGGTACATCTCAGGGGTCGGACGCGCTCCGCGGCGCCTGCATCGCGGCTCACCCCAGAGCGGCGACCAGAACCGTCATCAGGGGAATGATCCGCTCGCCCGGAACCTCGTAGTCCCCGCGCTGGCGCTGGCGCAGCCAACCCGCAGCGACCAATGCCCGCAGGTGGTGATGCAATTGCCCGGATGTGCCCAAGCCCTCGCTCTCGGCGAGGTCCCGGGTGGCAGTGGTCCCGGAAAGGACCCGCTTCAGGAGTTCCAGGCGCACCGGATGTCCCAATGCGGCCAACGGGCTCGCCGCCACGGACCAGTCGTGGTCCATCAGGTCATCGACCGAACGTGCGTACTGCCAATCCACCCCCGCTCGCGCCGACTCCTGGGCAGGCGCCTCGGCAGTCTCGGCCGCCTCTGCCACATCGGCAGCCTCGGCCACTCCGGCCGTGGGCTGCCAGGTCCCGGTGAACAGGATTGCGCCGGTCGTTCCCTCGGTTTGCCGATGCAATTCGTCGAGGGCCCAGAACCTCGTTGCGGTGGCCGGCGGTGGCACTTGTGCGCCGCGAGGCCGGGCGGCTTCCCGTGAACGGGCTTGGCCAGCGGACTTCTCGAGCGCTGCGACACGGCGTTCGAGATCGTCGAGACGATCGGTCATGAGCACGATTCTACGGAGAACCGACGGAACGATGAACCGACAGAAATCAACTGAGGCTGGGCGCTGGCAGCACGCCGCTGACAGCACGTGGGCACTAGCAGCACGTGCCGTGTTCGAACGTGCGGGCGCTCCTGGGCAGGCAGGCCCCAGCTCCCACGATGGGGTGGCTCAGAAACGGAGCGTGGCGACGACCCCGTCTCCCGTTTCGGGCGAAGCGAGCACCTCTCCGGAGTTGCGGAGGGTCTCGATGATCGCCCGGTTGGTCCGATCAATGTCCTCGTCGTCCACGGGTCCGACATAGAGCACCTCGACGCGACCGTGGGTCGCCGCTTCGACCACTGCCGACGCAGCCTCCAGGACGCGGCCCTGCGAGCGACGCTGCCCGAGGTGTTCGCGATGTTCGGCTTGTCGGCGCTCGGCAAAGGCATCCAGCACTGGCCGGGCGCGTTCGAGCAGGTCGGCCGGGCGTACCCCATCCGCCGAACCCGAGATCAGTCGCCGGATCAACTCGGGTCGCCCGCTCAGCCGTGCGAACAGATCGGCGGTGTCCTGGGTCGCGGCAAGGAAGAGCGGACCGTGTGCACGCTGGGCAGCCTCTCGCTCCTCGAGCCCGCGGGCGACGTGACGCAGGAAACGGTCCCGCCGGGCCTCATCGATCGACCCATCACCCCCGTGGCCGTGAAAGCTGACTCCGCCCTTGCCCTGGCCCGTGAACTGGAGTTGCGCCTGGTGGTCGCGGTCGGTCGTCAGCTCGTCGATCGACGCGGGGATCGGGCCGAGTTCGGCCTCTTCGATGATCTCACCGGTGACCTTGAACAGCCGCACCTGACCGAGGCTGAGCTGCAGGATCGAGGCCTCGCGCTGCCGCGCCAGGATCGGCGCCAGCGGAACCAGGTGGGGCGTGTCGGCGACCCGGGCCTCCGGGGCCAACGGAATCGACAGCCGCTGGATGCGGGTGGTGTTCGGGGAGACGAAAACCGCAAGCCCGTCCCCCTGGAACTGCCAGAACTGGTGGTCGGCGATCAGCGGTTCGACCGCCTGGTCAAGCCAATCGCGATCCGCCTCGTCCGTCTGCTGGGCAGCAGAGCGCAGCAGGTTCTTCAACATGATCGCACCGCTCGTGGTTTCGGGGCCGCTGCGGTGGGTGGGCATCAGCAATGACACCCAGACCTCGGGGGACCCGGAGCGCTCGTCGCCCTGACCGGCCGAGAGGAAGTCCTGGACGTCTAGATCGTCAACGATGAGCATGGGGCGTCCTTCATTCGGGAACTGTCCTGTCCAGGCTGCTTCACCGATCGCCGGAAAACCATCCGTGCCAGTCCCCATCTCCGACCCGCTACTCCACCAGTTTTCCTGCTGGGGCTGGTGAACAACGCGCAGAGAGGGTTGGGTGGAGACATAAGCACGCGGCTCGGGGAAGATCCGACTGGCCGGCGAACCAGCGAGGAAGGATTGGCAATGAAGCTGACCAATACGGTCGTTGTCGGCATGGATGGTTCGGACCCTGCTCGAACGGCCGCCGAGTGGGCCGCTGACTGGGCTGCTGATCGTGACCGGCCATTGATCCTGCTCGCGGTCCACGGGACGGTCGCCTCCGAGCGGCGAGCTACTGATTCGGCGTGGCACTGGCCCGACGCGGCCGGCCGCAAGCAGCAGGTCGAGGTCGTGCTCGATCAGCAGATCGAGCATCTCAAGGAGCGCCATCCGGACTTGCAGATCGATCGGCTGGTGCTGACGGCCGACCCGGTCGACGCGCTCGTCCGCGCCAGCCGTGACGCGCTCATGGTCGTGATCGGCACCCGTCGCCTCGGCGGCATCACCGGCAAGGTTCTCGGCAGCGTCGCCGACGCCGCAGTGGCCCGGGCGGAGGGCCCCATCGTGGTCGTGCCGCCGGGTTATCAGGCCGCGCCCGGCCCGATCATGATCGGCTTCGATCTGGCAGCGCCGCCCCTGGAAGCGGCCCGGTTCGCCTTCGCGGCCGCTCAGGAGTCGGGCCGGAAGTTGGTCGTCGCCACCGTCGAGGATCCCGTGCGTCCGCTCGAGCTGATCGCTCCGGTGCAGCCGGTTTCGTTGCTGCCCAGCCACGACCTCGCACTCCGCAGGCAGCAGGTGGAGAAGGCGCTGGCCGACCTGCGAGTTGAGTTCCCGGACGTCGAGTGCGAGGTCACGGTTGTGCCCGGACTCACCGCCCGGTCGCTCGTGGCGCTGGGGTCGGAGGCGGAGTTGTTGGTGGTGGGTACGCGCGGGCGGAGCGAATTGCTGGGTCTGCTGTTCGGTTCCGTCAGTCGGACGGTTCTCCGCGAGACCGAGACTCCCGCCGTTGTCGTGCCGGAGCACACTTTCGCCGATTGAGCCGCCGCCGGTTCCGCCGCGCGCCGACAGCACGCACCCGGGCATGCCGAAAGCACGCAGACGGACACCATGAACGCTCGTCGGGCACATGGGGGCGAGCACTCACCTTGGCAGACGCGGCCATGCAGTTCGCCTCATCGCGCTGGGGTTCGTGCGCAGGCGTGAATAGCGTCAAGGTGTGACCGTTGCCTTCTCTGCCCCCGAAAGCCCCTACGCCGCCGAGCTCGACGAACTCCTGTCGGAGCTCGCGACCGATCGCGAGGGGCTTTCGAGTGACGAGGCGGAGAGGCGCCTGGAGGATGTCGGTCCCAACCGGCTGCCCGATGCCGAGAAGGACCACCCGGTTATCCGCTTTCTGCGGCACTTCCACGACCCGCTGATCTATGTCCTCCTTGTCGCTGCAGCCGTCACCGCGCTGCTCGGACATTGGGTCGACACGGCAGTCATCATGGTGGTCGTCCTTCTGAATGCCACGATCGGACACGTCCAGGAGGGCCAAGCGGACAAAGCCCTCGAGGGTCTCCGCGACATGTTGTCCGCCCGGGCCCGCACCCGGCGTGACGGCGAGTGGCAGGACGTGGACGCCGATGAGCTGGTCCCAGGGGACGTGGTCCGGCTCCGGGCGGGAGACCGGGTGCCCGCGGACGTCCGCGTCCTCGAAGCGAACAACTTGGCCGTCGAGGAAGCCGCGCTGACGGGGGAATCCGAGCCGGCGCGCAAGACCGCTGACGCGGTCGACGACGACGCCGACCTTGGGGATCGCGAATCGATGGCGTATTCCTCCACCATGGTCACCTCCGGTTCCGGCACCGGGCTCGTCGTCGCCACCGGGACCGAGACCGAGATCGGGCGCATCAACGAGATGCTGTCCGGCGTCGAGACCCTGTCGACGCCGTTGACCCGCCAGATGAACTCCTTCGGGAAGTGGCTGACACTGGTCATCATCGTGCTCGCGATCGTGCTGTTCGGGGTCGGCTTCGTGTTCCACGACTATGCCTTGGGTGAGCTCATAATCGCCTCGGTCGGTTTCGCGGTCGCCGCCATTCCCGAAGGTCTGCCGGCCATCATGACGATCACGCTGGCCCGTGGCGTCCAGCTCATGGCCAAGCGGCATGCAATCACCCGACGGCTCAACGCTGTCGAGACTCTCGGTTCGGTCACCGTGATCTGCTCGGACAAGACCGGCACCCTCACCAAGAACGAGATGACCGTCCAGCGCGTCGTGACGTTGGACGGGGACTATGCGGTGGAGGGAGTGGGGTACGCGCCAGAGGGCACCATCACCCGCGCCGACGAGGAGATCGACCCCTGCGCCCAGCACGACCTGCGTTCGATGGCCATCGTCGCGGGTCTGGCCAACGACGCCGAGATCCGGGAGCGGGACGGCGAATGGGTATTGCTGGGCGAACCGACCGATGGTGCGCTGCGGGCATTCGCGCTCAAGGCGGAACTCTCGGATGACATCGCTGAGCGGGTGGCCGAGCTGCCGTTCGACTCGGACAACAAGTTCATGGCGTCGCTCGACGAGTCGGATGCCGGACTGCGGATTCACCTCAAGGGCGCCCCCGGGCCGCTCCTGGAACGGTGCGACCGCCAAGGACCGGGGCTGGCTCGGACGGAGGAGCTCGACCGGGACCGCTGGGAGGGTCTGATCGAGGAACTCAGCGATGAGGGTCTCCGGGTGTTGGCCGCCGCCGTGCGCGAGGCTGACGACGGGACCGACTCTCTCGAGCTGGGGGACGTGGACGACGGCGGTTTCGTGTTCCTGGGCCTGTTCGGCATCCTCGATCCGCCGCGACCCGAGGCCGTCGAGGCGATCGAGCACTGCCGGGAAGCCGGGATCCGGGTCGTGATGATCACGGGTGATCACGCCGGCACGGCTCAGGCCATCGGCCGCGAGATGGGCATCGACGCCGATTCCGTGATCACCGGGGCCGAGATCGAGGACGCGGACGACGACGAACTGCGCGAACTCGTGTGCACGAGCGACGTGTTCGCCAGGACCTCGCCGCAGCACAAGCTGCGCATCGTTGCCGCACTGCAGGACCGCGGCGAAGTGGTGTCGATGACCGGCGACGGCGTGAACGACGCGCCGTCGCTCAAACGCGCCGACGTCGGTGTCGCGATGGGGATGAAGGGCACGGAGGTCACCAAGGAGGCCGCCGACGTCGTCCTGGCCGACGACAACTTCGTCTCCATCACCGACGCGGTCAAAGAAGGCCGCACGATTTATGACAACCTCAGGAAATCGATCGAATTCCTTCTGCCCACCAACGGCGCCCAAGGCTTGGTGATCTTCACGGCGATCCTCGCCGGGATGGTGCTGCCGTTGACACCGTTGCAGGTCCTGTGGGTCAACATGGTGGTCTCGGTGACCCTGGGTCTGGCGTTGGCGTTCGAGCCGTCGGAACCCGGTGTGATGAACCGTCCGCCGCGTGACCCGAAGGGATCGCTGCTCGACCCGTTGATGCTCGCGCGAATCGGTTATGTGTCGGTGCTGATCGGCGTCGCGACGATGGCGGTCTTTTCCCTGGAGAGCGCCGGCGGCTCACCGCTGGAGGTGGCACGGACAACCGCTCTGACCACACTGATCGTGGCCCAGGCCTTCTATCTGTTGAACGTGCGGTTCATCGGCACCCGCAGCCTGCGACCCCAGTTGCTGACCACCAACCCCGTTGCATGGATCAGCATGGTCGTGCTCGCCGGACTGCAGCTGATGTTCGTCTATGCGCCGTTCATGCGGGAGCCCTTCGACGCCGCGCCGCTCGAGCTGCGGCACTGGCTCGTCGCGCTCGCCGCCGGTGCGGCGCTGTTTGCCGTCGTCGAGATCGAGAAGACGATCACCCGCCGGTTCGCCCCCCGGCGATAGGGTCTGGGCACAGACTGTGGTGCACGCGGAGGGGAACGGATGTCGCTGCTCAGACGCACGATCGTCATCAACTCCCTGGTCATCACCGGGGCGTTTCTCGTGCTGCTGTTCTCCCCGATCCCGTTGACGTTTCCACCGAACCCGCTCGAGATGGTCGTGCTCGGGATCGTGCTCGTCGTGCTTCTGGCCGTCACGTCATGGGGCATCCGCCGCTCGCTCATGCCGCTCGCGTCGTTGTCCGCCGACATCCGTCGGGTTCGCAAGCTCGATGAATCGCACCGGCTGCGGGTGGTGGCGGCGCCGGAGGTGCAGGCGGTGGCGGAGGCATACAACGACCTCGTCGACCGCATCTCCACCGAACAGAAGCTGCGCACCCGGGTCTCTCTCGATGCCCAAGAGGCCGAACGGCGGCGCATCGCCCGCGAACTGCACGACGAGATCGGCCAGACTCTCACGTTCTCGCTCATCGGTCTCGCCAATGTCGTCGCCGATCACCCTGAGTGGGAAAGCGAGTTGGAGCAGCCGCGGGAGAGCGTGCGGGCGGCTCTGGAGCAGGTGCGCAAGGTCGCGGGCGCCCTGCGACCCGGAGTGCTGGAGGATCTTGGCCTCCGTGCAGCCTTGGAGGACCTGCTCAACCGTGTCGAGCACGAGGCCGGCCTGCGCGTCGAGCGCGACTTCAAAGGGGTCGACGGGCTCACCGAGGACCAGGAGCTCGTGGTGTTCCGCGTGTGTCAGGAGGCACTCACCAATGTCGTGCGGCATGCACGGGCCACCACGGCGTGGGTGTCCTTCTTCAGGACCAGTGACGAGATCGTCCTCCGGGTCGTCGACGACGGCATCGGGTTTCGCGGCGAGGGGGGCTCGGGCATCGAAGGCATGGAGGAACGGGCTTTGTTGGTGGACGGGACTTTGGGCGTGCGCGACCGAAACGAAGGGGGCACCGAGGTGACGTTGACGATTCCGGCGAGACTGCCGCACGCGGCGCACGCCGATCGGCCGCTGGAGGGGACGCGATGACCACTCTGACACCGCAGGAGCCCGCGCGCGTGCTGCTCGCGGACGATCACACGCTTGTTCGCCAAGGCGTACGCCTGATGATCGACCGGGCGCCCGACCTCACCGTCGTCGCCGAGGCCGCGGACGGCCAGGAAGCGCTCAGACTGCTCCAGGCCGGCGGGATCGACCTCGCGGTGCTCGATGTGTCGATGCCCCTGATGACCGGCCTCCAGGTCGCCCGCGCGGTGCAGCGCGACGGGCTCGATGTGCAGATGCTGATCCTGAGCATGCACGAGAACGAGCAGTATCTCTTCGAAGCCCTCCGCTGCGGCGCCGCCGGCTATGTGCACAAGTCCGTTGCCGACCGCGATCTGCTGCGGGCCTGCAGAGCCGCGCTGCGCGGGGAGCCCTTCCTCTACCCCGGGGCGATCGCGACGCTGATCCGCGAATACCTCGACAAGCCGACCGAGGCCGAACTCACCGTGCTGACGCCGCGCGAGGAGGAGATCCTGAAGTTGGTGGCGGAGGGGTACGCGACCAAGGAGATCGCCGACATGCTGGTCATCTCGCCCAAGACGGTGGAGCGGCACCGGGCGAACATGCTCGAGAAGCTCGGGATGAAAGATCGGGTCGAACTGACGCGTTATGCCATCCGCGTCGGTCTCATCGAACCCTGACGGATCGGAGCCCGACCGGTCGCGCACTGATGCGCGCACCCGACGGTCGGAACCGATCTGCGACCCCTGTGCCCGCAGACGCAGCAGAGGTCGCAGACTTGACCCATGACTGTGACATCGGGCCGGCATGCGCTGACGCAAGCGGACGGCGATCTGCTCATTCACACCACCTGCGAGGGGCCGGCCGCGCGCCTCGGCCACGACCTCACGCTGATCGTCCAGCGTTGGGAAGCGACAATCGACATCGGTGATCAGCCGGCGGACTGTCGCCTCGACGTGACAGCCGGACTCGACTCCCTCGCGGTGCGCGACAGCCGTGGTGGTGCGAAAGCAATGTCCGACTCCGACCGCCGCGACATCGAACGCAACGCCGCGAAGTCGCTCCACGTCGCGAAGCACCCCGTGCTTCGGTTCGTGTCGACCGGCATCACAGGGTCCTGGCATGAGGGCGAGATCACGGGCGACCTCACGCTCAACGGTCGCACCCACGAGGAGTGCTTCCAGGTGGTCGCGCTCAACGGTGACTATCGGCTGGGTGGCGAGCTCAAGCAGAGCCGTTATGGCATCAAGCCCTACAGCGCCATGGTCGGCGCGCTCCGGCTGGCCGACGCTGCCCTGATCGAGGTCACGGTGCGCCTGCCGCAGTCCTAGGGGACTCTCAGATCGACTCGGTCGGTTGCCCCTCGTCGTCCTCGACCTTGAACTCCGTCAGCTGGATCAGGTTGCCGCAGGTGTCGTCGAGCACGGCGACGCGCACGGGCCCCATGTCGGTCGGCGGCTGGGTGAACTCGACGCCCTGCGAGGTCAGCGCTTGGTGGAGCGCGTCCACATCCGGCACGACGAAGCTGTTGAACGGGATGCCGTCCGCAACGAGCGCCTCCTTGAACGTCTTGGCCGCTGGGTGGGCGTCGGGTTCGAGCACGAGCTCGACGCCATCGGGAAACACGTCGCTCACCACGGTTAGCCACCGGTATTCACCCGCTGTCACGTCCGTCTTCGCCACGAACCCCAACTTCTCCGTATAGAACGCCAGTGCCTTGTCCTGATCATCGACATAGACGCTGGTGGTGCTGATGATGGGCATCTGCAGGTCCTCTCGGTGGGTGGTCTGGAATCAGCCTAATCGGACCGTCTGACAGAGACTGAAGGCATGACTGAGCTCTATCTGGTGCGCCACGGGGAGACCGAATGGTCTCGCAACGGACAGCACACCTCGACGACGGAGTTGGACCTCACGGAGGAGGGCGTACGCCAGGCGCGCGCTGTGGCCGGCGCCCTTCGCGGCCTCCAGTTCGGCATGGTGCTGAGCAGTCCCCGCCTGCGTGCCCGCCGGACGGCCGATCTCGCCGGCTTCACCGGGCGTTATGCGGTCGACGCGAATCTGGCCGAGTGGAACTACGGGGACTACGAGGGCCGGACCAGCGCGGAGATCCGGCAGCAGGTGCCGGACTGGCGCATCTGGACCGGCGCGGTCCCGGGTGGGGAATCGGGCCCGCAGGTGATGTCCCGCCTGCAGGCAGTGGTGCGCCGGGTCCGGGGGAGCGGAGTGCCGCGCGCGCTCTGCTTCGCCCACGGGCACTCACTTCGCGTACTCACGCTCGCCTGGCTCGGCCTCGACGTCCGCCAGGGCGGGCACTTTCCCCTCGAAACGGGGACCGTGTCCGTGCTCGGGACGGAGAAGGAGACCCCCGCGATCCTGCGCTGGAACATGCCCCCGCAGGGCCGGTGAGACTGCCTCCCGCTGATATGACCCGGAGCGATAGCGTCCTCGCATGAGCCAGAACGACAAGACTTTCACCGAACGCATCGAAGTGGCCGGCGAGCAACTCGTGGACACGGTCAAGGCCGCCCTGCGTGATACGAGCGCGAAGCGCGTGACCGTCCGCTCCAAGGAAGGCCGGGAGCTCCTGACGATCCCGTTGACCTGGGGCCTCGCCGGGGCCACCGCCGGTGTCATGTTCGTCCCGCTGATCGCTGCCGCCGCCGCGCTCGGGGGCATGATGGCCCGCCTCACCGTCGAGATCGAGCGGACCGGCGAGCCGCCGGCCGACCACGACCCCACTGCCGACATCTGACCCCTGCGCTCACGATCCGAGCAACCGATCGAGGGCGCCGCGCAGTGTGGCGCGGGCCTGGTCGGGGGTGAGGCTTCCGATGAGTACGCCGAGGGTCACCCCATCCGACATCGCCAGGAGTTCCTGCGCGCTCGCCGAGGCGTCGTCGCTGCGGGCCCGGAGCTCGTGCAGCAGCGCGGCGATCTCGCGCCGGGCACCCTGCTTGGCCTCCGCGAGTGCTCGCGCGATCTGCGGATCCGCGACGCTCGCGGCCACGAACGAATAGAAGACGCCGGTGCCGACGGGGGATTCCGCTGCCCGCGGGATCGCGTGCGTGAGCAGTTGCCAGAGTTCATCGGCCGGATCGGCCGTCGCCGTGGCGTCCCGGTGAAGCGCCTCGGCGCTGCCGAGCATCAGGTCCACGCTGGCCCTGACCAACTCCTCCTTGGAGGCGAAATAGTGCTGCACCCTGCCGGGTGAGACGCCGGCTTCTCGGGCCACCGACCGGAACGAGACCGCGCCCAGCCCCTGGGCGGCCACGACGCGCCAGACGGCGGCGAGGATGGCCACGGTCTTCTGACCCCGTTCGGGTCGAGTACTGGAAGTCACATTGCCACGGTATCAATACAGTCGTATCGTAAATACAGTACGACTGTATTGGAGGCATGATGCTCGCCCGTTCCGTGCGTGACGCTCGACGCCCCCGCCGAGGCCGCTGGCTGCTGAAGGCCCTCGCCGCGCTCGTCATCGCCTGGTTGGTGATCGACAAGGCGGCATCGATCGTCGCGCCCGAGCCGCGGGTGGGGCACTGGCGCTCGGCGGAGGCGCAGGAGGCGTACTCGATCGCCTATCGCGAGGTCATGGCCGACCTGCCGGCGCCCACGCGCGTGCTGGACGTGCAGACGGGCCACGGTTCGATTCATGTGCTGGAGTGGGTCGGCGAGGAGGCCGGGCCGCCGGTGCTCCTGGTGCCCGGCCACAGCTCGGGAGCTCCCATGTGGTCGGAGAACCTGCCGGCGTGGATCGGGAAGCGGACCGTCTATGCCTTCGATCCGCTGGCGGACGCGGGCTTTTCCGCGCAGCGGCGCCCACTGCGGGGGTTCGATGAGCAGGCCGAATGGATCAGCCAGGCGCTCGCCGGCCTGGGGGTGGACCGCGCGCACGTCGTGGGCCACAGCTTCGGCAGTGCTACGGCGGCGGCCTTCGCTGTGCGACATCCGGAGCAGGTCGCAAGCCTTGCGCTCCTGGAGCCGGTGATCGTCCTCCGTCCGCTGCCCGCCTCGGCCTTGTTCTGGGGGACGGTCACGCAACTGCCCGTGCCCCAGTCGCTGCAGGACCGGGCGCTCGCCGAGATTGGGGGGACGACCGTCGCGGAGGTGCAGGAGCGTACGCCGATGTCCGTCATGATCGACGCCGCTGCGTCCGGCTATTCGACGGAGATGCCGTTGCCCCGGGAAATCACCGATGCGGAGTGGCGCGGGCTGGACATGCCCCTGCGTGTCGACATCGCCGGCGCCCAGTCCCTGGCCGGCGGCCAGGATGCCGTCGATCGCCTGCGCCGGTTGCGGCCCGATGCCGCCGTGACGCTGTGGCCCGCGGCGACCCATTCGCTCCCCATGCAGGAGCGTGCGGCCATCGGTCCGGCATTGCTGGAGTTCTGGCAGACGAATTCTTGATGCGCGGGGCTTCTCAATCCAGTCACTACGGATGTAGTTTTATCGTGTGTCCCGATATTGCCCCATAAGGCTCCCGTCTTGCGCTGACGCGCGGTCCGCACGAAAGGTCCCAGCATGAAAGCAGCCACGACTTTGACCAACGGCGAGCTCTGGCAAGCGGTCGACGCACAGCGCCGACAGACCCTCGACCTGCTCACCGCGCTGCCGGAAGCGGCGTGGTCGCGGCAGTCCCTGTGTTCGGAGTGGACCGTGAAACAGGTCGCCGCCCACCTCGCGTGGCAGGGCGCGGTGATCAGTGGCCGGGCCATTCCCGCCATGGTCGCTGCGTTGATCCGCACCCGGGGGGACATGTTCGCCGCCATCGGCGCGTCGGCCGTTCGGCACGCTGCCGTCCGAACGCCTGCCCAGATCGTCGGTGAGCTGCGGGCGCTGGTCGGGAAACACCGACATCTTCCCGGCGGCACCGACCACGAGGTGCTCATTGATGTCCTGGTCCATCACCAGGACATGGCCCTGCCGCTCGGGCATCGACTCGAGATGGATCCGGCTGCGGCCGCCGAGGCAGCCGACCGGGCCTGGAGCCAGCCCAAGGGATTCACCCTCCCCGTCACGCAACGCCTTGCTCGATTCCGCTGGCGAGCGACCGACATCGCCTGGGATCGTGGTGACGGGCCGTTGATCGAAGGCCCGATGGGCGCGATCCTGCTCGCCCTGATGGGGCGAGAGATCGCGCTCGATCACCTCGAGGGGCCCGTGGCCGACGCGCGGTCGCTGCTTGGCTGAGGGCGCCGAGCGCTATCCGCGAGCGGCTGCGACGAAGGCCCGGATCAACTCTGGATCCTTGACGCCTGGGCCTGACTCGACGCCGCTGGACACATCGACGCCCCACGGCCGCGCGATCACGATGGCGTCGGCGACGTTATCCGGAGTGAGCCCGCCCGCCAGCAGCCACTCGCCGCCGGGCCGACGAGCGGTCAGGGCCGAAAGGTCCCAACGCTCGCCCGATCCGGCCTGCGGGGCGTCGAGCAGAAGTCGCTCCTCGCCCCAGGCGCCGACCTCGAGGTCCGGGTCCTCCGTCAGCGAGGTCGCCCGCCAGAGCCGGGGGAACACCGCGAGAGCGCGGGCGAAGTCTTCGCGCGCATAGCGCCTGCCATGGAGCTGCAGCACGTCCGCCCCGAGGCGCTCCGCCGTTGTTGCCGCTTCAGCCGCGTCCATCTCGCGCACCACGAGCACGGTCTCGGCCCGCTGCCCGACAGCAGCAACGATCTCGGCCGCCGCGGCGAACTCGAGGTGCCGCGGGCTCCGCGGGCTCATCACCACACCGACCGCGTCCGCCCCGGACTCGAGCGCCACCCGGGCGTTCGCCACCGAATCCAGCCCGCACACCTTCACGAACACTGTGTTCCTCCTCGGGGCCTGCCGCGCGCTGTGGTCGAGTGGAGAGTACGCCACCGGGCCCGTGCCCCGGGAGCGATGTCACACTCGGCCAGCCACCCGCGTCTGGTGGGCATGAAGTCATCAGCACTTGTCATCGGCGCCGGCTACGGCGGCCTCCTCACCGCCAACCGCCTCGCCGCACGCGGCCACCGCGTCACGCTCGTCAACGAACGTGCCGAGTTCGTGGACCGCATCCGGTTGCACGAATATGTCGCCGGGACGCGCGACCATGCCACCCGCCCGCTCGCCACGATGCTGCACCACGCCGTCCGGTTCGTGCAGGGTCGTGCGACTCGGATCCATCCCGGGCGGACCCCGGCCGCCACCCTCAGCGACGGCAGCACCCACGCCGCCGACCACCTCGTCCTTGCCGTCGGCAGCGGCGCAGGCCTCGGCCCGGCCGGACTCGACGGCGCGACCGCGCTGCGCCGGCAACTCCACGCGCTGCCCGCCGGCGCCCGCGTACTCATCAACGGCGCCGGCCTCACCGGCATCGAGACCGCGACCGAGATCGCGACCGCGCACCCCGCCCTTCGCGTACTCCTCCACGACCCCGCCGGACCCCTCCCCACCTCCAGCCTCCGCAATCGCGACTGGTTGCGGCAACGACTCCCGCGGCTGGGAGTCGACCTCACCGACCAGCAGGCAGAGGCCGACCTCACGATCGACTGCACCGGCTTCCGCGTCCCCGCCCTCGCAGCCGAATCGGGCCTCCCCGTCGACGCCCATGGCCGGGTTCTGCTCGACGACACTCTCGCGGTCCGCGGCCACGACAACCTGTGGGGCGTCGGCGACGCCGCGGTGATGGCCTCCCGTCCGCTGCGGATGGCGTGCGCGGTCGCCGAGCCGATGGGCGGCCACGTGGCGGACGGGATCGGGAGGTACGCGGCAGGTCAGCCCGTGCGCCCCTTCAACTTCGGGTTCGGCCTCCAGTGCGTCAGCCTCGGCCGGGACGATGCGATGATCGTGTTCGTGCACCGCGACGACCGCCCCACCACGGCCCGGCTCACCGGGCGGGCCGGCGCGTGGTTCAAGGAGCTGGTGTCGACGGCAGCGGTCGTGTTCCCCGCCCGCTTCGCCCAGGGATATGTCTGGTTGGGCGCACCCAAGCGCCGACCCGGGCGCCCGGCTGCGATCGGGGCCCCGGCGTGAGCCGGCCGGATGCGGCGGACGATGAGTCCTTCTCTGCGACCTATTTGCGTCACCGCGGGCTCATCGTCGGGCTCGCCTATGACGTCACCGGGTCCTGGGGCGACGCGGAGGACATCGCCCAGGAGACGTGGATTCGCTGGGAGCGTGCCGCGGCGCGGGGCGGCATCCTCGATCCGCGGGCCTATCTCGCGCGCATCGCCACCAACCTGGCACTCGACTGGGTGCGACGGCGGAAGGACTACCCGGGGGAATACCTGCCCGAACCCGTCCCCACCGGCACCGGCACCGAGGCCGAGCACCTCGCCGCCGAGGAGATCCAGCTCGCGCTCGCTCTCGTCCTGCAGTCGATGTCGCCACTCGAACGCGCGGCCTTCGTGCTGCACGAGGCATTCGGTTTCAGCCACCCGGAGATCGCGGAGATCCTCGGGCGGGCACCCGCCGCCGTGCGACAGCTGGTGCATCGCGGCCGCTCGCACGTGCAGGCCCGCCGGCCGCGGTTCGACGTCGATCCCGTCGAGCTCGAACGGGTCGCGACGGCCTTCCGGGACGCGGCGCTCGGTGGCGACTTCGCGGCGCTGATGGCGGTCCTCGCCGACGACGTGGTGCTCGTGGCCGACGGTGGCGGCAAGGCCTCGGCGGCCATCCGCCCCATCCTCGGCGCCGACAAGGTGGCCCGGTTCGTGCTGGGCGTCGCGGCACAGGCGACGGACGGGACGACCGTCGAGTTCGCCGAGCTCAACCACCACCTCGCCTGGATCATCCGCGACGCCGGCCGCGTGGACCAGGTCGGCTGGCTCGGCGTGGTCGACGGGCGGATCGAGTCCATCCACATCGTGCGGAACCCGGACAAACTCGCCCGTCTCAACCGGCGGTGACGCGCGGGGCGTACATGATCAGACCCACACCCACACCCACACCCCCGGACAGGTCAGCGCGCCGATGACGTCCCAGCATGGACGAGAGCGTGTCACGTGCCGAGCTGTGCCCAGTACGCCACATGATGCCGATGCAGCCAGTCATCCACCCAGGCTCGATCGGGCTGCGGGGGCACTTTGGACCGTTCGTTGAGCGCGATGAGGTCGGCCTCGACCTCATCGATCGCCCCGAGCGCGTCGGCGAGCGGAACGTCCCCGCGCCGGATAGCGCGCAGGTGCGAGAGCTGCGGCTCGGCAATGGGCAGGGTGATTCGCCCGGTCGTCAGCAGTTCGATGCCTTGGATCCCGAGCCGCAGCGCATGCATTGCGAACTTGGTGTCATATCCATGGAGCGCCACCAATTCCGGCCGGTTCGTGTGCTTGCCGGACTCGCTGGTCATCGCCGACTTCTGTGACCGCAGATAGCCCAGGAATCGTTCCGCCGCCAGCCCCGACACGAACCGATGCGCGTTGTCCACGAGCTCGGCGCCCGCAGCGTTGCGGAACACCACCTCCTCGTCCGGGACGAACAGCGCGAGCAGCACCGTCGGGTTGCCCGCGAGTGCCAGCCGGCACCACTTCCGCGCGGAATAGATCACCACGTCGAGATCGCCGGCACCCGAACGGTTGGCCAGCCCGCCGGGCCGGTCCCAGGCGGTGTGCCGTTGGTACTGCTCGAACTCGATCCGCCCGTGCTCGCCGTCGACGCCGTTCGGCACGGTCGCCAACCCGGTCACGAACTCGCGCGGTTCCAGGCACAGCCCCATTTCGTCGCGGTCGTCCTGGCCACCGATGGCTGTCCCGTGCATGCCCGACCCGACCTGAACGCGCAGGATCATCCCGTTCGTCGCGATCGCCCGCGCCTCTTCGGACGCGTGCGGATGCGCATATCCCCGCGGCAGTTCCCGCGAGCCCTCGATCACTTTGGCCACGGGTTGAGCCTAGAGAGAAGTACGCAGGGTCCGCGCCCCTATTTTCGGCGCCGCACCCGCCAGTCGATGCCGGCCGCGACGCCGGCGAGGATGATGACCGCGCCGACGAGTTGGATCGGGGTCAGGACTTCCCCGGCGGCGAGGGTCCCGAGCAGCGCCCCGGACAGCGGATTGAGCAACCCGATGAGCCCCACGGTGCCCGCCGGGAGGCGACGCAGACCGGTGAACCAAGCCGCGTACGCCAACGCTGTCGCGATCAGCACCAGATAGGCGAACCCCAGCACCGCCGGAGCATCCATTGCCGGCGGCGGCCCCTCGAGCGCCAGCGCGAACGGCACGATCATCAACCCGCCGAGCGTGAGCTGCCAGGCGGCGAACGTGAGCGGGGGCGCGGGTGGCCGCCAGCGTTTCACAAGCACGAATCCGAGGGTCGTGGAGATCATGGCCAGCAGCGCGGCCATCAGGCCCAGCGGGTCGAGGCCGCTGCTCGCCCCACCGACCAGCAGGGCGACTCCGAGGACGCCGGCGACGCCACCGGCGTACCTGATCGGGCCGGCCCGCTCGCCCAACAGGAGCCGGGCGAACACGAGCATCACCACCGCCGAAGCGGCCATGAGGGTGGCTGCGACCCCGGACGGCAGCCGGATCCCGGCGACGTAGATGAGGATGAAGAATCCGCCAACCGTGAGTGCGCTGATGATCGCGGTCCGCCACCACCACTCGCCCTCCGGCAGTTTCCGCGCGATCAGCAACAGGATCAGGCCGGCCGGCAGCGCGCGGATCGCGGCCCCGGTCAGCGGGATGTCGGCGGGGAGCCATTGACGGGTGACGAAGTACGTCGACCCCCACGTGATCGGCGCAATCGTCGTCAGGAGTACGTCGCGGACCCGGGTTGCTTCCATGGAAGTGGACTTTACTTCCTCGGAAGCGATAATGTCCAGCCATGTCCTCCACACCTGATCATGTCGACCGCATCCAGGACGAGTGGCGCCGCGAGCGCCCCGACATCGACGTTCGACCCGCCGGCATCATCGGCCGCCTGCATCGACTGGCTGCGCTCCTCACTGTCGAACTCCTGCGCGTCTATCAGGACCACGGGTTGACCGAGGGCGATTTCGACGTCCTCTGCGCGCTGCGCAGGGCAGGTGCTCCGTTCGAGCGGCAGCCCGCAGAACTGGCCCGGACCACGATGATCACGACCGGGGGTCTGACCAAACGCTTGGATCGCCTCGAGGCGGCCGGTCTGGTGAGTCGAACTCCGGCCCGTGACGACGGGCGAGCCAAGGTCGCCCGGCTGACGCCGGTGGGCCGGCGGGTCATCGACGACGCGTTCACTGACCACATGGGCAACGAGGCCGGCCTCGTCGCGCTGCTGCCCGAGGGTGACCGCCTCGAGCTGGAGCGGATCCTGCGGGAGTGGGCGGCGGCCCTGCAGGCGCATGGGCGCGGCGCTGGTCGGAATGCGCCACGTCCCTGACCCCGCGGTCGCATGATCGTGCGGGACGGGCGGCGTATCTTGACCTCGTGGTCATCGCCAATGACAGGGCTCGCAGTTGGATCCGGCTGGGGCTGGCGCTGGGAGCCGGGGTCGCGGCTGGCCTGTTCGTGCCCCGGGTGTCCGGCAGCGCTGCGGATGCACGCCTCCTGATCGGGTTCGTCGTCGGGTCGCTGGCCTATTGCCTGCCGTTCCTGGTGCTGATCATGGGCCACGACCTGGAGCGCACCCGCGCCTATGTGGACGACCTGGCCCCGCGGAGCGTCATCGACGTCCTGGTCCTCATCGCGGCAGTCGCCAGCCTCGGAGCGGTTGGCACGGTGCTCTTCTCCGGGGGCGCGAACCAGCCACGGGGAGCGCAGGTGTTCGACTTGGCGGTTTCGGTCGCGGCCGTCGCGGCCGGCTGGCTGCTCGTGCACACCGCCTATGTCCTGCGCTATGCCAAGCACTATTGGAACGAGGAGCCCGGCAGCATCGAGTTCGGCGGCAAGGACGAGCCGGTGATGTCGGATTTCGCCTATTTGTCGTTCTGCCTCGGCATGACCTATCAGGTCTCCGACCAGACGATGCAGACAGCAGCGGTGCGAAAGATCGTGTTCTTCCACACGCTGCTGTCCTATCTGTTCGGGACCGTGGTCATCGCCTCGACCATCAACATGATCGTCGGACTCGCCCAATAGGCCCGAGGCTTCCCACCGGGTCAGCCTGCGGCCAGCAGGCCGTCGATCTGGTTCATGGCGAGGGTCGCCCCCTCCGCCATGCCCATGTCGAGGACCGCCTGGAGGTCCTCGGCGGAGTCATAGACGGTCGTGCACGTGACGATCGTCGCGTCCCCGTCGGCGGTGAACTCGATCCTGTTGTGGCCTAGGGCCATGGTCGGATCGGGGTTGAAGTCCTCGTCGGCGAACCCGTCGTCGAACGTGAGGCTCCGGTGCTCGTCGACCCCCGTGACCAGCCAATAGCCCGGGTACTTCTCCCCGTTCGGGCCGGTCATGAAGTAGGTCACCCGCGACCCTGGGGTCAGGTCGTGATCCACGAACGTCGCCGGATAGCCCGGTGGCCCCCAGATCTGCTCGAGCTGGCGCGGGTCGGCATAGATCGCCCACACCCGCTCGACGGGCGCAGCGAAGCGCGCGGTGATGGTCAGCGTGCGGTTGTCGAGATCCTTGGTGACGTCGGTGACAGGCATGGTCAGTGCTCCTGGGGTTCATCGGTGCGCGCGGACTGCGCGCTCGGTTCGGGCGGGCGCGCGGGGGCGTCGTCTTCTCGGGTACGCGCCAGCAGCGCGTCGATGCGGTCGACGCGGCCGCGCCAGATGGCCTCCAGGCTGTCGAGCATCGATGCGACCGAGCGCACCGCGTCGACGTCACCACTGGCCAGCTGCTCACGGCCGCTGCGGCGTTTGGTCAGCAGCCCCGCCTTGTGAAGGACCGCGACATGCTTCTGCACGGCGGCGAAGCTCATGTCGTACTTCGCCGCCAGAGCTGAGACCGAGTGCTCCCCGGCCAGCACCCGCCGCAGGATGTCGCGCCTGGTCCGGTCGGAGAGGGCGTGAAACAGGGCGTCCGCCCGGTCCTCGTTGGCCTCGCTCACAGGACAAACATACAACCAAACGGTTGTATGTTGTCAATGATCCGCGTCACTCAGCTTGCCTGGGACACCGTCGACATGTGGAAGTCCGGCACCCGGATCGGTGGCATCCGGGTATGGGTGAACCAGTCGTTCCACTCGCGGCACAGCGTCTGTTCGCTCGCGCCGATCTCCGTGATCCGCCCGAGCAGATCCACCGGCGACTCGTTGAACCGGAAGTTGTTCACCGCACCGACGACTTGGCCGTCCTCGATCAGATAGACCCCATCGCGGGTCAGTCCGGTGACTAGGAGGGTCTCGGGGTCGACCTCGCGGATGTACCACAGGCACGTCAGCAACAGCCCCCGCTCCGTCCGGGCGATCATCTCGTCCAGCGAGGCGGTCCCGCCGGCGTCGAGGATGAGGTTGCCGACGGGGTACGCGAAGTCCGCGCCCGTGCCCTCGGCATAGCGGCGGGTGCGGAAGAGGTCGGTCAGCGCGCCATCACGGATCCAGTCCCGGGCGTCGACCGGGGTGGCGTTGTCGAACACCGACACCTGCCCGCTCACCGAGGTGTGGACGATCGCGAACGGCGCCTGCTCGAGGCCGGCCCGGGCCGGGTCGGACCGCAGTGCGATCGGGAACGGGCTGACCTTTTCACCGAGACGGGTGGCGGTGTCGCCCGTGCGGGCCCAGACCGTGCGCCCCTCGGCTGCGTCCTTGGCCGACATCACCCAATAGGCGTTCAGGATCAGGTCGGCGACCGCGCCGGGCGGCAGCAGCGTCTCATAGCGGCCCGGTGGCAACTCGATCGTCGTGTTGCCCCAGTCGAGGCGGCGTCGCAGCTCCGCGGCATGGCCGTTCAGATCGATATCGGTGAAGGTTCCTGTGCTCTGTCCGACCCACGCCGATGCCCCGGTCGATGGTCGTTTCGCGTTGATCTCCAGCCGTCCCATCGGCTGCACGTGGCGCCGGCGAGCGCCGGCGGAAGTGGCGACCCACGTGGTCGTCAGCCGGTGCTCGGCGAACCCGAACAGGGCATCTCGCGCTGCACCGAACGTGGCGAACAACTCGCCGAGGCCGACGGCCACGTCCGCGAGCACAGCGATCGACGTGCGGGCCGCCGGATTCGCGTACCCCTCGTCCACGCCCAGACTCACCAAGTCCATCGCGTCGGGTGACGGTTCACCAGCCGCTGCTGAGGCGCTCGCGCGACCCACGAGAGCCTCGATGTCCGTGCTTGAGGTCAGCGGGGCACTCATGGAGCCCACCGCCGTGCCCCCCTTGGCGGGCGCGAAGACGTGCACGGTGATCGACCGGTCGTGCATCTGCCCGTTGGTGGTCAGCGAGTTGTTGGCCCAGCGCAGGTTGACCTCGGCGGTTTCGTCGACGATGACGACGCAGGGGAGGGGGCCCGCGGCCGCCAGCGCTTGGTCAATCCAGTCTGTGACGGGGGTGTCGGGGATCATGCCCTGCCTCCATCGGTGCGGGTGTTGAGGATGTTGACCCCGGTGAACAGCGCGGAGGGGCAGCCGTGCGAGACCGGCGCGATCTGTCCGGGTTGGCCCTTGCCGCAGTTCGGAGCACCATGCAGGAGCCATGTCTGCGGGCCGCCGAGCGCACGCAGTGACCGCCAGAAGTCGGTTGTTGTCGCCTGATAGGCCACGTCGCGGAGCTGTCCGGCGAGGCGGCCGTTGCGGATGCGGAAGAAGCGCTGCCCGGTGAACTGGAAGTTGTAGCGCTGCATGTCGATCGACCACGACTTGTCCCCGACCACATAGATGCCGTCCTCGATCTGGTCGATCAGGCCGGCGGTATCGGGCCCGTCCGGGGCCGGCTGCAGCGACACGTTCGGCATCCGCTGCAGCGGGATGTGGCCGGGGGAGTCCGCGAACGCGCACCCGTTGGACCGGGGCAGGCCCTGTTCGGCGGCCATCTGCCGGTTGAGCTGGAAGCCGACGAGCACGCCGTCGCGGACGATGTCGAAGGTCTGCGCGGCGACGCCCTCGTCGTCCCAGCCGATCGTGGCGAGGCCGTGCGGGGTCACACGGTCGCCGGTGACGTTCATCAGCTCCGAGCCATAGCGCAGGGTGCCGAGTTGGTCGGGCGTGGCGAAGGAAGTCCCGGCGTACGCCGCCTCATAGCCCAGCGCCCGATCGAGCTCGGTCGCATGCGCCACCGACTCGTGAATCGTGAGCCAGAGGTTCGTCGGGTCGATCACGAGGTCATAGCGTCCCGGCTCCACCGACGGCGCCTTGACGTGCTCGGCCAGGAGTTCGGGGAGTTCGGCGATCTCGGCGTCGAAGTCCCAGCCGATGCCGGTCAAGTATTCCCAGCCGCGTCCCGTCGGCGGGCCCACCGTCCGCATCGAGGAGAACCCGGCATCGGACACAGACAGCGCGGTGAACTCGGGATCGATGCGGGTCCTCTGCTGGGTGATCGAGCTGCCCGCGAGGTCGGCATAGAAGGTGTTCTCCTGGACGAAGGTCACCCGTGCGTCCGCGTGGTCGACGCCGTCGCTCGCCAGCAGCCGAGCGGAGAGCTCTCGCAGGCGTCCGATCCGTTCGCTCTCGGAGACCGCGAAGGGGTTGCGCTCGCACGGGGCGACCCAGGTGGCGTCGGCATAGACGGGCTCCGGCGCGAGCTCGACCCGCCGGGACGTCAGCGGCGCGGACACCCGCGCGGTCGCGACCGCCTGCTCGGCCAGGACTGCCGCGGCGTCGGGCGTCACCGTGATGCCGGCGGCAAACCCCCACGCGCCGTCGTGGACCACCCGGACGGCCAAGCCCAACACGACGTCGTCGACCGTACGCTCCAGTTCGCCGTCGCGCAGCGCATGCGACCCGGTCCGGATCCGCTCGACCCGGACGTCGGCGTGGGTGGCGCCGAGGTCGGCGGCGCGCTGGAGTGCAGCGTCGGCCAGCGTACGCAACGGGAGCTCGGTGAATTCTGGATCAAGACCTGCCATGAGATGCCCTCCTGCAGGGCATCCAACCAGATCGCTCCGACCGAAATGTCGCGCGCCACCGGGTCGTCGGTCTCGCCCGTTAGCCCGGGCGGGGGGTCATTCCCGTGGCGGGGCGATGCACACGATCTGGGCGTCGGGCAGCTCGGTGGCCGGCCGCGTCGTGAGGTCGACGAGCCGGGTGGCTTCGGCAATGTCGACGTCCTCAGCGCCGCGGGCGAGGCACTGCTCGCGAGGATCAGTGGCGTGGTCATCGGTCCGGAAGACGAGCAGGGCTTCCCGGCCGCTCTTCCCACAGCGGGATTGCCAGCCGAGGATGGGGTGCTCGTCGTTTCGGCACAGTCCGGCGCGGGCGCCGGCCGCCGAGCGGGGCTTGTCCGCGTCGTTCGGGCCGGGTCCGAGACAGGCAACCATCCGATCGAGGGTCAACACCGCTTCGGACTCTGGGACCCGGTAGCACTCGGCAGCCGACGGGACGAGGGCTTGGACGGCATAGTCAGGTGCCTCTTCGGAGTCCGTGTCGCCGCAGTACACGATGATCGGGTCGGCATCCTGCGGCACATGCAGGCAGTCGCTGACATCGAGGGTGGCAAGCGGTTGCTCCGGCGGCATGAACCGGTCATGCAATCCGGTCCCGACGACGTTCAACATGAACCAACCCGTCGCAACCGCGAGCACGAGCCCGACGGCCATGGCGAGGCAGCTGGGCATGCCGGCGGTCAAATCGGCGGGCTCGGCCGGGGTTTCCGTCGGCTGCTGACCGGGCGTCAAGGGATCTGGTGTGGTCGTCATCGGACCTCCGACAGGCAGAGCGATCGGTCGTGATGGGTTCGAGTGAAGTTCGGCTGACCGGGCGGTGGGGTGCCGACTGTCACGAGGCTGAAGCTGTAGACCCGGTCCGCCTGGACGCCAGCCTGACGACAGGCCGCGATGGCGCCGCCGCCGATGAGCTGCGCCGCGGGGTCGGAGTTCGTGGGCTGGTCCATTGCCACCTCGTTCTCGAGGACAGCGAGGACCCTGCGGTGCCCGGGGGAGTCACAGGACTGGCGCCCGTTTCCGCCGGCATTGGTGCATTCACCGGCCACGATGCCGTTCACCGTCGTCGACGGGTCGTTGTTCTTGTCGCCGAGGCAATAGGTGCGGTCCGCCCGCAGCGACATGTCCACTCCGGGCAGGTCAATGCATTGGTGTTTGGTGATCGCGATGATCTTTTTCTCGGCGCCCGGGTCGTCGCAGGAGCCCCACCGCGACTGCTGGCCGCCCTCGGTCGATCCGATGATGCAGTCACCCGGCTTCGCGTGCGCCAAATCTTCGGGATCCGGGTCGGGGGTCTGGAACCGGCCGATGTTGATCAGGAAGCTCAGCCCGATGAGCACTCCGATCACCACGACGGGGGCGATCACGCTGAGCAGGAGGCAGCCGAGCGCCGACTGGGGTTTCGTCACGCGACGAGGCTAGGTGGCCCTAGTGTCAGGTCTCCGGACGCCGGTCGCCGCCATCGCCGCGATGGGCGTTCGAGACTCAACCTCTTTCGCCTTGCTTAGAGCGTTTGCGTCATCTGATCGATTCTCGTGCCGATCAACGTGCCGCTAAAGCCCAAACCGCGGCGAGACAGCGCTCGCCAAGCCGGGTGCTAGGACGTAGGCGTCCCCGGGCCCGGATGGTGATCCGCGACCGTCCAGAGGCCGGAGCTCTGGAAGTACTGTGCAGCCTCGGGTTCGTCCGTGAACTCCAGCAGGTTTCCCAACTTGCTTCTCAGAATGCTTCGCACTTCGTTCGGTGTGGCAAAGAAGAACTCGCGACGAAGATTGACATGATTAAGCCGCTGCCCCGCGAACTCGTTGTGCAGTTCATTCTCCAGTTGAACGGCATCGTCTGAAAAATAGATCGCATGCACATCGAACGGAAACGGGACCGAGGCATCTCCCAGTTCCCTTACGCGGTCCATTGGGTCCAAGCGCCTAGTCATCCCAATCTTGACGACATTAGGACCGAATGATCCGATGTTCGATATCACGTAAACGTAGCCAGCACGTATATTCGCGGCCCTGAAATCGTTCTTCGCGATCGCCTCGTCCAGTTCTTTGAGTTTCTGGGCAAGTGCTTCGATCTCGTCATCTCTACCCGTCCCGCGGAGGCCTTCAAGCGCATTCGCGTAGTGGGAGCGTTCCTTGCTTAGGCGTTGTCTCTCCGCGGCTAGTTCCATCTCGGCTCGGCGCTCTTCGCGTAAACGCTCCCTCTCTTCGCGAGCTTCTTCGCGCTCCTCTTGTAGTTTGAAGAGATAGTCGCTGGTCAATTCCAATTCTTCGATCCGGAGGGCATGGTATTCAGGCGCCACGCGCATCTCCATCATCACGCCAAGCCGAGCGATGGTTTCGACCGATCTGTCAAGCCGTTTAATCGCTGAGGCGAGACTTCCGGCTCGCAGGGAGCGCACACAGTTGTCTGCCTCAGCGTTGTAGGCACGCAACATCAACTTGGAAAAGTCCGCGACCATCTTCCGGCCTTGGGCCAGCGAATTATTGTACGCAAAGCGGCTCTTCACAATCGACGGTGTAGTTGGGGTCTGAATCCTCCGGCTTCGAGGAGTGCGCGGGCGATGTAGTGGGTGA
>NZ_JBNZCI010000011.1:0-35221 GCF_050880385.1 Ammonicoccus luteus
CGACAAGCCACACCCCACCCGGAGGTTCCCCTCACGTCAACAACCCCACGCTGCTACCAACGTCTTGGCCGGATACAACTAGGATCCCGGTCATGGCACGTGTCGTCGTCGAAGTGATGCCCAAGCCCGAGATCCTCGACCCGCAGGGCAAGGCTGTGACCAGCGCGCTGGCTCGCCTGGGCTTCGACGGACTGCAGGTCCGCCAGGGCAAGCGGTTCGAGATCGAGGTCGATGGCGAGATCACCGACTCCGTGCTGGCGCAGGTTCGCGAGGCCGCGGACACGCTGCTCGCCAACACCGTGATCGAGAACTTCGAGGTCCATGTCGAGGAGCAGGCGGTCGCGGAAAAGGCGGAGAACAAGTGACCGCCAGAATCGGCGTCGTCACCTTTCCGGGTTCGCTCGACGACGCGGACGCCCTGCGCGCGGTCGAGCTGTGCGGGCTGCAACCGGTGCCGCTATGGCATGCGAACGATTCCATCGACGACGTCGACGCCGTGATCCTGCCCGGTGGCTTCTCCTATGGCGACTATCTCCGCTGCGGTGCGATCGCCCGGTTCTCGCCGATCATGGCGGACATCATCAAACGCGCCGACCGCGGCCTGCCGTTGCTCGGCATCTGCAACGGGTTCCAGGTCCTCTGCGAGGCCGACCTGCTGCCGGGTGCCCTGATCCGCAATACGACGCAGACCTTCGTCTGTCGTGACCAGAAGCTTCGCGTGGAGACCAACGACACGGTGTGGACGGCGGGCTGCGCTCCCGGTGATGTCATCACGATCGTGCTCAAGAACGGCGAGGGCAACTATCAGGCCGATCGCGAGACGATCGCCCGCATCGAGGGGGAGGACCAGGTCGTCTTCCGCTACGTCGATGGCAACCCCAATGGCTCGATCAACGACATCGCGGGAATCACCAACGATCGCGGCAACGTCGTCGGTCTCATGCCCCACCCGGAACACAACGTGGACGAACTGACCGGCCCGAGCACGGATGGCCGGAAGGTGTTCAGCAGCATCGAAAGGTTCCTGACCGCGCGCGTCGGCTGAGCCACGTCACTCCGACCGGCTGCCGAATCGGCTGAGCACGGCCTCTGGGGCGTGCTCGTATGCTCGTGATCGTGCGAGTATTCCGGACCGCAGGCATCGTCATGCTCGTCCTGGCCATGCTGGCCGCCGGCGCCCTGGCTTGGAGCTTGCGCCCGGGGCGGTTCGACGGCTGGATCGAGACGACGGGCACCGTCGTCGCGCTTGATCGGCACATCTCACGGGACAGCGATGGGGACCGGAGGGTTACCTATGCGTTGGTGGTGGAGTACGCAGACGAGGACGGGGCCCTGTCCACGGGCGTCTCGTCGATGCGCACCAGCAACCCGAAGCCGGTCGGGGCCACCGTGTCGGTGAAATATCCGCCCGGTGAGCCGTGGAAGGCGCAATTCGACGATGAGGGCACATGGTTCGGGGTGCTGTTCTTCGGGATCTGGGCGGGGGTGCTCGGAATTCTCGGGACGGCCTTCACGATCGTCGGAGTCAAGGCCCGAGATCGGTGGACCCCACTGCGGACCGCAGACTCTTCCGGGCGACGCCCGGTGCCCGATGGGGAGGACACGAGTGAACCGACCGGCCCGCTGGGCTCGTCCGGTCCCGGCGACGAGCCGGCGAAGTGGCCCCTGCTGCCGCCGAGCCCGTCCGGTTCGGGCGACGAGCCGGGGGAGTGGCCCCTGCTGCCGCACTCCGACGATCGCTGACACACCGGCTCGGTCCGGCGCTCGGCCCGGCCCCCCGGTGGGCGTGAGCGACGGCGTCGCTAGGAGCGTTTCGCGATAACTTGGCGCGGTGGCCGACACCGTTGAGCATGCCAGGCAAACCCCGCAGATCGAGCAGCCGTGGGCCGAGCTCGGGTTGCAGCGGAACGAGTACGACCAGATCCGCGAGATCCTGGGCCGACGCCCCACCGGGGCCGAACTGGCGATGTATTCGGTGATGTGGTCGGAGCACTGCTCCTACAAGTCCTCCAAGGTGCACCTGCGCAAGTTCGGCGAGCTCGCCCAGGCGACCCCGCGCGGCAGGATGCTCGCCGGGATCGGCGAGAACGCCGGCGTGCTCGACATCGGGCAGGGCTATGCGGTGACCTTCAAGGTCGAGTCCCACAACAGCCCCTCCTTCGTCGAGCCCCACCAGGGTGCCGCGACCGGTGTCGGCGGCATCGTGCGCGACATCCTCGCGATGGGCGCGCGACCGATCGGCGTGATGGATCCGCTGCGGTTCGGGCCTCTCGACGCCGCGGACACCAAGCGCGTCCTCCCCGGGGTCGTCTCCGGCATCGGCAGCTATGGCAACTGCCTGGGGTTGCCGAACATCGGTGGTGAGGTCGTGTTCGACAAGAGCTATCTCGGCAACCCGCTCGTCAACGTCCTCTGCGTCGGGGTGCTGCGGCACGAGGACCTCCACCTGGCGCACGCATCGGGTGTGGGGAACAAGGTGATCATGTACGGCGCGGCCACCGGCGGCGACGGGATCGGCGGTGCCTCGATCCTGGCGTCGGAGACGTTCGACGACTCCAAGCCCACCAAGCGGCCGAGCGTGCAGGTGGGCGATCCGTTCATGGAGAAGCTGCTCATCGAGTGCACCCTCGAGCTGTTCCGCGCCGAGCTCGTCAACGGCATCCAGGACCTCGGCGCGGCCGGCATCTCCTGCGCGACGTCCGAACTGGCATCGGCGGGCGACGGCGGCATGCACGTCGAGCTCGACCTGGTGCCGCTGCGCGACTCGACGCTCTCGCCCGAGGAGATCCTCATGAGCGAGTCCCAGGAGCGGATGATGGCGGTCGTCGAGCCCGCGAAGGTCGACCAGTTCATGGAGATCTGTGCCAAATGGGACGTCCCGGCGACCGTGATCGGCGAGGTCACCGACACCGACCGGCTGATCATCGACTGGCACGGCGAGATCATCGTCGACGTCGACCCCAGGACCGTCGCCCACGAGGCCCCCGTCCACGAGCGGCCCTATCACCGGCCCGGGTGGATCGACGCCGTGAACGAGAACTCGGCCAACAAGCTGCCGCGGGACAACTCGCCGGAGGCCCTGCGGGCGGCCCTGCTGACGATGGTCGGCTCGCCCAACCTCTGCGACAAGTCGTGGGTCACGGATCAATACGACCGCTATGTCCGCGGCAACTCCGTTCTCGCCCAGCCCGAGAACGCCGGCATGCTCCGCATCGACCCCGAGACCAACCTCGGCATCGCGCTGTCCACCGACGTCAACGGCCGCATGTGCTTCCTGAATCCCTATCTCGGGGCGCAGCATGCGCTCGCAGAGGCGTACCGCAACGTTGCCACCACCGGCGCCGAACCCGTCGCGATCACCGACTGCCTCAACTTCGGCTCCCCGGAGGACCCGAACGTCATGTGGCAGTTCGTCGAGGCGATCCTGGGTCTGGTGGACGGGTGTCGGGAGTTGGGTACGCCGGTCACCGGCGGCAACGTCTCCTTCCACAACCAAACCGGTGGGACGGCCATCCTCCCGACGCCGACCGTGGGCGTCCTCGGCGTCATCGACGATGTGACCAGGCGGACCCGGATGGCGTTCGCCGATCCCGGGGACGAGATCTGGCTGTTCGGTGAGACCCGCGAGGAACTGTCCGGCTCGGTGTGGGCCGACGTCCTGCACGACGGTCACCTCGGGGGCATGCCCCCCAGGGTCGACCTCGGCCATGAGAGGCGGCTCGCCAAGGCGATGATCGAGGGAGCCCGGGACGGGCTGTTCCGCTCGGCTCACGATCTCGCCGACGGCGGCCTGGCGCAGGCGCTGGTCGAATCGGCGCTGCGCCGGGGCTTCGGTGCCCGGATCGAGTTGCCGAGCGGAGACCCGACCGTGCAACTGTTCAGTGAATCCACCGGCCGCGTGCTGGTCTCCGTGCCGGGCGAGCAGGTCGGGGCATTGCGCTGGCTCGCCCAGAAGCACCGGCTGCCGATCAATCGTCTCGGCACCGTGACGAGCGCCGGCGAGTCGGCGGCGCTGTCGGTGAAGGGCCTCTTCAGGGTGCCGTTGACCGAGCTCCGGGCCGCTTGGACGACGACGATCCCTGCGGCGATGAACTCCTGACCGAACGCGGGCTGAGGAGCCGCTCCCCGAGCCGAAACGTGACCCTCTTGTGACCCGCAGACTGGACCTTTTCGGGGTGCTCCGGGCGACTACGGAGTGAAGGTACATCCGAAAGGACACGGAGATGAAACGCCCGCTCCGAACCACAGTCACACTGACCCTCGCGGCCATCGCCATCGCCGTGGCCGCGCCGATCGCGGTCGCCGCGCCCACCCCCGAGCCGATGCCCACGGAACCCCCGACGTCCACATCGGCAGACGTCAATCTGCGGGCGACGGCCACGGCACCCACCTCGGCAACGGGCACCGCGACGATCACGGTCACGGGCGTGCGTCCCGGGGACCGGGTCGAGGCCGGCGCCGAACGCACGGTGCCGGGTGGCACCGCCTCGCGCCTGATCGCCCGGGCCGATGCGAACGGTCGAGCCACGATCACCGTCCCCGCGCCATCCGATGGGTGGGAGGCGGAGACGCAGTACAGCTGGTGGGCCATGGCCGTCGACCGCGGCACGGTCGACCGCGGTCACTTCACCACCGGCACCTGGCCCGGCGGCGGTGCTCCGGTCCGGGCGCAGCTCGAGGCACGGGTCGCCTTGCCCGAGAACCGCACGGCCCCGGTTGTGTTCACCGTGACCGGCGCGAAGCCCGGTGCCACGGTTGAGGCTGGGCTCGGCCGCAGCACCCAGCACCAGCCGGACGGCGCGGGTTCGGCCACGGCCGACGCCAACGGCCGCGCGGTCGTCACCGTGCCACCGGATGTCAACGGTTGGCAGGCGAACGGGCGCTATGTCTGGTACGCAGTCGCCGAGGCGCACGCCGCCGGCGGCACGGTCAACATGCCCGACTGGCCCGGCGCGCCGAAGCCGTCGCCGGCACCCGACGCGATCAGGATCGTCGAACAGGAGGGGTTCACGGTCGAGGGATTCCCGCCAACCGGCCCTCGCGAGATGCTGAAGTTCATCGTCTACGGCACGCGGGACGCCACGGTCGAGGCGGAGGTCGGTCGAAACCTCGACGCAGGCCGGGAGACCACCACGATCGCCCACACCGATCGTGACGGCATGCTCATCCTCAATATTCCGGCGCCCCCCGGCGGTTGGCTCCCCGGCACCGTCTATCAGTGGCGCGTGCGCGGCACGGAGTTGGGCGCTGATGCGTACGCCAACGGCACCTTCACCGCGCCCGACTGGACGGCGGCACCACAGCCCCCGCGGCGCGATCCCGGACAGCCGACCAAGCCCCGCGAGACAAGCGGAGGACTGGCGAAGACTGGCGTCTGAAGGTTGCCGGAGCCACTCCGCGTGCCAGAATCGGACGGACCCGTGGTGGGAACGGAAGGGTTGACTGTGCCGCACGAATCGACCGGGGGGACCTCTCTGGTCCCCCCGGATCGTGTCTTGTGGGATGCCATGCGCGATGGACAGGAAGCAGCGTTCACCGCGCTTTTCCTGCGCCACAGCAAGGCCGTCTACAACTTCGCCTTCCGGACGACGTCCTCCTGGAACCAGGCGGAGGAGGTCACGCAGAGCACGTTCACGACCCTGTGGCGGCGGGCGTGCGACGGTCGCGTCGACCCGCTCGAGCGCGAGTCTGCGCTCCCGTTGTTGTTGTGGATCGCCCGCAACGAAGTGCTCAACATCGTCCGCAACCGGCAGCGTCGCCTGCGGTTGGTTCGCAGGGTCACCGACGAGCCGTGGACCGACACCGACAACGTGTCGGCCTGGACGGCCAAGGAGGCGGGCATGGCCCGCGTGAACGAGGTGCTGGGTCGGTTGCCCGAGCCGCAACGTGCCGTGGTCGAACTCGTGGTGTTCGGTGAACTCGACCTCGCCGAATGCGGGCATGCCCTCAACATCCCGCTGGGCACCGTCAAGTCGCGGCTGAGCCGAGCCAGGAAGAAGCTCGCCACCACCGAGATCGCAGCCCTGCTGAGCGGAGGTGAACCGGCATGAACCGCGACGAGTTGGACGACCTCCTGGAACCCCGCGACCTGCCCGACCGGCACGGAATGCTCCGCGACGTGTTCGCCACCGTCTCCGCCGAGCGCGCCGACGGCCGGGCCGACCCGCGTGGTTTCTCGGATGCGCACCCGGATCAGTTCAGTGCGAGCGCGTTCCGGCGGGTGAGGAGCACGCCGACGCGCCGCTGGCTCCAGTTCGCCGCCGCGGCGGCGATGGTCGTCGTGCTGGGTGGCGTCGGCTGGATGGTCGCCCGGACGAACCTCGGCGCCGAGCCGGGAGCAGTCCCCGCGCCGACGGCCACGTCCCGGCCGGATCCGGCCTCGGGTGCTGCCGCATCGCCCAGCCCGCCGCGTACCCCCACGCCCACCGCAGCACCCACCCCAACCACAACCGCCCGCGCGACCAATCCGCCCGCCGTCACCGTTGTCGGCACGCGGGTGGGTGAGAACGTGCTGTTCGTGACTTATCGCATCTGCTCCGGCACCGGCGTGGCAACGCTGACCGGCCCGTTCGTCGATCACGATGCCGACGTGGAATTGCCCCCCGATCTGCCCCCGCGGTTGGGAGTGGCGGAATCCCTCGGCCCCGAGGAGTGCGTGCTCCGTGCGGAGGTGATTCCACGGCCTGCCGGCCCGGTCAGCGGGCGGCTGGACGTGCGGATCGGGTTCGGGGCGGGCACACCGGAGAATCAGTACACCGCCTATTACGGGGACCTGTACTCCGGCTGACGCCTATTACGCTCGCTCCCATGAGTGATGTCCTCGCCGCGGTCGACCGCGTGCTGCCGTCCGTCCGTGCCGACCTGGAGCGACTGGTCGCTATCCCGTCGATCAGTTCCGATCCCGCGCACGCGGCGGATGTGGAGGCGAGCGCCTCGTTCGTGGCGGACCGGTTGCGTGAGCTGGGCGGAGCGGTCGAGGTGGTCAATGAGGGTGGGAAACCGGCGGTGATTGGGCGCTTCGATGGTCCCGAGGGTACGCCGACGGTCACCCTCTATGCCCACCACGACGTGCAACCCGTCGGCGATCCTGCGCAGTGGACCTCGGGGCCGTTCACGCCGACCGAGCGCGGTGAGCGGCTGTTCGGGCGCGGTGCCGCGGACGACAAGGGCGGCTTCGGCGTGCATCTCGCGGCCCTGCGGGCGTTTGACGGCAGGCCGCCGGTCAACGTGGTGGTGTTCGTCGAGGGCGAGGAGGAGATCGGTTCCCCGTCGTTGCCCGCGATCTTCGAGCGGCACGGGGACAAATTGGCCTGCGACGTCTTCGTCATCGCCGACTCCGGCAACTGGGCCCAGGGCGAGCCCGCGTTCACCACGACGCTGCGCGGGATGGCGGAGCTCTATGTCGAGGTCGCGACGCTCGACCACGGGCTCCACTCCGGTCAGTTCGGCGGGCTCGTGCCCGACGCGCTGCTCGTGCTCACCAGGATGCTCGCCGGCCTGCACGGCGACGACGGCACGGTGGCCGTCCGGGGGCTGGTGCGCGCCGAGGGTCCGGCGCTGGACTATCCCGAGGACCGCCTGCGCGCCGAATCCGGGATGCTGCCGGGTGTCGAGTTCATCGGCACCGGGTCCGCGGTCTCGCGGATGTGGACCCAGCCGGCGATCACGGTGATCGGCATCGACACAGTGCCGGTCGACAAGGCGTCGAACACCCTGCTGCCGCGGGCGCGGGCGAAGCTCAGCATCCGCATCGCCCCCGGCGACAGACCCGAGCGCGCCCAGGCGCTCGTCGCGGATCATCTCCGCGCACGCATCCCTTTCGGCGCCCACGTGACGATCACGCCGGGGGAGAGCGGGCCGGCGTCGACGATGGCGTTGGAGGGAAGGTACGCGAAGTTGGCGCGTTCCGCGTTCACCGAGGCGTGGGGGCGCGAGCCCGTCGAGATGGGCATGGGCGGGTCGATCCCGTTGGCGGGGATGTTCCAGGAACTGCATCCCGGCGCGCTGGTGCTGGCGAGCGCGGTGGTGGATCCCGAGTCCCGGATGCACTCGACCGATGAGTCGCTGCACCTCGGGGATTTCGAGAAGGCCTGCAGGGCGGAGGCCCTGTTCCTGCAGCGGTTGGCCGATGAGTGACGAAGAGGAACGCCGGCTGAGGAGCGCCGAAGGCGCGTCTCGAAGCCCCGAGTCGCCGATCCCGGAAGGGGCCGACCCTTCGGGACGCGCTGCGCGCTCCTCAGGGATCGGTCCGTCGGAGCGGCGCTCAGGGATCGGTCCTTCCGAGAGTCGCTCAGGGACCGGTCCGTCGGAGCGGCCGAAGCGCCGCGGCCCCCGCGGCTATCGGGTCCCGGTCTTCGAAGGCTGGATCGACCGGCAGATCCGTGAGGCGATCGAGCGGGGTGAGTTCGACAACCTCCCCGGCGCGGGCAAGCCGATCCCCAACCTCGACGAACGCGACGAGAATTGGTGGATCAAGGGCAAGCTCGAACGCGAGGGGATCAAGCCGCCGCTGCCGAACGCCCTGGCCCTGCGGCGTGAGGTCGAGGAGATCCAGCGGACGCTGGCGGATGTGCGCACCGAGACGGAAGCGCGCGAGATCATCGACGACCTCAACGAGCGGGTCCGAGAGCTCTATCTCTATCGCGACCGCGGTCCGTTGATCGTGGTCCGAACGGTCCCGGTCGAGCCGACGCTGGAGGAATGGCGTCGTCGTCGCAGCACCACTGGTGACGCTTGAACTTCGCTCGGGACATTGGACTTCGCTCGGGACATTGGACTTCGCGCAGACGAGTGCCGACACGCAGACGCCGTTCTGCATTCGCGCCTGGATGTCACAAGTGCCGACCCCGACACGAGTGTCGCGCCGGCATTCGTGACATCACGGCAGATGTGCAGCAGGTCCGCGGCGTGTCCGGCTCCGGGCGCACCCTCCGGAGGGTGTGCTCCCCGCACGCGGTTCACTGCGCGGCCAAGCCCAGGGGCCATCCGTGGGAAAGCGCTAGCATGGCCGGGTGCCCCGCTCCGAGAAGAAAGTGTCGCCATGGTGCGCCCGGACGGCCGGCTGACTCACGAGCTGGACCCCCAGGACCGAGGCCCCCAGGACGCCTGTGGTGTCTTCGGGGTGTATGCACCGGGTGAAGAAGTCGCCAAGCTGACCTATTTCGGTCTCTACGCGTTGCAGCATCGCGGCCAGGAGTCCGCCGGCATCGCGGTGTCGAGCGGGCGCCAGATCATGGTGTTCAAGGACATGGGCCTGGTGTCCCAGGTCTTCGACGAGGCCACCCTCAACTCGCTCCAGGGACATCTCGCGATCGGGCACACGCGCTATGCCACCACCGGCGCGAGCGTGTGGCACAACGCCCAGCCCACCTTCCGGTCCAGCCGCGACGGCGGCATCGCGCTCGGGCACAACGGGAACCTGACCAACACCGACGAGCTGGAGGCCTGGCTGGCGGAGCGGGCCAACGGGGCGGATGTCCCGCACAAGGAGCGCATGGACTCCACCAACGACACCTCGCTGGTCACCGCGCTGATGGCGTCCTTCAGCGACCTCGACACCGAGGCTGCGGCGCTGGAAGTGCTGCCCAGGCTGGTTGGGGCGTTCTGTCTCGCCTTCATGGACAACGACACGCTGTTCGCTGCCCGCGACGCCCAAGGCGTGCGGCCGCTGTCGATCGGCCGTCTGGACCGCGGTTGGGTGGTCGCGTCGGAGACGGCGGCGCTCGACATCGTCGGCGCCAGCTATGTCCGGGACGTCGAGCCCGGTGAACTGGTGATCATCGGCGCCCACGGCGTGCGGTCGGTGCGGTTCGCGACCCCGCAGCCGAAGGCTTGTCTTTTCGAGTACGCCTATCTCTCCCGCCCCGACACCCTCCTCAACGGTCGCCGCGTTCACAATGTCCGGGTCAAGATCGGGAAGCTGTTGGCCCTCGAGCACCCGGCCGAGGCGGATCTGGTCATTCCCACCCCTGAATCGGGCACGCCGGCCGCGATCGGTTATGCGGCGCAATCGGGCATCCCCTATGGCCAGGGCTTGGTCCGGAATGCCTATGTGGGGCGTACGTTCATCCAGCCGAGCCAGACCATCCGCCAGCTCGGCATCCGGCTCAAACTCAACCCCCTCCGCGACGTCGTCGCCGGCCGTCGGTTGGTCGTGGTCGACGACTCCATCGTCCGCGGCAACACGCAGCGACAGGTCGTCGCCATGCTCCGTCAGGCCGGCGCCCGGGAGGTGCACGTCCGCATCTCCGCGCCGCCGGTCGAGTGGCCGTGCTTCTATGGCATCGATTTCGCGACCCGGTCGGAGTTGCTCGCCCCCGGGATGAGCGTCGACGAGATGCGCGCGGCCATCGGCGCGGATTCCCTCGGTTTCCTGTCCCTGCCCGGTCTGATCCAGACCACCCACAAGCCCAGTGACGAGTTGTGCCGGGCGTGCTTCGACGGTGAATACCCCATCCGTCTGCCCGCGCCCCAGCAGCGGGAGCTGCAGCCCATGCTCGAGGAAGAGGACGACGATGACTGACCCTGCGAGTGCCACCGGCGAGGCCGCGCTCAGCGCCTATGCCCGCTCCGGCGTCGACATCGAGGCCGGTGACCGAGCGGTCGAACTGATGAAGGCCTCGGTTGCCCGGACCAAGCGTCCCGAGGTGCTCGGCGGCCTCGGCGGCTTCGCCGGCTTCTTCGACGCTTCCGCCCTCGCCGCCTATCGTCACCCGGTGCTCGCGACCTCGACGGACGGCGTCGGCACCAAGGTCGCGATCGCCCAGGCGATGGATTCCCACGACACGATCGGTTTCGACCTCATCGGGATGCTGGTCGACGATCTCGTGGTGGTGGGTGCCGAGCCGTTGTTCGTGACCGACTACATCGCGTGCGGACGGGTCGTCCCTGAGCGGATCGCCGCGATCGTGAGCGGGATTGCCGAAGCCTGCGTCGTGGCCGGCGCCGCACTGCTCGGTGGGGAGACCGCCGAACACCCGGGTCTGCTCGGTCCCGACGAATACGACATCGCAGGTGCCACGACGGGGGTGGTCGAGAAGGACCGGATCCTCGGAGCCCATCGGGTCCGCGCCGGCGACCGGCTGGTCGCGATGGCGTCCTCCGGCCTGCACTCCAACGGCTATTCGCTGGTGCGGCACGTGCTGCTCAACGAGGCCGGCTGGGCACTCGACCGCGATGTGGCAGAACTGGGCAGGACCCTCGGTGAGGAACTCCTGGAACCCACCCGTGTCTATGCCCAGGACTGCCTTGAGCTCGCGGACACCGTCGCGGTGCGCGCGATGAGCCACGTCACCGGCGGCGGTCTCGCCAACAACTTGGCCCGCGTGCTGCCCGAGACGCTCACGGCCACGGTCGATCGCGGCACCTGGCAGCCCAGTCCGATCTTCCGCCTGGTGCAGGAGGTCGGTCGGATCTCGCAGCCGGACATCGAGGCCACGCTCAACATGGGCGTCGGCATGGTGGCCGTCGTGGCGCCCGAGGACGCCGACAAGGCAGTGACCCACTTGCAGGGTCGCAGCATCGACGCCTGGATCATCGGTGAGATCCAGGACGCTCCCGGCGGCACGGTCACGATGGTGGGTGAGCATCAGGGCTGACCCGCATCCGTCCCTCAGCCACACGTTCAACGCCCTCGGCAACACGCCGCGGGGTGTCGGACGCATCTTGGATGCGGACGGTTCATTGGGTAACCTGTCCCCACGACATTAACCAATTAGTGCCGCGGCTTGACCGCGAGCTGACATGCGAGGGGGTCGACCCATATGGGGCGCGGCCGTGCAAAGGCGAAGCAGACCAAGGTGGCTCGCGAGTTGAAATACCGTTCGATCAACACGGATTTCTCCTCGCTCGAACGCGAACTGCGTGGTGAACCCGCCGTCTTCGATGACGACGACCACACCGATGAGGTGGATCACTCTGATATCCCGGACGCATATGCGGATCTCGCAGCGCGCTACGAGACCCTCGATGACGATTACGACGATTACGGGGATCTCCGCAAGTCCGGCTGACCCCTGGTGACCCAACGCGAGTGGCAACCCGACCTTCTGGTCGGGTTCGAGCAATGCCTGCTTCCGTTGGAGCGTCGGTCCGACAATCTCGGCGGTGACCCCGAAACCGGATTCGGCGCGGTGCTGGTGCGATCTGTTGAACGACCGCACACCGGCCGCGCCGTTCTCTATGTCCACGGTTGGAACGACTATTTCTTCCAGCGGCACGTGGCCGAGTTCTGGGTCGATCGGGGCTATGCCTTCTATGCCTTGGACCTCCGCCGTTATGGCCGGTCCTGGGTCGAGGGGCAGCTGCGGGGATTCACGACCGATCTGTCGGAATACTTCGAGGAGCTCGATCAGGCCGTCGTCGAGTTGAACAGTGAGCACGACGAGCTCGTGCTCATGGGCCACTCGACCGGCGGCCTGATCGCTGCGCTCTATGCGCACGAACGACCCGGCGTCTTCACGACCCTCGTGCTCAACTCGCCCTGGCTGGATCTCCAGGGTGGACCGCTGGCGCGTGCATTGGGACCGGTCATCAAGACCCTCGGCGGTCAACGGCCGACCACGATCATTCCGCCGTCGGATGCGGACTTCTATCGCCGCACGATCCATGCGAGCGAGGGCGGCGAGTGGGACTATGACTTGGGCCTCAAGTCAGCGGCTGAAGCGTTGATCCGAGTCGGGTGGCTCAAGGCCGTTCTGCAGGGCCATGCCCGGATCGCCGAGGGGCTCACGATCCAGTGCCCCGTGCTTGTCCTCGCCTCCGCACGGTCCGATTTTTCGCGGAAGTGGTCGGAACAGCTGAAGGCCGCGGACGTCGTGCTCGACGTCGAGCAGATCGCCAAGCGGGCGGTCCGGCTCGGTCCGGTGGTGACCGTCGTGCGGATCGAGGACGCACTCCACGACGTGTTTCTGTCGCCACCTGCGGTGCGTGACCGCGCGTTCGCGGAGATCGCGCGGTGGCTTCGGGCGTACGCGCCGGTCGAGCAACCAGCCACGCCCTGACGAACTAACGGGGGTTTCAGGCTGTGAGTGGATTTGGTGGGGTCATACCCCCACCTAGTTCACACACGAGCTGAAACCCCACTTATTTCGCGTCCATGTCGGGTTGGTGCAGGCCGAACACGTTGCCCTCGCTATCGAGGAAATAGCCCTGCCACGCCATACCGGGCAGCGCATGCTTCGGCAGCGCAACGGACCCACCCGCTGCCAGGATCTTCTCCGCCGTCGAGTCGAAGTTGTCCGTGCCCACGGTCAACACGGCACCGTTCACCGGCGCACCCGGGCCTGCCCCCTGGCTCCGGCGCGGCATGATCGCGCCGTTGATGCCGAACGCATCGTCGCCGGTCGTCGCGCCGAAATAGGGGAGGCCGGCGTACTCCGACCAGTCGTCGAGCGACCACCCCAGCGCCTCGCGATAGAACTCCACGGCGCGGGTGACGTCATCGGCATGGATCTCGAAATGGATCGGGCGCAATCCCATGGCACTGCCTTCTCTCGTGACTGTCAGTACTGAGCAGCGGCGTGTGCTGCCTGTGTGCCATAGCCTGATCCGAAGAGCACCGCGTGCACAAGCAGCGGATGCAACTGGTGCAGCGGGATCAGGGCCTGCCAGCCGGGCTCGAGGGGCGCGGTGTCCGCGTACCCATCCAGCACCGCACCCAAGTGCGCCAGTCCGAACAGTGCGAGCATCGCGAGGTCGGTGAACGGGTGCCCGCCGTGCGCGGCCGGGTCGATGAGCGTCCAGGTGCCCGTGGTGGTGAGCACGTTTCCCGACCACAGGTCGCCGTGGATCCGCGCCGGCACGCGATCATCGTCGAACTCTCCGGCCTCCAACCGCTGACAGAGGGCCTCGATCACCGTGTGGCTCCGGGCATCCAAGCTCCCTTCGTCGCGCGCCCGGTCGGCGAACGGCCGGACCCGATGGCGTGCATAGAACGCGCCCCACGTCGGTTCGGTGCGGTTGGTCTGGGGGAGGGGGCCGATGTACGCCTGCGGTCCGGTCCCCGGCGGCGGGGCACCCCACCCGGGCGCACCCGCGGCGTGCGTGCGCGCCAAGTCCCGGCCGAACCGGGCCGCATCCTCGGCGGTCGGCCGACTCGGCGTCAGGCGCTCGAGGGTGAGGTGGTGTTCGCCCGCGTCGAGAACCCGGACGACCCGTGCGCCGCCGGCATCGGCGAGCCAGCGCAGGCCCGCCGCCTCGACGGCGAAGAATCCCGGCGGTGCGGAGTGGTCGCGTTTGGTGAACTCCATGTCGACCATTCAACCGGGCGCGGAAATGAGAAATGCCGCCCGGAGGCGGCATTCACGTGGTGGCCAGGGCCGGGATCGAACCGGCGACCTCTCACTTTTCAGGCGAGCGCTCGTACCAACTGAGCTACCTGGCCATGATTTGCAAAAGCGGTGATGCTTTCACATCACCGCTCTCGCGACCCCGACGGGACTCGAACCCGCGACCTCCGCCGTGACAGGGCGGCGCGCTAACCAACTGCGCCACGGGGCCTGGTTCCCGGGGGATCCGGGCCCTTGCTGACTTTCACCAGCGACGAGAACTATAACGCGACTCCCCGACGCTGCAAAATCGACGGGTTCGCGTGGACAGCAGCTTGCCCGACCAGCCGCCGTTCGCCTCACCAACCGGGCGCCCACCCGCACAGTTCCTTGCGGGCAGTCGCCGGATCGGCGGGGAACGTGAAGAACGTCAGGCGGGGGGAGAGGCGCACGTTCGCCCAGAACTTTTCCTCGGTCAGCTCCCCGCTGATGGCGTCCTGCAGCACCGCGAGGTCACCGCACTGCAGGGCCAGGCGGGCGTGGGTGATCCGATCCGGTTCGTCGATGCGGAAACGGGCATAGCGGGCGACCCGCCATGCGTCGGGTCGTTCGGCGTGTCCGACCCGGGTGTCCCCGACCAGCCGAGGATCGAAGACGGAATGCGACGTGATGCCGTCGGACAGAGCGAGTTTGTCGACCACCGTGACCTCCGTCCCCGCGGCGATCGAGATGATCCCTAGGTTCTGGACCGCGATATAGACGCCTTCTCCGGTCGCGGAGTCCAGCCGCACAGAGCCGTTGTCGTAATAGCTCCAACCGGCCTCGTGGTCCCAGCGGGCCCGCGTGCCGACTTGGCCCAGACCGCCGGCCAGCCAGTCGGCACGGGTCAGCAGGTCACCCGTGATCGTGTGGGCGGCCCAAAATTCTCGCTCGTTGGCGATGCCGTCGTCGCTGGCAGCGTCCGTGTAGGGCGTCCGTGCACTCGAGGCAATCGCCACCGCCCACCCCGCGACGAACGCCGTCGCCACCAGCGCGAGCTGGCGCCACGCGATCGTGATGCCGACCACCGCCGCCGGCATGAGGACCGCGAAGGTGTCCGGCAGCAGAAAGCGGGCGTGCATGAAGTCGCCCCCGACGCGGACGATGTATGCCACATGCATCGCCGCCCCCAGCAGCGGTGCGCCGACCACGGCCCAGCGGGCCTGGCCGCGGGTGCGCCAGGCGTACGTCATGTGCAGCCCCGTCCCGAGCGCCCCCACCACCAGCGGGACCATCAGGACATAGAGCCCCGCATAGTCGACCAGATAGATCAGCCCCTGCTGCCAACGAGTGTCGGTCGCATCCTTGGCGAGGGCCGTGTTGGGGACCAGCGCCGCATAGAAGCCCATGCGGAAGACCTGGTACGCCGCCGGCACCGCCAGTGCCAGCACCAGCGTGATCGGCCAGTCCCACCAGCGCGACCACCTGAGTCGGCTGGACATCAGCAGCCCAACCGCAAAGAGGACCGAATAGAGCGCGAAGTCCGGCCGCACCAGGGGGCCCAGACCGATCACGAACGCCGGCCACAACGGCCACCAGGCCGGTCGCCGAGCCCCGTCCTCATGCGCCCGGCGGGCCCCGTCCTCGTGCGCCACTGCCCGGTGGGCCAGCATCCAGAAGCAGCCACCGAGCCAGGCGAACGACAGCCCGGTCTCCAGCCCGGACGTGGTGAAGTCCCACATCGGGGGCAGGGCGGCGACGGCGAGCATCCCGACGGGGACATACATCACCGGTCGTCGGCTGCGGAACAGTTGGCCGGCGCCGAGGCTGGCGAACGTCATGCCCGCGATCGTGAGGATCCAGCCCATGACCGCGCCGGTGACCTGGGGCTCGACCGAAGGCAGAACGTACGCCCCCGCCAGCAGGAAGCCGAACCACAGCGTGGAGGTGGTGACCTCGACACGTTCTCCGGCGTTGTAGACAGGGCCGTTGCCGGCGAGGACCTGCTCCACGACCCGAATGTTGATCCAGCCGTCGTCGGAGATCCAGCGTTGATGCCAGCCCAGGAGCGCGACCATGATGATCGGGGCGGCGCAGGCCGCATTCGTCGGCGTGAACACCATCCGGAGAGCCGCGTGCGCACGCGTCAGGTGGGGTGCCCAGCGGGACGACATGGCGGACATCGTAGGTGAGTCCCCGTGTCGGCGTCCGCCGACGCTGCCCAGCGGGCCGGCCCACCGCCGCAAGCGCTAATCTGCTAGCACTGGCGCCGGTGGAGGGGGAGTTGTGCAAGAGACCACGATCGCCGAGTTGGCAGACGCTCGCGCTGCGGGTGTTGTGCTGATCGATGTCCGGGAAACCGAGGAATACGTCGAAGGTCATGTGCCCGGCGCCATCCATATTCCTTTGGGGCTGCTGCCCTACCGTCTCGATGAAGTGCCGGATGGTGACCCGGTCTATGTGATCTGCCGAAGCGGCGCCCGCAGCCTGCGCGGCGCCGAGGTGCTGGCGGCGGCGGGGCGAAACCCCTTGTCGGTGGCCGGTGGGACGATGGGTTGGATCGAAGCGGGGCATCCGGTGGTGACGGGTGTTGAAAGGGACTGAAATGAACTCCAGGGTGCACGAGGCCTGGGCACAGGGGCGACCCGCCCGCGGGGCGTTCCTTTTCACGAGGCTCGATCCGGTCGTCATCGAGTCGATCGCGCACCTGTACGACTACGTTGTCGTCGACCTGCAGCACGGACTGTGGGATCTCCACATGATGATCAACGCCATCCGTGCCCTTCAGCCTGGACGGGCGATGGCGATCGTCCGCGTCCCATCGCTGGACAAGGGCCTCATCGGCCGCGCGCTCGACGCGGGAGCGATGGGCATCATCGTCCCGGGCGTCGAGAGCGCGGAGCAGGTGCGGGCCGCGGTGACCGCGTGCCGTTATGTGCCCGGTGGCGAACGCTCCTACGGGCCGATCGGTGCCATGGTGCGCTATGGCCTGGACTATGTCGACACCGCCAACGACCGGGTGCTCGTCATCCCGATGATCGAGACCAGGACGGGACTCGAACGGGCCGACGAAATCTGCGCGGTGCCCGGTGTGGACGCCATCTATGTCGGGCCCTTCGACCTGTCGATCAGCTTGGGCGGCCAGCCGACCAAGGCCGCTGTGGAGGCACTGGCGCCCACGCTGGAGCGCGTCGCCAAGGTCGCGAAGAAGCACGGCGTCGTGGCCGGCATCCACGGAACCGTCCAGCCATGTGAGACCTATCACGAGATGGGCTTCGACCTGATCACCGTCGTGACCGACTTCGACATCCTCACCTATGGCTTCCGCCGGGCTGCGGGTGTCGAGGAGGGCGAGACGGGGTACTGACATGACGCCCCCTCACGGACCTCGCGTGCTGTGCGCGGGGCTCGTGACGCTCGACATCATCCAGACCGTCGACCAACTGCCCCGCAGCAACGTGAAGCAGCGGGCGCTCGGGTTGTCCGTCGACTTCGGTGGGCCCGCGGCGAGTGCCTGCGGGGTTGCGGCGGGCTTGGGCGCTGCGGAGGCCCGACTCCTCACGGCGATCGGCCATGGACCGGTCGCGGAAGCGGTCAAGACCTATCTCCGACGCGCCGGGGTGGTGGCGGTGGATCTTGCCGGTCGGGAGGTGGAGGAGGCATTCGGGGCCTCAACAGTGCTTGTGGAGCAGGACTCCGGCGATCGCGCCGTGGTGTCGACCAACGCCGCCGATGTCCCACTGCTGCTGGACGCCGTTGAAATCGGACAGGCCGACGTCGTGCTCCTCGACGGGCACCGCATGGAGTTGTGCCTCGCGGTTGCCCGGGCCGCCCGGGCCGCCGGGAAGCCTGTCGTGTTGGACGGCGGGTCCTGGAAGCCGGGGACGGCCGAGTTGCTGCGGTTGGTCGATGTGGCGGTCGTTTCCGAGGACTTCGTCGCACCGGACGAGTCGTTGGCGGCGCTGATGCGACGGTGTGGGGTGTACGCCTTCGGCCAGTCGCTCGGACACCGGTCGTGGACCCTGGACGTCGCTGGGCAGCGCCATGTGATCGACGTGGTCGAGGTGCCTTCGGGCGAGATGGTCGACACCGTGGGCGCGGGTGATGTGCTCCACGGGGCCCTGGCGTTCGCGATCGGTCAGTGGGGGCTTGATCGCGTGGTCGACGCCTGCCGGTTCGCCAGCGAGAAGGCCTCCGATTCGTGCCGTGGCATGGGCGCGCGGGGCTGGTTGGCCGGTCCTTCCGGGAGGAAGGAGCCGGGCCTCACCTTTTGACCCGCGGGGCGGGTCAGGACGCGAGGGCGGCGATGCACTTCCCGGGAAGCACTTCCGGGAAGTAGGGAGCCGGGCCTCACCTTTTGACCCGCGGGGCGGGTCAGGACGCGAGGGCGGCGACGCACTTCCGGGAAGGAGGGAGCCGGGCCTCACCTTTTGACCCGCGGGGCGGGTCAGAACGCTAGCGCGGCACCCCACTTCCTTGAAGCGACTGTCGGGGCGAACAACCTGGGCGCCCACCTGTCGACATGTGCCCCTTGAATGCTCAGCAGTGAGCCACAAGACTGAGCGCAGAGGCGCCTCTTGGCGTCGCCAATCGACACAAAGGAGTTTCCAATGACCGAATTCCTCGATCCCGACCACGAGAAGGAAGGCGACGTCGCCGGCGACTTCACCGATCCTGCTGCTGACCCGGTGTTCGGCAAGGGCGACGGGGGCGCCGACGGCAGTGCAGCCGGTGACGGCGATGCCGGTGCGGATCAGGGTGCCGATGGTGACGCCGGTGCGGACCAGGGTGCCGATGGTGACGCCGGTGCGGACCAGGGTGCCGATGGTGACGCCGGTGCGGACCAGGGTGCTGACGGCGACGCGGGGGCCGACGGCGACGCTGGGGCCGACGGTGATGCCGGGGCTGACGGGACCGCGTCCTGAAGCTCGAGTTCGATCCCATCCCTCCGGCCACCCATCACCACTCGGCGCTGCACTGGCTTATCGGGCTGACACCGCAGGATTTCGCCGAGCGGTGGTGGGGTCGGGAGGCGTTCTTCGCTCCCGCGCGGCAACGAGCAGCGTCGAGATCGGTGAATGGCGCCCCGGACACCGTGGCGGATGGTTCTGCTCCGCGTCCGGCGGGCTATCCACCGCTGTCCTCGGACCAGGAACTCTTTTCGCTCGGCGCCGCCGAAGAGTTGATCACGCGCCGGGGTTTGCGCACTCCGTTTCTCCGCATGGTCAAGGACGGGACTGCGCTGCCCAGGGCACGGTTCACCTCGGCCGGCGGGGTCGGCGCCACCATCGACGACCAAGTCGACGACGCGAAAGTGCGGCAGCTCTTCGCCGGCGGCGCGACCGCCGTGCTCCAGGGGCTGCACAGGACCTGGGCGCCGATCAACGAGTTCGTCCGTGCGCTCGCGGTGGAGTTGGGCCACTCGGTGCAGGCGAATGCGTACGTCACTCCGCCGGCTAACCAGGGCTTCTCCGCTCACTATGACGTCCATGACGTGTTCGTCGTGCAGGTGCACGGTGAGAAGGAATGGCACATCCATCGGCCCGTGCACGAGCACCCGTTGCGGGACGAGCCATGGACCTCGCGAGCGGGAGAGGTGCGCGAAGCCGCCGCTCAACCCGCGGATCTCACCCTCACGCTCCGCCCGGGTGATGTCCTGTATCTCCCTCGCGGCTTCATCCACTCGGCCCGCGCACTGGGCGGCGTCACCGTCCACCTCACGCTCGGCGTGCACAGCTGGACCCGTCACCACCTCGCTCATGCGCTCACCAGTCAGGCACTAGCGACCGTCGCCAAGGACCCGTGGGTGCGATCGTCGCTGGACCCGGGGGTTACGGTGGGGGACACCTCGATGGTGACCGCCGACATCGCCCGAGTGCGCACGGAGTTGGTGGCGGCGCTCCAGCAGATCCCGGACGCCGACATCGCCGCTGCCATGGCCACCCTGGCAGCGGACAGCATGCGCCCGGGCCCGACGCCGGTCTTCAGCGAAGGAGTCGAGCAGTGAACAAGCCCCAGTTCCGGTGTTCCGACGATGCGCGGGAGCGTGGGGATCGCTATGTCGGCACCGCGCCCCCGGCGAAGCAGTGGTTTCTCGTCGAGCAGACGGGAAACTGGGGCGCCAGCGCCTGGGAGGGCCTCGACCTCGAGCACGACGAGAAGGAAACGCTCGAGGAACTGCTCGAGGACGCCGGTGCCCGGCTCATGCTCATCCGCCGCCCTGCGGTCGAGACGCATGCCGATGCCGCCCGACCGTCCGACAGTTCCGGAACTGCTCACGGGACCCGCCGCTGGTGCGTCATAAGGACGGCCGACGGAGCGCAGCCTCAAGTCGTGTGGGGGAGCGCGGCGAACACGGCCGAACTCGTGGCTGCTGCCCAGCTCTTCGCCGAGCCGACCAGCGAGGTTCCCGGCATCGACGCCGCCGATGCGGACGGGTCCGGCTCCGGCACCACTGCGACGAACGAACCCGAAATCCTCCTCGTCTGCACCCACGGCCGCAAAGACGTCTGCTGTGCCGTGCGCGGGCGACCTGTGGCCGCCACCGCCGCACGGTTGTGGCCGGTCGCGACTTGGGAATGCACCCATACCGGCGGTGACCGGTTCGCCGGCAACCTGATCGTCCTCCCAGACGGCGCCTGCTATGGCGGGCTCGATCCCGAGGACGTCGAGCCGGTCGTGACCGCGCACGTGGCAGGCCGGGTCGATCCCGCACATCTCCGAGGGCCGAGCGGATATCCGAACCACGTGCAGGCGGCGATGGTGGAGGCGTACGCGCGGTTCGCGCCCCTCGCGTTCGACGCCGTTCGCCCGGTCTCGGCCACAGGCTCGCCGGATGCCTGGACCGTCCGCCTGGCGGTGCGCGGGGTGGGCGAAGTCGAGGTGGCCGGGCACACCCAGACGACCGCGCCGGAATTCCTCACCTGCAAGGCTGACATCCGCAAGGTGATGCGCCTGCCGATCGTCGACACCGTGCAGGTGACGGCCGAGGCCTGATGGGCGCGCCCCCGCCGGGGAAGCGAAGACGCGGGCGAATGAAACGCTGACCGGCTTCCTGGCCGGTCCTTGCCTATCCTTGCGAGACCAGGAGAGGAGCGGACCCTGACCGAGACGGCACCACAGCAGCGCACCCCCCACCGCACGGACATCCACGGCCTCCGGGGCCTGGGGATCGTCCTCGTGGTTGCGTACCATCTGTGGACCAACGGCCGCGTCTCCGGCGGTGTCGACGTCTTCCTGATCATCTCGGCCTATCTCATGACCGGCTCGATGGTTCGCAAGGGCAGGGCATTCCGGGTCGTCACCTTCCTCATCCAGCGCTTCCGGCGATTGGTGCCGCAGGCAGCGATCGTGATCGCCGCGACGCTGGCGGTCGGATGGTTCTTCCTGCCGCCGACACGTCAGCCGACGCTGATGCACCACGCGCAGAGCTCGCTGTTCTATATCGAAAACTGGACACTGATCGAACAGGCGGTCAACTACACGGCCGTCGATCCAGGTGGCGTGAGCCCGTTCCAGCACTATTGGTCCCTGTCCATCCAGGGCCAGGTCTTCGTCGTGTGGCCGCTGCTGTTCGTGGCGTGCCTGTTCATCGCCTCCCTGTTGAAGGCGCGGCTCAAGCTGGTGCTCGGCGTCGTGTTCGGCGCGATCACGGTGAGCTCGTTCATCTATGCGCAGTTCGGGATCGCGGCGGATCGCTCGGCGGCGTACTTCGACACGTTCGCGCGGGTCTGGGAGTTTTCCCTGGCTGCGCTCATCGCCCTCGTGCCGCGGCTGAAAATGCCGCGCGGCGTCGCGATCCCGCTGGGCTGGGCGGGGCTCGGCGCCGTCGTGGCGACCGGCTTCCTTGTGGGCCGCGAGCCCTTCCCCGGACCGGTGGCGCTGCTGCCGGCGCTCGGCGCGGCCGCGGTGATGGTGGCCGATCTGAATGCGGAGGACAAGCGGGATGCGGCGTACTGGCTCTCGCGCCGGCCCGTGACCTTCGTCGCCAACCGGGCCTACGGCCTCTATCTGTGGCACTGGCCGGTTTATGCATACTTCATGTCTCTCACCGAGACCCACACCACCCGGCTCGGGATCGGTGGGAGCGTCCTCGTGCTCACGGTATCCCTCGTGCTGGCGGACCTCTCCACCCGACTCGTGGAGCGCCGCTTCCACCGGCTCGAGGTGCTGTCCTCGAAGCGCGGCGCACTGTCGGCGATCGCCGTCTTCGTCATCATCGTGGTCGGTCTGGTTGAGGGCATGACGCGCGTGCTCGACCAGAACGTCGCCCGGACCGCGGCGGGGGACAACCCCGGCGCGCTCGCCGTCACACCCGGCGCACCCGCGACGCCGACGGTCACCGCGGAGGCACCCGTCCGGGGCGCTGCCCCCGGGGATTCCGTCATCGCCGGGGACTGGCCGCACACGACCGCCCGTTGTGTGCTCGATCCGATGCCCCCGGTGTTCGAAGGCGGCAACTGTTATGAGATCCGTCCAGACGGGGAACCGACCCGCACGGTCGTCCTCATCGGCGACTCACATGCCTGGCAGTGGTCCACCGTGCTGGTGCCGATGGCCGTCGAACGTGGCTGGCATCTGATCATGCCCAATCACCCGCGCTGCCGAATCACGCACGCGAACCCGTGGAGCAACGAGATCTGTCTGGAATACAGCCGTCTCGTCGTCGAATGGATCGTTCAGAATCGTCCGGATCAGGTGGTCACGGTGGGCTCGCGGGCGCAGGCCGCGGGGCCGGAGTTGGAGGTGGAGACGTACGCCGACGCGATCCGGCCCGTCGTCGACGCCGGCATCCAGGTCGTGAACATCCGCGACAACCCGCGGTGGACGTTCAACATGCCCGATTGCGTCCAGCGCTGGGGCACGACAAGCGAGCGCTGCACGGCACCGCGGCACGAGAAGCTAGCCGACGAGTGGCCGCGGGCGTCCCTCGACGGCCTGCCGAACATGGCCTATCTGGACTTCACCGAACTGCTCTGCCCCGGTGGCCCCGATGCGCCCTGTCCGGGGGTGCTGGGGAATGTGTACGTCTATATGGACGACAACCACATCTCCCGCACCTATGCGCTCACGATGCGCGAGGAGTTCGAGGCGCAGTGGGACGCGGCGGTGCGCTGACTCAGCCGCCGGCCTTGCGCCGGAACTCGCGCCGCCCGCCTGCTTGGCCGTGCGCTTTCCCGCCGCCGTCACGGTGATGGTCGGCACGTCCGTGTGGCTGCCGGTTCCCGCCCCGCTTGCGCTCCAAGGCTTCCCGCATGGCTTCCTTGGGATCGGTCGCGGCCGTGGGTTCCGAGGCGTCCTTGCCGTCTGCTGTGCTCATGGAGTCACCTTCGCACACGCAGCGAATCGGGGACAGGAGATTTCTCGGGGGATCCCGCCGCGCGTACGCCGGCAGCGCGGCGCTCGGGTCAGCGGTCGCGCCAAGCGATGCGTTCGGCCATGGCCGCGAGCCCCCGGATGCCCTCCGCCTCCAGGTGCGCCGGATTCAGGGCTGCGACGGCAGAGTCGACGCCTTCCCGGATCATCCCCTCGACCCGGTCCCGAACACCGGACTCGGTGAGCGCCTCCTGGAGGAGGGGGATGTCCTCCTCGGTGGCAGCGTGGGTGCCGACGCGCGCCAGCGCTTCGGCGGCGGCCCCTTTGAGGGCCGAGCCGGCCAGCCCGAGCACGGTGGTGGCCTTGCCGTTGCGCAGATCGTCCCCCGCAGGTTTGCCGGTCGTGGCAGGGTCGCCCCAGATGCCCAGATAGTCGTCCCGCAGCGCGAACACCGCGCCGACGCGTTGCCCGTAGTTCGCCAGGCTGGCTCGCGCATCCGAGGTCGCGCCCGCGGCCTCGGCGCCGAGTTGAAGTGGCCGCTCCACCGTGTAGGACCCCGACTTCAACCGCGCGATTGTGATCGCGTGATCGAGGTCGCGCCGGTGGGCTGCGGCGCCCGTGAGATCGGTGCGCTGACCGGCGATGAGCTCGATCGTCAGCTCGTACCACATCCGCCGCAGCGTCTCCGGCAGTCCGTCGGCCAGCCGGTCCGCCTCCGCGTGGGCCAGATCGCCGAGCAGGATGGCGATCGAGGCCCCGAACAGCTCGGCCGAGCCGTCACCGCCGGCCTCGCGGTGGAGCCGGGTGGCGCGCACGTGCGCGGTCGGCTGGCCCCGCCGGGTGTCCGCGCGATCCATGATGTCGTCGTGGATCAGGCCGAAGATGTGGAGCGTCTCGAGCGCGGCGGCAACCCGGACGAGATCCTGGTAGCCGCGATCCGGTTCCCGGCCGCCGGAGGCCACGAAACCCCAGTGGCACATGGCCGGCCGCAACCGCTTGCCGCCCTGCAGCACCATGCGGCGCAGCCACCCAGGCAGGTCGTCGTCGCCCAGGATGTCGATCGGCGGCCCGGGCACCGCGGCGTGCCACAGCGTTTCGAGGCGCGTCGCCTCCTCCCGGAGCAGTCCGTCGACGCGCACGAGGGTGTCGTCGGCCGTCGGCGTACGCCCCCGCCGCTGCTGTGGGCGGGTCCTTCTGTTCGGTTCGAGAAGTTCGTGGAGGACCGCGTCGAGCTGCGGGACCTGGAGCGCGTTCCAGGGGGAGACCAGGCCGGGCGTACGCTCCGCCGCCGAAACGTAGTCGGACCACTCGACCCACTGATGATCCATCACTTCCGCCGGATCGAGTTCCAGCTCGCCGATGATGCGACCCACGTAGACCGGGCAGACCTCGTTTTCCACCACCCCGCTGAAGTCGGTGGCCCGGTAGGCGAAATGCGGCAGCGCAACCCGCAGGTCGCCGACCCCGACGCCCAACTCCTCGCGGGTGCGGCGACGGATCGCGTCCGCATAGTGCTCACCGGGGCGGGGATGGCCACAACAGCTGTTCGACCACACGCCCGGCCACGTGGTCTTGTCCAGCGCCCGGCGCGTCAGCAGCAACCGACCCGCGTCGTCGAACAGGAAGAGCGAGAAAGCGCGATGCAGCGGAGTGTCCGGGCCATGGATCTCGAGCCGCGGGGCAGTGCCGGCGTCCCGGCCGTCGTCATCGACCAGAACGACCAGGTCGTCGGTCATGCGTGCTTCCCTCTCGATGGCCCATCCCGCGCATATGTCGAGCTATCTCGCACCCTAACCCATGTCCAGCAAAACCCCCGGGGGCGCTGGGCTCGGCCTCCGGGTGCAAGCGGTGCAAGGCTGAGCCATGCGCGAAACCACCCTCACCATCCCGTCTGCGGACGGCTTGGATCTTCAGACCTATTTGTGGGAGCCGGCCTCCGCTCCGCGGGCAGTCATCCAGCTCCAGCACGGACTCGGCGAGCACGCCGGTCGCTATCGCCGGTTCGGCGAGGCGCTCACCGCCGCCGGCTATCTCGTCTACGCCCCCGATGCCCGGGGGTCGGGCCGGACGGCGGCGGGACAGTACGGGCATTGGGGGCCCGACGGCTGGCCCGGCTGGGTGGACGACCTCAACCAGCTCAACCGCCGGATCCGCGCCGACCACCCGGGACTGCCGCTCGCTCTGGTCGGGCACAGCATGGGTTCGTTCGCCAGCCAGCAGTTCGTGGTCGACCGCTCCCAGGAGATCGACGCATTGGTGCTCTTGGGCACGACCGAGCCCGGCGGGCTCGCCGACATGCTCACCGGGCCCCCGGACCTCGCCGCGTTCAACGCCGGGTTCGAACACCGCACCGGGTTCGAGTGGCTCAGCCGGGACGAGGCGGAGGTTGATAAATATTGCGCCGATCCCGAATGCGGCTTCGAGACGCAGCCGTTCGAGGGCATTCAGACCCTCAAGCGGGCCGCCGACCCCGAGGAACTCGCCCGCATTCGCAAGGACCTGCCGGTGCTGCTCATGTCCGGTGACGCCGATCCGATCGCCGGTGGCGGGGCGGCCGTCGAACTCGTTGCCCAGCGCTATCGGGAAGCGGGGCTCACCGATGTCGAGGTCGTGCTCTATCCCGAGGCCCGCCACGAGTTGCTCAACGAAACCAACAGGGATGAGGTCACCGAGCGTGTGCTCGCCTTCCTCGACCGGACGGTCGGCGGGCGATAACCGTCGCCGGAGGGCGTTGGTGAGTGATTTTGGTGGGGGTACACCCCCACTGAATCCACTCACCAGATTGCTGGCGAGTCGGATGTATTGGTATCCCCAACGGGATTCGAACCCGCGCTGCCGCCTTGAAAGGGCAAGCTGAGGGTCAGGATCAGGCGGCGAAATCCCAGTGCTGCAGGGAAAATCTGATGATCGAATCATGTTGTTTCGCAACGATTCTGATGGTTCTGTTCCCCAGATGTTCCCCAGCCAGCGGATGCGAGCCGGCGGTTGGCTGCGGCGGAGCTGCAAGCGCGAGGCTTGCCGACCACCCGCTTTCGAACTCGTCGCGGGCTGGTTGCCTAGATACGCCATCTGCGGGACCTGGCGGGAGTACTGGCAGGTTGTCGATGGATTCAAGGGGTTACCCGAGGCGGTCACTACGACCTGGGAGTCCACGGTGGTGCAGCAGTGAATCGTTCACAATTACACGCACGAAGCCAGCGCTGGACGCGTTCGCGATCACCTCCGCGAGCCGGTCCGAGCGATCTACCCACCGAAATCGCCGGATCCCACATCGTTTAGCGGCCAGACCCCCGGTGAGCCCTGACGAGTGGATCAGCATTGTGTCACTATCTTTGAAGATCGTGGAGTGGGAGTAGGTCAGCGCAAAGGGGATGGAAGATGGATCCGGTAACGGTGGTTGTGGCGGCGTTGATGGCGGGCGTGGTGGCTGGTGCTGGTGAGACTGCGTCCCAAGCTGTGAAGGATGGCTATGTGGCGTTGAAGGGTCTCATTCGGCGCACGTTCGCTGGGGACCAGAAGGCTGAATCGGTCCTTACGGAGTTCGAAGCGGATCCGGAGACGTATGAGAAGCCGCTGGCTAAGCAGTTGGAACGGGTTGGATCTGCCCAGGACGGCGAAGTCATCACTGCTGCCGAAGCGGTGCTGAAGGCGGCCGATGCCGCAGGCATCCAGACGAAATACCAGATCACTGTCAGTGGGGGCAAGGTCGGAATTATCGGTGACCACGGCACCGTGACGATGAACTGACCCCTGGCGAGGCACGCCCAGCATCGGGCGGCGCTCGATCGAAGGCTCACGTATGAACGAGTCGAATACCGACAAGTCCAAGTATGAAGTCACCGTTTCTGGTGTTGCCGGAGCAATCGGTGACAACAATACGGTTGTGATGCCTCGGCGGCCGGTGAGATGGCCGGTCCTGGTGGGGTCACCGCCACCGATGGCGTCGGCCTTCCAGACTCGTTCAGAACTCGAACAACACAGCGCGGCCGTCTCCTCGTTAGTGCTGAGAGGCGACGGTGGGGTGGGTAAAACCCAGCTGGCAGCGAAGATCGCCTCCTGCCTGGAGATGGATGTTCGGGTGTGGGTCCAAGGAGAATCGCGTGCTGCGGTCATAAGCGGGTACGCCGAGGCAGCCATCGCGCTGGACCTTGCCGATCGAGAGATCGGGCAGGCAGAGTTGGCGAGCTACTTCCTCGGGTTCTTGGCTAGCACCGATAGAACTCGGCTGGTGGTGATAGATGACCTGTCGGATCCGGCTGTCATGCAAGGGCTTTGGCCTGCTGGCCGAGGCCAGCTGGTGGTTACCACTCGTCGGCGCGATGCCGCATTATCAGGTGGTGGAAGAACGGTGATCGATGTCGGCGTGTACACCCCGGCAGAGGCTGAGTCCTACCTGCGAGAGCGATTCACACCTCTCCTCGGCTCGCTACCGGCGCAGGCGCTGGACGAGGCAGCGCAGATGGCCAAAGACCTCGGCTACCTGCCGTTGGGCCTAGCCCAGGCAGCGGCGGTGGTCATCGATGAGGGGCTGACTTGTGGTGGCTATCGGACCATGTTCGCCGATCGAAGCCGGGATCTGGCCGACCTGTTCGCCACCGTCGGTGTCGACGGCTATGACCGGACGGTCGCAACGACTTGGACGCTGGCGATGGATGCCGCCGACAAGATAGATCCCGCTGGTCTGGCCCGGCCCCTTGGCCTCCTTGCGGCGGTTTGTGACTCAGCTGGCGCGCCCGAAGCTTTGTACCTCACGGATGCTGTTCAGGTATTTGTCTCGTCGAGACTCGGTGTGGAGACAGTCTCTGCCCGGGATGCCCGTCGGGGATTGCGTGCGCTGCACCGGCTGTCTCTTATCGATCACGACCTAGCCGACAGCAATCCTCGTGCCGTTCGGATGCACGGCCTGACGGCGCGGGCGATCCTGCAGGACGTGAGTGAACCTGACCGGGCGGTGGCCGTCCGGGTGGTTGCCGCCGGACTGGCTGAGATTTGGCCGGCGATTGAGAATGACCCGGCTCTGTCGGAATGCCTACGCGCCAATGTGCAGACAATCCGTAGGGTCATGCCAAGCGCGCTGTGGGATAAGGGAGATGGCGGACATCCCAGCCTATTCGTCGCCGGACAGTCTCTCGCTGACGCGGGATTGGCCAGTGCTGCGATCAGCTACTTCGCCCAGCTTGCAGAGGAATGTCGAGATCGCTTAGGTCCGGATCACCCGGACACGTTGGCCTCGCGGAACAATCTGGCCTACGCCTACCAGGCGGCGGGGAATCTGGGGGAGGCGATCCCGCTGTACACCCGGACCCTGGCCGATCGGGAGCGGGTGCTGGGCCCGGATCACCCGGACACGTTGGCCTCGCGGAACAATCTGGCCTACGCCTACCAGGCGGCGGGGAATCTGGGGGAGGCGATCCCGCTGTACACCCGGACCCTGGCCGATCGGGAGCGGGTGCTGGGCCCGGATCACCCGGACACGTTGGCCTCGCGGAACAATCTGGCCGGTGCCTACGAGTCGGCGGGGAATCTGGGGGAGGCGATCCCGCTGTACACCCGGACCCTGGCCGATCGGGAGCGGGTGCTGGGCCCGGATCACCCGGACACGTTGACCTCGCGGAACAATCTGGCCGGTGCCTACGAGTCGGCGGGGAATCTGGGGGAGGCGACGTCCGACCTAGTTCGATTGGGTGAACCCGCTCCTAACTTGGGCCGCCGCCTACTCCAACTACTGAGGCGGCGCGGAGGGCGGAGGCGCCAGCCGGAGCCCGGAGCGCCGACCGCGGCGGCGGAGCCGCAGCCTTGATCTATTAGAGAACAATTCGGCAGGGGAAGTACCGAGTAGCTGTCTCGCGCCAGCTGTCCGTAAGCCCAATCTCGTCGGCGAGTTAGTCCGCATAGTCGCGGAAGCTGTCCCACTCCCGGTCGCGGCTTTGCCGTGGCTAGTCGTCGCCCGAGATTGGGAAGGGGCTGCCTCCGCTCTGACGGAAGGTTTCGGACGCTGCGGCCCAGTCCTCGGGGTGCGTGATGGGCAAGAGCCGGAACTGCTGCGGGTGGGTGCTGTCGTAGGGGGTGGAAGCATCGTGTTTCATGCGGGTGTGGTCCTTGATGAGTAGCATTTCGATGACCTGACCCGCGGTCTGGAGGTCTTCGGCGATCGAGCCCGCTTCGATGCTGGATGGCGCGGAAATCGTGCCGTCGGGGCTCAGGTCGACATAGAAGCCGGCTTGCTTCTGCCGGTTGGCGAGACCAGCGGCCTCGTCGGCCTCGCGAGCCCAGCGCTCGAATGCGGCCTCCCACTCCTCGCCCTCGTCGGGCTGGCGGAAGTACCCGTAATCCCCCCAGAACTCAGCCAACTCATCGCTGAAGACGAACGCTGCCGCGTACTTGCGGACGTGGTCACGCCCTCGCTTCTTCAACTCGTCGACTTCTCGGGGGTCCTGCTCGCCCGTCGACCAGGCTCTCTCGAAGGTCTCGTACACCCATAAGGCCTTGCCGAGTTCCTCCTGGGCAAGGACGGTCAGGGCGCGTGCGCGGCCAAACGACCCGGATTCGAGGAGGACGTGTGCGTCGGTGATGAGGGTCGACGCGTTGTCCATCAGGGCCTTCCAGAAGGCGCGCGCGACCTCGGGCGTCATCACAGTCACGGCTACAGATCGCCCTTGCTTCGGTTGCAGGCCGTGCAGAGCATTTGGCAGTTTTCCGGCGTGGTCTTCCCGCCCTTGCTCCAGGGCACGATGTGGTCAGCGTCCATGTCGCTGATGTTGAAGGTCATCTGGCCGTCGGTGTTGCCGACGGTCCGGCACTTGGCGCCGTTGGCACAGCGGCCCTTCTGCCGCTCGAAGGCTCCACGCCGGGCAGTGTTGTCGAATTGCCGCAGGTTGAGGTGCTTCTCGTCGCGCGTCAGGACGTAGCTGTAGATGCCCTTCTTCGACTTGACCTCGTCGTCGGCCATGAGTTCGCTGATCTCAGCTTCGAGCTCGTCGGTGTTGACGGGGTCCTTGCCGTACTGGTCGTAGAGCGGGCCCCAGGCGATGCCCTTCATCTCCCTGCGGTAGATGACGAAGGTGTCCTCGACCCAGTTGATGACGTTGCGGAAGTAGGTCCACAGCTCGTTGGCGTTCTGGTCGTGCTGGTGCGCGGACATGTAGTCCTCGATCTTGCCCCCGCTGATCCACTTCAGCGCGGTTTCGAGGTAGTCCTGCCTGATAGGCACGCCGGTCAGGTACTTGTCTCCGAGCCCGTAGGCCGCCCCGCCTGTCTTGGAGAAGATGGACTTGGCATGGGTAAGCCAGGGGCCGGTGTAGACGGCGTTGAGCAGTTCCTGGTCGGTGAGCTTCTCGCCCGCGATGTTGATGATACGGAACCAGTTGAGCTTCTCGGAGTCGGTGCCCTCGCAGTGGTACACCATCAGCTCGTAGTCGAGGAAGCGCTCGCGCTCGTCGGTGGTGAGGTTGTGGAACGCCTTCCGGTTGCCGCCCACGTCGACGGAGAAGTCACCCGCGGCGTACTGGCAGATCGACAGCGTGCGCTGCTGGCCGTCGAGGACCTCGAAGCCGCCGTCGTCGTCCTTGACGACCCAGTAGAAGACATTCAGCGGGAAGCCCTTGAAGACGGTGTCAATCACCGCGTCGCGCTGCTTGTCCTTGTAGACGAATTCCCGCTGATAAGGGGGCCTCACATCGAGCTGTCCACCGTAGGCGACGACGCCCGCCTCCGCGTCGTCGCGGTAGCCCTCGACGATTTCGCGGATGGGGATCTGGTGCAGTTCGATCTTCACGATCTGGCTCCGATCCGCTTGATGACGATTCGCTCGTAGACACCTTCGTGTTTGCCGTTTCCGATGGGGATGAAGAGCTTGCCGGTGCCACCGACGACGTTGCCCTTCTTGCTGGCGTAGTCCTCTTTGGCGGCGTACTTGGACATGGGCTCGGCTAGTTGGGTGCTGATACCGATGATCTCGAACTGGTCCGGGTTGTACTTATCCAGGAAGGTGATGGGGACGCCCATCTCACCGTCGTAGTCGTAGGGGATCTCGGCGACCTTGCCCACCTCGATGGCGGGATAGTTGGTGTAGGTCGGGTACTCCTCTGGGGAGTATCGCTTATAGAGCGGCAGTTCTTCGTGACGCTTCGCGGTTTCGAGGTTGGTGTACCAGTAGATCCGGCCCATGCTCTGGTACTTGACGCCGTCGACGACTTTCTTCCGGGACTCGGTCTTGATCTCGTAGTCGTCGGGCACGCGGAACCATTTTGTGCCGCCGTTGTTGTAGCCGAACCAGAGTCGGTTCGCAATGATGTGAGGAAAGATCGACGAGTACTTTGCGCCGTTCTGGTCTCCCAGGACGAGGAACTGCTTGCCGTGGCCAATGAGCAAGTTGATGTACTCGCGAAACAGGCTGAACGGTGGGTTGGTGACCACGACATCGCATTCGTCGAGCAGCTGGACACATTCGTCGGAGCGGAAGTCGCCATCACCTTGCAGGGATGTGACGACGTTCGCGTCGTGGCGCAGTAGATGCTCGACGTCGAAAAGGTCGATGGCACCGTCTTCGTTCAGATCCGGCACCTCCCGGATCTCGACCTTGTACACATCGCGCGGTGGTCGAGTGTCGCGGAGCCCCTCCACATCGAATAGCGGAAGCTGCTCGCCGGTGATCGGAGACCCAGCGTAGCTGGTAGCGATGAGCTTTTTCAGCCCCAGATGGTTGAAGTTCATGGCGAAGTACTTGAAGAAGTTCGACTCGTAGGGGTCGTCACAGTTGCAGAAAACCACCTTGCCGCGGAGTTGCTCGCGGTAGTGCCGCAGCTCTGCCTCGACGTCCGTGAGCTGGGTGTACCACTCGTCCATCGCGTCGCGGTTCCGCGCGCTGAGTGTCTCGTTGCCTGCCATCGTATGCCCGACCTGCTTCCTCGTCCTTCATGAACAAGGCTATAGGGGGTGGGCCGACATTCAGCCGAAAGGCACGTCGCGGGTGACCGCACCGTCGAATGCTTGGTCAGCATTGAGTCAAGGACTCGGGCGGGCGGGGTTATCATCGTTGCGCCAGGAGGATTTGACACACTCCCCGGCTTGCCGCAAACCGAAACGGACCACAGGCCTACGCAACCCCAGGAATCCCTGCCTACCTCCGACCCACCCCTGTTTCAAACTTTGTCCGGAGGCCTGAGTTGGTGCAAGAACGGCTTGCGCATCTGCTGCGCGCGGCGGTCCGCGCATCGTGGGACAGGCGGGGGTTCGGAGCGTTTCCCGATTGTCGACCAGGATCGGTGCGCGATGTAACCGCACTCCTCGCACGGGTAGGACTCCTCAATTCCCATCCCTACGCCCTCCAAGACTGTGGTCTCGTGTGCACAGGCGTTGCAGATTAAGACAAGGAACGGCCACACTAAACCGCCACCTGACCCGTGGTCACCGCTGCTTTTCGCACTAGCTCGGCGCTACGGTGGCCATAGTGCGACGACTCAGGATCCACCCAGCCAGTACAGGGCTTGATCGACATCCCGGTTGGTCCACTCGGCCCCGCGCGCGTTCACCGCCTGCCTCAACTGTTCCAAGATTTCCATGTAGCGGCGATATCGACCGGGTCTTGACGACAGCGTGATGCCGAGGAGTTCCAAGGCCTGGTGAGCTCGTCGGTCGTACACAGCCATGCGTTGGGGAGCGGCCGACAAGAGCAGCGCGGAGGCAAGGGCATCGCCGCGGAGGAGCCCGGGGAGTGCAGCCAGTGCGGATCGTCCCGTTCCGGCGGCTTCCCACGTTGGGATGGTGGTATCGCGGACGGCGGCGACGGCGACCGCTGTCTTGGCCCGGACGTCGGCGTCAGGGCACTCCATTAGGCGGGGGACCCAAGGGGTGTCTGCCCTGAGCCGCTTCCAGAAAACGAGGGCAGCAATGTCGGACTTCCCGATCGACTGGGCTTCGTCAACTCGTCGTGCTACTTCGTGGAGGACCTCGTCGTAGTGCGCTGAAACAGTAGTCTGGTAATCCTCGTGGGCGGAGGCCAGACGGGCAATGGCTTCGGGTGCGAAGTTGCCGGGGTTAGACATAGGGCTATCTTGCCCGAGCTCTACGCAAGGAAGCCGTGCGCTGATCGGAGTGGACTGGATCGTTACTGCGTTTGGCGAGACCGCTGGAGTCGGCGTCGGTTACCGGGATCGCCGTGGAAGAGCCCGGATGAGCTCCACCATAGAGTTCACGATGGACCGCCGAATCCTCGGGCGTGAGCTGGAGGCAGTACTTGCGCCACCACTTGTCGTAGCGCATCACGGTGATTCCGGCTTCGTCGATTCGGGCATCCAGTTCCTCGGTCTGCTCGATCCGAAACTCACAGCGCAGGTTTTGGCGTCTCAGTCTTCAGCCTGAAGGTCGTTACGAACGAGACGTCGCAGGATCCTTGGATCCGCGTCAGGTTTTACAGTGATGTTTTCCGCTAGCCACCGCAGTGCTGGTCCCATGAGCTGATGGAGATCAGCGCCTGCATATTCCAAATACTTCAAACACCCATACTGTGTCATCCGAAATCCGACCTGAAGTGCCTCCGCGAGCACGAGTAGATTGGGAACCGTTACGGTGCGGTAATGACCTGGCTCGTACTCCTCGCCAACCTCGACATGCATGAGGTCGAGGTTCGTCCAGTACATGCCATGGGCTGCCCCGCTCATCGCCCGCCAGAGCCGTTCGGCCTGAGGTGCCGCCAAGTCGAGGTCGTCGGGTCGACAAGCTTGCTGGATCACCCAGAGGTAACCCTGCGGCGGGAGGATCTGTTCCTCCGTGAAGGCATTCGCGACCCTCGCCACGAGTTCGGCATCGCGTCTCTTGACTCGGTCTTTGCCGGCAGCTTCGAGGTGGCTCTTCCGATGTTCTGCCAAGTCCCACCGGATCAGGCGCAGATGCCGCTGCACACAATCGAGAGGTTTCTCGCCGTCCATGAGCCAAACCGCCTGCGCTGCGCTCTCCAGCGCAGCTCTCGCCAGGGCCATAGGTGGACGCAGCATGACGTTGGTCGTCTGCTCGGGGTGAAACTTGAAAGGTACCGCGAAATCCGCCCACATCAGCAAGTGTTCGAGAGCCGCTGAAATATAGTGTCGAGCCCGATCCGAGACCTTCTCGAAGGGATAGATATCGTTCATCTGCTCGAAACGCGATCCTGGAGCGGGGTCACCCCACGCTTTTAACATGTGCCAGCACACACGAGTCCATTGGGCGATCTCAGTGAAGGCTCGGGTGGCCTCGAGCGGGACTGGAATGGGCTTGTTCTCCACGGGCTGGACCATAGTGGGCCCTCGATCCCTGCGAGGCGCTGGGACACCGGGGCTGAGGAGGTGCGATCTGGTGAGTGAGAATCTGCAGGGTTGGTCTCCAGGCCTTGTCAGGCACTTCACCATTCGCCGGAGAGGTCGAGCTGCCGTCGCCGACGAGTTCGTCGAGGTGATGTTGAGGGCTTTGGCGAGGTGGATGGCGCCGGTCAGGCTGGGTTGGACGTCGCAGGCTTCGTAGCGGCGGATCTGGCGGGCGTCGGTGCTGGCCAGGGCGTCGAGTTCTGCCGTATCAGTACCGTGAGCGTAGAAACCATGCGCATCGTCAAGGTGTGGTTCCCCCGAAATCGTAGAGGTTTGTTATGCGGCGTCCGGTTTGGAGGCCGTGGTGGTTTCGTACTGGATGGG
>NZ_JBNZCI010000012.1:0-13625 GCF_050880385.1 Ammonicoccus luteus
TGGCGGGTCTGCTCGACCAACCAGTGGTGGTCGGCATTCGGTAAGAAACGCGCCAAGAACGGGAAGAAGCCAGGCCCGCCGGTCCACGACGACCTCGTGCAACGTGACTTCACTGCCCAGGCCCCGAACGAACTGTGGCTAGCCGACATCACCGAGCATAAGACAGGTGAAGGCAAGCTCTACGTGTGCGCGGTCAAAGATGTGTTCTCGAACCGGATCGTGGGCTATTCGATCAGCGACCGGATGAAATCACGACTGGCCGTGGCGGCTGTCGATAACGCTGTTTCCCGACGGGCCGATGTGGCTGGTTGTGTGCTGCATACCGACCGTGGGTCGCAATTTCGCAGTCGGAAATTCGTCCGCGCACTGAGCCGCCACGACATGGTCGGATCGATGAGCAAGGTCGGTGCCGCCGGTGACAACGCAGCCATGGAAAGCTTTTTCGCCCTGCTGCAACGCAACGTGTTGGACCGTCGAGCGTGGGGGACCCGACAGGAGCTGCGGATCGCGATCGTGACCTGGATCGAACGCACTTACCACCGCCGCCGCCGACAGGCAGCCCTCGGTCGGTTGACCCCGATCGAATACGAGACCATCATGACCACACCAGCTGCTCACGCAGCCTGACCCAACTTGTCACCCAAACGTGCAGCAGTCCCGGATGTTGCCGTCGGGGTCTTTGAACCACACTCCCCGCATGCCCTCGCCGATCGTGGCGACTCCGTCGTCCCAGCTCACGCCCGGAGCGTCGAAGGTGTCGAAGGTGACCCCAGCGGAGCGCAATGCCGCGACCTCGGCGTCGAAGGTGTCGGCCGGAACCTGGAACGACATTGCCGTGGCCTGGTTCGTGCCCGCGTACTGCGACTTGTAGATAAAGAAGCGGCCATTGCCCGCGGAGTAGAAGACGCCTTCTCCGACATCCGTCCCAGAGCTGAAGCCGACCACCGATTCATAGAAGTGTCGTGCACTGTCCAGGTCCTTCACCGCGAGAGTCGTCACGGGTGTGAAATCGCTCAACATGATGGTCCCCCTTGCGATCGACCAGCGTGATCGGTCTCTTTCACGGTACGCCGCGGGTCGGCTCGCCGCTATCGGCTGAGCGGTGGCAGTTCTGACGCCGCGGGGCGGCCTGATCACAGCAAGGCGAGGATGTCTTTCTCGATGGCTTCGGGGGCGACGGTCGGGGCGTAGCGGCGTACCACCTCGCCCTCGCGGTTGACGAGGAACTTCGTGAAATTCCACTTGATGGCATCGCCGAGGAGACCGCCCGACTCGCTGCGGAGCCACTGGTACAGCGGATGCGCATCCTTGCCGTTCACGTCGATCTTCGAGAACATCGGGAAGCTGACCCCATAGTTGCGCTGGCAGAAGTCAGCGATCTCGTCGGCGGTGTCGAACTCCTGGTTGGCGAACTGATCGCTCGGAAAGCCCAGCACGACGAGGCCGGCGTCGGCATGCGATTTGTAGAGCTTCTCCAAGCCTTCGAACTGCGGCGTCAGGCCGCACTTGGACGCGGTGTTCACGACGAGGACCACCTGGCCGCGATAGGCGGACAGTGGCTGGTCCTCGCCGGCGAGGGTAGAGGCAGTGAAGTCGTGCAGGGTGGTCATGACGTTCCTTCGGTGTCGAGTTCTGTTTCCTGCGAGGCGTTGAGGGACGCCACGAGACGGTGGGCCAGATCGCGCAGGAGGACCAGGTCCTCGACAGGCAGATCGAGTCGGTCGAGCAGCGAGCACTGGATTCGTTCGGCTTCGGCGCGCATGCCCTGGCCTTGATCGGTCAGGCGTACCACCACCCGACGAGCGTCCCGATCCGGCCGGGACCGCGTGACCAAGCCGTTCGATGCGAGGCGGCGCAGCAGCGGCGACAACGTTCCTGAATCGAGTTGCAACCGACGGCCGAGCTCCCCCACCGTGAGGCCATCGGCCTCCCACAGCGCGAGCAATACGAGATATTGCGGATAAGTGAGCCCGACCGTGTCCAAGACGCGACGGTACGCCGCAGTCGTGGCGCGAGAGGCGGCGTACAGAGCAAAACACACTTGCTGATCGACCTGGAGATTCGAACCCACCGCAAAAGTATTGCGCGCGATTAGGTTGTGCGCAATACTTCACCCATGAACACCGAACAATCCCACGAGACCGGGCGCGTGGCGCCCCCTTCGACGGCGCACCCACAGCGCCGGACCGCCACAACCTGGGTGAAGGCGCTGGTCGTCGTCACCTATGTCGCGATGATTGCGGTGAACGCTCTCGCCAACGCCCTGCCGATCAACGGTCGAACCACCGGCGGCGTCTCGGATGCCTATCCGAACCTGTTCGCCCCGGCAGGCCTGACGTTCTCCATCTGGGGGGTCATCTATCTGCTGCTCGGTCTGCATGTGCTCTATCAACTGGGGCTGTTCCGCGGTTCCGACACGTCCGATCGGTCGGGTCTGCTGAACCGGGTCGGGGTGCTGTTCTCCGCCACCTCTGTGGCCAATGTCTCGTGGATCCTGGCCTGGCACTATGACCTGATCGGTCTCTCCACCGTGCTGCTGGCCACGATGCTCGTGCTGCTGATCGTGATCACCCGGACGATTCTTGGCGCCGACCTGTCGACTCGGGAGCGGCTGCTGGTTCGGTTGCCGTTCAGTGTGTACTTCGGCTGGATCACCGTCGCCACGATCGCCAACATCACGGTGTGGCTGGTGAGCGTTGGATGGAACGGCTTCGGCATCAGTGACGCCACCTGGGCGGTGATCATCATCGCCGTGGGCGCGATCATCGGCACTGCCGTCATCCTGCGCGACCGGGACATCGCCTACGGTCTGGTGTTCGTGTGGGCGTACCTCGGCATCACGATCAAGCATCTGTCCGCCGCAGGCTTCGACGGTGATTATCCGCAGGTCATCACCACGGCTCTCATTGGCATCGCCGCCTTCGTTGCCGCAGCAGTGATCGTCCTGCTCCGCCGTCGCGCCCGGTCTGCGCACGCCCAGTCGCCGCGCGAATCCCTGTCGACCGGCACCAGGTGACGCACGACCGCCGCGGTCGCTAGCGTGGAGCAATGCGACCGCTTCGGTACTCGATCAACATCACGGTGGACGGCTGCTGTGATCATCGCGCGCTCATGCCCGATGAGGAGATCCACATCTACACCGCCGAGAGGCTTGCCGAGGCGGACGCGCTCCTGTTCGGGCGGGTGACCTATCAGTTGATGGAGTCGGGCTGGCGATACCCCGACGCCTCGCTGCCCGCCTGGACCGAGCCCTTTGCCCGGATGATCAACGCCGCGAAGAAGTACGTCGTCTCCAGCACCCTGGACCACCTCGAGTGGAACGCGGAACTCGTGCGCGGTGACCTGGGGACGGCAGTCCGCGAACTGAAGAACGAGGAAGGCAGGGGCCTGTACCTCGGCGGCGTGCAGGGGCGGCGCCGGTGCCACCCTCCCCACCGTCGATGGTGATGAAGTCCACCCCGCGGCTGTTGTCGGCCATGAACTCGGCGAGCTCGACCCAGAACCCCATGTCCCCCACCGCGGACTTGATGCCGACCGGGAGCCCCGTCACCTCCGCCACCCGCTCGACGACGTCGAGCATCTCGTCGACCGACCGGAAGGCGGTGTGGCGGGACGGACTGACGACGTCCTTGCCCTCCTCGACCCCGCGGACTCGGGCGATCTCCGCATTCACCTTCACGCCCGGCAGGTGGCCACCCAGACCGGGCTTGGCCCCCTGGCTGAGCTTGAACTCGATGGCGCGAACCGGCGCCGACTCCACGACCCGCGCCAGTCGATCGAGATCGAACCGGCCTTCCGCATCGCGGCAGCCGAAATATCCGGTGCCGATCTGGAGCACCAGCTCGCCACCCTTGCGGTGGTGGTCGGACAAGCCGCCCTCGCCTGTGTTGTGCAGAAATCCCGCGATCTCGGCACCGCGGTTGATGGCCTGGATCGCCTGAGGGCTCAGTGAGCCGAAGGACATCGCCGACACATTGACCACCGATGCCGGCCGGAACGCCTGCCGGCGTCCGCGCGGGGCTCCCAACACCTTGGCGGACGGCACGGGCACGTCCCGCCCGTGGATCGGTGAGGCAGGGACGACGTCAGCGAAGGTCCGCTGCTTGATGATGGGATAGGCGGAGTTTTCCGTGTCGTTGTCGGTGCCGAAGCCGAAGTAGTTGTTCTCCTTCTTCGCGGAGGCGTACACCCCAGCGCCGCTGGTCACGGCTGAACGGGCGCTCGGCGTCGTTGCTGCTCACGATGTATTGCCGCAGCTCCGGTCCGATCGACTCCAGGAAATAGCGCAAACGAGCGACGATCGGGAAGTTCCGCCGCAGCGCATGGTCCTTCTGCATCAGATCGCGGGCACTGAGCCCAGCCAGTGTCGCGATCGGCGCGATGGCCGCAATAGTGCGCTTCCTCATGACCGTCACCCCAACACCAATGTCGACTTATCCTTGTCCCGACAGTACCCACCGCAGGTCATCCGGGAAATGCCGGGACCACGCCGAAAGGAAACAGCGATGTCTGACCGACCCGACGAAAATGACAACGACCTGGCTGACCTCAATCCCGAGGGTGCCGGCCTCGGAGCGGGCTCCGACAACAGCTTCGAGCCCGAGGAGGACGAGGACGCACCGGTCGAGGGCAAGGACGACGCGTGAAGTTCGTCCTGGTGGGCACGGGGTCCGCGGGTGACCTCGTGCCCTGCCTGCGGCTCGCCGGGGCGCTGGCCCGTAGGGGTTATCAGCCGACCGTGATCGCTTTGGAGGATTACGCGCCACGGCAACGGTTCGACTTTCCCGTGCACACCATCCCCGGTGGGGAGGATTCACTGTGGCCGCGCCCGCGAGTACTGCGGAAGGTCTCCCTCGCCAATCCGGGTGCGATGTACCTCGCCATGCGCCGCAAGCTCGCCCAGCTCGCACCGCGGGTCAACGACGCCCTGCTGGAGCTCGTCGACGCCGACACGACGCTGGTGTCCAACTCGGTCACGATGGTCGCCGGCCGCCTTCTGGCGTACGCCCGGGGCGCGCGCCATGCCAGCCTCCTGTTCGCTCCTCTGCTGCCCACCCCGAACAGTGCGTCGTGCGTCTTCGTTCCTCCTGCGATCCGCGGCCGCACAGGGACGGCGATCGCGCACCTCATGTGGGCTCTCACGCAGGAGCTGGGCGGTGCCTGCGCGGAGGACCTGCGGTGCCGATTGGACATGGTGGACCCGGCCGGTCCCGACCATGGTCCCCTGGTGATGGCCACCAGCCCCTTCGTCACTCCGCACTCCGGACACTGGCCAGGCAACGTCGTGCAGACCGGCTGGTTCAGAAGCGCACGAGATGACCGATCGCCGTTGCCGGCGTCACTCGCCCTGTTCCTTCGCCGGCACCCGGAACCGTTGCTCATGTCGTTCGGGTCGGTGCTCGTCCGTGACCCGGTGGCGGACCTCGCGTTGTTCCGCGCGGCGACGCCTCCCGGCCGCGGCCTGGTCGTGCAAAGCCGGGCGCTGCCACCGGGTCCCTGGGGCGACACGGCGTACAACGCTCTCGGCCTCGACCACACAGCGCTGCTTCCCCATGTCGCCCAGGTGGTCCACCATGGCGGGGCCGGCACGACGTACGCCGCACTCGCGGCCGGCAAGCCCGCGCTCGTGATCCCCCATCTGGGCGATCAGGCGTACTACGGGCGGCGGGTGCACGCTCTCCGGGCAGGGCCACGTCCGCTCCCGCGGGCCCGGCTGAGCGCCCGGAAACTCCGGGCGGCCGTTCGGCGGCTGGACGACCCGGCGTACGCAGCCGGCGCGGGCGTTGCCCAGCGGATCCTCGCCCGGGAGGACGGAATCGCCCACGCGGTGCAGGTGCTCGAGCGGACCTAGCGGGTCGAGCGGCGACTGCGCACGGCCTGCAGTGCCGCGAGGCAGAACAGCGTTGACCAGACCACGCTGCCCGCCACCAGCACGATCAACGACTCGTCCTCCCCCACGCCGAACAACTGCCGCGCCAGCCCGACGAAACCGTGCAGCGGCGAGAAGGCGGCGATCATGCCGAACATGCCCGGCAGGGGAAAGAACGTGCTGCCGAGAAAGGCAAGCACGACCAGGCTTCCGGTGGCGATGGTGAGAGCCGACGCGCTCCGGAAGGCCAAGCCGACGGCCAGCCCGAACGCGCCCCAAGGCAGCGAGGCCACACCCAGAAACACAGCGCTGGCCCACCACCGGCCTGGATCCGCCCGCACACCGAGGATCGAGCCCGCGACGAACGTGCCGACGATCGGCACCAGCGCGACGGCCATGGACACAACGGCCTTGGCGGCGACGTAGGCGCGGTCGGTCAGAGGTGACAGCGCCAGCTGTCGACCCCACCCGCTGAGCCGGTCGATGGCCGCCTGGCCGGCGATGTTCGCCGACGCTGTCGCGGCTCCGTACGCCGCCATGCCCACCATCAGGAAGGCCTCGACGTCCCGGACCGTGTCGTCACCGACCATCGGGGCCAGTCCCAGGCTCATCCCGACGAAGATCAGCACGGGCAGCACGGCAACGAAGAACATCAGCGCCGGGTCACGCAGCACCCGCAGCAACTCGATCCTCACATAGGCCCAGATCATCGGGCACCGTCACTCATCGGGCACCGTCACCCGGGCTTCGTCACCGAGCAGGTGCGCCAGGCCGGCTTCCAAGGACGCATCCTCGATCGTGATGTCGGTGAGCAGCTGGCGGACCAACGCGACGCGGGCCACCTCGTCCATGGTTTCGGGAGTGGCGACGACGTCGATCGTTCCCGCGGGGCCGGGGCTGACCCGGGTGACACCCTGAAGGTCCGCCAGGGCGGTGAGGGAACGCTCGTCCGGACCGGAGCGAAGTCGTCCGCGGAGGATGCGCACGCCCACCGCTCGACGGACCTCGGCCACGGATCCGTCCACGACGATCCGGCCGGCCGCCATGAGCAGGACCCGATCGGCGACACCGTCGACCTCGTCGAGATAGTGGGTGGCGTACAGCAGCGTCGAGCCCGAGGCCATGCGTTGGCGCATGCCCCGCCAGAAGGATTGGCGAGCGCCGAGGTCCATGCCGGTGGTGGGCTCATCGAGAATGAGAAATTCCGGATCCGGAATGAGGGACAGGGCGATCCGCAGCCGCTGCTGCTCACCGCCCGAGCAAGCACCGACGCGCCGCCGCTTGAGAGCCGACAGCGCGACCTCCTGCAGCACGGCGTCAGCCCTGTCCCTGGCGCGATGCAGGCGGGCGAACAAGTCGACGGTTTCGCCGACCGTCAGATCGGGAAGCAGGCCGCCGCTCTGGAGGACAGCCGACACGCGTCCCGCCGCCACCGCCCGCCGGGGACTCCTGCCCAGGACCCGGACCGTGCCGGCTGTGGGTCGCGTCAGCCCACAGATCATGTCCAGCAGCGTCGTCTTGCCGGCGCCGTTGGGGCCCAACAGCGCTACGGTCTCGCCCGGGGTGATGAGCAGGTCGGCACCTCGGACCGCCCGCACGGAAGCACCGCCCCGAGGCTCACTGAATGTCTTGTCGGCCTCGCGAACCTCCAGAACGGCCGTCGCGGAGTCAGGCAACTTTGGCCATGTTCTCGAGGAGCCGGCCGCCCAGCTCGTCGGCCCGGTGCGCCCGGAACTCCGCGCTCATCCTCTCCAGGGAACTCTGCAGTCCGACCTGGCCGAGCAATCGGCCGAGCGCCAGCCGGATGGTTCGGGGCTGGGCGCGGGTGCGGCGGACCGCCACGCCCACGCCCGCCCACTCCAGCCGTGCCCCGATGTCGGCCTTCTCTTCGGTCGCCCCGCACTGGATGACGGGCACTCCGGCGTGCAGCGCCATGGTCACGCCCGTGTAACCGCCGTTCGTCACGAGCAGATCGGCCGCCGCCAGAGCTTCGGCATAGTCGATGCGATCGACGACGACGATGCCGCCCTCCGGGCTCGTCGCGAACTCATGTCGCCATTCATTCGCTCGCCCGGCCGCGGTGACCAGCACGTCGTAGCCCTCCCGGACGAGCGCCCGCGTTGCCGGGAGCGCCAGCTCGGAGAGGTCGGGGCGCACGGTTCCCTGCGTCACGAACGCCAACGGCCTGGACCCCCGCCCGCGAGAGGCGGCCGAACCGGGAGACGCGGAGTTGCGTACGCCGGTCGTGCCGAGCACACCGACGAAACGGACACTGTCGGGCAGATTCGACCGGGGATATTCGAAGGAGGGAGCGCAGCCCTGCAAGTGGAGCCGCGGCGAGAGACCCGCCATGCGCAGGTTCGGCACAGGCTCCACTCCCATGCGAGCACAGAGCTTGTTGTAGTGCGCTCGAGCGCTGCCGAAGACCCGGTTGTCTATCCACGACTGCACGTTGCGGTTGCGATGGCGGCCCGCTCGCCCCGCCATGGGTTTCAGGCCGGCCCCGAACGGCGGAGTGTCCTCGTCGCTCCACAGCAGCGGTCCGTCGCCGAAAGTCGCCCACGGCACGCCACTCAGGTGGGCCGCGGGCCTGGCTCCGAGCAACAGCGTGTCGGACAGGATCGCCTGCGGGCCTATGCGCTGGATGATCCGGAGGAGATCATGGCACTGGGCGCCCGCCCTGCCGACGATCAGATCGTGATACAGCCGCCGGACTCGGGCCACCGCGCTCAGTGACGAACCGCGCACATAGCTCGCGGCACGGGCGATGGAATAGTCACAGGCGGACGACATTCGCAGAGGAATGGCCCCAAGGTCGCGGACGTAGCTCTGGAAGTCTGCGCCACACCACCACCAGACCCGGTGACCCTGTGACACCAGATGCGCCACGAACTTGCTCGCGTTGAGCGTGTGCGCGGTGATCGGAGTGGTGGCGACGAGAAAGTCGCTGGTGCGCTCGAGCGATTTCTCTGGCTGGCGGGACACGCCATGGATTTTAGGTCTTTCCGGTGGTGCCGCGGTCGTGACTCACCGCAACTTCTGGACACCTCACCGACGAAAGACGAGTGCATGGGCAACCACGCCTGTGCCCGTCGAAAGGCACACCGATGAAGCTTTTCCGATCCCTGGTCATCCTGGCGCTGATCGCCGCGGGCCTGCTGGCCGCACCGCCGGCCCACGCGCAGGACGAGTCCGCCGTCTCCGTGCTGCATGGCATCCCGGACGCCACCGTCGACGTGTGGGCGAATGGCAAGCCGCTCCTCACCAACTTCCAGCCGGGCACGTTGACCGAACCGCAGATGCTCCCGGCCGGCCAATACGATCTCAAAGTCGTCAAGGCCGGCGACCCGGCCGACGCGGCTGCCGTCGTGGAGGCCAAGGGAGTCCAGGTGCCCGCCGGCAAGAACCTGACGGTCGTCGCCCATCTGAACGCCCAGGGCCAGCCCACCCTCACCCCCTTCGTCAATGACACCTCGACCATCGAGGCCGGCAAAGCCCGCCTGACCGTCCGCCACACCGCGGCCGCCCCTGCGGTGGATGTCCGCGCAAACGGCACTCCTGCACTGCGCAACCTGAGCAACCCGAACGAGGCCTCCGCCGTCGTCGACGCGGGATCCGTGTCCGCGGATGTGGTGCTGGCCGGCACCAGCACCGTCGCCATCGGTCCCGCCGACGTCAACCTGACCGATGGCCAGCACACGATCGTGTACGCCTGGGGCAGCGCCGAGGCCAACAACCTGAAGCTCGCCGTGCAGGTGATCGGCGGCATGGGGAGCACTCCTGACGGCGTGCCGGCCGGTGACGGCGGCCAGGCCGCTGCGGTGTCGCCATTGCGGATCGGTCTGATCGGTCTTTCCGCGCTCGTGGCCGCCGGTCTCGTCCTCGGCTTCAGCCGCCCTCGCCCAGTGCGCGTCGACCGGTGACAGAAGTGCGGTCCTGGCTCACGGCCGTCGCGGCGGCCGTTCTTACCGGGTCCGTCATGGGCATTCTCGTCATCCCCGCCACCTCGAGCACGGGGTCGGGACCGATTCCGGCGGCTGTGTTGAACCCGCCGGCGTCACGTATCCCGCCCCCGACCACTTCGGCGACCCCCGCTCCCCCGCGGGGGTTGCCGACCCCGGCACCGACGAGGGCAGCTACTGGTGATCCGGTTCGCACCGCCGTCGTCCCGACCGGCCTCATCATCCCCGATCTGGATATCGACCTTCCGATCGCCGCGGTTGGCGTACGCCCGGACGGGCAGATGGAAGTGCCGGAGAATCCGTGGGTGGCGGGGTGGTATCGGTATCGTGCGGCGCCGAGTGATCCGACGGGCGCGGTGGTCATAGCCGCGCATGTCGACTCACGTCGGTTCGGCATCGGGCCGTTCGCTGAGCTGTCCCGACTGCGGCCCGGTCAGGAGGTCATCGTCACAACCGAGGCGGGCATGGTGAAATACAGAGTCACCGATCTCGAGGTGATCGGTAAGGACGCTCTTCCTCTGAACCAGGTGTTCGATCGGGGTGGGGATCCGCGCCTCCATTTGGTTACCTGTGCGGGAGCGTTCTCGTCGAGAACAGGCTGGGACTCGAATCTCGTCGTCGTGGCGAGTCCGGTGCAGTGAGGAGAAGCCGGCATTACTGTGAACCCCGTGCGATCACTCCCCTCCGACGCCTCCGATGCCGAGGTCGCGGAGGGGATTGCCGCCGGTTCGCCGGACGCGCTGCGGTTGGCTTTCGAACGGTGGGGAACGCTGATCCACACCATCGCCGTCAGGGCGCTGCGTGACGTGCACGACGCCGAGGAGATCACCCAGCAGGTCTTTGTCGCCGCATGGTCGAGCCGGCATCTCCTGCGTCCCGGCCCGGATGCCCTGCCGCGATGGCTGGTGGGGATCGCGACCAACCGGATCGCCGACCTGCGGCGCAGCCGGTTCCGGGCCGATCGACGCACGGGGGCGGCCGCCCAGCAACTCGACCCGAGCCCGCCGCCAGGGATCGACGACAAGGTCGTGAACAGGTTGGTGGTGCTCTATGAGTTGGAGCGACTGGGCAGTCCGCGGAGTGAAATTGTCAGGATGGCCTATGCGGACGACATACCGCTGAAGGACATCGCCGCCCAGATGAACATGCCGGTGAACACCGTCAAGAGCCATCTGCGTCGAGGATTGGCTGAACTACGCCAGCGGTTCGGGGGTGACAACCATGGATGACGAAGCTGACCTGAGCGACAGCGAGCGGGAGATAGCCGCGATGGTGCGAAGTGTGCGTTCGGAGCGGATCGATTGGATGGCGCCGCCCCCTGGTGTGTGGTCGAGGATCGAGGCTGATCTCGGCCTCCGAGCAGAGGACAGCACCGACCGTCGCGGTGCCGGCGCGGAGAGGCCCGACGAGGCGGTCGTGCCAGGCGCGCCGCGACGACTTTCGCGGCGTACGTTCTTCACCGCTCTCGGCGGCGGCATCGCGGCAGGGATAGCCCTCGGGGCGCTGGGCCGCGGTGTGCTCGACTCCGATACGGGCCGAGCAGTTCTCACCGCAGACTTGCGTACGCTCACCACCGACCAAGTCCTGGGCCGGGCCATAGTACGCCAGCAGAACGGTGACCTCTTCCTGCAAGTCCTGGCCAACGAGCCCATCGAGTTCGCGGCGGGCATCGTCGAGGTCTGGCTGATCCACGTCGATGGCAAGCGGATGGTGTCCATCGGCGTCTATGAGGGCGTGGAATCCGCTCGCTACCCCGTTTCTCAACCTCTGCTGGACGAGGGCTTCCGCCTGGTCGACCTGTCGCGTGAACCCTTGGACGGGGACAACAACCACTCGGGTGACTCGATCGTCCGAGGCGAACTCCGGTGACGTCCCCAGAAAATTCACAAGTCGCCTGCAACCTCACGCGGCGGTGACGACGAAAGACTGAGTGCGTAGGCACTTGCCCACGCTAGGAGGACTGGCCGGGATGATCCGTTGATCCCCTGCCTGATCGTCGCAGGGGAGGAACGACCCGCCATGAGCTCGGAAACCATCGCCCGGTGGCAGTTCGGCATCACCACCGTGTATCACTTCTTGTTTGTTCCGATCACGCTGGGGCTGTCGTGGCTGGTGGCGGTCCTGCAGACGTTGTGGGTGCGCACCGGTAATCAGAACTATCTGCGGTTGACCAAGTTCTACGGCAAGCTGTTCTTGATCAACTTCGCGATGGGTCTGGTCACCGGGCTGGTGCAGGAGTTCCAGTTCGGGATGAACTGGTCGGAGTACTCCCGGTTCGTCGGCGACATCTTCGGCGCCCCGCTGGCGCTGGAAGCGCTGCTGGCGTTCTTCCTGGAATCGACCTTCTTGGGGTTGTGGATCTTCGGCTGGGACCGGCTGAACAAGTACGTCCACCTGGCCTGTATCTGGATCGTGGCCCTGGGCACCATGCTGTCGGCGATGTTCATCCTCGCCGCGAACTCGTTCATGCAGAACCCGGTCGGGTTCCGGTTCAACCCCGAAACCAACCGCGCCGAGCTCACCGACTTCCTCGCCGTGCTCACCAACAAGGTGTTCCTCGCGACCTTCCCCCACCAGATGGCCGCCGCCTTCCTCGTCGCCGCCGCCTTCCTCGCCGCGGTCGCCGGCTGGCACCTGCACCGGCTGAACAAGACCCTGCCCCGCACCCCCGACAGCCTCAACGACGTCGACGGCATGCAGGCCCTGGCCGATCACGACCACGAAGTCGCCCCGTTCCGGTTCACCGCCAAACTCGGCGCGGTGCTGCTGATCATCGCCGGCCTGGCCGTGATGCAAACCGGGGACTTCCAGGGCAAGGCCATGTACGAAAAACAACCCATGAAGATGGCCGCCGCCGAAGGCGCGTTCGAGTCCACCACCGACTTCTCCATCCTCACCATCGGCAACCGCGAGGCCGACGAAGAAATCTTCGCGATCCACCTGCCCGGGCTGCTGTCGTTCCTGTCCTACGGCAACTTCACCGAACCCGTGCCCGGCATCCGCCCCCTCGAAGCCCGCTACCAACAGGAGTTCACCCCCCTGCTGCGCGAGCGCTACGGCGACGAGGTCGCCGACTGGTTCGTCCAAAACGGCTACCACCCCAACATCGTCGTCACCTACTGGACCTTCCGGGCCATGATCACCCTCGGCCTGATCGCCACGGCCATCGGCGCCTGGATGCTGTGGGTCCTGCGCGGGGACCGCCTGCCCCGCGGCCGACTCTGGCCCTGGCTCATGATCGCCCTGCCCCTGGCCCCACTGTTCGGCAACTCCTTCGGCTGGATCTTCACCGAAATGGGCCGCCAACCCTGGGTCGTGTTCGGCCTCATGCCCACCCAGGCCGGCGTCTCCCCCGGCGTCACCCCCGGACAAATGCTGTTCTCCCTCATCGGCTACACCGTCATCTACGCCGTCCTCGCCGTGATCGAGGTCAAACTCATGCTCTACTACATCCGCAAGGGCCTCGACCACTACATCGAAGAACCCAAAGTCCTCGAAGACGACGACGCACCACTGACCTTCGCCTACTGATGAGCGAACCGACGACAAAGGTGAGTGATTTTCATGGCTAACTAAGCCTGCACAGGTTTCTGAGAGTGGTCGGGTTGAGGCGCGCTCGCCTGAGGGGGCTCACCCGTTGAAGGGGTTCGCGCCGACGGCGACGTGGGTGGATGACCGGTTGGGTGTGGCCTCGTTGAGCCGGAAATATCTGCGGAATGAGGTTTCCCCAGAAGCGTGGAGGCATCGACAATAGGGAATGAGATGCCAGAGAAGCGTAAGAAGTACGACCGGGA
>NZ_JBNZCI010000013.1:0-10159 GCF_050880385.1 Ammonicoccus luteus
TTGGGCATGAGGTACATCCTTCCAGTGACACTCATCAGCGCCACAGATCAGATGTCACCCAAACGTGCAGCAGTCCCGGCCGACGGATGTGCGTGTCGAGGTCGGCGAGATGGACACCGGAGCCGGGGATAAGGTCGGTGTCGGTGGCGCAGAACCCTGGCCGGGTTGGAACAGCGAACAAGCCGTGAGGGCGGCGCAGACCGTCAACACACCTAAGATCGTGAGCAGCCGTCGCATCACTGTCCTCCGCTCCACGTGCGTGCACGCAGGCCGACGGAGCCAGGGCACGAGTGCAGGGCCCGACGGACCGCTCTCGCGATCAGGCTGACATCGGGGAGATCTAGCGTCAACGCGATCCGCCTCACACTCGCGGCGTAAATTATTCCGACGGCCATTGTGGCGGGCGCCAGCGCGATCACCGATGCGGGTCAGGCTGCTGTGCCACCTCCACAGCCGAGTTGCGCACTACGGAGCCACAACTTCGCCGAGGAGTACTGATAACGGCCATCTCCGCCGGTATTTCCCGCTACGACTTCGCTCGTGCGTTGCTGAAGGCCGGTCAATTCGGCGGTCTATCGCGATGGCAGCCCAACGGTGTCTGGACCCGATGCTCCATAGGTGACAGCGTTATCGGACCACGTGGAGGAGACGCGCCCTGATGGCGGCGGCCGAAGCTGTGAGGTCTACCGTAGTGATCCGGATCTTGTGGCCTTGGATGCGTGACGTCACGTCTAGCGGTGGGATGCCGTCTTTCTGTGTCTAGTCGCGGATCCGCGCGAGCAAGGTGTCCAGACGTTCCTTCTCCTCAATGGACGGTACGTCCTGTCATCCTTCGATGGGTCGGGGTCGCTCCCTGCCGAGGAGGGCAGCAGTGTCCTTGCGGGTGCGTACCCAGACTTCCTTGAACCGGAGTGCGCAGTACTGGGCGTAGGTGTGGATGTCGATCGGTTCGGCGTGGGGCGTGAGTGAGCCCCACCGGGCCCACCAGTCGTTCGCCCGTCCGAGCTGGCCCATCCCATCAGAGATTGCGAGGTCCGCGGTTGCGTCGATGATGGCTGACCGTGTCGCTGGGTCGAGCGATCCGGGTCTGATCACCAAGATGATCTGGGGCCAAGCTGTGAGCCCCGGTCCGGTCAACAGGGCACTTTTTCGCCAGTTGAGCTCGACCCAGACGTTGCGTCTGGCTGCGGGCAGATGGAAGTGGACGGTCCGTGGGTTGCTGGTGTTGATCTTCATTGTGGAGTCTTCGACGTCAATAGCGGCGATCGCCCGCAGGAGTTCGTCGTCCAGCCGCTGTTGAGCCTCCGTGCGGAGCGCGGCCCATTCCTCGATCTGGAGTCGATGCTGGAGGTAGAAGTCGAGTTTGGCGTTGTCGCTCATGGTGTTTCGCCGAACCTTTCCAACGTGTCGATGAGTTCCAGTGCGCCGTGGCTCGCGGTGGAGGTGTCGTGTAGCGCGATCCGTGCGAGTTGGCCGAGCCGTGTCCAGGTCAGTGGAATCCACAGGTCCCTGCTGTCGAGTGCGCTGTCCGGGGTGGCGCCTGAGGGGGTGAGGTAGACGAACGTTGGCGACTCTGCACTCCAGTGCTCGGCAATCCTGTCGGCCTGACCGTCCTGTTCACCGGCCAGGATCTTCGCCTCGAACACGACCGTTTGATCACCCGACCGGACGATGATGTCGGCCCGGGTCGTGGCACGTACTTCCTCCAGCGCCACGCGCGCTCCTGGCGCTCCGCTCGTGGGCAGGCCCAAATCCTCGAGCAGCACCTCCAGAAAGCGAGAGCCCAAGCCGTGCCAACCGTCGGGCGTGAGCAACCATGCCACTGCGCGACACATCCGAACCTCATCCAGGGCGAGGCCAATCTGAGCGAGCAGGGTCCGTTCGCCAGTACGCCACAGACCAGCACGTCGGAGCTCGTTTTCCTGACCAACCATTTGCTCCATGGCCAAGTCCCACGTGATCCCCAACCACTCATGCTGCAGATCAGAGAAGACCTCGTCGATGCCTGCACCCATGCATCGCATCGAAGCAGCACACCCCGACCACGGTCCAGCCCGACCAAGTCCCGGACCGATCTGGGCACATGCGGTCACACCCTCAACCCGACGCGCAAACGTGCGGCCAGGGCGAGGGAGCGCGGCGGCACCTCTGGACGTGCTGCTGCATCGTCATTCCGCTGCCGGCGACCTGGTGCTGATCTGAACTCTGCCGAAGGCCAGCACGCAGAGCTCGCCCGGTGGTGCAGGTTGGGCCGGGTGTCGTGACCAGCTCGAAGCGTCGAGCGGTGGGGCAGAGGTTTGCTCCACAGCAGCTGGTGATACCGCCGCAGTGTTGGGCTGCTCTGGTCGGGATCTTTCCCTTGCGCATCGGTGCGGACGTCGATCGTCGTATCGATCACCACGAGATCATCCTGTGAAGGTCCATGCGATTCGCGATGGAGGCGTCGGCCTGCGGGGCTCAATCCCATAGTCCTTCACCGGTCAGGATCAACGTCCCGGCCCCGCACTTCTGACACATCAGATCGGTCCGCGGCAACAACCGGCCCATGTCCCTCAACATGTCCTTGTCCCCCTGCTCGCGGACGCCAATAAAGAGCTCCATGAGCCGCGGTGTGGGGGGCCTGAGCCCGGCGCAGGACAGCTCGCGCATTTGTCGTCTGGGATGGTCTGGGCATTGGGGGAGGGGAGGGGGTTCGTAGGGTTCCCCGATCGTCGACCAAGATCGGCGCGCGATGTGCCCGCACTCCTCGCAGTAGTACGACTCGTTCTGATCGCCCATCATGCCCACACCATCGAGGATTGTGATCTCCTCATCGCAGGCGTCACAGGTCAAGGTATACATGATCCCCATCCCGCAATCCTAGGCATCCCCGCGCCGGAGCGATGCCCACGATCTGATCGGGGACGAGCTCGTGGTCTTCGGCGATGATCTGGCTGGGCTGCTCGTCGGAGTTGCCGGAGCATGAGCCTTGACCCATTGCGCATTGAAGCGGCAGCGCAATGTTGCCTGTTCTGAGTTGCCCTTGGAAGCGGGATCGGGTGCGTGGGGCCCTGCGGGTCTTGAGCGAGCCCTGACCGGCGAGTGCACGGATCGGGGCAAACGTGTCGGATCTGACCCGACCGCCCCACACCAATTCCCAGAGGCCGCGCTCCCAATCCGCGCGGCCGAGTTCGTCGGTGATGAGATCGTCGAAGAACCAGCCCCCGCCGCCACTGAGGCGTTCCCACAACGCCAGCGCGGCAGCAGACTCCGGAAGTGGACGCGTGGGTGGGGCGACCAGCTCCGCGGGCCACAGGCGTACCCACCCATCCGAGTCCCCGATCGCGCCGTCCCCGGTCCACACCGCCTCTCCGGAAGCGAGGACCTCATCGAGAAACGCCGGGGCATAGTCGACGACCCGACAGGGCAATACCAGCGATTCCCACATGCTGGCCGGGACCGCGCACCCGGCCAGCTGATCGATGACGCCCAGCAGCCCATCGACTCCCCGGGCGCCGCTGCCGACGCCCTGCCACATCGGCAGGAAGCGTGCGTACGTTGTCTGATCCACAGGCTCCACTGCCGAGCGCAACGCAGCGAGGCTCCGCCGTTTGATCAGTGCCAGCACCCGATGGTGACACCACAGCGGCTCCGGGTTCTCCGTGAATCGGTTGTGCACCAGAGTCCCGGCATCGGCGAGCCGCCGGCAGGCAGCGTTGACGAGTCCGCGGGCACGGCTCCAGGGCATCGTTTCGGCTTCTCGGAATCTGTTCCTCGTCGGTGGTGGCGATCCTTATCATCGTCCTCATCTCCTAGGGGAGGCTCGACATGATGGATCTGATCTGATGGAGCTTCCCCGATCCGAGAGCCCATGACCACTCACCTTCAGGCTACGCCCAAACAGGCATGCGGATGACGAGGGTCGCGAGACCGTCAACCCGCACCCCGACAAGGCCTACTACTTCCCCTCCTCGCTGCGCCTCCCTCCGCGACGTGCTCACCTGCCCCGCCGAGCGGATTCACGACGTAGTGCTGACCCACGGGTTCAGCAGGTCGAAGCTCATGGCACCCAGGGGTTGATGATGTCGAGACCCAATCCTTCGAAGTCGTCGGTGTCCCGGGTCGCCAGGGTGGCGCCGCTCACGAGGCAGATGGCGGCCACCAGAGCATCCATGCCGCCGATGGGTCGCCCCGAACGTCGACGCGACGCGACAATCTCCGCATAGTGATCGGCCGCCTCCGGAACCAACGGCAGGGTGACACCCAACCCCGAGAAGGCACTAACGGCCGATTCCCGGAGACGATCACGTCGGGCACCCGCCGGCAGCATCGCGACACCCGCGAGGATCTCTGCCCGGTTGATGACGGTGGTCACCGGCGGCACCGGCAGGTGGCGGAGCCAACCGATGACGTACTCGTTCGCCACAGGCCCTCTCATGGCCTCGAAAATCACATTGGTATCCAGCGCCAGCACCCTCAGATCCCTCGCAGATCCGCAACCGTTGCGTCATCGTCCTCGGGAATCGCAAGCTCGACCCCTCCGACTTCATCACCCACCTGGATCAACTGCTCGATCCAACTGAGGTCCGCGCGCTGCGTCTGGTCCAAGGCCGCAATCAGGATCGAGCGAGCCTCCGCCTCCATCGACCGGCCATTTGCTGCAGCCCGCAGCCGCAGGCGTTGCTTCACTTCCAAGGGCAGCTTCCGAATCGTGATTGCCGTCATACGCACCTCCTGCAACAATGCTATCAATGCAACAGCAGCGTGAGCTGATCGCTTGGGGCCTGCTCGCGGTGGATGCACCCACGAACGAGAGCGGCACGACTAGCTCTCAGACCACGCCATCGATCATCACCTGCGCCAATGCTCCGATGTGGCCCAGCACGGCCGCGGGCGGCGCATCCAACTCGAGGGCGTGGGCGACGAGGCGTACGCCACTCCCCCTGACCACGTGCTCACGCGCGTCCTCGTTGCCCCTCGCGTACACGAGGTGGCCGATGGGCACGCCGAGCGTCGTGCAGTACGCGAGCATCTGGTAGAGGTCCGCCTGCGGAAATCCGCTCGGCTTCTCGGCTTTGTACTTCGCATCCGCGACGATGCGGGGACGCCCGTCCTTCGACCAGACGAAGTCCGGCCGGATGGGAACAAGGTCAGCCACGTCGAGATGGTGGCGGTGCTGCAGCGATGACCGCCCCTCATGGGGCGTGAGAGCCTCCCGCAGCGCCACGGTCACGAAATCCTCGAAGATCGTGGCCATGTTGAACAGATAGCCCGAGACCGTCAACTCTCCCACCCGTTGCTCGAACGAGCGACCGTCGAGGATGAGTTCAGCCAGTTCGAGGGCGGGGACATACCGGGTGTTGAGTCGGGTAGCGGTCCAGCGCGGCCGCGTCTGGCCGCTCACCGGTGCCGTGACGTCGGCCAGCAACAACCGTAGCCGCTGCAACCCGGCACGAAGACCACGCTGCAGGCCTGGGATCCGCAATAGCCGCTCGGTGGCCGCCAGCAGCAGTTGATTCTCGGGGATGTCGACGGTGAAGTCGTCATACCGCACCTCGAGCGGGATCGCTCGCCCCCAGTGCCGGCGTACCTGGTCGGCCTCCCGGATCCGCCCCCGCAGCACTGACAGCGACTCCTCGACGGTCTGGTACCCCTTCAACAGCCCCTGATCCAATGCCCGCGTTGCCAACCGGACGAACGCGTGCGCCAACACCTCGGGTACATCCGCCGCCGGGTCGAGACTCACCGAGTGGTCGCGCCAGAATGCTGGCTGGCGGGCGTACCCCATCAGAAACACCAGTCGCTGAATGGGCAGCTTCGGCTGGAGGATGATTTGCAGGCCCCCAACGGTGACCACGCCCACATTGGTGCCGGAGGACATCTCCCACCAGCCGGGCTGACTGGTCTGGACGAGTTGGAGTCCGCCGGCCCGGCTCAGCGCCTCGGCGACAGCTTGGGAGAGCTCAACCCGTCGAGGTTGATCGCCCTCACGCAGGATCAGCGCTGACATGGGATGCAGCCCCAGACTCCAGGTCGCGCACCGCACGTGTCTCCACAGCCGAACGGATGGTTTCCAGGCCATAGCGAGCGTTCACGTCGACACCTTCGCCGTAGTGGTGCTCCTCCAGCAGCGGAAGGATCGCGGTTCGCCACGCCCGCTGCAATCCTCCGTCCTGATGCACTGCGTCGCGCATGAAGTAGGACGGCCCGATCTTGAAATCGGGGTCCTCGATGCGCCGGTTCAGCTCGTCGAGCAGGTCCGCGGTGAGCGGGTCGCGGCCGGTACGCCGGAGCCACCGACGGAGAACGCCGCGTGTCGGCGGCTCCAATGGATGCAGTGGGACGAAGGCGAACCGGCGGCGCATCGCGCCGTCGACGAGCGCGATCGAGCGATCGGCCGTGTTCATCGTGCCAATGATGAATACGTTCTTCGGCAGGGTGAAGCCGACGTCGTCGTCCGTGGCGTACAGCAGATCCACTTGCTGATCGCGATACTCGAGCAGGAAATACAGTTCCCCGAAGATCTTGGCGAGATTGCCTCGGTTGATCTCGTCGATGATCAGGAAGTACGCCGAGTGGGGATTCTCCTTGGCTACATCCACCGTCTTGCGTAACGGACCCGGCTTCAGCGCGAAGCCACCGGATGGCTCGGGGCGATAGCCCTCGAAAAAATCCTCATACGAGTACGCCGGATGGAACTGTACCAACCGGACATTTCCCTTGTCTCGGGCCAGATGGTTCGCGAGGTGTTGCGCGATGAAGGTCTTACCGGTGCCGGGTGGACCGTAGAAGATCAGCTGTGGACGGTCACGCAGCAAGGCAATGCACTCCTGGAGCCACGACTGATCGACGTTCAATTCATCCGCGATTTCCGCTGTTGCGTCGGGGAGACCAAGCTCACTCGGAGGCTGCAGCGTAAGGTCCGCCTCGAACGACTTGTTCGGGTCCAGGAAGGGCTCGAGCAAATCCAACTGCTGGGTCATCTCGACGACGTCGTATTGGATCTGCAAACGGGCCTTGATCTCCGGTGGGAGATCAACGTCGTCGATGCCCTCTCGACCCCAATCCACGCTGCGTCGCAGGTTCGACAGACCGTCGGGCGATGGAACGTACTCAGCTGCTCCTGAGAGCACGCCCACGAATAGCCTGCCTTGGCTGGTCGTGACGATCAGGTCATCAGGGCGCATACGGGACAAGAACGCGTGAAACTCATCCAGCTTGACGGCCTTTGCTGCATAAGAGCTCTGGGAATAGTCTTCGTTGACGATCGTCCGCAGTTCATCGCGGCCGATGGGCGGCTGAACCTCGCGCAACTTGCTCCCTCGCAAGGACACGAAACCCACTTTCCGCCAAAGCGGGATCAGGTCCTGCCCGTCCACTGAGGAGCCTCGCACGAGCCAAGCCCTGCGGGTGGGGTCATCAAGCCTAGGAGGCTCTGGGGCCCAGTGACTGCGCCACGGCTCGCGATAGAAGTTCATCGGCTCGCCCTGCTCATCACTGATCGCACGATAAATGTCTCGCAGATCGCGATCGAGGTCGCCGCTGGGAGCGGGCAACACGTGCTCGAACGCAGCGTGCGCCGCGCGCCGATGAGAGTCGCTCACCATGGGCAGGAAGAAGGTCGGGTGCGCCAGATAGAGCAAGCTGTTGCGCTGGGTCGGTGAGTCTTTCGACACAACAGCCTGTAAGTAGGTCCGGAACGCCAGCGGGTCCTCCCACACATCTCCAGGAACCTCCGAGGCAAGGAACCCGTGCGCGAACTCGATGAGATAGCACAGCTGCCAATAGCGCCCGGTCGTGAAGCCCATCCCTCCCTTAAAGACGTGCAGATCCAGTGCCTGGGCCAGTTCAGCGGGAATGGCCACCGGTGATGACATTTCCGAAAGAACGCTCTGAATCAGTGCCCTTTTAGTGCTGCCTTTATAATCACGTAGAGGAAGGAGATTCAAGTAATACAACTCCGCAAACAGCAGCCGAGCCGAATCCGACGCATCTGCCAACTGCTTCTGCAACTTGCTCTTGAAAGAATCCCCGCTCATATCTGGCTGACCCACGAAACATTCGAGCAACGTGGCTGTGTTCTCCCGAGTCCAGGCCCCGGCCCCCGGGTTGAAGGCAGAATCCCGAGCCCGCAGCCCCTGCTGAAAAATAGTCTGAGCGGCGGTCTGAATCACTGGCGCAGCGGCATGACCGAAAGTCGGCAGCGTCGATTCTGGCATCGGATCCCTGTCCTTTCTTGGTTCCTAACCTCGATCTTTCGTCTGTGGGCCAGGAGTCGTTGTGATGTCTTGAGGATCAGCATCTGGGGCTGATTCTGACAGGTGGGTGTGACAGTGGGCCCGGTGTCGCACGGGGCGGGGCGGGATTCCACAAGTTCCGGGTACGGCTGGCTGGTTCGGGCGGTCGGCACTGCGGGTCAGGTGGGGGCGGTGAGCCGCTCGACGGCGGTGGTGGCGAGGTTGCCTGTTCAGCGAGGGCCCAACATCAAGCGGATGCTGATCATCACAGGTGCAGTATTCGTGCTCTTCGCCGCTCTCGGTTCCCTCAGCGGAGGTTGGTCCCTCGGTCTATGGATCGCTGGATTCATCCCCTTCGTCTGGGGCATCGTGCAGCTCTTCAAGCGACGCCCGACGCACGGACTAACGGCCATCGGCACCAGCTTGGCAGTCGGCATCGTGGGCTTAACGCTGTTACCTGCCCCAGAGCCCGCACCCGCCACCTTCGCTTCTCCGGTATCTGCGAGCCCGACTCCCACACCGAGCGCGACGCCTAGCCCGAGTCCTACACCGACTCCTACACCAAGCCCGACACCGGAGCCGCCTCCTCCATCCCCGGCCACAACCGAAGCGCCCCCACCGGCGCCGACGACACAGGCACCGCCGCCCCCGCCAACAACCACGCAGGCAGCGCCCGCGACGCAGGCGGCACCCCCCACGACCACCAGGCCGGCACAGCAGGCACAAGTCACACGAACGACGACGGCACCCAAACGGACCACACAGGCGCCCAAGAGCGTCTCTTATGCGAACTGCACCGAAGTGCGTGCAGCGGGCGCTGATCCGATCTACCGAGGGCAGCCCGGTTACAGCTCCAAACTGGACCGTGACGGCGACGGGGTCGCGTGCGAGTGATCGAGGGCCACACAGTGCCGATGCGCGCATGATGCGACGCACGATCACACAAGGTGTCTGAGAAGAGCCCGAGGGCGCCTCAGGGGGCCTAGCGTATGCGACCGGGTGTGATTCATCGTCGCGCACGCGCTGGGCGATTACAGGGCCTTCCAGGAACGTCCAGGAATTATTGGTCGGCGAAGGCGCAGCAATGCCCCGATAAGATCCCAGATCGTGACCAACTTGCAATGGGCTGGCGTCATCATTCTGGGAACAATCGCCTCTACGGTCTTGGTACATCTAGTGATGTCCAAACTTGACGCGATCTTCGAATGGATCGAGGACCACATCTTGAATGGTGGCGGGTGTGGCTGCTTGGTATTTTACTTTTTTGCTGTTGCCATCGTGGTTGGTGCGGTTTTAGCCGTGCTGGGGTTCGGCTGGCCAATGGTCGCCACCATCGGGCTAATCGTTGGAGTCTTGCTGGCCATACCGCTTACCCGAACGTTGAACTGAAGCCTCTAGGCCAGAAATTGGCACACAGGGACCACACAACTACTCCAAACCCCCGCCCGAGGAAGGGCGAGGGTCAGGAGGGGCGGTGTGGGATCAGGTTACTTGTCGGCAGCCTTCTCGGTCGGGACCTCAGCTTCAGCAGCCTTGGCCGCAGCTTCGGCACGCTCCTTGCGGCAGATAGCGCGAGCGGCAGGCGTACGCGGGTGATCGCAGTCCGAGTGAGCGGTCTTGCGCGGGGCTTTCGCCTCCGGGGTGGGGGCAGGAGTATCGCCGGTGGCGACACGGGCCTTCTCGATGGCTTCGCGGATCATGGAGGCGGTGGCCTTAGCGGGGACTTCCACACCTTCCTGACGGGCGATGTGGCGAAGGGTGCTGGTCGAGGTTCCGTGGAGGTTCGTGGTGGTGGTCATGTCGGGGTCCCTTTCGTTGGTACGTCGTTGCGACCAACCTAAGAGATCCCTGAGCGAAGCCTAATAGGGCTCTTCACAATCGACGGTGTAGTTGGGGTCTGAATCCTCCGGCTTCGAGGAGTGCGCGGGCGATGTAGTGGGTGA
>NZ_JBNZCI010000014.1:0-5504 GCF_050880385.1 Ammonicoccus luteus
GCCCTGGAATTGGGAAAGGGTCTGGAACCGTGTGGTTTCAGACCCTTTTCCTGCCCCCCCTTTTGGGGGGTGTGTTGTCCGGCGATGTCCTAGTCTCCCACACACTCCCGTGTGCAGTACCATCGGCGCTGAGAGGCTTAACTTCCGGGTTCGGAATGGGACCGGGTGTTTCCCTCTCGCCATGATCACCGTAACTCTGGTGGACACCACAACCATCACCGCCCGGGGCGGGGGTGGTTGTGCACGCACACCCCCCCCCTTTGGTGGGTGTGGTGGGTATCCTGAGATACCGGACAGTGGACGCGTTTATCGTTATGCAACAAGTCTTTGTGTTGGTTTGCTTGTCCCCACCGTGGGTGGGTGTGTGACAAGCCCTCGGACTATTAGTATCGGTCAGCTCCACACATTGCTGTGCTTCCACATCCGACCTATCACCCGGTAGTCTGCCGGGGTCCTTACCCCATAAATGGGTGGGAGCCCTCATCTTGAAGCGTGCTTCCCGCTTAGATGCTTTCAGCGGTTATCACTTCCCAACGTAGCCAACCAGCCGTGCCCTTGGCAGGACAACTGGCACACCAGAGGTTAGTCCGTCCCGGTCCTCTCGTACTAAGGACAGCTCTTCTCAAGACTCCTACGCGCGCAGCGGATAGGGACCGAACTGTCTCACGACGTTCTAAACCCAGCTCGCGTGCCGCTTTAATGGGCGAACAGCCCAACCCTTGGGACCGACTCCAGCCCCAGGATGCGACGAGCCGACATCGAGGTGCCAAACCATGCCGTCGCTATGGACGCTCGGGCAAGATCAGCCTGTTATCCCCGGGGTACCTTTTATCCGTTGAGTGACGGCGCTTCCACACGCCACCGTCAGATCACTAGTCCCGACTTTCGTCCCTGCTCGACATGTCTGTCTCACAGTCAAGCTCCCTTGTGCACTTACACTCAACACCTGATTGCCAACCAGGCTGAGGGAACCTTTGGGCGCCTCCGTTACCTTTTAGGAGGCGACCGCCCCAGTCAAACTACCCATCAGGCACTGTCCCTGAACCAGATCATGGTCCGAGGTTAGATAACCAGAGCAACCAGAGTGGTATTTCAACGTTGACTCCACACACACTGGCGTGCATGCTTCACAGTCTCCCACCTATCCTACACAAGCTGCACCGATCACCAATACCAAACTATAGTAAAGGTCCCGGGGTCTTTCCGTCCTGCTGCGCGTAACGAGCATCTTTACTCGTACTGCAATTTCGCCGAGTTCGTGGTGGAGACAGTGGGAAAGTCGTTACTCCATTCGTGCAGGTCGGAACTTACCCGACAAGGAATTTCGCTACCTTAGGATGGTTATAGTTACCACCGCCGTTTACTGGGGCTTAAGTTCAGTGCTTCGCTTGCGCTAACACGTCCCCTTAACCTTCCAGCACCGGGCAGGAGTCAGTCCGTATACATCGTCTTACAACTTCGCACGGACCTGTGTTTTTAATAAACAGTCGCTTTCCCGTGGTCTCTGCGACCCTCACCGCTATCACAGAAAATGCTACACGGATCAGGTCCCCCTTATTCCGAAGTTACGGGGGCATTTTGCCGAGTTCCTTCACCACGATTATCTCGATCGCCTTGGTATTCTCTACCCAACCACCTGAGTCGGTTTGGGGTACGGGCGGCTTGCACACTCGCTCACGAAGATTTTCTAGGCAGCATAGGATCACTCACTCGATGGGACGTATCCCACCCAGCCATCATGTCTCAGACACAGTGGGGCGCGGATTTGCCTACACCCCGTCCTACACACTTAGCCCGGGACAACCATCGCCCGGGATGAGCTACCTTCCTGCGTCCCTCCGCAGCTTGCCGCCTCGAGTTCGGATCGAAGAGTCAACCACCACCAACCCGAAGGTCAACAATGGTCTTCCATTCTTAGCATCACCCAACTTGGCACGGGCGCGTACACGCCGGTACGGGAATATCAACCCGTTGTCCATCGACTACGCCTGTCGGCCTCGCCTTAGGTCCCGACTTACCCAGGGCAGATTAGCTTGACCCTGGAACCCTTGGTTATTCGGCGGACGGGTTTCTCACCCGTCATTCGCTACTCATGCCTGCATTCTCACTCGTGTGCACTCCACCCCGGGTCACCCCGAACCTTCACCGCACACACGACGCTCCCCTACCCATCCACACACAACGTGTGAATGCCACAACTTCGGCGGATAGCTTGAGCCCCGCTAAATTGTCGGCGCAGAATCACTTGACCAGTGAGCTATTACGCACTCTTTCAAGGATGGCTGCTTCCAAGCCAACCTCCTGGTTGTCTCCGCAACTCCACATCCTTTTCCACTTAGCTATCGCTTAGGGGCCTTAGTTGGTGATCTGGGCTGTTTCCCTCTCGACAATGAAGCTTATCCCCCACTGTCTCACTGCCGCGCTCTCACTTACCGGCATTCGGAGTTTGGCTAATTTCGGTAAGCTTGTGGGCCCCCTAGACTATCCAGTGCTCTACCTCCGGCAAGAAACACGCGACGCTGCACCTAAATGCATTTCGGGGAGAACCAGCTATCACGGAGTTTGATTGGCCTTTCACCCCTATCCACAGCTCATCCCCCCAGTTTTCAACCTAGGTGGGTTCGGTCCTCCACGACGTCTTACCGTCGCTTCAACCTGGCCATGGATAGATCACTCCGCTTCGGGTCTAGAGCACGCCACTCAACGCCCTATTCGGACTCGCTTTCGCTACGGCTACCCCCCACGGGTTAACCTCGCGACGTACCACTAACTCGCAGGCTCATTCTTCAAAAGGCACGCCGTCACCCCCACAAAGGAAGGCTCCGACGGATTGTAGGCAATCGGTTTCAGGTACTATTTCACTCCCCTCCCGGGGTACTTTTCACCTTTCCCTCACGGTACTAGTCCGCTATCGGTCACCAAGGAGTATTTAGGCTTAGCGGGTGGGCCCGCCAGATTCACACGGAATTCCAGGAGTCCCGTGCTACTTGGGAAACACACCCCATGGGCATGATCATGTTACGACTACAGGGGTCTTACCTTCTCTGCCGCGCTATCCCAACACGCTTCGTCTTCCACAACCACCACCCACGACCGGTCAACAGCCCGATCCAAGTGCGTCCCACAACCCCGCATCTGCAACGCCTGTCAGCTCTCACACAGACACGGTTTGGCCTCATCCGCGTTCGCTCGCCACTACTAACGGAATCACTATTGTTTTCTCTTCCTGAGGGTACTGAGATGTTTCACTTCCCCCCGTTCCCTCTCACTGCCCTATAGATTCAGACAGGAGTCGCCGGACATTACTCCGGTTCCCTTCGAGGTTTCCCCATTCGGACATCCCCGGATCACAGCTCGTGTACCAACTCCCCGGGGCTTATCGCAGATTACCACGTCCTTCATCGGCTCTTGGTGCCAAGGCATCCACCGATTGCCCTTAGTAGCTTGTCAACAAAAAATAAACCAAGACAAAAAAACTACATAAGATGCTCGCGTCCACTGTCAAGTTCTCAACATACCCACACCCACAAGAACAAGCCACCACCACAACCAGCGACAACCCATCCCCGCGATGCCCACGAAAAACCAGCCCCAACCCCCCACAACAGGAGGCCACCAGCACGGTTCTTCAGGACCCAACAGCGTGCCCCTACGTCACAGCTTCCACAAAAGAAAGCCACATCACCACTCCCCCACCACCACACGGCAGCAGGATCATCGCAGCAACACTCAAAAGGCTCCTTAGAAAGGAGGTGATCCAGCCGCACCTTCCGGTACGGCTACCTTGTTACGACTTAGTCCTAATTACCAGCCCCACCTTCGACGGCTCCCCCCACAAGGGTTAGGCCACCGGCTTCGGGTGTTGCCGACTTTCATGACTTGACGGGCGGTGTGTACAAGGCCCGGGAACGTATTCACCGCAGCGTTGCTGATCTGCGATTACTAGCGACTCCGACTTCATGGGGTCGAGTTGCAGACCCCAATCCGAACTGAGACTGGCTTTTCGGGATTCGCTCAGCCTTACGACCTCGCAGCCCGTTGTACCAGCCATTGTAGCATGCGTGAAGCCCTGGACATAAGGGGCATGATGACTTGACCTCATCCCCACCTTCCTCCGAGTTGACCCCGGCAGTCTCCTATGAGTCCCCAACCGAATTGCTGGCAACATAGGACGAGGGTTGCGCTCGTTGCGGGACTTAACCCAACATCTCACGACACGAGCTGACGACAGCCATGCACCACCTGTAAACCGACCAAAAAGGCACACCCATCTCTGAATGCTTCCGGCCTATGTCAAACCCAGGTAAGGTTCTTCGCGTTGCATCGAATTAATCCGCATGCTCCGCCGCTTGTGCGGGCCCCCGTCAATTCCTTTGAGTTTTAGCCTTGCGGCCGTACTCCCCAGGCGGGGCACTTAATGCGTTAGCTACGGCACAGAGAACGTGGAATGTCCCCCACACCTAGTGCCCACCGTTTACGGCGTGGACTACCAGGGTATCTAAGCCTGTTTGCTCCCCACGCTTTCGCTTCTCAGCGTCAGGAAAGTCCCAGAGAACCGCCTTCGCCACCGGTGTTCCTCCTGATATCTGCGCATTCCACCGCTCCACCAGGAATTCCGTTCTCCCCTAACTTCCTCTAGTCAGCCCGTATCGGAAGCAAGCTCGAAGTTAAGCCCCGAGTTTTCACTTCCGACGTGACAAACCGCCTACAAGCTCTTTACGCCCAATAATTCCGGACAACGCTCGCACCCTACGTATCACCGCGGCTGCTGGCACGTAGTTGGCCGGTGCTTCTTCTGCAGGTACCGTCAAGAAACCCTTCGTCCCTGCTGAAAGCGGTTTACAACCCGAAGGCCGTCATCCCGCACGCGGCGTTGCTGCGTCAGGCTTCCGCCCATTGCGCAATATTCCCCACTGCTGCCTCCCGTAGGAGTCTGGGCCGTATCTCAGTCCCAGTGTGGCCGGTCGCCCTCTCAGGCCGGCTACCCGTCGACGCCTTGGTAGGCCATCACCCCACCAACAAGCTGATAGGCCGCGAGCCCATCCCAGACCAAAAAATCTTTCCACCCACAACCATGCGGTCACAGGTCATATCCAGTATTAGACACCCTTTCGAATGCTTATCCCAGAGTCCAGGGCAGGTTACTCACGTGTTACTCACCCGTTCGCCACTCGTGTACCCCGAAGGGCCTTACCGTTCGACTTGCATGTGTTAAGCACGCCGCCAGCGTTCGTCCTGAGCCAGGATCAAACTCTCCGTTGAAAACCATCCAACAACCCACCCAAAAAGGCAGGCCATCAAAACAAAATCAACGAGCCTGACACTGACCAAAACACCCACACAACACACCCCAAAAAAAGAGGCACACCATGCAGGCAATCAATCAAATAATCAACTCAAAGAAACCCCCACCCCACAAAACGCGAGGCAGAAAAGGTCCCAAAAAAGTGCATATGACGTAAAAACACGCTGTTGAGTTCTCAAAAACCGTACACACACCGCGC
>NZ_JBNZCI010000015.1:0-1650 GCF_050880385.1 Ammonicoccus luteus
AAGACCTCGACCCTTACCCGGCCATCGACGCGCCGACCGGACTCAACCACCCTCTACACCCCGAATTGTGAAGAGCCCCTAATAGACTCTTCACATCGTGAAGGGATGACGCGAGCAGGCGGGGCTCAAGCGTCTACTCCACACCCCCGAGGGCACCTGGCCAAGCTCGGGGGTGTGGGTGATTACTGAATCTGCGATGCGATTACGCCTGCCGACAGGAGGTCTCCACGCTCTGCGGCACTGATCACCTCGTCCAACAGGGTGAGGTTGTCATGGACGGTCGAGGCAGCGAGAAGGTCGCTGGCGTGCTGCGGCTGGAGTTGGGCCTGACGTCGGGCCACGGTGGAAGCGACATCGGCCGGAGCCATCCCGGCGTTATGTGCGCGCAGGTAGGCGGGTGACCTGCCCCCATTGTTAGGTCCGGACGGTGTGTGAGTCGTCGGTTTCTAATTGATGAGTGCATTGCCGAGCGTAGTCGACCGGTGCGAGGTAGTCGAGCGATGAGTGCCGGCGATCGTGGTTGTATTCGGTTTTCCAATCGCCGATCACGACTTGGGCGTGCAGGAGCGAATAGAAGCTGTTGATGTTCAGGCACTCGTCGCGAATCCTGCCGTTGAACGATTCGATGTAGCCGTTGCGCCACGGCGACCCGGGCGGGATATAGCTCAAACCGATGCGAGTACCGGCCCAGTCGGCCATCGCCTCACTGATCAGCTCGGGACCGTTGTCGCACCTCAGCACCGCCGGGGCGCCCCGGCCTGCGACGAGGTCGTCAAGGTGGGCGGCGAGTCGATCAGCGGTGATGGAACGTTCCACAAGCCCGCCGATGCATTCGCGGGTGTGCTCATCCACGATGGAACAAATCTTGATCGGCCGACCACGCTCATCACTGTCGAATTGGAAATCGATCGCCCACACCACGTTCGGCGCTACCGCGACTGGTACGTCGACGGTGGAGGCACCGATGCGTTTGCGACGGCGACGCCGCGGGACTCGCAGACCTTCCTCACGCCACAGCCGCTGAATCTTCTTGTGATTCACGACCCACCCTTCGGCGCGGGCATCGTGATAGGCCCGGCGGTATCCCCACCGCGGGTGCCTCTGCGCATAGTCGCGCAACCAGTCCCGTAACGCCCGGTCTGGGTCGGCCACGGTGTCGGCTTGCATCGGGCGGCGGTAGGCCGATCGGGACAGCCCGGCCAGGCGGCACGCCATCCGCTCACTGATCTGTAGTGTCCTGATCAGGTGAGTCACTGCGGCGCGGCGCCGGTGCGGGCCTAGAAGTTTCCCTCAGCCAGCTCCTTGAGCGCAGTCTTCTCTAGCTCGGCCTCGGCCAAGAGCCGCTTCAGCGTTGCGTTCTGTTTCTCGAGCTCTTTGAGACGCTTGGCATCGTCGGCCTTCAACCCGCCGTACTGGTTGCGCCATCGGTAATACGTTTGCTCCGACACCCCGAGCTCTCGACTCCGAGTAGGCGACAGAGAGTCTCGTGTAGGTCAGGATCAGAGATGTCTTGATCGAGGAACAGGTAGTAGTGACGATTGCCCGGGGTCCCGGATGCGACGGTGACACCCCCGGGTCTGCTGCACGATCAGGTGACAGTGATTAGTCACGCAGCCTGAAGGGCTGGTGTGGTCATGATCGTCTCGTACT
>NZ_JBNZCI010000016.1:0-1435 GCF_050880385.1 Ammonicoccus luteus
GGCTCTTCACAATCGACGGTGTAGTTGGGGTCTGAATCCTCCGGCTTCGAGGAGTGCGCGGGCGATGTAGTGGGTGAGGTTGCGGAAGCCGAGGGCGGATCCGCGGAGGTGTTCGAGTCGGCCATTGATCGCCTCGGTTGGACCGTTGCTGGTGCCCGGCCGGTCGAAGTAGGCCAGGATGTCGGCGGCCCTCTTTTTCAGAGTTCGACCGAGGGTGATGATCTCGACCAGAGCACCCGGGACCCCGGAACTGGCCGTCGCGATGAGCTGGGTCATCAGCCTGCGTCCCTCGCCACGGTCGGGATGACGATAAGCAGCGACCATGCGCTGATAAACACCCCAGGTGGCCTCGATCTCGACATGGTCCTCGGTCGCGAAAAGCGCCTCCAGACGGGTGTGCTGCTTCGCTGTGAGCACGTCCGCACCGGTCAGCAGGGTCCGTCGGGCCCGATACAACGGATCGTCAGCGCGGCCTCGATGACCGTGCAACTGGTGTTGGACCCGGCGTCGACAGCGGTCGAGGGCGTCCCCGGCGAGGCGGACCACATGGAACGGGTCCATCACCGTGGCGGTCTCGGGCAGTTCTTCAGTGGCGGCGGTCTTGAACCCGGTGAACCCGTCCATCGCGACCACTTCCACCCCATCGCGCCAGGCCTGATCCCGTTCGGCGAGCCAGGTCTTGAACGCCCGTTTCGATCTGCCTTCGACCATGTCCAACAACCGCGCGGGGCCAGTGCCATCGCGGACCGGGGTGAGATCGATAATGACGGTCACGTACTTGTCCCCGCGCCGGGTATGCCGCCACGCGTGTTCATCCACACCCAAGACGGTGACCCCATCCAGCCGGTCCGGGTCGTTGATCAGCACCCGCCGGCCTTCGGCGAGCACTGCGGTGTTCGCGGTGTTCCACGACACCGCCAACGCCTCAGCGATCCGGGCCATGCTCAGGTGCTGACAGACCAGTCCGACCAGCGCCCACGCCACCCCGGCACGGGACATCTTCGCCCGCGGTTCCGCGGCTTTCGAGATGTCTTGGCGCCACACGTGCCCGCACCCGGTGCACCGGTAGCGACGCAGCCGGATCAGCAGCGTGGTCGGGCGCCAGCCGAACGGCTCATGGGCCAACCGGCGGGTCACGGTGTCCCTGGGCGCACCCTGACACCCGCAGCGTCGGCACCAGTCATCGGGCTCGATCACCCGGCACAACAGCACCGACCGCTCCGGCTCGACGCACTGCCCAGTCACTTCGAGCCCGAGCTGGTCCAAGCGCGTGAAGGTGGTCAGATCCGGGCAGGTGAAGGTAGCGTCAAGCATGTCGAGGTCTTTCAGATGGCTGGCGTAGGAACCTCCATCATCGAAAGACCTCGACCCTTACCCGGCCATCGACGCGCCGACCGGACTCAACCACCCTCTACACCCCGAATTGTGAAGAGCC
>NZ_JBNZCI010000017.1:0-1092 GCF_050880385.1 Ammonicoccus luteus
TTGGGCATGAGGTACATCCTTCCAGTGACACTCATCAGCGCCACAGATCAGATGTCACCCAAACGTGCAGCAGTCCCAATCCCGAGTCGGGATGATCAATAGCGGGCAGTGATTTCGAGCCGAGTTCAGTTGCACACGGTGCTTAGTAGTGCCAGCGTTGTCTGGGGCGCTCGTCCTCAGGCATCAGTCCGTGCACGGGAGTCAGTTCATGCTTGCGTCGCTGGAACGTGGCGACGGCGGCGTCGACAAGTTCCAAGCAGTGAGAACTGCTGTAGAAGTTCGGTCCCCGGCGCATCAAGTTGAGGTTCAGCTTGGACATCGCATTGCTCGGCACCGGCCACACCATCAACTCTTTCGCACCCTCAGGGTCGTTGTCGGCCAAGCAGAACTGGTCCTGGCCGCCCGGCTGGTACCCATGCAGTTGCGGACTCCATCCATGTTCGGCCAGTGCTTCCTGCCATTCCTCTCCGAAATATTCCTCGAATGGAGTCCTGGCCAGGTGGAAGTGCGCCCAGAGACCCTGGTCATCGGCTTCGAGTGTCAGCACTTCCTGCATGTTCACGTTGACGCGCGAATAGACCCCGCCGCGACCGTTATCCGGCAGGCAGGAGATCGACCAGAAAGAGAGCTCGGTGCGGCGAGCAAACGGGATTACGGCATGCAGGTAGGTGCCCAGCAGAAAGAGGGCTTCCTCCGCGTGTGGCAACTGCACGAACTGCTCGAACCGGCGTCGGTAGCGCCGTCGCAGGTCTGGGTCGTCGACCTGTCTGGCTTCAGCTTCGGGAGCGCTCTCCCGAGCCAACCACTGACTCTGCTCATCGGGTGTGACGATCAGGTCCAGATCTCGCTCGCCCTGGAGGACGCTCATATGGTCGAGGTTCCGCAGCCGGATCCCGTATGCCTCCAACGAATGAATGCACTCCCGCTCCACCCGGGAGAGGTCCTGCATGGGTACTCGCTGAAAGGTGAAGGAACTGATGTCGCCATGACTGCGCTGGTGCTGCGCGAAGCGTTTTGTGGTTCCCCCGAAATCGTAGAGGTTTGTTATGCGGCGTCCGGTTTGGAGGCCGTGGTGGTTTCGTACTGGATGGG
>NZ_JBNZCI010000018.1:0-1081 GCF_050880385.1 Ammonicoccus luteus
TGTATCCGGCCAAGACGTTGGTAGCAGCGTGGGGTTGTTGACGTGAGGGGAACCTCCGGGTGGGGTGTGGCTTGTCGAAGGCCCACATCCACCACGGAGGTTCCATGTCCCACGGTAGTGCCCGGCTGACCGTTCATGGTCGGCTGCTGATCGTGCAACGCCACCAGGCCGGCTGGCCCCAGTCCCACATCGCTGCCGCGATGGGAGTGTCCCGCAAGTGCGTGCGCAGGTGGCTGGACCGGTACGCCGCCGAGGGCCAAGCAGGCCTTCAAACCCGGTCGTCGAAACCACACACAACTCCCACCAAGACGAGTTCGGCCGTGGAGAAACGCGTGCTGGCCGCGCGAGCCACCCACCGAGCCGGCCCCGACCTGCTCGCCACGCTCGTCGATGTGCCGGCCCGCACGATCTCGAGGATCCTGCGCCGCCACCGGGTCGCCTACCTGCGTGAGTGTGACCCGATCACCGGGGCAGTGATCCGCTCGTCGAAGCAGACCGCGGTCCGTTACGAACGTGACCATCCCGGCGAGCTGGTCCACATGGACGTGAAGAAGCTCGGCCGGATCCCCGACGGGGGCGGGTGGCGGGTCCACGGTCGCGGCAATGTGGCTCGGGACCGCGTCAACGGGCCTGGGTTCGACTACGTCCACTCCTTGATCGATGACCACTCCCGGTTGGCCTACAGCGAGGTTCTGCCCGACGAGAAGGGCACGACCTGCGCCGCCTTCCTCCAGCGGGCGATCGGCTACTTCGCCGCCCACGGCATCACCCGGATCGAACGCCTGATGACCGACAACGCGTGGGCCTACCGCTACTCACTGCGCGGGGTGTGCGCCGATCACGGCATCCGGCAGAAGTTCATCAAACCCCACTGCCCCTGGCAGAACGGCAAGGTCGAGCGGCTGAACCGGACCCTGGCCACCGAGTGGGCCTACCGCCGCACCTACGCCAGCAACCAGGAGCGCACGGCAGCCCTTGCGCCTTGGCTGGAGCGCTACAACACTGAACGAGGCCACAGCGCACTCAACGGGCTCCCACCCATCAGCCGACTGTCACCAACCTGATGGCCGGGTACACCTAG
>NZ_JBNZCI010000019.1:0-986 GCF_050880385.1 Ammonicoccus luteus
TGAGGTTTCCCCAGAAGCGTGGAGGCATCGACAATAGGGAATGAGATGCCAGAGAAGCGTAAGAAGTACGACCGGGAGTTCCGTGAGGGAGCTGTGCGGATCGTCGAAGAGACAGGTAAGCCGATCGCGCAGATTGCCCGAGATCTCGGCGTGAACGAGGGCACCCTGGGGAACTGGGTGACCCGGGCCCGCGAGGCGCGGGAGGGGCGTGGGGAGTTGTCCAAAGACGACTTTGACGAACTGAAACGGCTCCGCGCCGAGAACGCCGAACTCCGCATGGAGCGTGATGTCCTCAAGCGATCGGTGGTCCTGTGGGTGAAGGAGGCGACGAAGTGAGCGTGGCACGCTTCATCGCTGACCAAAGGACCAACTACCGAGTGCCGCACACCGTGGTCTGTGCCCTGCTGGGGGTGTCGCTGGCGTGGTTCTACAAATGGCTCCGACGCGCCCAGGGTCCCGGTGCCACCGCGGGGTTGTTCACCGACACCGACCGGCGCCGCGATACCGTCGATCGCGCTGTGCGAGTCGCGTTCGACAAGGCCAAAGGCTTACACGGGTCGCCCCGGCTGCGTGCCGATCTGGGGGCCGAGGGCTGGGTGCTGTCCAAGAAGACCGTGGCCGACTCGATGCGCCGGCAGGGGCTTATCGCCCGGGTCGTCAAGCGCCGTGGCGGGCTGACCCGTCAAGACCGGACCGCGGCGAAGTTTCCCGATCTGGTCTGCCGTGATTTCACCGCGCCAGCACCGAATGTCAAATGGGTGGGCGATATCACCGAGATCCCGACCGGGGAGGGCAAACTGTATCTGGCGACGGTGATCGACTTGTATTCCCGCCGGCTGCTCGGCGCGGCAACCAGTGTCCACCCCGATGCCGAGTTGGCCCGGGCAGCGATCCAGATGGCTGTCGCCGCCCGCGGCGGAAAGGCTGCGCTGTGGCGCGAAAAGGAGTCCGAGCGGGTGATCTTCCATACCGACCGTGGCAGCACC
>NZ_JBNZCI010000020.1:0-685 GCF_050880385.1 Ammonicoccus luteus
GGGCCTGGCTTCTTCCCGTTCTTGGCGCGTTTCTTACCGAATGCCGACCACCACTGGTTGGTCGAGCAGACCCGCCACATGGTGCGATCACACGCGTGGTGGCCAGCATCGCGGGCCTCATCGGCGAGGTAGCGGTAGCCGAACTCGGGATCGTCACGGTGCGCGTCGAACAGCGCGTTGGCCAAATAAGCATCGGTGAGTTCGCGGTCGCTGATGGGGTCGGCCAGCCATCGGTAGTAGGGCTGGCGAGCGAGCTTGAGGACCCGACACGTCACCGTGACAGGGATCCCGTCACCGGCGAGCTCACGCACGAGCGGGTACATCATTTTCCCGGCAGGTTCGCCTGCGACAAGTACGCCGCCGCCCGACGCAACACCTCGTTTTCTTGCTCCAGCAGTCGGATGCGCTTCTTCGCCTCACGCAGCTCAGCATTCTCGGCGGTGGTCGTGCCGGGCTTCAGCCCGTCCTCCACATCGGCTCGGCGCATCCAGTTACTCAAACACGATTCGGCGATCCCGAAGTCCGCAGCGATCTGTTTGAGTGATTGTCCGGGCTCACGGTTGCGAGCCACGTTGACCACGTCGTCGCGGAACTCTCGGGGATACGGCTTGGGCATGAGGTACATCCTTCCAGTGACACTCATCAGCGCCACAGATCAGATGTCACCCAAACGTGCAGCAGTCCC
>NZ_JBNZCI010000021.1:0-615 GCF_050880385.1 Ammonicoccus luteus
GGGTCTGCTGCACGATCAGGTGACAGTGATTAGTCACGCAGCCTGAAGGGCTGGTGTGGTCATGATCGTCTCGTACTCGATGGGGGTCAACCGGCCGAGGGCGTCCTGCCGACGGCGTCGGTGGTAGGTCCGTTCGATCCAGGTCACGATCGCGATCCGCAGGTCGTCCCGGGTGGCCCATGAACGTCGGTCGAGGACATTGTTCTGAAGCAGCGAGAAGAAGCTCTCCATAGCTGCGTTGTCCCCGGCCGCGCCGACTCTGCCCATCGACCCGACCATGTCGTGACGACCTAGGGCGCGAACGAACTTCCGGCTTCGAAATTGCGAGCCCCGATCGGTGTGAACCACGCATCCGGCGGTATCGCCGCGTCTGGCGACGGCGTTGTTCAACGCTGCGACCGCGATCTTGGACTTCATTCGGGAGTCGATGGAGTACCCCACGATCCGGTTGGAGAACACGTCTTTGAATGCGCAGACATACAGCTTGCCCTCGCGCGTCCTGTGCTCGGTGATGTCGCCTACCCACAACTGGTTTGCCGTGTCGGCGGTGAACTCGTGCCAGACCCTGCCCTGGTCATCCGTGATCGCGCAGAGGTCGTCGTGGACTGGTGGGCC